>CAVTIO010000008.1:0-263903 GCA_963734935.1 uncultured Chloroflexia bacterium | reverse complement strand
CCAGCGACCGGATGAGGTCCACGCCCTGGTACAGGGGCGTGAGCGCGACGATCAGGCGAATCGGCTCCGGGTAGGCGGCGATCGGGTAGAAGGTGCCGCTGAACAGGAACAGCGGCAGCACGACCAGCTGGATAAGGTCGAAATCCTGCCAGGAGCGCATGAAGGTGGTCGCCGCCATGCCGACAGCCGAAAACGCGAACGAGAGCAGCGTCGCCGCCGGCACCGCCAGGATCGCCCACGGCGACTCGACGAGGCCCATCAGCGTGATCACGATCACGAAGCCGATCGCGTACAGCGTCGAGCGGATCATTGACCAGCCGATCTCGCCAAGCGCCACGTCCCCTGCCCCGAGCGGCGTCGCGAGCACCGCGTCGTAGGTCTTCTGGTAGTTGAGCTTGAAGAACACGTTGAACGTCGACTCGGCGATGGCGCCGTTCATCGACGCGGTCGCCAGCAGCGCGGGTGCCACGAACAGCGCGTACGGGATCGGCGTGCCGTCGGGTCCCGGGATGTCGCCGACGATGCCGCCGATGCCGAGTCCGATCGCGATCAGGTAGAACAGCGGCTCGAAGAAACCCGAGAACAGGACCATCCAGCCGCGCCGGTAGACGTAGACGTTGCGCTCGATCAGGAGCGCCGCGCGGCGGCTGCCGAGCCCGATGGGCAGGATGCGTGGCAGCGAGGCCAGCGCGGCCATCATCGCTCGAGCTCCCGCCGGAACATGATGAACATCGCGACCGTGCCCACCGCCGCCATGCCGACCAGGATCGTGAGGTGGACGAGCATGATCGGGAGCTCGCCCAGGAACGTCCCGAGCGACAGCGCGCGGCACACGACGACGCCGTGCCACAGCGGCAGCAGCCACGCTACCCAACGGACCTGCTCGGGCAGCTGCTCGATCGGGAAGAATGTGCCACTGAACAGGAACAGGGGCGTGATCCCGAACCGCCAGAGGTTGCTGAACGCGGTCGTGTCGCGCTGGGTGGACATGAACGCGGCGATGGGTGCGGCGAAGGCCAGCCCGGTCAGCGTGCCGACCGGGACCGCAAGCGCGATACCGACCGGCGGCGCTGCCTGGAACAGCACCGCGACCAGGGCGAAGATGGCACCCACCAGGGTGGCCCGGGTCGCGATCCAGGCCAGCTGCCCGAAGGCGATCGCATAGGGGGTCAGCGGCGTCGCATACATCGCGAGGTAGCGCCGGATCCAGTGGAAGCCGCCGAGCACCGGGAAGGTGGACTCGAACACGGCGGTCTGCATCACGGACGACGCAAGCAGCGCCGGGGCCAGGAACTGGAGGTAGGTCACCCCGCCCATGGCGGCGCTGTCCGCCTGGTCCACGTACGAGCCGAGCCCCACGCCCATCGCCAGCAGGAACAGCGCCGGCTGCGCGAAGCTGCCGAAGATCGAGCCACGCCACTGCCTGCGGTAGAGCAGGAGCTGGTGCTCGTAGGCGGCCCGGGCGCCATCGAGCACGCGCTGCGGCGGCACGTTCGTGCCGGTCGCCGGGTGCTGCGGCGCGGATGGCCGGAGGGTTCCCGCGATCGCCATCAGTCGATCAGCGAGCGCCCGGTCAGACGCAGGAAGACGTCCTCGAGCGAGCTTCGGCGAACGAGCACGGTCTCGGGCACCAGACCACGCGCGTTGACGGCCGCCACGGTGGACTCGCCGTCGTCGGTGTAGATCAGGACGCGATCCGGGAGCCGCTCGACGCGGCCGCCAAGACCCTCGAGCTCGCCGTCGAGCGTTTCCTGCACACCGACCGGGAACCGCAGCTCGGTCACCTCGCGGGTCGAATACTGCTCGATCAGCTGCCGCGGGCTACCCTCGGCCACGATCCGCGCCCGGTCCATCACGACCAGGCGGTCGCACAGCTGCTCCGCCTCGTCCATGTAGTGGGTCGTGAGCACGAGCGTGACGCCCTGGCGCTTGAGCCGGTAGAGGCGCTCCCAGAGCAGATGACGAGCCTGCGGATCGAGCCCGGTGGTGGGCTCGTCGAGGAGCAGGATGGACGGCTCGTTGATCAGCGCACGGGCGATGGTGAGACGGCGCTTCATGCCGCCCGACAGCGGGTCGACCTTGTCGTTCGCGCGGTCGGACAGGTGCGCGAAGTCGAGCAGATCGTTCGCCCGCCGCCGGGCCTCCGCGCGCGACAGCCCGAAGTAGCGGCCGTAGATCACGAGGTTGTCGCGGACCGTGAGCTCGGTGTCGAGCGTGTCCTGCTGCGGGACCACACCCAGCCGGCCACGGATCCGGGCACCGTCGGTCGCCGGGTCGAGGTCGAGCACCCGCAGGGTGCCCTCGGTCACCGGCGACACGCAGGCCACCATGCGCATCGCGCTGGTCTTGCCGGCACCGTTGGGACCGAGGAAGCCGAACGACTCCCCCTCCGCGACGTCGAAGTCGATGGCGTCCACGGCGGTGAACGTGCCAAACCGCTTGGTGAGGCCCCGGGCGTGGATGAACGTGGGTCGAGGATCGGTCATGGGCAGGGGTTGGGATGGTACCGCGTCCGCTCTGCCCGGACGCGTCGTCAGTCGGCGGCCGGGGCAGTGCCCGCTGGTCCCTCATCCGCGGCGTGGACGATGTACGAGAACTGGCGCCACAGCAGGATCACGAGGAGCGCGGAGCCGACGAACCCGAACCAGAACGGCGCGGTGATCCCGTAGGCGGTCGCCAGCAGGCCGCCGATCGGCGTCCCGATCACGATGCCGGCAACCCAGGCGACCTCGTACACGCCGGTGACCCGGCCGAGCAGCGCGTCCGGTACCGAGCGCTGGCGGACGACCGTCGCCGTCGTGTTCCAGACGAAGGCGTGGGCGCCGAAGACCACCATGACCGCCAACGCGACGCCGGCACTGGTCGTCAGCGCCAGGACGAGGTGGGTGCCGGTCTCGATGAGCAGGCCCACGCGCATGATGTCGGCCAGCGAGAACCGTCGTTCCAGGCGACCGTAGGCGGACGTCCCGATCACGCCGCCCACCGCCATCGCGGTCGTCAACAGACCGAAGCCGACGTCGCTCATCGAGAGCTGCTGCTGGGCATAGAGAACGAGCACCGACCACGCCGCCCCGAACGTCACGTTGAACGCGAGGATCGTGAGCGCGAGCGTCCGCATCGGCGGGTTGCCCATCAGCCAGCGCATCCCCTGCAGGAGATCAGTGCGCACACGCGGGCGAGGCTCGCCCGGCTCGCTCGTCGCGGACCGTGTCGAGGCGATCCTGGACACGAGCAGCGCGCCGAGCGCAAAGCAGACGGCATCGGTTGTGAACGGCAGGGCCATCCCGATCGCGAACAGGAAGGCGCCGATTGGTGGCGCCACGAGCTGATTGGAGAGCAGGAACGAACCCTGCAGCCGCGCGTTCGCGACGCCCAGGCGCCGCCGTGGAACAAGCCGCGGAAGCAGGCTGCTGCTCCCGACATCGGCGAACGTCTCGGTCGCGCTCAGGATGAGCAGCACGACCAGGACGAGGGCGATGCTCACCGTCCCGCTGACGATCGTGCTCGCGAGGATCAGCATCACCACCGTTCGCCCGAGGTTCACCCCGGCCACGATCCGTCGCCGGTCGAACCGATCTGCAACGACGCCGGCCGCGAACCCGAACAGCAGCACGGGCAGCCGCTGGGCGAGAAACGCCATCGACACCAGGAACGGGTCGGGCGTCAGAGAAGCGACGAGCAGCGGCCCCGCGGCCAGCGTGAACCCATCGCCGGCGTTGGTCAGGATCGCCGAGGCCAGCAGCAACCGGAAGTCGCGCCCCAGGTCCCTGGGGGCGATGGTCTCGATGATCGACCGATGCGGCCGGCGCCACCATCGGCGCTTGGGCCGGCTGTCCGATGACCCCACGACGGCAGGGTACGGCGCTCAGCGGCCCGGAACCGTGCCCTCGTGCAGGGTGACGATGCCGCCGGTTAGCCCCCGCCAGCGGACGTCGACCAGGCCAGCCTCGGCCATGATCTCCGCGATACGCTCCGGCGCGGGATAGGCCTGGACACTGCGCACCAGGTACGCGTAGGCGCTGCCCTGGCCCGCCAATCGGCCGATCAGCGGCACGATCCGGTCGAACCACCAGCGCATGAACCGGGCGAGCCGGCTGCGGGGACGGGCGATCTCCAGGCACAGCACGCGCCCGCCCGGTCGGACCGACCGTGCCATCTCCTCGAAGCCTCGCCGGTAGTCCGGCAGGTTGCGCATGCCGAACGCGATCGTCGCCGCGTCGAACGTCCCGTCCTCGGTCGGCAGCGCGAGCGCGTCGCCAACGACGAACTCGAGCCCGGGGCGGTCCGCGAACCGCCCCTGCGCGATCGCGACCATGCCGGGTGACAGGTCCACTCCCAGCACGCGCCCGGTGGCGCCGGCGCGCCGGCGCAGGTCGGCGGCGACCTTGCCCGTTCCCGTGGCGACATCGAGCGCCGATCCGCCCGCCCGCAGCCGCGCGCCGCGAACCAGGTGCCGGCGCCAGCGCGGCTCCTGGAATGCGCTGATCGCAAGGTTCATGGGGTCGTAGACGCGGGCGATGCGGTCGAACATCTCCCGCACCTCGCCGCTCGCAGCCGCGTTGCCCGATCCGGTCGAGGCGCCCGACGGAGCCGCGTCGCGAGGTTTGGTGGTCATGGATGAGGCTCCAGGTGATCCCGAATGGCGGCGGCCATCCGGACGGGTTCGGTGAGCGGCGCGGCGTGGTCCAGGTCATCGAGCTCGACTTGCCGGGCGCCCGGGACGCGCTCGGTGACGGCACGTGCGATCGGAGCATAGAACGGCTCGCTCGTGGAGCCGGTGAGGAGCGTGACCGGAACGGTGATGCCCGCCAGGCCATCGGGATCGAGCCCGAGCAGTGCGGCGTCGGCGAGCGCACCGTCGCCCTCCGATGCAAGGAACGCGCGGGCACGGTCCGGCAGCCGGTCCCAGGCCCTGTCTCCGGCGACCGCACGCATGAAGGTCTCGGCCGCAGCCGCGGTCCCTCCGGTGCGGTGGGCCGCAGACGTTGAGTCGGCCAGCGCGGCGAACCAGTCGCGCGTCTGCGCATCGGCCAGCGGTCCATACGGGGGCTCCCAGGCAACCACCCGCCCGACCCGCTCGGGGTGACGTGCGGCGGTCTCGAGCGCGACGACCGCTCCGTAGCTGAGCCCCACCAGGTCGACCACCCCGAGACCCTCGTGGTCGAGGACGGCAAGCAGATCGTCGATGTGGGTCGCGACGTCGACGGGGGACGGCTCGTGCATCCGGCTGCTGCCGCTGCCGCGACGATCGACCGCGAGCACGGTGACGTCGCCGGGTTGCGCGAGGGTCACGGCCAGGCGATCGAGCTGGGCCGCGGTGGACAGGGTCCCGTGAAGCAGGACCATGGTGACCGCGCCGGTCCCCGTGGTTCGCCAGCCGATGCGGGTCCCATCCGGTCTGACCAGCGACCCGACGATCGGTCGCCCCAGCTTCCCGCGCACCTCCGCTCGGCGGAGCTTGCCGCCGCCGGTCCGGGGCAGGGCGGGGACGCGCACGAACGACACCGGAACCTTGAACGCGGCCAGCGACGTGCGGACATGGGCGGCCAGCGCGGTCGAGCCCGGGTTCGGCGTGCCGGCCGCGACGACCACCGCAGCCACGGGCACCTGTCCCCACACCGGGTCCGGGCGCCCGACGACCGCCGCCTCCGCGATCGCGGGGTGTGCCTCGAGCACCGCCTCGACCTCCGCCGGGGAGATGTTCTCGCCACCGCGAACGATCCGATCGGTCCGCCGGTCGACGACGTCGAGCCGCCCGACCGCATCCAGTCGGCCCAGGTCGCCGGTCCGAATCGGCGTCCCCGGTTCCCGCGGGCTGTCACCTACGTACCCGTCGAACGCACCAGGCGTGCTGACGACGATCTCGCCGATCCCGTTCGCGTCCGGCTCGTCGATCGTGACCTGGACCCCGGGGAGCGGCCGCCCGGCGCTCCCCGGCGCCTCGTGAGCCTCCGCGCTCGGCAGCGCCGTGACGCCGGAGCCCGCCTCGCTCAGACCGTAGGTCGGCACCACCGGCCAGCCGGCGTCGATCGCCCGCATGACGAGCGCCGCAGGGATCCGACCGCCGCCAAGCGGCACGGCGCGCAGCGTGCCCGGCGGCGGATCTCCGGAAGCGTCGAGCAGGCGCGCCAGCTGGGCCGGAACCAGCGAGACGTGGCTCACCAGCGGCGTCTTCCCGAGCGCCGCGAGGATCGCGCCCGGATCGGTCCCGTCCGCCACCCGCATCGGCACGCCGGCCGCGATCGAGCGCCAGACGATGCCCAGCCCCGCGACGTGGCCCGTTCCGAGCGCCAGCAGCCAGCCGGTCGCCGGTGGCAGCGCCGAGAGCCACGCCCTGGCGCTGGCATCCATGGCGCCAGGCGACAGGATCACGCCCTTCGGGCGCCCGGTGGTCCCCGAGGTCATGACCACGATCGCCGGACCCGCCAGCCGCCGACCGGTCGCGCCGCCACCTCGGATGGCGCCGTCAGCGGCAATCTCGAGCACGGGGTCGAGCACCGTCATCGCCCGCTCCCGCTCCGCGGCCGTCAGGCGCCGGTCCAGCGGCGCGACCGCGGCGCCGGCGCGCAGCGCCCCCAGGATCCAGGTCATGGCCGCGACAGCCGGCTCAGCCGGGACCGTCACGACATCTCCGGGCTGGACCCCAGCCGATCGCAGCGCAGCGGCCGAACGCTCGACCACCGCCGCGAGCTCGGCCCAGGTCGTCGTCCGGTCGCCGTCGAGGATTGCCGGCTCATCGGCTGCCACCGCGGCAAGCGACCGAACGCGTTCGTCGATCGGCGTCGCGGTCACGACCCCCCCACCGCCTCCGTCGACTCGACCCGGTAGCGCTGGATCGCCCGTTCATCGGGGGTCACCCCCAACCCGCCCGTCGCACGGGCGCCCCTGGCGCCCGCATCGCTCGCCCCACTGCCCGTCGGGCCGTCCTCGGCCGCGTCAACAGCGGGCAGCCACATCCGGCCGTCGTCAACGGGCAGTCCGTCGGCCAGCAGATCGTGCTCGAGCAACCCGGCGGTCGCCAGGCCGTGGTCAGGGCCCCCGGGGTCGCCGGCGCCGGACGCGTCCGTCGCGCCGGCCATATTGGAGGAGCCCCGAACGCCCGGCAGCATCGCCGCCTGGCGGAGCGCGGCCGCGATCCCGATCCCCGTCTCGAACAGCGTGCTCACGACGACGGGAACGCCCCGGTCCGCGGCCATCGCCGCGATCTCGGCGACGACCACCGGCCCGCCGACTCGCGACGGCTTGACCACCAGCACATCGACCGCATCCGCATCCAGCAACGCCCGCGCCGCCCGCGCTGAGGCGACCGACTCGTCGGCCGCGACGGGCACCCGCGCCCGGCGCCGCAGCGTCGCGAGGAGCGCGGGGTCGTCGTCGCCCAGCGGCTGCTCCACGTACTCGGGCTCGAACCGTGCAACGCCGGCCAGCCGCTTGGCGGCCGTCTCCATGTCCCATGCGCCGTTCGCGTCGAGGCGCAGCCGGACATCCGGCCCGACCGCGGATCGGACTGCACCCACCCGCTCGGTGAGCGTCTCGGTCTCGCGCTCGGCTCCCACCTTGAGCTTGAGGGTCCGGAATCCCGCGGCGACGGCCTGCCGGGCAGCCTCCGCCGAGGCCGACGGACCAAGCGCTGGAAGGGTCGCATTGACCCCGACGCCTCCACCGTGCAGGAGAGTCGGGGCCGGCTCGGACGCCAGGTCGTCGAGCGCCGCATCGAGGGCGGCCCGCAGCGACCGCCCGGGCCGTCCATGCTCCTCGAGCTCGTGGCCTGTCGGCAGCCTGCCCGTCGCGGCAGATTCGACCGCCTCGCGGATGAGCAGCCGCAGGACCGTGGCCGCCGTCTCACCATCCGCCGGCTCGAGCACGGCCTCCCCGAAGCCGGTGCGTCCGTCGTCGTCGATCACCCGGACCAGCCAGGCATCGCGCTCGACCCACATCCCCGCCCCGGTGGGAAATGGCCGGCGGAAGGGCACCGATACGCGATCGGCCCGCATGGAGACGATCCGGCTCATTCGCTGCCCTCGCGTCCTGACCTTCCGGACCGCCCAGAGCCGATCATGCCGGCATGCTGAGCGCCAGCCCGATCGCATAGAGCACGCCGAATGCGAGCGACAGCCGGGCCGTGCCCTTGAGCACGGGGTTGAGCTCGCGCGGCTCTGTGAAGCCGCGCGCCGTCCGCAGCAGCGGCCATGCCATCGGCAGCGACACGAGCGGCGCCAACACCCATGGCGAGCGCCCTGCGACAACCAGCCCGATCGGGACCAGGAACGAGATCGCGAGCAGGAGCGCGTACTCGACCTGCGTTCCCGTCACCCCCAGCATCACCGCCAGCGTCCGCTTGCCGGCTGCCCGGTCGGTGGGAATGTCGCGCAGATTGTTGACCACGAGGATGGCGGTGATGAGCGCCCCTGCCGGAATAGCCGCCGCGACGAACAGCGGCTCCAGCCGCAGCACCTGGAGATATGCCGTCCCGACGACCGCAACGAGCCCGAAGAACACGAACACGAACACCTCGCCCAGGCCGTGATACCCGTACGGCAGGGGGCCGCCCGTGTATGCGAGGGCGGCCACGACCGCCAGCACCCCGAGCGCCAGCAGGACCGGTCCACCGACCACGGTGAGCCACAACCCGATGACCCCGGCCAGCGCGATGGTCAGCGCGATCGCCACCTCCAGCTGGCGTTCCGTCACCAGCCCCGCCGCAGCGACCCGCGTCGGCCCCGAGCGGTCCGGCGTGTCCGCCCCCCGCCTGAAGTCGGACAGGTCGTTGGCGAAGTTGGCCACGACCTGTAGCAGCAGCGCGACCGCCACGCATCCGAGCGCGGTATCGAGCCGGAGCGAACCACCCACGCCCAGCGCCGCGCCGATCCCGACGATCACCCCGCTCAGTGCCGCGGGCAGGGTCGCCGGGCGTGCCGCGAGCAGCCAGATGTGCAGGGACGACGGCCGCGGGCCGGGTGTCGGCGCGGACGCGCGCGAGGCCCCGGACGTCACCACTGGTGGCGGACGGCTACAGGGGTGGGTGTCGTCACGGACGCCTCGGGTCTTTCACGGACGCCTCGGGTATTTCACGGACGCCTCGGGTACTTCTCGTACTCCGCGGGACGCTTCTCGAGGAAGGCCCGGGAGCCCTCGTGCGCCTCGTCGGTGGTGTAGTACAGGCCGGTCGCGTGACCCGCGAACTCCTGCAGCCCGGCCAGCCCATCGGTCGCGACCAGGAACGACGACTTCAGGAAGCGGATGGCCGTCGGGCTCATCTGGAGGATCTCGTTCGCCCAGCCCACTCCTTCGGACTCCAGCTCCGCCAGGGGCACGACCGTGTTGACGAGGTGCATGTCGAGCGCTTCCCGGGCCGTGTACTGGCGGCACAGGAACCAGATCTCCTTGGCCTTCTTGTCGCCCACCAGCCGGGCCAGCAGCCCAACCCCGAACCCGGCGTCGAAGCTGCCGACGCGCGGTCCGACCTGGCCGAAGATCGCATTGTCCGAGGCGATCGTCATGTCGCACACGACGTGCAGCACGTGTCCGCCACCGATCGCGTACCCGTTGACGAGGGCAATGACGGGGATCGGCAACGACCGGATCTGGCGCTGGAGATCGAGCACGTTGAGACGAGCGATCCCGTCGTCCCCGACGTAGCCGCCGGAGTGGCTCTTGTACCGCTGGTCACCGCCCGAGCAGAACGCCGCGTCGCCCTCGCCGGTGAGCAGCACGCAGCCGATGGTGGCGTCGTCCCTGATGCGCGCGAAGGCGTCGATCAGCTCGGCCACGGTCTGGGGCCGGAACGCGTTCCGGACCTCGGGGCGGTTGATCGTGACCTTCGCGATGCCCGTCCCCGAGTGCTCGTAGCGAATATCGCCGTACTCGACGACGGTGGTCCAGGTGACGTCGGCGGTCGGGGTCGTGGGATCGGTCATGCGGCGGGGTCCTCCTGCAGGAAGGCGAGCACGATGCGGCGGAAGGTGTCGGGGCGTTCAAGGTGGGGCATGTGACCGGCATCTCCGATCAGCTCGAGGCGCGCGCCCGGGATGGAGGCGGCAACCAGCTCGGCCCGGCCGCGCGCCACGGTGTCCAGCACACCACCGATGACGAGCGTCGGGACGGCGAGCCGGGGCAGGCGATCGTGGAGCGGCTCCATCTCTCCCTGGCCGGCGGCACGGAGGCTTGCGGCGAGGGCGTGCGGGTCGTTGGCCAACCGGATCGTTCGCTGGCGCTCGGCCACGCTCGGCTCGAGCGCTGCGTGCCCGGCGAAGACCGGGTGCTCCTCCCATTGCCCGACGAAGTCGGCGATGTCGCCCTGGTCGAGCTGATCGGCGAGCGCGGCGTCAGCTGCGCGTCGCTCCGCCCTGACCGCTGGATCGGCGATGCCCGCTGACGGGCTCTCAAGCACGAGCCGACTCACATCCTCCGGGTGCGCGACGGCGAGTCGGAGCGCGATCCGGGCGCCCATGGAATAGCCGAGGACGGCCGCGGGGCTCGCGTTGAGCTGCTCGAGGACCAGCGCCAGGTCGTCGGCGGTTCGCTCGACGGTCATTCGCACAGGGTCGACCGACGCGGAGCGCCCGTGCCCGGGCAGGTCCGGGACGATCACGCGGAACCGTGCCGCAAGGACGCCGAGATGGCCCGCCCAGGACGCACCCGACCCGGTGAACCCGTGGAGCAGCACAAGCGGCCGACCGGACCCTGCCTCCTCGACCGCCCAGCCCGGAGCGCCCGCCTCGCTCACCCCGGTCAAGACGTCACCCGCCCGGCCGCCGCCCGGGTCGTGACGCTGCGTGCCTCGTGCGATTGAGGCGGTGGCATCCGGACCAGCGCCGCCTGGGCCAGCGCCTCGACCTCCCGGTGGAGCTCGACGTTCCGGGTACGGTCGCTCCGAAGCTCGAGGACCCGCACCCCCGGGCGCCCGACCGAGCCCTCGATCACCGCCCGCAGGATCGTGGGGTCCACCAGCCGGTGCTCCCCACCCATGGCCGTGACGATCGGCGCCAGGTCGATGCCGTGCGGCGTCCCGAACAGCTCCTCGTAGTGGTCCGGCAGCCCCATTCCGGCCACAGCGGCTGGCTGTGCCTGCGGCAGGAACGAGAAGATCCCGCCCCCGTCGTTGTTGACCAGCACGATCGTGGCCGAGAGGTCATGAAGGCGCGCCGCGACGAGCGCGTTGAGGTCGTGCAGGAACGAGATGTCGCCCACCACCAGCGCCACCTCGCCCGACGCCACGGCGGATGAGCCGAGGGCCGTGGACACGACCCCGTCGATCCCGTTCGCGCCGCGGTTCGAGCGAACGGTGATCGCGCGATCGGTCGCGGGCAGCCAGCCATCGAGGTCGCGAACCGGCATGGAGTTCCCTGCCCAGAGCACCGCGCCATCGGGAAGCGCAGCGGCGAGCACCGGGAACGGCGCCCCCTCGAATGGCTCGCGGAGGCTCGCCATCCATGTCGTCATGACGTCGCCCACGGCGTCGTCGGCCGCTCGCCAGTCGGCATCCCAGCGGGCCTCGACAGCCACGCCATCGAGCTCACGCGCGAGCGCGCTTGCCGTGGCCGCCGGGTCCGCGTGGACGAACGTCGCGGGCACGAGAGCCGACTCCCGCCAGCCCCCGTCGGCATCGAGCACGAGCAGCTCCGGTCGGATCCTCGCCAGGAGCTGGGTGAGCGGCTTGGAGGTTGGCATCGCGCCGGTGCGGATCACGAGGTCCGGCAGGTGGCCGTCGATCCACGGCCCGGGGCGCACCAGCTGGTCGCCGCGGACAATGACGTGGGTCTTGTCATGGCGGCCCGTGCGCAGACCCGAGAGCGGATCCGCGAGGATCGGATACCCGGTTGCCCCGGCGAGCGAGCCGAGCGCCGCCGGGAGTGCCGGATCGTCGTCCGGACCAGCCACGATGAGCCCGTGAGGCACGCCGCGGATGCGGGAGGCGAGGGCGTCAAGGTCCGGTCCGTCGAGCTCGCGGCGACCGGCGATCGAAGCCGCGAACGGTCGCTCCGCGACGGAGGCCGGTGCGATCCCAGGGGGGCCGTCGGGAAGCAGCGGCTCGCGAAACGGCGCGTTGACCTGGACAGGCCCCGCGGGCCCGGCCTGTGCGGTGGCCATCGCCCGTCCGGCAACCCAGCGAACATGCGCGAGCGTGGCCGGTTCGCCATCGCCCAGCGGCAGCTCCGTGTACCACTTGGCCGCCCGGCCATAGAGGTGGACCTGGTCGATCGTCTGGGGTGCCCCGCGATCCCGGAGCTCGACCGGCCGGTCCGAGGTGAGGACCACCAGCGGCACCCGCGACAGTGACGCCTCGACCACTGCCGGCGCGAACTCGACCGTCGCCGTGCCCGAGGTTGCCAGGAGTGCGACCGGGCGCCGCGATGTGCGCGCCATCCCGAGGGCAAAGAAGCCGGCGGACCGCTCGTCCAGCAGCACCCGGACACGAACGCCCGCCGAAGCGCGCAGCGCGAGCGCGAGCGGTGTCGAGCGCGACCCGGGGCAGACCACCGCGTCGCGCAGCCCGGCGGAGACCAGCTCGGCGACGAACGCCCGGAGGAGGGCTGCGTCAGTCATCGTCGTGCTCCAGGTGTCCCAGCGCCGAGATCACGGCACGCAGCTTGATGCGCGACTCCTCCCATTCGGATGCAGGATCGGAATCGGCCACGATCCCGCAGCCCGCGAACAGGCTCGCCCGCGTTCGGTCGACGATGCCGCAGCGGAGCGCCACGCGCAGCTCCCCGTCGCCGTCGACGCCAAGCCAGCCGATCGGCCCCGCATACCACCCGCGATCGAAGCCCTCGTGCTCGTCCAGCAGCGTCAACGCAAGGTCGCGTGGCTCGCCGCCCACCGCCGGGGTGGGATGCAGACGCTCGCCGAGGGCGAGCAGGCCGTGCGCGTCGGGCAACGTGCCCGTGATCTCGGTGGCGAGGTGCTGGACGAACCGGAGCCGCATGATCGACGGCTCCGGAGCCACCTCGAGCGTGGTCGCAAGTGGGGTCAGCATGTCCCGGATCGCCGACACCACGATCGACTGCTCCTCGCGGTCCTTCTCGGAGGCCAGGAGCGCCGCCGCGAGCAGGTCGTCCTCCTGGGTGTCGGCGCCACGGCCGGTGGTCCCGGCCACAGCGATCGTCTGGAATCGTCGGCCATCGGTCCGGACGAGACGCTCGGGGGTTGCCCCCAGGAACGTCCGGCCATCGCGGCGGAACGCGTAGATCGTGCTCTCCGGCGCGCTTGCGGCCAGCCGCTGGAGCGCGTTCGCCACGTCCAGCTCGACCGGTGATCGGAGATCCACGCGGCGCGCCAGAACGACCTTGTCCAGCCGGCCGCGCCCGACGGCGCCCGCGAACATCCCGACCAGCCGGTCCCAGGTCTCGCGGTCCGGGTGTTCGGCGTCGATGTGGAGCGGCGCGAACACCGGCCGGGCCACGATCCCGTTCGGAGACGGGGCAAGCTCGCGCGCACGGGCTCGGAGGGCCTCCCAGACGCGCTCGCGCTGCCGCGCCTCCCGGGACGTCACTGACCTGCCGACCAGCGAGGCCGTGAGCCAGGTGCCGTCAGGCGTCGCGGCGTACGTGAGCTCGGGCAGGACGAGCGACGCGGCGCCGAACGGCGCCCAGGCATCCGACGGCAGGGGCGCGCGTCCGGTGAACCCGAGCCCGCCCATCAGCACCGGGCCGGCCGGCGCGGGGAGGTCCTGTCGGTCCACGCGGGCGTCGGCCACGAGGTTGTGCCACGCTCGCTCCGCGGCAGTGAATCGCTCCGGCCCCTCAGGCTCGACGCTCCATGCCCGCCCGATGCCGACCAGCGCGAAGCCCTCGGCGGGTCGCAGCCAGGCCGCGGCCTCGAGGTCGGCCTCCGCGGCAGCCGCGAACAGCGCGATCGGGTCCATGGCGTCGATGGGCACAGCTGCCGATGCCAGCGTCGGCCGCGAGCCCACGGCGGGCATGGCGAGCACGTCGCTCAGCATCTCGGAAAGCCCGGGATGGGCAAGGTCCCGGACGGTCATCGCGTGGCGAGAGCGATCATTGCGCTCGTCCCGGGAGCACGTGCCCCCCGGCTGGCGACGCCACCTCGGCGATCCGTGCCTCGCTCACGCCGACGCTGCGGAGCAGCACCGCGCGCAGGGCCGGGTACGCGTCCTCGAGGCGACCGGGATCATCGGCCATGAGCCATCGGGCGACGACCTCGTTGAGCGCGCCGAACCAGGCGATGCTCGCGATCGTCGTGTCAATCGGCGGGATGGCCCCGGACTCGACCGCCTCGTCCAGGTAGCCCTCGATCAGGTGCGCGAACCGCTCGTGCAGCGCATTCGTCTCCGCGCGGAAGACGCGCCCGGCACCCATCGTGTCCAGGAACAGCAGCCGGGCCATGGTGCGGTGGCCGGCGAACGTCGCGAGCACCGTGCGCAGCGCCGCGTCGGCCCGCGCTACCGGCTCGTCGTGGAGAGCGACCTCCCGCTCGACCCGAGCGACCAGCTTGTCGGCGGTCGTCTGCATCAGCTCGCGGAAGATCGACTCCTTGTTCGGAAAATGAAAGTAGATGCCGCCCTTCGACGTGTCCGACGCACCCGCGATGTCGTCCACCGCGGTGTCCCGGTAGCCGCGCGTCGCGAAGGCGTGGAAGGCAGCATCCAGGATCCGCTCTCGACGATTCCGGCTCTGCTCGGTCGGGTCGGGCTTGCCCACTCGCTCGTTGTCCTCCGAGAACCGACCGACCAGTCGGTCGGTCGAGTCCTCATCCTAGGACGGGGTTCGTGCTAGGGTCAAGTAGCATGTTGTGCACCCGCCGGGTCCTCGCCCGTACCGCCCCGGGCGGGAGATGGGGTGGCGGCGAATGGCGCATCATCGTCTTGGTTTCCGGCGGCACAGTGCAAACCGCCACCCACGACAACGAAGGGGCTTGCCATGCCTGCTGACCGTCATGCGCGCACGATGCTGCCGATCCCGGATCGCCCGACGTCCAGGCTGACGACCTACGACGCGAAGGACCCGGATACCGCGTATCCGCCGATCCAACCGCTGCTGCCGCCCGAGGGCGCGCCGAACGTTGTCATCATCCTGCTCGACGACGTCGGGTTCGGTGCCTCGAGCGCGTTCGGTGGTCCATGCAACACGCCGACGGCCGAGCGCCTGGCGGCGGGGGGACTGCGGTACAACCGGTTCCATACGACCGCGCTCTGCGCACCCACGCGTCAGGCGCTGCTCACGGGCCGGAACCATCACTCCGTGGGCATGGGCAGCATCACCGAGACCGCCACGTCGGCGCCCGGCAACAGCTCGCTGCGCCCCAACACCAAGGCGCCGCTGGCCATGACGCTCAAGCTCAACGGGTACTCGACCGCCCAGTTCGGCAAGTGCCACGAGGTGCCGGTGTGGCAGTCGTCTCCGATGGGTCCGTTCGATGCCTGGCCGTCGGGTGGCGGCGGCTTCGAGACCTTCTATGGCTTCATCGGCGGCGAGAACAACCAGTGGGAGCCCGCGCTGTACGAGGGCACGACGCCCGTGGAGCCACCGGCGACGGCCGAGGAGGGCTATCACCTGACCGAGGACCTCGCCGATCGGGCCTGCAACTGGGTGCGCCAGCAGAAGGCGCTGATGCCGGACCGGCCCTTCTTCCTGTACTTCGCGCCCGGCGCCACGCACGCGCCGCATCACGTTCCCAGGTCGTGGGCCGACCGATACGCCGGCAAGTTCAACGACGGCTGGGACGTACAACGCGAACGGACGCTCGCCCGCCAGAAGGAGATGGGCATCGTTCCGCCCGACACCGAGGCCACCAGGCGCCACGACGAGATCACGGCGTGGGACGACATGCCTGACGAGCTCAAGCCGGTGCTGGCCCGCGAGATGGAGGTGTACGCCGGGTTTCTCGAGCACACCGACCACCACGTCGGTCGCCTGATCGACGCCATCGACGACCTGGGAATCCTCGACGACACCTTGATCTACTACATCATCGGCGACAACGGTGCGTCGGCCGAGGGCACGATGAACGGCGCGTTCAACGAGATGGCCAACTTCAACGGGATGGCCGCCCTCGAGACGCCCGAGTTCATGCGCAGCAAGGTTGACGAGTTCGGCTCCCCAAGCTCCTACAACCACTACTCCGTTGGCTGGGCGTGGGCGATGGACACCCCGTTCCAGTGGACGAAGCAGGTCGCCTCGCACTGGGGTGGGACCCGCAACGGCACGATCGTGCACTGGCCCAAGGGCATCCGGGAGACGGGCGGGCTGCGGTCGCAGTTCTCGCATGTCATCGACATCGCGCCGACCGTCCTCGAGGTCGCGGGCCTGCCCGAGCCGACCATGGTCAACGGCGTGCAGCAGTCGCCGATGGAAGGCTCGAGCATGGCGTACACGTTCAACGACGCGAGCGCGACCGAGCAGCACGACCTGCAGTACTTCGAGATGTTCGGCAACCGCGGCATCTACCACCGCGGCTGGAGCGCGGTCACCAAGCACAAGACGCCATGGTTGATCGTTGATCCGAACGTCCGTGACTTTGACGATGACACCTGGGAGCTGTACGACGGCGCGACCGACTACAGCCAGGCCCACAACCTTGCGGCCGAGCAGCCCGAGCGGCTGGCCAAGCTGCAACGGCTGTGGCTCATCGAGGCCACGAAGTACAACGTGCTGCCGATGGACGACCGCACGGGCGAGCGGCTCAATCCCGACCTGGCGGGCCGGCCGACGTTGATCCGTGGCGATTCCCAGCTGTTCTTCCCGGGTATGGGACGGTTGTCCGAGAACAGCGTGGTCAGCATCAAGAATTGGTCATTCGCCGTGACCGCGGAGCTCGATATCCCGACGGACGGCGCCTCCGGCGTGATCATCGCGCAGGGCGGTCGCTTCGGCGGCTGGTCCCTGTACGCGAAGGACGGACGCGCGAAGTTCGTCTACAACGTGCTCGGCATCCAGGAGTTCCCGACCGAGGCGGAAACGCCGATCCCGGCTGGCCGCCACCAGGTGCGCATGGAGTTCGCGTACGACGGAGGCGGGCTCGCCAAGGGCGGTGCGGTCACCCTCTACTACGATGGCACCGCCGTTGGATCCGGCCGCGTGGGTGCGACGCAGCCGATGGTCTTCTCCGCCGACGAAACGACCGATATCGGGTACGAGTCGGGAACGACGGTGACGCCTGACTACACGGCCGAGAGCAGCCGATTCACGGGCAAGATCCAATGGGTCCAGGTCGACCTCGGCAAGGACGATCATGACCACTTCATCGATCCCGAGGAACGCCTCAGGATCGCGATGGCGAGGCAGTAGCGGCGCCTCACCCGCCGCGCCATCCACACGTCGCCCGAAGGCCGGGCAGCGCGCCCGGCCTTCGCGATATATGCGGTCACAACCGGGCTCCACGCCCGGCGCCTCACCCGCCGCGCCGTCGCGGCACGAGGTCAGAACCGGGCGCCGCGCCCGGCCGTCCTCGTCCTCACGACCGCTGCATCAAAGTCGGAGATAAGGGCGAGCGGCCATCGTTGGTGCGTGGAGTCGGTCCGGATTGGCCTCGCGATTCGCGCCCTCCGGCGCCGCCGAGGCTGGACGCAGGCCGAGCTCGCACGGCGCACCCGGCTCTCCCAATCGGCGATCAGCCGCATCGAGAGCGGCGGTGCCGACAGGGTCACCCACCGACTGCTCGCTCGTGTTGTGTCGGAGCTGGGCGGGCGAATGCGGGTCCAACTGCTCGCCCACGGTGAGGACCTCGATCGACTGCTCGATGCCGACCATGCGGAAATCGTCGAGCGAGTCAGCACGCTCCTTGGACGCCACGGCTGGGAAGTCGTGCCGGAGGTCACCTTCAGCATCTACGGCGAGCGCGGGTCGATCGACATCCTCGCGTTCCACCGCCCGACGGGGTCGGTGCTGACCGTCGAGGTCAAGAGCACGATCCCGGACGTCCAGGCGACGCTTGCCGGCATCGACCGCAAGGCCCGGCTCGCGGCGACGATCGCGGGCGAGCGGGGCTGGCGCGCTCGGGCAGTGTCGCGCTGGCTCGTCGTGCCTGACACCACGACGACACGCCGTCGCATCGAGCTCCACGCGTCGACGTTCAACGCTGTCCTCCCGAATCGCACCGTCGCGCTGCGACGATGGGCCGCGGCCCCTGGCGGCTCCACGGCAGGCATCCTGTTTGTCCCGGCTACCACTCACTCGGGTCATCGCCACCGGCTCCGACCGCGGGGAGGGGGAAACACCACCGCTCACCCGCCTGGAGGGTAGTCGGGCCCGATCCGGGCGCTACGACCCGCATGAGTGGTAAGCGGGAGAAGACGGCCTGGGCGAGGGCCCACCGCACCCGTAGCCGCGCGCCTTGGGGTCCCGAGCCGCGGCTCGGCGTCCCGTGCCGCGCGCCTTGGGGTCCCGTGCCGCGCGCCCTGCGGAACGTGCGCGCGCCCGGCGGAATGTGCGCGAGGCACCGAAACACGAACTACGCACCGGACACGAGCCGCGCCCGCACGCGCGCGGCCGACCAGACACGAAGACGGCCGCCCCGACACAGACACGAAGACGACCCACCGGGCAGCTGCCCGGTGGGTCGGGTATTCGCGCTAGACCTGGAGCCTAGACCTCCTTGAACTCGCCCTCGACCGTCTCCTCGCCGGCGCCGGCATCATCGCCCGCATCCGACGAACCCGCGTCATCCGCGGAGCCGGCCCCGTCGGCGCCATCGGTCCCGTCTCCACCTTCGGCCGGTGTGGCCTGATAGGCGGCCGTGGACACCTTCGACAGCGTCTCGACGATCTTGGTCATGCCGGCCTGGATCAGCTCGATGTCGCTGCCCTTGAGCGCCTCGCGCAGGGCGGACACCTGGCTCTCGACCTCCGACCGGTCCTCGGCGGAGACCTTGTCGCCCAGATCCGTGAGCGTGCGCTCGGCCTGATAGGTCAGCTGCTCCGCCTGGTTGCGAAGCTCGACCTCCTCGCGCCGCTTCTTGTCCTCGTCAGCGTGGCTCTCTGCGTCGCGGACCATATCGTCCACGTCGTCCTTGGACAGCATCGACGACGCCGTGATCCGGACCTGCTGCTCCTTGCTCGTCGCCCGGTCCTTGGCTTTGACGTCGAGGATCCCGTTGGCATCGATGTCGAACGTGACCTCGATCTGCGGGATGCCGCGCGGCGCCGGCGGAATGCCGTCGAGGATGAACCGCCCCAGCGTCTTGTTGTCGGCCGCGAAGTCGCGTTCGCCCTGAAGGACGTGAATCTCGACCTGGTTCTGGTTGTCCGAGGCGGTCGAGAACACCTGCGACTTGCTGGTCGGGATGGTCGTGTTGCGGTCGATCAGCCGCGTCATGACGCCGCCCAGGGTCTCGATACCCAGCGACAGCGGCGTGACGTCCAGGAGCAGGACGTCCTTGACCTCGCCGCCCAGCACGCCCGCCTGGATCGCGGCACCGATCGCCACCACCTCGTCGGGGTTGACGCCCTTGTGGGGCTCCTTGCCGAACAGGCCCTTGACCATCTCCTGAACGGCCGGCATGCGGGTCATGCCGCCGACCAGGATCACCTCGTTGATGTCGGCCGGCTTGAGGCCTGCGTCCTTGAGAGCGGCCTGGACGGGGCCCTTCGTCTTCTGGATCAGGTCGGCGACCAGATCCTCGAGCTTGGCCCGCGACAGATTCATGACCAGGTGCTTGGGCCCCGAGGCGTCGGCAGTGACGTAGGGAAGGTTGATCTCTGTCGAGGTCGTCGAGGACAGCTCGATCTTGGCCTTCTCGGCCGCCTCCTTGAGCCGCTGCAACGCCTGCTGGTCCTTGGACAGGTCGATCCCCTGGTCCTTCTTGAACTCGGCCAGCAGCCACTCGATGACACGCTGGTCAAAGTCGTCGCCGCCCAGGTGTGTGTCGCCGTTGGTGGCCTTGACCTCGAACACGCCCTCGCCCAGCTCGAGGATCGAGATGTCGAACGTCCCGCCACCGAGGTCATAGACGGCGATCTTCTCGTCGTGCGTCTTGTCGAGGCCATACGCGAGCGCCGAGGCCGTGGGCTCGTTGATGATCCGCTTGACCTCGAGGCCGGCGATGCGGCCCGCATCCTTGGTTGCCTGGCGCTGGGTGTCGTCGAAGTAGGCCGGGACCGTGATCACGGCCTCGGTGACCTTCTCGCCCAGGTACGCCTCGGCATCGGCCTTGAGCTTCTGGAGCACCATCGCGCTGATCTCAGGCGGCGAGTAGTGCTTGGCGTCCGCGACCACGCGGATGCCGTCGGACTTGGGATCCTTCTCGACCGTGTACGGGACGAGCGTCTTCGACCGCTGGACCTCCGGGTCGTCCCAGCGGCGGCCCATGAAGCGCTTGATCGAATAGACGGTGTTGGTGGGGTTGGTGACCGCCTGGCGCTTCGCCAGCTGGCCGACGACACGCTCGCCGGTCTTGGCAAAGCCGACGACCGATGGAACGGTGCGGTTGCCCTCGGACGACGGGATGACGGTCGGTTCACCGCCTTCCATCACTGCGACGACGCTGTTCGTCGTTCCGAGGTCGATGCCGATGATCTTGCCCATTCGGGGAGCTCTCCTGGTCGCTTGCTTTCGGGTGGTTGGGTTGGGCTGGTCTGGATTGTCGGTTGGTGGGATGGATCAGTTGATGGGACCGGTGGGGTCATCGCCAGCCGCGGCGACCGCCACCAGGGCCGGCCGGATCACCCGGTCTCGGAGCCGGTACCCACGCCGGATCTCTTCGACGATCTCGCCGTCGGCTCGCTCGGTACCGGGGACGCTCACGACGGCGTCGTGCTCGCGTGGGTCGAACGGAGTCCCCGGAGCTGCCTCCACCGCGGTCACGCCCTCGCTCTCGAGCAGGCTGCGCAGCTTGCGGTCGATGGCGACGATCCCCTCCGCCCAGGCATCGTCGAACAGGTCGGCCGGCCGAGTCTCGATCGCGCGGTCGAAGTCGTCCGCGAGCGCGAGCACCTTGCGGATCAGGTCTTCGCCGGCGAGACCGAGATCTCGCTCGCGCTCCTCGGCCGTGCGGCGGCGGAAGTTGGTGAACTCGGCACGCTCACGCTGCAGCGCGGCGAGGTACTCCTCGGCGGCCGAGGCGAGCTCGTCGCGCTCGGCACGCACGGTGTCGAGCTCTTCGGTGAGGGCGGCCGGCGACGCGTCGAGCTCGTCGATGCGTTGCTGTGCACGGGTCTTGCGGCTCATGGATCTCCGGTGACGTGTGTGGGTTGATGTCGAAGGGCGCGGCGGATCGATCGATCCCGTTGCCGCGTCAGGCGTACATGTGGTCGACGAGCTCATTCATCAGGCCCGAGACGAACCGGACGGTGCCGATTGCCTGCGGATATGCCATTCGCGTCGGTCCGAGAACGCCGACCACGCCGACGGCGCGACCGGGGTTGCCGTACGGGGCCAGGACCAGGGAGACGTCGGCCATGTCCGCGGCCGGGTTCTCGTGGCCGATGAAGACGCGGACGCGGCCGGTGCCGGCGACGCCTGCGATCAGCTCCGCGAGGTACACGCGATTCTCGAGCGCGGCGAACACGCGTCTGAGCTTCTCGCTCTGCGCGAACTCGGGAGCCTCCATGACGTTGAGCAGGCCATCCGAGAACAGCTCTTCGATGGCGGCCGTGTCGAACTCCCGCAGTGCCTGCACCACCCGATCTCCGACCAGGCGCGGCAGCGACATGCCGGGCTGCGAGGGATCGAGCCGGGCGACGAATCGCTCGGCGTCATGCGCGGTCAGGCCGTCGAGGAGCTCGTTGAGGTAGTTGGCGACGTTCGTCAGCTCGTGCTGCTCAACCGGCTCGTCGAGGGCGAACAGCACCTGCTTGAGGGCTCCTTCCCGCAGCACCAGGATGAGGCTGGCGGTGCGCTCGCCGATGGCGACGAGATCGAGGTGCCGAAGGTGCGCCGAGCTCGGCTTGGCCGGGGTCGCGAGACCGGCCGACCCGGTGAGCGAGGCGAGGGTGGTGGCGGCCAACCGGAACCACTGCTCGCTGGCGTGCTCGACCTGCCCGAACTGGTGACGGATCATCAGCTGCTCGACGGGTGCCAGTGGTGCCGTCTCCACCAGCGACTCCACGTAGTAGCGGTAGCCCTGCTCGGTCGGGACGCGTCCGGCGGATGTATGCGGATGCGTCAACAGCCCGGCCGACTCGAGCTCGGCCAGGATCGCGCGCACCGTCGCGCTGGACACGCCAAGCCGGTACCGGTTGACGAGCGCCTGGCTGCCGACCGGCGTGGCGGAGGTGACATATTCCTCGATGACGGCCCGGAGAATCGCCTGAGAGCGGAGGTCCAGAGGGCCGCTGGAGCGACGCACACGACGCGCCATTGAGCCTCTCCTACATTGGTTAGCACTCGCACTATGAGAGTGCTAACTGGGGTAGCGACAGTCTACCCGGCGCCCGTTCAGGGTGTCAACGATGGGCGAGCCATCATCTCGGCGGCTGTGCCGCGTCCGACCCGCCGTCGCAGCCGGTCCCAGGCGGCGACAAGCGGAACGCCATCGCAGCGTGTCACAGCCGGGGCGCCGTGTCTGAACCTTGCTGCTGGAAGCGCTGCCTGGGAGTCGAGGCCCGGCGATGAACCCGACATGTGCGAGCCGCACGTCTCAGTCGAGACGCGCGAACAGCTCGTTCGAGAGAAGGCGGCCCGGCGTGGTCAGTCGAACGCGTGCGCCCGTGCCGTCTGCATCGGCGAACGACTCCAGCAACCCTGCCTTGACGGCCCAGCCAAGGTGCGGACCCAACGGTCCCGACTCGGCCTCGGCGCGACCCAGGCCCGTATCCAGGCGGAGCGCCAGGATCACCGACTCCACCGCCGCGATCGTCGCATCGATCGACTCCGATCCGCCCGGCGGCAGCGCTGGCGGCGCCCCATCGGAAGGGGTAAGTGCGGCGAGATAGCCGTCGAGGCGTGCGGCGTTCCAGCGGCGGGACCGGCCGTCGAATGAGTGCGCACCCGGTCCAACCGCCTCGTACGCGAGCCGACGCCAATAGGCAAGGTTGTGGCGGCTTTCATGCCCGCGTTGGGCCCAGTTGGAGATCTCGTAGCCTCGGTAGCCGGCCGCCGCCAACCGCGTCGTCGCCAGCTCGTACTGCGCCGCTGCGCGGTCGTCGTCCTGCGCGCGCGCGGCCGACGTGCGCCAACGGCGGGCTCCGGCACGCGTCGGAAGGTGATCGCCAAGGCGCCCGGTGAGGCCTTCGAGGTCCGGATCGTCGAGCGTCAGGGCGTAGGCAGAGACGTGCTCGGGACCAAGCGCCAGTGCCGCGGTGAGCGTCGCCTCCCACATCTCGAGCGACTGCCCGGGAACGTCGTACAGCAGGTCCAGCGACACCGAGCTGATCCCCGCGGCACGTACGTCGTCCACCGCAGCCGCGATGTCCCGCGGCGCGTGCCGCCGACCGAGCCGGCGCAGCTCGATCGCGTCGAACGATTGGGCTCCGAGCGAGATCCGCGTGATCCCTGCCGCGGCCAGCTCACGGGCATCACCGCGTTCATCGGGGCCCGGGTTCGCCTCGATCGTGATCTCCGCCCCGGGTGCGATCCCCAGGCGATCGTCAATGAGCTCCAGCAGGCGGGCGATCACCGAGCCTGAGAGCAGCGTGGGCGTGCCACCGCCCAGGTAGACGGTGTCGAGCGCGGGCCGTCCCGCGGGGTAGCGACGGTCCAGCAGGTCCGCGCGCAACGCGATCTCTGCGCGCAACGCGCCCACGAATGCCTCGACCCTCGACCGCGGGCCTCGTGCCTCTGCCCCCGCGTACACGACGAAGTCACAGTACGGGCACAGCGAGATGCAGAACGGGACATGAACGTAGAGGGCGACCGGGGCCGCTGTCGCAGGGATCGCTGTCGCAGGGGTCGCTGTCGCAGGGGTCGCCATCCCAGGGATGGCTGTCCCAGCTGCCACCGATGGTGCCGTCTCGCGCGTCACCCGCCGCGACCCGCGCTCATCGCACGCCACGCCACGCCGCGCTCAGCGGTCGCGTGACGCCCCGCGCGGACCGAGCACTCTCCAGCCCTCCGGTATCCGGCGCCGGCGCTCGACCTCCTCGACCTCCGTCCCACGCGCCTTGATGAGGCCCGCGTGCCCGGTCGTCAGGAAGATCGCGATCCGCGTGATCGAGTGTCCCAGGAACGCAGCCCCGATGCCGCCTGTCACGCCGGTCACCCACCCGCTGGCAAGGCCGATCGCGATCGTCGGCAGCAGCATGTACCACGGGCGCCCGGGCGCACCGAGGCGAGTCGCCAGCGCGTACAGCAGCGCCTGCATGAGGTTGGCCAGGTTCGGATCGACGCCCGTCAGCAGCAGGAACCCGAACACGAGCCCCCGGAACACGGCCTCGTCGATGAACGCCGTGGCGATGGCGTTGATCATCGCGCCCGGGTAGGCCAGCGGCGACGGCACCCGCAGCGTGTGGTAGCGAAGGAATGCGATCACCAGGGCGATCGTCGTTCCGATCGCGCCGTATGCGAGGCCCAGGATCACCGCCCCCAGGCGATCGCCAAGACCGAGAAACAGGTCGGTGGCCGGCCTCGGGTGGATCGTCAGCACCACCAGGATCCCGCCGACCCCGAGCGTGTACCAGGCAAGCCGCCGCATCCGAGAGGGCTGGTTGCCCCAGCGATCGACATCGTCGTACTCGGCAGCATTGAAGCGCTCGGCATCGAAACGCAGGATCACCAGCAGCCCCGCGAGACCGAGCACGATCAGGATCCGCAGCGGTTCCGGAATCTCGCCGACGCTGGGCAGGTCGGGCAGCTGCACGCTGGGCATCGGTCGCTGTCAGAGCCCGGTGCGCGAGGTGAGCGGCAGCGGCGCGGGCAGGCGCATCGCGAGCACGCGCTTCGTGAGCGGGCGCATCGTGACGAAGCGCATCGCGAGCACGCGCTTCGTGAGCGGGCGCATCAGTCCTCGCCCATCCGAAGGATGGCGAGAAACGCCTCCTGTGGAATCTCCACGGAGCCGACGCGCTTCATCCGCTGCTTGCCCTCCTTCTGCTTCTCCAGCAGCTTGCGCTTGCGGGTGATATCGCCACCGTAGCACTTCGCGAGGACGTTCTTGCGCATCGCCCGGATGGTCTCCCGCGCGACCACGTGACTGCCGATGGCAGCCTGGATGGGGACCTCGAACATCTGCCGCGGGATGAGCTGGCGCAACCGCTCCACGAGCTGGCGGCCCGTTGACTGCGCCCGGTCGCGGTGGACGATCAGGCTCAAGGCGTCGACCGGCTCGCCGTTGACGAGCACGTCGAGCTTGACCAGGTCGGCCTGGCGATACCCCGACTCCTCGTAGTCCATCGACGCGTATCCCTGGGTCCGGCTCTTGAGCTGGTCGTAGAAGTCGACGATCAGCTCGGCGAGCGGCAGCTCGAAGCGCATCAGGACGCGCTGCGGGTCCAGGTACTCCATGTTGTTGAACGTTCCGCGCCGGCCGGTGGCGAGCTCCATCAGCGAGCCGATGTAGCGGTCGGGCGACACGATGCTCACGTTCACCCACGGCTCCTCGATCCACTCGATGTCCCCGATCTCAGGGAACCGCGCCGGGTTGTCGACGATGGCGGTGCCACGGCCGTTGGTCAGCTGCACGCGGTACTCCACCGACGGAGCGCTCGCGATCAGGTCAAGGTCGAACTCGCGCTCGAGGCGCTCCTGGACGATCTCCATGTGGAGCAGGCCCAGAAACCCGCACCGAAAGCCGAAGCCAAGGGCAACCGAGCTCTCTGGCGTGAACGTGAACGATGCGTCGTTGAGGTGGAGCTTCTCGAGCGCATCGCGCAGCAACGGGTAGTCGGGGCCCGACAGCGGGTACAGGCCCGCGAACACCAGGCTCTTGGCCTCCTGGTAGCCGGGCAGCGGGCTCGTCGAAGGGCGCGCCACGGCGGTGACCGTGTCGCCGACCTGTGCCTCGCGCACGTTCTTGAGCCCGGTCGCGATGTAGCCCACCTCGCCCGCGACCAGCCGGTTGACCGGGATCAGCTGGGGCCGGAACACGCCCAGCTCGAGCAGCTCCGACTCTGCGCGGCTGGCCATCAGCCGGATGGTGTCGTGGTCGTGAAGCGTGCCCTCCGCGAGCCGGACGTAGCAGACGACACCCTTGTACGGGTCGTAGTGAGAGTCGAACACGAGCGCCCGAAGCGGAGCCGCCGGATCACCCTTCGGTGGCGGGACCCGGGTCACGATGGCCTCGAGGATCTCGGGGACCCCGGTACCGTCCTTGGCCGAGGCCAGGATGACCTCCTCCCGGGGGATCGCAAGGACGTTCTCGAGCTCCTCGATGACCAGGTCCGGCTGGGCGGACGGCAGGTCGATCTTGTTGATGACCGGGATGATCGTGAGCCCCTCGCGCAGCGCGAGGTGGACGTTGGCCAGCGTCTGCGCCTCGATGCCCTGCGCAGCGTCGACGACGAGGATCGCGCCCTCGCATGCCTGGAGGCTGCGGCTCACCTCGTAGCTGAAATCCACGTGACCCGGGGTATCGATCAGATCCAGCCCGTAGGTCAATCCGTCCTGCGCCTCGTACTCGAGGCGCACGGCACGGGCCTTGATCGTGATCCCCTTCTCACGCTCCAGGTCCATCGAGTCGAGGACCTGGCTGGTCATCTGCCTCGCGTCGATGGTGTGCGTCAGCTCCAGCAGCCGATCCGCGAGCGTGGACTTGCCGTGATCGATGTGGGCGATGATCGAGAAGTTGCGCAGGCGGTCCTGACTGATGGTCACGGTGCCGGAGTGTAGCCGGTCGGGTAGGCTCGACTCATCGGGCCTGCCGCCGACGGGCGAAGGAGACACGAGGAATGGCGACATCTGCCTCGATCCAGCTGTACGCGCTCGATGGAGGGCGCCTGCACATCGCCGGAACGGACGCTGCCGAGCTGGCCGATGATGGCGCCTACGAGGGCAGGGCGATCGACATGCCCGTCCCGTGCTTCCTCATCCGGCACCCGGACGGCGACCTCATGTGGGACTCGGGAATGTCCCGATCGCGGACGGACCTCGGCGACTGGGCGACCCCCGGAGCGAGCCTCGTCGACCAGCTGGGTGTCATCGGCCTGTCGCCCGCCGACATCCGCTTCCTGTCGCTCTCGCACGGCCACTGGGATCACTCGGGCAATGGCGGGCTCTTCGCCCGATCGACATGGATCGTCAATCCCGACGAGCGCGCCTCCATGTTCGATGACGAGAACCGCGCATCGTCGTCGATGGACGACTACGGCGCTCTCGAAGATTCGGACGCGTTCATCGTGAGCGACGACCACGACGTCTTTGGCGACGGATCGGTGGTGATCATCCAGGCACCCGGCCACACCCCTGGACACACGGTGCTGCTGGTGCGGCTCGCGGAGGCCGGGCCGATCCTGCTGTCCGGCGACCTGTGGCACCAGACAGAGAGCCGGCGTGGCCGGAAGATGCCCGTCTACAACACGAGTCGCGCGCAGACGCTCGCTTCGATGGATCGGGTCGAGGCGCTTGTCGCGAAGACTGGCGCCCGCGTCATCGTCCAGCACGAGCTTGCGGATTACGAGTCCCTGCCGCACTTCCCGTCGAGTCTCGGGTAGCAAGGCTCCCGGGATCCCGTCATGGCTCGAGGCCGGGCTCCGCGGATGTCGTCGCTGCCCTGAGGGCCAGAGCGCTGCGGCCCGCCCCACGACCGCCGACAAGGGCTCTACGGGCAGGCATTGACCGAGCGCGTGACAGAATGCGCGGCCGTCTTGTCGGAGCGGAGCACCTCGAACGTCCAGAGGTACCGCGTGCACGACCGACCGTACGGCAGCGACGCTCGTGGAGTCCACGAGCGGGTTGAGCTCGACAGGTTCCCGGATGACACGCTGTAGGTCGACGCACCATCGACGATCGAGATCTTGAAGCCGCCGGGGGCACAGGACGGTGCGACTCGGTACGCCCAGGTGAACGTGGGTGGGTTGTCTGCTGGAAGCGCCTGGTAGCCATCTGGCGGGTTGAGCGCATCGGGCATCGGTGGCGCGCACGGCGCGGGCGTGGGGGTCGGCTTCGGCGTGGACGTCGGCTTCGGCGTGGACGTCGGCTTCGGCGTGGGGGTTGGCTTGGGTGTGGTCGTTGGTGTTGGCTTCGGCGTCGCGGTGGGGGTTGGCTTGGGTGTGGCCGTTGGGCGCGGCGTCAGCTTCGGCGTTGGCGTCGGCTTCGCTGTGGCGCTGGGCGCGGTCGGTGTCGCTGTCGACGGAGCGGGGCCTGTCGGACCAGGCGTGGTCGTCGGCTCGGCGGTCGGCGGCGCAACCCGCCCGTCGGTGAAGCTGACACCCGCCGAGACGGGGTCGGACACGCCACCCCCGTCGGCGACCGCGAGGACCGTCAGCAGATGTGGCCCTGCCGAGGTGGGCACCCACGTCCAGGCGACGGTCACGAGGTCGCCGCTCGCCGCGGAGACCTCGCCGGCCTCGTCCCCGTCGACCAGGAACCGAACGCTCGCGATCCCACTGGGATCAGCCGCGTGCACGGTGACCGCCGTGCTGCCGAAGGGCAGGAGGGCACCCGGCAGCGGTTGATCAATCCAGACGGACGGGCGGAGAGCACCGGCCGCCGGACTCACCGCGAGGCCCATGACGGCGATGGCCGCGACGGCGGCAATCGCCCGGAGCCAGGCCGTTCGCCGACTCATTGGTACGCCGCGCCCGTCAGGGTCTGCGTCGACGAGCCGGGCGATATGCAGTTGCCCGACAGGCTGCCGACCACGCTTGCTCCCTTCTGGAGCAGCACGAATGCGTGGTTGACCTCGCTGTTCCACTCCGCGTACTGCTGCGCGTAGTGGTCGTTCCAGCCGTCGGGCTCGAACCAGGTATCGACCTTGGTTAGCCACAGCTCGTACGTCTGGGACGCGCCAGGAGGCATCGACGCAACCTCCTGCTTCACGCCATGGAACGGTTCCCCGGTCACCGAGCCGGACTTCGTGACGACCGTCGCCTGGCCGTTGGACCACGAGTACTCCGACCAGGTCCAGCTCGGCAGCGTGCTGGTCATGCTGGCGGTCAGCGTGCAGGTGACATCGGTCGGGAGCGGCTCGGCGGTACGCGTCAGCGCGACCTCAAAATGGGGTGGCTGGGGCGTGCTCCGAGGATGGGGCTCGACCGTGATCCCAGGGGGCACCACGACGCCCGCGCCGGCAGCGGCCGCCTTGCTCCGCTCGCCGGCGAGATGACTCACAGCTTCGTCGATGGCCTTGTCGATGATCGCGTCGCAGGTGGGGAAATCCCCCTTTGCCGCGTGCGTGGCCTCGGCTGCGTCACATGCCGTCGCGACGCCGGGAAGCTCCTGGGCATTCTCGAGGATGAACTGACGAAGGTCGCCCTTTGCGGCCGAGATCGTCGTTTCCCAGCTGGGGATCTCGGGTGGAATGCCGAATGAGATCATCACCGCCTGCAGTCCTGTCTTGGCAAGCGTCCTGCACACATCCTTGCCGTTGTCGGCGACCTGGTTGGCGATCTGCTCGCACGGGACGAACACCAGGATCGCGTCCACGATCTTGTTCTGCACCCAGTCATAGGCGCCCGAGATGTAGTCCCACGCCGAGCCGACCCAGTCAGCGAACGCCTCGAAGGCGTCAAGGAGCGACCACCCGCCGTCGTCCTTTGGCCTGCAATGCGTGGTGCCGTTGCTCCAGTCGCCCCAGAACGGCACGTTGGCGCCGCCCTTCGTCACGATCACGCAGTTGTAGTAGGCGGGATCCGAGCCGGTCGGGGCAAAGAAGGTGGCCTTGTAGGTGAACGCTCCCTGGTACGACGGCGACGAGGAAGGCGGAGACGGGTCCAGGTAGAGCGGGTCGTCAGGCTCCACGATCTTGAACGACACGGTGTTCGAGGCGGTGCTCGCTGGCACGGTGCCCACGTACGGGATCACGCGGACGTACAGGGCAGTGATCGCCGGCAGCAACAGCGACAGGTCGTCTAGGGAGCCTGGCCCAACCGCCGTACCGACCTGGGCAGACGGCGCCGAGCCAGGCGAAGCACCGGGCAGCCATATCCCGTTCGGGTTGACCTGGTAGCTGCCAGGCGCCGAGGTTGCTCCGGGGACGTACGGGTTCGCCTGCACCATCTTGGCGATGAGCTGGCTCTGGCCCCAGGCGATCGCCGAGGACACGCCGGACGGCTCGCCCGTGAGGTAGGGCTTGAAATCGATCGAGAAGGTACCCGTCTCGAGCCCGTGGACGTCGATGGTCCCGGTGTCGACGAGAAACGGCGGCGTCGGCGTCGTCGAGTCCTTGAGCGGATAGGGCAGGATCTGCCACTGGAGGCTGGTCACGCCCGCGAGGGTGCTCGACCACCTGAATGTGCGCTCGGCCGAGGTCGAGTTCGGCCCGGGCTGATCGATCGTCCCGTCCCTGGCCAGCACCTCGTCGAACTCGCCGCCCGCCTTCCGGACCTGGATGTCGAGGCTCGTCCCGAAGCCGGCCAGGCTGGATCCGGCAGTGGCAAACCCGCCCGCGCCCAGGTAGAGCGGTTGCGCAGGCGGGTCGTAGGAGCCCGTGCCGAGCCCTACGAGCTGTCCCCCGGCCCAGCCCCAGGCCTCGAGCTGGAGCGGCAGCCCACCCAGGGGCGGAAGCACGGACGAGAAGTCCAGCGCGCCGTCGGCAGAATCGACGAATGTCCCGTCGGCCTCCGGGACACGCTGCCAGTCGGACGATCCGGTGCGAAGGTAGAGATAGGCGCGATCGACAGGCGCCGAGCCAACCAGCCGGCCGGCGTCCAGCCGGAGATCACCGGTCCATCCTTCGGCGCCGCAATCGCTCGGCACGGAGACCGGGACGATGGCCGACGGGGCGCTCGCCTCGGTCGAGTAGGCCGACACCATCAGGTAGTTGGTGCCGCCCAGGGACCGGAAGCTGGTGGTGCCGGCACCCTCCGATGGTGGAACGGGCGGGAGCGCCACGAACCCCATCAGGCTCGGTGGCAGGACGGAGAACGCGAAGCCGCGAGTGCTGTCGGTGCCGCCGGTCGCCTGGCCGCTGACCGTGCACCCGTGGACAACGACCTTCAGCTCCGGTGTCTCGAGTCCCGCCGGCACGATCGGTGCCACGTTGTCAGCGAGGTGTCCCCGCATCGTGGCGAGCGTCGCGTCCTGGCCGGCAGCCGGTTTGGGCGGAACCGGATCCCGCACCGGGACGGTGACCGTGACGCCGGCCGCCAGCGGGCCGTCGGCCAGGGAGGCGTTCCAGTACGCCGCCACCGACGGGTCGCCGCCTTGGGCGGCGACGAGCGCCTCGAGCGTCTCCCCGCCCGCGGCAACGACATTGGTCAGCGTGTACTGGACAGGCGGATCCGGGACGACCGTCAACCGGAGCGGCGCCGATTGGCTGCTGCGGCCCGCGGAATTGTATGCGCGCGCGACAAGCACCACGTCCCCCGAAGTCGGGGGAATCCACTCCCAGCGCGCAGATGCGGCGGGGCGGGCAGGATCAGCCGGTCGCGTGGCCTCGACCCGCTCGCCACCCACCCAAAGCTCCAACGCGGCGATGCCGGTCATTCCCAACGCGGCGACGGAGAGGTCGACCGGATACCCCAGGTGAGCCTGTCGCCCGCCGCCGGGTCGGTCCAGGTTGACGATCAGCGGGCTCGACGGCGGGGCGACCGCGACCGGAGGCACCGCGACAATTGGCGTCGGCGCCGGCGATTGCTGGCATGCCGCGGCCAGCAAGGCGGCGACCACGATTGCGGTGATGGCACGGGCGGGCCAGCGCCTCGATCGCGGGGCAGGCCCTGAGCGTGACCCAGCGCTCGGCACAGACCGCGACCTGGTCGTCGCTGCCCCGGGACGCGTCCCCCGTTCCCGTGTGCGCACGTCGACATCCTAACGTTCAGCATGGCCCCCGCATATCCCTTTCAGCCGTGGAACGAGATGCCCGCGCAGGTTCCGGTGCCTCGCAACAACGCACGGCCGGGCGACCCCTGTGCATCCGAGCGGTGCGGCATATCGGAACGATCTCGTCGCGGTCGGCAGGCGTCCCGACGGCACCCAGGCCGCCCCGCCTCCCTTGCTCGACCGGCACGCGGGTCCAGGCCGGGTATGCCCGGCCCGCCGGTTACCATCCAGGCGATGACGCCCGGCGACCAGCTTCCCGAGCAGCTCGAGGCCGGCTACCGGCGCTTCCGGGCGACCCGCTTCGCATCCGAGCGCGATCGATATCGGCAGCTCGCCGACGAGGGCCAGCGTCCGCCGACCGTGGTCGTCGCGTGCTCGGATTCGCGAACCGCGCCCGAGACCGTGTTCGATGCGGGTCCGGGCGAGATGTTCGTCGTCCGCAACATCGCGGCCCTGGTTCCTCCCTACGAGCCCGACGAACACCGTCACGCGGCAAGCGCGGCGCTCGAGTACGCCGTCCTGGGTCTCGACGTGGCCTCGATCGTGGTGCTCGGCCACGGTCGGTGTGGCGGCGTGGCAGCAGCGGTGGCGGCGGCGGTGGCGGACCGGGATCCGCTCGCGCCGAGCGACTTCGTGGGCGCCTGGATCTCGGACCTCCGGGTTCTCGCCCGGCAGGTCGTGACCGGCGAGCCGGTCGAGGCCTCGAGGCGCCAGCATGCCCTGGAGCTCGAATCCGTCGAGCTGTCGCGATCGAACCTGCTGACGTTCCCCTGGATCCGATCGCGGCACGAGGCGGGGGTGCTGTCCATCCACGGTGCCTGGTTCGACATCGGTTTCGGTTCCATGAAGTGGCTCGATCAAGACGGCTGGGTTCCTGCGTCGCCCGAGTGACGCGCCCTTTGGGGGCGCTCGTTGGTCGACCGGTGCGTGAGAGCACCACGAATCCGGGGCGGTGTTGGGGGCCGATGGTCACTCGCCGCGTGTGACGAGTAGACTCCGAATCACTTCCCGAGGCCGCCTCGCGCAATGCCGCGTCCCGGCCCCAAGCAGAGTCCGTGGAGGAGGAATTGACGGGATGACATCTATCATGCGGCGTCGCGCGCTTGTGCTCGCGGCGATCGTCATGCTCATGGCTGGCGTGCTGCTGGTCGGCAGGGCAGTCACATCGAGCAACCAGGGCGGGCTACCCGAGGCGGCTGCGCCGCCGGCGACCACCGCCGAGACAGGCACCGAGAACGACGCCGACGCGGAGGCAAAGCTGCCCTTCGGCCCACGTGAGTTCCTCGAAAGCTCACAGGGCGACGCGAGCGGTCAAGGCGCCGGCGGTGAGGCCGCAGAGGCGCGCACCGCGATGGAGCAGTTCGCCGAGGCACGCACCGCGCCGGGCATCGTGGCCCCAGGCGCCTATTCCGCGGCCTTCGACACCCTGTCGGGCCTGACCACGGCCGGGGGCGACTGGACGGACGTCACCAAGGTCCCGTACGACGCAGACGACCCGAACTATCGCGACTACTGGTCCAACTCGTCCGGTGGCTCCGGTCTCGTGACCGGTCGAATCACGGCGCTCGCCGCCGATAACAGCGGCAACGTCTATGTCGGCGGCGCAAATGGCGGCGTCTGGCGCTCGACAACGGGTGGCGGTGACTGGACGCCGATCGCGGACGGCCTGCCGTCGCTCTCGTCGGGCGACCTGCAGATCAACGCCGATGACGGCTCGCTGTGGTATGCCACCGGCGAGGCCAACACGGGCGGCACGAGCTATGCGGGCAGCGGCGTCTACCGGCTCGCCGATCCGTGGGACGCGAAGAGCACGTTCGACGCCGCCAGTGACCAGGTGGGCAGCGACGGGAACGAGCTCGAGAGCACGACCATCAACGCCTTGCGCTTCGATGGTGATGGCAAGGTCTGGGCGGCCACCCTGCGCGGCGTCTGGTACCACTCCACGGCTACCGCTGATCAAAGTGACCCGTGGGTCCTCGCCTACGCCCCGAACCCGGCGTACCTGCCGGCGTCACTGCAGGCCTACACGACGACCCAGGACGGCTTCGGCACCTTGGTCGATACGGCCGACGGCGCCAACAACGCTGCCTACAAGAACATCGTCAACGACATCGCCATCGACCCCAAGAACGACAACCACCTGATCGCGGCTATCGGCTGGCGAAGTGGCGACGCCTACAACGGCTTCTACGAGACCAAGGACGGTGGGGCCACCTGGAAGAAGGTCAAACCCAAGGGTGCGATCAACCCCAAGGACATCGGCAACGTCAGCTTCGCGTGGGCCAGTGATGGCAGCAAGCTGTATGTCATGAACCAGTCGCCCGCCCTGCTTCAGAAGGCGACGGGCAACGTGACCAGCTACCTCGACGGCATCTACGTCTCGAACAACGGCTCGATCACCGGGCCGTGGAGCCAGATCGCCGACACCCGCAAGCTGTCCAACTCCGGGTCCGCCCTCAAGCAGGCGGTCGGAGGCAAGGGCTACGGACCGGGTATCCAGAGCTGGTACAACCAGTTCCTGATCGTCGACCCGACGAACGCGAACCACGTCTACGCAGGCCTGGAAGAGGTCTACGAGACGACAAACGGTGGCTCGAGCTGGTCGACCGTCGGCCCGTACTGGAACTTCTACTTCAGCTGCTGGTCACCGAATTCGCTCTATCCACCGAATGCGGATCCAGCCACGAACTGCCCGCAGACGACCCACCCCGACCAGCACTCCGTCGCGATCGGAAGCGCCGGGGAGGGCGCCACACCGTACGTGTACGTTGGCAACGACGGCGGCGTGTACCGCCGGCCGGTCGATGGCACCACCAACCGGAACGGCAACGCCACCGACTGGGAGAGCCTGAACGACGGCTCGATCGATGCCCTGCAGTACTACTCGGTGAGCATCGGCACCGCCGACGCCTCCGTGGAGCAGACGCCGAAGGGAACCGGTGACGTGATCGTGAACGGCGGTCTGCAGGACAACGGTGGCTCGATCTACCGGATCGGGTCGACCAACGGGAAGATGAGCTCGAACTTCGGCGGTGACGGTGGCGACACCTACACGGACCCGACCAACGGCTGCAACATCGTCGGCGAGTACGTCTACCTGACGATGTACATGACCCAGACCTGTGCGAACCCGGTTGGCCACCCGGACGCGTTCTTTGATCCCGCCGACGCGACGACCATCACGATCGCGCCACCGGACTTCAACGCCCGGTTCATCGCTCCGTTCGTTGCCAACCCGGATAACCCCGACCAGTGGCTGGCCGGCGGCAACAGCATCTGGTACCAGGACCAGGGCTTCGGCATCACGTCCGGGAGCCAGTGGGACCACGTCCACACCTTCGCCGATCCCGGCAAGGTGGCGACGGCCATGGCCTTCACCGGCGACACGGCCATTGCCGGCTGGTGTGGTCCGTGCAACAACGCGGGCTTCACCCGTGGCGTCGCGGTCGGCACGTTCAACGGAACGAGCTGGACCTGGACCGACGCCGATATGGCGGGTGTCCCGAACCGGTACATCGGCGGCGTCGCCGTGGACGAGGCCGGCAACCTGTACCTCGCGATGAACGGCTTCAGCCGTCGCTTCACCGAGGGCCCGGGCGCCGGGTTCAATCACATCTTCAAGTCCGACGACGGCGGCAACACGTGGGCAGCCCTCGACGGCTCGACCTTCCCTGACGTCCCGTCCAACAGCATCAAGGTGCTGCCTTCGGGTGCCATCGTGGTCGGGACTGACCTGGGTGTGATGTACCTGCCGGCGACCGAAGGCTCAAGCTGGCAGCGGCTCGGTGCCGCCGACCTCGGCACCCCAGACGCCCTCCCCGTTACGGTCGTGATGGACGTCGAGCTCGGCCCCGACGACTATCTGTACGCGGCGACCCACGGTCGCGGCATCTGGAGGATCGACGCCTCGGGCCTCTAGCCCAAGACTGATCCAAGGCACGAGGGCCCGCCGGCAACGGCGGGCCCTCGGCATTTCATGCAGCTGTTCGCTCGTCCGCAGGCGAGGCACGCGTGAGCGCTCCCGGTGCGCTCGCTCCCGCGCGTGCCGGTATACGCTGCGAGAGCCATGACTGGACCCGCATCCTCCCCCACCCCGATCGACCAGACGCCTGAATGGCAGGCCCTCCGCGCTCGGCGCGACACGATCCGGGACCGCCACCTGCGCGATCTGTTCGCCCAGGACCCGGACCGCGCCACCCGCTACACGGCCGAGGGCGCCGGCGTGTTCCTCGACTTCTCCAAGCAGAGGATCACGGACGAGACCGTGACAGATCTTCTCGCGCTGGCGAAGGTCGCGGGTGTCGAGGAGCGGCGCGCCGCGATGTTCGCGGGCCACCACATCAACGTGACCGAGGACCGTGCGGTTCTCCACACCGCCCTCCGCGCGCCGGCCCGTGCCGAGCTCACTGTCGACGGGCAGGACGTGGTGCGGGACGTTCATGCGGTGCTCAACCGGATGGCGGACTTCGCGTTTCGGATCCGCAGCGGCGAGTGGAAGGGATTCACGGGCAAGCCCATCCGTAACGTCATCAACGTCGGCATCGGTGGATCCGACCTCGGCCCGGCCATGGCGACCTTCGCCCTCGAGCACTACTCGGACCGGAGCCGGGTGGTCCGCTTCGTGTCCAACGTCGACGGCGCGGACATCCGGGAGGCCACCGCGGATCTCGACCCGGCCGAGACGCTGTTCATCATCAGCTCCAAGACCTTCACCACGATCGAGACACTGACAAACGCGAGCACCGCGCGTGACTGGCTGCTCACGTCCCTCCACGACCCCGAGGCCGTGGCCAGCCACTTCGTCGCCGTCTCGACCAACGCCGAGAAGGTTCGCGAGTTCGGCATCGACACGGCCAACATGTTCGAGTTCTGGGACTGGGTTGGTGGCCGGTACTCGATGGATTCCGCTATCGGGCTCTCACTGATGGTCGCCATCGGGCCCGACGACTTCCGGTCGCTGCTGGCCGGGTTCCACGCGATGGACGAGCACTTCGTCACGACCCCGATGGAACGCAACCTGCCGGTGCTGCTCGGCCTCATCGGGATCTGGAACGGGAACTTCCTGGGCTTCGACACGCACGCGGTGCTGCCGTACAGCCAGGAGCTGTCGAGGTTCCCTGCCTATCTCCAGCAGCTCGACATGGAGTCGAACGGCAAGTCCGTCCGCCTGGACGGCGAGCGCGTGACGTACGGCACCGGGGCGATCGAATGGGGCACAGCCGGCACCAATGGCCAGCACGCCTACTACCAGCTGCTCCACCAGGGCACCCGGATCGTGCCCGCCGACCTCATCGGCTTCATCAACCCGACGACCGAGATCGGCACCCACCACGACCTGCTGATGGCCAACCTGTTCGCGCAGGCCGAGGCGTTCGCGTTCGGCAAGACGCGCGACGAGGTCGTCGCGGCGGGGGTGCCGGCCCACCAGGTGGAGGCGCGCGTGTTCGAAGGCAACCGGCCGACCTCCGTGCTGCTCCTCGATCGGCTCACGCCGCACTCGCTGGGCGCGCTGATCGCGCTCTACGAGCACAAGGTGTTCGTCCAGGGGACGATCTGGGGGATCGACTCGTTCGACCAGTGGGGCGTCGAGCTGGGCAAGGTGCTGGCGACGAGGATCGCGGGCGAGCTGACCGCCGATGACGATCCGGTTGCGGATGCGCACGACAGCTCGACCGGCGAGCTGATCCGGCGCTATCGCGCCAATCGTCGCCGCGAGGGCTGACTCCGGGCGGCGGTCGGTCCCTCTCAGCCGCCGCGTGGCGCCTCGGCGCGCCAGAGGTCGATCTCCGGGAGACGCGCGACGCCCAGCAGCTGGGAGATCTCCCCGGCGTGGAAGGCGTCATGGCTCAGCAGGCGATTGAGGATCGAGAGCCGCGTGTGCCGCTCCAGGACGCCGCTCGAGGAACGTCGCTCGATCACGTCACCCGCCATCGCGGGCGTCCAGCGCTCGAGACAGCTGGCGACCACGGCCCACGAGGCGTCGAGTGCTGTGACCAGCTCCGCCCCCGTCCGCGGGTGGTCGGGTTCGTCCTCCCAGCCCATGCCCGTGGCCATGTCGCGGACTGACGCGGGCGCCGTGTTCTCCTCGCCGCAGATGCCGCACAGCCAGTAGAGGCGGCCGCCCGCCGTGTGCGCCGCCAGCCCCCAGATCGGCAGGTGCTCGGCCGAGGCCCTGATGGCAAGCTCGTCCGCTCCGAGATCACGGACGGCGGCCGCGATCCGCGACGCATACTGCGGCCAGTCAGGGAACCAGCGGGCGATCGACTCGTGCTCGGGCATGAACGCGAGTATGGCAGGCGCTGGTCGCGACGAGGCCGCGGGCTGCTGGTCCGTTCAGGACGCACCTGCTACCATTCGCGGTCGCGCCTCGGGTGGTCATGCCCGCTGGCCTGCCCATCACCGCACACACGAAACGGAGACCAACCACCTTGGCCAGAACGCCCCGGAAATGGCAGGGTGCACGCACCCCGTCCGGTCTGAAGCGCGTCCGCCAGGCTGAGCGCCGGCACGCGATCCTGCAGCCCCGGCGGACCGCCGCGAAGACGCTCGTTGCCAAGGCCGTCACGGTCGCGACCACGCAGCCCGAGGGCGCGGATGTCGCCGCCTCGCTCAACCAGGCCATCTCCGCGCTCGACCGCGCGGCCAGGAAGGGTGCCATCCACCCCAACGCCGCGGCCCGCCGTAAGTCACGCCTGACCCGCAAGGTCAACGCTGCCCTTGGCGGTTCGCACGTCGTGCGCTCGAGCCACGTCGCGAAGACGACCGGAAAGGCCGCGGCGGCGAAGGCCGCCAAGGCCCGGATCGCGGCCGGCAAGGCCGCCAAGGCCAAGGGCGCACAGACCGCCGCCGGCAAGGCACGCGCAGCGCTGTCGAAGACGGCGCGTGCGGAAACCGCCGCCGCCGCCGCAGCCAAACCGACCGCGGAGAGCACCGCGCCGGCCAAGGCGCCGCGCACAGCGAGCAAGCGCACCTCGGCCAAGTCATCCTCGTCCAAGGCCACCGCGGGCGGGGCCACCAAGGCCGCCACCAAGGCGACTGCGAAGACCACGGCCAAGACGGCCGGCAAGGCGACCGCGAAGACCACCGCCAAGACGGCCGGCAAGGCAACCGCCAAGGCGAGCCCGGCTTCAAAGGGCACGACCAAGGCGGCGGCCGACAAGCCGGCCAGCCGCTCCCGCACGAAGAAGACCGACTAGCTGCTGCGCGCCTTCACGGCGCTCTCCGGCACGATGACGCCCCGGCGGCAGCCGGGGCGTTCTGGTACGTGAGAGCGCCCGGTCACCCCACGTATGGGCAGGTGCGAGCGCCGGTGGGGCTCGGCGTCAGGCCCTCGATGGAGCAGCGGCCTCGTGGTCAGGGCGGCGGCGATTGGCGGCGCCGAACATCAGTCCGCCCAGCAGCGCGCCACCTGTCGAAAGCCCAACCAACAGCCCCGCGTTGCTGAGCTGTTCGTTCCAGTAGAACGTCGTGAACGATTCGACGTCCGTGATCCCGGCCTCCTCGAACGCAGGGCCACGACCGATGTCGAGGTATCGCTGGTAGACGCAGTCGGCGCCGGTCTGGCAGGTCAGCGGCCCGCCCGAGCTCGCGTCGCGGTACCCGTTGTCGGCGGCGAAGAACAGGGCCTTGATCCCGAGCAGCAGGATCGCGAATGTGAGCCCGGTGACGACGCCCGCGAGCAACGAGTTGGCCAGGATTCGGCCCCATGGCCCACCCGCGCGACCAGACCGGGCATTGGCGTAGTACCCGATCAGGAGACCTCCCAGCAGCGAGAAGGGCATGAGCAGGAACTCGATCGGGATGACCAGCAGGAAGCTGATCCCGATCGTCACGGCCATGCCGACGCCGACCCAGGCGGCCGTGATCGCGCCGCGATCGAAGATCCGGTTCACGCGCGCCATTCCACGGGACGCGCGCAATGGTCCTCGAGACGCGCGTCGAGACGCGCGCGACCCCGGGGACGTCGGCAATGGCCGCGCAGCGTCATGCCCCGTCGCTGGCGGCGGCGCCGGCCAGGGCGGCCCGGCCCAGGAACAGGGCGTCGTCACCCAGCTCGTCCGCGATCCGCAGCAGCCGGTTGTACTTGGCTACCCGCTCCGAACGGGACGGTGCGCCGCTCTTGATCTGTCCTGTACCGAGTGCGACGACCAGGTCGGCGATCGTCGTGTCCTCGGTCTCACCCGACCGATGGGAGACGACCGCGGACCAGCCGGCCCGGCGCGCCAGGGCGACCGCGTCGATCGTCTCGGTCAGCGTCCCGATCTGGTTGAGCTTGATCAAGGCAGAGTTCATGGCTCCCTCCTTGATCCCGCGGGCGATGAACGTGGGGTTCGTGACCAGGATGTCGTCGCCCACCAGCTGAACCCTGGATCCCAGCCGCGTGTTGAGCTCCTTCCAGCCGTCCCAGTCTTCCTCGGCCAGGCCGTCCTCGAGCGACACGATCGGGTAGCGCGTGATCCAGTCCTCCCACAGGTCGACCATCTCACCGGAGTCGAGGGTGCGCCCCTCCTTCTCCAGTCGATACTGGCCCGTCACACCGTCGACACCGGTGCCCTCGACGAGCACCGAGCTGGTGGCTGGATCGAGCGCGATGGCGACCTGATCACCTGGCTTGTAGCCCGCCTTCTCGATCGCGCGCAGGATGACCTCGACCGCTGCCTGGTTGGACGGGAGCGACGGCGCGAACCCGCCCTCGTCGCCCTGCCCCGTGGCGTGGCCGTCATCGTGGAGGATGGTGCGCAGCGCCGCGAAGATCTCGGCCCCGGCGCGAAGCGCCTCGGGGAACGAGTCGACGCCGACGGGCATGACCATGAACTCCTGGAAGTCCGTGGAGTCCTGCGCGTGCTTGCCGCCGTTGAGGATGTTGAACTGCGGCACCGGCAGGATCCGCGCCCCGACACCACCGAGGTAGCGGTAGAGCGGCTGCTCGTGGCTCCACGCCGACGCGTGCGCACACGCCAGCGACACGCCGAGGATTGCGTTCGCCCCGAGCTCGCCCTTGTTGGGCGTGCCGTCCAGCTCGATCAGGGCGGCATCGATCCCCGCCTGATCGCCGGCGTCGAAGCCCATCAACGTGGGCCCGATCCGGTCAGTCACGTTGGTGACCGCGGTACGGACGCCCTTGCCGTTGAAGCGGGCCTTGTCCCCGTCCCGAAGCTCGACGGCCTCGTTGATCCCGGTCGACGCACCGGACGGCACAGCGGCGCGACCGAGCGAGCCGTCCTCGGTGACCACGTCGACCTCGATCGTGGGGTTCCCTCGAGAGTCGAGGATCTCCCGGGCGTCCACCCAGGCAATAGTCGTGTCACTCACTTGACGGCCTCCGGCTCCCGATCAAGGAGCACCGTGATGCCCGGCAGCTCGCGACCCTCGAGAAACTCGAGCGAGGCGCCGCCGCCGGTGCTGATATGGGTCATCTTGTCGGCCAGGCCCTGCTGCTGGATCGCAGCCACCGAGTCGCCGCCACCGATGACGACGGCGGCACCGGCCTCGGCACGGGCCGCGAGGAATCGGGCGATGGCGTTGGTGCCGTGCGCGAACGACGGGATCTCGAACACCCCGAGCGGGCCGTTCCAGAGCACTGTCTTCACGTCGGCCAGGGCCACCTCGATGTTGGCCAGGCTTTGCGTCCCGAGGTCGACGATGTGCCAGCTGGCCGGCACCTTGTCGACCGAGATCATCCGGTGCTCGGTGCCGCGGGTCACCTCCTTGGCCACCACCACGTCGACCGGCAGGACGACCTCGACTCCCTTGGCCTCGGCCGTGGCCAGGATCGCCCGAGCGTCATCGACCCGGTCGGGCTCCGCCAGGCTCTTGCCAATGGGCTTGCCCTGGGCGAGCAGGAAGGTATTGGCCATCCCGCCGCCGATGACCATCACGTCGACCTTGTCCATCAGGTGGCTGAGGACCTTGATCTTGTCGCTGACCTTGGCGCCGCCGATGATCGCGGCGAACGGCCGCTCGGGATCCTCGAGCAGCTTGCTCAGGTTCGCGATCTCCTTCTCCATCAGGAGCCCGGCGTAGGCCGGACGAAGCTTCGCGATTCCGACCGTCGACGCGTGCGCGCGGTGCGCCGTGCCGAACGCGTCGTTGACGTACACATCGGCGTACGCGGCGAGCGCCTCGGCAAACTCTGGGTCGTTCTTCTCCTCTTCCGCGTGAAATCTGAGGTTCTCGAGCAGGAGGATCTCCCCGTTGCGCAGTCGGCGGACCGCATCCCCGGTGCCGGCGCCGAGGGCATCGCCGGTCACCGGCACGGTGCGCCCCAGCAACTGGCCGAGGCGCGCGGCAACCGGGCGCAGCCGGAGGCTGTCGGTGACCTTGCCGGCAGGTCGGCCGAGGTGGCTGGCGAGGATCACCCGCGCGCCCTGACCCTGCAGGTGGAGGATCGTCGGGAGCGCCGCGCGAATGCGTGAGTCATCGGTGACCCTGCCATCCTCGAGCGGGACGTTGAAGTCGACCCGCACGAAGACGCGCTTGCCCGCAGCGTCCAGATCCCGGACGGTGAGCTTGTCCATGTTCGGTTCCTTTCCCGGGGGCTGCGCGTCGTCAGGCCGGGAGCCGGTCCGCCATGAACTTGACCAGATCAGCGACGCGGCAGCTGTAGCCCCACTCGTTGTCGTACCAGGCGATGACCTTCACGAGGTTGCCGCCCAGGACCATGTTCGACGGAAGATCGACGATCGACGATCGCGCGTCGCCGCGGAAGTCGGTCGACACGAGCGGTTCATCAGACGCGCCGAGGATCCCGGCCATCGGGCCCGCGGCAGCGTCCCGGAACGCCTGGTTGAGCTCGTCCAGGGTGGTGTCCTTGTCGAGCTCAGCGGTGAAGTCCACGACGGACACGGTGGGCGTCGGCACGCGAAGGCTGAAGCCGTCGAACTTGCCCTTCAGGTCCGGGATCACCAGCGCGAGCGCCCGGGCAGCGCCGGTCGTGGTCGGGATGATGTTGAGCGCTGCCGCGCGAGCACGGCGGGGATCCTTGTGCACCACGTCCAGGATGCGCTGGTCGTTGGTGTAGCTGTGGATCGTGTTCATCAGGCCGCGCCGGATGGTGAACCGGTCGTGAACGACCTTCGCAGCAGGCGCCAGACAGTTCGTGGTGCAGCTCGCGTTGCTCACGATCACGTGCTTGTCGGGGTCGTACGCGGCCTCGTTCACGCCGAGCACGATCGTCACGTCCTCGTTCTTGGCTGGAGCGCTGATGAGCACCTTCTTGGCACCGGCATCGATGTGGGCGCGCGCCTTGTTGGCGTCCGTGAACCGGCCGGTCGACTCGATCACGATGTCGACGCCCATGTCGCCCCAGGGAAGCTGGGCCGGATCAGCAATCTGGAGCACCTTGATCGTGCGGCCGTCGATCACGAGCGAGTCATCGCTGTGGCTGACCTCGCCCGGGTACGCACCATAGGTGGAGTCGTGCTTGAACAGGAGCGCGTTCATCGGAACGTCGACCAAGTCGTTGACTGCCACGACCTCGACGCCAGGGGCCCGCTCGATGATCGCCTTGAGCGACTGGCGGCCGATGCGACCGAAACCATTGATACCGACGCGAACTGTCATCGGGTGACCTCCTGTGCACGGTATGGGAGACCGTCGAGCGCCTGGCCAGGCGTCGCCGACGGGACGTGTCTGGTTGACCTCGCGATCGGACCGAGGCGGCTGGCCGAGACCTGCCGGGTCGGCGTCGGGAGCGCGGCTGCGGCCGTGGGATACGCGGCGGCGGCGGCGGCCTCGAAGCGGACCGATGGATCCGGGACCGGACGGTCCCGACGTGTCCGCGCCCGGGTCAGATGGGGAGCCCCGGGCCCGGTTGCGGCCACTGCCGATTCACGGGCGAGGTCAGGGGCGATAGCCGGGAGTGCGGACAGGGCGGGACCTCGCAGACGGGAGGATCGAGGGTTCACTGCGAATGGTAGCAAAGGTCCTTTCCCACTCCCCCGACAGTGCGCCCGCGATTCCCGTGCCCTTGGCACCCTCTCCAGACGACCGAAAGGCCCCCCGGCTGTGCCGGAGGGCCCTGATTGCTCGCAGTCTTCTGGGGTCAGCCGCCGATCCTGAACACCTTTCCGCCGCACTTGGGGCACGTACCCTGAAGCGCGGGCTTGCCGTTCTTCATGGTGATGTGCTGCGGGTTCTGGACCTCGACCTTCATCTTGTCCTTGACGCAATAGGCCTCAGCCATGGGATCCGCTCCTTCTCACGCTGGCCGCGTCACGAGAGGACACCTCTCGCATCCGCGGGGACGCTGGGTCTGGCGCTCATGTTTGGGCCCAGAGCGACGGGCGCCATCGCGCCGCCCCTGCCTTTGATTTCTGACGGTCCAGCTCGGCGAGGATCAGCAGGCTCTCGAGGCCCGTATCCATCACCGCAGCTTCCGCCTGCTGGTGCGCCTCGCCGACGATGAACTCGCCCGTCCTCCGGTTAGCGTAGACGGCGCACACAACGCCGGCACGACAGCCTCCGAGACCAGCCAGAACCAGCAACGCCGAAGCTTCCATCTCGAAGTTGAGGATGCCCTGGCGGGCCATCTCGTCAGCGAGGTCAGGGTAGCGGATCGGCAGATGCGGGATCGGCCTCCCCTGTGCAGCGAAGAACCCGGGCGCGGTGGCCGTCAGCCCCATGTGGTGACGGTGGCCGAGCCGCGTGGCCGCCTCTTCGAGCGCGAGCACCGCCTCGTAATGGGCGACGGCGGGGTACCCGTCGTGGACGAACCAGTTGGTCGTCGTCTCCAGCCGCACTGATCCGGTCGAGATCACCAGGTCGCCCACCTGCATCCCGTCCTGGAGCGAGCCTGACGAGCCGATCCGGATGAACGTCGGATGGCCGGTGATGGCGAGGATCTCGCTGACCACGATCTCGACGTTGTCGGGCCCGATGCCGGTCGAGACGCAGGAGACTCGCAGGCCCCGGTAGATGCCCGTCGCCGTGGCGAACTCACGATGTCGGTGGCGCAGCTCGACCGAGTCAAACCGCTCGGCGACGAGGTCGACCCGATCCGGGTCCCCAGGGAGCAGGATGTAGTCGGCCAGCTCGCCCGGCCCAAGGCCGATGTGGTACTGCCGCTCGCCGGCGGGGGTCGCGACGCGGGCATCCACGGTCGGCAAAGGCTCGGTCCTTCCTGGCTCACGCTCGTCCGGCGTGAGGCTGTGCCCGAGGATATGTGCCCGATTCGAGCACCGTCAAGCGTGGCCGCGCTCGAGGTTCACCTGCTTACGCCCGTTCGGACCCGATCCGCCGTCACGCCCGGCGCCCCAGCGTCCGCGGACGCGACGGCCAGAACCGGCTCGTGCCCATCAGGTGCATCGCCCTGGATAGCGGTCAGGCGATCCGAGATGCGCGCCTCGAGTCGGTGCTGAGCGTGACGACGACGGATCATCGTGGTGCCGAGCATTGCGCCGACCATCAGCAGCAGGCTGATCCCGATCGTCAACGATGTCGCCGGTACCGCGCTCCCGGGCGCCGATGGGCCTGGCCCGCCGTCGTCCAGTCCGTCGCTGCCGGGACCTCCATCCCCGGCGTCAGCGCTCGCAGCGCCGGCCCCTGCCGATCCCGCGATCGGTGCCGCAGGGGCCAGATCGCCCGCAAGCTCGATCGCCGTGGGATCTGATACCACCAGCACCGGCTCGTCCCTGGCTTCGGGAACCCCCGTCGCGTTGAGCGCGTCGCCCGGGCGCAGGCGCGCAGCAAGCCCGGCGGCCGTACCCTCCAGCACGACACTGCGGGCCGCCGTCCCATCATCGAGCTCGAAGTCGGCCTTCCCGACGGTCGTCACCAACCCGCCAACACGCACGACGCGCCCGACATTCGACGAGAGGTCCAGCAGGTCGATGTCGATCGCCCTGGCTGCCGCATCACCCTCCCCGTTGTCGACCGGATTGGCGCCCGAGACGTGCGATATCGACGATCCCTTCGCGGCCGCGCCCGATGCCGGTCCGATCGCGACGTCCGAGGTGCCACGAGGAACGACGGCAAAGCGTCGGTCCTTCGCGGTCGGGTAGGGCCGCTTGACAATGCCGGTGATCGTCGCGGAGCGGCCCTCGATCAGCGCCGTCGATGGGATGCCGCTTCCGGCAAGACCCTGGAGCAGCACCGAACCGCCGGTCGTGTCGAGATCCGCGGTCCATCGGTCGCCCGACCGCCGCACATCCACGATGGTGCCGCTGACCCGCACGAGCGACCACTCGGTCGCAGCGCTCGGCTTGCCGTGGAGGACGTGTACGGCAGGCTGCCTGGCGCCGATCACGCTCACGTCCTCGGCCTTGAGGCGGGGGGCGTTCCAGGCACGACCAACGGTCCCGATCACGCGGACCTGCTCGCCGGTCCGGAAGGCGCCGTCCGCCGACGGAAGGTAGACCTCGATCGCCCCGCTGGCGTCCTCTACGATCGTGCGTCGGCCGCTGCTGTCGAGCAGCGTGCGGTTCACGGTGAGCACGCCTTCGACAGTCACGGTCCGTCCCTGGTGAATGCGCGCCGTCGCGATCGTCGACTGCGCCGGTGGCCCGCTCGGCGTCGAGGATGGCCGAGGGGACGGTGTGATGGTGATCCCGACGGACATCTCGACATCGTCGGCGTCGCGGAGCCAGAGCCGGTACCCGTCAAGCCGCCCCTTGCGGGATGCGCGCTGGCCGACGAAGCCCGTGAACGTCCCGGTCATGCCCTTTCGGAACGACGCCCTGTCGAGACCGGCCGACGCATCGGCGCGGATCGTGAGCGTGGCACCCGTGTCATCGGTGATCGTGAACGAGAGATCACCGCTGGTGGCGCGTGTCGCGGACACGGCGATCATGCCGTGGACGACCGCCAGCCTGCCTTCAGTAGCTTCTCCCACGGCGCCCAGGGATACCGCCAGAGGCTCGGGCAGCTCCGACGCTCCCAGGTTCCTGATGTCGTGTGCTCCCGGGCGGAGCTCGATCTGCCCGTACGGATCGGCGACCCGACCGCGAACCTCGAGCAGCGACCCCCGGGGCGGGGCGGCCTGATCGTCCGGCAGCCGGACGACGACGCCACCGCTGGCATCGGCGATCGCAAACAGGGGCGGTGTTCCCAGCCGCCCAGCCTCGGCAACGACCACGCCGCGGACGACCACCTGGCTGCCGACCGCTGAGGCCCGGGCCGACGCGATCGTCATCGCCATGGGCGATGGGTCTGGGGTCGGGATGGGGCTTGGGGTGGAGGTGGGGTTGGGAGGCTGGGTCGGAGTCGGGCTGGGAGCGGGCGAGGTGCTCGGGGTCGGCGACGGGACCGCGGTAGGTGTGGGTGTCGGGCCTGGGGTGGGCGACGGCGTCGGGCTCGGCTCTGGCGGCGTCACCTCCAGCTCTCCGGCCAGCGTCGCGTACAGCCGGTAGCCCGTCGTCCCGGTGCCGCTGCTGTCGCGTTGCCCAAGTGGGCCCAGTGCCCTGACGATCGACCCCGCGATCGGAGCGAGGTCGCCAAGCGCGTCCGGTCCGACGACGACCCGGAGCGGGCCAGAACCGTCGTCAACACTGAGGCCCAGCCCATCACTGAGCGATGTCGGACGTTCGCTGACGACTCCCGTGATGTCGAGGCGCCGGCCCTCGAGAGTCTCGACCGAGCCGCCGGTCGTCGCGGGGGCGGCCGGCGGCAGATCCGACCATCCGATCGAGATGAGGTCCGCCTCGGCGACGCGCAGCGTCCGCTGTCCATAGCGATTGCCAACTGTCCCCGAGGCGGTGATGACCGTTCCGGCGGGCAGCGGGTCGGACACCGTCGCATCGAGATACAGCGCGATGCCGCCTGTCGCATCCTGGGCGAACCCGGTCCGTCCACTCTCCAGTGCTCCCAGCGTGGTCGTCAGCACGCCCTGGACAGTCGCCCAGCTACCGTCCGACAACGCCCGGGCATCGTTGATGTCGATCACAACCGGGGTTGGCATGGGTGTGGGCGACGGCGACGGGGTCGGGGTCGGGGTAGCCGCTGGAGTTGGCGTGGATGTGGCCGACGGCGTGGGTGTGGCCAACGGCGTTGGTGTGGCCGACGGCGTGGGTGTGGCCGACGGCGTGGGTGTGGCCGACGGCGTTGGTGTGGCCGACGGCGTGGGTGTGGCCGACGGCGTCGGCGAGGGCGCGGGCGTCGGCGGCAGTGGGTCCGCCGCAAGGTTCCGAGCCTCAGGTGACGCATTGAGGATGAAGTCCGCTGAGTTGTCATTGCTGTCGACCGTGTTGCCGTCTGCACCACCCGGGCGACGCTCAATCGAGCTGCCGGCCGGCGGCGCCGCGGCGGCCAAACCCTCCACGTAGCCGTTGGCGGCCGTGCCCCAGCCAATGGCATCGATCGGCGCCCCTCCCGTGGCCCGGAGCACAATCGTTCCGCCCGTGGCCGCCAACCCGCCGGCGTAGGTCGCGTCGGCTACAGGCGCAAAGGCTCCCGCTGCGTTGGCGAGCAGCAGGTGCCGCCCAGGGCCGATGACAACCGATGCGTCCCAGGCGGCCTTGCGCGTCACGGTGGTCCCGGTGCTCGTCACGTACACGACCTCCAGGCCTGCGAGGTCGACGGCATCGGCGGACACGTTCGCCAGCTCGACATACTCATCCGAGGCCGAGGCACCACCCGTGACAACCTCCGCCACGAGCAGATCTGTGGACACGGGCCAGGTGACCGCCTGCGGGGTCACACCGGCGATCACCCCCGGATCTGGAGCGGCAATGCCGGCCGCCGGTTGCAACAGGACGAGAATCGCCGCGGCCAGGGCCGCGAGCCGAACGCGCGCCATCGAGGTCCTCCAGGCGGGACACATCGGCGGCGTTGAGCGAGCTCAATCCTAGGGACCTCCGCTTACCACCGACTCAATTCGGCGCAGGTCCGGTACGATGCATCGGCCGAGCCGTCCCCTGGTCTGGCTGCCGAGACAGCCGACCGTGCCAGTCCCGCGTCGTGTCCACGACCAACGACCCGACAGCTCGACCACTTGACGACAGGAGGAATCCCTTGGCCCGCGCAAAGCGCACCGATCGCACGGCGGCCCGCCGCCGTTACCGAGCCGAGCAGGCCGCGCTTGCCACGGATGCCGAGGCAGTCGATTCCGAGAACGACGCCGCCGATGACTCGCAGCCAGCGGCACGTGGCAAGTCGACCAGGACGACCAGGTCCTCGTCCTCGGGTCACCAGCGCCCCGGACTCATGGCTTCGATGCGGGCCGCGGCTCGCCCCCTCGACTGGCGCAGTGACGTCCGCATGCTGCCGATGCTCCTGCGTCACTGGTCGTTCTGGGTGCCGTCGCTGCTGGCGATCGGGACGACCGTCGCATTCTTCGTGGTCATCCCGGCGGGCAGCTCGGCCACGTCCGGCAACCCGGCGACGTCGGGCGGTGGCGGCATCTTTGTCACGCTCGTCTACTTCGCGTTCCAGATGTTCGTGTTCCCGCTGCCCGCGCCCGTGGGCGCCGCGTTCATCGCCGGATTCGGGGCACCGCGGGCGAGCTGGTTGACCGGCGCGATGGTGGGTGTCGTGGCCGCCCTCGCGTTCGCGGTCGTCGTGCTCAGCCCGACCTATTCGCAATCGGTCACTGATGGAGCCTCGCCGGTCGGGCTGGCCGTCCAGGGCCTGATCGCGGCCCCGCTCGGCTCCGCGCTGTTCGCATCGCTCGCCGCGTGGTATCGGCGGTTCCTGAATCTCGCCAATCCGAACCGCTCGCAGCGCCCAGCGAAGCCACAGCGAGGCCGGGGCAACATGAAGACCAACTCGCGCGCCTGACGACGAGCTCGCCAGGCGACGAGCTCGCGCCTAGGGAAGTCGCCGCCGTCCCGCCTGGCCGATCGCCCTGACTCCTGCCGGTGATGCCGGCCCGCCGGTTCCCGCGCTGGCCTCGACCAACGGTGTCACCGAGCGCGCAACCACGTTGACCACGTTCGCCTCTCGCTGGAGGTCCCCGTCCACCAGCAACAGGGCATGGCGACGAACCACCGACCGAAGCCGCTGCCAGGTATCGGGCCACAGGGTGACGTTGACCATCCCGGTCTCGTCCTCGAGCGCCAGGAACACCGTGCCCCGTGCCGTCATCGGGTGCTGCCTCGTGACCACCAGGCCCCCGATCCGGATCGGTCCCGACCGCCGGTCCGCGAGGGCCGCATTCGTCACGGCCCCCAGTTGGTCCAACGCGTCTCGGAACAGCCCGACCGCCTGGCGGCGCGCGTCGAGCCCGATCATCGCGTAGGCATCGCCCAGCCGCTCCGGTTCGCTGATCGGCGGCAGCGGCGGCGCCTCTGTGGCGGGCAGGCGCAGATCCATCGGTCGCCCGGCGGCACGACGAACGCTCGAGCTGCCGCGCACCGCCCGACCGTCGACGCGCCCTTTGGCTGCCCCGGCGACCTCGCGCAGATGCCACAGCAGCTCCCGGCGGGGCCGTCCGAGCGAGTCCAGCGCCCCCGCCCGGATCATCCGCTCCACGACCTCCTCGGGCAGGCCGGTCCGTTCCACGACATCCGCCAGTGACGTGTACCGGCCGCGTGCGAGCTCCGCGTCAAGTCGCGCCTGCTGTTCCTCGCCGATCCCCTTGACGAGGTGCAGCCCGAGCCGAACGCCCCAACCGGGCACGCCCTCCGCCGTCCAGCGCTCGCGAGCGCCTGCTGTGGGGATGACGCACGCGCTCGAACGCACGGGCACAGGTTGCGACTCGATCCCGCAGCCGTCGGGGAGCGGCTCACCAGCATCGCTGTCGTGCGACCCATCGTCGCCTGCGGCCCCGGCCAGTGCCCAGCCCGGCCTGCCCACCCACTCGGTCGTCGTCCGCCACGGGCTCCGGTTGATGTCGACCGGCAGCACCGCCACCCCGTGACGCTTGGCGTCGTTGACCAGCACCTCGACCGGATAGAAGCCCATCGGCTGGGCGTTGATCAGCCCCGTCACGAACTGGGCGGGGTAGAACAGCTTGAGGAAGCTCGACTCATAGGCTGTCCGGGCAAAGGCCGCGGCGTGGCTCTTGGCGAAGCCGAAGCTGGCGAACGCCGCACACTGCCGGAACAGCTCCTCCGCGTCGTCGCGTGGCAGGTGCTGGACACGCACGCAACCGTCAACGAACTCCTCGTGCATCTTCTCCATCTCGCGCGTCGAGCGCCACGTCCCCATGGCCCGCCGGAAGCCGTCCGACCCTGCCGGCGTGAACCCCGCGACGTCGATGGCGATCTTCATCACCTGCTCCTGGTACAGGATCACGCCGAGGCTGTCCCGAAGGATGGGCTCGAGGCTGGGATGGAGATATGTCACGGGCTCCAGGCCCTGCTTGCGTCTCAGGTACGGATGGACCGCGTTGCCCTGGATCGGGCCGGGACGGATGATCGCGACCTCCACCACGAGGTCGTCGAGGTTGCGCGGTCTCGACTTGGGCAGGGTTTGCATCTGGGCCCGGCTCTCGACCTGGAACACGCCCACCGTGTCGGCGGCCTGGAGCATCTCGAACACCTCAGGGATGTCCTCCGGGAGGCGGTCGAGGTCGAGACAGACGGCGCAGTCATGCTCGATGAGCTGGACCGTCTCGTCGATCGCGGCCAGCATGCCCAGCCCGAGCAGGTCGAGCTTGATCAGCTTCATCGTCTCGACATCGCGCTTGTCGTACTGGACGACCACGCGGTCCTTCATCGTCGCACGCTCGATGGGGACGATGTCGATGAGCGGCGCGGCAGTGATGAGCATCCCGCCCGAATGGATCGAGAGGTGGCGTGGAAAGCCGTCGATACGGGCGCACAGCTCGAGCCACCGCTCCCAGTCCGACAGTCCGGCGACCGATCCTCGATGCCGGTCGCGGTCCAGGTCCGGCAGCGGGTCAACCCGGGCAACGCTGCTCACAGGCTGCGCATCGGTGATCGGATCGTAGCGACGCTCGGCAGGCAGCAGCACACCCGTATCGGAGTGGAGACGCCGGGCAATGTCCGCGTCCAGGGTGGCCCCGCTCCCTCGCCCCCGATCATCACGCTCCCGATCCAGCGTCCGCGAGGGTGGCCCCTCACGGATCCAGCGCGCGCTCACCGGGGAGTCCCCGGGTCCTCCTTCATCCTCGCCGGGTGCAAGGGCATCGCCCCGATGCGTGGCAGGTCCAGCAGGTCGGGTTCCGACAGCCGAGGGGAGAGCGGAACCCGCCCCGCGCCCGAGCGCGCCGCCGCGTTCGTGGTTCAACTGCCCCATCGCATCGGCGAGGCCGTGCAGCTCGGCGAGGGGCGGAGCGTCGGTGGGGCCAGGGCTCGTGTCACCGGGCGTCTCCCCCGGGCGAGCGAAGAACTGGGCGAACCCGCCCTCGGCCTCGAGGTCGCGCCTGACCATCACCGAGTCGTATGTCTCGAGGGCCTTGGCAACCCGGTCCACGAGCGGGCGCGGAAACCCGAGCGCATAGCCGACCTCGCGCACGGCCGACCGCGCCCGGTACGTGACGAGGTTGCAGACCATGCCCGTGTGCTCGGTCCCGTAGCGCCCATAGATGTACTGGATCACCTCCTCGCGCCGTGCCGACGAGAAGTCGATGTCCACGTCCGGGTACGCGGTCCGTCCTTCGTTGATGAACCGCTCGAACAGCAGCTCGTGGCGGATGGGGTCGACGCGCGTGATCCCCAGCACGTAGGCCACGATCGAATCCGCGGCGCTGCCCCGGCCCTGGGCGGGGATCCCGTGCGACCTGGCGAACTGCATCAAGTCCCAGCAGATCAGGAAGAACTCCGCGAGCCCGGTCTTCTCGATCACGTCCAGCTCATGGGCAAGCTGACGCACCACGGCCGACGTCAGCGGGTGATATCGACGTCGAGCGCCCTCCCAGCACAGCTCTGACAGGTGGCTGAACGGCGTCTCGCCCGTGGGCACCTCGAACCCGGGGAACCGGTACCGCTCGAACACGAGGTCCACCCGGCACGCTGCCGCGATCTCAACCGACGCGGCCACGCCCTCGTGCCAGGCCCGGGCCACGACGGGATCCGCCGCCTCCATCGTCGGCTCGCCAGGCGGCATCGCCAGCAGGTCGGCACCCGACTTGAGATACGACTCGCCATCGGGGCGTCGCAGGTTGTGCAGCTCGTCCACCGGTCGTCCATGGCGGATCGCGGTCAGCACGTCCTGCAGCTCGCGACCCGCGGGCAACGCGTAGTGAACGTCGTTGGTCACGACGACGGGAAGTCCCAGCTCGGCGGCAAGGTGTGCGGCCTCCGACACAAGCCAGTCGTCGTCCGGAAGCAGGTGGTGCGACAGCTCCACCACGAAGCCGCTCCGTCCGGCAGCATCGGGGCCCGGTACGACCCGTCGTCCCGGCGTTGCCCTCAGCGCAACCCCGGTCCCTGAGCCACCATCGAACAGCCGCGCATAGTGCCGGGCTACCGCCCTGGCACCAGCACGGTCGCCCGCCCGCAGTCGCCGAGCGAGCTCCCCGTGCCGGCAACCGGAGAGTGCGATCAGCCCCTCCGCGTGCTCCGCAAGCAGCGACTGGGTGAACCGAGGAACGGCCTTCGTCCCGGCCAGGTTGGCCCGTGACACGAGGCGACACAGGCTGCGCCACCCGATGGCGTCCCGTGCCAGCAGCACGAGATGCGGTCCGCGCTCGGCCGCCCCGATCCCTCGCTGGTCCTCCTTGACCGTCACGCGATGACCGGGAAGACGGGCGCGTACCGGACGCGGCCGATCTGGTCGCCCGTCATGGGCGTCAGATTCGAGCGGGGGTTCCGGGATCCGTCGTCCGGGCCTCCAGGCCCGCTTCGCCGGGATCACGATGTCCCCCGGGTCCGGCACGGCCGGATCCTGCAGCTCGATCTCGATCCCGATCACCGGCCGAATGCCGGCAGCATCGGCCGCCATCGAAAATCGGACCGCGCCGTACAGGCCCTGGTGATCGGTGACCGCGAGCCCCATCAGGCCCAGCTCCGCCGCTCGCGTCAGGAGGTCATCGGGCGAGGACGCGCCGTCCAGGAACGAGAAATGGCTGTGGCAGTGGAGCTCGGCATAGACAGGCTTCGGCATGGACACGACGGTCTCCGCAACGGCGGTCGATCATAGAACATCTGTTCGCTATGTGCGGGCCGCAACGAGACAGGTCTCGCGATCGTCTGATGCACATGACCGTCCCGACCGCTCGGCCAATGCGCCGGATCCTTGCCGACCTCCTGCTCCGCGTGCTGGCGATCGTCCTGGCCATGGGCATGATCCTGGTCCTGCTCCCGGCGATGGTCGAGGCGTCCGTCTGACCGAGGCCCGGGCCTGCACGTCCGGAGTCGGATCGCACCGGGCCTGGAGAGGCCCGGGCCTCCCACACCCGGTCGCCGGCGTGGCAATTGCCCGCTCAGGGACCAAGGTCGGTAGGATGACGAACGTGAGGTCACCCGCTCGATCGATCCGACCGCGGCTCGGCGGCGTCGTCGCGAGCACCCTGGTCGCGATGGTTGTGACCGGCTGCATCGCGGGAGCGACCGAGCCTGGGTCCACCCCCTCGGCCGCCCCCACCGCGAGCGCGAGCCCGACGCCGGCGGCCCGATCGAGCGAACCTGCCGCCACCACCGGGCCGACAGTGACTGTCGGCCCGACCACGCAGACGGGCTGGGGGACGATCCTGGACACCGTCCCGGACACCTTCCCGCGCTATCCGGACGCGAAGACCGCAGACCCGCCGTCCGAGCCGGTCAGCGAGGCGCTGGCAACGACGGCGTCGGTCGACGACGTGGCCACCTGGTACCGGGACACACTGGGATCGGCGGGCTTCACGACGATCGACCTGTCGAACGCGCTTGAGGACGGAAGCCGGGTGCTCGATGCCTCAGCCAGCGCTCCCGGGTGCCGTGTCCAGCTGACCGTCCGTCCACTGGGTGGTTCGACGATGATCACCGTGCTCTACGGCGCCGGCTGCGTCGGTGCCGCGGGCTGACCCGCCAGAGGAGATTGAAGAGGATGGAGCTCTCCCGCCGCGACGCGATTGGGGCCGGCCTGCTGGTCGTGATCCTGGCTGTGCTCGTCGTGCTGCTGGTTCTGGCCGCGCTGCCGAGCTGACCTCGCGGCGCCGGCTCGGCGCCCCGGCAAGCTCAGGCTGGAGCTGCGCCATGGTTCACGAGCCCAGGTCGCTGCGCCGGTCCATGGTCGTTTGTGACGCGCTCGCAACGCCGCATCGACGCGGTCGCAACACAGGGGGTGCCCCAGCCGTCTATGCTCGCGTGAGCCGGCCGGGACCGGTTACGGGGAAGGGGGACGCACCGACATGCAGACAGCTCGACCGCGCGACTTCGGCGCACTGTTTCTTCTGGTGGGCCTGTTCGCGATCCTGCTCGTGGCATCGATCCTGCTCGGCGCACCCGTGACGCGCTGACGCTTCCGATCGCGGCGGTCCGCGAGAGCCGGGGAACACGTTCCATCGTCGGTGCCACCGCGGCCAACGATCGGCTGACGCCGGCTCTACCCGCCTGGTCAGTCGTAGAGACGCTCGAGGTGCCACGTGCCGGCCTCGAGATCCAGGTAGACGAGCGCGAGCCAGCTCCGACCGACGATCTTGAAGTAGTCACGCGCGATCGGTTGGCGCCACCACGATTCCTCGACCCGCCAGCGGTTGCAGACCTCGACGGGCTCCCGATGACCATGCCAGCGGATCGCCACCAGCCGGCCGTGCTCGTCCAGCTCGGGGTCGATCTGCGGATGCTCGCGCAGGAACCGTGTCATGCCCGGTCGTCCTCCGCCGGCGTCGCGCCGGCAACCGGCGCCCAGCGCCATCGGAGCTCGGGCACGATGGCCTCGGGATCGACCAGGTCCACCCGGTGGACGCGATCCGCCCCGAACATGATCGCCAGTCGCGCGAGCTGCCAGGTCAGCCGGGCGTCCCGGTCCGCCTGCGGCGTGAACAGCGAGAGCTGCTGCCCGACCGCCGGCTCGACCAGGCCGAGCTCCAGATCCAGGCGCACGACCGGCGCCCGGGGCGGGGTCTTCTCGAGTCGGGCGAACAGCAGGCGTTCGATCGCCTCGGCATCCGCAGTCGGCTCCGGCAGGCGATGCCGAATGTGCAGCTCCGATGGGATCCCGGCACGAGCGAAGGTCAGGTCGCAGCTGATGATGAGCTCGACGAGCAGTGCCGCTCGACCCCGTGCCCGCAGCTGGTCGGAGAGTGTTGCCGCGAGTCGTCGGAGGACGAACCGTACCGCCTCGAGGCCGCCTGCCGGCGGCTCGAGCGGCAGGGCGAGGGCCATCCGCTCGGCGGCGTGCCGGGGTCGAAACCGCTCGGTCTCCTCACCCATGGCGCGCGCATGCAGCCGGGCGCCCTCGTCACCGAAGCGCGCGATCAGGGCGGATCGCGGCAGGTCAGCCACCGACCCGATCGTCCGCAACCCGAACCGTGCGAGCCTGGACCGGACATCGGGCTCCCGGCTCAGGAGACGAGACGGGAGCGGAGCGAGATACTGGCGCTCCTCGCCAGGAGGTACGAGCGTGGGCTGTCCGCCGGCCGGCGCGTTGCCCGCGGCCACGCTCGCGGCAAAGCCGGTGCCCGCGATCCCGGCCCGCGGGCGGCCAGGCAGGATCGGGACCAATGCCTCGCCCATCCGTGCGACCAGCGTCTCTTCCGCTCCCCAGAGGCGGGTCAGACCATCGACCTGGACGGCGATCCGCCCGTAACCCGGGTCGGTGACCTCGCTCGTCCCGGCAATCCCCGGGCTGAACGCGGCCAGGCGCTCGCAGGCTGCCTCGACAGCAGCCCGGTCCGCATCAGGCGCGAGGTCGAGGAAGGTCGCCTCTGGTGCGAGCCGGTGGGCGTCCCCGAGCGGGATCCCTCGGCGTACGCCGAGGGACCTGGCGAGCGGATCCGCGTCGACCACCGTCCCATCCGTCCAGGGTTGTCCACCGAGAACGATCGGGCCGGGCGGCCACGAGGCGGAGGTGCCGTCGCCGCCCGGGGTCTCGAGACGGGCCCGGGCGAGCCGGAGCGGGAGATGAGGCCAGATCAGGTGCAGCAGACGCATGGGAATCGGCCAATGGAGGGGGGCCTTTCAGGTTGATGAGCGCGTGGGTGAGCTGGATCGCGTCCGGCGAAGCGCCACTCGGCAGCGTGGTGCCTGGCAGGGCACCCGCCGGGAGACCCTCGAGCAGATCGTCCTGCGCCAGGCAGGCATCCCGGTCGCTGCCCTCCGCGTACAGGATCCTCAGCTCGGTGCGCCGACCTGGCGGACCGTGCCGGCTCCTGGCCACCGTTACCGTGCTGCGCTGCCCGACCACGTCCCGGCCGAGCCGGATCCAGCCGGTTCGTGCCAGCTCGAGCCGAAGCCCGCTCGCCTCGTGGAACGCGTCTCGAAGCCCCGGCCCGATCGTGGTCGGCTCCACCACCAGCAGCAGCGCGCCGGCTCGTCGGGCCAGCGCGGCCAGTCGGCCCGGACGATCGCCCACACGCAGCCCGGCAAGCGCCGGCTCCCGGCCATCCGGAAGATCCATCACCAGCATGTCCACGGTCCGGGTGGAGAGCAGCGAGGCAGCCAGTGACAGACCCTCCTCGAAATCCACCGGAGTGAGCACCACGAGCCACTCCAGACGCACGCCACGAGCCACTGCCTCCACCGCGTCGAAGGAACGACCAAGATCCAGCCAGGCGGCGATCGCACCCGCCGCCTGTGCCTGGGCGACCGTGCGCAACGCCACCGTGGTCTTGCCCGACGAGGCGTCACCCCGAAGCGCGACCGTGTCCGCACGGGGGATCCCACCCGTTCCGAGCAGGGCATCCAGGGCAGCGAAGCCGGTGGAGACGACCCGGCCGTCCACCTCCGCCGGTCGTCCATCGAACCCGGGGGGCCTGAACGGTACGAGCGGCGCCGGCGCAGGCTCCACCGTCTCACCCGGCTCGGTACCGATGGGCATCGGCACCCGCGCGAGCGCGCCCTCGATCATCAGCTCGCCGCCACGTCGTGGAGCAGCCGCGCCCCAGCGAGACTGGAGCCGCGAAAGCGTCTCGGAGACGTCGGACGAGTGGGTCATCGGACGTCCCATCATAGAACATCTGTTCTATTCGTCAAGAGCTGGACCGGCCCGGGAGAAACGCCGGCGAAGACACCGGATCCGGGGCCTCCCGACCGACGGCCTCCAGGCTGTCCGCCGACCTGTGCGTGCTACACTCCGGCCCGGCCAGCCGGGTCTCCGGCGTGGGCCTCGTGGGGATGTAGCTCAGCTGGGAGAGCGCCGCGTTCGCATCGCGGAGGCCAGGGGTTCGAGTCCCCTCATCTCCACCATCCCGATCTTCTGGATCACCTCAGGCATCGACGATCGCCACGCCAACGAGGCGACAGCGATGCGCGTGCGGTACCATCCCTGCCGCACTCGTGGGTCGGTTGGGCAGGTGGTGAGCCCAAGGGTCTGTAAAACCCTCGCCTTCGGCTGTGGCAGTTCGATTCTGCCCCGGCCCACCAACGCGCAGATCACAACGCCCGTCCGGCATGCCGGACGGGCGTTTGGATACGGAGGCACCCGGGCAGGGAGGATCCGGGGGCGTGACCGCCTAGAAGGCCACGCCGGGCTCCCATGGGAAGGCGTCGGTCGCGGTCCACGGACCGAGGTTGAACGGCTCCCCCGGCCAGCCTGCCGTCTCCCCCGTCACTGTCAGGCTGGTGGCTCTTGTCCGGGTCAGCTCGAGGCCCAGGTGCCCGTCGCCATCGACCGGCAATCGGATGGCATCGGAGTCGATGCACGCGCCGAGCGTCGCGTGGCACCCGCCCGCGGCGGCTGTGGGATCCCCGAACTCGGACAGGTCCATGCGTCCGACGATTCGCCCGTTGCGGATCTCGGCCACCGAGATCAGCGGCGCCACGTCGCCGGTCTCCACCGTGATCTCGAGCCGGTCGTCCGCGAGGTCGCCGGTCCCGGCCACGATCAGCCGCCACGCCTTCGCGTCGAGATCGTCCAGAGCAACCTGGATCGACCGCTTGCCGACGGACTCGATGGACAGAACCGGGCCCATGGGCCAGTCCTCGACGTTGCCCTCTTCCGGGGGGGAGGTGGGCGGGGCCACATCGAGATCCGGGGTCGCGCTCGGCGAGGGCACCAGCCCCGGTGACACGGACGAGGACACCCCGGGAACCGCACCCGACGCGACCGGGATCTCGGTCCGCGGAGACGGAGCGGAGGTGACGCAGGCCGCGACGAACCCAGCGGCGAGGGTGATGGCCAGGACGGGGGCAAGGCGCCGTGACATGGGACCTCAGCAGGAGAGAGGTGACGGCTCAGCCGTCGAAGCACCGATACGACGCGTCTACGACCCGGATTGTGCCCCTCGCCGATGGTGAGTTACAGGTGCCGATGGTCCTCATGCACGGCGACGGACGGCGGTCGTTGCATCACGAGTCCAGGAAGATCGAGGTGTAGCGCCGATCGAGGGCGGGTGGGTCCGGATCGTCCAGCGCCGCGTGAAGCTCGACTGCGTGCTGGCGAAGCCACCGCCGCCAGCGGGTGTGATCGGGCGCGTGCGTCGCCAGCAGCTGCTGGAACGCCGGTCCGTGCCCGAATATGCGCAGGTGGCACAGCTCGTGGACAGCGACCGACTCCAGGGCAGGCGGCGGAGCGAGGATCAGACGCCAGCTGAACGACAGGGCGCCTGATCGCGAGCAGCTTCCCCACCGGCTGGTGGTATCGCGGATGGCGATCGGCCCCGGGACGACCCCGATCCCCGGGCCCCTGCGCTGCAGAGCCAGCGAGATCGCCTCTCGTGCACGGCCGCGGAACCAGGCCTCGAGGATCGCGGCGGTCGGGCGATGGTCCCGTGGAACCCGCTCCACGACCAGCTCGTCACCATGATCGCCACCCACGCGCGAGACGCGGGTCGCGCGGGCACCCGCGGGCGCCGGCTCGACCCGGACACTGTGTGCGCTCCCCAGGTAGAGGATCTCCCGCCCTGATCCGATGGCAGGGCGCGCGGCGAGACGAGCTCGCGTGGCGGCGTGGTGGTCCAGGTGGCGCCGGATCCAGGGCTCGCGCTCCACGAGAAATGCCTCGATCATGGCGTCCGCGTGTGCCCACCCTCGGCTCGAGGCCGGAGGCAGGGTCACGACCAGACCACGACCAGGGTGAACCACCAGGCGCAGACGCCTCGCGCGCGGCGTTCGGCGCACGACGTACGAGAGATCGCCACCCGGCAGCGTGGCCGTCGCTTCCTGCTCGGTAGCGACCGACGTGGATCGCGAGAGGTGGGCGGTCACGCCTCGGCGATCACCCCGATCGAGACCCGGAAGCCTGCGCGCCGCTGGAGCGGCGGCATCAGGGTGCTCTGCCCGATCGGGCCGTCGCCCGGGAACCAGCGGACCCACTCCTTGTTGAAGGCGTCGAACTCGGTCGGATCCCGCAGCGACCAGTTCGCCCAGACCACCTTTTCCAGCGAGCTGCCGGCGGCCTCGAGCGTGGCCTTGAGGTTGGCCAGACACTGGTTCGTCTGGTCCTTGGTGCCTCCCCGAACAATCTGCCCCGTCTCGGGATCGACCGGCCCGATCGCCGACACGTACACCATGCCTCCGGCCTTGACGGCGCGTCCGAAACCGGACGGCAGCTGCGACGCATCGGTGACCGACGAATCGCCCCCGCCCAGCCGGCCCTTCATCGGCTTCCTTGGGCCCGGCAGCGCCTTGTCCTCGGGCGGGATGCCGTACTCGTCCGGCGGGAGCTCGACCCCGCTCCGCGCGAACTGACCCATGAAGGTCGGGCGCACGCCCGTAGGCTTGAGCTGGCCGACGATCTTGCCGTTCTCGTCGATCCCCGTCTGCTCGAAGGCGAACACGTCCTGGGTCAGGATCTCGTCGTCCTCGGTGCCGTAGACCTCGGTGATGTTGACGACCTTGCGGGTTCCGTCCTTGAGCCGCGCCGTGTGGACGATCAGGTCGACGGCGGACGCGATCTGCTCCCGGATGGCGCGCAGGGGCATCGCATAGCCGGTCATCAGAACCATCGTCTCGAGGCGGCGGAGCATGTCCTTGGGGCTGTTGGCGTGGCCGGTGGACAGCGAGCCGTCGTGGCCGGTGGTCATGGCCTGGAGCATGTCCAGCGCCTCGCCCGCGCGGCACTCGCCGACGATGACCCGGTCGGGCCGCATGTGCATCGCGTTGCGCAGCAGGTGCCGGATTGTGATCTCGCCCTCCCCTTCGAGGTTGGGGGGGCGGGATTCGAGCGTGATCACGTGCTCCTGGCGGAGCTGGAGCTCGGCGGCGTCCTCGATGGTCACGATCCGCTCGTCGTTGGGGATGAACGACGACAGCACGTTGAGCGTCGTCGTCTTGCCCGACCCGGTTCCACCCGAGACGAACAGGTTGAGCCGGGCCTCGATGCATGCCTTGAGGAAGTCGAACATCTCGGGCGTGGCGGTGCCGAAGCCGATCAGGTCCTCGACGGTGTACGGGTGCGCCGAGAACTTGCGCACGGTGATCACCGGACCGATCAGTGACAGCGGCTCGATGATCGCGTTGACGCGTGAACCGTCAGGCAGGCGGGCATCCACGCGTGGGCTTGTCTCGTCGATGCGCCGGCCCATGGGCGTGATGATCCGGTCGATGATTCGCAGCACGTGCTCGTCATTGAGGAACGTGCTCGCGACACGCTGGATCTTGCCCGCGCGCTCGATGTAGATGTGGTCCGGGCCGTTGACCATGACCTCGGTGACGGTCTCGTCGCGCAGAAGCGGTTCCAGGGGTCCGAAGCCGGTGACATCGTGGACCAGCTCGTCGACCAGGCGCTGGCGCTCGTCGCGCGTGACGGCAAAGCCGTTGGCGGCGATCACCCGGTCTACGATGCCGCCGATCTTGATGTTGACCTCGGTGTCCGAGACGTCGAGGAGCGTGTCGAACGAGTTGACCACCTCGGGCTGGAGCCGCAGCTTGATCTCGCGGATCATGGCCTCGCGCGGGGACACGTTCGAGCCCAGCGCGACGGTCGCGACCTGGAACGACTCCGGCTCCGGGGAGACCGGGACCAGCGCGCCCTCGGCGCCCTGGCCCTGCTGGCGAAGCTGCTCTTGCTGCTGCTGGATCCGCTCCACTCGACGGAGCAGCGACATGGCCGACCTCCTCGAGTGCGATGGCAATCCTGCCACCGCACCAGGGACGCGCGGGACGCGCGGCAGTGTCGTGGTCCCGACGGTCGCCACGAGCATAGTACGAAGGTGTCGAGCTGGGGTTGACCAGGAACACCGGAAGCCATGTCGCGGGTGGCGAGGTTCGTCTGGAGCGCGGCACTCCGGTGGGAACGTGGGAGGTGTCCAATTGAACGGCCGGACGACGTGGAATCGGCCGTCCGATTCACCCGCCGTCGCGACTCGTATCGGGGCAAACGGGTCCGGGTCGAGGCGTGCGCGTACGCTATACTCCCGGTCCGGCGTGGGGCTATAGCTCAGCTGGGAGAGCGTCTGAATGGCATTCAGAAGGTCAGGGGTTCGAATCCCCTTAGCTCCACCATCCTCCATTGACGATGACCTTGGAGGCGCAACCCTCGACGCTCGGTAGCGGGCGGCGACGCATCGTCGAGGTCGCAGACAACTGATCAACCCCTCGCCGGCGGCGGCGAGGGGTCTTCTATCCTTTGGGCACCCAACCACGCAGGGATACAGCCGTGACGACGACAGGCGACACCACGACAGACGGCGACACCACCGGGAGCGGTCGGCGCCGGGCCGACCGCTACGACCCGGCGGCCATCGAGCCCAAGTGGCAGCAGCGCTGGGCCGATCTCCGCCTGCACGAGACGGACCTGTTCGACACGTCCCGACCTCGCTTCTACCTGCTGACGATGTATGACTACCCGTCGGGTTCGCTGCACATCGGCCACTGGTACGTGAAGACGCCAACCGACGCGATCGGCCGCTTCCACCGGATGCACGGCGAGAACGTGTTCATGCCGGTCGGCTTCGACGCCTTCGGCCTGCCGGCCGAGAACGCGGCGATCAAGAACGGGATCCACCCACGCGACTGGACGATGTCCAACATCGAGAACATGCGCCGCCAGCTGCGGAGCATGGGGGCGGCGTGGGACTGGGGCAGCGAGGTCGTCACCTGCGATCCCGAGTACTACCGCTGGAACCAGTGGCTGTTCGTCCAGCTCATGAAGCGCGGCCTGGCCTACCGGACCGTGTCCGCCGTGGACTGGTGCCCCAACGACGGCACGCTGGCACGCGAGCAGGTCGAGGGCGCCGATCGCCATTGCTGGCGGTGCGGCGCGAAGGTCGAGAAGCGCGAGCTGCCCCAGTGGTACCTGCGCATCACCGACTACGCGGACGAGCTGCTCAACTTCGAGGGCATCGACTGGCCGGACCCGATCCGGATCATGCAGACCAACTGGATCGGCCGCTCCACGGGTGCCGAGGTCGTGTTCGAGACGGCACCGTCCGACCACCATGCGGGCGGCGACGAGCTGCGCGTGTTCACGACTCGCCCGGACACGCTGTTCGGGGCCACGTTCATGGTGCTCGCGCCCGAGCACCCGTTGGTGGCCACGCTGACCTCGCCCGACCGTCGCTCCGAGGTCGAGGCCTATGTGGCACAGGCAACGGCGCGAAGCGAGATCGACCGGCTGTCCGTCGAGCGCGAGAAGACCGGCGTGGCGATCGGCGCCGATGCGATCAACCCGGTCAACGGCGAGCGGATCCCGATCTTCATCGCCGACTACGTGCTGAGCACGTACGGCACCGGTGCGATCATGGCCGTACCCGCCCATGACGAGCGCGACTTCGAGTTCGCGCAAGCGTTCGGGCTCCCGATTCGGCGGGTCATCATGCCAGCCGGGGGCGACCCGGACGCGCCGATGACCGAGGCGTTCAGCGAGAAGGCCCAGCTGGCCGCCGAGGATGCACCGGAACCTGCCACCCATCTGCCGTGGCTGCGCGAGATCGAGGAGATCGTCACCGCACAGCAGGCGGTCGCGGGGCTGGTGATGGTGAACTCGGGCCGGTTCACCGGCCTGCCCGCAACCAAGGGCTTCCAGGGGATCGTTGACTGGCTGACCGAGCAGGGCAAGGGCAAGGAGGCCGTCACCTACCGCCTGCGTGACTGGCTGATCAGCCGCCAGCGCTACTGGGGCACCCCGATCCCGGTGATCCACTGCGAGAAGTGCGGCGCGGTGCCGGTGCCCGAGGAGGACCTGCCGGTCCTGCTCCCGGAGACCGTCGACTACCACGGCTCGGGCGAAAACCCGCTCAATCGCGACGAGGCATTCCTCAACGTCAGCTGTCCGTCCTGCCACGGCCCCGCGAAGCGCGAGACCGACACGATGGACACGTTCATCGACTCGTCGTGGTACTGGTTCCGCTACCTGTCACCACACCTGGACGTGGATCCAATCGACGCCGACGCGGTCCGGCAATGGACGCCGGTCGACCAGTACACGGGCGGCGCCGAGCACGCGGTGATGCACCTGCTCTACAGCCGGTTCTTCACCAAGGCCATGCGCGACCTCGGGTTGGTGCGCGAGAGCGAGCCGTTCATGCGCCTGTTCAACCAGGGCCAGATCCTTGGCACCGATGGCGAGCGGATGAGCAAGAGCCGCGGCAACGTCCAGGACCCGGACGAGCTCGTCGCGCGCTACGGTGCCGACACGGTTCGGCTGTTCCTGATGTTCATGGGGCCCTGGGACCAGGGTGGCCCCTGGAGCCCGAGCGGCATCGCCGGCGTCAACAAGTTCCTGCACCGCGTGTGGGCGATCGTGGTCGATCCGCACGGCCGTGAGCCCGGCGACCGGTCCAGCGGCTCGCTGCCTGCCGGCGAGACGGAGCACGACGCGCGCAGCCACATGCGGGCGGCCGCACATCGGACGCTGCGCGACGTGACCGAGGACTACGAGGGCTTCCGCTGGAACACGATGGTCGCGAAGCTCATGGAGCTGTCGAACGTGCTGTTCCGGTACCGTGGCACGTCCGTCGCCGGCCTGCCCGAGTGGGACGAGGCCGTGCGGTTGCTGCTGCTGATGCTGGCTCCCGCCGCGCCGCACATCAGCGACGAGCTCTGGGAGCGGCGCGCGGCAGCCGCCGGCGAGACGTGGGCGTCGATCCACACCCAGCGATGGCCCGAGGTCGATGACACCGCGCTCGTCGAAGCGACCCGCGAGGTGCCGATCCAGGTGAACGGCAAGCTGCGCGACAGGGTCACGGTCCCCTCGGGCATCAGCGAGCTGGAGCTGGAGCAGGTCGTGCTGGCGCGGGACAAGGTCGTCGCCGCTCTCGATGGCCGGCAGCCGGATCGCGTGATCCACGCCGCAGGCGGCAAGCTCGTCAACATCGTCATCAAGGGCTGACGGCTTCACCCGGTCGGCGCGGTGCCCGTTCAGCTCCAGGCGAGCGCGCTGCGTTCCTGCCAGTAGGTCTCGGCCGGGGTGGCGAGGGCGGCCAGCGATTCGAGCTCGTCGGCCGCGAGCCTGAGGTCCAGCGCATCGAGGTTCGATCGGACCTGGTCCGCGGCGTCACGGCGCCTGAGAGCACAATGTCCGCCCACGGCTGGGCAAGGGCGGCGGCGATCGCGACGGCGTCGCGGCCAGGCGTGGCGGTGGTCCCGTACTCGTGCCCATGCCGCCCGGCGATCCAGTCGAGCACCGACAGTGCAGCGGCATGGTCGCCTCCATGATCGCCGGCGCCGAGGATCAGGCGCCCGTTGGCAACCGCCTCCTTGACGAGCACCCCGAGCCCGGCGTCGTGGGCCTCCTGCAGCGCCGGACCAGCGGAGGGCTCAAGGACGTTCCACGTCGCCTGGACGGTGTCGAATGGGCAGGCCCCGTCGACGCGCACGTCGATCGCCATCCTGATCGTGTCGGCCTGGCGGGGGCCGCTGACCGAGAGCCCGATCGCCAGCCCATCGCGCCGCAGTCGCGCCAGCTCATCGAGCACGGCAGCGTCGCGCAGCACGCCGCTCTCGATGGTGGCTGAGTGGATCTGGTACAGCCGCAGCCAGCGCGCCAGGAGATCGCGGCTCTCGCCCAGCTGCCGGCGCAGGGTCGGAAGCGTGTGGTCCTTCACCTCGTTGACCTCGGCCCCGACGACCCAATCCGCGGTGTAGGTGTAGCCCCACTTCGACCCGACCACGACCTGGTCGGGTGCGACGGACCGCGCCTCAAGCCAGGATGCGAGAAACGACTCGGCGAGCCCGTACGAGCGCGCGGCGTCGAAGTATCGGATCCCTGCAGCCCACGCCGCGTCGAGCAGCTCGTGCGCCCTGGCGCGCATCGTCTCGACGTCGCGCTCAGGCCCGAGGTCCGTGCCACGCCCGAGGTTGATGTAGCCGGGTCGGCCGATGGCTGCCAGCCCGAGACCGATCCGGGTCACGCCGATGTTCGTCGAGCCGAGCATCCGGGTGTTCATGGATCGTAGACTAGGCCACCAACTGTCCCCGACGCGTCCCACGGGGGTCTTCGTGAGCACGAGCAGCAACGTCCCGGTCATCGAGGTGACCGGACTGTACAAGCGCTATGGCGAGGTTCAGGCCGTCGACGGCGTGAGCTTCGAGGTGCGACGCGGCGAGATCTTCGGCCTGCTCGGCCCGAACGGCGCCGGCAAGACCACGACCGTCGAGATCCTCGAGGGCCTCCGAAAGCCCGATTCAGGGACCGTGCGGGTGCTGGGCATCGACGCCGCCGTCGCTGCTGACCAGATCAAGGAGCGGGTCGGCGTCCAGCTCCAGACGGCGGCGCTCTACCCGTACCTGACGGTCGAGGAGGTCCTCGACCTGTTCCGCAGCTTCTACCGGCACAGTCGCCCGTTGGACTGGCTCATCGACGCCGTGGACCTGGGCGAGCGGCGTCGGGCGCAGACGCGCCACCTGTCGGGTGGTCAGCGCCAACGGCTGTCGGTCGCGCTTGCCCTCGTCAACGAGCCAGAGCTCGTGTTCCTCGACGAGCCGACAACCGGTATGGATCCCCAGGCGCGACGTTCGCTGTGGGACCTTGTTCTGCGGCTGCGCGAGCAGGGCGCATCGGTCCTGCTGACCACCCACTACATGGAGGAGGCCGAGCAGCTCTGCGATCGGGTGGCGATCATGGACCACGGGCACGTGCTCGAAGCGGACACGGTGGATGCGCTGGTGAGCCGCCGGTTCAAGGAGCGCGCCGTGCACTTCGACACCCTGCCGGGGCTCGGGCCGGGGGAGCTCCAGACGCTGCCGCAGGTGCGGCGCGCCGTGACCGAGAATGGGGAGACGGTCCTGTACACGGCCGATGTGGCGGCGACGATCGGAGCCCTGCTCGATCGCACGGCGCAGGCCGGCCTCGATCCCCGAAACCTCGGCATCCGCAAGGCCACGCTCGAGGACGTGTTCCTCGACCTCACCGGCCGGGCGCTGCGGGAGTGACCCGGATGCGACCGCTGTTCGTGCTGACACGCGCCAACATCCTGAGCTTCGTGCGCGACCGGACCGCCCTGTTCTGGACGCTCGCCTTCCCGATCATCTTCATCCTCCTGTTCGGGGCAATCTTCTCCGGTGGCGGCAACACGACCTACCAGGTGGGCTGGGTGGACGAGGACGGGACGTCGGCGTCGGCCGCGCTGCGTGGCGCCTTCGCGGGCGTGCCGCTGCTCGAGCTCCAGGACGGCACCCTGGACGCCAGTCGCGAGGCGATGCAATCGGGCACGCTGCAGGGGATCATCGTTGTGCCGCAGGGCCTCGGTGCGGCGACACAGGCGGCTGCCATGAGCGGAGGCGCCTCCGGCGGCGCGGGATCCGGAGGCGAACCTGCGATCGCGATCGAGCTCTACACGGACCCCAGCCAGCAGACGAGCAGCACGACGATCCAGCAGGTCGTGAGCCAGGTGGTGGCGACCGCCAACGTCGCGCTCACCGGCAGCAGCCCGATGCTTGGCGTCGACCGTCGGACGCTACAGACGCAGGACCTGACCGCCGCCGCGTTCCTGGTGCCCGGGATCCTGGGCATGGCCCTCATGCAGCTTGGCGTGTTCGGCGCCGTGCCGCTCGTCGCCCAGCGGGAGAAGCTCATCCTCAAGCGGCTGGGCGCCACGCCGCTCCCCCGCTGGACCCTGGTCGGCAGCAACGTCATCCTCCGGCTGCTGATCGGTCTCGTCCAGGCGGTCCTGATCGTGGGCATCGGGATCGCCGTGTTCGGCGTCCAGATCCTGGGCTCGCTGCTTGCGATGCTCGGGCTGGTCGTGCTCGGCGCGCTCACGTTCATCGCCATCGGGTACGTTGTGGCCGCCTTTGCACGAACGGAGGAGGCCGCGAACGGGATCGTGCAGGTGATCCAGTTCCCGATGATGTTCCTGTCGGGCGTGTTCTTCCCGCTCGAGCTCATGCCAGCCCTGCTGAAGCCCATCGCCGTGATCCTGCCGCTCACGTACCTGGGTGACGCGCTGCGCCAGGTGATGGTCGACGGAACGCCGCTGGCGCCGCTCCCGGTCGACGTGCTGGTGCTGACGGGCTGGTTCGTCGTCTGCATGTTCATTGCGGCGCGGTACTTCCGCTGGGAGTAGCGCCGTGCCGCGGGGTGACGGGGTCTGGCGGGACCGTCAGGTCATGAACGAGCGCCGCAGGAGGTCGAACAGCCAGCGCTCGTACTTGTCGTAGCTCCACCCAAGGTCCCGAACCAGCGTCCGTACGGTCGCCGCGCTGTCGATGGCAACCACGAGGTCCACGATGTCGTCAAGCGCGACATCCGGCCGCCGAACATCGTCGGTGAACACGAACGCCGCAATGCCCGCCGAATCGCGTCGCTTGGCGGCGAGCGCCGTCCGGGCCAGCTCCTGGAGCCGAGGATCGCTGGGGGCCGCTTCGAACACCATCGATTCGAAGTCGACCATGCCTGACTCCCACGCCTGGCGCGCGTTGTGGACCGTCATCTTCAGGCGCTGGATCGGATCCGGCTCGGCTCGCACCCGGGCCCAGGCCTCTGACTCCAGCGATGGAACAGGCTGCTCGTCGCGGGCCACGACGCGCGCTCCCACTGATATGGGGGCGGTGCCGACCATGAGATGTGGCAGGTGGGCCTCTCCTTCAACTGCAACAACGCCCAGATATGCCCGAACGACGAAGGTGGCTTCTGGGGCTGGATCGAGCTCGACCGAGCATCCAGCGGGACCACCTGGGGTGACGCCGAGCTCGCGCAGTGCTTCCACGGCGCCACCAACGGCAACGTCCACATCTCATTCGAGGTAGAGCACTGGACGATCGCCCCCGGATCCGCCGGACCGCAGACGTTCTTCGTCAGCGGCGAAGAGACCGACACGTTCCGGGGCAGCAGGGTGACGTACGCGGTCGCGGGGCTCGACACCCAGATCCCGGCAGCACCGGGCCACTATTCGACGGATCAGGTGCTCGGATTTGACGCCCCGCCGGGGGTCGCAGTGCAGATCCAGGTTGCCTACCGACCCGCGAGGTAAGAGGAGCGGGGCCTCCGAGGCGAGGCAGGAAAGGTGCCTCCCTGGAGCGGCCGGGTCCCGTGGCCATGAGATACCGTGGTCCGGACGTCCCGCGCCGCTGCAGGGAGGTTCTCCGTGACCGGTGAGCGGCGTCGTTCCGAGCAACGCGAACACTTGTCGAGCACGGCGAGAACCGGACCCATGCCAGGTAGATCGGCCGTCATCGTTCCCATTGCGCTTCCGCCCGACCTCCGGGCGATCCGGGCCCGTACCGATCGCATGGCCGCACGGGGTGTTCCTCCCCACGTGACCGTGCTGTTCCCGTTCCTTCCTGCTGACGCGCTGAACCCCGAGGTCCAGCTGACGCTGCGGAACCTGGCTGCAGCGAGAGAGCCGTTTGCGGCGAGGTTCGACGGGGTCGAATGCCTTGACCAGATGGTCTGGTTGCTGCCCGCCGACCAGCTGCCGTTCCTGCGCCTGACGGCCGAGGTTACGGCCCGTTGGCCGGACTACCCGCCATACGAAGGTGTCCACGACGACCTGATCGCGCACCTGACCCTCGTCGAGACGTCGGATGTCGAGTCCCTGAGCGAGGGTTGCGCGGCCGCCTCGCGATCACCTGGGTTCGACGTGGCGGTCGACGAGCTCAGGGTGATCACGGAGGACGCCGCCGGCAGGTGGCATGACCGCTGGCGACTGGCCCTTGGATCAGCCAGCAGCCGCCTTAGACTGGACCCATGACTGAGATCAAGATCGGCGCCCTTTGCTGGAACCAGTACACGGACTGGCCGAGCCTGCTCCAGGCGGGCATCCGCGCGGACGAGCTCGGCTACGACACTCTCTGGACCTGGGACCACCTCTACCCGATCGTCGGCAACTCGAACGGGCCCAACTACGAGGGCTGGCTCGCGATCACAGCCTGGGCGCAGGCGACGACGCAGGTCCGCATCGGCCTCATGGTGGGCGCGAACACGTTCCGAGCGCCGACGCTGACGGCCAAGATGGCAACCACCCTTGATCACATCTCGGGCGGCCGGGCGATCCTCGGCATCGGCGGCGCCTGGTTCGAGGAGGAGCACGAGGCGTTCGGGCTCGACTTCGGCTCCGGGTTCCCGGAGCGACTCCGCTGGCTTGGCGAGGCGCTGCCGGTGATGCGCGGGATGCTCGACGGCACCGAGCCGACCGCCAGCGGTCCGCACTACCACGCGAAGGCGACGCGGAACCTGCCCGCGCCGGTCCAGGCACGACTGCCGATCTGCGTCGGCGGTGGTGGCGAGAAGGTCACGCTCAAGCTCGTCGCGAAGTACGCGGACATGAACAACGTGGGCGGGGGCGTCGAAGCGGTGCGCCACAAGGAGCAGGTCCTGCTCCAGCACTGCGAGACGGTCGGTCGAGATCCGGCCGAGATCGAGCGGACGACCGGCGTTGGCACCGTGTTCATCCGCGACGATCGCGCGGAGGCCGAGCGCCTCTTCCGGGCCTCGTTCGATCGCAACCGGGTGGCGAGGCACTGGGAGGATCAGCCGGTTGGCACGCCCGAGGACGTCGCGGAAAAGCTGGCCCCGTATCTTGAGATTGGCTATCGGCACCTCATCGCGGGCATGCCCTCGGACTATGACGAGGAGTCGATGACCCGGTTCGCGACGGAGGTCAGGCCGCTGCTCGAGCGCGGCTAGCTGGCCGGCTCGCTCGCGTCGCCATCGTCGCTCCGGTGACGGGACCGGAAGCGACGGACCTTGGCCCGGTTGCCGCACGTGTTCATGTCGCACCATCGGCGTCGGCCGCCGCGCGACGTGTCCTCGAAAACCCAGCGGCAGCCGTCGTTGGCACAGATCCGAAAACGATCGGTCGAATGGCTCGCGATCGCTTCAACCAGCGGCTGGGTTACGCGCGCCAGCGCCTCGCCGGTGGGGTCGTCGACCGAATGGCGATGGCCGACGCCACAGCACGTCTCGCTCCGGATGAGCTCGATCCGCGGCGCCTCGCGCAGCACCGCGTTCACCGTGTCGAGCGCAGCCTGATCGGGGAATCTCTCCTCGACCTCCGCGTCCCAGATCTCGCGCAGGGCCGCCCGTGTCCCGTGGATCCGCCCCAGCCATGCATCGGCACCCTCCCGCTCCACCTGTGCACGCAGCGTCGGCCCATGGGCCAGGCCGCGGCTCGTGAAGTAGGCGATGCCGTCGTCGGCGGTGACGAGGTGCTCCTCGGGGATCCCGCTCGTGAGCTCCTCGCTGTTGATCAGGTCCATGCAGGCGTCGATGCCGACCGAATGGGCATGGCCAGCATCGGTCGCCGGCTGGCCGACGATCGTGATGTGGGTGGTGGCGGGGGTCGATGTGCTCATGGTGTCGTGGGTTGGTGTATGTCCTTCGTAACCACAATACACCTATTGACAGGTTACCGGCAAGACGGTAGTCTTGGTAACTGATAAAGCAACCGTATCCGGTTACGACCACTCTCGAGGAGACCCAGCGTCATGGAGCTCGCCATCCTGTCCCTGCTGATCGTGCTGAGCCTGGCAGCCCTGGTCGCCGGCGTTGAGAGCCGCGACGGCTACCTCCCCTACTAGCCACACAACGGTCGCCGGTTCGACCGGCTGCCAACACCCGAATTTGGAGAGGCCGAACCATGTGGATGAACCACGCAATGAGGGCGTTCGAGTTGGATGCCCAGCGAGATCGGGCCGCTCGCTCCGACTTCCGTCGCTGGGAACGAGCGTATGAGCGGTCGGACGACGCATGGACCGACGTGCCGAGCGCCAGTCGCCTCCGCGCGAGCCTGGCGATGCCGCTGGTCGCGCTGAGCAGGCTCACACGCTCCGTCTCCGAGCGAGCCTGCACGCTCGCCACCCGGATCGAGGGCCATCCCGCATAGGCTGTCAGCTGTGCGTCAGGCGGGCAACGGTTGCTGCGCGCGCGCAGGAGGTGTCCATGCACGATGTCGCTGCGGTCTCGTGGGCACCCGATCGGATCGACCTGTTCTGGGTCGACGACCGGGTGCTCTGGCATCGGGCGCTGGCCGACGGCGCATGGACGATCCCCGAATCACTGGACGGGACACTGGCCTCTCCCCCGACGGTGACGGCGTGGGCTCCGGACCGGATGGAGGTGTTCGCCGTGTTCGACGACGGGGCCCTCTGGAACCGCTATTGGGACGGGGACGAGTGGCACCCGTGGGAGTCGCTGGGAGGAGCGCTGGCGCCTGGATCCACACCGGCAGCGTCCTCGTGGGGCGATGACCGGCTCGACGTGTTCGCGGTCGGCGCCGACGGTGAGACCTGGCATCGATGGTGGGACGGGTCACGCTGGGTCGACTGGGAGCGGCTCTGAGCCTGGCGGTCAGCGTGCCGGGCAGGTCATGTGACCACGTCAGCCCCAGGGATCGAGGTCTGCCCGTCCATCGCGCCGCGGCAGTCGGCCCCGAACGCCGGCGAGAGCGCCCCGCGCACGACCCCCGGCGGCCCCGGCCCGAGGCGCGATCCCGTCGGCAGCCGCCCGGGTAATCTGCCGAGCTGATGCAACCAGCCGCGTGCTTCCAGCACGACCTGCCCGCAACGCCGCATTGCCTGCACGCACGGTCCCGCGCCCAGCCGATCGCCCGATCCATGCCGCCGTGGCCGCCAACGTCCTCAGGTCGTTGACCAGGTGATCATCGGTCAACCCCACGGCGTCGAGGTGCCGCTGTCGCCGCTCCGGACTCAAGCCCGCGAGGGCCAAGCGGATCGCGGCCAGCGCAACGGCCAGATCGTCCAGCTGCCCGATCATCGGAATCACACCGGGCACGAGATCGACCGGTGACGCCACATATCCCGCAGCCGCGACCAACGCCACGCGGCGGGCTCGTCCGAGCAGGGGATCTCGACCCAGGTGCCACGTCAGGCGCAGGTACGCGGGGATGCGCCCGACCAGCGCGCCCCAGCGCTCCCGAGGAAACGGGTCATCGACAATCACGGGCTCATCGTACCGACGCACGCGGTTGCCGTTCGACGTCGTGCTGAGCGGGCGGCCCGCGCCCGGCGCCGGGACCGCGCCCGGAGGTCGCTGGGATCGCTCCCTAGGCTCCGGATCGAGGCGGCTGCACGGCGGCGACCTCCTCTCCCACTCGTGGTGTCAGACGTGCCGATGCAGGTCGGTCTCCGGGGACGTCGCCAGGGCGTCGTCCTCTCGCGGCGGCTGCTCCCATCCCATTCCGGCCACCACGCGTTGCTCGACGGAGAGGTGCACGACCTCATGCTCGACGTTGGCGATGGCCGATGCGGGAATGTAGAGGTTGCTCGCGAACCCGGTCGACGTAAGGAGGTAGTTCTGACCCACCTCGCGAACCGTGCCCACGCGGCGCCCGTCGTTCCCGACCACCATCCAACCGGGCTTGAGGTCTGCCATTCGCATTCGATCCTTGGGCCTCCTTGCACCGCGCTTGGCTACCTTAGCCTCGATCAGAGACTGGTGTTCGGACGGCGATGGTGGGTAGAAGTGGTCGGGTGACGGGAGTATGCGCGTTCGATGTGCGAGCACTTCGTGGTCGCCGGGGACGTCGCCATGGTCGTCACGTAGCCCGAGGCGACCACGCTGTGGCACAAGGTACAGGTGGAGTGCCTCCGATCGGCAGCGCCCCGGTCGCCCGCTGGCCCTGCCGATCGGTCAAGCGCGGTGCGGAGCCAGGGCGCTCGGCACTGTCGCCCGAGGTCAGGCGATGGTCGCCTTGTCCCGAGCGGCTACGGGAACTGGAACCAGGCATCCTCCGCGCGGAAGTCGAACGTCGCGGGCGTGCCGCCGTCAAGGTGCAGCAGGCACGGTCCCACCAGCTTCGCCGCAAGACCGCGAGGCGCCGTCATCGTGTAGGGGCCGTCGACGACGTTCCCGCCTTCGTAGGCGTACCAGGTGGCCGCCCGCAACAGGATCGGTGTCTTCCCTCGCTCGAAGTCGGTGCGCCAGCCGGGAACTCCCTTCGCGACGACGGTGAAGGTGCCCAGCGGCGGGTCACAGACGATCTCCCACGTTGAGACTTGGGGGTTGTGGATCGGCGCAGCCGCTGCCGGTGCGGCGATCGACACGGCGAGCAAACTCGCCGCCAGCAGACGTGTGGCCCTTCTCATGCGAACCTCCCGGGACGCTATCGACAAAGCGGGTCGGTCTCGCCAGTGGCTCGGCGCGGTCCCGGCGGCCGTCGGTCTGGGCCGCGCGTCATGGCCCCCCGCGTGTGACCGGGCAACCGCGCCCTCGCGGTTACCCACAGTCACCAGATGCCCGAGGGCACCTCGGCGTTCACACGGTGCATCCTGCTAATGAGCGTGGGGCCAGCGATCGTTGAGGAAGCGATGAGCAGCCTCGATGCTGCTTGCCTGCGTGAGCCGCTGAGTCACGTGCAGGCTTTCCGTTCGGCCCACGGCTTCGTGACCCATGGCACGAGGACATCTCACGTGTCCGTGACACATTCCGACGTGAGATGTTGCCAGGACGAGGCCCCGCCATGAAGACCGAACTGCCCGTCATCGCCCAGCCCCGCATGAACCTCTCGGTGCCCGACGTGGCTCGCCCGCAGGCCGTGGCGGCTCTCCTCGCCGATCGAGTCCGCTCCTCGATCCTCGTGATGCTCGGCAGCGGCCCGCATTGCGTCTGCGAGATGGCCGCGGCAATCGGGGAGCGCGAGAACAACGTGTCGAACCACCTGGCCAAGCTCCGCGAGGCGGGGTTGGTGCACTCCGTCCGCCATGCGACGAATGGTCGGTTCCTCTACTACGAGCGCGACGCCGAGGCCTGTGCGGCCGCCCTGCGTGCGCTCGAGGACGTGCTGGCGTGACCACCCTTGTCGCCCGTCGCGTCCAGCCGCCGCTCTGGCTTGTCGTCCTCGCCAGCTCGGCGCTGTGGCTCGTCGCCTGGTTCCTCGCCCTGCCGGCATCGATCTGGCTCGCTTTCGATGTGCTCGGTCTCGAGCCCGGCTCCCAGCTCGGCGAGGCGGTCGCCTTCTTCCTCTACGACGTGCCCAAGGTGCTGCTGCTCCTGACCGGGATCGTCACCCTGGTCTCGTTCCTGCGCTCGTTCGTGTCGCCCGAGCGCGTTCGCCAGGCGCTGGCGGGCCGGAACGCCGTCGCCGGGACAGCGGCCGCCGCGGGCTTCGGGGTCATCACGCCGTTCTGCTCCTGCTCGGCCGTGCCGCTGTTCATCGGGTTCCTCGAGGCGGGGGTGCCGCTCGGGGTGACGTTCGCGTTCCTCATCGCATCGCCGATGGTCAACGAGGTCGCGATCGTGCTGCTGTGGGGGCTCGTCGGGCCGCAACTCACCATCGCCTACATGGTCGCTGGCCTCACGGTGGCGATCGTCGCGGGGCTTGTCATCGGGCGTCTCGGGCTCGAGCGCTACGTCGAGGACTACGTCTGGAAGATCCGAGCGGGCAGTGCGATCAGCGAGGTGCCGCCAACGATGCAGGACCGGTTGCGCGACGCCTGGCGCTCGACCCGCGACATCGTGGGGCGGGTCTGGCCGTACGTGATCGTCGGCATCGGGATCGGCGCCTTCATCCACGGCTTCGTGCCAACCGAGCTCGTCGTGCAGATCGGCGGGTCGGGCAACCCTCTCGCAGTCCCGGCGCTGGTCGCCCTCGGCGTCCCGCTCTACTCCAACGCCGCGGGCACGATCCCGATCGTCGAGGCGCTCCTCGGCAAGGGGCTGCCGGTCGGGACGGCGCTCGCATTCATGATGTCGATCACGGCACTCTCGCTGCCCGAGATGGTGATCCTGCGCAAGGTCATGAGGCCGCGGCTGCTGGCCGTCTTCGCGGGCATCGTCGCCGCCGGGATCATCGTCATCGGCTACCTGTTCAACTGGCTGGCCGCGTGATGGCACGCGTCGTCGAGGTCATTGGCCCAGGCTGCCGCCGCTGCTCGGAGCTGCTGGAGCTGGTGCGCGAGGTCGCGCACGCCGCCTGCCCCGAGATCGATGCCCGCTACGTCACCGATCCGGCTGAGATCGTCGGCCGTGGCTTCTTCATGCAAACCCCGGCCCTGATTGTCGACGGCACGGTCGTCGCGGCGGGCCGGGTCCCGAGCCGGCGGGAGATCGCCGGTTGGCTTGTGTCACCCAAGGAGGTTCACCCGTGAAGGTCATCGAGGTCCTCGGCCCCGGCTGCAACAATTGCCAGAGGCTCGAGGCGAACGCTCGCGAGGCGGTCGCGCAGGCAGGCGTCGAAGCGGAGATCGTCAAGATCACCGATTACGCCGAGATCGCGAGCCGCGGCGTCATGAGCACCCCCGGGCTCGTCATCGACGGCAAGGTCGTCTCGACCGGCAAGATCCCGACGCCGTGGACGATCGCAGCCTGGTTGAGCGAATAGACCCGCCATCGTCGGAACCCTCCGGCCCGGGCCCTGATGATCGGGGCCGGGCCTCCGCGGAGCCGGCTCCGTCAAACGGGCAGAGCCCTGGATTTCTCGAGCGAAGGGCTCGAGGGACTGGCGCTCCCGCCCGGACCAGCATCCGACCGCCAGCGGTCCCGACGCGTCCCCAGGAGTCATCAACATGAATGCCATCGCCATCGATGACACCGCCATCCTTTCGGATGCCCTCGCCTTCCACGGCCATAAGTGCTGGGCCAGCACGGCGGGCGTGCGCCTCGGCCTGGCTGCCATGCACGCGCTCGGCGTCGAGCGGGCGGGCGCCAAGGAGCTGCACGCCATCGTCGAGATCGGCGACCACCACGGCGGCATGTGCTTCGGCGACGGGATCCAGTTCACCACCGGCTGCACGTTCGGCAAGGGGAACATCGAGAAATCGGGCGAGGGCAAGTTCGCCGTCACCCTCGCCGACAAGGCGACCGGCCGTGCCGTGCGCGTCACCTATCGGCCGACCCTCCAGCCCCAGATCAAGGCCACGCCGTTCATGCAGAAGCGCGCCGCTGGCGTGCCGGCGTCGCAGATCCCCGACGAGGAGCAGGACGAGGTGGTCCAGCTCGTGTGGGACGCGCCGGCCGACACCGTGATGGCGGTTGGCCCGGTCGAGGCACGATCGTGGAGCGAGCCCCCCGAGATCGTCCGCTTCGCCGTCTGTGCCCGCTGTGGCGAGCTCGTCGCCGAGCCGTACCTGCGCGTCGTCGAGGGCAACAGCGTCTGCATCGCCTGCTCTGGCTATCCGCAGCAGGGCTGACGGAACGGCGGCGATGGCCCTCTATGTCGTCGGCGGGGCGACGGTCTTCCTGTTCTCGGGCGTCATGGCGATGGCCGGCTTGGGTGCGGCGTTCCTGTTCGTGCCGCTCTTCTACTACATGGGCGTGCCGCTCGGGCAGGCGACGTCGACTGCGCTGCTGCTTAACGCGGTCAGCCTCTCGATGGCAACCATCAGCTACGCCCGCGGGCACCTGATCGACTGGCGGGCCGGCATCCCGGTGCTCATCGCGGCGGTGATCCTCGCTCCGATCGGGGCAGCGCTGTCCGTCGGGGTCGACCGCTCGATCCTGCTCGGGCTGTTCGTCGTGTTCCTCGTCTTCGCCGGCGCGATGATGCTGTTCTACCGGCCGCCGGCCTCCCGGACCGTCCGGAGCGCGGCGGCCGAGGTGGGCGTCGGAACCGGCGTCGGCGGGGTCGCCGGCTTCCTCGGCGGGCTGCTCGGGGTCGGCGGCGGGAACATCATTCTGCCCGGGCTCACCTGGAGCGGCCTCGACGCCAAGGTGGCGGCCGGGACCACCGCGCTCGTGGTCGTGTTCAGCTCGCTCTCGGGCTTCCTCGGGCACGTCGCCGTCGGCAGCCTGGATCCGACATTCGTGGCGGTCATGGCCGTGCTCGCTGCGGCCGGCTCGGGGGTCGGCGCGTACGTCATGCGCACGCGCCTGACCAGCCCCCAGCTCAAGCGGTTCATCGGGATCCTGCTGTTAGTCATCGCCGCCAAGATGGCCCTGGACCTGCTGTGACCGGACCCGCTTCTTCGATGCAACAGGAGACCTCTGTGGCTGTCGCGATGACGTCCGCCCCCGCTGTGGCCATGCCACTCGGACGACTGCGCGGGTTCCACCCCGGCTGGTTCGGTGCCGTCATGGGCACCGCGGTCATCGGAATCATCGCCTACCAGAACCCGGGCGAGGTCCCGGAGCTCGCCGCGGCCGCCCAGGCGCTCGGCGAAGCCATGGTCGCGCTCGCGGCGATCCTCGCGCTCGCGCTCGGGGTGCCGTACGTGGGTCGCTGGATCGTCCACCCGCGGGCAGCCCTCGCCGATCTGCGCAGCCCGGTCGCGGGCGCCCTCTACGGGACCTTCCCAGGTGGCATCCTCGTGCTCGCGGTCGGGGTCGCCACGATCGGCCCCTCGGTCGCCTCTCCCTCGACGGTCGCCACGATCGTCGCCGCACTGGCCGTGCCCGGGATCGCCCTCGCGTTCCTGATCAGCGTGGTCTTCGCGTACCTGCTGTTTGTCTCGCCCGAGATCGGACCGCAGACGGCCAACGGTGGCTGGTTCATTCCGCCGGTCGTGAACATCATCGTCCCGCTCGTGCTGCTGCCCCTCCTGCCAATGGCCGGGCCGGATGGCGCGGTGACGATCCTCGTGGCCGGATACGCCTTCTTCGGGATGGGACTCCTGCTCTTCCTGCTCATCGCGTCGCTCCTCTACAACCGGCTCGTCTTCCATCCCCTCCCGGCGGCGCCGCTGGCACCGTCGCTGTGGATCGGGCTGGGCCCGGTTGGTGTCGGGGCCCTGGTGCTGCTGCGGCTCGCCCAGGCCGGGTCGACACTCTGGGGGCCGTCCGCGCCGGTCGTGGCCACCATGTCGACCGTCACGGCGACCGCACTGTGGGGCTTCGGGTTGTGGTGGCTGGCGACCGCGGCGATGCTGCTCGGCGGCTACCTGCGTCGCGGCCGTCTGCCGTTCGGGATCGGCTGGTGGGCGTTCACATTCCCACTGGGTGCGTACACTGCGGCGACGCTCGCGCTCGCGCGCGCCTTGGGTTCCGCACCGCTGGAGGGCGCGGCCGTGCTGCTGTTCATCGCCCTGGTCGCGTTCTGGCTTGTCGTGACTGCCGGGACGCTACGTGCGCTGCGGACGGGCACCGCCTGGGCGCGATGACACGCGGCCACGCTGCGCGCAAGGCCTCGCAGGCGCAGCATCCAGGCCCAGTAGATGGCTATTCGGTCATTCGTCTCGCCCCAGGGCGGGATCAACACTCGTCGCACATCACGTGACCGCGACCTCGGGGAGACCCTGAGAGCGGCCGGTCTCCCGTTGGATCTGCCGATCGACCGACACGACCCGGCATAAGCGCGCCGTAAGCGACGAGTCCTACAGTCCAGCCCGGACATCCGAGCCTCGCCGGCCGTGCCCCCGACGAGGCGGATGTTCCAGCTCACCGCCCGCCGCGGCAACCCGGGAGTCCCAAGCACTGTGGAGCCGTCCGGCGCACCGTGGCGCATCCTCGAGACCAGCGAGACTGATTCCACCTCCCAGTCGGCAGACCACGCGCGGCCGATTCCGTGGCTCCCGATCGGTGCTGCGGTGCTGGCCGCCATCCTGGCGCTGGTGGCGCTGGCGCTTGCGCTGCGTTCGGATCCAGGCGTGCTGGTGGAGGCTCCGGCGGCGTCGGGGCTGGCCGGCGAGCTGACGACGGCCGCGCCAAGCGCGGCTGCACCCGACCTGATCGTGGTGGATGTCGGCGGAGCGGTCGCACGACCGGGCGTGTATCGCCTGCCCGCCGAATTGCGGGTGGCCGACGCGATCGCGGCGGCCGGGGGGTATGGCGCCCGCGTGGATGCGGAGCGCGCCGACCGCGAGCTGAACCTTGCCGCGGTGATCCACGATGGCGACCAGATCCATGTCCCCATCCGCGGAGAGACCGCGGGCGCCGGCGGCGCCTCTTCCGGGTCGGGTGGTGCGAGCGCGGATGGCGGAGCTCCAGGTGGCCTGATCGACATCAATCGGGCAACGGCCGAGGAGCTCGACACGCTGCCGGGGATCGGCCCCGTGACGGCAGCCAAGATCATCGCCGCCCGCGAGGAACAGCCGTTCGCGTCCGTCGATGACCTCGCGGCGCGAAAGGTGGTCGGTCCCGCAACGCTGACCAAGATCAAGGCGCTGGTCACGGTCGGACCATGAGGTGAGTGCCGGTCGGGCAAGGATCCCGCGCAGCGCGTGGCTGGCGGCCGGTGTGGCCGGCGGCGCCGGGGCCGCCGCGCTCGGTGTCTCCGGCTGGCTCGCCGTGTCCGTGGGCGCCGCGGTCCTGACGGTCGGCACGGTGCTCTGGACGAAGCGCATCCGCGCAGCCCGGCCAGTGGTCTCGGTTGGGCTCGGGCTGCTGGCGGTGGGGCTGCGGGTTGCGTTGGGACCAGTCTCGCAGCCACCGCTACCGATCGCCGCGGCAGGCACCGGCCCATGGACCGCCACGGTCGATTCGCTGGGCTCGCCGCGGGACGGGGACCAGGTCGCGCGTCTGCGCCTCGACGTTGGCGACGGCGCGGTAACGGTGGCCGCAACGCTGCCGGGGTATCCGGAGGTCCGGTCCGGCGACCGCATCGAGGTCAACGGCCGCCTCCGACCGCCGCCCGAGGACGACCCCTACGGCGCCTATCTCGTCCGCACCGGGGCGTCGGGCTCGCTCGATGGGCGCCAGCTCCGGATCGTGGCTGCCGAGACCTCCGTGTCGGTCCAGACCCTCCGCGATGGTGCCGGCGATGCACTCAGGCTCGCGCTCCCCGAGCCCGAGGCGGGACTCGCGGCCGGGATCCTGATCGGGCTACGGGAACGGGTCGATCGTGATCTGGCGACGGCGTTCGCGACTGCGGGCACGAGCCACATCGTCGCGATCTCCGGTTGGAACATCGCGATCGTCGCGGGCATCATCGCCGCCCTGCTTCGTGGTCGATCCCGTCGCGCCATCGCGCTGATGACGGCGGCGACGATCGGCGGCTACGTCGTGGCTGCCGGCGCCTCGGCGTCGATCGTGCGTGCGGCCGTGATGGCGTCCGTTGTGCTCATCGCGCGCGAGAGCGGGCGCGCGGGCAGGGCACCGGCCGCGCTCGCGTGGGCGGCTGCGATCCTCCTCCTGCTGTCGCCGGAGATGGTCGCCGATGCGGGCTTCCGGCTGTCGGTGGCGGCGACGGCCGGGCTCCTTGCATGGGCGACACCCCTCGGGGCGGCGATCACACGGCTGGGTGGCGGGCACCTGCCCGGATGGCTGGCGGAAGGCCTGGGGATTTCGGTGGCCGCACAGGTGGCCACGTTGCCTGACGTGCTGGCCACGTTCGGGCGCCTGTCGCTTGTCGCACCGGCAACCAACCTCCTCGTGGTCCCGCTGGTCCCCCCAGCGATGGCTGCCGGCCTGCTGGCCTTGCTGGGCGGTGCCGGAACGCTGCTCGGCGCACCAGCGTGGCTTGCCGTGCTCGCCGGGCTCCCTGCCTGGCTGCTGCTTCACGTCATGGTGTGGGTCGTCCAAACCGGCGCTGCGCTGCCGCTCGCGGCAGTCTCCCTGCCGCCCGAGCTCACGCTCCCTGGCGGCCTCGCGGCCGGCCTGACAATTGCCGCCATCCTCGGGTGGCGCCGCCGGAGACGGGTCGACCGTCGTCAGCAACACGGCACCGCCAGCGGCCGTCGGCGCGCGCGGCCGGACACGGCACCCGGGCCAGAGAAGCGGCCGGGAAGCGGTCGCTTCGGCCTGGTCACCAGAGCCGCCCTGGTCACGAGCCTGGTCATCGCCTCGATCGGCACGGGCGTCGTCGTCAGCTCAAGCACGCGGGCAACGCGACTGACCGTGCTCGATGTGGACCAGGGAGACGCAATCCTGGTGGAGAGCGCAACCGGCGCCCGGATGCTGGTTGATGGCGGTCCCGACCCGAACCGGCTGGTCCTGCGCCTGGACGAGCGGCTGCCGCCGTGGGACCGGCGGATCGACGTCGTCGTGCTCACGCACCCGCACGAAGATCACGTTGCCGGCCTGGTCCGGGTGCTCGAGAGATATGCGGTTGGCCGGGTCTACGAGCCCGGCATGCATGGGCCGGGGCCCGGCTGGAGGGCGTGGGACGAGGCGCTCCAACGCGGATCGCCGCCGCGTGGGACCCTGTCCACCGGCCAGCGGCTCCGGCTGGACGAGATCCGGCTCGACGTGCTGTGGCCGGATCCCGGGACCGTGCCAGTCGAGCCCGGGGCCACCGGGCGCGCGATCAACGACGTCTCGATCGTGCTCCTCGGGACCGCGAATGGGCGGCGGTTCCTGCTGACCGGCGACGCCGAGGACGACGTGGATCCTTCGCTTGTCGCGCGGGGTCTGCCACACATTGACGTGCTCAAGGTCGCGCACCACGGCAGCGCGACGGCCACCAGCGAGGCACTGCTCGATGCCCTGACCCCGTCGGTCGCGGTGATCTCGGTCGGAGCCCACAACGACTACGGGCACCCCGCCCGATCCACCCTGGACCGCCTCCGGGCGATCGGCGCGGGTGTGTTCCGGACCGACCTGGATGGCACGGTGTCGCTCGATCTCGAGCGGAGCGGGCTCGTCGTGCGGACCGGCGGCGCCCGCACCGGCTACGATCGGGGTGATGGTGATCCCCGATCGCGTGACCGCCGCGAGGTTGCTGCTCTCGCTCGAGCCCGGAGACTGGTTCCTGCGGCACGCGTGCGTGGTCGCCGACGTCGCTGCCTGGCTTGCGCGCGGCGCCGCGGAGCGCGGCGCCGCGGTGGATGTCCGCCTGGCGGAAACCGCGGCGCTGCTGCACGACATCGACAAGCTACCGACCGTCCACGCGAACGGCCGCCTCCCACACGGCGAGGGCTCCGCAGCATGGCTGGCGGCGCACGGCCTGGAGGAGCTGGCGCCCGTCGTGCGCGACCACCCGGTGACACGGCTGGCGGAGGACGAGTTCGCGACCTGGGCAACGACGGCATCGCTGGAGGCCCGGATCGTCGCGTACGCCGACAAACGTGGCGGACAGCACCTGGAGCCGATGGCCAGCAGGTTCGCGTCATGGCGGCACCGCTATCCGCCCGGATCCACGGTCCGCGTGAAGCGAACCGGCAAGTCAGCGTGGAGCGAGGAGACGATGCGCCTCGTCGAGCAGCGCGCGCATGACCTCGAGCTGGAGGTGTGCCGCGCGGCGGGTGCCACGCCGAACCACGTGCGCCGCCTGCGCTGGTCACGCCGGGCGCTGCGCGGGGCCGCCCGGTGAGCGCAGACGCACCGTTGATCGCGTACTACCGCGGTGACGACGGATACGGGATCGATCACAGGGTGAGCCAGCTCGCGCACGGCCTGGAGCAGGCAACAGGCGCCGTCCCGGAACGATGGCGCGTGCAGGGTAGCGAGACGACCGTTGCCGCCATTGGGGAGCGCGTGGCGACGGCGCCGATGTTCGGCGGCGGAACACTGGCGGTGGTCGTGGATCCCGCGCCGCTCCTGCGCTCGAAGGCGGATCGAGGTGCGCTCGAAGGAGCGATCGCCACGGTGGCGCCCGGCAATGCGCTGGTGTTCGTCGAGATCAGCGACCGTGGGGCTCGACGTTCAGCCGCGCTGCAGGGGCTCGAGACGGCGGTGGCGCGCGGTGGTGGCGAGATCCGGACGTTCAAGGCGCCGCAGGCTGGCGAGCTGGCGGCGTGGATCGAGGGCCGGGCCAGGGAGCGGGACATCCAGCTCGCACCGGGCGCCGCCAGGGAGCTCGCTCGGCGGGTCGGCGGTTTCGTGCGCGAGGGCGACATCGACCGGGAGCGTCAAGGGGCGCTCGCCGTTGGTGAGCTCGACAAGCTCTCCCTGTATCGACCGTCCGATCCGATCACCGACGCCGATGTCGCGGCACTCGTGGCAGAGGTGGTTCCCGACTCCACGTGGGCAATGCTGGATGCGGTCGCCGAGCGTCGAGCGGCCGTGGCCGGGCCGGCCCTCGATCGCCTGCTCGACACGACGCCCGAGCCGGTGCTGCTCGCGCAGCTGCACCGCCGACTGCGGGAGCTGACCGAGGTCGCTGGCCATCTGGCGGGCGGGGCCCCGCCCGGCAGCCTGGTTCGCACGCTGGGCATGAAGCCGTTCCGGGCGGAGAAGCTGGTCGGGCAGGCGCGTCGCTGGACGGTGCCCGGGCTCGTGGACGCGCTCGACGGCCTGATGGAGCTGGACGCGATGGTCAAGGGCGCGCCTGGGTCCGGGGCGACGGACGAGCAGCGCCGCCTCGCGTTTGCGCTGTGGGTCCGTGAGCACGTGGCGGGGGCAGGCGCCTGAACCACCAGGACCGGGCTCCAGGAGCCCGCTACTCGGCGGAGGACCAGACCTCTTCCTGGAGGACCGCGTCAGTCTCGATCGCGAACACGCAGCGGCTGTCTCCGAGATCGAGCATCTCGATCAGCTCTGGATCGATGTACAGCTGGTGACAGTCCTCGCACAGACCACCGGGGATGCCGAAGCACAGCCGCTCGGTCCGATCCGACAGCCGGAAGGTCGTGTCGAACCGGGTCACGATGAGGCGGCGGGTGCACCCTGGGCAGCGATCTCGCAGGCCCGACATCTGGTCTCTCCGGTGGCGTCAGCCCCAGTTGGCCAACGGCTCGGGACCGATGCTAGGAGCGGCCGCGTGCAGCGGGCATGACCCAGGGGTACCGATTCCGGCGGTACCGGTCCCGGCGGGACCGATCCTGGCGGCATGGTGCGGTGGTGGCCGGGTGACGCGACGGCCGGCGACGACCGGCCCGCGCCGACGCTACTGGACCCGCAGCACCGTCCGTGCCGCGGACCAGTGCCGCTCGAGCTGATAGTAGTCGCGCTCGGGTGGTGTGAACACGTGGACGATCACCGAACCGAAGTCGAGCAGCACCCAGTGCGACTCGGGCCTTCCCTCGCGACCGATGGGCTTCACATGCTCATCCCGCATCCCCGCCAGGATCCCGTCGGCGATGGCGTCGATCTGCCGCTCCGAGCCGCCGGAGCAGATGACGAACGCATCCGCGACAGACGTCTGACCGCCGAGATCGAGGAGCACGATATCGGCCGCCTTCTTGTCCTCGGCGAGCTCGACGATCCGGCGGGCGAGATCGAGCGCCTCACGGTCGGCCGCGGGTGCGGCCGTGTCGCGAGCCGGGAGGCCATCCGGTCGGGGAGCTGCGGTCGAGGCAGGGGGCTTGGTCACGTGCTCAGGATCCTCCGTCATGGGTGTCGTACAGGCGATGGTCGGTGAGATACCGGATCACGGGTTCCGGCACCAGGTAGCGGACGGATCGCCCGGCCGCACACCGGCGTCGCACCACGCTACCGGAGATGGGCAATAGGGGCCCATCGAGCAACGCGAACCGCTCCTCGCGACCCGGGTAGCGCTCGATCACGCGCTCGGCGGCGTGCCTCGCGTACCCGACCCGCGGCGCCACGAGCAATCGGCTCAGGTCCAGAACGCGCTCGGGTCGGTGCCACCCGGGGAATCCCTCGAGCGCTTCCGAGGACAGGATGAACCAGGGGTCGTTGACGCCTGTCCCGTGGAGGGCCTCCAGGGTGTCGACGGTGTACGAGACGCCGCCTCGATCGAGCTCGATCCTGCTGGTCCCGAAGGCCGGATTATCGGCAACCGCGAGCTCGAGCATCGCCAGCCTGTGCTCGGCCGGCGTGATTGCCCGGTCGCGCTTGTGGGGCGGGATCGCTGTCGGGATGAACAGAACGCGTTCCAGCCCCAGCACCTCCCGGGCCTCCTCGGCGATCGCGAGATGGCCGTGATGCACCGGGTCGAAGGTCCCACCCAGGATCCCCAGCGACCCCGAAACGACGGGGTTGGGCGGCGGGACCATGACCGCCCCACCGAGGTCTTCGTCAGTGACTTGGGCGGGCCGGGGCAGCCCGCTCAACCGTCGCCCTCCTGCGGATCCCACTCGAGCTCCGCTGCCCCGATCTGGACGAGCTCACCGTGCCGCACGCCCGCCTTGCGCAGCGCGCCGTCGATCCCCATGCGAATGAGCTCGCGCTGGAAGCGTTCAGCTGACTCCTCGTTGTCGAAGTTGGTCTGGGCCACGAGGCGCTCGATCCGCCGACCACGGACGCGGAGCATCCCGTCCTCGCGGGCAAGCGCAAACCCATCGCTCCGTCCCTCGAGCCGATGGACCACGACACCTGCTGGTTCAGGCGGCTCGGCCAAACCGGCCGCATCGGGCAGCAGCTCTGATACGGCGCGTCGCAGCTCGTCCAGCCCCGTGCCTGCCTCCGCGGAGACCGCCAGGACGCGAGCGCCGACCTCGTCCAACGCCGCGCGAAACGCGGGCAACGCGTCGATCGCGTCCGGCAGATCGAGCTTGTTGAACACCACCAGCATCGGCTTCGTGAGCAGCGCGGGATCGTGCGCCTCGAGCTCGTCGCGGATCACCTCGTGGTCCCAACGTGGGTCCCGCGCTGCGCCATCGACCACATGGAGCAGCACACGCGTGCGCTCGACATGACGCAGGAAGGCGTGCCCCAACCCGGCGCCGCTCGAGGCGCCTTCGATCAGACCGGGAACGTCGGCGATCGTCGGCCTGCGACCATCCTCGATCCCGAGATCCATCACGCCCAGGTTCGGCTCGAGGGTCGTGAACGGATACGCCGCGATCTTGGGGCGCGCCGCGGTGAGTGCCGCGAGCAGCGTCGACTTGCCGGCATTCGGCAGCCCGACGAGGCCGACGTCGGCGATGAGCCGCAGCTCGAGCCGGAGGGACCGCTCCTCCCCCGGCTCGCCCTTCTGGGCATGCCGGGGTGCCTGATGCGTCGCGGTCGCGAAATGGGTGTTGCCAAGCCCGCCTCGACCGCCGCGCGCGACCATGACCGACTGGCCGGCCGCGACGAGATCGGCGATCAGGGCACCGGAATCCGCATCCAGGACCGCGGTCCCGGGTGGCACGGCGAGGTACAGGTCGTTGCCCGCCTTGCCGTGGCGCCGTGAGCGCTCACCTCGGCCGCCGGCCGTCGCGCTGAACTGGTGCCGATAGCGGAAGTCGAGGAGCGTGGTCTGGCCGATGTCGACCCGGAGGTAGATCGATCCACCGCGGCCGCCGTCGCCACCATCGGGTCCACCACGTGGGACGTGCGCTTCCCGGCGGAAGGTCGCTGCCCCATCGCCGCCCGCTCCGGCGCGAAGGGCGATCCGGACGTCATCGAGGAACATCGGCCGCATTGTCGCACGGCCCGACGGCCGTGCCGAGGGCGGCACAGGTGCCTGCTCGCTGCCGAGTGGAGCGCGAGCGGCTAGAAGTACCGCAACGGGTTGACGCGCTTGCCGCCGCTCCAGACCGGGCCGATCCAGACCTCGAAGTGAAGGTGAGGGCCGGTGGCCCAACCGCTCTGCCCAACGCGGCCGACCTGCTGCCCGCGGCCGACGCTCTGCCCGTGGCCGACCGTGATGGCCGACATGTGGTTGTACGTCGTGTACAGATTGCCGCCGTGGGAGATCCACACCTGGTAGCCGCCGCCATTGGACTTCCAGCCGGCAAAGATGACCCTGCCGCCGGCAGCTGCCACAACCCGCGAGCCGTAGTCAGCGGCGATATCGATCGCCTCGTGGCCGTAGTGGTAGTACTGGCTGATGTAGTTGCCGCCACCCACGACCGGCCACCGAAGCCGGCCGCCGGAGTAGTGGACGGATCCACTGGACGAATGGCTGCTGGAGGTGGATCGCTGGACCGGCTTGGGCTTGGGCGTGGGCTTGGGCGTCGGGATGGGGGCACCCTTGGCGCCCGGCAGGACAAGCACCTGACCGACCACAAGGGTCGGGTCCGCCAGACCATTAAGCGCCACGATCTCGCTCGGCTTGACCTTGTAGTGGGCGGCCACCGCGTCCAGCGTGTCCGACGCCTTGACCGTGTACACCAGACCCGTGACGGGTGGGATCTTGAGCGTCTGGCCAACGTGGAGAGCGTCTTTCGAATCGAGCTTGTTGGCCCACCACAGCGTCATCATCGACACGCCGAACTTGTGGGCGATCCCGACCAGCGTGTCGCCGGACTTGACCTTGTAGGTCTGGATGAGATCGGATCCGTCCTCGACGCTCGTCTCAGGGACGTAGCCCGCGATCAGCGTGCCGTCGTCGAGGACCTGGGCCGGTCCCGGTGATGCGAGCGCGAGGCCGGCCTGATCGGCCGAATTGCCGGAGATGGTGACGGGCTGGAAGCTCGGGCTCACGGCAGATGCCCGGTCACTCAGGGCACCGAACCCCGACCCACCGCCGATGGCGAGCCGCACGTCGTTGGCGCCTCCCTGGGTGCGGCCGACCGCATCCGACGCCGTCGACGGCAGCACGGCCAGCAGGGAGGCGATGGCGACGATCACGGCCACGGTGATCGGCAACGCTCGCTCGGCGGCTGTGAGCGGGCGTACCGCGTTGGTGATCGCTCGCCACAACGGCCCGAGCTTCGGGCCGCGACCGTTCAGGCTCGTCTGGATCGAGCGGGTCGTGCGAATGCTCAGTCCGTTGACGCGGCTGACGAGGGACACTCGTCCGCGACCAGAACGCAGAGGGTCGCGATTGGCGCCAACAGTGGGCTTATGCAATACGGTCTCCTGACGGCAGGATCCAGGCCCGGAACGTCATGCTCGGGGAACGTTCGGCCGATCTTGCGGGGTCGCGACGGGTTCCTTTCAGGCTCGCCCCGGAAGGCCGCGCCCATGCTCAGGGGCGACCTGGCAACTTGAGTCGAACCGTACCAGACCACGAACAGACCCCGCAAACCATCCGGGGCATCTGCGTGGGGCCATTGGTCATCGAGGTGGCCGCAGGAGATCTGAATTTAGGCAAATCTGGCACCAATCTCGCGTGGTGGGCCTGATGCCGGGCCGAGGAGATACCCTCTGTGACTGCTTCCGGCGTCAGTCCAGCGTCTTGGTCAGCGTGCCCAGGAACTGCGCGTTGGTGTCTGTCTTGGCGATCCGGTTGAGCAGCAGCTCGATACCTTCGTTGGTGCCGACCGCCGACAGCATCCGGCGCATCGTCCACACCATCTTGAGGGTGCCCTCCTCGAGCAGCAGCTCCTCACGCCGCGTGCCCGAGCGCTGCACGTCGATGGCCGGGAAGATCCGCTTCTCGGCGAGCTTGCGATCGAGGATGAGCTCGCTGTTGCCGGTGCCCTTGAACTCCTCGTAGATCACATCGTCCATGCGCGATCCGGTATCGACAAGGCAGGTGGCGATGATCGTGAGGCTGCCACCCTCCTCGATGTTTCGCGCGGCGCCGAAGAAGCGCTTGGGCGGATAGAGAGCGATCGGGTCGATGCCGCCCGAGAGCGTCCGGCCCGAAGGCGGCAAGGCCAGGTTGTATGCGCGCGCGAGGCGTGTGATCGAGTCGAGCAGGATCACGACGTCGCGTCCCGTCTCCGTCTGCCGCTTCGCAATCTCGAGCGCCATCTCGGCCACGTGGGTGTGGTTCTCGGTCGGCTCGTCGAACGTCGAGCTGATGACCTCGCCGTGCACCGAGCGGCGCATGTCCGTGACCTCCTCGGGCCGCTCACCGATGAGCGCGACCATGAGCAGGATGTCCGGGTAGTTGTCGCTGATGCCGTTGGCGATGTTCTTGAGCAGCATCGTCTTGCCGGCCTTGGGCGGGCTCACGATCAGGGCGCGCTGGCCCTTGCCCAGCGGGTTGACCAGGTTGACCAGCCGCTGGCTGAGGTTCTTGGGATCCGACTCGAGGTTGATCAGCTCGTCTGGATGGACGGGCGTCAGGTCGGTGAAGAATGCGCGACGACGTGCCGAGTCCGTGTCAACGCCGTTGACCGTGTCGACGCGGATGAGGCCCCAGTACTTCTCGCCCTCACGAGGGGCGCGCACGGCACCCGTGATCCGGTCGCCCACGCGCAGCCCGAACCGTCGGACCTGGCTCGAGGACACGTACACGTCGTCGGGGCTGGGCAGCAGCCCGTGGCGGCGCATGAACCCGTAGCCTTCGTCGACGATGTCGAGGATGCCGAAGACGTAATCCAGCCCGGCGCGCTCGGTCTGGCGCTGGAGGATCAGGTCGACCAGGTCCTCGGGCCGCTTCGCCGGCTGGGCCTCGATGTCGAGGCGCTCCCCGACCGCGCGCAGCTCCTTGACCGTCATCTCGCGCAGATCGCGGACGTCCAGGTCGTTGCGCTCGCGGGCGGCCTCGAGCTCGGCGACCTCATCCTGCTCGGTCACCGGGGGACGGTTTTGCTGGGGTCGACGACGGGGCCGGCGATTGCGGCCCGGCCGCTGGTCGGAACCGTTCGGCATCGGGTTGGACGAACCTCGAAAGGTGGGGGCCGGCAGCGGATGGGGCCCGCTGGTCAGCGATGGGTCACGCCACGAGCCCGTTCGCGCGGAATCCGAGTGCCGTCGCGCGCGGCTTGTGGGGATGGCCGGAGGATATCCTGCGTCGCGCCGCGGCGTCAACGATGATCGGGCACGGAGAGCATGATCAGCGCATGCAGCTCGAGATCCGCCCGTTCGATGCGTCGTTCATCGACGATGCCGCACGCCTGCTCGCCGCGCGCCATCGCGCCCACCGGACGGCGTCGCCCGGCCTCGATCCGGCATTCGAGCAGGCTCCGCGCGCCCGTGCCGAGATCGAGCGGTTGCTCCGGGAGGAGCCGGCCGGCGAGGCTGCCTCGGCCATGGTGGCCGTCCGGGGCCGCGCCTGCGTCGGGTACCTCATCGGGATCGGCCGCGACCCGAGCATCTGGCGTGCGAATGTGTGGATCGAGTCCGCCGGGCACGCGGTAGCGGAGCCGGAGATCGTCCGGGACCTGTATCGGGCAGCGGCCGAAACCTGGGTGGACAGCGGGCGCAGCCACCACTATGTCCTCGTGCCGGCGTCGGACAGGGACCTCGTCGATGGCTGGTTCCGGCTGGGCTTCGGCCAGCAGCAGGTCCATGCGCTTCGCTCCGCTCCGCCGGCGTCGTTCACGGCGCACATGCCCGACGGCATCCGCGTGCGCCTCGCCGCCCGAAGGGACCTGGCGAACCTCGCCCACATCGACCGAGCACTGCCCGAGCACCAGGCCCGATCACCGGTCTTCTCAGGCGTGTCGATCCCGAGCCTGGCGGAGACTGAGGCCGACCTCGAGGGCGAGCTCGACGATCCGCGCTACGTGACCTTCATCGTCGAGCATGACGGACGCGCGGTGGGCGCGGCGACGGCCTGCTCGCTGGAGCTGTCGTCCAGCAACAACAGCCTGATCCGGCCCGGGCGAGCAGGGTTCCTGGGCTTCGCCGCGGTGCTCCCTGAGGCGCGGGGCCTCGGGGTGGGACGGGTGCTGGGAGAGACGGTGATCGCCTGGGCTCGCGACGCGGGCTACCCATGGGTGGCAACCGACTGGCGGGCGACCAACCTCGAGGCGAGTCGAACGTGGCCGCGGCTCGGGTTCGAGCCGACCTTCCTCCGTCTCCACCGGGCGATCGTCTAGGCCCGGGTGCCCGCTCGAGCATCAGCCCGCGGGCGTGCTCCCCGTGACGGCGTCACTGGCCGGTGCGGTGTCTGCGACGACAGCAGCCGTCGCGTTCTCCAGTGCCGCCTCGTCGGCGGCGCGACCCGGACCCACCGCGGTCAGACTCGGCTGACGGCCATCGTGGAGCGCGAGTGCGGTCGAGACGAACCCATGGAACAGCGGATGCGGACGCTCGGGCCGCGACTTGAACTCCGGGTGGAACTGGCTGGCCACGAACCACGGGTGGTCCCGCAGCTCGACGATCTCCACCAGCCGGCTGTCGGGTGAGATTCCCGACAGGACCATGCCGGACGCCTCGAGGGTCTGGCGATACTGGTTGTTGACCTCGAACCGGTGGCGGTGCCGCTCGTACACGAGCTCCTCACCGTAGACGGCTCGGGCCTTGGATCCCGGTTGCAGCTTCGCCGGGTAGAGGCCGAGGCGCATCGTGCCACCCTTGTCCTCGAGGTCCCGCTGATCAGGCATGAAGTCGATCACGGGATTCGCGGTGAACATGTCGAACTCGGTCGAGTTGACGTCCTCCGACTCGAGCACGTGGCGCGCGAACTCGATGACGGCGCACTGGAGCCCGAGACACAGGCCGAGGTACGGCACCGCGTTCGTGCGCGCCCAGCGGGCGGCCAGGACCTTGCCCTCGATGCCCCGATGACCGAAGCCGCCGGGCACCAGGACACCGGCCACGCCGGTCAGCCGCTCGTCGACGTTGCCGGCGGTCAGCGCCTCGCTGTCGACCCAGCGAACGTGCGCGTCGACACCGCTTGCCCAGGCCGCGTGCTTGAGCGACTCGGTCACCGAGAGATATGCATCGGGAAGCTCGATGTACTTCCCGACCAGCGCAATCTCGAGCGTCGGCTTGGGCGACTTGATGCGCGCCACCAGCGCGCGCCAGCCGCTGAGATCGGGGGCCACCCCGGCGTCACCCAGCCCGAGCTCGCGAACCAGCAGCCGGCCGAAGCCGAACGCCTCGAACTGGAGTGGGACCTCGTAGATCGTCTCGGCGGTGGGTGCCGGGATGACCGCGTCGACGTCGACGTCGGTGAACAGCGCGATCTTCTCGCGGATCTCGTCGGGCATCTCGCTGTCCGAGCGGAGAACGATCGCGTCGGGCTGGATGCCGATGCCGCGAAGCTCCTTGACCGAGTGCTGGGTCGGCTTGGTCTTGAGCTCGCCGGTCGCGGCCAGCGCCGGCAGCAGCGTCACGTGCACGTAGAGCACGTTGGCGCGCCCCTGGTCCTTGCGCATCTGGCGGATCGCCTCAAGGAACGGCAGGCTCTCGATGTCGCCCACCGTGCCCCCGACCTCGACGATCACCACGTCCGGATCACCGGTGCGCGCGACACGCGTGATCCGCTCCTTGATCTCGTTGGTGATGTGCGGGATGACCTGGACGGTACCGCCCAGGTAGTCGCCCCGGCGCTCCTTGGCGATCACGGCCTGGTAGATGCGGCCGGTGGTGACGTTGGAGCCCTGCGAGAGGTTCTCGTCGATGAACCGCTCGTAGTGGCCGAGGTCGAGGTCGGTCTCAGCCCCGTCGTCGGTGACGAACACCTCGCCGTGCTGGTACGGGCTCATCGTGCCCGGGTCGACGTTGATGTAGGGGTCGAGCTTGAGGACGGAGACCTTGAGCCCGCGCGCCTTGAGCAGGCGGCCGATGCTGGCGGCGGTGATGCCCTTGCCGAGTGAGGAGGTCACTCCTCCGGTCACAAAGACATACTTCGCCACAGGTCCTGTCCTCCGGGGTTTTTCCCATGCTAGCGGAGGGCAGCCCGGCGGGCAATGCACAAATTGGCCGACACGTGCCGACGGCCGGCCGTTCAGGCGTGCCCGTCGCGCGGCTTGCGCAGCAGGAGGTGGCGATAGCCCCAGTCGGCGTCGGCGTGGAGGTAGACGTCCTCCACGACCTCGAGCCTCGCGTCGGCGATCCAGGCGAGCACGCGGTCGTGCTCGGGATAGAAGTGGTAGCCGGCCACGTCGCCCTCGACGACCTCCCCGTGGACGGCGGGGAGACCTTCCGCCAACAGCGCCTCGAAGGCCGCGTCCTTGCCTGCCTCGTCCTCCCACTCCTCGACCGTCAGGTACAGCTGGCCGCCAGGCCTGGCCGCGCGGCGGAGGTTCGCGAGCACCAGTGGCCAGTCCTCGGGCGGCACGTTCTCGAGCGCGTCGATCGTCAGCACGGCGTCGAACTCCGGCGCCTCGGCGAGCTCCTGGAGGCCAGTCTGCAGGAGGCGTTCCGCGATGCCCCTGGCCCGCGCCTGCTCGAGCATGCCGGCCGACTGATCCGCACCGACGACGCGCAGGCCGGCGGTTGCGACGAGCGGGAAGTAGCGTCCGGTGCCGCACGGCGCATCGAGCACGAGCCCGCCGGGTGGGCAACCCTCGAGAACCCGCGCGACGTACCGCAGCTGCGCGTCATGCGGGTAGTCGTTCGCCTCGTACTCCGGCGCCTCGGCGTCGTACGTCGCGACGATGGCCGCTCGGCGGTCGGCCAGCCAGGCGCTTCGATCCATGCGCCTATGCTGGTCGCCGCGTCAAGCCGGCGGGTCTGCGACGCTGGGACCGCGAACACGCTGCCGCCCCGGCAGCGCCGGGCCGGTGACCGGGGCATGCACGGGAGGCCGCGATGGAGTTCGGCGAGGTGGTGATGAAGCGGCGCGCGGTGCGCCGCTTCCGGGACGGAGGCGTTGACCGAAAGGTCATCGAACGGATCGCACGACTCGCGCAGCGGACACCATCGGCCGGTTTCTCGCAAGGGCAGCGGCTGGTCGTCGTGATGGATCCGGCGCAGAGGCGCGAGGTCGCCCGGGCCTGCGGCGAGGCGGACTACGAGGAGCGCTTCGGTCCGTGGATCAGCGAGTGTGCGGCCCAGTTCGTGCCGTGCGTCAGCGAGGCGATCTACCACCGCCGCTACCAGGAGCCGGACAAGACGACCGGCGATGGCGCCGAGATCGACTGGCCGATCCCGTTCTGGTGGGTGGACATCGGCGCCACGATGCAGACGATCATGCTGGCGGCGGTGGCCGAGGGGCTGGCCTCGGGGTTCGTCGGTCCGTCGGATGGGCCCGAACCGCTGCGCGCGGTCCTGGGCGTCCCCGAGGAGTTCACCCCGATCGGCGTCATGCCGGTCGGCCTGCCCCTGCCCGACGTGCGCTCGCCCAGCGTCAAGCGTGGCTGGGTGGCGTTCGAGGAGTTCGCGCGCTGGGATCGCTGGTAGGCGGACCCGAGCCAGCATCGATGGTCGAACCGGGCGCCCACTCCGGCACGACGTTCGGCGCCGGGTCGACTCGGTCTGGTCCCCACACCTCGGCACCACAGAACAGCGGGTGGCTCGCGGGCCTGGGAAGGGACGCGGCATCGGCCGCGAACGCCGCGAGCGTGCGCTCGAGCCAGGCGTCGATCTCGGTGAACGACGACCATCGCTCGTAGGGCCAGCGTTCCTGGGCACAGATCTGCTCCAGGGCGTGCTTGGCGAACACCAAGTCCGAGTATCCGGCGGCATAGCGGTCGGACGGGCCATCGCCGATGTACACGACGGCGCGGCCCGCAGCCTGGTGGGCCAACACGCGGTTGCGCTTGCAGGTACCGCACACGAGACACTCGGGATTGCCATTCGGGAACTCGATCCGCGGACCGTTCGGCCCGAACGACGTCTGTGCGGTCACGATCGGCAGCTGGGGCAGCCCGAGAGCGCACAATGCGGGCTCGATGAAGAACCCGAACCCGTCGGACACGACCTCGACCGGGATGCCGGCCGCCAGCGCGCGCTCCGCGAACGGGCGAAACCCGGGGTCGTGGGGCTGGCGGGCGGCGGTGTCGAGGAGGTCGGCGGGGTCCGCGTCGATGAGGCTGATCTCCCACTCCATCAGGCGCCGGGAGCCGGTTCGTCCCGCGTCGTAGTCGGCGACACGCGCCTCCCAGTCGGCGGTCACGAACCCGGCCAGGATCGCGTCGGAGACGTCGGTCTGGGCGATCGTCCCGTCGTAGTCGACCAGGATCGCGAGCGGCGGTTGGCCGGGCAGCAGCGGCGGAATCGGCATCGGGAGATCGAGCGCCATGCTCTCGCCTGGCGGTCCGACCCCCTCGTCCGGCAGGCGCGCGGGCCCGGATTGCGAGCGGCTCACGCTCGACCCGGAATGTGTCGGACGAACGCTCCAGCCGGTCCGATCGAGGCCCGGCGCGTCAGCCACACTCCCGCCACGATCACGGCGCCGCCGATGAGCTGCGAGATACCCACCGGCTCCTGCAGGAAGAGTGCCCCGAGCAGGACCGCGCCGGCGGGCACGAGCAGCTGCATCGTCGTCGTCCGGGCAGGCCCGACGTACCGGATCGCATTGAACACGAAGACGTTGGAGATTCCGGCGGCGAGGCTGCCCGACAGCAGGATCGCGACCAGGACCTCCGGCTGCGCGATGCCGGCCCAGTCGTGGGCCACACCATCGACCACGCCGAGTGGAACCAGGATCGACAGTCCGCCTACCACTGCCCAGGTGGTTGCCTGCAGGGGGTCAACGCGGCGCAGCATCCGGGTCCCACCGACCGTATACACGGCCCACGCCGACGCCGCGGCGAGCGTCAGCAGATCGCCCACCAGGGAGGACCCGAGCGACAGCTCATGCCCGGCCGCGATGACGATCGCGACCCCGGCGAACGCGATCACAGCACCGGTGACCTTGGGCACGGTGAGCCGGTCGACGCCGACCGCGCCCGCGAGAAGCACCGTCAGGACCGGTGCGGCCGCAACGATGAGGGCCGAGTCGCCGGCGCTGATGCTTGTCAGCCCGGTCGTCCACAGCACCTGGTACACCCCGAATCCGAGCGCGCCGAGGAGCAGCAGCCTCCAGAGCTGACCCGGCGCGGGCAGAAGCGTGTGCTGCCGCCAGCGGAGGATGATCAAGAGCGTCGCGGCGGCGATCGTGAACCGCGCCGCGGAGAACGTGAGCGGCGCGAGCACGCCGATCGCGCCCTTGACGAGAACGAAGTTGGCCGACCAGATGAGGACAGTGACGAGCACGCCGATCTCGGCGAGCCGATAGGACATGGCCGGCGGCGGCCCACTCGCGGCGACCAGCGGGTCGACAATCGCAACCGTGGGGTCGTCCACGGCGCTCCGCCGCACGCGCGACATGGAAACGCCCGCCGCTCCGGCGGGCGTTTCGGGCCGTGTGAGAGGCTCGTCGGGCATCGGGCCCACCCGGTCATCGCCGCTGGTCAGGCGCCCTCCTGCTCCAGCTCGAGGGCCTCCTCGTCATCTTCCTCGGTCAGCTTGAGCCAGACGAACAGGCCCGCCAGCACGACCAGCGGAATCACGATCAGCGCACCCAGGGTGACCCCGAGCACGACGGCCACCGTCCGCAGCGCATTCATGAGTGGGCCTCCTTCCTCTACACAGACATCAGGATTGGATTGTGCCCGTGCCGGGCACCCTTGTCATGTCCCGGTGGACGGTTTCGCGGTGCCGCTCGGACTGCTGGGCGGGCACGCCTCGCCGATCAGGAGGTCGTTTCCGAGGCATCCGCCGCGGCACCAGGCTGGGCATCCGCCGCGGCAGCAGGCTGGGCATCTGCCTGGCCGTCGGTCCGGGTCGAGCCGCGGAGCGAGGGGCCCCGGGACACCAGCGCTTCGATGTCGTCCTTCGTGAACTCGGCAAGCTCGTGACGCCCACCGGCCTGGCCGCCGATCTGCAACCGGACGACGTATGCCCCGTCCTGCTCGAACAGGAATACGTCCCGCGGCTTCTCCTCGTCGACCCAGCGCCCGATCACGCGGAGCGCCGCTTCGTGAACACCGGCATGGGTGCCGTCGACAGGTTCCCGGCCCCGACGGGCGGCGGCTTCCTCCATGAAGCGTGCGATATCGTCGTCGAGGAAGCTCAGGGTCTGCTTGGACACGGAGCCCATTGCGTCCGACCAACCGGATGCCCCCGAATTGGCGGCGATCATGCCCTGGACGATGAACCCGTCGGGCACCTCGAGGACAAGGATGTCGCGCAGCCCCTTGTCGTCCAGGAAGGCCCCGATCGAACGGAAGACCTCCTCGAAATCCTGGCGCGGGCTGCCCTCGTAGATCCGCATGCACTGCTCCCTCACCGAGGTGCCGATCGCCCCGGTCGACACACCACCGACCGCCAGCCGTTCAGCAGATCAGGACGACCGCGTTCCAGCGCGAGACGCTCGCCGGAACACATCCCTGACGGTCCGGCGAGTGTAGCCAGCGCATCAACCTGACACAAGGTTCCGATCGCCGGGCGCAGTGACATCGGCCGCCACGACGCCATTCCGGGTCGCCGGGACCGTCCCCCATGCCGGGTCAGCGGCTGTGTGCCGGATCTGTCGTGCCGGGCCTGAACCCACGGCCCTCGGCGCCGCCGGTCCGCCGGCGGACCGCACCCTGCGCCAGCGCCACGGCCAGCTCACCCCCTGACCGGGCGTTGTTCACGATCAGGGCGATGTTCGCCCGGACCGAGGCACCCTCGGTGATCGAAGCCACCCTCGCCAGCAGCCAGGGCGTCAGCGCCGAACCCGTCACCCCCGTGTGCTCCGCCTCACGCACGGCACGCTCCACGGCATCGCGCGTCACGTCGTCGGGGAGTGCGTCGGCCTCGGGAACGGGCGTGCAGATGACCAGCCCCGAGCCGAGTCCAAGCTCGCCGTGCGCCCGGACCACATCAGCGGCCGCGGCGATGTCGGGCACGCTGATCGGGGCACGAATCCCGCTCCTTCGCGAGTAGAAGCCCGGCACCTCGTCGATCCCGACGGCCATGACTGGTACGCCGCGGGTCTCGAGATACTCGAGGGTGAGCGGCACGTCGAGAATCGCCTTCGGCCCGGCACACACCACCGAGACCGGCGTACGGGCGAGCTCGTCGAGGTCAGACGAGATGTCGAAGCTGGGCGCGGGCCCACCCGACACGGACGACAGGGCTCCGCGGTGGACGCCGCCGATGCCACCGGTCGAGAACACGCGTATCCCGGCGGCGTGAGCCGCGATCATGGTTGCGGCGACCGTCGTGCCGCCCCAGCCCCCGGCCACGATCGCCGCCGCGAGGTTCCCGCGGGACACCTTTCGCACACCGGTCGGCGAGGTGCCGAGCGATTCGAGCTGCTCCGCCGTCAACCCGATGAGCAACCGGCCGTCGTGGAGGGCCACGGTCGCTGGTTCCGCGCCGCCATCACGCACGGCCCGCTCCGACGCCATCGCGACCTCGACATTCTGGGGATAGGGCAGACCGTGGCTGATCAAGGTCGATTCCAGGGCGACGACCGGCAGGCCCTCGCGCAGCGCGCTGCCGATGCCGGGGGCGATGACGAGGCGGTCCGGGCTCAACATGTGGTGAGCGTAGCGCCGAACCGCTTGGCCGGCGCGTTGCCATCGTGGTGCACGGCGTGAGCCGGAGTGCACGCCGGCGCGTGCGGTCGATACGCTTGGCGCATGCCCACCAAGACGGCCGGGGCCACCCGGCGCCCCACCCCTGAGATCCTCCGCCAGCAAGTGGTCGTCGAAGAGCACGACCTGGCGCCTGACGGCTCGTTTGCGGTTCTCTCGCGACGAAGCGTGGACGCCGAGCACTACGTGTCGCACCTGTGGCGTGTGCCGATCGACGGCGCACGCCGCGCCCAGCGCCCGAGGCGCCTCACAACGGGCCATGTCCGAGACGAGCACCCGCTCATCTCGCCCGATGGAACGCGCGTCGCCTTCACCCGTCGCGATCCCGACGACGACGATGCGAATGCGTCGATCCGTGTCCTTGATCTCGGTGGCGGCGAATCGGTCCCGCTCGGGCAGGGCGACCTGTCGGCCCAGGAGATCGCCTGGTCCCCGAATGGACGCCTGATCGCATTCACCGCCCACGCCGGGGCCCACCGGCTGATCGTGGGCGAGAAGCCCGAGGACGGGGAGCCCCTGGCCCGGCGCGTGACCCGCCTCGACTATCGGATGGACGAGACCGGCTACGTCGACCGGGTCAGTCAGCTGCACCTGGTGCCGGCGGACGGGAGCGGCCGCGCCCGTCGGATCACGGATGTCGAGGGTGGCGTCAGCGAGATCGCCTGGCATCCCGACGGCGACTCGATCGCGTTTGTGGCCGACCCGCGCCGCGACGCCGACATCCATTCGCGCAGCTCGATCTGGTCGGTTGACGTTGGTCGAGGAGGTCAGGGTGGCCGAGGTCGCACCGGAACACCTGCCCCGCGTGAGGTGCTCGCCCTCAAGGGGCCGGTGCACGCACCCGCCTGGTCGCCCGACGGCGACTGGCTCGCAGGGATCGGGCTCGACGTCCAGCAGCCGTTCGACGACCTTTCCCCCACCCTGTTCGTCGGCCCCGCCGACGGCTCGCGACCGGCGGTGCCGCTGGCGCCCGACCTCGATCGGCCCATCGGCAACTGGGCGGACACGGACCTGACCGGTTGGATGACCGAGGCGCGGCCAGGACCGCTCTGGGCCGCGTCGGACGCCGTGGTCGCCCTGGTGTCCGATCGCGGCCGGACCAATCCATGGCGATTCGGGTTCGACCCGGTGACCGGCACCGCGGTTGGTCCGCCAGAGCGGCTTGCCGATGGCGACATCATGTGCCAGACGCTGGCCCTTGCCGGCCATCGAATGACGGTCACCGCGACCGTCGGACCCCGACCGCCCGAGCTGTGCCTGATCGAGGGGTCGGGCGTGGTTCGACCCCTGACCACCATCGGCTCCGAGTGGTCCCTCCGGGTCGCGTGGCCCGAGATGCGCTGCGTGCAGGTCCCGGGGCCCGGCGGGCCGATCGAGACCTGGATCGCGTCACCAGCCGGGGCCGGAGACGAACCGCTGCCCACGATCGTGGACGTCCATGGCGGGCCGCTGGGTGCATGGGCACCAGCGCCGTCGCTCGAGGTCGTGCTGCTGTGCGCGCGCGGCTACCGCGTGGTGCTGCCCAACATCCGCGGCTCGGCCAGCTACGGCGCTGAATGGATCGCTCCCCAGCTTGGTGACTGGGGTGGTGTGGATGCCGCCGACGTGCACGCCGCCCTCGACCATGCCATCGCGCTCGGCCTGTCCGATCCCGACCGCATGGGCGCCCTCGGGCTGTCCTATGGCGGCTTCATGGTCAACTGGCTGGTTGGCACGACCGACCGGTTCCGAGCCGCGGTCAGCGAGAACGGCGTCACCAACCAGGTCAGCGCCTGGGCCAACAGCGACACCGGCCCGGAGTACTGTCGCGCCGCCCGGATGGGAGACGTCACCACGGCCGAAGGGGTCGAGATGCTCTGGCGCCAGTCGCCGCTGCGCAATGTGGCCAACGTCCACACCCCGCTGCTGATGCTCCAGTCGGAGGCGGACCGGCGGTGTCCCGTCGGCGACAACGAGCAGTTCTTCCTCGCGCTCCGCTGGCTGCGCCGCGAGGTCGAGCTCGTCCTGTACCCGGAGGAGTACCACGTGATCCAGGCAACCGGTCGGATCGATCGCCGGATCGACCGCATGACCCGCGTCCTGGACTGGTTCGACAGCCACCTTGGTGTGCCGGCGTGACGGGACCAGCGTGACGGGGCCTGGCTGATGGCGCCGTCCGGTGGCCGCACCACCCGCCGGCCCCCGCCGGCCGTCTCGATCGAGCTGCCCGAGCTCACCCCGTTTGCCGGCACGGCGCTCGCAGCCTACGCGGACTACGAAGCTGTGGACCTTGCCGGGCTCGATCTGGCGGGCCAGCGAGCCGACAACGTCGGGCTGCTGCGCTGCCGGATGACCCGTTGCGGGCTCGACGAGCTGGCGATGCCGAGGGCCCGCCTGTCCGAGTGTCTGCTCACCGAATGCCATGGGTCGGCCGTCGACCTCACGGCATCGATCGTGCGCGACACGCTGCTCGCCGACGGCCGGATCGGGGTGCTCTCCGCGGCGCAGTCGACGTGGTCGAGCGTGCGGCTGCGGGGCGGCAAGGTGGACCTGCTCGACCTGAGCCTCGGACGGCTGTCGGACCTGGCATTCGAGGGCTGCTCCATCGGCGTCCTCGACCTGACCGGCGCCCGCCTCAGGACAGCGACCTTCGAGCGCTGCGAGATCGGCGAGCTGGTGCTCGATGATGCTCGACTCTCGGACGTCGACCTGACCAGGGCCGAGCTGCGGATCGTGCGGGGCATCGGGCAGCTCCGGGGCGCGACGCTCGCACGCTCTCAGCTGCTTGACCTTGCGCCCCAGCTCGCGGCACACCTCGGGCTCACGATCCAGGACGGCTGACACGTGGCGCGATTGCGCGCCCCGCAGCCCGCGGTGCCCGATCTCAGCCCAGCGTGAGCTCGCCCGGGGGGTTCGCGAGATGGCGCAGCGCGATGCGGTTGCCCACCACCGCCCCGCGCTGGAGAGCGGCTGATGGGGCGAAGCTGCGTCGACGGGCGTCAAGCCAGCCGGAGAGGAACCCGGCGTCGAACGCGTCGCCAGCCCCGGTCGTGTCGGTCGCCCGGATGGTCCCCGTCGCCACCTCGAACCGAAGGTGGCCCGCGGCACCCGGCCCAGGCTGCCGCGCGAGGACCGTCACGCCCTTGCCGCCCCGCTTGATCACTGCGACCGGCGTGAGCTCCAGCAGCTGCGCTTCGCGGTTCGGGCCGACCAGCGCGGCGGCCTCGTCCCGGTTGGTGAACAGCACATCCGGGGCTGCCTCTCGCACGAGGGCGGCGGCAGCCCGGCGCCCGAGCGCCTGGAGCGGCTCGCTGGAGGCAAGATCGACGCTCACCAGCGCTCCGGCCGCGCGAGCGAGCCCGATGGCTGCCATCCCCGCCCTGCCCAACGGCTCGTCGAGCAGCGTATAGAGGGGCAGGTGGACCGCGTCCGCGCCGGCGAACCAGGCCGGGCGCAGGTCCTCGGGACGAAGTCGGAGCGCCGCCGCCCGGTCCTGGACGAACGAGCGCTCGCCATCGGCCTCCACGACCACCCCGATCCGGCCCGTGTGCGACCCGCTCACCCGCACCGCGTGCACGGCGACCCGGTCCGCGGTGACAGCTGCGATCAAGGCCCGGGCCGCGGAGTCGCGTCCCACGGCACACACGAGCGAGCTGCGAACCCCGAGGCGACCGAGCCAGCGCGCGGTGCTCGTCGCGGAGCCGCCCTGGCGGATGAGCACGTGCCCCGGCACGTCGCTTCCCGCGACCAGCGGCATGGCCGGTGCAAGGACGACGTCGATCACCAGGTCTCCGACAACGACCACCTGGGGCTGGGTGCGGGCCGGGCGACGGCGACGGACGCGGCATGGCGAGCGGATGACGGGCATGTGCGGGCTCCTGCCTGGGCGACCTCCCGTCGGCCGCCCGATCGCCCAACAGCCTGACACAGCACGAACGGACGTGGGCCCTCGACTACCATCGAGCGATGACTTCCGAACGATGGGTCATCCTCGACGTCGGCGAGACGTTGATTGACGAGACGCGGATCTGGGCGGCGTGGGCGGACGTGCTCGGAGTCCCTCGCCTCACGTTCATGGCCGCGATGGGCGCCGCGATCGATCGTGGCGACGACCATCGCGGCGTGTTCGACGTGCTCGCAATCCCCGACTGGCGCCGGCATAGCAATGCCGTCGAGGCGCGCCACGGCGGCTTCATGGCCGTGGACCTCTATCCGGACGCGCTGGCGACCATCGACGCGGTGCGAGCGCGGGGTTGTCGGGTGGCGGTGATCGCGAACCAGCCGGCGGTCCGCGCCGACCAGCTGCGTGCCGTGGGCATCGCGCCGGACGTCATGGCCATGTCCGAGGCGATCGGCGTCGCCAAGCCGGATCCAGCGTTCTTCGCCCGGGCGCTCGAGCTCCTCGGCGATCCGTCCCCGACGGACGTCGCGTACGTGGGCGACCGTGTCGACAACGACATCCTGCCGGCCCGGCGTGCGGGCATGCGCCCGGTGTGGCTGCGCCGTGGCCCGTGGGGGTTCATCCAGTCGCTGCCCGATCCGGCGCGTGTGCTCGTCGTCGAGACGCTGACCGAGCTGATCGACTGCTGGGACGAGCTGTGGACCGACGGCGGAGGCGACGACACGATGGACGGGACGGGGGCAGCCCGGGGGTAGGATTGGGGCCTCGGACGCACCGTCCCGGTGCCCTCCGAGCCATGCCCCGACACCCCGTCGCGGGAGCGCGCGGCCAGCGGCCCGCTGGCCCGCTCCGCCACCCCGCGCGAGCAACGGCTCGAACCCGGAGACAGCGATGACCCTTGCCGCGAACCGACTCGACCAGCTGGCCGTCGATACCATCCGTACGCTCTCGATCGATGGCGTGCAGAAGGCCAACTCGGGCCACCCGGGCGCCCCAATGGGGGCCGCGCCGATGGCCTTCGCGCTGTGGACGCGTCACCTCCGCCACTCGCCGACCCAGCCCGACTGGCCGAATCGCGACCGGTTCGTGCTCTCTGCCGGGCACGCGTCGATGCTCCTCTACTCGCTGCTCCATCTGACGGGCTACGGGGTCTCGCTCGAGGATCTCGAATTGTTCCGGCAATGGGGCTCGATCACGCCGGGGCACCCGGAGTACGGGCTGACGCCAGGCGTCGAGGCCACGACCGGGCCGCTCGGCCAGGGCCTCACGAACGCCGTCGGGATGGCGATCGCGGAGCGCCGGCTTGCCGCGGAGTTCAACCGTCCCGGCCATGACGTGATCGACCACCGGACGTACACGCTGTGCTCGGACGGCGACCTCCAGGAGGGCGTCGCGTCCGAGGCGTGCTCACTGGCCGGCCACCTGCGCCTGGGCAAGCTGATCGCGCTCTACGACGACAACCGGATCCAGCTCGACGGCCCGACGGCCTGGGCCTTCACCGAGGACGTGCTGGCGCGGTTCGACGCCTACGGCTGGCATACCCAGCGGGTCGAGGACGGCAACGACGTCGAGGCGATCTCGACGGCGATTGACGCCGCCAAGGCGGACGACCGCCCGTCGATCATCGCGGTCCGCACCCACATCGGCTATGGCAGCCCGAACAAGCACGATAGCCAGAAGGCCCACGGCTCCCCGCTCGGTCCCGAAGAGGTGCGCCTGACGAAGGAGGCGTACGGCTGGGATCCGGACCGGTCGTTCTACGTGCCCGACGAAGTCGCAGAGCTGTTCCGCGGCGCAGTCGGCACCGGCCGGGACCTGGTGGCCGACTGGAACTCTCAGCTGGATTCCTACGCGGATGCCTTCCCGGCGGAAGCTGGAGAGCTCCAGCGACGCCTGTCGGGCGCCCTGCCCGCGGGCTGGGACGGCGCGCTGCCGCGCTACGAGACTGGCACAGGAGTGGCGACGCGCAACGCGAGCCAGGATGCGATCCAGGCCCTGGCGGCGTCGCTGCCGGAGCTGTTCGGCGGTGCGGCCGACCTGTCGGAGTCGAACCTCACCGACGTCAAGGCCAACGGTCCCGACCACTTCGAGCCGGATCATCGGGGGCGAAACCTCCGGTTCGGCGTCCGCGAGCACGCGATGGGCGGCATCGTCAACGGCATCGCGTACCACGGCGGGTTCCTGCCGTACGCGGGCACGTTCCTGACCTTCAGCGATTACATGCGCGGCGCCGTCCGCCTTGCCGCGTTGAGCGACCTCCACGTGACCTACGTGTGGACGCACGACAGCGTGGGCCTCGGTGAGGACGGACCAACCCACCAGCCGGTCGAGCACTACGCGGCGCTCAGGGCCATCCCGAACCTGTGGTTCGTCCGCCCGGGCGACGCGAACGAGGCGGTCGCCGCCTGGGCCATGGCCGTTGAGCGCCCGACCATCCCGGGCGCTCAACCGGGACCGGTGGCTCTGGCCTTCACGCGCCAGAAGCTCCCCACTTTGACCGGCACCGGGGAGAAGGCACGGGACGGCGTGCAGCGCGGCGGGTACGTCCTGCGCGATGCCACGGGCGGTACCCCGGAGCTGATCCTGATCGGCACCGGGTCGGAGCTGCAGCTGTGCGCGGCCGCCGCCGACGCGCTCGAGGCCGAGGGGATCCCCACCCGGGTGGTGAGCCTCCCGTGCTGGGAGCGCTTCGACGCCCAGGACGCGGCGTACCGTGACTCGGTGTTGCCACCCACCGTCCGGAAGCGTCTCTCGGTCGAGGCCGGCGTCTCGCTGGGCTGGGAGCGCTGGGTCGGCGACGAGGGCGCCGTCCTCGGGCTCGACCGGTTCGGGGCAAGCGCCCCCGCTGCGACGATCTTCGAGGCCTTCGGCTTCACGACCGAGCACGTGACCGAGATCGGGCGACGCGTCGCGCGCGACGGGCTGCGGGGCCGTGTCGGAGTGTCCGACCCGGCCGTCGGCCACGGACACGCGAGCTGAGGGCCGATCGATGCGCGTCGTCCTGGCCGCGGATCATGCAGGCGTCGAGTTCAAGCACGCGCTGATCGAGCTGCTCGGGGCCGCCGTCGGGGGGCAGCACGAGCTGATCGACCTCGGCGGCGACGGCTCGGACCCGGAGGACGACTACCCGGACTTCGCCCAGGCGCTGGGGCACGCGATCCAGGACGGCCGGGCTGACCGCGGGATCCTGATCTGCGGCTCGGGCGTGGGGGCCTCGGTCGCAGCCAACAAGATGCGCGGGATCCGGGCGGCGGTCTGCCATGACACCTACTCGGCCCACCAGGGTGTCGAGCACGACGACATGAACGTGCTCACGCTGGGCGCCCGGATCATCGGCATCCAACCGGCGCTCGAGTGCTCGCTCGCGTTCCTCGGTGCTGCGTTCTCGGGCGCCCCGAGGCATCGGCGGCGGCTGGGCAAGGTCCTGGCCATCGAGGCCGCCTCGATGGGCAGGCCCGACAGCCGCTGACCCGTCGGCGTCGACGGTCCGCCGTCGGCCCCGCGCCGCCATTCGCAGGTCAGGCCTATGCTCTTTCTCAGCGAGCGCGTACCTGCCCACGCGCCCCCCGGACAGACGGCCAGCTGGAGACCTGCGTCATGCGTATCGGCTTCATCGGACTCGGAAAGATGGGCGCGAACATGGTTCGCCGCCTGCTCCGCGATGGCCATGAGATCGTCGCCTACAACCGCACCCCCGAGAAGGTCACCGAGATCGCCGGTGAGGGAGCGATCCCCGCATTCTCGATCGCCGAGCTGGTCACCAAGCTGGAGAAGCCCCGCGCGATCTGGGTCATGGTCCCGGCCGGCGACGCCACCGAGGCGCAGATCGAGGAGCTGCTCGAGCACCTCGAGCCGGGGGACACGATCATCGACGGCGGCAACACCAACTTCCACGACGACCTGCGGCGCCATCCCAAGCTCAGGGAGCGCGGGATCGGATATGTCGATGCCGGCGTGTCGGGCGGGGTCTGGGGGCTGCAGATCGGATACTGCCTGATGGTGGGCGGCGAGCCCGAGTTCGTGGAGCCGCTGGCTCCGGTGTTCACGACGCTCGCCCCGCCCGACGGCTACCTGCATGTCGGCGGGCCGGGCGCCGGTCACTACGTCAAGATGGTCCACAACGGCATCGAGTACGGGCTCATGCAGGCGTACGCGGAAGGGTTCGAGATCCTGCACGCGTCCGACTACGAGCTCGACCTGCAGGGGATCGCCGAGCTGTGGGGCCAGGGATCGGTCGTCCGATCCTGGCTCCTCGAGCTGCTCGGGGACGCGTTCAAATCGCAGGGGCAGGACCTTGCGCACCTGAAGGACTGGGTGGCCGATTCGGGCGAGGGCCGGTGGACCGTCCAGGAGGCGATCGACCGGGACATCCCGGCGCCGGTGATCACGCTCTCGCTCCAGGCCCGCTTCCGGTCGCGCCAGGATGAGTCGTACGGCGCGAAGGTGCTTGCGGCGCTGCGCAACGAGTTCGGCGGCCACGCGGTCAAGACGGAGTAGCACCGTCATGAACGCCCGCAGGGTCGCCGGCACGACCTCGGGCCGGCGTGCGACTCCGGCCCGGCGCATCCCGCCCAGGCCCCGCGCCCGCGCGGCGCCGACGAAGCCGGCGGCGTCGGCCGCCAGCCAGCGCAAGGACGCCCAGCGGACGATGCGCGACCTCCGCCTGGCCGCCGAGTCGCGTCGTCGGTCAAGCGCATCGCGGCCTCTGGACAACCCGCTGCGCGACGGACTGCGCCTCGAGCGGGTTCCTGACGGTGCCGCGTTCGTGCTGTTCGGCGGGACCGGTGACCTCGCCCATCGCAAAGTGGTGCCGGCGCTCTACCAGCTGTGGCGGACGCACCTCCTGCCGCACGAGTTCGTGATCGTCGCCGTCGGCCGTCGCGCGTACACCGACGCCGCCTTCAGGAGGGAGCTGCGAGCGTCCCTCGACCACTACTCACGGGTTCAGCCCGTGGACGACGAGACGTGGGACGAGCTCGCCGCCCGCATCGTCTATCACCGTGGCGACTTCGCCGACCCGTCAACGTACCGAGCGCTCGCCGACCGTCTCGATCAGCTTGATCATGACCGGGGCACGGGGGGGAACCGGCTGTTCTACCTGGCCACGCAGCCCTCGGCGTTCCCGGAGATCGTCGCCCAGCTTGGCCGGATCGGCCTTGACCACGAGCGGCACGGCGGGGGTTGGCGCCGGGTCATCATCGAGAAGCCGTTCGGCAGAGACCTCAGTTCGGCGGTCCGCCTCAACCGCGAGGTGGGCAAGGTCTTCCGCGAGAAGCAGGTCTATCGCATCGACCACTACCTGGGCAAGGAGACCGTCCGCAACCTGCTGGTGTTCCGGTTCGGCAACGGGATCTTCGAACCGATCTGGAACCGACGCCATATCGACCATGTCCAGATCACGGTCGCCGAGTCGATCGGGATCGAGAGCAGGGGCGCGTTCTACGAGGAGACCGGGGCCTCCCGGGACTTCCTCCAGAACCACCTCCTGCAGCTCCTGTCCCTGGTCGCCATGGAGCCGCCCACCACGTTCGAGGCGGACGCCCTGCGTGACGAGAAGGTCAAGATCATCCGTGCGGTCGCCCCGTTCACGCCGGAGCAGGTCCGCAGCGACGTCGTGCGTGGCCAGTACGGTCCCGGCTGGGCAGGCGCGCAGCCCGTGGAGGGGTACCGGGAGGAGGAGCAGGTCGACCCGGCGTCCGAGACGGAGACGTTCATCGCCGCCCGGCTGCAGGTCGACGACTGGCGTTGGTCCGGGGTGCCCTTCTACCTGCGAATGGGCAAACGGCTGCCGAAGCGCGCGACGGAGATCGCGATCCAGTTCAAGGACGTGCCACATCAGCTGTTCCGTGGCAGCGCCACCGAGCCCGAGCCCAACCTGCTCGCGATGCGGATCCAGCCCGACGAGGGGATCATGCTCCGGTTCGGCGCCAAGGTTCCGGGCCTCGGCATCGACGTACGAAACGTGACGATGGACTTCACCTATGGCTCCGCGTTCCAGACGGACAGCCCGGACGCGTACGAGACGCTGATCCTCGACGCGCTCCTGGGTGACGCGTCCCTGTTCACCCGCGCCGATGAGGTGGAGCAGGCCTGGTCGATCGTCGATCCGATCATCGACGCCTGGGCCCACATGCAGGCGCCCGAATTCCCCAACTACGAGGCCGGAACGTGGGGTCCCGAGGCCGCTGACGACCTGCTGGCGCGGGACGGCCGCCGGTGGCGGAGGATCTGACGATGGCACCGACCGTCACGGGCGGCCCGGTGAACGTCACCCAGCTCGCCCGGCCCGGCGAGCCAACGTTGCGCTGGACGTCGCATGTCACGACGCTGGAGGACGTCGAGCGGGAGCTGTCCCGCATCTGGGCGGAGCCCGACCTGATGGTCGCGGTCGACGACGCGCCGACGGGACGCCATATCGCGGCACGGACGTCGGTCATGAACCTGGTGGTCATCGCTCGCCAGCCCGAGGTTGGGGAGCACGCGGCCGGGATCATCAGCCGGCTCACCGGCCGCCACCCGTCGCGCACGCTGATCGTGCAGTCGGCGGATCCCGATGGACCTTCCTGGCTCGACGGCCGGATCCAGGCGCTGTGCGTGCTGCCGCGCCCTGACGTGCCCGAGACATGCAGCGAGCTGATCTTCCTCACCTCGGGCGGCGAGGCCGGCCGCCATCTCTCGGCGCTGGTCACGCCGCTGCTCATCCACGATCTGCCGGTGACCGTGTGGTGGCCGGGTGAGCCCCAGCTCCTGGAGGCGCCGGCGCTGGAGCTGCTCGAGAACGCCGACCGGATGATCGTTGATGGCTCGCGATGGGGCGGGGACGGGCTCGGTCGCCTGCGACAGCTGGCCGACCTCTATCAGCGGTTCGATCGGCTATCGATCCGCGACTTCGCGCTGGTTCGCCAGAGCCGGTGGCGCGAGGCCATCGCGACGGTGTTCGACGTGCGGGATCTGCAACCCTTCGTGGGCTATCTCCGACGCATCTCGGTGGCGTACGCGACCCACGACGCCACCGGCGAGCCGGGCACCACCAACGTGGTCAAGCCGCTGTATCACGCCGGCTGGCTCGCATCACGGCTGGGGTTGCACGTCGTCTCGCCCATGCAGCCGGTGGACGGCCCGGCAATCGGGACCGCATCAGGGCGGGGGCGCCCGCGTCCGGGTGAGCCACGGCCGCTCCATCGTGGCCTCCGGGGACGACTCAAGGGGCACTCGGGCGAGGCGACCGTGATCCTTCGGCCGGTGGCCTCGCACCTCCCGGCTGGCACCACGCTCCGGGTGGAGCTGCTCGCGGAACGGCGCGACTCGGAGCTTCGTGTCGACGTCACGGCGCAGGCGGAGGACGTCCACGTGCACACCTGGATCGACGGTGTGCAGTCGATGGATCGCACGTTCAGGGCACCGCGGCGCACCGACGTCGATCTGCTGGGCGAGGCGATCGAGGTTGGCGGCCGGGACCGGCTGTCGATGGAAGCGATCACGATGGCCGCGAGCATGGTGGAGGCAGTTCGATGACCGACCGACCGCCCGACGCCCGGACAGCGTCGGCCAATCCCGAGCTCCGGGTGGTGACGACCACGGATGCGCTGTATGAGGCGGCGGCCGCCGAGATCGTCCAGGTCCTGGGTGCGGCGATCGCCGAGCGCGGCGTCGCTCACTGGTCGACCACCGGCGGGTCCGCGGCGCCGCCCATCTACGAGCGGCTCCGGGTACCACCGTTGCGCGAGGCGCTCGACTGGGAGAGGGTCCAGATCTGGTGGGGTGACGATCGCTACGTCCCGGCGGACCATCCCCTGTCCAACGTTCAGCCGCTGGAGCAGATCCTGCTGCCGAGCGGCGGCGATGAATCGCAGTCGGGCTCACCGACGGCTGCCGTCGGGATCCGCGGCGAGGGAGTCGATATCCCGGCCGTCAACCTGCACCCGATTCCGATGGCCGATGCCATCGCACACGGCGGCGCGGCGTGGGCCGCGGCTCGATATGCGGGGGAGCTGCGCGCCGCGGGACCGGCGGCGGACGCCGCGGGAACCCCCGTGTTCGACCTGCTGCTGCTGGGCGTCGGGCCGGACGGGCACATCCTCTCGGTGTTCCCAGGATCGGAGGCGTGGGACGACCCGGCGACGTGTGTCGCGATCCCCGCTCCGCGTCATGTCGAGCCACACGTCGAGCGGGTGACCCTGACGCCGCGGGTCGTTGCAGCCGCGCGCCGGGTGCTGGTGGTGACGGCCGGCGCCTCCAAGGCGGACGTCCTCGCACGTGCGTGGGCGACCGACGATGTTCGCTCACTCCCCGTCGCCGCGACCAGGCTGGGCAGCGCTGTCTGGCTGCTCGACGAAGCGGCAGCCGCGTCGCTCCCCCGGAGCTGATCGCCGGTGGCGGCTCCGCTGCCCGAGGTCCCGAGCCACCACCTTGCGTCGCGCGACGCCACGCCCATCGCACTGTTCATCGCGGGCACAGGACGGCCGCTGCTGCTGATCCACGGCACCGCGAGCGACCACCGCACGTGGCGGGTCGTTGCGCCCACGCTCGCCCGTCGATGGCGGCTCTACGCGGTTGATCGGCGCGGACGCGGTGATTCCGGGGATGCCCCGGATGCCTATGCGATCGAGCGCGAGCTGGAGGACGTGGTGGTCGCGGCCGAGACGATCGCGGCGACGTCGGGTGGTCCGATCGATGTCGTCGGCCACTCGCTCGGTGGTCGCATCGCGCTGGGTGCCGCGTTGCGAACGCAGGCGGTCGGGCGTGTGGTCGCCTACGAGAGCGCGCCCGGCGGCTCGGCTGGGAACAGGGACCGGGACGAACGACTGCTCGGCCGGCTGCGGCAGGACCTGGTCGCGGGTGATGACGACGCCCTGCTGGCGCGGTTCATGACCGAGGTTGTCGGGATGCCGGCCGGGGATCTCGAGGCGTTCCGTGCCGACCCGATCTGGACGCGTCGTGCCGCCACCGCCCCCACCATCGTGCGCGAGCTGGACGCCGCCCTCCATGCCCCGGCGATCGGTCTCGAAGCGCTGGCCGATGTCGACGTGCCGGTGCTCCAGCTGGTGGGCACCAGGTCGCCCGCTGGCTTCCGCCGCGGCGCAGAGCTGCTCGACCGGCGGCTGGCGCGGGGTCGCCTGGAGGCGATCGAGGGCGCCCGCCACGCCGCCCATCACAGCCATCCCGACCGGCTCATCGAGGCGATCGAGGCGTTCCTTCCCGTGTGATCGGGTCGCGGGCAACACCCACTGCGGGAACCGAGCGAGGCGCATCAACCCGGCGCCGGATCGTGCTGCGCGCTCGGGGTGAGCTGAAGCCCGCCGACGTCGCCGCGGTCCGCCTGGCGCGCGGGATACCATCGTGGGCATGACCGAGCCCGCCGCCGCCCCTGTCGACACCCGTCCCTACTCGCCCGGCCTCGAGGGCATCGTGGCCGGCGAGTCATCCCTCTCCTACATCGACGGGGCAGCCGGGCGGCTGCTCTATCGCGGCTACCCGATCGGCGAGCTGGTCCGCGACGGCACCTACCCGGCCATCGCCGATCTGCTGTGGACGGGCGACTGGAACCCCGCCGCGCGCCTGCCCTGCGCGCCCGTGCCCCCGCCGGTCATGGCTGCGCTCCGTGCGTTGCCGGCCAGCGCCAAGCCGATGGACGCGCTGCGTACGGCCGTGTCCGCCTGGGGCGCGACCCAGAAGCTGACCTGGCCCGCCTCACCCGAGCAGGCTCGCGCCCTGACCTCGTTCTCGCCGTCGGCATTGGCGGCGTTCGCGCGCCTGCGTCGCGGCCTCGAGCCAGTCGAGCCCGATCCTGAGCTGGACCTCGTCGCGGGCTTCCTGTATCAGATCAATGGCGAGCGCCCCGACGACGCCACCGCCCGCGCGCTCGACGCCTACTTCATCGTGGGTGCGGAGCACGGCTTCAACGCGTCGACCTTCACCTGCCGGGTGATCACGTCGACTCGCTCGGACCTCGCGTCGGCGGTGTGCGGTGCGATCGGCGCCATGAAGGGCCCGCTCCACGGCGGCGCCCCCTCGGAGGTCGTCGAGCAGATTCACCAGGTGGGATCGCCGGACAAGGCGGAGGCGTGGATCCGGGGGGCTCTCGATCGCAAGGAGCGCCTGATGGGGTTCGGGCACCGGGTGTACCGCGCGTACGACCCGCGGGCGGCGGCCCTGCGCCAGGTAGCCGAGTCGCTGGCAAACCGGCCCGAGTGGCTGGACCTCGCGATCACCGTCGAGGACGTCGCCCTGCGCGTGCTCGCCGAGAAGTATCCGGACCGGCCGATCAAGACCAACGTCGAGTACTACGCGGCTCCGGTGCTGATGGGTGTCGGACTCACCCCGGACCTCTTCCCAGCCACGTTCGCGCTCGCCCGTCACGCGGGCTGGACCGCGCATGCCATCGAGCAGGGGGCGGACAACCGGCTGATCCGACCCTCGGTCCGTTACATCGGTCCCGCCGAGCGCTCGCTTCCGGGGGGCTGAGCCCACGGTCGCTGCCGGTGGCCAGTCCGGTGTACCGGCGCGCCGACGCAGGGATCGCTACAGGTAGCCGCGGCGCCGGAAGAACAGCAGGACACCGCCCAGCGTGGCGAGCATCAGGGCGATCACGATCCAGAACTCGGTCAGCCCCTCGTCCCCGGGCAGATCGAAGTTCATGCCGAAGATCGACGCGAGCAGCGTCAGCGGCAGCATGGCCACGCTGAACGCCGTCAGCACGCGGATCGACTGGTTCAGCCGGTGCGAGAGGACGGACTCGTTGGAATCCTCGAGCGCCTCCGCGACCTCCTTGTAGTTCTCGAGCACGTCCCAGATCCGCTCGGCGGCATCGGTGATGTCGTCGAAATAGATGTCGAGGTCCTCGGCCAGGTAGCGCTGCTTGGTGCGCTCCAGGTCGCGGAGCACGGCGCGCATCGGGCGCACGACCCGCCGGAAGTTGATGATCTCCTGCTTCACGTTCGAGATGTCCTGGACGATCTTCGCGGAGCGTCCCTCGAAGATGTCGTCCTCGAGCCGGTCGAGCTTGTCGCCCATCCGCCGCAGCATCGGGAACGAGGCGTCCACGCAGGTGTCGACGATCTTGTACAGCAGGTAACCCGTGCCCTTCGAGAACACGCCCTCCCGGACCTCCTCGCGCTCCCGGTACCGCTCGAACATCGCGGCCAGCGGCGGCAGGTTCTGGTCGGGCAACGTGATCAGGAAGTCCGGCCCCACGAACAGGTCGAGCTCGGCCGACAGCAGCCGCGCGCTCGGCTTGTCGAACACCGGGAAGTGCAGAACGATGAACAGGTAGTCATCGTACGTATCGAGCTTGGGGCGCTGATTTCGCGAGGCGACGTCCTCGATGGCCAGCGGATGGAAGCCGAACTCCTGCTCCAGCCAGTCGCGATCGGCTTCGCGCGGGTGCTCGAGGTTCAGCCAGCGGACACCCGCGGCGCTGATGACCTCGGGCGCGACCTCGTCAGCGGCGGGCGCGAAGGTCCCGGGCGCGCCGATTGCGCCCCCGCGTCGCCGTGGTCGAAGCAGCAGGTTCGGCACCTGGAGGCATGCCCGTGCTCATGCCCCGATCGTAGCGCAGCGCGCCAGTCGAGGGAACCGGCAACTCATCGGCCGCGCCGGTGATCCGTTACCCGGGTGTTGCAGACGACCCCTCGGGCGACGGCTGGGCGTTGCCACCCCGGCCGCGGAGCGCGACCGCCGCCGCGCCGGCCACGAACACGATCGCGCCGGCCACGAACGGTCCGCCCGGCCCGGTCGCGGCGGCGACGGCAGCACCGACCGCGGGGCCGATGATCCCGGCGATGTACAGCGGCAGGTAGACGAGGTTGAGGGTCGCCGAGCGGCGTTCTGGCGGAACCTCGGTCGCAAGCAGCGAGAACACCATGGCGCCCGTGGTCGCGAAGGCTGCGCCGAGCACGGTCGCGGCACCTGCGAGGAGCGCCAGCGTCGGCATCGCCGGCATCAGCGCGCTGGCGATGCCGCCCGCGACGAGCGACCACACCAGCACGCGCCGGAAGCCGAGCCGATCGCCCAGCCACCCACCGGCCGGTGACGCCAGCGCCCCCACGAGCGCCGCGACGCCCATCACCAGCCCGATGGCCGCGGCCAGCCCGACGCCGATCCCCACGAGATTCTCGGCGAGCAACGGCGTGTATGGCCGTGAGATCTGGTTGGCCAGGAACACCACGCCGTAGACCGTGAACAGGCGCCGGACGTCGGGGTCGCGCAGGACGCCCACCACCGCATCGAACGCCAGCCGCAGCACGGAACCCTGCGGGATCACCTCCGGCCGGATCTCGCGCGTCCCAAGGCCGACAAGCAGGGCGGTCACCACCGACAGGACTGCGGAGAGAGCGAACACGTTGGCCACAGACCACCCGAGGCCATCGATCAGCACGCCGGCCATCGCCGGGCCGAGCGCGAAGCCAATAGGCCCCGCGGCGCCGAACACCGCGATCACGGTTCCCAGCCGGGGATGTGGAGCGACATCCCGGATCGCGGCCAGCATGACGCCGGTGTTGCCCAGCTGGAGCCCGATCAGCATCACCGCCAGCGCCAGCTGCCAGGGCTCGGTGGCCAGCGCCGCGAGGCCGAACACGACCGCCTCGACGATCGCGCTCCGGACGATGACCACCTTGCGGCTGAACTTGTCGGCCCAGACGCCCCACAGTGGCACGAGCGGCAATCCGAGCACGAACATCAGAGCGCTGAACAGCCCGACGAACGGGATCCGGTCTGCCTCGGGAACGCCCATCTCACGGAGGGCGGTGGGCAGGAGCGCGAACACCTGGCTGACCCCGATGGTCTCGACCAGCTGCGTGATCCAGAACACGACGAACGGGATCCGCCAGTCCTGAGGGGCCCGGGCAGCGTGACGCATCCCGCGACGGTACCGGACGCGCCCGGCGAGTTGCAGGGTTCGGGGCGCGGGCGGCATGCTTCACGCCGATGCCCGTACCGTCACCCCATCGCCAACGGGTAGCCGTCCCGCGCGACCCCCGGCCCGATGCGCCCCGGCTGCTGCTGCTCAACGCCTTGTTTCCGGGACTCGGCCATGCGGCCGCGGGCCATGCCCGATGGGGCCTGATCCTGGCCGCTCCGCTGCTGATCCTGCTCGGTGTCGCTGCGTTCGCGCTGCTCGCCGGCGGCAGCGCCACGTCGCTGGCAGCACGGCTGTTCGATCCCACGGTGCTGGGTGCCCTGGTCGTGCTGCAGGTCGTGATCCTCGCCTGGCGCTTGATCGCGCTGGGGACCACCCGCATGCTGACGACGTTCCGGATCACGGTGCCGACCATCGCCGCGCTGGTGGCCTCGCTCGTGCTCATCGTCACCCCGCAGCTCTACCTGGCCGGGGTGACGGTCGACGCACAGAGCGCCGCCGCGACCGTATACGCGCCGGCAGACGATGGCGGAGCGTGGGCACCGGAGGCCGGCGCCCCGCCGATTGGCTCGGCCGACCCCGACTTCGGCTATGCGTCGCCCTCGCCGGAGCCCAGCGGGTGGCCGTCCGAGTCACCATCAGCGTCCCCTACCGCCACCGCGGAGGTGCCGCGCGTCAACGTGCTGCTGATCGGCGTGGACTCCGGCCCGGGTCGTACCACGTTCCTGACCGACACCATGATCGTGGCCTCGCTCGACCCGGTTGGCAGGACCATCTCAATGGCCTCGATCCCGCGCGACATGGTCGACGTTCCGCTGCCGGACGGACGTACGTTCAGCGGCAAGATCAACGGCCTGGTGTCGTACGTGCGGTGGCATCCGGGCAAGTTTCCCGGCGCCAAGGACGGCCAGTCGGTCCTGGCGGCCGCGATCGGCACCCTGCTCGGGATCCGGATCGACTACTGGGCCCAGGTCAACCTCGGCGGGTTCGTCTACGTGGTTGACGCCGTCGGCGGCGTCAATGTCACCGTCACCAACGGCTTCTGCGACCCCAACTACAAGCAACCGGGCTACACGCGAACCGGGTTCCAGATCTCGCCCGGCCGCTACCACTTCAACGGCTACCAGGCGCTCGCCTACGCCCGGGTTCGCAAGGCCGCCGGCGAGAGCGACTTCACCCGGGCGGCGCGCCAGCAGGAGGTGGTCGCCGCGCTGCGCGACCGACTCGTGCGTGGCGCGTTCCTCGACAACCCGTCGAAGTTCCTGCGCTCGGTGGGGCAGACGATCAGCACCAACATCAAGCCCAGCCTGGTCGCGGACTACATCGACATCGCCGCCGGGATCGGACGCAGGTCGGTGTTCCATACCGTGATCGGCCACCCGCTCGTCAAGTCGGGCTACGACGCTCGGGGGTCAATCCAGCTGCCCAACGTCCGGGCCATCCGCCGAATGGCCGCCCGCCTCTTCACACCGAGCGGCGTGCACCCCCAGGGCTTCCCCACCATGCCCGCGAGCGGCGGCGGCGCGGCACGCAGGACGTCCACATCTTCGACCTGCGGGGTCACACCCAGGCCGAAGGCAACCCCCAAGCCGACGCCCAGGCCGACCACGGCGCCGACACCGACGGCAACGGCCACGGCCACTCCGGCTCCAACCCCCACGGCCACGCCCAAGGCCACCCCGACGGCGACCCCGAAGCCGACGGCGTCGCCGACGCCCAAGCCAACCCCCACGGCCACGCCCAAACCCACCCCAACAGCGAGTCCCGTAGCCTCGGCAGCGGCCGCGTCAGTCAATCCCGTCGGGAGCGCCGGCGCCGAGGCGACTCGCGAGGCTGGCTCAGGCTAGCGTGGTGACCGGCGCGAGGGGTGACCGCACGCCAGCGCAGGCCAGCGCCTCGGGGTCAAGCACCTCGGGATCACGTAGGCCCGCCGGACCGCTCGCGGTCACGGTCCCGGATCCGGCGCTCGTCGTGCTGATGGGCGCGGCCGGGTCTGGCAAGTCGACGCTCTCTGCTCGCCATTTCGCTGCCGACGAGATCCTGTCGTCTGATGCCCTCCGCGGCACGCTGAGCGGGGATCCCACCGACCAGTCGGTGTCTCGAGCAGCGTTCGCGATCCTCCATCGCCGGGCTGCGACGCGACTCGAGGCGGGCACCATGACCGTGATCGATGCCACCAACGTGGACCGCCGTGCGCGAGCTCCGCTGACCGCGATCGCGCGCTCTGCCGGCGCACCCGCCGTCGCGATCGTCCTCGACCTCCCTCTCGACCTCGTCCTCGAGCGTAACCGACGACGTGCGGAGCGCGTGGTGCCTGCCGCAATCGTTCGACGACAGTGGGACCGGCTGCGGGCGTCGCTGGATACGGGCGGGATCCACGACGAGCGGTTCGACCTTGTGATCAGGCTCACAAACGCATCCGACCTCGACCGCCTGGTCATCCACCGCGAGGCCTCCGCCGGTTGACGATCCGGGCCCGACGAACCTCTCCCTCGGGTCCCGACCCCACTCCAGCTCGCGGGCCACCGGCGCTCCACTTGCATCCCGGCCCGCGACCAGCTATCGTGCAGGTACTGTGGTCACTAAATCGATCGACAAAGTCGAGAAAGGTGTCACTGTGGCTGGCATGTGGAGATGGAACCGTCATCGTTGGCATCGTGGACCGCTCCTCCTGGTTGCGACGATGGCAATCGTCACGGCTGGCTGCTCGGCCCTGGAAGCGGGCGGCGGCGGCTCGACGTCGGCCACCGCCGTCGGTGAGGCCATCGCGATCGACGGCTCTTCGGAGCCGCTGTTGGACCCGGTGACCGTCCGGATTGGCGTGTTCCCCAACATCACGCACGCCCCGGGGCTGTTGGCGCTGAGCGACGGCGGCGCCGTTGACGACCTGCTACCGAACGCGGACATCCAGGTAAACGCGTTCAGCTCGGGGACGACGGCGGTCGAGGCAATGTTCGCGGACGCCATCGACCTTACGTTCGTCGGCCCCAACCCGGCCATCAACGCGTACGCGAAGTCAAACGGCGAGGCCGTTCGCGTGATCTCGGGGGCAACGTCCGGGGGCGCCTTCCTCGTGGTTCGCGAGGGCATCACATCCGCCACCGGTCTTCGGGGCCGGACGATCGCATCCCCCTCGCTGGGCAACACCCAGGACGTTGCGCTGCGCACCTGGCTCGCCGGTCAGGGTCTGCGCACGGACACCGCGGGCGGGGGTGACGTGTCGGTCGTCCCCCAGGAGAACGCCCAGACTCTGGAGACATTCCTCGCCGGCACCATCGACGGTGCCTGGGTGCCCGAGCCGTGGGCGACCCGTCTCATCCGTGAGGGTGGCGCGCACGTCCTCGTTGACGAGCGTGACCTCTGGCCCGGCGGTCGATACGTGACCACCCAGCTGATGGTCGCGACCACCTACCTCAACGCCCATCCAGACGTGGTCAGCCGCATCCTGCTGGGCGTGATCCGGGCCGTCGACTTCGCCAACGAGCAGCCGGCCGACGCACAGGCCATCGTGGATCGGGAGATCGAGCGCTACACGAGCAAGACGCTGGGAGCGGACCTCCTGGCAGCTGCGTGGTCCAATCTCGTCTTCACCGTCGACCCCGTGGCAGCGTCCCTCGAGCAGTCGGCACAGGACGCCGTGGCGCTCGGCCTGCTTGACGACCCGGGCGACCTGTCCGGGCTCTATGACCTCCGAATTCTCACCGGGCTCCTGGCTGCCGAGGGCCGGCCCGGAGTGGAGGGATTCGCAAAGTGAGCGGCGCACTCGCCCTGTCCGCTCCCGAGCAGGCCCCCGTGCTGCGGCCGGCCGTCCGGGTCACGAGCCTCACGAAGGTATTCGGCTCGGGTCGTACCGCCGTGACGGCCCTGGACGACATCTCGCTCACCGTCGGGCAGGGCGAGCTCGTGTGCATCCTCGGCGCGTCGGGTTGCGGCAAGTCCACGCTGCTCAACCTGGTGGCCGGGCTCGAGCGACCGACCCGAGGATCGGTGGAATGCGCCGGACAGCCATCGTTCATGTTCCAGGAAGCGGCGCTGTTCCCGTGGCTCAGCGTCGAGCGGAACGTCGAGCTGCCGCTCCGGCTGCGTCATGTCCCTGGCGCCGCTCGCCGCGCCAGGGTCGCCGAGCTGCTGGACCTGGTCCAGCTCGGTTCCTTCGCGCGACGCCAGCCGCACGAGCTGTCGGGCGGCATGCGCCAGCGGGTCGCTCTTGCTCGAGCGCTCGCCCACGAAGCCGAGGTACTGCTCATGGATGAGCCGTTCGGGGCGCTCGATGCCATGACTCGCGACATCCTCCACGACGAGCTGGAGCGGATCTGGCTTGCGACTGGTCGCACGATCCTGTTCGTCACCCACAACGTGCGGGAGGCAGCCCGGCTCGGTGACCGGATCGTGCTTCTGACGAGCCGGCCGGGGCGCGTCGCCGAGACGTTCCCCGTGGACATCACGCGGCCCCGACGCATCGAGGATGCTGACGTCGCGGCGCTGGCGCGCCGGGTCACTGCGAGCCTGCGGGAGGAGGTAGCTCGCCATGGCGCTTGACCTGCCGCATGGCGCGGACATCGTCGGACGGCTCCGGCCGGCGGTTCCCGGAACGGCGCGAGGTCGACGCGAGGTCGCCGGACTCGACGCGCTGGAGACGACGGCGGTCCCGGGCCCGTCGATCGCACGGCGCGCGTGGGCTGCGATGTGGCCCAAGGCGCTGGCGATCGCGATTGTGCTCGCGGCCTGGGAGGCCGTGGTCTGGAGCGGCTGGCGACCCCAGTACGTGCTGCCACCGCCGTCGGCCGTGCTCGAGCGTCTGCGGGCGGAGCTGGGCACGCCGGAGCTGTGGGGTGCGGTCCTGACCACCCTCCGCCGGGCGGTGTGGGCCTTCGGTCTTGCCATGGCGATCGGGATCACTGTGGGCATGCTCGTGTCCCGGTTCCGCGTGTTACGCACGGCGATCGGATCGCTGATCATGGGCCTCCAGACCATGCCCTCGATCGCGTGGTTCCCACTCGCGATCCTGCTCTTCCGGTTGAGCGAGGAGGCGATCACCTTCGTCGTCGTGCTGGGCGCCGCGCCGTCGGTCGCGAACGGCCTGATCCACGGCGTCGATCACATCCCGCCCGTGCTCACGCGGGTCGGCCGTGTGCTCGGGGCGCGCGGGCTCGCCGCGTACCGTTACGTGATCCTGCCGGCCGCGCTGCCGAGCTTCATGGGCGGCCTCAAGCAGGGCTGGGCGTTCGCCTGGCGCAGCCTGATGGCCGGCGAGCTCATCGTGGTGATCGCGAACCGCACGTCCCTCGGGCAGCTGCTGCAGGTCAACCGCGAGCTGGCGGACAGCCAGGGAATGCTGGCGATCATGCTCGTGATCCTGATGATCGGGGTCGTACTGGACTCGCTCGTGTTCGGGACGATCGAGCGGGGTATTCGGCGGCGACGGGGCTTGCTCGCGACCTGACTCAGGTGGCCGGCCAGGCCCGAGCCTGGCACGGTGTTGGGCAGTCTCCGACGTGATGCGAGGACTGGCGGGCCGGCCTAGTGGGCAACCAGCGCGTCCGGATCGTCAAGCAGGACGGAGACCTCCGAGGGCAGCCCGCCCGAGACAACGTCTGCGATGGTCACGCCCTCGAGCACGCGTCGGACGGCGACGCGGTTCGCGAGCCACACGTCCCGGAGTGCTGTCGCAGGTCCGCTGAACTCGAGCGACTCTGGCCGAATCCCACGCACGTCCGCAAGCGGCCCTTCCACGGCTCGGATGACATCGGCGATCGTCACCTGTGCCGAGGGTCGAGCGAGCCGATGACCACCGACCTGCCCGCGCGTCGAGCGAACGATGCCGGCGCGCCGGAGATCGACCAGGATGTTGTTGAGGAACGAGAGCGGGATGTCCTGGGCGGCCGCCAGCTGATCGGCCTTCATGGGCACGTCGTCGTCGCGAGTCGCCAGCTCGCACATCGCCCGGACCGCGTAGTCAACCTTGGCCGAGATCCGCACCCGCCGATCCTACGCCGCCGTGCCGAACCCGATCAGGACGATCGCGAGCACGGTCAACGCGATGCCGGCCACGTGGCGCCGCGTCATCCCCTCGTGGAGAACGGACACCGCGAGCACCACCGTCACGACCGGATACAGCGAGCTGAGAACCGCCGCGATCGCGAGAGCCCCCGTCTGGGCGGCAGCGATGAAGGCAACGTTGCCACCCATGTCCAGCAGGCCAACGATCAGCACCCGCCGCAGCGCCCAGCCATCCAGCCGCCACGGCTGTCGCAGGCTCACGATCACCACCACCACCAGAATCGCCTGGACCACGCGCATCACGACGAGCGGCGCAAACGTCGCGGCATCGGAGAGCTGGCCGACCGAGATGTTGAACACGCCGATCGCGGAACCGGCGAGGACCGCCCAGCCGAAGCCGGACGGACGACCCTCATCCTGACCGGGTGCTCGCGTGACCAGCACGACGGCCACAAGCGCGGTCACGATCCCGGCAACGGCCGCAGCGGGGGGCACGCCCTCGAAGGCGAACCCGGCCACCACCGGGATCACCGCCCCGATGACACCCACCGACGGCGCCACGACCCCCATGCGACCGACCGCGAGCCCGCGGTACAGCGCCGTGATCCCGACCATGCCGGCGGCACCCCCCACCAGCGACCAGGCGAGATCCGGACCGGACGGGATCGGCTCGCCAAGCGCCCCGACCGCAGCCAGCGCCGCGACCAGCCCCACGAGCTGCGTGACCGCCACCACGCCGAGCAGCGGGGCGCGGCGGCTGATCAACCCGCCGCCGAAGTCGCCGGCGCCCCAGGACGCGGCGGACAACAGGCCAAGGACCACGACCGCGGCCCCGGGCCCGATGGCGTCAGGCAGACGCCACCTCGCTGGCCTCGCCGGGTTCACCGGTCGCGTCGGCCTCGCCCGGGTCCTCGGTCTCGCCGTCGTCCACGGCCGTCGGTCCGGCCAGCTCGACCACCTTATCCGCCAGGCTGTCGTAGCGATCCGAGGTGGTCAGATAGATGACCTGGAACCCCGACGCCAGCTCCCGCAGCAGCTCGAGCGCGCGGGCGGCGCGGGCGTCGTCGAGCGTCACGAACGGATCGTCCAGGATCAGCGGCGGTCGCCGATCCCCGGTCACCAGGCGCACGAGCCCCAGCCGCGCGGCGAGATAGATGATGTCGAGCGTGCCTTGCGAGAGGCTCGTCACCGACACCCAGCCGGCGCGCTCGGGGGCGAACACCTCGATGCCCAGGTTGGCATCATCGACGCGGATTCGCCGGTAGCGACCGTCGGTGATCCGCTCGACATCGACCACCATGCGCCGCTCGAGGTAGCGCGTGGCACGCTGCATCGTCGCCTGCTCCGCGGCGTTGATCTCGGCGAGCGTCAGAGCGTAGACGCGGGCCCGGCGCCGGGTTGCCTCCAGGTGGTCGCGCGCCAGGGCCAGCCGCTCGGCGGTGGCCGCGACCTCCTCGGCGTCGACGGGGTTCTGCTCGACGCGCGCTCGCGCGTTCGCCTCGTCGTCGCGTGCTCGATCGAGCGCGCCCTCCGCGTCCACCACCTCGACCTCGAGCCGCTCCCGCGCACGCGGCTCCTTGGCGATCGGACCCAGGCCCTCGAGCGCCGCGGTCTTCTGCTCGATCTCGAGCGCGGCTGCGTCGCGCCGCTGCGGCAGCGTCTCGAGCTGCTCATCGCCGATCAGGCCCGACAGCCGCGCCCGGCGCTGCTCGATCGCGCTCACGTGGGCCTCCTCGGCCACGAGCGCCGCATCGGCGGCCTCCGGGTCGGCGAGCCCGATGCGTCCGAGCAGGTCCTCTCGCTCGGCCTCGGCCTGGCGGAGCTCGAGCTCCATCTCCGAGCGACCGCGAAGACGGCGATCGACCTCGTCGTCGCGGAGCTGATTCTCGATCCGGTCGCCGCGGCGGCGCCACCAGCCCACGAACGCGAGCGCGAGGCCGATCGCGGCCACCACGCCGCCGGCCAGGATCGGGAGCGTGCCGAGCTCGATGATCCCTGCCGCGTCGACGGCAAAGGCGGCTCCCGCGATCAGAATGCCGATGACGACCAGCACCAGCGACCAGCGCGACAGGTGGCGCCATCGAACCTCGGGCGGCACCTCGAAGTCGACCTGGACCTCGCCCTCGAGCAGCCGCTCCAGGGTCGAGATCCGGGTGACCACCGTCCGGAGCCGCTCCACCGTCGTCCGGAGCACGGGCAGCGGGATCGAGGAGGGGTGCGTTCGCTGGAGCTCATCGATCTCGTCCCGCACGACGACCGATTCGCGGTAGCGCTCGAAGCGCTCCGTGGCCGCCGTCCGTTCGGCGTTGAGCCGCTCCGCCTGGCGCGCCTTCTCAAGCATGGCTCGTCGTTCAGCCAGGGCCGTCTCCGACTCGCTGCGGCGGCCGCGGGCCACGACCAGCGCGTCGCGATCGTGCTCCAGCCGGGCGAGCTGATCCTCGCCATCGCTGAGCCGAGCCTCGAGCTCGGTCACGTTATCCTCGGCGACCTTGATCCGCCCCGGGTTCTTCACGCCCTTGGTCTGGAGGTCGTGCAGCGCCCGGTCGAGCTTCTTCCTGGCTCGGCTCGTCCCGCGGTCGGCGCCGCTGATCGATGCCTGGAGGCGGTCGCGCAGCGCGGCCTCATCGCGTTGGAGCTCGGACAGCTCGTGGTGGCGAATCGAGGCCGTGGACCGGAAGAAGCCCTCGGTGGGCACGCCGGACAGGTTGGCGAGCTCCTCGTCGACCTTGGCCGGATCGGTGATCACCTGACCGTCAAGCTCGAGCCGCGCCTGGCCCTTGGCGCCGCGGAACGCCTTGGCCAGCCGCGCCTCGTGGACGTTGCCGTCATCGTCCTCGTATGTGAACACGAGCCCCACCGCCGCTCGCGACTCGGGATCGCCGTCCCAGGGCACCAGCGCGTCGAGGTCCGAGTGGGAGCTGGTGACGCGGCGTGTCAGGGCGAGCTCGATGGCGCGCTGGATGGTCGACTTCCCGGACTCGTTTGGCCCACGGATGATCGTCAGGCCAGGTGCGAGCTCGATCTCCTGCTCGCGATACCGGCGAATGTCCGTGAGCGCGAGGCTCGAGATCCTCACAGCGTCACCTCCTGGCCGGCCAGCAGCAGGCGGCCCAGCCGGAGCGCGTCGCGGAGCTCCGCGGCCTCGCGCGCCGCGTCGGCGTCGCCGGTCGCCTCGAGGTCGGCGATCCGGCCCTCGACGTTGCGGATGAACGCACCGGCGATCGTCTCCGACGGCGGCAGCGCACCCTCCGTCAGCGCCGGATGGCTCAGATCCCGGACCCGCACGCGAAGAAACGAGCCCGCAACCGCGGTCTCGACCTCATCGGTGGACAGGTCCAGCTCATCGGGCCGAACCCCGATCAGGCGAACGTCGAGCACGAGATCCGGGTCCGCCGCCTGCTCGAGCCGGGCGATCAGCGCCGGCTGTGACTCAACGTCTGCCGCGTCGAGCTCGAGGCGCTGGAAGGTCGTCCGTCCCACGACCCGCTCCTCGACCGTGACCTGGCGGGTGCCCTGCCGCTCGTCGAGCGTGACCAGGAGCACCTTGCCCGCCCGGTCCTGGTCCACCGCGACGGGCTCGGGGGCTCCGGCGTAGGCGTAGGTCACGCCCTTGCTCGTCCCCTGCTGCGCCGAGTGCCAATGGCCCAGGGCAAGGTAGTCGAGGCCGGACGCGCCGATCTCCTCCGTGGTGATCACGACCTCGTCGCCGTCGGTGCGACCGGGGATCGCGATCGAGGCGTGCAGCAGTCCGATCTTCCACGTGGCTTGAGGCGTCTGGACCGTGGCCAGATCGCGGAGCGGACTGTACGGCGCGCGCTTGGTCGGGAATACGGGGCCGTGGACGACGGTGTCGAGCGCCGGCAGGTGCACCCACGGGTGCTCGGGGGTCAGGACGGTGACCATTCCGTCGCCGGGCTTGCCGCCTGCCATCGCGAACAGGCTGTACGCGCGATAGACCGACGCCCGGTCGTAGACGTCGTGGGTGCCGGGCACGAGGACACTCCGAATCCGGGCCTTGACGAGCCGCGAGAGCTCGGCGGCCACCCGCTCCACGGACCGCCGTGGCTGGACGTTGGAATCGAACAGGTCACCCGCGACCAGGAACAGGTCAACCTTCTCGGCGATCGCGAGGTCGATGCTGGCCCGGAACGCGGCGAACTGGCGTTCGCGCTGGGCTGCGGCTGCCTCACCCAGGTCGGCGTGCCGGGCGCCGAGATGGACATCCGCGGTGTGGAGCAGTCGGAGCATGCGGTGGGCCTGCCTCCCGTTGATGCTGCGCGGCTCACGACCGGCGTGCCCCTGCCGGCCACCCGTGAGCCATCGACGTCCCCGACACGGGTCGGCCAGATGGCCGGCCGCACCGAGTGCGACGATCGCTCCCGGGATCCGGCCGCGAGCCGGGCGCCCCCATCGCTCCCGGTCGCCGCGCCTAGATTCCGTCGTCATTGTGACAGGTCGGCTGTCACCTCTGGACCCCAATCTCCACGACGCGCAGCGGGCCCCGTCCGCAGGTCGTAAACGACGCGCGCGCGGCGGTTCGACGGGTCGTCGACGGCGGGATCCGCCACCTGCAGGGTTCCGCGACCCGGTGTAGGCTGGCGGAAGGTAACCAGCGGTGCGCCCCGAGCTAGGGACTCCGAGAAACGGCACCTGGGTCGCGCGGCCCCGGCTGACTCCCCGCCGCCTCCGCAGGGCCCGGGGAAGGGTTCCTTTCGGTGCGCATCATCGTCCGAGCGCGCGCCCGGGAGGAGCATCGTGACCTACGTCGATCGAACCATGACCTGTGTTGACTGTGGAGTGGAGTTCATCCACTCGGCGGCGGATCAGGAGTACTACGCGCAGAAGGGGTTCACCTCCGACCCAAAGCGCTGCACCTCGTGCCGGGCCTACCGGCGAGCCACACGCGACACGGGGGGCGACATGCGTTCGATCGGCGGACCGCGCGGCTACGAGCGCACCGACGACCGCGCCTCGCGCGAGTATTTCGTGGCGGTCTGCTCCTCGTGTGGCAACCAGGCGCAGGTACCGTTCAAGCCGCGCATGGACAAGCCGGTCTACTGCTCCGACTGCTTCCGGCAGATCCGCCCCGACTGATCAGCCGGTACCGGCGCCCGTTTCACCCGGGACCGGCGCCCGTTCGACTCCACGGCCACCCCCCGCCCGGGGTACGACCTGCGCCGCGGGCGACGTCAGAGCCGGAATGCGTCGCCATCGCGGTACCGCTCGCGGTGGCGCCCACGCCAGATCGTGACCCGGCCGCGGCCTCGCACCTGCCACGTACCGTCGCGACCCACGGCGGCCGTGCCCTCATCGATGCCCAGGACCCGCGAGCCACGCGGCGCCTGGAGCACGATCGACGCCGACAGCGCCTCCGGCCACGCGTCGTAATGCGGCAGCACCACGACGTCCTCCACCATCCGCAGCCCGTCCGGCCAGCCAAGCGGGAACGGCAGCGGTATCCGGAGTCGCGGCACCCGCCGGACGTGCAGGACCCGACCCACGATCACCATGGCCCCGGCCGAGCAGCCCGCGATCACGGCGCCCCGGGCGTTGGCCTCGACCAGCGCCCGGCCGAGCGGTGATCCGTGGAGGACCGACAGCAGGTGGCGCGGGTGACCGCCGGAGAGGTAGACGAGGTCGGCCTCGCCGATCGCCTGGATCGCCGCCGGGTCGTATCCCTCAGCGATATCCCTGACCAGGACCGGCTCGACCTCGGCGCCCAGGGCCGAGAAGTGCTCGACGCCCATCTCCGCCCAGTTGCGGAAGGCCCGCTCGCCGTCGGGGGCGGATGCCGTCGGCAGGATGACCACTCGGGGCCGAGGCCGTCCGCTCGACTGGAGCAGGCTCCGGTCGACGTCGACCATCTGAGCAAGGAACTCTCCGGCGCCTACGAGCGCCACCGGTCCGGGCACGCGCGCAGTCTAGAGCAGGCGCCGCCGGTGCGAGTTCTGGACGGTCCTCAGGCGGACTGCGACACTCCGACGATGCTCGCCTCCGTGTCCCGGTGACGTCGATCCAGCGCTGGACCATGGTCGCGGCGATCCTCGGATCGTCGATGGTCTTCCTCGACGGCACCGTGGTGAACCTCGCCCTCAAGCCCATTGGCGAGGAGCTCCCGGCCACGCTCGTCTCGACCCTCGAGGGACAGACGTACGCGGTCTCCGGCTATCTCGCGGTCCTCGCCGCCCTGCTCGTCCTCTCCGGGGCGCTCGCCGACTACTACGGTCGCCGGCGAATCTTCATGGTCGGGCTCATCGGATTCGGGGCCACGTCCATGCTGTGTGGCGTCGCCCCGACGCTCGAGCTGCTCGATCTGTTTCGCCTCCTCCAGGGGGCCGCCGGCGCCTTGCTGGTCCCGGGCTCGCTCGCGATCCTGACGGCCATCTTCGAGGGCCCGGCGCGCGCCCGGGCCTTCGGCATCTGGGCATCCGCCACGTCCGCGACCACGCTGCTTGGGCCGATCGTCGGGGGCTTCCTCGTGGACGGTGTCAGCTGGCGATTCGCATTCCTGCTCAACGTGCCGCTCGTCATCGTCGCCCTGTACGCGACCATCCGCTACATGCCCGAGACGCGGGACGAGGACGCGAGCGGTCGGTTCGACTGGCTGGGGGCGATCGTGGCGGTGCTCGCCATCGGCGGCCTCGCGTTCGGGGTCATCCGCGGACAGGACCGGCAGTGGCAGGATCCGGTGGCGTGGGTCGCGCTCGTGATCGGGGTGATCGCGATGATCGCCTTCCCGATCCTGATGGCCCGGCGGCCGAACCCACTGGTGCCGCTCGCGCTGTTCCGACGACGGGCGTTCGCGACGATCAACCTCTCGACGCTCCTGATCTACGGCGCGCTCTACGGCACGTTCACGATCGAGTATCTGTTCCTCCAGGGCGTCCTGGGTTACACGGCCACCGCGGCCGGCATGGTGACGTTGCCAAGCACCATCCTGCTGACCGTGCTGTCGACCCGGGTGGGTTCCCTGGCAGGCCGATACGGGGCCCGCGCCTTCCTGTGGGTCGGACCGGTCCTGATGGCGGCCGGTCTCGCCTGGTTCGCGCGCGTTCCCGCGAGCTCCAGCCCCTGGCTCCTGGCGGTGTCCGACCCGTCCACGTTCGTCCCACCGCCCTCGGCCGTGATCGATGTCCTGCCGTTCGTGCTGCTGTTCGGGTTGGGGATCTCGCTGGTCGTCGCACCGCTGACCGCGACCCTCATGTCGTCGGTGCCGGTTCGAAATGCCGGCGTCGCGTCGGCCGTCAACAACTCGATCAGCAGGGTCGGCCAGCCCATCCTCCTGGCAGTGGTGTTCATCGTCGTCACCGGCTCCTTCTACGCGTCGCTGGCCGCCTCCGTGCCGGGCCTCGACCCAAACAGCCCGGAGCTGCGCACGCAGGTGCAGCCGCTCAACCCGCCGAAGGCGGGCACGCCGCCCGCAGTCGCTGCGGCGGCCCAGGTCGCGTCGACCGAGGCGCTCCACCTGGCCGCGCTGGTGTGCGCAGGGTTGTTGCTGGCGGGCGCGGCCACGAACTGGTACGGGCTGCGCGATCCGGACGGCACACCGGCGGCCGACGGCGGAGCACGCCCCGCCGGCTGACATGGTCCGCCTTCCTCGGTCGTCAGCCCCTGACGCGGAACGGCCCGCCGTGGCCCGGGATCACGATGTCGGCGACCTCGAGGACGCGCTCGCGGTGACGCTCGATCGACGCCTGGTTCCAGCCCAGCGGATCCTCAGCCGGCGTCCGGTCCTCGCGCCACCAGAGGTGGGTCATCGCGTACACAGCGTCATCCGCCTCGACGACCAGCGTCGCGTCCTCCTCCGTGTGACCCGGGGTGAGCCAGAGCTGCGCGTGGGGCGACAGTCGATGGCCGTCGCCATCGTGATCGAGCCACTCGTCACCGCGGTAACGCGCCCAGAAGTCGACCACCTCCGCGTTCGGGAACAGCGCGATGTTGACCGTGTGGTCCGGGTGGTGGTGGCTGAGGAACACGTGGGTCACGGCCTCGGGTGCCACGTCCAGTGCGGCCAGCGGATCAAGGATGAGAGATCGCCGGGCAACCATGCCCGGATCCACCACGATCAGCGCGTTCGCGTCGCGCACGAGAGCGATCGACGACGCCACGCGATCACCCGCGTAGCCCGCATGAAGGAGATGCACGCTCGTCATTCGCGGAGCGTACTCGTCCGTGCCTCCCCGTCGCCCGGACTGCGGCACCATGAGCCGACTGCGGCGCGCACCGCGCAACGCGGGCTCGGCGAACCGCCGCGAGCTCGAGACTTGAGACGATGATCCGCGACGTCATGAGTTCCGGTGATGCGGACCTCGCCCTCATCGGCGGGCGCATCTTCACCGCCGATCCGGCCCGCTCGTGGGCCGAGGCGCTCGCCGTCCGCGACGGACGCATCGTGGCCGTCGGGGGTGACCGGTCCGTCCGGCAGCTGGTCGGCCCACGGACCCGTGTCATCGAGCTGCGCGGCAGAACCGTCACGCCCGGGTTCGGTGACGCGCACGCACATCCCATTCACGCAGGGCTTGCGCGAATCAGATGCGAGCTGCACGGGGAGCGTGGCCTCGACCGCTATCTCGAGGTGATTGCCGGCTATGCGGCGGCGCATCCCGACGCCCAATGGATCCTGGGCGGCGGCTGGGCGATGGCCGACTTCCCGGGCGGCCTGGCACGGCGCGAGGACCTCGACCGCGTGGTGCCCGATCGACCCGTGTATCTGCCGAACCGCGATGTCCACGACGCCTGGGTCAACAGCCGCGCCCTCGAGCTTGCCGGCATCACCGCTGACACGCCCGACCCGGGCGACGGCCGAATCGCGCGCGATCCGGACGGCACGCCGATCGGCATGCTGCATGAAGGCGCGATGGATCTCGTGTCGCGGCTCCTCCCGGCCACCGGTGCGGACGAGATGCGCGCGGCCTTGCTCGACGCGCAGCGCTACCTCCACTCGCTGGGCATCACCGCGTGGCAGGACGCGTGGGTGACCGAGGAGGACCAGGCGTCGTACCTGTCGCTGGCGCGGGCGGGTCAGCTCACCGCCCGCGTGATCGGCGCGCTGTGGTGGGATCGGTCCCGGGGACTGGAGCAGATCGATGAGCTGGTCGAGCGGCGGGCGGCGGGGCAGCAGGGCCGGTACGCGCCGACCAGCGTGAAGCTCATGGTCGACGGCGTCGTCGAGCACCAGACCGCTGCCATGCTCCAGCCGTATGTCGACCCGGACGGCCACGGTGACGGGTCCGACACCACCGGTCTGCTGTTCATCGAGCCCGACGTGCTTCGCGCCGCGGTGATCCAGCTGGACGCCCTGGGATTCCAGTCGCACTTCCACGCGCTCGGCGATCGCGCCGTGCAGATCGCGCTCGACGCCGTGGACGCCGCCCGGCGCGAGAACGGGTGGTCCGACACGCGGCCGCAGCTGGCGCACCTGCAGGTGGTCCATCCGGACGACCTGCCGCGGTTCCGACGGCTCGGAGCGATCGCCAACGTGCAGACGTTCTGGGCCACCCACGAGGGCCAGATGGACGAGCTGACCCTGCCGGTGCTCGGCCCGGAGGTCAGCGCCCGCCAGTACCCGCTACGGTCACTGCGCCGTCACGGCGCGACCCTCGCGATGGGCTCCGACTGGGCCGTGTCCACGCCCGATCCGCTCCTTCAGATGGAGGTCGCCGTCACTCGCGTCAGCCACGAGGACCGCCGCGCCGAGCCGTTCATGCGCGAGGAGGCGATCGAGCTGGCCGACGCGCTCGCCGCGTTCACGGCCGGGTCCGCCTACGCCAACCACCTGGACGAGACCGGATCGCTCGCGGCCGGCAGGCTGGCGGACATCGCGATTCTGGACCGGGATGTGTTCGATCCGGGTGCCGGGCCGATCGGCGACGCGCAGGTGGTGGGCACGTTCGTCGAGGGCGAGGCCGTGCACGAGACGCCGGAGCTCGGCGGGTAGCAGCCCCCTCAGCCTCCTGCCGGCTCCGGCCGGACCATCAGACGCGTGGCCGCCTCACGTTGTCCGGGTGGGCCGCGGCGGCGAGGTCATCAGGCGTGTCGATGTCGGAGATGGTTCGGGCCTCGGGGTCCTGCAAACGCCAGGTCGCGGCGTCGATCCGGGCGGAGGGAAGCTGCGCCAGGAGCTCCCGAAGCGACCGTCGGTCCGCATCGAGCAGCGCTCGAGCGGCGGGTGCGGCGGCCGCGATTCTGATGGCCAGGGGCAAGGTCGCGGGTGGCTCGGCCTCGAGCGTCACGGCGTCGGGCCGAGGTGCGCCGGTCGCTGGCCTCCCCTCGAGGCGATGGATCAGCAGCTCGAGGACGGCGGGCACGAGGGTGGGCATGTCGCCACCCACGACGACGGCGACATCGCCATCAGTCACCGCCGCAGCCGCGACCTCCAGCCCGGCCGCGAGACCCGCGAGCGGGCCGTGATGAGCAGCCGGGTCACGAGCAACGAGGATGCGGCGCTCGAGCGCGGGCGGGAGACTCGGCGCGGGTGCATCGGGTGCGAGCACGAGCACGGTCGTCGGCGCGACCTGCGCGCAGGCGCCCAGCGCATGGTGAAGCAGTGGACGGCCATCCACTGCGACGCCGAGCTTGTCGCCGCCGAAGCGCGTTGCGGCGCCGCCGGCGAGCACGATGGCGACAACGCTCATCTGTCGCCACCATCCGTCGCGGCATCGGGATCGCGGGGCTCCGGCGGGGTCGAGGCCGCAACCGCGCGGGCACGAAGGCGGTCGAGCGTCCGGGGACCCAGCACGTGCCCCGTGTCGGTCCGGCGCAGGAGACCGCGCCGGTCGAGGTCCTCGAGGAGCGCGAGGACGTATCGGCGGCTGGTCCCGGTGGCGTCGCGCAACGCGGCGGGCGAGAGCGGCCCTGTGGCGGCCATCGTCAGCGCCTGCTTCGCGAGATCACGGTAGGTCACGGAAGACCAGGCGAGGTCATCATCGACGCGGATGATCCGGCTCCCTGCCTCGAGCGCACGGAGCCCCTCGGCTGGACATCCGGCGGTGCGCGCAGCCTCCGCCAGCGACGGGGGCGCCGGGACCGAGAGCGCGGCCTCGAGGCGATCCATCGCGGCCAGGGTCGCCGGTGGCAGGCCGGAAGGGCGCGACGCGTCGCGTACCCGGTCCTCCTCCCGGGCGAGCGCGCCACCCGCGATCAGCCCGTCGACGACCTGGCGCGCCACATCGTCGGCTTCGGCGCGGCGAAGCGTGATCCGTCGGCGCGCCTCCAGTGCGACGGCCGAGCGGAGGGACCCGATGACAAGCCCGGGGGACGCGGGATCGGCGAGGTGATGTGCGGCGACGGTCTCCCGCGCCCGGGCTGCCAGGGCCGCCTCGACGTCGCCCGCCAGGCGCCAGCCGTCCGTCTCCCGGAGCGCGCCGTGGAGGTCGATCCGTGCTGCCAGCGAACCCGCCGGCGATACCGCGAGGGCCTCCGCGCGATCGGGGGTGAGGCGCCGGCGCGAGATGCCACGCGGCGGCGCCGGGTCGAGCACCACGCCACCACCCGCCGTGCTGCCCGCCGACGGCGAGCGAAGCGCGAACCGGTCGCCCGGCGCCGCCGCCATCGGGGTGTCCAGCCGCAGGATCGCGATCGACGATCCGCCTGAGAGCTCGATCGCCTCCCGCGGACCGCGGATCACCAGCGCCCCGGTCCGATCCGTGCCCAGGTGGACCTGCAACCGCACACGATCCCCGGGAACCTTGTCCACGGCATCGTGACCGCGAGCGGGGAAGGAGGCCGGCAGGCGGATCGCCGCGAGCACCCTGGACGTCGTCGTGACCGATGGGTCCCGGGTCAGCACCTGGCCGCGGCGAAGCTGCGCCGCGTCGACCCCGCCCGCCAGGAGGGCGGTCCGCCCGCCATCGCCGGCCGCGACGGTCGTTCCGCGGACCTGGACCTCACGAACTCGCACCTCGACGTCGTCGGGCAGCAGGCGAAGCGACATTCCGGGCGTCACGCGCCCGCCGCGGAGGCTCCCGGTCACGACCGTTCCCCGTCCGCGCATCGCGAATACCCGATCGATCGCCAGCCGTGGTTGACCAGCCGCGGCAAGCCGCAGCGCGACCCGCCTTGCGAGCGCGGCGATCGCGGCGCGAACATCGCCGATCCCATCGCCCGTCGTTGCCGAGGCGACCAGCACGGGCCGTCCGGCCAGGGTCGTGGAGGAAAGCAGCGCCTCTACCTCGGCGACGAGGGTTGCCCGCCGCTCGGGCGACGGCGCGAGATCGGACTTGGTCACCACCGCAAGGCCGTCGGCGATGCCGAGCGCGTCGAGCAGCTCGAGGTGTTCGAGCGTCTGTGCGTTCGGCCCGTCGTCGGCAGCCACCACGAGCAGCGCCGCGTCGATCTCCCCCGCTCCGACAAGCATGTTGCCCACGAGCCCGTCGTGGCCGGGCACGTCCACGAAGTCGACCACGGACCCGTCCGCCAGGTCGAGGTGCGCATACCCGACGTCGATCGTCATCCCCCGCCGGCGCTCCTCGGGCAACCGGTCGGCATCGATCCCGGTGAGCGCTCGCAACAGGGTCGTCTTGCCGTGATCGATATGCCCGGCCGTGCCGACGACCACGCTCCGGCGGGGGCTCGCCTGAACCTCGCCGCTCATGCCGCCGCCGCCTCGTCCCTCATGCCAACGCCGTCCCGTCGCTCATCTGCGCGGCGGCACGACGTCGATGATCCGTCGCGCGATCGCTCCGTCATCGACGGGCTCGACCGTCCGCAGATCGAACACGATCGCGTCGTCGACGATGCGGGCCAGGATCCTGCTGGCACCGCGCGTACCCTGCCGAAGGGCGCGCGCGGCGCGATCCGGCGACGGCGTTCCCACGGCCAGGCCGAACGACGGGAGCACCTGGCCCGGCAGCGACCCGCCGCCGACGGTGGACTCGACCGCGACGATGCGCACGTCATCGCGCCCGGCCGCCGTCGTCACTGCCGCAATCTGCTCGGCGCGCTCCTGGAGCGACGCGGGGGGAACGGCGATCTGGCGCCAGACGGGGATGTCGGCGACGGCCCGGCCCGCCCGATACAGCGCAAGCGTCGCCGCGACCCCGGCGAGGATCGTCTTGTCGGGGCGCATCGCCCGGGCCAGGGGATCGCGTCGCAGCCGTGTGATCAGCTCGCGGCGACCCGCAAGAAGGCCTGCCTGCGGACCGCCCACCAGCTTGTCCCCGCTGAACAGGACGACGTCGGCCCCCGCTGCCAGCCGCTCGGCCGGAGTGGGCTCGTGGGCGAGGCCGAAGGCTGACGTGTCGAGCAGGGCGCCGGACCCGAGGTCATCGATGACGATCGCGCCGTGCTCGTGGGCCAGTCGTGCGACCGCGGCCAGGTCCGCGGACTCCGTGAATCCGCTGACCGCGAAGTTGGACGGATGGACACGGAGCACGACGCGGGCGCGACCTTCGGCGAGCGGTGACCGGAAGTCCTCGGCTCGGGTTCGGTTGGTCGTGCCGACCTCGATCAGCCGCGCCCCGGCCCGCGAGATCACCTCGGGAATGCGAACGGCGCCCCCGATCTCGACGAGCTCGCCACGCGACACGACAACGGACCCCCGCCGACCCGCGAGCCCGACCGCGAGCAACAGTGCGGCGGCGTTGTTGGAGACGATCAGCGCGTCCTCGGCACCCGTGAGGGCGACGAGGTGGTCCTCCGCGACGCGGAACCGCTGGCCGCGTCGGCCGGTCGCCGGGTCCAGCTCCAGGAACCCGTAGCCGGCCGCGGCGACGTCGGCGGCCGCCCGCGCGATCTCGGACCAGGGGGCCCGGCCGAGGTTGGTGTGCAGGATGACGCCGGTGGCGTTGATGACCAGTGCTGGTGCCATGCGCGCCGGGTCTGTGAGCGCTTCGATGCGCATCGCAACCTCGGCCGCGAGCATCGAATCCGTGGTCCCTGGTCTGCCGGCCGCCAGCCGGGCACGCTCATCGTCCAGCACCTCCCGAACCAGCACCGTCAGGGCATCATGCGCGGTGAGCCTGCCCTCGAGCTCCGGTCGGACAAGCGCGAGGATGTGCTCGACGCTGGGCGGGTGCTGGCCATGGGCCGAGGGCGGCGCGCAGGGGCGCCGCCGACGCGGCGAGGACGACGATCGAGTCACGCTGCGATGATGGCATCCCGATGCCGTCCCGGCTCGGGAGCACGGAGCATCTCGTCCATGGCCAACCCCGCACATCCGGACGTCGTCGTCATCGGCGGCGGCATCGTGGGCACCGCGGCAGCCGCGTTCCTGGCGGAAGCGGGCGCATCCGTTGTGCTCGTCGAGCGTGATGGGCTGGCGTCGGGAGCCTCGGGCGCCAACTCCGGCGTGGTCCAGCATCCGTTCGATCCGGTGCTGGCAGCCCTCTACCGCGAAACCGTCGATCTCTATCGAGACCTCGCCGTGCGATCGAACGCCTTCCCATTCCCGGCGTCGCCGGCCGGTCTGCTCTATATCTCGGCCGATGAAGCCGCGGTGCGCCGCCAAGCCGGGTCGATCCACGCCGCATTCCCCAGTCTCAGGCTCGAGGTGGTCGGCGGGGCCATGCTCCGCGAGCTCGATCCGGCCGTCGGCGAAGCCCTGTGGGCGTGCCGTGTCGACATCGGCTATCCGGTCATGCCGGGAGCGTCGACCTATGCCTACGCCACCCTCGCCGAGGGCTTCGGGGCGACGATCCGGCTTGGCCACTCGGCCGAGCTGGCGATCGACGGCGATAGCGTCACGGGCATCACGGTCGATGGGCAACGGCTGGCGGCGGGAGCCGTCCTGGTGGCCGCAGGCCCATGGACGCCCGCGCTTCTCGATCCGTCCGGGAGCTGGGCGCCGATCCAGCCGCGTTGGGGCGTCGTGGCAGAGGTCGAGCTGGAAGGCCATCCGACGCATGTCCTCGAGGAGGCGGGGATCGAGGCCATCCTGGACACGATGCCTGGCGGTGGCGCTGGTGACCGGCAGGCCGACGGTGGCGGCCGTGACCGACTGGCCGGTCGTGTCGCCGATGACCTGCCGCCCGAGGGGCCCGCCGGGGACTCCCTGCATGCCGATGACAATCCCGGCATCGACGACGTTGAGTTCAGCCTCGTGCCCCTGCCCGGCGCGAGCGCGGTCGGATCGACCTTCCTGTCACGCGAACCCGATCCGACATCCTGGATCGAGCCGATCCTGGAGCGCGCCGTCCGCTTCGTGCCGGCGGTCGCCGACGCCCCGATCCGCGGTGTGCGAGCCTGCGCGCGCCCACAGAGCGTGGACGGCCGGCCGCTGGTCGGCCAGGTGCCAGGCATCGCGAACCTCTACGTCTGCGCCGGCCATGGGCCGTGGGGGATCTCGACCGGTCCGGCCTCGGCCAGGCTGGTCACGGACCTGATCCTGGGCCGGCCCGCGGCGATCGCGCAGACGCTCGACCCGGCCCGGTTCCCGCTCAGGTGCTGACCCCCGCCGCGTATGACCACGCGGGGACGGTCCGGACTCGGCGAGCACGGAAGGTCGTGCCACGTGGCTCAGTGGCGGGAGCGCATGGGAGTCGAACCCACCGCGCGACGCCGAGCGCCGCGCCACCGGTGTTGAAGACCGGGGAGCCCACCGGGACCCCTCCGCTCCCATCGCCGATGGTATCCGCCAATCGCCGCCGTATGATCGCCGGGTGACGTCGCGCCCCCTCGCCGATCCCGCGCCGCTTCGGCTGACCGACCTGACCGAGTGTGGCGGCTGCGCGGCCAAGCTGGGTGCGGACGTCCTCGCCGACGCGCTCGCCGGGCTCGGTGCCGGACCAGGTCCGGGGAGTGGACACACCGCGTTGATCGCGGGCCTCGATCCTCCCGACGACGCGGCGGCCTGGCGCATCTCCGACGATCTCGCGGTTCTGGGCACCGTTGATTTCTTTCCGCCGCTGGTCGACGACCCGCGCCTGTACGGCGAGATCGCCGCCGCCAACGCGCTGTCGGACATCTTCGCGATGGGCGGGCATGTGCTGTTCGCGCTGTCGATCGCCGCCTTCCCGGAGGACTTCCCGACGTCCGCGCTGCGCGCCGTGCTGGACGGTGCCGCCGCCAAGGTGCGCGAGGCGGGCGGGCTGCTCGCCGGCGGTCACACGATCCGAGACCCGGAGCCGAAGTACGGCCTGGCTGTCGTCGGCGCAGCCCACCCGGGTCGGCTGCTGCGCAAGGGTGGCGCGCGTCCCGGGGATGTGCTGCTGCTGACCAAGCCGCTGGGCACGGGGCTGCTGGTGAGCGGCCGCCGCTCGGGCCTCGCGAGCGAGGCGCATCTCTCGCTCGCTGCCGAGCAGATGCGAACGCTCAACCGGGTCGCGGCCGAGATCCTGGTCGCGAACGGCGTCCGTGGCGCGACCGACGTCACGGGCTTCGGGTTGCTGGGTCACGGGCTGGAGATGGCACGAGCATCGGGGGTGCGGCTGGCGTTCGACGCGGCCGCGCTGCCCGCGATGGATGGCGCGCTCGATGTTGCCGGTGCGGGGCTTGAGACCGAGGGAGCCGGCCACAACCGCCGGTTCACCGCCGATGTGCTTGACGTGGGGACGAGCGTCGCGCCCGGGATCGTCGCGCTGGCTCACGATCCGCAGACCTCGGGCGGGTTGCTGGCGGCGATCGAGCCGCCGCTGGTGGCATCCATCACGGCCGCGCTCGAGGAGGCGGGGGTCGCGACCTGGCGTGTTGGCGAGGTCGAGGCCTTCGATCCCCGGGAGGGCGCGGAAGCCGGCAGACTCCTGCTCCGTTGATCGGCGACGCAGACGGTCGTTGCCCATCGATCTACACTCGTCGGGTTCGACCCCGTATCGAGGTGCGCCCGTGCCAAAGGAGTACGTCCGCCTAACCACGCCGCTCATCCGCGACGGCGACCGCCAGACCGGCACCCTGCGTCCCGCGACCTGGGACGAGGCGCTGGACCGGGTCGCCAGCGGGATGCGGGCCGCGGGTGACGCGCACGGCTCCCGGACGTTCGGGATCTTCAGCTGCAGCAAGTCGACCAACGAGGTCAACTTCGCGGCCCAGAAGCTCTCCCGCGTCGTCCTGGGCAGCAACAACATCGACAGCTGCAACCGCACCTGACACGCCCCCTCTGTCGCCGGTCTGGCGACCGTGTTCGGCGCTGGTGGCGGAACCAGCTCATATCGTGAAGCCGAGGAGACGGACCTCGTCCTCCTGTGGGGCAGCAACGCCCGGGAGACGCATCCGATCTTCTTCCACCACCTCCTGAAGGGGGTGCGTCGTGGTGCGCGCGTGATCGCGATCGACCCGCGGCGGAGCTCGAGCGCACAGTGGGCGGACCTGTGGCTGGGACTCGACGTCGGCTCCGACATCGCCCTCGCCAACGCGATGGGCCGGGAGATCATTCACGCGGGGCTGGCCAACGACGAGTTCATCGGGCGCGCCACGACCGGCTTCGACACCTACCGCGAGGCAGTCGAGCCCTACACGCTCGAGCGCGCGGAACGCGAGACGGGCGTGCCTGCGGAGGCGATCCGGGAGGCCGCCCACGCGTACGCGACCGCGGACCGGGCGATGCTCTGCTGGACGCTGGGCATCACCGAGCACCACAACGCGGTCGACAACGTGCTCGCGCTGATCAACCTGTCACTGCTCACGGGTCACATCGGGAAGTACGGCAGCGGGCTCAACCCGCTCCGGGGCCAGAACAACGTCCAGGGCGGCGGCGACATGGGCGCGCTGCCGGATCGGCTTCCCGGCTTCCAGCATGTCGAGAACGACGTTCTCCGGGCGAAGTTCGATGCGAGCTGGGGGACGCCTGTCCCGCCAGTCAAGGGCTGGCACCTGTCTGCGATGTTCGATGCCATGGAGCGTGGGGACCTGACCACGCTGTACGTGATCGGCGAGAACCCGCTCCAGTCGGAGGCCGATCGGGGCCGGACCGAGCGACTGCTCCGCGGGCTCGACCTGCTCGTGGTCCAGGACATCTTCCTGACCGCGACCGCGGAGCTCGCGGACGTGGTGCTGCCCGCGGCCGCAGCCTGGGCCGAGAGCGAGGGCACGGTCACCAGCTCCGAGCGGCGGGTGCAGCGTGTCCACAAGGCGCTCGAGCCGCCGGGCGAGGCGCGCGACGACCTGTGGATCGTGTTCGAGATCGCGCGACGCCTTGGCCACGACTGGGGCGCGGCTGATGCCGAGACGGTGTGGGACGAGGTCCGACGTCTCGCGCCGGCGTTCGCGGGCATGAGCTACGCGCGGCTGGAGGCCGAGAGCGGTCTTCAGTGGCCGTGCTACGACGAGACGCACCCGGGAGAGCTGTTCCTCCACTCGCGGCTCTGGGAGGACCCGGTTCCCGGCAACCGCGCGCCGTTCATGCCGGTGGAGCACGACCCGCCGGTGGACCAGCTGACCGACGACTTCCCGATCCGGCTGACCACGGGCCGCCGGCTCGATTCCTTCAACACGGGCGTGCAATCCAGCCGCTATGCGTACCCACGTCGACGTGGAGAGACGATCGACATGTCGCCCGAGGACGTGGAGCGGCTGGGGATAGCCGCCGGCGAGCGGGTCCGGGTCGTCTCCCGGCGCGGCGAGGTCGAGGCGCCGGTCCATGTCGATGACGGGCTCCGCCCCGGGCTCGCGTTCATGACCTTCCACTTCCAGGACGAAGTCGCGGTCAACCGCCTGACGATCGATGCCACGGACCCGAAGGCAGGCACGGCCGAGTTCAAGGCCACCGCCATCCGGGTCGAGAAGATTGGGGTGCCAGCGGGTACCTAGCGGGCAGCGTCAGTCGCCAACCGCCGCCAATGGCCCCGCAGACGCGACGCCGCTCATCGCCAACCATCCGGCTGCGCAAACGCCTACACTCGGGCGATGGATCTCCACGTCGTGGGGCCGGCCGCAACCCGTGCGGAGCGTGCTGCGGTCGACGCGGTGCTCGACCCGTTGATCGGCCCTGCGAAAAGCAGCTGGTCCGGCGGTGTCCGGGACGCGTCCCTTGACGGACATGTCGCGCATGGCGGGCACGGCGCACGCGCGCGACGGGACCTGCTCCTGCCGGCCCTCGAGGCGGCGGTCGCCCGGACCGGCTGGCTCAGCCAGGGAGCGCTCAATCACGTCTGCCGCCGCCTGTCCGTGCCACCGGCCGATGCGTACGGGGTCGCCACGTTCTACGCGATGCTTCCGACGACCGAGCGCCCGCGCATCGTCGCCCACGTCTGCGACGACCTGGCCTGCCGCCTGGCTGGGGCCGATCGCGTATGCGACGAGCTCGAAGCGCAGCTGGCTCCGGCGGGCACGCCCACCCACGACGGGGCGGCCACCTGGCTGCGCACGCCGTGCCTCGGCCAGTGCGAGCGGCCCACGGCCGCTCTGCTGACGATCGCCGGCGAGGCGGCGGGGAGCATGGTCGTGGGCGAGATAGCCGACGCGCAGGGGCTGATCGAAACGCTGGACTGGGCGGTCGAGCTTGCCGACGCGGCCCCGGATCAGGCGCGAGAGGAGCTGGCATCGAATGGCCCGGACCCCATCGAGTGGGTTCGGGTGCTGGCGCCCCAGGCGGGGTCGCCGGAGCTCCGACTCCTGGAGCGCGTGGGCCGCGTGGACCCAACGTCGCTCGATGCGTACCTCGGCGCCGGCGGCTATACCGCGCTTCGCGGGGCAATGGAGGCGGGCGCCCAGGCCGTGATCGACGAGGTCATTGCTGCCCGGTTGGTCGGACGTGGTGGCGCCGCATTCCCCACGGGACGCAAGTGGGCGGCGGTCGCCGCTGAACCGCAGACCCCGCGGTACGTCGTGTGCAACGCCGACGAGTCAGAGCCCGGCACGATGAAGGATCGCGTGATCCTCGAGGAGGATCCGTTCGTGCTGATCGAGGCGATGACCATTGCCGGGTTCGCGGTCGGCGCCACCCGCGGCTACGTCTACCTGCGCGGGGAGTATCCGATCGCCCGGGCGCGGATCGCAGGAGCGATCGAGCAGGCGCGCGCGGCCGGCCTGCTCGGTCCACGGGTGGACGGCCACGATCTCGACTTCGACATCGAGCTGCGGGTGGGGGCGGGCGCTTACATCGCTGGCGAGGAGACGGCGCTGTTCGAATCGGTCGAAGGCCATCGTCCAGAGCCGCGCAACAAGCCGCCATACCCAGTCGAGGTCGGGCTGTTCGGCAAGCCCACGCTGATCGACAACGTGGAGACGCTGGCGAACGTGCCGCTCATCCTCCGGATGGGCGGTGGGGCGTTCGCGTCGATCGGCACCGAGGGATCGACGGGACCCAAGCTGTTCTGCGTCTCCGGCCACGTCGCGCGACCCGGCGTCTACGAGCTGCCGTTCGGAGCGACGCTGCGCGAGGTGATCGAGCTTGCCGGTGGCGTCCCATCGGGTCGCTCGATCCAGGCGGTCCTGCTGGGCGGTGCGGCCGGCGCGTTCGCCGGACCGGACGACCTCGACCTGCCGCTCACGTTCGAGGACGCCCGCGCCGCCGGTGTGACCATCGGATCGGGCGTGGTGATGGTGATGGACGAGACCACCGACCTGCCGGGCGTGCTCCGCCGCATCTCTGCCTTCTTCCGTGACGAGTCGTGCGGCCAGTGCGTGCCGTGCCGGGTCGGGACCGTGCGCCAGGACGAGCTGCTGGCCCGTCTCGCCTCGGGCAGGACGCGTGGCTCGGTCGCCGATGAGCTGGCGCTGTTCATGGACCTCGCCCGGACGATGCGCGACGCATCGATCTGCGGCCTCGGCCAGACGGCGCCGGCGGCGATCGAGAGCGCCATCCGAGCCGGGCTGGTCACGTTCGACGAGCCGCAGGGGACCGCGATGAGGGGCCAGGCATGACCGCCGTCGATCCGGAGCGCATCTTTCGTGAGCCTCCGGCCCGGCCGTCGCGACCGCCCTCGCCGCCGCGGGCCCCCGACGTCCCGTCGGTTGAGCTCACCGTCGACGGCACCAGCGTCACGGTGCCTGCCGGGTCGACCATCCTTGAGGCCACCCGCTCGGTCGGGATCGACACGCCGACGCTCTGCTTCCTCGAGAACCTCACGCCGGTCAATGCGTGTCGGGTGTGCGTGGTCGAGGTCGCCGGCTCTCGCGCGCTGGTTCCGGCCTGCTCGCGACAGGTTGAGCCGGGCATGGACGTGCAGACGAACAGCGAGCGCGTTCGTCACTCGCGGCGGATGGTGCTCGAGCTGCTCGGCTCATCAGTCGACATGTCGCTTGCCGGAACCGCGTCGCCCGACGGCGACCTGGCCCGCTACGCGGACGAGTACGGCGCCGACCCGACGCGATTCGGAGAACAGGGCGTCGCCGAGTCGGTCGCTCAGCCGGTAAAGGTGGACAACGCGCTCTACGTGCGCGACTACGCCCGCTGCATCCTCTGCTACAAGTGCGTTGAGGCATGCGGCGAGGACGCCCAGAACTCGTTTGCCATCTCGGTCGCGGGCCGAGGCTTCGACGCCCGGATCTCGACCGAGTTCGACGTCTCGCTGCCGGAGTCGGCGTGCGTGTTCTGCGGCAACTGCATCGGCGTCTGCCCGACCGGCGCGCTGATGTTCCGGTCCGAGCACGAGATGCGCGCCGAGGGCGCCTGGGACCCGGGGGCGCAGCAGACGACCGACACCATCTGCCCCTACTGCGGCGTGGGCTGCACCCTGACGCTCCACACGCAGGGTGGCGACATCGTCAAGGTGACGTCGCCCATCGAATCCTCGGTCACTCACGGGCACCTGTGCGTCAAGGGACGGTTCGGCTTCGAGTTCGTTCAGCTGCGCCCGAAGGGCTCGCCGCGCGAGGGCGCGGACGCCGCCGACGCCTGACGGCACCCGGCTGACGGCACCCATCGCCGGCCACGGTGCTCGCGCGCACCACCGTCGGGGCCGGTAGCCGATCGGGCGCAAACGTTCGGCCCTCTGCCGCGGCCGGACTGGCCCCCGCCCTAGGTGCCGGTCGGCCCTTCGCGGCCGTCTATATCGAACGGCACAGTCGATGGCATGCAGGAACCCGTCCCCGCAGATCGCGAGACCGCGCGAAGGAGCCGTCGTTCGGAGGCGATGAGCGACGAGCGATCGACCCGGGTGGTTGGCTCGTCGAGCGTGCGCAATCTCGCGCGCCTCAGGTGGGCGACGATGATCCTGCCCGTCGCGTTCGTGTGGGGGTTCGAGCTCGTCCGGTTCTTCATCCTCGACCCCAGCCTGACCGGTGACGAGGGACACGTTGCCGCGGCGATGATCATGGGCGCCGCGATCGTGGCGTTCGCGATGATCGTGTCGCTGTATCTCGACCGCACGCAGAAGCAGCTCGTCGCCCAGAACAAGGATCTGACCGTCACCCACGCAGTGAGCTCGGCGGTCCAGGGCGGCCTGTCGCTGCCGGAGCTCCTGGACCAGTCGCTGGATCGATTGCTCGTCCACACAGGTGCGCTCGCCGGCGTGGTGTCGCTCCGAACGGGCGACGACGGCCGACTCGTGGTGCAGCGACCGGCCGCGCTGGCGCCTGGCCTGATCTGGCTGGCGCCGATCCTGTCCGAGACACCCGACCTCGGGCCAGGCGGCATCCTGTACGCCACCCGCGGCGGGCTTGACACGGGGATCCTCGACCTTGCGCTGGCGCGCGGGGGCGAGCGACTGGGACACCTCCGATTGGTGTTCCATCCGCCCGTCGAGCCGGACATCTCCGACGCGGCGCTCCTCGACATCGCGGGCGAGATCGCCGGCGCCGCCCAGCTGAGCCTGACGGTGACCGACCTGCACCGTCGCGAGCGCGAGCGCGAGGCGCTGTACGAGGTCGCGCTCCAGCTGACACGCCGGGCCGAGCTGCCCGAGATGCTGGACACGATCACTGGGCACGCGCGCGAGCTCCTCGCCGCCGAGCGGGCGGTCGTGTGCCTCTCGTCACGGGACCAGGGCGCACGTTCGAACCTGACCAGTGAGCCGCGGTCGCAGGGTGACGGCGCCGTTCTGTGCGAGGTGACTCACTCCGCCACCAGCGCCCATCGCGCGCGCAACCCGATCTGTCCGTTGGTGTCGGGCGATCCGGCCGGCACCTGGACCGCGCGGCCCCTGCGCGGACCCGATGGCATCCTGGGCGAGCTGTGCGTGGTCCGGACCGAGCGCCCGTTCACCGCCTCCGAGCGGCACCTGCTGGGCGCGCTGGCCGACATGGCGGCGATCGCGGTCCGCACGGCACGTCTTCACGAGGCCGAGGAGCAATGGACGATCCACGCGGAGCGCGACCGGATCGCCCGCGAGCTTCACGACAGCCTGGCCCAGGTGCTGGGAGTGATCCACCTCCAGCTTCGGGCGCTCGAGCTGCGAGCGACGGACGAAGCGAGCCATGCCATGGCAGGTGAGCTGTCCCAGCTGGCGGACACCGCGGACGAGGCGTACCAGGACGTCCGTGAGGCAATCCTCGGTCTGCGCGAGACCATCCGCGAGGACGGCGGGCTCGAGGGGTCGCTGCGCGAATACCTGCGCAAGTACAGCCGCCAGACAGGCATCGCCAGCAACCTGACCTGCGACGGCGACACGCGCCGCGCCCTGAGCCCACGCGCGGAGGTTCAGCTCCTCCGCGTCGTCCAGGAGGCGCTGACCAACACGCGGAAGCATTCGCACGCGAACCGCGCGTCGGTGACCATCGAGTGCGATGGGCCGTCGACCACGCTGGTGATCGAGGACGACGGCGTCGGCTTCGATCCGGCACAGGTCTCGGGGTCGATGGAAGGCGGCTTCGGCCTGGCATCGATGCGGGAGCGCGTGGAGGGGATCGGTGGCACGCTCTCCGTGCATACTGCCCCGAACGAGGGGACGAGGATCATGGTTCACCTCGAGGCTGAGGACACGCGTGGCACACCTGCCCCCCAAGCTCCGGGTCTTGCTGGTCGATGACCAGCCGCTGTTTCGCCGCGCACTGGCGACGCTGATCAGCAATCAGCTCGACATGACCGTCGTGGGCGAGGGCGAGAACGGCCGCGACGCGCTGGACAAGGTCCGCGCCCTGCACCCCGACCTGATCGTGATGGACGTCAACATGCCCGGCGCCTCGGGCGTCGATGGCGTGTCGGCGATCCGCGCCGCCGGGTTCACGATCCCGATCGTGATGCTCACGGTGTCCGAGGACGACGATGACCTGTTCGAGTCGATCAAGGCGGGCGCCAACGGGTACCTCCTCAAGAACGTCCGACCCGAGCAGCTGTTCGAGGACCTGCGCGGGGTCATGCGCGGGGAAGCACCGATCGCGCCGGCGGTCGCGAGCAAGCTGCTCGACGCACTGCGCACCGGCGTCATGTCGCCGCGTGGCCACGCGGCGGTCCCAGCCGAGGACAGCGTGCTCACCCGTCGCGAATCCGAGGTCCTGGAGCTGGTCGCGGACGGCATGTCCAACAAGGAGATCGCGCACGAGCTGTCGATCACCGAGGGGACGGTCAAGAACCACGTCCACAATGCGCTCGAGAAGCTGCACCTGACCAATCGGGTCCAGGCAGCGGCATATGCGGTCCGCAAGGGCCTCAGGACGCCCGGCGCCGCCGCAGACTGAGGTCCGCCGAACGACGCTCGCCTATCCCGTCGGATACAGCGCGCCGCCGCGCGCGTATGCCGGGCGACGGATTGGAGGCGGCCGGGCACGCGCCTAGGATCAGCCCACCGGACCGGTCTGGTCCGGTGCGTGCCGTGGGGAACCGCCCGTGTCTGCTCAGCCGGTACAGGTCCTTGTCCTGTACAGCAACGCCCTGATGGGCGAGGGACTGGAGCGCATGCTCCGCGATGAGGCGGGGGTTGTCGTCGACGCCGTCGATGTCACATCCGCGGCCGCTGTCGACGCCGCCCTGGCCAACCACCCATCCGTGATCGTCGTCGAGGAGGGCGGCGGCATCGACGCGGTCGACGTCGCCCGTCGATCGAGCTGCTCGCTGGTCCTGGACGTGGATATCACCACCACCAACGCATGGACGCTGCGCCGCGAGTCGCTCTCGTCGCGCCCGGACGACTTCCTGGCCACCATCCGCAGCGCGATCGACCGGCAGTCGGACGACGGTTCGGTGCCTGCCGATCACGATGGCACGCGAGCCCCCGCGAGCCCCCGCCTGCGCCCAGCTTCGATTTCGGGCTAGTCTGGCGCCCGACATGGGCGACGCAGACGACCAGCCGAAGATCGGTACCCCCTTCGATCCCCGCACCACCCCGGTGCCTCGCCGGCGCGTCCTGGTGCTGATGGGCGCGGGCGCCCTGGCGGCGGGCGGCGGGCTGGGCGTGCTGCTCGAGGCGTGCGCGGGACCGCCGATCCCGGTCAAGCTCGACGTCGACCCCGCCAGCCTGGCCCCGGAGACGCCGACCGAGGTCCCGTTCACGCTCACGACCGGAGGCTCGACGGTCCAGGGATCGACCTGGCTCGTCCGGCAGACGAACGGCGACATCGTGGCCTTCGATCCCCGCTGCACCCACGCCCTGTGCTCGTACGCCTGGTCGGACGAGGACGACGAGTTCCTGTGCCACTGCCACGACGGAGCGTTTGCCATCGACGGCAGGGTGCTGCGCGGTCCGCCGCCGCGCGCCCTCGACCGGCTTCCGTTGCGACTCGAGGGCGACGTGATCGAGGTCGACGTCCCGTCCGGGTTCCGGACACCGCGGGAGTCTCTCTGAGGGGCTGCCCCAACCGGATCAACTGGGGCCGTTGCGCGATCTCCGCGGCAATCATGACCTGACCCACCAGGCAGGCGTGGGCCAATCGATACAGGCCCCCGGAGCGTCGACGCACCACGTCCTGTATCGCAACTCTATCCCCCGACAGATGGGCACCGACGCTCACGCGCGTGAGCATGGACGCAGGTCGGCACGTCCGATTCAGCCGACCGTGGAGTGAAGGTGCCTTCAATGTTCCGGGTCACGTCCCTGGCCGAGATGCCCGAATCGCAGCTCAACCGCTGGATCAAGCGGCTGGCGCTCGTCCTGCTCATCGGCGTCGTCGGGTTCATCGCGTTCTATGCCGTCGATCGCTTCCGTGCCCCGGCGGCACCATTGGTGGACCGCGAGACGGCCGCCATGGAGGAGGCCGTCCGCACGGACCCGACCGATCTCGCGTCACGCGGGCGCCTGGCCGATCTCTACCTGGCCGCGAACCGCTACGACGACGCCATCGCCCAGTACACCGAGATCATCGGCACCGGCAAGCAAGACGAGCAGGCCTACGTCAGTCGCGGGCTCGCCTACCAGTTCAAGGGCGACCTCGACGCGGCGAACACCGACTTCGCGAAAGTTGTCGATATCGCCGGCGATCTCGAGATGGCCAACGTCGACCCGATGCTCCAGACCGCGTACTACGGCCGGGGTTGGATCGCGCTCCAGCAGGCGCGCCCGCAGGACGCGGTGGACAGCCTGGTCGAGGCGCTCGCGATCAAGCGTACCGATGCCGACACCATGAACCTGTTGGGCCAGGCGTACGTGCAGGCCGGCCAGCCCGACAAGGCGGTGGAGCAGCTCCGCAACGCCATCCTGTTCGTGCCCACCGGATGGGCCGATCCCTACCAGGGGCTCGCTGACGCGTACACGGCCACGGGAGAGACGGCCGAGGCCGAGTGGGCCTCCGCCATGGCGCAGGCCATGAACGTGCTGACCGGAGGCCAGGGTGATACCAGCGCCGCCGAGACACGGCTCGAGGCGATCGCCGATGGTGACGCGGCGCTCGACGCCCGGATCGGGCTGGGACTGCTGGCGGAGCTGCGTGGCGACAACACCGCAGCCACCGACTGGTACTCGCAGGCGCTGGAGATTGACAGTGAGAACACCGCCGCCGAGCTCGGCCTGAGCCGCGTGAGCACGGGCACCCAGGGTCATCCCGACGTGATGCCGTCTCCCAGCACCGACGGGAGCAACTGATGACCGCGTCCCCCGCCATTGCCGACGAGGTCCCGCCCGAGGGTGCCGGTCCGGCCGGTGAGGTCGAGGAGGAGGAGCCCGAGCGACGCCGCCGGAGGATCCTGCTGCTGCTCCTCCTGCTCGGCGCCCTGCTGATCCTGCTCGGGCTGGCGATCTGGTACCTGCTGTTCCGGCAGCCGATCCCGGTCCCGACGATCCCCGGCGAGACGATCATGCCCGGCTACGTCACGTCGATCTACGGGCCGAGTCGCCCGATGGGCGTCGGCGTGACGAGCGACGGCGGGCGGATCTACGTCGGCCAGACGGCGGGTGACCTGACCGCGCAGATGTACGGCGCCCAGGGGGACCTGGAGGGGCAGCTGCTGCCGCCCGTGTCCACTGGAGAGGACCACGTCCCGGTCTATGTCGCGGTGAACCCCGTGACCGGCGAGGTGTACGTGACGGACCGACCGACGGGCTCGATCTACGTGTACGACGCCGACGGGCAGTACCTGCGCGCGCATTGATCCGCCGGCAGACCTCGCCGGCTGGCAGCCGCTCGGGATCGCGTTCGACAACGGCGGCAACCTGTATGTCACGGATGTCGGCGCGTCACCCAGCGTGGTACGAGAGCTCGACGCGTCAGGCCGGCAGGTGCGCGTGTTCGGTCAGGACGAGGACATGTCGTTCCCCAACGGCGTGGCCGTGGACGGGGCCGGGTACGCCTACGTGACCGACAGCAACAACGGCCGGCTGCTCGTGTTCGACCAGGACGGCGCGATGGTCGCCAGCATCGGGCGGGGCGCCGGCGAGGGGAACCTCGGTCTCCCGCGTGGCGTGGCCGTCGACGGTCAGGGACGCGTGTACGTCGTCGACACCAGCGGTCAGATGGTGTTCGTGTACGCCCAGTACCAGGAAGGGTCGTCGCAGCTCGACTACCTCGGCTCGTTCGGGAGCCAGGGCATCGCCAACGGTCAGTTCGCCTACCCCAACGGCATCGCCGTCGATGGACGCGGTCGGCTGTACATCGCCGACACGACCAACGACCGCGTGCAGTTGTGGAGCTATTGAGCCCAGGCCAGTGAGAGGGAGGTGAGATTCGAAGCCCTGCGACGCCGCCGAACGAGGCGGCCCCGTCTAGCACAGCTACCACAGAGAAAGGAGGTGAGGACAGTTGAGAAGGCTGATGCTGCTCATCGCAGCCGGAAGTCTCTGGCTGTTCCTTGCCGCGGTCCCGGTCTTCGCGGACGGTGGACCGCATGTGGCTGCGATCAATAACGGCACTGGACGGCGTCAATGCCGACAGTTGCGCCGGCTGCCACCGCGCGCACACGGCGCAGGGCCTGTATCTCCTCGTCGAGAGCTCAGGGACTGCCCTGTGCACGAGCTGCCACGGCAACAGCTGCCACCGGCGCGACGACCAACGTCGAGCGCGGTGTCCAGTACACCCTCGGAACGACCGACGTTCGCGGCACCACGCTCCTCGGATACCTCCGCGGCGGAGGCTTCGTCAACGCCCGCATCGGGTCCGGTCAGGTTGCACGCCTCGGCTGTCGCGAGCACCTATGGCGTCTCGCAGCGGGCCAAGGTCCCGGTGCGGACCGCCGGCTCGCAGCCCGTGACCTCCGCCCACCTGCCCAACGTGGGCGGCGTGGTCGGAGCGGCCGACGGCGTGGCCTGGGGCAACGGGCCCAACAGCGCGACCGCCTACGCCGGACCCGAGGTTGAGCTCGAGTGCGGGACCTGCCACAACCCGCACGGCAACGGCCAGTATCGGATCCTGAATCCGATCCCCGCACCTGTCTCGACCGGCACCGACACGTTCGTCGAGGCCGGCGCCGAGGCGCTCGTCACCGACGCGGCGCTCCCGCCCGCCGGCGACACCCGCAACTACACCATCATCCAGACCGCGGGCGGCACGGGCACGCTCCTTGCGAGCCAGGTCCAGGCGCTCGGCGTCTCGGCCACTCGCCGGTGACTACTGGCGGCGATACGTCCCGTGGAACGCGGCCAGCGGCGCCTACGACGCCCCGAACGGCCAGCCCGCGACGTTCACCACGCAGATCGCGAACTGGTGCCTGACGTGTCACTCCCGGTATCTCAGCCAGGGGTGGGACACGCAGGAAGACGACGCGATCTACACCTACCGGCACACCTCTGATCAACCACCACGCGCAACTGCATCACGTGCCACGTTGCGCATGGCTCCAACGCCCAGATGACGGGCGACTACTCCGCGAACATGGACTACCCGGGCGGCGCCGCTGCCCCGGTGGGCGACAGCCGCCTCCTGAAGGTCGACAACCGCGGCACCTGCCAGGCTTGTCACGATCCGACGGGGACGATCGTCTGTCGGGACAGTTCGTCGGGCCCACGCCCGTTCCGTTCACTCCCTAGCGACATATCGGTGGTGGCCGGCGGCGAACGCCCCGGCCACCACTTCCCAGCCAGGCATCCTCCAGGATCACGATGACCACGTCCCGTCGCCACGATCGCCGAACATCGCTCGCCCTGTTGGCCTCGATCGCGGTCGTGCTCTCCGCAGCCGGCCTGACGCCGATCGTCCCACATGTGCGGGCCGTGGACGCCAGCCCGACGCCCAGTACCGGCACGCCATCCCCCGCGCCCAGCCCCACGCGGACCCCCGATCCGACGCAGACGCCGCGACCCGATCCATCGCCCGATCCGGCCCCGACGTCGACGCCTGACCCCAGCCCAACGGCAACACCGAGCCCAACGCTTGTGCCCGGACGCCTCGTCATCGGCCGATCCATGTGCCTCACCGGCTCCGAGCCCAAGCGAGACACCTGCACCGAGTCCCACCGTCGATCCCTCGTCGGCTCCATCGCCAACACCCACAGGTAGCGCATCGCCGACACCGCCTGAGTGCCCATCGCCGACTCCGTCGCCGACTCCGTCGACGAGCCCCACCGGATCACCGAGCCCGTCGCCCTCACCCAGCGCTTCGCTCGGGCCATCTCCCGCACCCAGCCCCTCGCTGGGGCCAAGCCCGTCGCCCTCACCCAGCGCTTCGCTCGGGCCATCGCCGTCCACATCGCCGATGCCGTCCACGTCACCGATCCCGTCAGCGTCGGCCCTGCCGTCGGAATCCCCGGTGCCATCCGTCCTGCCGTCCGAGTCGACCAGCCCGTCGCCCTCGCCTGAGCGTGCGGGCATCGCGGTCGGTCACCGCTGGGTCGACCGGATCACGACGAGCGGGAAGGTCGCCGAAGCCGGGGGGCTGGACGCCGACCTGAGCGCCATGGAGCGGTTCGTCGTCTACCGCGTCAGGTTCCAGGTGTCGAACACGAGCGATGCCCCGATCGAGCTCACACCCGTCCTCGAGGCCGGCTATGGCGCTGACCCCACGGGCTGGTTTGTCGTTCCTGCCGTGGATCCGCTTTACGGCAATCCCTTCTACGTGGCCTCGGATGACGGGAAGGTCTTCCGGGCCCGCTCGGCCCCCATCGCCATCGCAAAGCTGCGCGACGCCAAGGGTCCGCGCCCCGCCAAGAGCCACGCACCTCGACGTCAGTCCAACTCCTTCCGTCAGTCCAACTCCTTCCGTCAGTCCAACTCCTGACGCCAGTCCAATGCCCGACGTCAGTCCGACACCCGACGCCAGTCCGGTGCCCGACGCCAGTCCGATACCCGACGCCAGTCCGGTGGCCGACGCCAGTCCGGTGGCCGACGCCAGTCCGGTTGCCGACGCCAGTCCGGTGGCCGACGCCAGTCCGGTTGCCGGCGTCTCGAGCTCAGGCTTGAACCCGGCGCCTGCGATCACCCTGCCAGGCCACACCTTCACCGAGATCGAGTTCGCGGTCCGTGCCACGGTGAGCGCCGCGTGGTCGGGCGAGTATGCGTTCCGACTGCAACCGGCGGCGGAGACGATCGACACCGGCGAGCCGCTGGTGGTCACCATGCGCCCGCGACCGGCCATCGAGCTCACGCTCCCAGCGTCTGCGACAGGTGAGGCTCGCGCGTCGTTCGGCGGCAACCGGTACTCGCTTGCGACGCCGGTCGAAGCGAGTGGCCCCGAGTACCGCCTGGTGTCGGACGTTCGGCTGGCGGCGACGGTCGACCCGGCGTCGCCGCACATCGAGAGCTCCCTTGCCGACGATGGATGCGCGGCCTGCCACTCGGCCCATCGGGCAACCGAGCGGCCGCTGATCATGAACGTCTATCGCACCGACCCGCTGCGCGCGGCGACCGAGCCGTACGACGGAGCCGACTTCGCGCTGTGCATCCAGTGCCACCAGGAGTCGCCGTTTGCGGACACCAGCGGCAGCACGAACCCGCTGACCAGCTTCCCGGGGCACGGCTATCATCTCGGCCTGATCGAGGAGGATGGAACCGGCGGTCTGGACATCAACACGGCCGGCGATGGCCAGGGCAACGCCCTGTGTGCAGAGTGCCACTTCAACCTGCACGGACTGCCGAGCTCGGAGCGCGGGCTGGTGATCTTCGCACCCGACGTGGAGCCCTACAACGACCAGCTGACCTACGACGCGTCCACCCAGTCGTGCACGTTGACCTGTCACGGTCGAGCCCACGACGGGCTCACGTTCGCGGTGCCCGCAGCAGGGACCTGACGCCCGTCCCTGTATCTCCCGATACAGGTGGCAATCCGCATATCCACCCAAGGGCCCTGCCCGGTCCCAGCCGAAATGTGCGCCATGGCGGATGGGCTGAGAGGCTCCCGATCCCGACAATTCCCTCAGGTGTCACGCCGCGTGTTTCGCGGCATCAGATGAGGGATCCAGAGATGAACCGGCTGCCAGTGCGCAACCCGCGTTGCGCGCGCCCCACGGGAGGTCTCGCGTGAGTGCGCGGGTGCTCCCGGCCACGGGTCGGGCCGCGGTGGAGAACGAGCTGCTCGCACAGCTCGGCCTGCCGCCGAGTGCCTCGCCCGAGGACATCGACGCATTGCACGAGGCTGCGAGCGACTTTCTCGCGGCCGCGCCGGCCGATCTCCGGGGTTGGGCCCACGCCCAGGCCTCGGCGCTCGACACGACGTACCTCAAGCTAACCGACCCGGTCGGTCTCCAGGGCTCGGCCCTCAGGAGCCCGGCGAGGCCGCCGACGGTCGTACCCGGCGGGCCGGCGACACCTCCGGCCCGCCGGGATTCCGTCCCGGCCGATCCGACCCACGACGTGGACGAGGCCGATGAGGTCCCTGCCGACGACATGTCGGGCACGGACTTCGACTCCCTGTACGCGGCGGTCACTCCCAGCGCCCACTCCGACATGGGCCCCGAGGCGCAGCCGAAGCGGACACGCAAGGAAGGACCCGCACCCCAGGCGAGCACCGCGGCCACCGCGGACGAGGCCGCGACGCTCACGGCACCGATCCCTGCATCCAACGGGATCTGGAAGCGGGTCGCGCTGGCAGGTGCGGCGGTCGTGGCCGTGGTCGCGATCGCGGTCGGCGTGAACGCGGTGGTCAACGGCACCCCTGCCGACGCGACCGGCTCCGACGGAACGACCGCGCAGGCCACTGCCCCGGCGATCGACCAGGCGAAGGTCAGCAGCCTGATGGAGCAGTACCAGGCCAATCCCGAGGACACCTCGGTCCTCCTCGCCCTGGCCGACGAGTTCTACGCGGGGCAGGAGTACGACAAGGCCGCCACGTGGCTCGACAAGCTGCTGGCGCTCGAGCCGGAGGACGTGCAGGCGCTGCTCGCCCGCGGTGCCGTCAGCTTCAACCTCGGCGACCTGCCAGCTGCGGAGACGACCTGGAACAAGGTCGTCGCGATCGCCCCCGACAACGCGGAGGTCCACTACGACCTTGGTTTCCTCTACCTGAACCAGACGACGCCCGACTGGGCGGGCGTCCAGCGCGAGTGGACGCTGGTGGTCAAGCTCGACCCCGGCTCCGATCTCGCCACCACCGTCCAGTCCCATCTCGATGCCCTTGCCGCGGCGTCGATGCTGCCGGCCTCGCCGGCGGCATCCGGCACGACGGCCGGGGAGTCGCCCGCCGCTACTCCTGCAGGCTCGCCCGCAGCGTCGCCTGCGCAGAGCCCTCAGCCATGAGCGATCTGCGGCGGTGGAGCACTCATGCATCCCAGCACACGCAACCGAGCAGTGACCTGCAGGTCACGGCTCGACCGGTAGGAGGTCGTCGGACATGACCCACGAGGTTGGCTCCCGGCCGCTGTCCAACGCAACCCCGCCGGCCGCGACGCCGGCGACGAAGCCGAGCGCGATGGACTATGTCGATCGAGGGCTCGAGGCGCTGTGGGCGTTCCTCACGTCGATGCGCCTGGCCATGGTGCTGCTGCTCGCCCTTGCTGCGTTCGGCGTGGCCGGATCGCTGATCGTTCAGGCGCCCCAGGGCGTACTGGACAACCCCGCGGCGAAGGCCGACTTCCTGGCCGAGGTCAGGCCCAAGTACGGCGCCTGGACCGGGCTCATGGACAATCTCCAGCTGTTCCAGGTCTTCAACTCGCTGCTGTTCAAGGTCCTGATGGCGGGCCTGACGATCAGCCTCATCGCGTGCTCGATCCACCGCACACCCGGCATCTGGCGCACGATCACCAAGCCCCGGCTGGATGTGGGCGCACCGTTCTTCGAGCACGCGCCCCAGCACGAGGCGGTCGTGGTCCGGCGCACGCCGGCCGAGACGCTGGCCGTCGTGACCGGCGTCCTCCGGCATCGCCGATATCGCACGCTCTCCAGCGACGACGGCACCATCCACGTCTATGCGGATCGCTACCGCTGGGCGCTGTTCTCGGGGCTGATCGGCCACCTGGCGCTGGTCGTGATCCTGGCGGGCGTGATCATCGGCGCCTACTACGGCTACCGGAACTCGAACTTCTCGATCGCCGAGGGCAGCACGCTCGCGGTTGGCGCCGAGCCCGGGCTGGAGCTCCAGCTCATCGACTTCACCGACTCCTACTACGCGGAGACCGGGGCGCCCGAGGATTACGCGAGCCAGGTGATCCTGTACAAGGACGGCAGCGAGGTCGCCCGCCAGACCATTCGGGTCAACGATCCGCTGCACTACGGCGACACGACCTTCTACCAGGCGTACTTCGGCCCGGCGGCCGTGATGACGATCGCCGATGCGAGCGGGAATGACGTTCTCAACGAAGGCATCCCGCTTGCCTACTCGGCCGAGGGCGGCCGCCGTGGCGGAATCTTCCTGATCCCCGGCACCACCTACACGGGTGAGCTCGTGTCGACGCTGGGAACCACCGATCCAGACATCAAGCCGGGCCAGATGCAGCTGACCCTGTATGCGCGCGACACCGGGACCGTGGTCGACAGCAAGGTCGTCGACCAGGGCACCGCGACGACCGTCGGCGACCTGACGGTCACCTTCGACCGCGAGAGTCAGTTCACGGGGTTGAGCGTGTCGCGCGATCCCGGCGTGATGCTCGTCTGGCTGGGCGGGGCCCTCCTGTTCGGCGGCTTCGCCCTGCGCTTCCTGCTCCCCCACAAGCGGGTGTGGGCGCGCATCACCCCGCGTGGCAAGGGCGGCGCCGTGCTCGCCATTGCGAGCCTGGGCAGCCGCGACGCCGCGCTCGGCACCGACTTCGAGAAGCTCGTCAGCGACGTCCGCACGGCGCTCCAGGCGCCATCGCGGACCTGAGGGAGTACCTGTCATGGCAAAGATGTCCGAATACGCCTTCGTGGCGGCGATCCTGGCCACGGGCCTCGCGACGCTGCTGTACCTGATGTACGCGCTGTCCGGGCTGCGGGCCGCGCGGATGCAGACGGCTGGCGGTCCGGCCAATCACGGTGTGCTGGGCTTCGTTTCCGGACCGCGCACCGCGGCGATCGGCCGGTACGCGACGATCGTCGGCTGGCTCGCGGTGTTCGCGATGGCCGCCAGCCTCGTGTTCCGCACCATCGCCACCGGCCACGGCCCGTTCGCCAACATGTACGAGTTCTCAATGGCGTTCGCGTTTGGCGTGCTCGCCACCTACATGTGGTTCGAGCGCCGCTACCACCAGCGGATCCTGGCCCTGGTCGCGCTCCCGGTCGCGCTCATCATGATGCTCTACGCGGCCACTATCCCGGCCGACATCGAGCCGCTTGTCCCAGCCCTCCAGAACAACCTGCTGCTGACCGTCCATGTCGCGGTCGCCATCGTCGCCTACGGCTCATTCGCGATCGCGTTCGCGGCCTCGGCCCTGTACCTCGTCCAGACGGGGTCTGGCCCGACGTTCCTCGTCGGTGCCGCCGCTGGGTTTGCCACCGGTGTCAGCTTCCTGATCACCACGGGCGTCGGGGAGGCGGTCCTGTACGGCATCGCCGTCTCACTGGTGGCCTACGTCGGCACGTGGGCCGTGCGCCGCTTCGTCCTGCGCTCGAACATGGACCCGGCCGAGACCGGCCTCGAGTCGGGTGGCGGACGCTGGGGTCTCCCCCGGCCGCAGGTGCTCGACGAGATCGGCTACCACGCGGTGGTCGTCGGCTTCCCGTTCCTGACACTGACGATCATCCTCGGTGCGGTCTGGGCGGACGTCGCCTGGGGCTCCTACTGGAGCTGGGATCCCAAGGAGACGGCATCGCTGGTCACCTGGTTCATCTACGGCGCGTACCTCCATGCCCGCGTGATGCGCGGCTGGCGCGGCACACGGGCCGCCTGGCTGCTGGTGCTCGGCTTCGAGGCCACGCTGTTCACCTACTTCGGCAACTACTTCTTCGGCGGGCTGCACAGCTACGCCGGCCTGGGCTGATCCCAGGAGCGAGGAGCAGTCGAGATGAGCGTCGCTGGCGCCACCGCACGCCATGCCCGTGGGGGGACAGGCCGGCTCCAGACGATCGTCGTGATCGCCGTCACGGCGATCCTTATCGGGGCCGCGGCGTGGTTCGTCGGCGGCCAGGGTGGCGACGATGGCGTGACGTCGATCGATCTCGCAGGAGACGTGGCCGGTGCGGCGCCCGTCGTGGGTGCCGTGCCACCCGACTTCGCGGGCCAGACGTACGACGGCGACACGGTCGCCCTGTCCGACTACGCGGGCAAGCCCATCTGGCTGACGTTCGGCGCGTCATGGTGCCCGGACTGCCGCACCGAGGCTCCGGACGTCGAGGCGACCTACCAGGCGTACAAGGACCAGGGACTCGTCGTCCTCGGCGTGTTCATCGGCGAGAGCGCGGATGACATCGCGAGCTATGCGCAGCGCGCGGGTCTGACGTTCCCGATCACGGTCGATCAGAACGAGCTGATCGCCTCGACCTATCGCACGCTGGGCATCCCGACCCACTTCTTCATCGGCACCGACGGCCGGATCAGGGAGGTTCGGATCGGCGCGCTCCCGAAGACCGAGATGGAACGCGCCATCTCGGAGATCGTCAACTAGCCGCGACGTGACCGGTCCGACCGTGCCCGACGACGAGGGCCCCGAGACGTCCGGGCCCGACGCCGCCGACACGCCCGGACCTGATGCCACGGTGAGCGGCGGATCCCAGGACGAGGTCGCCAAGGCGGACGCGGCCGAAGCGGCAACCGCACGTGCCGACGCTGGACGTGACGAGGCGGCGCGGGGCGAGCCCGAGGCCGCGGCCCCTCCGGCGCGCGGACGCCGCCACCCCTTCTATCTGCGCGGACGAAGGCCACGGATGCCGCGCTCGCGCCGCGGCTTGTTCGCGCTGCTGATGGTGCTGGCCGCGATGGGCGGGATCGCGACATTCTCCGCGGTCACGCTGCTGAACTGGACCGAGACCGCTGACTTCTGCGGCCGTTGCCACACGATGGCCCCGGAGCTCGCAGCCTACGAGGCCGGACCGCACCGGGACGTCGCGTGTGCCGAATGCCATGTCGAGCCCGGCGTCGGCGGCTGGATCAAGGCCAAGCTCGCCGGCACCCGGCAGCTCGTCGAGGTCGTCCTGGGCACGTTCCCGACCCCGATCCCGCCACCCAACCACTCGTTGCTCCCATCCTCGACCGACACGTGCCAGAAATGCCACGCCGTCGAGTCGCACGCGGTGGCGACGCTCAAGACCTCGACCATGTTCGCCGAGGATGAGGACAACACGCGCCAGTTCGTGGGCCTGATGGTCCGGCCGGCCGGCGGCGATGTCTTCGACGTCAACAAGAGCGTTCACTGGCACGTGCTGCGCAACGTCGACTACTGGTCGCCCGACGCGAACAGTGCGCGGATCGACCTGGTCGAGGAGACCACCGAGACCGGGCACCTGAACCAGTTCATCGGCCAGAGCGAGATCACCGACAGCGCCAACGCGGACCCCGACATCGATGCGATCAAGGCCAGCCAGCCCGAGACCACGATGACCTGCTACGACTGCCACAACCGCGTCGGGCATTCGATCCCCAACCCGCGGACCGGCCTTGACCGGGACCTGTCAACGGGCGTCATCGACTCGACGTTGCCCTACATCAAGCGGGAGGGGATGCGGATCCTCTGGGCTACCTATCCCGACGAGCAGGCGGCCGACGCCGCGGCGGACGAGCTGGCCAACTTCTACGCGGTGAACTACCCGGACGTCGCGGCCACCCGGGCTGACGAGATCGACGACGCGATCGACCAGATCAAGGTCCTCTACCGGCTGACCGCAACACCCGAGATGAAGGTGACCGCGAAGACCTATCCGGACAACCTGGGCCACCTCGACTTCCCGGGCTGCTTCCGATGCCACGACGGCGGCCACTTCCTGGTCGTCGACGGCGTGGTGACCAAGAAGACGATCCCGTCCACGTGCGACACCTGCCACACCTTCCCGCAGCTGGGACCGGCCGTGGCCAGCCTCCCGCTGGGAGAGCCGCCGTCGACGCATGACGACGAGCTCTGGGTGTTCAACCACAAGAACGTCGCCGAGAGCCTCGACCCCGGAGGCACCTCGTGCGGCGAATGCCACGCCCGCGACTACTGCGTGAACTGCCACTCGACCGGCGCGGTCACGGTCGACCACGACACGATGTCGACCAACCATGCCCAGGTCATCCGGGACCAGGGCAACACCGCGTGCGCGTACTGCCACCAGCCCGTGTATTGCGCCCGCTGCCACGACGAGCCTGTCCTGCCGATCACCACGCCCTTCTCGGAGGGACCCGAGACCACCCCGGTCCCCGACCAGCCGTCCAGCGTGAGCTGGCCGCTCACCCCCAGGACCTGACCGCCCAACCAGGGCGGGCGCACCCAGGAGGAGCTGTCGTGTCCCCACGGAACGCCCCCCGCCGACGCACCCGGAGCGGGTGGCTCGGCGCGCTTGGCGGCCCCATGCTGCTGATCTCCCTGGCACTCGCCGGCGGCATGGCCGGCTGCAGCTCGAGCCACGATCCGTCGATGAGCGAGGAGGCGATGCCCTCGATGACGGCGCCCGCCGATCCGGCGGTCGACGGAGCGTCAGGCGACGCCGCCACGGGCAGCAGTAGAGCCGGCGCCGACGTGCCGATCGGCGTGATGCAGCTCCCGACCCAGGCGCAGGTCACCGATGCCTGGGATGCTCGCCCGGCATACGTCACGGCGCTGCCGCCCGAGTGGCAGGCGGCCTACGCGTACGCGCTGGCCCGACCCGATGTCCTGCAGTGGCTCCCGTGCTACTGCGGATGCGTGGCGATGGACCACCGGAGCAACCTCGACTGCTTCTTCCGGGGACGCGAGGTCGCCGGCAGCTTCACGTACGAGGAGCACGCGTCGTACTGCGATGTCTGCGTCGATACCGCGAACCTCGCCAGCCGGATGCTGCAGAGCGGGAGCGACATCGGGGCGGTCCGTGCGGCCGTGGATGCGACCTTCGGGGATCTCGCACCGGGAACCGACACACCGATGCCTCCCGCCTAGCCCGCGAATCGCGGCCGTCGGCTCCTTTCGGGCGCCCGGATCGCGGCATCTGTGCCGTTTCTGTATCCATCCGCATATTCCGTCCAGCGGCGGACGGTGCCCAGAATGCAGTCCATCAGGGATGTGTGCGACGGGCCATTCGGCCCTCGCGGGGAGGCGCGATGGAGCACGATCCAGCGGCCGCGCCCGAACCCCAGGCCATGGCGGCCGGCGGGACGCCGTCCGATGCCCCCGACCCTGATCCCGGTGAGACGACAAGCCGACGCCGGTTTCTGCGTTGGCTGGCCGGCCTGACCATCTTCTCGACCCTCGCGATGATCGTGACCCCGGTCGTCGGCTTCCTCGTTCCGCCGACGACCAGCCGGGCCGGGGGCGGCGGCAAGGTGCTCGTCGCCACGACTGCGGACGTCCCGCCGGGTGGCGGCACGGTCGTGCCGCTGAACGGCAAGCCCGCCATCATCGTCAACACCGACCAGGGCGTCCGCGCCTACTCGGCGATCTGCACGCACCTCGGCTGCGTCGTTGCCTGGAACGACCTGGCCGGCGTGATCCAGTGCCCCTGCCACGACGGCCGATTCAACCCGGCCTCGGGCACGGTCGTGTCCGGGCCGCCGCCCGCACCACTGCCGGCCCTGACGGTTGCCGTCGAGGGCGAGCAGATCTACCTGAGCGAGGCCTGAGATGAGCGCCGGGCCTGCCCCTGATCGCGCCGATCGCCCGGGCTGGATCGAGCAGCGCACCGGGCTTGGATCCGTGCTGCCCGCGCTGCTGCACGTGCGCATCCCGATGTCGGCGCAGACGATGTACTTCGGCGGCATCGCCCTGTTCCTGTTCGGCATCCAGGTGGTCACCGGAACGCTTCTCGCCCTGTACTACAAGCCGACCCCGGAAGCGGCCTACGAAAGCGTCCAGTTCGTGACCAGCGACGTCAGCTTCGGCTGGCTGATCCGCAGCATGCACCACTGGGCAGCGAACCTGATGATCCTGTTCGTGGTCCTCCACCTGGTGCGCGTGTTCTTCCAGGCGGCCTACAAGTACCCGCGTGAGCTGACCTGGGTCATCGGCGGGGGCCTGCTCCTGGTGACCCTCGGGTTCGGCTTCACGGGGTACCTGCTGCCGTGGGACCAGCGGGCGTACTGGGCGACGGTGGTCGGCACCGACATCGCGGGATCTGTCCCGCTCATCGGTGATGCGTTGCTGCAGCTGCTGCGCGGTGGCGCGGACGTCACCGGTGACACGATGAGCCGCTTCTTCGGGATCCATGTGTTGGTGCTGCCGCTCGCGCTCGCAGGCCTGCTCGCGCTCCACCTGCTGCTGGTTCACCAGCTCGGCCTGGCCAATCCCAAGAAGCCGGAGCCCCGGGTGCAGACTGCCGAATCCGAGCAGGAACCGCTGCGGCCATTCTTCCCCAACTACCTGCTGGACGAGATCGTCGCCTGGTACGCACTCCTCGCGATCCTGGTCGTGCTCGCGTCGTTGTTCCCGGCCGGCCTCGAGGAGCAGGCCAACCCGCTCGAGACACCCGCGCACATCAAGCCCGAGTGGTACTACCTCGCCGTCTACCAGCTGCTGAAGATCATTCCGCGGACGATTGCCGTCCTGGCACCGATCATCGCCATCGCCGTTCTGATCGCGTGGCCCTTCCTGGACCGCAGTCCCGAGGTGCTCGCTCGGCGTCGCAAGGTGGTGGTCGGTGGTGCGACGCTGGTCCTGATCGCGATGATCGTGCTCACGGTCTATGGCTATGTCAGCTGACCGGCGGCGACCTGGCCACCTGCGCGTGACCAGATCCCAGCGCCTTGGGCGAACCCTGGCGGCAGTGGGCCTGCTCGGGATCATGTGGCTCGCCCTGGCGTTCTCGGCGGTCGCCGAGGACCCGACCGGGGACCCGGCGTCATCGGGCAGCTCCCAGCCATCGACCGAGCCCTCCCCGGCACCCAGGGCGTCCGGCTTCGACTGGCTGTTCGCGACGCCGGTCCCGACCCCATCCGTACCGCTGGCCTCGGCGCCACCGGTCCCGGCACCCATCTCGCATCCGCCGGCCGACGGCACCAACGGCTGCTACGACTGCCACAGCGTCGTCAACGACAAGCAGGCGGTGATCGCTGCCGACTGGCAGGCCAGCGCCCACGGCCAGGCCGGCATCGGCTGTGCGGACTGTCACGGAGGCGACCCGCGGTCGGATCAGATCACCGTCGCCATGGCCCCATCCAACGGCTTCGTCGGGGCGCCCGACCGGCTGGCCAGCGTCGGGCTGTGCGGCAGCTGCCATGCGAACGTGGACCAGATGAAGGCCTCGGGGCTGGCGACCGACCAGTACGCGAAGTACTGGTCAAGTGTGCACGGACAGCAGCTGCTGGCCTCGAACGACAACCGGGTGGCGGTCTGCACCGACTGTCATGGCTCGCACACCGTCAAGAAGGTGTCCGATCCGAGCTCGCCCGTGTTCACCCTCAACGTGCCCGAGCTCTGCGCGGGCTGCCATGCCGACGCGGCGCGCATGGAGCCGTATGGGATCCCGACGGACCAGTACGACATCTACTCCAAGAGCGTCCATGGTGTCGCTCTGCTCGAGAACAAGGACGTCCGCGCCCCGAGCTGCGCGTCCTGCCACGGATCGCACGACGCGAAGCCCCCGACGTCGGCGACGGTCGTCGGGGTGTGCGGCAAGTGCCACACAGCGACCGAGGATCTCTACCAGCAGAGCCGCCATTCCGAGCTACAGGCAGCCGCGCCCCAGTGCTGGACCTGCCATGGCACCCACGACGTGACGCAGCCCGGGTCCTACATGTTCTTCCACCCGACGACACCCGATTACACGTGTGATACCTGCCACGACCTGCAGAACCACACGCTGCGCATCGAGCTCAGCCGCTTCGCCAACGAGGCCGACCGCAGATGCGACACCTGCCATCACCCGGAATTGCAGATCTACGCCCAGATCGAGGGGATCAACAGCGCGATCACGTCGGCCGAGGACGCCTACGCGCAGGCCGAGGACACGATCTCTCAGGCGGCGGCGCTGGGCATGATCACGTCCGATGCCGAGGTGAAGCTGACCGAGGCCAGGACGAGCCTGATCCAGGCGCAGGCCGCGGTCCACACGACCAAGCTGAGCTCGATCGCGGAGCTATCCAGCGAGGCCACGGCGAAGTCTCAGGAGGCCGAGCAGATCGCCGTGGGCAAGGTGGATGAGAGCGTCTTTCGACGCGAGGCGATGATCGTGGTTCTCGCGCTCATCGCCTTCAACGTGGCGTTCCTGTACCTCCTGAAGCGACGCCTGGACAAGAACCTCGAACATCGCTGACCAGCACATCACTCGGACGCTCCGGTCACGACCGGCAGCGCCGGCCCGAGGAGGAGCGCTACGCCCGCCCGACAACCACCCGGTCCGGGCGGGCGTAGACGTTGAACCCCTCGCCGCGCAGGAACCCGATCAGGGTCACGCCCAGGCGTGACGCGGCCTCCACGGCCAGGTCGCTCGGTGCCGAGACCGCAGCGAGAACGGGCACCCCGGCCACGGCCGCCTTCTGCACCAGCTCGAAGCTGGCGCGGCCCGAGACGAGCACGATCCGCTCGTGCAGCGGCACGACGCCGGCCAGCAGCTGGCTGCCGATCAGCTTGTCCAGCGCGTTGTGGCGACCGACGTCCTCGCGGACCGCGATCAACCGGCCCACCGGGTCGAACAGCCCGGCCGCGTGCAGTCCGCCCGTGGCATCGAATACCGCCTGTGCCTCGCGCAGCGCTCCGGGCAGGCCGATCAGGACTGCCGGCGGCACCACCGGTCCGTCCGGAATGGGACGGCAGCGCACCTCGACCGCGTCGAGGGAGGCCTTGCCACAGATGCCGCATGATGCGGTCGCAACGAAGTGGCGTTCCGGAACCCCCGATGCGTCGAACGGTCGAGCGAGGTGGACCGTGACCTCGTCATCGGGCTGTGACCGCTCGCCGGGCTCGCCGATCGTGATCGCCTCGATGGCATCCGTCTCGTCCATCAGCCCCTCGGAGTAGAGGAACCCGACCGCGAGCTCCGCCTCGTGTCCTGGGGTACGCATCGTCACGGCGACGTCCACCGGTACCTGCCCGGGCCCGCAGGCGCGGATCGCCATCGGCTCCTCGCCCGCAAGGTGGTCGTCACGGGTGGCGATCCGCCCGCCACGGTACGTCGTCACCCGGATCGGGGCGGCCTGGCGCGGGGTCGGGGGCGTGGCGCTCGCGCTTGGCTCAGGGGGCGTTGCCATGCCGGCGATGCTACTCGGGCCGTCGCGTACGGTCACTGGCATGTTCCAGGAGCAATACTGGCGAGCATGACCGCGGATCCTCGCTTCCCCGATGGCGCCCAGCGCGCGTTCGTCGCCGCTGCGCGGCAGGCGGTGCTCACGACGACCGGCCCGTCCGGCCGGCCACGCCCGGTACCGGTCTGCTTCGTCCTTCTCGATCGCCAGGATTCCTCCGGGGCCGCCCGCGTCACGCGCCTGTTCACGCCCCTGGACGAGAAGCCCAAGCGAAACGAGGACCCGCGCGCCCTGGCCCGCGTCCGGGACATCCTCGCGCGGCCGGCGGTCTCGCTCCTGGTCGCCCGCTGGGACGAGGACTGGAGCCGTCTCGCCTGGGTGCGGATCGACGGCCTCGCCTCGCTCGTCGAACCGCCGGCAACCCGGGACGGCAGCGAGCACGCGGCAGCCGTCGCGGCGCTGCGCGCCAAGTACCCGCAGTACCTGCGCCAGGCCATCGAGCGCCGGCCGCTGATCCGGATCGAGATCCAACGGACGGTGACGTGGGGCAGCCTCGACTGAGCACCGCCCGATCAGGCGATCGGCGCGCGCTCCAGGTAGATGGCCTCGCCCATCGGGCGCAGGCAGTGGGTCATCGACATCGCCTGCAGGTAGCCGCCGGCATTGAGGATCGCGACGATCTCGCCCTCGGCGACGTCCGGGAACGGATAGTCCTCGGCGAACACGTCGCCGGCCTCGTTGATGTGCCCGGCCACGGTCACCAGCTGGGGGCGCTCCCGGAGCGGGTCCCGGACCGGCACGATCTCCTGCGCGTAGCGGTAGATGAAGTAGGCGCAGTTGACGTTCCAGCCGAGGTCCAGGCCGACAAAGGTCAGCTCGCCACGGCGCTCGACGGTAACGATCTCGCCCAGCAGGACCGCCGAATCCTTGAGCAGGTAGTCGCCCGGCTCGAAGGCCGCCGTCACGCCGTATGGCTGGAGGTGTCGACGCACGATCGCCGCGTACGCATCGAGATCGACGGGCGTCTCGCCCGCCCGCGCGACGCGGCCCAGGCCGCCGCCGACGTTGACCTCCCGGATCGGACAGCCGGCGGCCAGCAGCCGCTCGAGCTGGCCGACGGCCGCGGTCAGTGCCGCCTCGAACGCGGCGAGCTGGTTGCCCAGCCAGCCCGACCCGGCATGGAAGTGGAGCGTGTCCACGATCAGGTGGTGGCGGCGAGCGGCGTCGATCGCGTCATCGAGGCGGTCGGGCGTCACGCCGAACTTGGTCGGGCGATCGCCCGAGTAGGCGAGGTGCTCGGTATAGCCGGCACCCGCGCCCGGGTTGACGCGAATGCCCACCGTCCGGCCCGGTGCGCGGCGGCCCACCCGCTCGAGCTGGCTGACCGCGTCGAGGTTGAGCCGGATCGGGTACGCGAGGAGAACGTCGAGGTCACGCTCCGAAACGTTGGTGCCAGTATGGCTGATCTCGTCCGGACGCCAGCCATTGGCGAGGGCATGGAGCACCTCGCCCGGTGAGCAGGCATCGATGCCGATGCTGCCCGGCCCACCTGGCGCACCCAACCTGCGCAGGACGGCCAGGATCCGCGGGTCGGGATTGGCCTTGAGCGCGAACCTGAGCACAAACGGGATGCCGGCACGCTCCAGTGCGCCACGCAGCGTCCGGTCGTTCTCGACCGGCCGGGCCAGGTCGTACACGAACAGTGGGGTGCCGCGCTCCCGGGCCAGCGCCTCGAGATCGGCTCCATTGACCGACAGCCGACCGTCGATCACATCCAGACCGGGACGCCGCCACCAGGTCGGGGCTGCGACCGTGGCACCATCGCCGGCCAACCGGGATGCGGCCCCGGCGCTCGCGTCGCCCTCCAGGGTCACACGCGGGTCCCGCCCCGCTCGCGGGACGGCCTCGCGGCCAGGATCGCCCGCCGGGAAACCGGGTCGGCAAACGGGTCCGGCCCCTCGGCGACCGGCGTCCCGATCGCGGCGAGCAGCCGCTCGGTCGCCGCGGCGATCTCGTCCACCGCGGCCCGGAACGCCTCCTCGTTGCGTGCCGACGGCGCTCGATACCCGCTGATCTTGCGCACGTACTGGAGGGCGGCGGCCTGGGCCTCGCCCGTGGTGGCGGGTCCGGCGGCTTCGGCACGCCGGAGCTGGCGAATGCTGCGACACATGCCGCGCAGCGTAGCGCGCCGGAAGGCAGTGTGCCGACGCCATCGCCCGCCTGGGCGAACGGGCGCGCGAGGCACAGCGTCGGAAGCGGCCATCGTCGGCCGGGGATCGCCAAACCGGGCATCGAGATGTGGCCTGGTCCCCTTCGCTCCCGGGGTCGCTCCCGTGGTCGTCGCCGCGTTCGTTGCCGGACAACCGGCGGGTATCCTCGGATGCGATGGACCGCTGGCAGACGATCATCGAGCCGTTCCGGATCCACGCGGTCGAGCCGATCCGGCTGACCACTCCCGCCGAGCGCGAGCGGTCGCTCGCGGTGGCCGGCTGGAACCTGTTCAATCTCCATGCCGATGACGTCCTGATCGACCTGCTCACCGATTCAGGGACGGGCGCGATGAGCCGTGACCAGTGGGCCGCGATCCAGCACGGCGACGAGAGCTACGCCGGCAGCCCATCCTGGTACACCTTCCTCGAGGCTGTCCGGGAGCTGTTCCCCTTCCGCCACGTGATCCCCACCCACCAGGGGCGTGCGGCCGAGAAGATCCTGTTCAGCGTCGTCGGTGGCCCCGGCAAGGTCGTTCCCAACAACACTCACTTCGACACGACCCGTGCCAACGTCGAGTGGTCGGGTGCCGAGGCCGTCGATCTCGTGATCGCGGAGGGCCACGAGCCGGCGGCGATCCACCCATTCAAGGGCAACATGGACGTCGGGGCGCTCGAGGCGCTGCTCGGACAGCGCTCCGACGACGTCCCGCTGGTGTTCGTAACGATCACCAACAACTCCGGTGGCGGCCAGCCGGTGTCGCTCGAGAACCTGCGCGCCGTGCGCGCGGTCTGTGACCGGTACGGGAAGCCGCTGTTCCTGGACGGTTGCCGGTTCGCCGAGAACGCCTGGTTCATCAAGACCCGCGAGCCGGGGCAGGCGGATCGCCCGGTCGTCGACATCGTGCGCGAGATCGGATCGCTCGCGAACGGGATGACGATGTCGGCCAAGAAGGACGGGTTGGCGAACATCGGTGGCTGGCTGGCGATGGACGACGACGCGCTGGCCGTGCAGTGCCGGAACCTGCTGATCCTCACGGAGGGCTTCGTCACCTACGGCGGGCTGGCGGGGCGCGACCTGGAGGCAATCGCCCAGGGTCTGCGTGAGGTCGTGAGCGAGGACTACCTTCGATATCGCATCCGGTCGACGGCCTACCTGGGCGACGCGCTCGACGACGCCGGCATCCCACTGGTCAAGCCCATCGGCGGGCATGCGGTGTATCTCGATGCCCGGGCGCTCCTGCCCCAGATCCCGCCGCTCGAATACCCGGGCCAGTCGCTGGCCGTTGAGCTGTACCGCGCCGGTGGAATCCGCGGCTGCGAGATCGGGACCGTGATGTTCGGGCGTCATCCGGACGGGAGCGAGACACCGGCCGCGATGGACCTCGTCCGGCTCGCGATCCCACGCCGAACGTACACGCAGAGCCACGTCGACTACGTGATCGAGGTTGTTCGGGATGTTGCGTCGCGAGCGGCCTCGCTGCGCGGATACCGGATCGTCGAGGAGCCGGCCGCGCTGCGTCACTTCACGGCGACGTTCGAGCCAATCGAGCCCATGGGGCGCGTCACGCCTGCAGGCTGATCGTTCCCGCCTGCGTGTCGATCACGATCGGTAGCTTCGTCAGCGGCCGGCGCGCCGGTCCGCCCAGGACAGCGCCGTTGTTCGAAGGGTCGAACGCAGCGCCGTGGCACGGGCACAGGAAGACCTGGTCGCGCGCGTCCCAGCCAACCGGGCAACCCTGGTGGGTACAGGTCGCGTCGTAGGCCACGTACTTGCCGCTGTTCAGACGCACGATGATCGCCGGGTCCCCGCCGACATACGGCGATGGTGCGTCGTAGGGGATGGCAACCTCGGTCGCACCCTGTCGGTCAACCGCCCGCGTCGTGGTCAGCTTCACGCCGCTGGCCGCTGTTGACCCGCCTCCGGCGGCCGCCGTCGGCGATGTCGAGGCGTCGGGCGCGGCCGATGGCGCCGACGCACCGGAAACCCCGTTCGCCCCGTTGTCGCCGCCGCCCGTCACGCCAGTCCCGTTGCCGATCGGCTGGGCGGCCCCGGCGGCGCCGGCGTCACCCAGGCCGAGCACCGGCGTGCCGGACGAGGATGGTCGAAGGAATCGGAGCGGGATCGCCAGCGACGACAGCGCGATGGCGAACGCGCCAAGCGCGCCGGCCTGAAGGATGGTCCGCCGCATCGGTGAGGCCTCGACCTCGATCCCGCGCCGGCTCCAGCCGTCGTAGCGGACGTTCAGCCAGTCTTCGTTCACCCAGGCGCCAAGCTCGCGAACCGAGCTGTGGATCAACAGCCCCCCGTCCCCCGCCAGGGCGAGGGTGATCCAGCCGAGAGCGTACGGCAGGTCGGGGCCGTAGAAGTAGGGCGTCGTGGTCCATGAGGCGGTCAGCCAGAACATCAGCGACAGCCCGGCGCCGCCGATCGCGGATAGCCGAAACGCCAGCCCGGAGATTGCGCCCAGGCCGATGGCGATCTCGGCGAGCGCGATCAGCAGGCCGATCTCGAACGCGAACGGCTGGGCGAGCTGGACCAACGGCGCGAGTGGCGAGACACGGACGAAGTCGGCCATCTGGCCATAGATCGATGCCGGGTTCGCCGAGTCGAAGAAGGTCGGGTCGGTGAGCTTGTCGAAGCCCGCGTACACGAACGTGACGCCAAAGAAGAACCGGAGCGGAAGCAGCGCCAGGGCAGGGACCGTGGCCCGCTCAAGCTGCTCCCGGAACGACGGCCCGGGATCCTCGGGGGCGGGCGGTCCGCCTGACCACGCCGTCTGCCCCTGGCTGGCCGACGGACGGTACTGGGTGCGCCGCGACCCTCGCTGTCGGCGGCTCATGGCTGGCGGGATCCGATTCGCGTCACGCATTGACCTCGAGTGAACGGGGGCGCCTACCGGACTGGGCGCCCCCGAATGGCCACGGTACGTGGCGAGCACACGGACACGATGTGTCCGCGATGAGGAAACTCACATCTCCGGCACCCGCCAGGCGCCGGAGATGGTCAGGACAGCCTCAGTGGCTGCCCAGGCGCCACTCGATCGAGCCCGTGTAGCAGTGGCCGAGATAGGAACACAGGCCGCGGGTCATGTCCCACGTCCGACCCGCCACGTATGGACCTCGGTCCACGACCGGAACGGTCACCTGGCGTCCGTTTGCCGGGTTCCGGAACGTGACCCGCGTGCCGCATGGCAGCGTACGGTGCGCGACACCCATCAGCGTCTTCGTGAGGAGCTGGCCGCAGGCCGTGTGGTGGCCGATGAATCCAGGCCCATACCAGCTGATGTTGGGGTCGAAGCGCCACACGTTCTTGTGGACGATACCCACCTTGGGGGCAGGCGGCGCCACCTTGGGTCGAACGGGCACCGAGCCGCCGGAGCCCCGCTCGGCGAACGCCGAGTCGCGCTCAAGCCGGTTGGCTGAGCGCGACGCTGGGTCGAGTGTCGGAATCGTCGTCGCCGGCGAACCGACGGGCAGAGCCAGCGACACAGCGCGCATGGACGCTGGGTCGATGGTCCGGGCGGAGCTCGGGGCACTCGAGCCCGCAGGTTCTGGTACGGCGACCAGGGCGCTCGCGGCCATGAGTGCCGCGATCGCGACGATGAACCTGGATCGCACGATGCCCGGACAGGCTACCCGAGGCCGTCAAATTGCGCACATGGTCGGGCTGCTCGTCTCGCCTCGTGCGCGGACGTACGCTACGGCGATGGTGGCCATGACGCGTGTGCTGGAACCCGACGCCGAGCGCTCGCTGCGACTCGAGGTCCCGTTGGATCTGCGCCAGACCCTGGGGATCCATCGCCGCGGTCGTGGTGATCCGACGCTCCGCTTCGAGGCATCCGGCTCCGTCTGGCGTGCCACGCGGACGCCGGACGGCCCGGCCACCGTGTTGGTTGAGATGCGTGACGGCAGCGTCCGGGGACGCGGATGGGGGCCCGGCGCGACCTGGGTCACGGACCGGCTGCCCGCGCTCCTGGGGCTCGATGACCACCCTGAAGCCCTCGTCCCGGCCCATCCCGCGGTGGCGGCAGCGGCGCGGCGTCTGCGGGGGGTCCGGCTCGGGAGCACCGGCGCGGTGCTCGAGGCCCTGGTCCCTGCCATTCTCGAGCAGAAGGTCACTGGCGAGGAGGCCCGCCGCGCGTACCGGGGTCTGCTGTGGACCTACGGCGAGCCGGCGCCTGGTCCTCCGGGCCTTCGACTGCCGCCGGCCGCGAGCACGCTGGTGGCGCTTCCCTACCATGCGTTCCATCCGCTCGGGCTCGAGCGCCGCCGCGCGGACCTCATCCGGGCGGTCGCCCGTGAAGCGCCCCGACTGGAACGACTCGCTCCGGCCGCTGCCGGTCCGTCGGGCGACCCGGCGGCAGCGTACGCGGCGTTGCGGGCCTTTCCCGGCATCGGTCCCTGGACTGCCGCCGAGGTGGGCATCCGCGCGTTCGGCGATGCCGATGCCGTGAGCGTGGGCGACTACCATCTGCCGAGCATCGTGACCTGGGCGCTCGCCGGCGAGCGCCGCGGCACGGATGAGCGGATGCTGGAGCTCCTCGAGCCCTATCGAGGCCAGCGCGGTCGCGTGCTGCGGCTTCTGGAGCTTGCGGCAATGGGGCCGCCACGCCGTGGTCCGCGGATGGCCGCCCGTCGGATCGAACGGATCTGACCGGGCTGGGCGCCAGGTCAGGATGGACGCGTCAGCCGGCCGGGGCCGGCTCCTCGCGCATCCCCCACGGCGACCCGTAGGCCGTGAGCAGATCCAGGAACGGGACCGCGTCGAACGCCTCGGGTCCCAGCACGCCCGTCCCGGACCAGGTGCCATTGTCCAGCAGCTCCAGGGCGACGATCGGGTTGATCGCGGTCTGCCAGACGACGGCCTGCGCGCCGTATTCGGCCATGCAGGTCTTGTTGTCAACCACGTGATAGAGGTAGACCGCCCGCGGGGTACCGTCCTTGCCACGACCGGTCACCCAGGTGCCGGCACACGTCTTGCCGTGCATCCGATCGCCGAGCCCTGCCGGATCCGGCAGGCACGCGGCCACGACATCGCGCGGCGAGACCTCGACGCCAGCGACCGTGACCTTCTCGGTGCGATCGAGACCCAGCAGATGGAGTGTCTTGAGCACGCCGATGAACTCGTCGCCCAGGCCGTATTTGAAGGTGACCCGCCTGGCCTTGATCCAGCGCGGGACGAGCAGGACTTCCTCGTGCTCCACGTTCACGCACTCGACCGGTCCGATCCCGTCCGGGAACTCGAACGTCTCCGCCTCGCTGAACGGCGGCGTCGTGTGCCACCCACCGTTCTCCCAGATCACGGGCGGGTTGAGGCACTCCTCGATCGTGGTCCAGATCGAGAACGAGGGCGCGAAGTCGTAGCCGTCCACGGCCAGGTTGGCCCCGTCGCGGATTCCCACCTCGTCGATCTCGCTGAACAGGTGGTCCTGCGCATATCGAGCGAACACGTCGGACAGCCCCGGCTCGACGCCCATCCCGACCAGCGCAAGGCGGCCCGCGGCCTCCCAGTCATCCGCCTTGGAGAATTGCGCGTCACCAAGCTTCTCGCCGCTCAGCTCGTGTGGCCGCTCGGGGTGCGGATGCGAGAGCGACATCGCCATGTCCATGTAGTCCACACCGGCCACCAGGCTGGCGTCGAAGATGGGCATCACGAATTGCGGGTCGACAGCGTTGAGGACGTGCGTGATCCGGTGCTCGAGGATCATGGCGGCGACCGCATCGACGTCGGACGCGTCCACCCTGGCACCCGAGAAGCGCGCGTCGCCGGCCACCTGTGAGAGGGCGTGCTCGACCCTCGCTGGATCGTAGTCCGCAACGACCAGATGCTCGAAGAATTGTCGGCGCGCGGCGATGCCAATGGCGGCGCTGCCCACCCCGCCCGCGCCGATGACCAGGATTCGCATGTCTTCTCCTCGAACGGCGGCGCTCCAGGAGCGGCCGGCCCGCTGGGCCGTAGAGCAGACGCGTGACTCCCCCCATGATCGCATCCAGCCTCACGTCCCGGGCCGCGTGGGGTGTGGCGTCGCGGCGTGCGGCACGGACCGGCCTGTCGCGGGATGCATTGATTGGCGTATCACCGTAGGCTGGGGATCCCGGCCGCTCGAGCGGTCCCTGGCCGCCATCATGATCGAATGCTGAACGCGCTAACCCGCTGTACCACGGTCGTCATGCTCGGCGCCCTGCTGCTGCTGGGCGCGCCGGCTGCGTCGGCGCGACCGGTCACGGTGCGCGTCCCGGATCCCGGTCGGGCGCTGGACGAGGCCTCCAGCCGATCCGGGTCGTTCGTCATCAACCTGGCCAGCCCCACTGACTACGTGGCCCAGTCGAACTTCGTGCGGTGCGTGGGCGCGAGCGTCCAGATGATGCTCAACATCGACCGCCCGGGCGCCGACCGCAGCGACCGGACGCAACGTCGCTTGCAGCGGCTCGCTCGCTCGCTGAGCGGACCGGCACCGGCGGGATTCGTCCGCCAGGGCGCCAGCATCGTTGGCTGGACTGCAGCCCTCACGATCGAGAGCGGCGACACGTGGCGGATGGTCGGTGCCGACAGCCTCGACGAGGCGATGCGGATCGCCGCCAGGGCGATCCGCACCTGGAATCGCCCGGTCGGGTTGCTCGTGTGGCGTGGGCGCCACGCGTGGGTCATGAGCGGCTTCGTGGCCACGGCCGATCCCGCCACGAGCGACAGCTTCCGGGTCACCAGGGCGTACATCCTTGATCCCTTGTATCCGCATGGCTCGGCAGCCTGGGGACCCAGCCCCCGACCGGGCACGCCGGTCGCCGTTTCCAGGATCGGTCGGCAGTTCGTGCGTCGGCGCGTCAACAGCTCGTGGAACGCGTTGCCGTTGATGAATGACCTGGCCGGCAAGTACGCTCTGGTGGTGCCGACCGGACCGCAGCGACCCGCCGTCCCGCCCAGCCGGATGGCCCTGGCGCCGGTCGAGTCGTAGCCGGGCGCGCCGGTCAGGGCGCCCACCCACGATCGATGGCAGGTGCCCCGCCCGTCATGCGGCGGTAGCATCGAGCGCACCATGGTCGCCGCCACCCGCTCACCGCTGACTCGGTCGGCCCGGCTGGAAGCGCTGCCCGCGCTGCTGGCACGGCGCATTCTGGTGCTCGATGGTGCGATGGGCACGATGCTCCAACGGCATGGCTTCAGCGAGGCCGACTTCCGCGGGGCGCGTTTCGCTGACCATCCGCGCGATGTGCGTGGCGACAACGATCTGCTGTGCCTGACCAGGCCCGACGCGGTGCGCGACGTCCACGCCGCGTACCTCGCCGCCGGCGCCGACGTGGTCACCACCAACTCGTTCACCGCGACCCGGATTGCGCAGGCAGACTACGGCCTGGCTGACATCGCGGGCGAGCTGAACCAGGCAGCGGCAACCCTCGCCCGGTCGGCGGCTGACGATGGCGAGGCGCGCGATGGCCGTCCACGCTACGTGGCGGGCTCGTTGGGACCGACCAACCGCACAGGCTCGATCTCGCCCGACGTCAACGACCCGGCCGCCCGCAACGTCGCATTTGCGGAGCTGGCCGCAGCCTACCGTGAGGCGGCCACGGGCCTGATCGCCGGGGGCGCCGACCTGCTGCTGATCGAGACCGTGTTCGACACGCTCAACGCCAGGGCGGCGATCTTCGCCGTGGAAGAGGTATTCGAGGCGCTTGGCCTGCGGCTGCCGGTCGTGATCAGCGGCACCATCGTGGACGCGTCGGGGCGCACGCTGTCGGGCCAGACCCTGGAGGCGTTCTGGACCAGCATCCGGCACGCCGACCCGATGGTTGTGGGCCTCAACTGCGCGCTTGGCGCGAAACAGCTCAGGGAGCACGTCGAGGAGCTCGGCAGGATCGCCGACGTGCCTCTCGCCGCCTACCCGAACGCCGGTCTGCCCAACGAGCTGGGCGGGTATGACGAGACACCGGACCAGACCGCGACCGCGCTGGGCGAGTGGGCGAAGGCCGGACTGGTCAACGTGGCCGGGTCATGCTGCGGCAGCACCCCGGAGCACACGGCGGCGATCGCGGCGGCCGTCGCCGGGATCCCGCCGCGCACCGTTCCGGTCGTCGCCCCCGCGACCCACCTGTCGGGGCTCGAGCCGCTCGCGATCCCGATGCCCGGAGGCGCGTTCATCAACATCGGGGAGCGCACCAACGTCACGGGCTCGCGCAAGTTCGCCCGGCTGATGACGGCAGCGCTGGCGGGCGGACCCGACGCCACGGCCGCTGAGGACGAGGCGGTGGCAATCGCCCGGGAGCAGGTCGCCAACGGCGCGGTGATCATCGATGTGAACCTGGACGAGGCGATGCTCGACGGCGTCGCCGCGATGACCCGCTTCCTGCGCCGCCTGGGCAGCGAGCCCGAGGTCGCCACGGTCCCGTTCATGATCGACAGCTCGCGCTGGCCGGTGATCGAGGCCGGGCTTCAGCAGCTCCAGGGCCGGGGCGTGGTCAACTCGATCTCGCTCAAGGAGGGAGAGGACGAGTTCCTGCGCCAGGCGCGCCTGTGCCGTCGCTACGGTGCCGCGGCAGTGGTCATGGCGTTCGACGAGCGGGGCCAGGCCGACACCGTGGATCGCCGGGTGGCCGTGCTCACCCGAGCCCACCGGTTGCTGACGGAGCGGGTCGGCTTCGCGCCCGAGGACGTGATTCTCGATCCCAACATCTTCGCGATCGCGACCGGTATCGAGGAGCATGCGCGGTACGCCGTGGACTTCTTCGAGGCGACCCGCAGGCTCAAGGCCACCCTGCCCGGCTCCAGGATCAGTGGCGGCGTATCCAACGTGTCGTTTGCGTTCCGGGGCAACAGTCCCGTGCGTGAGGCGATCCACGCCGTGTTCCTGTACCACGCGATCGCCGCCGGGCTGGACATGGCAATCGTCAACGCGGGCGTGATCCCCCAGTACGACGACATCGAGCCGGATCTCCGGGAGCGGGTGGAGGACGTTGTCCTGGATCGGCGACCGGATGCCACGGACCGGCTGCTTGAGATCGCGCCCCGGTTCGCGGGCGGCGCCGCCATGACCCACGCGGCGGACGACCTCGGCTGGCGAGACCTGCCCGTGAGCGAGCGGCTGACGTACGCGCTGGTCGAGGGGATCGACACCTGGATCGTGGACGACACGGAAGCCGCACGACTCGAGGCAGCTCGACCGCTGGACGTGATCGAGGGCCCGCTGATGGCCGGCATGAACGTCGTCGGCGACCGGTTCGGGGCAGGGAAGATGTTCCTCCCCCAGGTCGTCAAGTCGGCGCGGGTGATGAAGAAGGCGGTCGCCCACCTGACGCCGTACCTCGAGGCGGAGCGCTCGGGCACGGGGCGGAGAGCCGGCACGATCGTGATGGCCACGGTCAAGGGCGACGTCCATGACATCGGCAAGAACATCGTGGGCGTCGTGCTCGGCTGCAACGACTACGAGGTGATCGACCTGGGCGTGATGGTGCCGGCGGCCCGGATCCTCGAGACGGCCCGTGAGATGGGGGCAGACCTGATCGGGTTGTCGGGGCTCATCACGCCCTCGCTCGACGAGATGGTCCACGTGGCGGGGCTCATGGAGCGCGACGGCCTGACGACGCCGCTGCTGATCGGGGGCGCGACCACATCACGCGCCCATACCGCGGTCCGCATCGAGCCCGCGTACTCCGCACCGGTTGTCCATGTGGCCGATGCATCGCGCGCGGTTGGCGTGGCCGGCGCGCTGCTCGATGCGACGCGACGAGGCGCGTTCGCTGCGGGCATTCACGATGAGTACGCGACGATCCGAAGCGAGCGTGCCGGGCGGGAGCGGCGTGTGCGGCGGCTGTCGATCGCGGACGCCCGGGCGAACCGCCTGCGCGTGACGTGGCCGGCTGTACCGCCCCAGCCGAGCTACCAGGGCGTCCGGACGTTCACCCCGTACCCGCTCACGGAGCTCGTCGACCGCATCGACTGGACGCCGTTCCTCGCGACCTGGGAGCTGCGCGGCGCATACCCGGCGATCCTCGCCGACCCGCGGGTCGGCGAGGCGGCTCGCGACCTCCACGCGGACGCAGTCCGCCTGCTGACCCGGATCGTGGACGAGGGGCTGCTGACCGCCTCGGCCGTCGTGGGCTTCTGGCCCGCCAACGCGACCCCGGATGACGCGATCGTGCTGTGGACCGACGAATCACGCACGGCCGAGGTCGCCCGGATCCCGGCGCTCCGTCAGCAGATGGCCAAGCCCGACGGCAGACCGAACCTGTCGATCGCCGATTTCGTCGCGCCCGCGGGCATTCCGGATCACGTCGGCCTCTTCGCTGTCACGGCCGGGCACGGCGCCGAGGACCTGGTCCGCACGTTCGAGGCGGCACACGACGATTACAGCGCGATCATGGTCAAGGCGCTCGCGGATCGGCTGGCCGAGGCGCTTGCGGAGCGGATGCACGAGCGGGTCCGGCGCGAGCTGTGGGGCTATGCAAGCGAGGAATCGCTGTCCAACGATGACCTGATCGCCCAGCGATACCAGGGCATCCGGCCCGCGCCCGGCTACCCGGCCACCCCGGATCACACGGTCAAGGCGACGCTGTTCCGCCTGCTCGAGGCGGAGCAGCAAGCCGGGATCCAGCTGACGGAGACGTTCGCGATGCTGCCTGCCGCCTCCGTCTCCGGGCTCTACCTGTGGCATCCGGAGGGCCACTACTTCGGGATCGGTCGGATCGGCCCGGACCAGCTCGAGGACTACGCCCGGCGCACCGGGCTACCCGTCGACGAGGCGGCGCGATGGCTCGCACCGAACCTCGCCGACCAACCGGACTCCTGACGGGAGGCTCCACGCATGCCATCGATGCCCTCGTTCGAGAAGTCGCCCCCCGAGCTGGTCGCGCGCTTCGACGCGGCGGCCGAACGCCATCCGCTGGCGCAGCGCCGAAAGATGTTCGGCTACCCCGCGCTGTTCGTGGGCGGCAAGCTCGCGACAAGCCTGTACCGGGATACGTGGGTCGTTCGCCTGGGTCCCGATGACCTCGAGGCGCTGCGCGCCCTGCCGGGCTCCGGCTCCTTCGCTCCAATGCCCGGCCGGACGATGCGCGGCTGGGCGACGCTCCCTCCGGACGTGATCTCGGATGAGGGCCGTCTCGACCACTGGCTGGCCCGGGCCATGGCGTTCGCCGGCTCGTTGCCCACGGGCTGAGATCCGGCGCAGGTCCGCTTGCGCGGTTCGCCTATGCTTGTGCTACGCCCGTCGTCGGGCACGATACGTAACGGCATTCTCGATCCACCCCCGTGCGGATTTCTCCGAGGTCGATCGCGGTACCGTCCAGCCAGAGGAGTGGATCGATTCCATGAACGTCGACAAGACGCTCACCTGTGCCGACTGCGGCCAGACTTTCACCTTCACTGCCAGTGAGCAGGACTTCTACGCCGAGCGCGGCTTCACCGAGCCGCGGCGTTGCCCGGCGTGCCGCGCCGCCCGCAAGGCGGCCCGAAACGCCGAGGGCGGATACAGCTCCGGTGGGGGCTATGGCGCAGGTGGCGCGTACAGCGCCGGCGGCTATGGCGATTCCGGACCGCGGCGCGGTCCGCGCGAGATGTTCCCCGCGACCTGCTCCTCGTGTGGCCAGGAAACCGAGGTTCCCTTCAGGCCGACGTCAGGCAAGCCGGTGTACTGCAGCACCTGCTTCGCGCAGCGCCGGGCCTGAGCGGATGACCGAACCACGACGATCAGGTCTCCCCTCCCGCCGGCCGAACCCCGAACCCGACCGGATTCGGCACGTGATCGCCGAGTACAAGCACCGTGCCCAGCGGATCACGTGCGTCTGCGGCTGGACGGGCAGCTCCGAGATGCTCGACGGTCGAACGTCGGAGTGGAGTCGCCACGTGTCGGAGATGCGGCAGGCAACCGTCTGACCACACGGGCCTGATCGCTCGCGCCGGCCCGCCCTGGGACGGGCCGGCGGTTCGATCGCGGCTTGATCCTCAGTGATCGCCGGTGAGGACCGCCAGGGCCTTGATCAGCTGGGCATCCGACGAGGATGCGAGCTCCGACGCCGTCATCGACTGGACGTCTCCCGGGAACAGGATCGACGCGTTGTCGGGCAGCGCGACGGTGACGTCCGGCTCGAGTCCCTCGTGCCAGATCGGGCGCCCGTCGCGGGTCAGCCAGCGCTCCACGCCGATCCGGAGCGAGGAGCCATCGGCGAGGTCGAAGCGCCCCAGCACCGTGCCCGTCCCGAATGTCTTCTCGCCGACCACGGTGCCGCGTCCCGCGTCCTGGATGGCGCCGGTCACGATCTCGGCCGAGCTCGCCGTGTTGCCGTCAGTCAAGACCACCAGCGGGCCGGTGGTCCAGAGGCCGCCCGGTTCGACCGGGACGTCCTTCTCCACGCCGCTCGCGTCGACGCTGCGGTAGACCGTCCCGTCGCCCACGAACTGGCTGGCAACACCGATGGCTTCGTTGACGTAGCCGCCCGGGTTGCCGCGCAGGTCGAGGATGATCGCCGTCGCCCCCTCCGCCTTGGCGGCCTTGATCGCGTCCTGGACGCCCTTCGTGGCGCCGGTGGCGAACTGGTCGAGGCGGATCAGCGCCGTCGTCTGGTTCGGGATCATGCTCCACTCAACCAGCGGCAGATCGAACTTGCGACGGACGATCTCGACGTCGAAGGGCTGGCTGCCGACGCGATCGATCGTGAGCGTCACGGGTTCGCCCTCGGGACCGCGGATCCTGCTGATGACCTGGTCGACCGACTCGCCCTCGGTGGTGGTGCCGTTGACCGCAGCGATCCGATCGCCGCGCATCAGGCCGGCCTCCTCGGCGGGCGTGTTGGGGATCACGGTGTTCACGACCGGCCCGTTGGTGTCGTTGGTGCTCACCTGGATGCCGATGCCCACGAACGTGCCGGACAGCGACTGATCGACGGCCTTTGACTCGGCGGCCGTCAGAAAGGTCGTGTGCCCCTCGTCGCCCACCGCCTTGGTCATGCCCTCGATGGCGGCATAGGCCATTGCCTGGTCATCGAGGTGCGCCGCATCCACGTAGTGGTCCTGGATCGTCTGCCACGCCTGGTTGATCAGGTCCAGCTCCTGGGTCGCGTCCGTGCCCGTGTTCGAGGTCGATGCCGACGTGCCGGGCTGGACTGTCTCGGGCGCGACGGTGGCGTGACCGACCGCGAGACCGCCAGCGAACAGCACCAGCGCCATGGCGGCAGCCGCGGCGCCGGTCACCATGCGACCTGGTCCCCGTCGGCCTCGTGCCGAGGTCGGCGGGGGTGGCGGCAGCACCGGACCGGGTGCGGGTGGCGGTGCGGGTGGCGCCGGGGTTGGAGCCGGCGACGAGCCGGGAACGGGAGCAGTGGAGTCGGTCATGGGCCTCTGGCTTGCGGGCACGCCGGGGCGGCGGGCGGAGATCAGCATGACGCCTTCACCTTCAGCGTGGGTGGCGGACTGGTGAAGTTGCCTTATGGTGCCGACCGCACGAAGTCGGGCTGCGCCCAGCCGGCGAGGACCAGATCCTGGGCGGTCGGGTGTCAGCCGCCCTCGCGCACCAGCCGCCTGGCGGCTCGCGTGGCGCGCACGAAGTGGCGCAGGTGAGCCACCGGCCGTACGTGGCTCGGCTCGCCCGCGTAGATGGTCGAGATCGGCACCCATTCGAGCGTCCATCCGTGCCGCAGGCAGACGGCGATCATCTCCACCTCGAACTCGAACCCCGTCTCGGCGCTGTCGAGCATCGCCGTCATCAGCCGCCGACCGAGCAACCTGAACCCGGACTGGTTGTCCGCGATCGGCTGCCCCACCGCCCACGAGAAGACCGCGGTTCCGAGGACGTTCGAGAGGCGTCGTACCCGCGGCATGCGGTCGAAGTCGCGGCGGCCGATGATGAGCTCCGGCCGCGGGCCCGACGCCCCGGGAGCGTCGAACGCGGCCACGAAGCGCGGGATCTCATCGGGGTCGTGCTGGCCGTCGGCGTCGAGCGTCACGACCGCGTCCCAGCCGCCCTCGAGCGCGTACCGGAAACCCGCCCGCAGGGCGGCGCCCTTGCCCTGGTTCGGCCGCTGCCGGATCACTGTCGCTCCGGCCGCCTCCGCGACGTTCGCCGTGTCGTCGGCCGAGCCGTCATCAACGACCAGCACCGACAGATGGCGGGCCGCCGCTTCGACCACGAGCCCGACCCTGGGGCCCTCCTGGTACCCGGGGATCAGGGCGAGCGTTCGGCCAGCAACACCGCGCTCGGTCGCGTCCGGCGTGGTCACGACTCGAACTTGAGCGACTTCACGATCGGCAGAGCGGCGCTCAGGAGCTGGTCGAACTGAAGGCCGTCGAAGTCGTCCACGTCCACGATCAGCGTCCCGCCATCGGGCAGGTCGAGAACGTACAGGCGAAGCCGCTCACCGCCCGCGATCACCCACCGCAGACCGGTGCCCGGGTCCACCAGGAGGGGTACCGTGGGCAGGCCCTCGGCGAACGAGCACGACTGCGTCCAGCCGTCCCGGATCGCGACGTCGATCGAGCTGCCCAGCAGCCCGCCGACGGTGACCATGGCAGGGCTGCTGACGGAGAGCCCGTCCAGGCCTCGGATCCAGCTCACCAGCTCGATCGACGACGTGCCCACGCCCGGCTCCGCCTCGACCGGGCACGACGGGTCCTGGGACAAGGCGCTCACCCCCCGGAACAGGTGCATGCCCAGGACGTCCTGGCCGGCCGGGCGCAGCTGCAGGTAGTCGGCGGCATCGGCGGCCAGCACCCAGCCATCGGGGACGGTGAACGTCACGGCCGGCTGGAACGCCGACGAGGTATGGGTCCCGGCCGGCAGCGGCGAGTCCACGGGCCCGGTGGGGGCTGGCGTCGCGGACGAGCCACAGGCGGAGACGATGACGCTGGCGACCAGCGCAAGAATCAGGGCAACGGTCCGAGGACCACGACGCATGCGGTTCGCTCCGGGGCGGGTGCTGGTGGACGCGCGAGCATTGTGCCCAACGAACGGCGGGCGCGCGACCCACACCTCACCGCGTCGGCGCCGTCTCACCTGGCCCGGACGCCGGGTGCACACTCTGGGAACTGCTCAGGAGGAGGTCACCCGTGTTCATCCCGATGTCGGTCCTTGAGTTCCGCGATCGCGCCGGGGCGTTCTTCGGCGACCGGGTGGGTGTCGTCGACGGGGAAGCCACCTTCACCTATCGGGCGTTTGCTGAACGGACGCACCGGCTCGCGAACGCCCTGGTGGACCTGGGCGTGTCGCCCGGGGACCGGGTGTCGTTCCTGACCTACAACACGCACCAGCTGCTGGAGGCCTACTACGGCGTGCTGGAGGCCGGGGCCGTCCTCAACCCGATCAACATCCGCCTCTCGCCCCACGAGATCGCCTACATCCTGGACCACGCGGGCTCGAAGGTGGTCGCCTTCCATCGCGACTTCCTGCCGCTCGTCGAGGCCATCGCGCCCAAGGCGAGCGCGCGACCGCGGTTCGTGATCATCGAGGGCGAGGCCGGCGGGATCGCGAGCGACGACTACGAATCCCTGGTAGCCGTGGGCTCGCTTGAGCCACGCCACCCGCAGGTGGACGAGACGGCGGTCGCGGAGCTCTTCTACACGAGCGGGACCACGGGGTTGCCCAAGGGCGTGGCGCTGACCCACCGCCAGCTGTACCTGCACGCGCTCAACGCCGAGGTCGCGCTGGGTTTCGGTGAGGACGACGTCGTGCTCCACGTGGTGCCGATGTTCCACGTCAACGGTTGGGGCGTGCCTCACTTCCTCACGATGGTCGGCGGCCAGCACGTGATGCTCCGACGCTTCGACCCGGTCTCCCTCATCGAGCACGTCGAGCGCCACCGCGTGACGCGGCTGCTCGGCGTGCCGGCGATCTTCAATGCCGTGCTGCACAGCAGCGAGCGGACGAAGCACGACCTGTCAAGCCTGCGCCAGCTGATCATCGGCGGCGCTCCCGCCTCGCCGGCGCTGGTTCGCGGCCTCGAGGACGCCTTCGGGGTCCAGGCGATCGTGGGCTACGGCCTGTCCGAGACCTCGCCCATCATCACCCTCGCCACACCCCGTGCTGTCGTGACCGCCGCCGAACCACCGGAACGCCGGATCGAGCGGCAGGCGATGACCGGCTGGCCACTGCCGGGAACGCGGATCCGCGTCGTGGCCGCTGATGGCACCGACGTCCGACCCGACGGCGAGCAGATCGGCGAGATCGTGGTGCGCGGCCACGGCGTCATGGAGGGCTACTACCGCGATCCAGACGCCACGGCGCAGACAATGCGCGACGGCTGGCTCCACACCGGCGACATGGCGACGATCGACGACGCCGGGTACGTGCTGATCAAGGACCGGGCGAAGGACATCATCATTCGCGGCGGCGAGAACCTGTCGTCGGTCGAGGTCGAGAACGCCATCGCCGCCCACCCGGCCGTGCTGGAGGTGGCCGTGGTCGCGGCGCCTGACGAGCGGTTCGGCGAGGCACCTGTCGCCCTGGTGGTGCTCAAGCCAGACGCGACCGTGACGGTCCCCGAGCTTCGGGCACACTGCCGCGACAACCTCGCCCGGTTCAAGGTCCCGCGCGAGTTCCACTTCCGCGAGTCGCTGCCCAAGGGCGGTACGGGCAAGATCCTCAAGGCCGAGCTCCGCGAGCCGTTCTGGAAGGGCTACGAGTCGCGCGTCCACTGAGTCGTGGGCGTCTGGCGCCACGCGGCGGAGGCCGACCGACGTGGTTCAGCCGGCGGGCGCGGGCGCGAGCGCAGCCGAGACCTGCGCGATCGCGTCGGGCGTCACCCGGCAGCAACCGCCGATGAGCGCCGCACCCCGCGCGCGCCACCGGATGGCGGCGGCGGCGTCGACGTCCGCGCCGGTCGACGGGACCCAGCAACGCGCGACGGCATCCCAGGCCTCGCCGCTGTTGGGGTAGACGACGATCGGCAGCGCTGTCGTCGCCCGGATCCGGTCCACCAGCTCGTCGACATGCTCGGGCGCGGTGCAGTTGACACCCACCGCGGCAACGGCCGGTGCGGCCGCCGCGGCGGCGACGGCCTCCTCGACCGTGGCGCCACTGCGGAGATGGCCGCCGTCGGCGCACGAGAGACTGATCCAGGCAACGGCGTCGGGCAGCTCGTCCAGGAGCCCGGCAAGCACGGTGACCTCGTCGAGATCGGGCACTGTCTCGATCGCCAGCACGTCGGCGTCGGTCGACGCAAGGACCCCCAGTCGCTCGCGATGGAACGCGGCCAGCTGCGCCACGGTGAGCCCGTATCGCCCTCGGTATTCAGAGCCATCCGCGAGCATCGCCCCGTACGGTCCAACCGACGCGGCCACCAGCAGCGGCTCACGCACGTCCCCGCCGGCCACCGCGACCTCAGCTCGGTGACGGTCGCGCGCCGTCGAGGCAAGCGTGACGCTCCGACGGAGCACGGCAACCGCGTCGTCGTGCTCGATCCCCCGCTCAGCCAGGCCCTCGAACGTCGCCTGGTAGCTGGCGGTGATGGCAACCTGCGCGCCGGCGCGGTAGTAGGCGAGATGCGCGGCGACGATGGCCTCCGGCCGGTCGATGAGCAGCCGCGCCGACCACAGTCGATCGGCCAGGTCCTCGCCCTGCGCCTCGAGCTGCGTCGCAAGGCCGCCGTCCAGCACCAGGGTGGAGCCGGCGGCGAGTGCGCCCCGGAATGCCTGTCCGTCCATGACGCGGATCGTGCCACGAACGATGTCGGCCCGCGCGCGGCATCAAGCGCCAACAACCCCGGCGCGAACATTGACCCGGCTGGGTCCATGACCTATTCTCGATAATCGATGATCAGCGGAGGAACGACGGTGCCCCTACTTGACAGGTTCAGGCTCGACGATCGGGTTGCCCTTATCGCCGGCGGCGGTGGCGCCATCGGATCCGCGATCGGCGCGGCGTTGGCGAGCGCGGGCGCGAAGGTGGTCGTGTGCGACCACTCCGAGGAGCGGGCGCAGGCGTCGGCGGACCGGGTATGCGCGGCGGGCGGCACCTGCATGGGCGTCTTTGCGGATGTCACCCAGGAGGCCGATGCGGAGCGGATCGTCAGGGAGACGATGGACGCCTACGGGCGTCTCGACATCGTCGTGAACGCCGTCGGCGGCGGGGCGGGCAAGGTCCTGTTCGACGCCGAGGCCTACCCGCGCGACGCATGGGACTGGATCTACGAGCTCAACGTCCGAAGCACGCTGGTCGCGACCCAGGCCGCAGTCCGCCAGATGATCGAGAGCGGCAACGGCGGGCGGGTGCTCAACATCTCGTCGGTTCGCGCCCTGCTGGGGATCAACGCCGGTTACTCCGCCTACGTGGCCGCCAAGGGCGCCGTCGCCTCGCTCACCCGCCAGTGGGCCACCGAGTGGGCCAAGCACGGCATCACCGTGAACGCCATCTCGCCCACCTTCGTCGACACCCCGCAGGTGGCGATGCTGCTCGACGACCCCGCGTTCAAGGCCGGCATCGTCAAGCGCATCCCCATCGGTCGCGTCGGCACCACCGATGACCTGGTGGGCGCCGCGCTGTTCCTGTGCTCGGACGCGTCCTCGTTCGTCACCGGCCAGATCCTGGGCATCGACGGCGGGCTCACCGCGACCCAGTAGCACGTGCTGGCGATGCCGAAGGCATCGCCCGCGCCCGGAGGGAGACTGATGCAGACGCGCACGGCGCTCGAGATGGAGCAGGTCACCCCAAACGTGTTCACGTGCACCCGGCTGCGGGGCTGCAACCCGAACTTCGTGACCACGTCGGATGGCGTCGTCGTGATCGATACGCCACAGCTGCCCACCAAGGCGGTTGCGATGCGGCAGCAGGCCGAGTCGCACGGCCCGATCCGGTACCTGATCAACACCGAGCACCACGTCGACCACATCTTCGGCAACTACTTCTTCAAGGGTGCGGGCACGGTCGTCAACCACCGGGAGCTGTGGGAGCGGTTCATGGTCGTGTTCCCGGACCTCGACCCGTTCGCGTACGCGTACGAGTCGATCCCGGGGGACAACCCAAAGGGCACTGACCTGGACGACGCGGGCGCCGTGGACCTGTGGCCGGATCGGGACGAATACGACGCAGACCCCAACAAGGGCAGGATCGTGTTCACGGGCGACCTGACGCTCCACGTCGGCGACCACACGTTCAACCTGCTCCACACGCCCGGCCACACGCCCGGCCAGCTCGCGGTCCATGTCCCCGAGGAAGGCGTCGTATTCACCGGCGACACCATCTTCTCCGGCTGCCAGACGTGGCTCATGACCTCCGATGTCGCCCAGTGGCTGGAGGCCCTGGAACGGATCCGGACCCTCGACTTCGAGACGATCGTGCCCGGCCACGGCCCGGTCGTGAAGAAGTCATACCTCGACGTCCAGCGTTCAGTGCTGATGGAGTGGAAGACGGCGGTGGCGACGGCGATCGCCAAGGGCTGGAGCCGCGAGGAGACGATGGACCGGGTCCACTTCCGCGACCGGTTCGGACCGGTGGACATCGGGCAGGGCTACATGATGGATCACATCCAGACCCTGAACGCCGCCTCGCTCTTCGACAAGCTGACCGGCGCCATCCCCGGCGCCTGAGCCTCGCGCCGTTTCGGTCCCCTGCCGGGTCCGTTGAGCGCCTACGCGCGGCCGGCGGCAACCTCGTCGGCCCGGTTTCGGCCGGCCAGGCGAATCAGGTCCTCGTGGAGCTCGAACCACACCGAGTGGTAGCTGTCCACGCGCGGTGACGCCACGTACCGGCCGTCGCCGCCCTGGGCGGCCTCGTTGGCGCGATCCAGCCGGGTCCGGTAGATCCGCAGCCGCGACGGTCCGTCGCCCAGGCCATCCAGCCACGGACCGGCGTCGGCGTGGAGCGCGCCCAGGTCGGCCATGACACTCACGTCGTAGGCGGCGTCAGCATGGTCGTTGAAGACCTGCTCGCCGTCGATCTCGCGCATCTGCCACGCGGTGACCGTCGCCTTCATCCGCTCGTCCATGGCCAGGAACGCGTCGAGCGCCGCCAGGGCCCGCGCGACGCCCCATGCCGCCGTGTCCTCCGACAGCCGATCGACAGCGACCGCCTTGCCAGAGTCGGTCAGACGGAACGACCCGGCAGCGGCCTCCGCGAGCCCGTCGGCGGTGAGTCGGTCGAGCAGCTGGACCGAGTGCTCCTGACTGGTCCCGATCGCCGTCGCCAGCGCATCGGGCGATGCGTAGCCCTTGATCGCGAGCGCGCGGACGGCTGCCCCGAGCGGGTCGGTGTCGGGCGCATTCGGCGCGGTCGGCCCGGTCGGTGCGGTCGCCACCTCCCTCGCCGGGGCCATCTCATCGGACACCGCCTCCTCGGACGCACGTGCCTCGGACGCGGCAGCGCCGGGCACCGCTGTCTCGGCCGCCACACCCCCGATCTCGATCCCGATCTCGCGCGCCCAGCCCGTCAGCGTCGCCGCCTCGGGTACCACCTCGACCCGGCCCGCAACCGCGCCCGCGAACACGTCGCCCGTCGCGCCGTCGATCGTGAGCGGGTCGCCCACGTCCACGCGCCGCCCGGCGATCTCCACGTGATCGGCCGCGACGGCAACCTCGGCGGCGCCCACCACAGCGGGGATTCCCCACCCGCGCGCCACCACGGCGGCATGGCTGGCGAGCCCGCCGCTCGAGGTGAGGATCCCGGCGGCGCGCGCCATGCCGTGCACATCGTCGGGCGAGGTCTCGGCACGAACGAGGATCACGTGTCGCCCGGCGTCGGCCGCCTCGATCGCGGCCTCGGGCGTGGTCACGACCTCGCCCGCGGCGACCCCCGGTGAGGCGGGCAGCCCCGTTGTCAGACGGACCGCCGTGCCCTCGCGACCCACCGCGGTGGTCGGCGGGTTGGCGAGGATGGCCGCCACGCGCCGCACAGCCTCCTCGCGCGTGACCGGGAAGTCCGGGTCGTCGGCCATATCCAGGGCGATCCGCAGGGCAGCCTGCGGACTCCGCTTGCCGACGCGGCACTGGAGCATCCAGAGACGGCCGTGCTCGATCGTGAACTCGATGTCGCACAGGTCCGCGTTATGCCGCTCGAGCAGCATCGCGTTCGCCCGCAGCTGTGCCCCGACCGCGGGCATGCGCTCCTCGAGCACCGCGAGCGGCTCGGTCTGATGGGTGCCGGCCACCACGTCCTCGCCCTGGGCGTTGAACATGAAGTCGCCGTACGGCGCGGGTGCGCCCGTCGCCGGGTTGCGCGTGAACAGCACGCCCGTGCCCGAGTCCACGCTCCGATTGCCGAACACCATCGCCTGGACAGTCACGGCCGTTCCCAGGTCATCGGGAATCCCCTCGCGCTCGCGGTAGGTCCGGGCACGGCTGCTGTTCCAGGACCGGAACACGGCTTCGATCGCGCCGCGCAGCTGGACCCAGGGATCGGCGGGCACGTCCGTCACGCCCACGATGTCGCGGTACATGGCCTCGAACCGCTTGCGGCAGTTGGCAGCGAACCTGGGGCTCGAGGAGCGCTCGGCGAGCCCGGCTGTGGTCGCGTCGTTGAGGCCCAGGTTGAGGATCGTGTCCATCATGCCCGGCATCGAGACGGGCGCCCCGGAGCGCACGCTGACCAGCAGTGGATCGGACGCGTCGCCGAACCGATGACCCACCACGCGCTCCATGCGCGCCATGTGCTCGCGCAGCTCCTCGTCCAGCCCGTCCGGCCAGCCGTGGGCGAGATACTCGTTGCAGGTGTGGGTCGAGATCGTGAACGCCGGCGGCACCGGAAGCCCGAGGTCGGCGGCCATGACCGACAGGTTCGCCGCCTTGCCACCCAGCAGCGACGTGATCTCCGCGAAGGTCATGTCGTCGAGGCGCTCGTCGCAGTCGAACACGTGGGTCACGGAACCTCCTCCTCGGTCAACGGGGCGGTGCGAAGCCCGCTGTCCCGGTCGTGGGCCGCCGGCCTCACGGTCGGACGATGATCTTGATGGCGTGCTGGGCCGGGTCGTTGAAGGTCTCGATCGCCCTGGCATAGTCGGCCAGGTCGAAGGTGTGCGTGATCACCTCGCGCACGCGCATCCGCCCTTGCTCGATCAGCGGCATCACGCGGCGCATCTCGCCCGCCGACGCACGCGATCCGACCAGCTCCAGCTCATCGAGCACCAGGCGCTGGAGGCCGAGCCCGACATCGACGGTCGGGATGCCCACCACGGCGCAGCGACCACCACGGCGCAGCATTCCAAGCCCCCAACCGATGGTCTCGGGCACGCCGGCACACTCGAGCACGACATCGGCTCCGAGACCGCCGGTGCGGTCACGGACCTCGGCCACGGGATCACCGGCCTCCGAGTCCACCACCTCGAACCCGAGCTCGGCCGCTCGGCCAAGCCGCCAGCCGCGACCGACCACGATCACGCGCCCCGCGCCGCGGATCCGTGCCGCGTCGCCGGACAGCAACCCGATCGACCCGGCGCCGATGATGGTCACCGTGTCGCCCGGCTGGTTGCCGCCACGGTTGGCGACGTGGAGCCCGATCGACGCGGGATCGACCACGGCTCCCTCATCGAATGAGAGCTCGTCAGGGAGCGGGAACACCGACTTCACGCCGTGGACGACGTAGGTCGCGTCGGAGCCCTGGAAGTTGTGCCCGTACTGCCGATGCAGCCCGGGCTTGCCGTAGTTCTCGCACAGGTTGTAGCGGCCCTCGACGCATTTCTGGCACACGCCGCACGCGTCGTGGCTGGTGCCGGCCACCCGGTCGCCCACCGTCCAGCCATATCGCTCTGCGCCGGGGCCGAGGGCGACGAGCTCGCCCGCCCACTCGTGCCCGGGGATGAACGGGAACGCGGGCGGCCAGAAACCCGGATAGTCGCCGCGGATGAGATGGACGTCGGTGCCGCAGATGGACACCGCGCGCACGCGGGCCATGACCTCGTTGGGGCCGGGGGTGGGGACGGGGACGTCCTGGATCTCGAGCTGGTTGGGCGCGATGACGACCAGCGCCCGCATCGATTCGGACACGGTGACTCCTGTCGGGTGTGGCGGTGGGCGGGTCAGATCACGGCGACGGGATCGACCATCGACGCGGTGGCGCCGCGGATCTTGATCGGCAGGGCGATGAACAGGAACTCGTACACTCGCTGGCGTGCGAGCTCCTCGAGATCGAGGCTCTCCATCAGGTAGATGCCGTTGTCGATCAGCAGCAGCGTGTGCACCGGCTGGGGGTTCCCGGTGGGGCCCGGGTCGGGAGCCGGCTGAACCTCGTACGTCTCGGTGTCGGTGCCGGTGGCCACCACGCCGCGATCCAGCAGCCAGCGCGCGGCAGAGATGTCCGGCCCGGCGGTCTTGTTGGCGGCCATCCGTTCCGCGTCCGGCCACAGGCTCATGTACCCGGTCCGGATCACCACCACGTCCCAGGGACTGACCTCGACGCCCTCGGCGGCGCACATCGCCTCCATCTCCGCGGCATCGATCGGCGACCCCGTGGGCAGGTGCTCGACGCCCCGGAAGCGGGGCGCGTCGAGCAGGACGCCACGGGTGAAGAATGGCGGCATCGTGGACGCGTCGAGCCGGTCCGGCCCAAAGTCCGTGAGGTGCTCGTCCGCCCGGGAATCGTCGTACCAGTGCATGTCCTCGCCGACGGTCATGTGGGCAAGGGCGTCGATGTGAGCGCCCGAGTGAGATGTCGCCATCAGGTACTCGGCCATGTAGCCGAGACCGGCGTCGTTGACCGGTCCCCAGGGCTGTGCGCCAGTGACGCGGATGCCACGCGGCGTCCGATAGTTGAGCACCTGGAACGGCGGGTGGCCGGGGAACAAGGGCATCCCCGGGAAGCGCGCGGCCGCGAGCGAGATCATCCGGCCCTCGCGAACCATCGCCGCCGCTCGGACGATCTGCTCCGCGGGCATCCGGCCGATGGGCCCGATGTCGGGGCCGGATTGTGTCGTGGTCATCTCACGCCTCCTGACCCGTGGCGTCTCGCTCCTGGATGGCCCGCCACACGCGCTCCGGCGTGAGCGGCAGGTCCCGGATCACGGCGCCGCTGGCCGCACGGACCGCGGCGGCGACAGCGGGTGCGGTGCACAGGAGCGCGCCTTCGCTCATGCCCTTGGCCCCGTACGGGCCCGGGCCGTCCGCGTTCTCGATCGTCTCGCTCACCATCTCGAGCGGCAGGTCCATCGAGGTCGGGATCCGGTAGTCGATGGCGCCCAGGTTCCGGATCCGCCCGGCGTCGTCGTAGATGTAGTGCTCCATCAACGTGTGGCCCAGGCCCATGATCGCGGCACCCTCGTCCTGCATCGTCACCTGGAGCGGGTTGATCGACCGGCCCACGTCGGACACAGTCACGTGACGCACGATCGTCACGTCGCCGGTCGCCTCGTCGACCCGTGCCTCGATCGCGGTGCAGTTGAACTCGAAGAAGGCCGGGGGGCCGCCCAGCGGGTGTCCCGGCTCGGCCTCCTTGCGCGCCTCGCCGTTGCCGACCAGCTCGCCGCCAAGGCGCCCGAGACCGGGCCTCAGCACCTCGAGCACGCTGAGCTCGCGGTCGGGCATGCGGATCACGCCTGCATCCACCGTGATCTGCGACGCGTCCACCCCATGCAGCCTCGCCGCCATGGCGCGGAGCTGGGACTGGATCGAGCGGCAGGCACCCAGGACGGCGTTGCCCATCAGCACGGTCGAGCGGCTGGCCGATGTCTGCTGGTCGTAGGGCACGACCGCTGTGTCGCCCATCACCACCGTGACCCAGTCCAGCGGGGTGCCGAGCTCCTGGGCGGCGATCTGGGCGAGCACGGTGCGGGCGCCTTGACCCATGTCCGAGGTGCCGGCGAACACGACCACGCTCCCATCGGCGAGCAGCCGGACAGTCGAGTACGACAGCCCCGTGGTTGGTCCGGACTTGATGCCGACAGCGATGCCGCGCCCGTGACCCGGCGGCAGCGGCGTATCCCAGCCGATCAGCTCGGCTGCCCTGCGCACGCTCTGGTGCCACTCGCCGTCGGCAGGCGTGTCGAACGGGATGAACGCGTCACCCTTGTTGGCGAGGTTCTTGAGCCGGAGCTCGAGGCGATCGATGCCCAGCGCGCGAGCCCCCTCGTCGAGGTTCGACTCGACGCCCCAGTTCACCTGTGGATAGCCAAACCCGCGGAACGCGGTCGAGGGGGTGGTGTGCGACAGGACACTGCGGGCGACGATCCGGGCGGCTGGCACGTTGTACGGGCCGCACGCGGGATAGCTGCCCTTGCCCACGACCCGGTCGGCGATGTCCGCGTAGGCGCCGATCAGGTAATCGGCGGCGACATCCTGGAAGACCAGCATGCCGTCCGTGCGAAACCCGGTCCGGACGTTCACCTCGCAGGCGGCACGGCGCACCGCCTGGAACGTCTGCTCCAGGGTCAGCACCAGGCGAACCGGGCGTCCGGTCCGCAGCGCGGCGAACGCGACCAGTGGCTCGAGCTTGGCGTGCTGCTTGCCCCCGAACCCGCCGCCCGGGTCGGGCGCGATGACGCGGACCTTCGAGAGCGGCAGCCGCAGCACGCCGGCGATCACGCGCTGGAGCCAGTTCGGGTGCTGGATCGAGCTCCACACGCGGATGCCATCGCCGTCCGGGGCGGCCATGAACGCGTGCGGCTCGATCGCGAACTGCGTGACCATCGGGAAGACGTAGCGGTTCTCGACGATCAGGTCGGCCGCGGCGCCATCCACGTCGCCCCAGCCCACGCGATGCTCGCGGAGGACATTGGTGCCGGCAAGCGGGTCGTCGGGTCGAAGTGACGGGTGCTGGACCAGCGGCGCAGCCGGGTCGAGCGCGGCTGCCAGCGTGGCGACGGCCGGCAGCTCCTCGACCTCGACCGTGACCAGATCCGCAGCCTCCTCGGCCGCGTCTGTCGTATCCGCGACCACGATCGCCACCGGCTCGCCGTGGTACGTGGTCTCACCCACGGCGATCACGGGCCGATCCGTGAACTGCGGTCCGAAGCGCGGCACCGGCTGGGGCAGATCGTCGGCGGTCAGGATCGCCCGGCAGCCAGGCACGCGGGCCGCCTCCGTCGTGTCGATCGAGATGATCCGGGCATGGGCCACGTCGAGCGTGACGAGCTTGGCCTCGAGCACGTCCGGCGGGCGGATGTCGGCGACGTACGCCTGCGCGCCGGTGACGCGACCGATACCGCCGACCCGGTTGGGCGAGCCGCCGACGCGGTCTTCCATCGCCGTCATTGGTCCAACCCCTCCGCGCTCGTCCGCGCGCCCGCCCGCACGCCGCCGGCGCTCGCGGCAGCATCAACGGCCAGCGTCCTCGAGGGCTCGACGGCGCCCGCGGCGACGGCCTGGACCGCCTCGGTGATCTGCTCATAGCCCGCGCAGCGGCACAGGTTACCGGCCAGGCCCTCCTGGATCTCCTCGACCGTCGGGCTGGCGACGCGACGAAGCAGATCGTCGGCGGCCATCAGCTGGCCCGGGATGCAGAAGCCGCACTGGGTGGCTCCGTAGTCGAGGAACGCCTGCTGGATGGGCGCCAGCTGCCCGTCGGTCCCGGCCAGCCCCTCGACCGTGGTGATCGTCCCGCCGTCGGCCTCGACCGCGAGCACCAGGCACGAGTCCACGATCTGGTCGTTGAGCCGAACGGTGCACGCGCCGCACTCACCGACCAGGCAGCACTCCTTGGTCCCGGTGAGCGCGAGATCGTCGCGCAGGACCTCGAGCAGCGTGTGGTGGGACGCGACCTCAAGCGAGCGGACCCGCCCGTTCACGGTCACCTCGATGGGGATCAGCTGCGTCATCGGCCTCACTCCGCAGCCGCCAGCCGGCCGATGGCCGTGGCAAGCGCCCGCCAGCCGAGCACGCGCAGCATCGCGAGCCGGTAGTCCGGGCTGGCGCGCATCGATCGCGGGGAGGGGCTCGCATCGACGAACATCCGCTCCAGGATCGCGGCGCGGTCGGCTTCCGGCTGCGCCGGGTCGGCCAGCACGCCGGTGTCATCAGTGACCAGGAGCGGACGCGGGCCGACGCTGCCGAAGGCGAGCCGGGTGACCCCGGATGCGTCCACCCCGCAGGCGAGGGTCACCGACGCCAGGTCGTGCCCTCGACGGCGGGTCCGCCGCTGGTGGGCCGAGCCCATGCGCGGTGCGTCGAGCGGCAGCTCGATCGACGTGACGAGCTCTCCGCGCCGGAGCGTCGTCACCCCGGAGCGCACGAACAGCTCGTCCACCGGGATCCGGCGCCCGCCGTCCGGGCCGGCGACCACGACCTCCGCCCCGTACACCAGCAGCGACGGCGCGGTGTCCGCGGCGGGCGACGCGTTGCACAGGTTCCCGGCAAGCGTCGCGCGGTTGCGAATCTGGACCGATCCGACCACGGCAGCCGCCTCGGCCAGCGCAGTGAACCGGCGCCGGACCAGCTCGTCGGCGGCGATCTCGGTCATGACCGTGGTCGCCCCGATCACCAGCCGGTCGTCGACCTCGCGGATCACCGAATCGAGCTCGGGGATCCGCTTGACGTCGATCACGACCGAGGGTCGCGCCGACCCGTCCCGGAGCCGGATGATCAGGTCCGTACCGCCCGCAATCAGCCGGGCGTCGGGGCCATGCTCGGCCAGCAGCGCCACGGCATCGGCAATCGCCGTGGGTCGCTGGTAGCTGAACGCCCGCATCGTTCGCCCGCTCCCTAGAGGATCCGATCAACCTCGTCCATCAGCACCTGGGGGGTGGCTGCACGGACGAAGTAGAACGGACGCTCGCAGAAGCTCGCCACGAACGCGGCGCGTCGGCGGCGCAGGGGGTCGGTGTCGAGCATCGGCATGACGTGCCCGGGCGCCAGCAGCTCGTTGGTCAGAAGGTAGTTCTGGAGCGAGTGCAGGAACTGGAACTGGCGTTCGAACGGGATCAGCTCGTTGGTCGCCGGATCGAAGTTGCCGTCGATGGCGGGCACGATCACGAGATCGATGTTGGGCGGCTCGCCCGTGTACATCTCCCATGTCGGCATTTCGCCCCAGAACTTCTCGACACCCTTGTTGGGCGCGGCCTTGTCCGAGCGTTCGGTGCCTTCGGTCCGCTTGCGCAGGAACGTGTCAACCGACCCCATGACAGCCCGTCCGGCCTCGTCGATGACAGTGGTCTCGGACGCGACCTGGTGAGCGCCCCGCACACCCGCCTCGATCAGGCCCATGCTCTTGCCGTGGTTCGACTCGCCACCCAGGAACACCAGCGTCCGACCGCGGTACCGCACGGCGGCGCTGTGCGACGGGTGCAGACCGACCGCCTCCATGCGCAGCGCGAGCACCGCCACGATGACCTTCTGGATCGGACCCGCCGGCCAGTCGCCGGTGAACGTGACCACGCGGCCGTCGTAGGTGACGTCCTTGTCGCCGTCCTGGCGCCAGACGATGTCGGGCGACCCCAGTGTGATCTCGGGCGAGATGTTGACCTCGGCCAGGCGGTAGTTGAGGAACGTCAGGTCGTCGAGCACGTGGCCGCGTGGCGTGCCGCCGAAGACATCGACGCGGAGGCGCGCGGCGCCGGCCGAGAACTCCTCGGTCAGTTGCAGCTGGTCGTTCATGAGGTCCTTTCGCGGGGTCGGGTTGCGGTGGGGGCGATTCGATGGTCAGGCAGGCGCGACCCCATGGTCGCGCCGCGCCGGAACCTCATGGTCGCGCCGAGGCGCGAGCTCGGGTGGAACCTGGCGTTCGGGTGCGAGCTCCGGCTCCGGTGCGATCTCGGTCGTGGGTGCGTGCACCCCCGCCGAGTCCCATGCCGATCGGAGCCGGTCCGCCGTGGTCGCGAAGTGCTCGCGGTAGGTCCGGTCGGCCTCGACCGGGTCGCGCCGCCGCAGCGCGTCCAGGATGGGCTGGTGCTCCTCGGCCACCGACCGACGGTCGACGCCCGGAACAGCCAGCGTGATGTAGGTTCGGGAGGAGGGCTCGAGCGTGCGCCACACGCGGCGCAGCGTCTGGTTGCCGGACAGGGCGATCACTCGCCCGTGGAACTCGGCGTCCGCGGCGGCCTCGGCCAGGGAGTCGCCGGCGTCGGCCGCGGCCCGCATCGCGGCCATCATGCCCTCGAGCCCGTCGATGTCCTTCTGGGTCAGGCGGGGGATCGCGAGTCGCGCGCCGAGCGACTCGAGCTCGGCGCGGATCGCAAACCCCTCCAGCAGCTCGTCCGTGGTCGGTCGACGGACGCGGGCTCCCCGGAAGGCGGTGGTCTCCACGACCCCCAACGCCTCGAGATCGCGCAGCGCCTCGCGGACGGGCGCCTGGCTGGTGCCCAGGTCACGGGCAACCCGGGTCTCGACGATCCGGTCACCCGGGGCATAGCGGCCGTCAATGATCGCCTTGAGCAGGTGATCCTTGACCTGGTCGCTCAGGACGCTGCGAGAGATCGAGGACTGAGCGGTCATGGTTTGGTGCCTACGAGCCGATGCCCACGAGCGGGCGCTCGGGGGCCGTGGCGAGGATGGTGACGACGCCTTCCTTGGGGTTGCTTGCGTCGACGCGTATCCGGTCGCCGGTCTTGATGCGCGTCGTCGCCACCGAGGCGCCGACCACGGCCGGGATGCCGTACTCGCGAGCCAGGACGGCCGGGTGCGACACCGTGCCACCGGCGTCGGTCACCACGGCGGTGATCTTGCCGTACAGCACCTGCCACGCCGGGTTGGTCATCTCGCAGACGAGGATCTCACCCTGCTGGAGGCTGTCGAACTCTGCCTCGGACAGCACGACGCGCGCCACGCCCTCGACCACGCCAGGCGACCCGGCGATGCCCTTGACCTTGCCCTGTTCCTCGTCCTTCGACCGGTAGAACTTCTCGGGGAAGCCCCACAGGTTCAGGTACGGGAAGGCAAGCTGGGTCTCGGTCACCGTGCCGACCCAGTCCCTCGGCCGGACCTTCTCGGCCTGGGCGCGCTTGGCGCGGGCCGCAGCAACGATCGCCCGACCATCGATCCCGGCGGGATCGCCGATGAACTCGCGCAGCTCGTTGTAGTGGAACATGATCACGTCGTCGGGCCGATCGAGCACCCCCATCTCGACCAGCTTCTCGCCGAGCGCGATGAGCACCAGCCGGACGTGCGCGTTGGCACCCTGGTCGATGTAGAAGTGATGGTCCGGCGTGAGCGGCGCCATCTTGAGGTTGATCTCGTTGGCCGCGCGCATCTCCTCCAGGGCCTCGCCTTCGAGCCCCTCGAGGATCTCCTTCGCCGCCGCGTCGATGTCTGCCCGCAGCTTGGCGACCGCGCTCGGATAATCGTAGTTCGACGCGTACTGATCCCGCACCAGCTGGAGGACCGGGGTCATGTCCTCCCGGAAGCTCGGGAAGATGAACTCGTGGCTCCAGACCGCGTGCCAGCCGAACTCCTTCTGATACGGCACGACCCGCTCGTCGATGAAGCGGCGGCCCCGCTCGGTGGCCTTGAGCGCGGGGGTGATCTCGACCGCCGACGGGCTCCCGAACGCGCTGGCGAGCTCGGCGTCGGCCTTGACCTCTTCCTTCATCTCCCACAGGGCCCGGATCTTGTCCCAGTTCCGGTCGTTGGCGGAGTTCTGCAGTCGGCCGAGCAGGACCTCGTCGGTCTTGCCGTGGGTCTTCTCCATCACCGCTCGGAGGTTGAGCGTCGCGCTCAGCTGCGCGAAGTTGAGCATCCAGTGGATCTTCCAATGGCGATCGTGCATGTCGATCGCGTCCTCGAGCAGCACCGCGACCTCGGCCAGGCTCATCTGGTCCTTCTGGTCCAGCATCGCCTCGATGTAGTCGAAGTTGCGCTGCATCTCGGGCACGAACCGCGTCCGCCACCAGTCCACGAATTTGTTGCCATACACGGGCAGGACCGCGCCGAGGTAGGCGCCGATCTTCCCCGCGTATGCGTCGTCCTGGGGAACGATCGGCCGCGTCGCGAGGTCGTACTCCTGCGTGGCGACCTCGAGGCCCTTCTCGGCCGGGATCGCCGCCGTGTACAGGTAGCCGTTGACGTTCTTGTAGATCCAGTCCGTCGCGAACGGCGTGCCGAACCGCCGGAACATGTGGTCGCAGCTCAGCCACCAGCCGCCGATGTCCTCGTACATCGGGCTCAGCGGCTTGGGGCAGTGGAGATCGTCGTAGACCCAGAACAGCAGCTGCTCGGTCTCCGACGTCCACTCGATGGGGAACGTGTCATCCCCAAGGAACTGGTCGAGGACCTTCTCCTTCAGTGGCACGGGTGCTACCTCCTCTGCGTGGCTCGCGTCGTCGGGGCGACGGGATCCCGGTCGTTGCTCAGTGCGCGGGGGCCGCTGCGCGCGTGATCTGCTTGAAGCGCTGCATGTTCTCGGTGATCGCCACCTCCGTCGGGAGCCGCTCCATGCTCGAGGCGCCGAAGAACCCGGCCACGTCGTGGGTGTGCTCGAGGATGAACTGCGCGTCCTCGGGCTCCGCGATAGGCCCGCCGTGGCACAGGGCGATGATGTCGGGATTGACCGTCGCCGCCGCGTCGCGGATCGCCTGGACCCGTGCCGCCGACTCCTCGAGCGTCAGCGCTGTCGTGGCACCGATCGCGCCCTTGGTGGTCAGGCCCATGTGGGCCACCACGACGTCGGCTCCAGCCCCGGCCATGGCCACCGCCTGCTCCTCGTCGAAGACGTACGGCGTGGTGAGCAGCCCGGCCGCGTGTGCCGCGCGGATCATGTCGACCTCGAGCCCATAGCCCATGCCGGTCTCCTCGAGATTCTGGCGAAACCTCCCATCGCACAGCCCCACGGTCGGGAAGTTCTGCACCCCGGAGAAGCCGACTCTCTTGATCTCCTCCAGGAACACTGGCATCAGCCGGAACGGGTCGGTGCCGCACACTCCCGCGAGGACCGGCGTCTCGCGCACGACCGGAAGCACCTCGCCGGCCATGTCCATCACGATCGCGTTGGCATCGCCATAGGGCATCATCCCGGCCAGCGAGCCGCGACCGGCCATTCGGTACCGGCCGGAGTTGTAGATGATGATCAGGTCCGCGCCTCCCGCCTCGGCGCATTTCGCCGACAGCCCCGTCCCGGCGCCCGCACCCATGATCACGCCCCCGTCGGCGAGCGTCCTGCGCAGGCGCGCCAGCGCCTCCTGGCCGGTCATGCACGTCCTCCTTGGGTCAACGCCGGAGCGGCGGAGGGTTGGTCGGCGGCCCAGCGCCGATACAGCGCATCGAGTCGCTCCGCCATCGCGTGGGCGAAGGCGGGGTCGTTGATGTCCGTTGCCATCTCGACCACCTCGACGTCCGGCCGAAGCCCCGACTTGAGCTCCTGGATCAGCGCCGCATCCGCGGCCGGGTCGTGGAACGGTGCGCCGGGCATGTCGATCATCGAGACCCCCGCGGCGGGGATGAACACCGCCAGTGGACCGCTCGCCGCGTTGAGCTTGCGGGCGAGGACGCGACCCAGCTCCGCACTCTCCGCCTCGGTCGTCCGCATCAGGGTGACCGACGCGTTATGCCGGTACAGGTTGCGGTCGCGGAATGGCTCCGGCACCGTGTCGATCGGGCCGAAGTTGACCATGTCCAGGGCCCCCAGCGAGACGACCTGGGGCAGGCCCATGGCGCCGGCGGCCTCGAGGCGGTCAGGACCTGCCGAGAGCACGCCCCCGACGAGCTCGTCGGCAAGCTCGGTGGTCGTGATGTCCAACGAACCCGTGATGAACCCGGCCCGCATCAACGCCTCCATGGCCTGGCCACCGGCGCCCGTGGCATGGAACACGAGCACCTCGTAGCCACGCGCCTCGAGCGCCTCGCGGGCGGCGCTGACGCACGGGGTGGTGACGCCGAACATGGTCGCGCCGATCAGGGGCCTGGGCTCGGAACCGGTCGCGAACGAGGCCGCGGCTCGCGCCATGCCGGCGACCCCGGCGGCGGCGTTGGTCAGGATCCGCTTCGAGATCGCGTTGATGCCGGCGATGTCCACCACCGAGTACAGCATCGCGATGTCACTGGTGCCGACGTACGGGCGGGTATCACCAGACGCCATCGTCGACACGAGCAGCTTGGGGACACCGACCGGGAGCGCCCGCATCGCGGCCGAGATCAGGGATGAGCCGCCAGAGCCTCCAAGCCCCACGATTCCGTCGAGCCGGCCGTCGGCGTGGAGGCGACGCACGACCTCGATCGCGCCCCGGGTCATCGCGGCGACGGCCGAGCCACGGTCTCCCGCCGCGGCCAGGGCGGACCGGTCATCGCCCGCGGCCGCGGCAACCTCGTCGGCAGAGATATCCGCGCTCGACGGCGAGCCCATGACGCCGGCGTCGACCAGGAGCGCGTCGCAGCCGAGCTCGAGGATCCGATCGCGAAGGAACTCGTGCTCGGCAGCCTTGGTGTCGAGCGTTCCGAGGACCACGACGACCGCCATTCGCCACCCTTCCCCGCGCCGCACGACCGAACCGGGCAGCGCGCGCCGTACGATCGATCGCCGTCACAGCGGTCCGGGGTCCGCGGCCCGAGGCCGGACGTGGAGATCCGGATCGGACGCGTTGCCGCCGGGTTCCTCCGTGCGGTGGCAACCTCGTGACATCGATAATCGATTGTCGATAACAGTAGGCCCGTCAACCCCGTCAGTCAAGCCAGGACAGGCGTACAATCGATGATCGATGATACCGTACCGACACCGTCCGAACCTCGGCCCGGACGGTCGCGCGCGAGCGGTGAGGTGCCCTCGATGAGCCAAGCCCCGACGGCGACAGCGAGTCCCCTCCTGCGCATGACGCAGGAGACCCCCACCCAGTACTGGTGTGACTCGTGTGCGGCGGATCAGCTTGCCTATTCGATCGAGCGCGGAGCGACCGGCGCGACCTCCAACCCGAGCATCGTGCTCGAGGTGATGCGCCGGGAGCGCGACCACTGGGAACCGCGCGTCAGCGAGCTCGCGTCCACCCATCCGACCTGGTCCGAGGTCGATCTCGCGTGGGCCGTCAGCGAGGAGATCGCGGTTCACGGCGCCGCCGCCCTGGCCCCCGTCTTCGAGCGCACACACCGGCAGGCCGGGCGCCTGTCGTTCCAGGTCAACCCGGCCAATCACCGGAGCCCCGAGCGCATGGTGGAGCAGGCCGTCCGGTTTGCAGCGCTGGCGCCCAACATCCAGGTCAAGCTCCCGGTCACCGCCGCTGGCCTGGTCGCGATCGAGGAAGCGACGGCGCGCGGCATCAACATCACGGCCACGGTCTCGTTCACGGTTGCCCAGGCGGTCGCCGCCGCCGAGGCGATCGAGCGCGGCCTCGACCGGCGCGCGGCTGCGGTTGACGACGGCACGGTGATGGCGCCGATGGTCGTGCTCATGATCGGCCGCCTCGACGACTGGATGAAGATCCTGGTCGAGCGGGACGGCCTGGCCGTCCATCCGGCGGCGCCCAGCTGGGCGGGGATCGCCGTGTTCAAGCGGACGTACGCCCTGTTCCAGGAGCGCGGGTACCGATCGCACCTGCTGTCCGCGGCGTACCGGCACCGGTTGCACTGGACCGAGCTCGTGGGCGCGGATGCGAGCCTCACGCTGACGCATGGCTGGCAGGTCCGCTTCAATGCCAGCGGGATCGAGCCCAAGCCGCGGATCGACATCCCCGTGGATCCCTCGCTCGTCGACGACCTCTCCCGGCGAGTGCCCGACTTCCGCCGTGCCTTCGAGCCTGACGGCATGACACCCGACGAGTTCGAGGGATACGGCGCGAGCGCCCGGACACTCCGCGCGTTCATCCAGTCCTACCACGATCTGCAGGCCGCGATCCGGGATCTCGTGCTCCCCGATCCTGGCGCCCGGCGCGCCTGAGGAGGAGCTCGTTCGACCGCAGGAGGTGTGAGCAATGATCAAGCGCGTCGCCCGCGACGAGGCGGAGGTGGTTCCTCTCCCCGGCCGCACCTGGCACTCGTACTTCGGACCCCACAACAGCGGCGCCCGCCAGGTCTCGATGGGCGTGTCCGTGTACCCGGCCGGTTCGACGCCCAAGGGCCATGTCCACCCGAGCGAGGAGGAGACGATCTACTGCGCGGCGGGTCGCGGCCGAATCGTGACCCCGGACGGCATCGCCGAGGTTGAGCCGGGCGTCGTCGTGCATGTCTCGCCCGGGACGTTCCACGCAACCGAGGCCGACGGGCCCGGGCCGCTGGAGCTCGTGTGTCTGTTCTCGCCGCCGGTGGTCTCGGGCTCGTACGAACAGGAGCCGGAGGCGTGACCAGCGGCACGTCCGGCCGGGCGCCCACACGATCCGAAACGGATCTCGACCAGCTTCGCGAGATGTCTCGCCGCATCCGCGTCGAGGTCGTGCGCGCCGTGTACCACGCGCAGGCCGGCCACCTGGGCGGCCCCCTGTCGGCCGCGGACATCCTGGCGGCGCTCTACTTCCAGGTGCTTCGGATCCGGCCCGACCAGCCGGATTGGCCTGATCGCGATCGGTTCGTGCTGTCCAAGGGTCATGCCTCGATCGGCCTCTACGCGACGATGGCGCTGCGTGGCTACTTCCCCGTGGACGAGCTGCTGACCTTCGACGCCGCCCACTCCCGGCTCCAGGGCCACCCCGACATGACGCGCCTGCCCGGGCTCGACATGTCCACGGGGTCGCTGGGCATGGGTATCTCGGCGGCGATGGGCATCGCGCTCGGCGGACGGCTGACCGGTCGCGACATTCGCGCCTGGGTGATGCTGGGCGACGGCGAGTGCCAGGAGGGGGAGGTCTGGGAGGCCGCAATGGCCGCCAGCCGGTACGGGCTCGACAACCTGATCGCGATCATCGACCACAACCGGCTCCAGCAGTTCGGCTGGCAGGGTGACGGCCCGGACGGACGGCTGCCACCGGAGGTGCCGGGTGAGCTCGTCGCCAAGTGGGCGGCGTTCGGCTGGCGCGTGCTCGAGGTCGACGGCCACGACATGGCCGCGATCCTGGAGGTCCTGACCCAGGCCGAACAGGGCGACGGGCGACCGACGGTCGTGATCGCGCACACGATCAAAGGCAAGGGCGTGTCGTACATGGAGGGCCACTACTACTGGCACACGCGGGCGATCTCGCCCGAGGAGATGGCAACCGCCATGGCCGACCTGGGCGAGCCCACGCCGATCGACGACGGGGGTGCGGCGTGACGTTGCCGATGGGTCGCGCGATGCGCGAGGTCTTCGGGGAGACAGTCGCCGCCCTGGCCGCGGATGACCCCCGGATCGTCATGCTCGACGGGGACGTCGGCAGCTCCACCAAGGGCGACATCTTCGAGCGTGCTCACCCGGATCGCTATCTGCAGATGGGGATCGCCGAGCAGAACATGCTGGGTGTGGCCGCCGGCCTGGCAACGATGGGTCTCGTCCCGTACATCAGCACGTTCGTCTCGTTCGCGGTGGTGCGGCCGCTCGATCAGATCAGGGTGCTCATCGCGCAGACCGGGCTGAACGTCAAGATCACGCCCAGCTACGCCGGCCTGTTCACGGGTCGGACCGGGATGAGCCACATCATCGTCGATGACCTCGCGATCATGCGAGCGATGCCGGGCATGATCAGCATCGCCCCCGCCGACGACATCGAGGCGGACCGGGCTCTCCGCTGGGCGGCGACGCACCAGGGCCCCGTCTACGTCCGGCTGGTCCGCGACGCGACGCAGCGGCTGTTCGACGATAGCTACGAGTTCCGGCTCGGACGCTCGGTCGTGGTTCGCGAGGGTGGCGACGTGACGTTGATCAGCACCGGATCGCAGACCCCGCGCGTGGTCGATGCGGCGGCGCTGCTCGCTGCGGATGGGATCGATGCCCATGTCGTGCACCTGCCGACGATCAAGCCCGTGGACGTCGAGGGGATCGTCGCCGCGGCGGACCGGACGGGGCGAGTCATCACGATCGAGGAGCACACGATCATCGGGGGTCTCGGTGGCGTCGTCTCCGAGACGCTTGGCGAGCATCGCCCAACGCCCGTGCATCGGATCGGGCTGCGCGACCTGTATCCGGAGTCGGGCGCCAACGACGACCTGCTCGAGATCTACGGGCTCTCGGCACCGCGCGTCGCCGACGGGGTCCGGGAGATCCTGGCCGCGAGCTGACGGCGGGCCGAACGCACCTGTTCCCGACGCCCAAGACACCGCTGTCGGGCCGCGCACCGCGCGCGGCCCAAAGGCGACGCCGCCGGCCGCGCGCCGCACGGCTCAGGCGATGACCCCGGCTCAGCCGGCCCGCGAGTCCTCGTGCCCGTCGGGCTCGGCGACCTGCAGACCGGCGAGCAGGTGCGAGCTGGCCGTCGTGAAGTGGTCCCGCAGCGCCGCCTCCACGGCCGCCGGATCGCGGCTGCGGACGGCGTCCATGATCGGGGGGTGAAGACCGGCGGTCCAATGGACGTCGGCACCGGGTGCGATCAGCGTCAGATACGTCCGCGAGAACGGCTCGAGGCTTCGCCAGACGCGCTCGAGCGTGGCGTTGCCCGACAGGCGCAGCAGCGCCGCGTGGAACGCAGCGTCGCACGTGGCGACCTCGTGGCGATCCCCCATCTCGGCCGCGTCGTTCAGCGCGGCCAGCAGGCGCTCGAGCTCAGCCTCATCCAACTCGGTCATCCGCGGCACGCCGAGCCGGGCGCCCAGCGCCTCGAGCGTCGCACGCACCTCGTAGGACCCCAGCAGCTCTTCGGCCGTCGGCTGCCGAACGCGCGCGCCGCGGAACGGAAGGATCTCGACGACGCCCAGCGCCTCGAGCCCGCGCAGTGCCTCGCGTACAGGTGCCTGGCTGGTCCCGAGCTCACGCGCGATCTTGGTCTCGACGATCCGCGTGTTGGGCGGATACCGCCCGCGGAGGATGTCCTCGAGAAGATGATCCCTGACCTGCTCGGCCAGGACGCTGCGCGAGATCGTGCTCTCCGGAGGCATCTGAGCTCCTGGGCTTGGGCTGACCTCAGTCTAACGTTCCGCGCGTGCCCGGCGATGCCGTGAAGCGTCGTCGGGAACGGCCAGCCGTGATCGACGAGCGTGCCCGGTTGCGAGCGCATTCAGATCCGCTATCGAAGCCGCCATTCGCGCGACGTTGTCAGGGAACTCTCATGTGCCGTTCCGAGGATGCGCTCGGCGGTTGCTGGTACGCGCGTGCCGACGGCCGCCAATTCTCGCCCGTGGACGGGAGTACGAACGCAGCTCGAACACCTGCCCGAAGACCTGCCCGGGATCACCGGGCCCCGGAGGTTCCCATGACCGATGCGACCCAGCCGATCCCGGCGCCGCCCGCGCCGCACGTCCTCGCCAATCCCGCCGACCCGCGTGCCGCCGCCGAGGCGGTGCTGTTCGAGATCCGGCGAGTGATCGTCGGTCAGGACGCCATGCTCGAGCGGGTCCTGGTCGCGCTGCTGTCCGGCGGACACCTGCTCCTCGAGGGCGTACCGGGCCTGGCCAAGACCCTCACCATCCGCACCCTGGCCGAGGCGCTCGACGCGTCGTTCCGGCGGATCCAGTTCACGCCCGACCTCGTCCCCGCAGACCTCGTCGGCACCCGCATCTATCGCCCGGCTCTCGGCACCTTCGACACCGAGCTTGGTCCGGTGTTCTCCAACTTCCTGCTGGCCGACGAGATCAACCGCGCCCCGGCAAAGGTGCAGTCGGCGCTGCTCGAGGTGATGCAGGAGCGACAGGTCACGATCGGCCGCGAGACGCACCGCGTCCCGAGCCCGTTCCTGGTCATGGCAACCCAGAACCCGATCGAGTCGGAGGGCACCTATCCGCTGCCCGAGGCCCAGATCGACCGGTTCATGATGAAGGTGGTCGTCGGCTACCCCACCGATGCCGAGGAAGCGACCGTGGTCGAGCGCTCGCTGCGTCCGGCACCCGAGGTGCGCACGGTCCTCGACGCCCCCTCGCTCGCCATGCTTCAGTCGGCGACGCCCGAGATCTACGTCGATCCAGCGATCACCGCGTACGCGGTCTCGATCGTGGCCGCAACCCGCCAGCCGGAGCGGTACGGGCAGGCGGCGCTCAAGCCATACATCTCGTTCGGTGCCAGCCCCCGCGGCTCGATCAACCTCGTGCACGCCGCCCGTGCCCTGGCGCTGCTCCGCGGTCGCCGCTACGTGATCCCGACCGACATCGTGGAGCTCGCCCCCGACGTCCTGCGGCACCGGATCGTGCTCAGCTTCGCCGCCCTGGCCGAGGAGGTCACGACCGACGCCATTCTGGGCCAGCTGCTGCCGGTCGTCCCCGCCCCGCGTCTTGTGACCGAGGAACGAAGCGCATGACCCTGTCGCTGGCGCGGCAGCGTACTCGTGAGGCGCCCGGCCCTGGCCCGACGCCGGAGTCGCTCCTCCGAGCGCTCGATCTCACGATCGGGCGCCGGATCCGGGGCCTGGTCACCGGGGAGTTCCGCGCGCTCGACCTCGGTGGCGGCATGGAGCTGGCGCAGGTCCGGCCGTATCAGCCGGGCGACGACGTCCGGCGCATCGACTGGAACGTGACCGCCCGGATGCCCGAGCCGCACGTTCGCGTGGACGTCCCGGAGCGGGCGCTCACGACCTGGCTGCTGCTCGATCTCTCTCCATCGATGACGTTTGGGACGGCGGACCGGCGCAAAGCCGATGTCGCGGAGGGGGTCTCGATCGCGGTGGCCCACCTCTCGAGCCGCCGCGGCAACCGCCTGGGGGTGGTGACCTTCGGCGACGGCGGCGTTGACCGGACACCGCCCAAGAGCGGCCGAGCCGGCCTGCTGTCCACCCTCGCCCGCCACCGGGATGGCCGGGACGCTGCAGCGGTGGCGACCGGGCGTCCCGATAGCGCGGCCTCACCCGCGGCGGCGCTCCGCTTCGTCACCCATGGCGCCCCCGGCGGCGGCCTCGTGGTCCTGGTGACCGACCTCCGCGGGCCACTCGACTGGCTTCCCCAGCTGGGCGCGGTCGCCAGTCGTCACGCCGTGCTGGTGGTTGAGATCCGCGACCCGCGTGAGGCCGGGCTGCCCGATGTCGGGGAGCTCACACTGGTCGATGCCGAAACCGGGCGCGAGGTTCGCGTCGACACTGGGTCGGCGAGTCTCCGTCGTCGGTTCGCGGAGGCAGCCGCGAAGGATCGCGAGCACGTCACGCGCGAGCTCCGGCGGCTTCGCGCCCGCCACGTCGTCCTGTCCACCTCCGGCAACTGGCTGCGATCGCTCGCAGACCAGCTGCGCGTTCAGGGATTGATTCCATGACCTTCGCCAACCCCGAGCTGCTGCTCGGTCTTCTGCTCGTTCCGCTCGCGCTGGGCGCCTACCTGCTGGTCCAGCGGCGGCGATCCCGGTACGTCGTGCGGTTCACCAACGTCGACCTGCTCGCGAACCTCGTCCCCCACCGCCCGCGTTGGCGGCGCCACGTGCCGGCCGCCCTGTACCTGGTGGCGATCGCCGCCCTGGCGGTCGCGCTCGCTCGCCCGTCGATGACCCTGCCGGTCGCCCGCCAGGAGGCGACCGTGATGCTCACGATGGATACCTCACGGTCGATGCTCGCGACCGACGTCTCCCCGTCTCGTCTCGATGCCGCCAAGGCTGCCGCCACCACGTTCGTCGACCAGCTGCCCTCGGGCTTCCGGGTCGGGCTGGTCGCGTTCTCGACTGAGGCGCGGCTGGTCCTCCAGCCCACCGCCGACCGGGCGGCCTTCACGCAGGCCCTCGACTCGCTGCGCGCCGATGGGGGCACGGCCCTCGGTGATGCAATCGCGCTCTCGCTCCAGGCCACGGCCGACGCGCGACCGGCTGTCGCCACCAATGGCGCAGCGGGCAACGGCGGTGCCGCAGACGCCACGTCTCCGGCGCCGAGCGCACCCGCCGACGGCGGACCCGTCTCGAGCGCGGAGCCGGGTGCAACGGACGGGACGCCGCCCCTGACCGCGACGGTGCTCCTGTCCGACGGTGCCAACTCGACCGGGGCGCTGGAGCCGCTCCAGGCAGCCGATGAGGCCGCCGCCGCCGGGATGCCCGTCTACACCATCGCGCTCGGCACGCCTGACGGCGTGGTCCAGGTCACCGACCAGTTCGGGCAGCCGCATGAGCTCTCGGTCCCGCCGGACACGGAGACGCTGAGCGCGGTCGCCGACGCGACCGGGGGCCGCTTCTATCAGGCGCCGTCGGCTGACGACCTGGCGCAAATCTACGCGGCCCTGGGGACGAAGGTCGGCTACACGCAGCAGACGCAGGAGGTGACCCAGTGGTTCGCTGCCGCCGGCCTGATCCTGGTGTTGTCGGGAGCCGGGCTCGCGGCAGTCTGGTTCAACCGCTTCCCCTGAGCCGCCAGCCCCGGGACACGACTGTCGCGCCCGAGGCCGCGGGCAAGGCATCCGGCGCTCGCAGTGCCCGGCCGCGAGGCCGGGCGCGAGGCAGATCAGACCTGGTTGGCCTCGGCCTCGCTCACGGTGCCATCAGCGGCCTCGACCAGGAGCGGATCGCCGCGCTCGGCCCGCAGGCTGTTTGCGTACGCGAGGCTGCCTTTGGCCCCCGGATCGACGTCGCCTCGAGCGGGCACGACGCGGCCGTTGTAGTCGCGCTGCGCGACGGTGCCCAGCACGCAGGTCCCATCCTCCAGCGCCCGGGCGACGGCCTGGCTCAGGGCGCCCTCGGACTGCCAGCCTTCCCCGTTCTCGATCAGGTTCTGGAGGAACGCGACGGGGTAGGTGTTGAGCCCATCATGAGCCGCCTGGTATTCGGGATCGATCATGGTGTCGTGCCCTCGTCAGCGTGACGATCGCCGGCACGCGCTCGGGGACGGGGCAGCGTGCCGATCTTGATGTGATGCGACCTGATTGTACGAAGGCGATCACCGAACTGCTATACTGACTGACCGTCAGTCAGATCCATGGACAGCCCGCTTCACAAGCGGTCAGTCAGGCAGCGAGGTCAGGCAATCAGGTGACCCCGGCAGGGTCCGCACCCAGCGCCCGTCGTACGGCCGGGCAGCACGTCCGCACCCGAGCAAGAAGGGCGCGACCCGAAACCCGACGTGCCGACCTGGTCGAGGCCGCCCTCGGCTGCTTCGCCGTTCATGGCGTGGGCGGAACGTCCGTCGAGGACATCGTGGGCGCCGCGAACGTCGCGAAGGGCACGTTCTACCTGTACTTCGAGTCCAAGGATGCGATCGTCGACGCCGTGGCGGCACGCATGGTCGAGCAGGTCGGCGATGCCGTCGAAGCCGCGGGCTCCGACACCGCGCTCACGGCGGTTGGCCGGGTACGCAGCCTGGCCGGGACGATGGCGGATGTCGGGCGATCGGCGCACGAGCGGGAGCTGATCGAGGTGTTTCATCGACCCGAGAATCGCGTGATCCACGACCGCATGGGCGAGCAGATCATCGAGCGCCTGGCGCCGACGCTGACGAGCATCGTTGCCGATGGGATCCGCGACGGCTCGTTCAGGAACCAGGATCCCCGCCTGGCGGCCGCGTTCGTCCTGGGCAGCTTCGCGCGCATCCACGACGTGTTGGAGCGGCCGGAGGACGCGCCCTCGGTGCTGGCCGAGCTCAACGCGTTCGTGCTCCGCGGCCTGGGCTATGCCGGGGAGTCCGCCTCGTGAGCGAGCTGACGATCCGGACGACCGGCCTTACCAAGTGGTACCGCGGCGGCGTCCTGGCCGTTGACGATGTCGAGCTTCGGGTCGCGGCCGGCGAGCTGTACGCGTTTCTGGGACGCAACGGCGCCGGGAAGTCGACCACGATCCGGATGCTGCTCGGGATGATCCGACCGAACCGCGGCCAGGCCGAGGTTCTCGGGCGGGCGGTGAGCGCAGATGCGCCCGAGCTGTGGCGCCGCGTGGGCCACATGGTCGAGACCGCCACCGCCTATCCGGAGCTGACGGTGCGCGAGGATCTGGATGTCGCCCGACGGCTGCACGACGTTCGAGACCGCGGCTCCGTCGACCGGATGATCGAACAGCTCGCGCTCGGGGCGTACGCCGATCGTCGAACGCGCACGCTGTCCCTGGGGAACCTCCAGCGCCTGGCGATCGCGCGTGCCCTCCTCCCGAGCCCGTCCCTGCTGATCCTCGATGAGCCGGCGAACGGGCTCGACCCGGCGGGCGTGATCGAGATCCGCGAGCTGCTCAGGACGCTCGTCCGCGACCAGGGGGCGACCGTGTTCATGTCGAGCCACATCCTGGCAGAGGTCGACCTGCTGGCCACTCGCATCGGGATCGTGCACCGGGGTCGCCTGATCGAAGAGCTCGACAGCGCAGCGCTCGAGCAGCACCGGGACCGTCGGCTCGAGATCGGCGCACGTGATCTCGACCGCGCCGAAACGATGCTTCGTGGCGCCGGCTTCGAGCCGGTGCGGCGCGCGGGAGCCATCGAACCACTGCTGGAACTGCGCGATCCTCGTGCGCTGGATGCTCCCGATGATGTCGCCCGACTCCTGATCAAGGCCGGGGTGGCCGTCACCCATCTCGCGCTCGGTCGCGAGACTCTCGAGGACCACTTCATGCGCCTCACCTCGGATGTCGCGAACGGCACCCCGCTGAACCCGGACCTCGCAGCATGAGCGGCCTCCGCGCAGCGATCGCGGTCGAGCTGCTGAAGAGCCGGCGTTCGCGCATCCCGTGGGCCGTCGCCGCCGGCTTCTCGCTGGCACCCCTCGTCGGCGGCCTGTTCATGCTCATCCTCAAGGACCCCGATCGGGCGCAACAGCTGGGGCTCCTTGGGCAGAAGGCACAGCTCACCGCAGGCACCGCCGACTGGCCGACGTACCTCAACATGGTGGCCCAGGCGATCGCCATCGGAGGCGCGATCCTGTTCGCGTTCCTGACCGCCTGGTTGTTCGGACGCGAGTTCGTCGACCGCACGATCCGCGGCCTTCTGGCCACGCCCACCGCCCGGGCGTCGATCGTGGTCGCCAAGCTGCTGGTCCTGGCGCTGTGGTCGGGGGCGATCACCGCCTGGGTGCTGATCCTGGCGCTCGCGATTGGGGTCGCCGTCGACATTCCCGGCGGTTCCGGGGCCGCGACTGCCGCCTGGCTCGGCGCGACAGTCGCCGCCGCCATCCTGACGGTGGGCCTCCAGACGGTCACAGCGTTCTGGGCAAGCGCGGGCCGCGGTTACCTGCCCCCACTCGGCTGGGCGGTGGCCACGATCGGCATGGCCCAGATCCTCGCGGTCCTCGGTTGGGGGACCGTGTTCCCGTGGTCGGTGCCCGCGCTCGTCGCCGGGGCCGGGGGTGAGGAGGCCGGGGCCGTCGGGATCATCGGTCTGGCGATGGTCGTGGCCGTTGCCGCCGCGGGGCTCACGATCACCGTCGCCTGGTGGCGGACGGCCGACCAGTCCGGCTAGCGCCGCCGACCGCGCACCCGATCCGGCGCTGGTGGCACCATGCTTCGCATGCCTCCGGCTGAGACATGACACTGCCGGGCTCGTCGAGCCGCCGCCGATTCGGCGGCCTGCTCGTGGATCCCGCGCCGCTCCGACACGACCGGGAATTCCGCCTTCTGTGGGCGGGACAGGCGGTGAGCACGGCGGGTCGGATGATCACCATGATCGTCCTCCCCTATCAGGTCTACGTCCTGACGGGCGACTTGCTCACCGTCGGTGCCCTGTCGCTCGTCCAGCTGCTCCCAATCCTGATGTTCGCGCTCGGCGGGGGCGCGGTTGCCGATGCGACGGACCGTCGACGCATGCTGATCGTCGTCCAGCTCGGCCTGGCGGGTACGAGCCTCGCCCTCGTCCTCATCGCCCTCCTGCCCGAGCCGCCCATCGCGGCGATCTTCGCCGTGGCCTTCGCCTACGCAGGCCTGAGCGCGGTGGACCAGCCGGCCCGATCGTCCGCCGTCCCGCGCCTGGTCCCAGCTCACCGCCTCACCGCGGCGATCGCGCTCAACCAGCTGATGTTCAACGCGAGCGCGGTCGTCGGGCCGGCCATCGGCGGGATCGTGCTGGCCACCGCCGGGGTGGCCGCGGCGTACGCGATCGACGCCGTCACGTTCGGCGTCGCCGTCGTCACCTTGCTCATGATGGCGCCCATCCCTCCGGCGGCCGGCGCCCTGCGCCCGAGCCTGACGACGATCCTCGAGGGCCTGCGCTTCGCGGCTCGACGGCGCGAGGTGCTCGCCACGTTCGTGGTCGACATCAACGCCATGGTGTTCGGGATGCCGCGAGCACTGTTCCCTGCCCTCGCACTGGACGTGTTCATGGTCGGACCAGCCGGGGTTGGGTTGATGGCCTCGGCCTCCGGCCTCGGGGCGCTCATGGCGGCCGTGTTGAGCGGCTGGACGGTGGACGTCCGGCGACCCGGTCTGGCCGTCCTCGGCGCCGTGGCCGTGTGGAGCGCCGGGATCGTCTGCTTCGGGCTGGCGACGTTCAGCTTCCCGCTCGCGCTCCTGTGCCTGGCGGTCGCGGCCGGCGCGGACGTGATCAGCGCCGTCCTCCGTTCATCGATCGTCCAGCAGCTCACGCCCGACGATCTGCGAGGGCGGGTCAGCTCGATCCACGTGCTCGTGGTGACCGGGGGCCCGAGGGTCGGCGACGCGGAGGCAACCGCGGTGGCCACGCTCATCGGACCCGCCGGGTCGGTCGTGGCCGGCGGGTTGCTATCGCTTGCCGGAGTGGGGCTGATCAGCCTGATGCTGCCGGAGTTCCGCCAGTTGCGCTTCCCGCTGGAGGCCCGTCCGCCGCGTTCCCGTCTCCCGGCGTAGGCCCGCCCGGCGTAGGCCCGCCCGGCGTGGGGACGATCCCCGCCGGCAGGTCGGGTGCCGGTGCGCCCCAGCCGCCGCGTCGGAGCCAGGGTCGCATGCGGCCCGGCGCGTGGACGACGACGTAGTACGCAACGTAGGCATAAGCGATCCCCGCCAGGCCATCGATCAACCAGTGGTCACCCGTATAGATCACCGAGAACCAGACGAGCGCCGTGTAGCCCAGCGCCAGCCAACCGACCCTGCCGAACGCCCGGCGCAGCACCAGGAAGGTGAGGAACGGATAGGCGACGTGCAGCGACGGGAAGGCCGCGACCAGGTTGGGATTGACGCTGCCAAAGGCAACCGAGTAGGCGTAGCGACCATCGAACCCAAGAGCGGTGGCGAGCGTCTCGAACGCCCCGGGCTTGAGGTAATCGATCAGGGCATTGCCGTCGGGGCCGTTGAGCCACCCGTGCGACGCGACGTACCAGGGAGGTGCTGCGGGCATCAGCAGGTACGAAGTGAACCCCGCGAGGCTGAGCACGATCAGGGCAGCCACGAAATCGTAGAACTGGGCCCGCCGCCAGAGCCACAGCACGAAGCCCGTGGCCAACGGCAGCACGAAGTGCAGCATGTACACGACCGTCGCGACGAGCGCGATCAGATCCACTCCCGCTGCGGGTCGCAGGGCCTCCTGGAGGACCTGGGTGGGCAACGCGCCGAACGCGATCACGCGGTCGGCGGCCGCGAGGTCGGTGGTGTGCAGCGGCAGTCCGGCGTCGTCAGCAATGCCGCGCATCAGCTCGTACGCGAGCAGCAGGGCAACGAACGGGAGCCAGTCGCGAAGGAACAGGCGGCCCCGTCCGAGCAGCACCGCGGCGAGGCCGAACGCGACGGCGAGGACGTCGGGCGTGATCGCAAGCCCGCCGACGACCATCAGCACCACGACCAGGACCGCGTATCCGAGGATGCCGGCCACCAGCAGGCGGTCGTTGCGGCGGCGCAACGCCTCGGGGATCGGTGGGTGCTCGGAAGTGATAGCGTCCACGGCGTTCGAGAATCTACTCTCCACGGGCACGAGTGGGCAGTCCAGGGAGCCGGCGGGGCCTCGAAACCGACGCGGCAACCACCACCGATCGCCGCAGCCATCACCGCCACGCAGCCACGACGCCGAGCCGTTGCGGGATCTCCACCCTCACGGTGACGCCTTCGCAGGAGGACGACGTGCCCGACAGCAACCCCATCCCGGAGCAGATCGAGATCCCGGAGCACATCGAGCACCGGATCGACGTGTCGGGCGACCGGATCCTCGCCGTGGCGGAGTGGGGCGACCCCGACGGTCTGCCGTGGATCGACATCCACGGGACCCCCGGAGGCCGAATCCGGTGGTGGCAGGATCCGACAATCTACCGGCGCTATGGTTTGCGCCGGCTCACCATCGACCGCCCGGGCTATGGCGGCTCGACGCGGCTCGCGGGTCGGATCGTGCGGGACATCGTGCCCGACATCGAGCGGATCGCAGACGCCCTCGGCGTTGATCGCTTCGTGGTCAGCGGCGGCTCGGGCGGTGGTCCGCATGCCCTCGCCTGCGCCGCGCTCCTCCCGGATCGAGTCATCCGCTGCAACGCCGTCGTCTCGGTCGCTCCGTTCGATGCCGAGGGTCTCGACTGGCTCGACGGGATGACCGAGGGCAACGTGATCGAGTTCGAGGCTGCACTGGAAGGTGAGGACGCTTCTCGACCGCTGTGCGGCAAGCTGCGCCAGATCATGCTCGAGCGGTTCGAGGAGGGGCGACTCGACTGGATGGGCGACGACTACGAGGTGTCCGAGGCAGACCAGGCCCAGCTGGCTCGCCATTACGACCGGGTCAAGGCGCAGATGGTCGATGCGCTGGCCCCGGGCGTGGATGGCTGGGTCGATGACGTCATCGCGTTCACCAGGCCATGGGGGTTCAGGGTCGAGGACATCCGGGTGCCGGTGCTGCTCACGTACGGGCGTACCGACAACCTGGTACCGCCGGCACACGGCGACTGGCTGGCGACCCACATCCCCGGCGCCACGGCATGGGTCAACGAGGCAGCTGGCCACGCGGGTGACGACGCATCGGTCGACCGTGACCTCACCTGGCTGGCCGGTCATGATCCGCTCGTGCCGGCGGCGTCGGACGCCTGATCGGACGCCGGATGGTCCGTGTAGGATGCCCGATGTCATGACCCATCACGTCGCCAGGCTCTCGTTCCTCGCCTGGCTTGCATCGATCTCGAACAAGAACGGCTGATCGGCCCCTTCCCGCACGGCGCGTCAAGGGAAGGGGCGAGCGCAGACGCGGGCAGACCATCGGTCGCATCGGGGCGACCGCTTGCCGCGTGTCGCCTCGCCGACAGGTTCGAGAGGAGATCGCGGTCATGCCGATGCCGCATCGCACATTCGCCCAGGTCGCCAGGCGCCGCCTGGTCGGCAAGGAAGGGCGGGAGCGGATCCGAGAGGTCCGCGCGCTTCTGGCCGAGCTGCCTGACTATCGCAACGGTCCGTACGCGGATCTCCGCAAGGCGCTGCTTGCCGAGATCGAGGACACGCGCGTTCGGAGCCGGGCGGTGCAGCGCGACTCGATCGCCGTGCGCCGCGAGGGCGCGGCCCAGGTTGCTCTCGTCGGACCACCGAACGTGGGCAAGTCGTCGGTGCTTCAGGCGCTCTCGGACATCCAGATTCGGACCGGCGACTTCGCGTTCACGACGCTGCGACCCGTGCCGGCCATCGCCCGGATCGAGGGTGTTCTGGTGCAGCTGGTCGAGATCCCCGGGCTGATCGGCGGCGCCACCGAGGACCGAGGTGGCGGCCGCGCCCTGCTGGGTGTCCTCCGGTCGGCGGACGCGATCGTCTATTGCGGTCGCGCCGGGAGTGATCCGGCCGAGCTGCGCACGGTCATCAACGAGGTGACGACTGCCGGGATCGAGAAGGCGTCGGTCCTCGCGGTGACCCGGGCTGACGAAGTGAGCGTCGATCCCGTGAGCCCATTCGCCTCGGCGTTCCCGGAGCTTGACGCCCTTGCAGTCTCGATCCTGGAAGACGCAAGCCTGGCCGCGCTCCGATCCGCGATCTGGCGCCTGACGGGCCTCATGCGCGTCTGGCTCCGATATCTCGGCACCATCGACGAGAATCCGACCGCCGTTGCACCCGGGACGACCGTGGCGGACGTGGCGACACTCGTCCACAACGACCTCGGAAGCGAGGCGGTGGGCGCTCGAGTCTGGGGGCCGTCGGCGCGATTCGAGGGGCAGCGCGTGGGCCGCGACCATGAGCTGCTCGATGGGGACACCCTGGAGATCCTCCGTTGACTGGTACACCCAGGCGGTGGGTGGTCTTCCGTCTGCCGGACTGAGTGACGGTGGTCCGTGATGACACTCCACGCATCAACGCGCGTTTCTCATGAAGCCTGTCTTGCCTGGACGACCAGGCAGTGATGCCTGGATTGTCATCAGCAGGCGGCGCGCGACCGGTTCGGCGCGTGAGACTTCCAGCTCCCAGCCTGAGCGACCCCGGATCGCGACGCTGCCGACGCCAGCCCGACGACGGCGTTAGGATCGACGGCATGAGGCGCCCCCGAAGTCCGAAGGATCGACCGACCGATGGGCGCGCCCGGGCCGGACCGGCGCGATGACCGATCCGACGGTCGCGACGTCGACCGCGCGAGGGGATCATGCGTGGGTGGATGCGACGGGACGCCCCGGGGATGCCATCGACGCGATGACGGCGGCCCAGGGCGCCGGGCTGTCGACGTTCCTGTTCACCGACATCGAGGGCAGCACACGCCTGTGGGAGGAGCACGCTCCAGCGATGGGGCCGGCTCTCGCGCAGCACGACCAGGTGCTGCGGTCCACCATCGAAGGTCGCGGTGGCGCGGTCATCAAGACCACCGGCGACGGCATGCTGGCGGTGTTCACCAGGCCGGCCAGTGCCGTCGAGGCGGCGATCGAGACCCAGCGCAGGCTACGCGACGCCAGCTGGGGTGAGACGGGGCCGCTCCGGGTCAGGATGGCGCTCCACGCGGGTGCGGCGGAGACGCGCGACGGCGACTACTTCGGGCCGTCGCTCAATCGGGTGGCACGAATCCTGGCGATCGGCCACGGTGGTCAGGTCATCTGTTCCGCTGTCGCTGCGGTCCTGGCGCGGGACGCGTTGTCGCCGGACGTGTCCCTGGTGGACCTCGGCTCCCACAGGCTGAGGGACATCGATCGCCCGGAACAGGTCTACCAGGTCGTGGTGGACGACCTGCCCGGCACGTTCCCGCCACTGCGATCTCTGAACGCACGCCGCTCCAACCTGCCGGCCCAGCTCACCAGCTTCGTGGGTCGCGAGCAGGAGCTGGCCGAGATCGCGGACCTCGTCGGACGCCATCGGCTGGTGACCCTCATCGGCACCGGCGGCACCGGCAAGACCCGACTGATGCTGGAGGCCGCGAGCCGGCTCCGGGATCGATACGTGGATGGCGTCTGGCTGGCCGAGCTTGCCCCGCTCGGCGACCCCGCGCAGATCCCGTCCGAGGTAGCCCGGGCCCTTGGCGCCCCCGAGGTCACGGGCGTGCCGACGATGACCACCATCACCGCGTTCCTTGCCGAGAAGGACCTGCTGCTCCTGCTCGACAACGCGGAGCACCTTGTCGACGGCGTCGCCCGGCTTGCCGAGAGCATGCTCTCCGGCGCTCCGAAGCTCCGGATCCTGACGACCAGCCGCGAGGCGCTCGCGGTGTCCGGCGAAGCCGTGTTCCAGTTGCAGTCCCTGAGCTGTCCGGGGGCTGCGCGTCTTTCCACCGGGGGGCGGACCGAGGCGGCCGTCGACCTCGAGGAGGCGATCTCCACCGAAGCCGTTCAGCTGTTCGCCCAGCGCGCGGTCGCTGTCGACCCGACGTTCGAGCTCAGCGCGACAAACGTCGCGCCGGTGGCTGAGATCTGCCGCCGGCTGGATGGGATCCCACTGGCGATCGAGCTGGCCGCCGCACGTGTCTCGGCCATGTCGCCCGACGACATCGCGCTTCGGCTTGGCGACCGGTTCCGCCTGCTCACCGGCGGGCGGAGAACGGCCGTCCCGCGCCAGCAGACACTGCACGCGCTGATCGACTGGAGCTGGGACCTGCTCACCGACGAGGATCGCCAGCTGCTTCGCCGGCTCTCCGTGTTCACCGGTGGCTGGACCGTCCCGATGGCGGCGCAGATCGTTGGCGACGGGTCCGATTCCCTGGACGCGGTGGACCTCGTCGATGGGCTGACACGCCTCGTCGACCGCTCGCTCCTGATCGCAGACCGTGAGGCATCCACCCGCTACCGGATGCTCGAGACGATTCGCCAGTACGCGCGTGAGCAGCTCATCGCGGCCGACGAGGTCGTGGCGCTCTCTGATCGCCACCTCGCGGTCTTCGCGAAGCTGGCTGCCGATGCCGCGACACCGCTTCGTGGCCCCGCGATGATCGACTGGGTCGATCGCCTGGACGACGAGCTCGACAACCTGAGCGCAGCGCTCGAGTGGGCGCTTGAAGCGGAGCCCTGGACTGCGGTCCGCATGGCCGCTGCGTTGCTTGGCTACTGGGCGGTCCGCGTGATGCCGGAGGACAACGACGCGCGCCTCGAGGCGGCGATCGAGTTCGGACGAGCGCAAGTGGTCGGAAACCCTGACGCCGATCCGGCCGATCAGGCATTGGTCGGTCGCCTGATGGGCGAGGCCGCGCGACTATGGGCGATGTCCGGGCGCGCGGCAACGGGCTTCGATTGGGCGCAGGACGCAATCGCTCTTGCCGATGCGTGCGGTGATCCCGCCGCTCGGCTATACGCGGTCGGCGGGCTCGCCATCTCGACGATCTTCACCGGGCGCGCCAGCCCGTACGGCACCGACATCCGCGCCTACTTCGAGGAAGTATCCGATATCGCCGAGCAGACCGGCGACTGGTGGCTGCTCGCGATGTCCTCCTCCTTCGCTGGCGCGGAGCTCGGGATCTTCGATGCCGAGACGGGCGCCCGTATGCTCGAGCGCGGAGTCGCCGCGGCGACCCGATCCGGAAACCCGTACGCGATCGCCGCCGTGGCGATCGCCCAGGGACGCGCCTTCAGCCAGCGCGGCGACACCGATGCCGCCGTCGCCGCGTTCGGTGTCGCAATCCAGGGCTTCGGTGAGCTGGGTGACGAGCGCTTCGCCCTGGCGGCTCGGAGCGATCTCGCCCACGCGCTGCGGCGCGGGGGGCGGCTCGAAGAAGCGTTCGCCCTGTATCGCCAGACCATCTCCGGCTGGATCCACCTTGGCCACCGTGGGGCGGTGGCCAACCAGCTCGAGAACCTTGCCTACGCACACGCCGAGTCAGGCGATACTGACCGGGCGACCCGGTTGCTGGGCGCCGCCGACGCGATCAGGGAGGCGTCCGGCCAGAGCCGGGCGTTCACCGAGGAGCCCGAGCAGACCGAGTACGTGGAGCGGCTGCGTACAGCGCTCGGCGCTCCGGCGTTCGAGGCGGCCTGGGCGGCGGGTCGCGCACTCTCCCAGGCGGACGCAGTCACGCTCGCGATCGCGGACTGAGACCATAGGATGGCGAGATCGATGACTGCTGCCGCGCCCGCACCCTCGCCCCTGATGCCCGCGCACGCGCCACGCGCGTTCCACCTGATGGCCAAGCCATCCGGCGCAACCTGCAACCTCGACTGCGACTACTGCTTCTTCCTGTCCAAGGAGATGCTGTACCCGGGCAGCCGCTTCCGGATGGACGAGGACGTCCAGGAGCAGTACATCCGCCAGCTGCTCGAGGCACACCGGGGCATGCCCGAGGTCATCGTCGCCTGGCAGGGCGGCGAGCCGACGCTCATGGGCCTGCCCTTCTTCGAGCGCTCGATCGAGCTCGTCAACCGCTACGCCCAGCCGGGGCAACGCGTGCTCAACACGATCCAGACCAACGGCACGCTGCTCACCGACGAGTGGGGCGCCTTCCTCGCGGAGCATCAGTTCCTGGTCGGGATCTCGATCGACGGCCCGCGGGAGATCCACGATCGGTATCGCCTCGACAAGGGCGGCAAGCCCACCTTCGACCGTGTCATGCGCGGTCTCGACGTCCTCCGCCGCAACACGGTCGACTACAACGTCCTGACCACCGTCCACGCGGCGAACGAGTCACGGGGTCGCGAGGTCTACCGCTTCCTGCGCGACGAGTGCGATGCCTCGTTCATCCAGCTCATCCCGATCGTGGAACGGGCGACGCCCGAGACCATCGCGCTGGCCAACGCCGGCTGGGGCGACCGGAGCCACCTGCGGCCGCTGTACACCCTTGACGGCTCTCTCGTGACCGACCGGACGGTGAGCCCCGAGGGCTACGGCCGGTTTCTGATCGACATCTTCGAGGACTGGGTCCGGCGCGACGTCGCCTCCGTCTACGTGCAGATGTTCGACACGGCGCTCGCCAACTGGGTCGGTGAGCCCGGTGGCATGTGTGTTCATTCGAAGACGTGCGGGGCCCAGCTTGCCCTGGAGCACAACGGTGACCTCTACTCGTGTGATCACTTCGTCGAGCCCCGGTTCCTGCTGGGCAACATCCGCGAGCTGCCCATGCTCGACCTCGTCAACTCCGACCAGCAGCGCACGTTCGGGCAGGACAAGCACGACACCCTGCCCCGCTACTGCCTCGAGTGCGACGTGCGCTTCGCGTGCCACGGCGGGTGCCCCAAGGATCGGTTCACGACCACGCCCGACGGCGACCCCGGGCTGCACTACCTGTGCCCCAGCTACAAGACGTTCTTCCACCACATCGCGCCGACAATGACGATGATGCGCGACCTGCTCCGCGTGAACCGCGCACCGTCCGAGGTCATGGTCGGCTACGCCCGTGCGGATGCCGGGCGTGGCCGGAACGAGCGCTGCACGTGCGGCAGCGGACGCAAGTGGAAGGCATGCCACGGATCGACGCCGTGAGGCGGACCTGGCCCTGTCGATTCGGAACGGCGAGCAGGCCAGGCTCGGAGTCTCATCACCCTCGCCACTGATCCCGGCGCAGCATTCTGAAGGAGAGACTTCCCAGTGGTTCACAAGACAGCCGCCCCGTCCCTGCCCTTCGATGACGCGACCGATTTCGACGATGCCCGACGAGGATTGCTTGGCCGCCTCGAGCCATGCATCGTCCATGCGGACGACGGGCGCGTGGTCTGGGACAACTCGAGCTATGCGTTCCTCGACGGACCCGCCCCCGACACGGTCAATCCGAGCCTGTGGCGGCAGTCGCGGCTGGTCGCCATGGACGGCCTGTTCGAGGTCGTCCCCGGTGTCTACCAGGTCCGGGGGATGGACCTTTCGAACGTCAGCTTCATCGAGGGCGACACCGGCGTCCTCGTCATCGATCCGTTGATCAGCGCCGAGACCGCGGCCGCGGCACTCGCGTTGTATCGCACGCACCGTGGCGATCGCCCGGTCGTGGCGGTCATCTATACCCACAGCCATGTCGATCACTTCGGCGGAGTCAAGGGCGTCACCACCCAGGCCGACGTCGATGCCGGGCGATGCTCGATCATCGCGCCCGAGGGGCTGGTGGAGCATGCGGTCGCCGAGAACGTGTATGCGGGCACCGCGATGGCCCGGCGGGCCGGGTACATGTACGGCGCCGTCCTGGAGCGCGGGCCTCGTGGGCAGGTCGGGGCCGGGTTGGGCCAGACGACCTCTGCCGGCACGGTGACCCTGATCCTCCCCACCGACTCGATCACGTCCACCGGTGAGACGCGCGTCCTGGACGGGATCCGGATGGAGTTCCAGCTCACACCGGGAACCGAGGCGCCCGCCGAGATGAACGTGCTGTTCCCCGACCGGCACGCGCTGTGCATGGCCGAGAACGCGACCCACACGCTCCACAACCTCCTGACGCTACGTGGGGCCCTGGTTCGGGATCCGCGCATCTGGTCGCGATACCTGACCGAGGCGATTGACCGCTTCGCCGGCCGCTTCGACGTCGTCTTCGCCTCGCATCACTGGCCCACGTGGGGTCGCGAGCGAGCGGTCCAGTACCTCGAGCAACAGCGTGACCTGTACGCGTACCTGCACGATCAGACGCTGCGGATGCTGAACGCGGGCCTCACGGGCAGCGAGATCGCCGAAGCGATCGTGATGCCGCCGACACTCGAGAACGCCTGGCACGCCCGTGGCTACTACGGCTCGGTGAGCCACAACGTCAAGGCAATCTATCAGCGCTATATGGGCTGGTATGACGGCAACCCGGCGCACCTCTGGCAGCACGTGCCAGAGGAAGCCGGGAAGCGGTACGTCGCCGCGATGGGCGGCGCGGACGCAGCCGTTGCCGTTGCCCGGAAGGCATTCGACGAGGGCGACTACCGCTGGGCGGCCGAGGTCCTCAATCACGTCCTGTTCGCGGATTCGTCGCACGCGGCGGCGAAGGCGCTCCAGGCCGACACCTTCGAGCGGCTTGGGTTCGGATCAGAGAACGGGACCTGGCGGAGCGCCTTCCTCGCCGGTACCACGGAGCTGCGTGGGGGCAACTTCGGCACACCGACGGCAACGGCGTCGCCGGACATGATGGCCGCGCTCACCGCGGAGCAGGTGTTCGATGCGATCGCGATCCGGGTCAACGGCCCGGAGGCGTGGGCCGAGACGCTGTCCATCGGGATCGAGCTCACCGACGCCGGCGAGTCCTACCGGCTGGATCTCCGCAACGGGGTCCTGGTGCATCACGCAGCGTCGACCGAAGGCGCCGATCTCGTCCTGCGGCTTCCGCAGGCGGCCCTGGTCGGCCTGCTCGCCGGCAGCACCCAGGGCATGGCCGTCGAGGGCGACGTGGCTGTGCTCGGCCGGCTGGTGGCCGTGCTCGAGGCGCCCAACCCTGACTTCGACATCGTCACCCCATGACCAGCTCGAATGGTGTCAGCAGGCCCGGGGGCGAGTCCGCGTCGATGCTGGTCACGCGTTGGATCGAGCAGCTCATGCCGCCGACGGGGAAGCGGTTCTCCGGCGAGGCAGACCCATTGGTTCCGGATCGGGGACGACCAGCCTGAGGCCACACGTCGCGGCTGGGTACCCGGCTATTCGGCGGCGGCGCCTCGAAGCGCGTCGACCAGGATCAGGTGCATGGCATGTGACCAGAGCAGCGGCGACGCGATCGGGCCCCAGCGACGCGTCCAGACCACGAGGTCGTCCGGGACCATCAACCCGACCGGTACCTGCTCGGGCAGCTCGCCGTTGGGGTTCGCCTGCCGCTCCACCCAGTCGAGCAACACGGCGGCCCGCTCACGCTCTCCCGCCGTTGCGTAGACCCAGCCGAGCCACGCGGTGAGGAGCACCCAGGCGCCACCGCCGTAGAAGCGATCGGCTGGGTAGCGGTGCACGCCGTCCGATCCCCCAAGGTCGGCCTCGATGCGGTCGAGCGTGGCCTGGTAGACGGGATCGTCCCATTTGAACACCCCGTACGGAACGAACAGGCTCATCAGGCTGGCGTCGACGGCCGGGTTCCTGGATGACTTCACGAGGACGCCCCCTTCGACACACCGCGTCCGGATGTACGTCTCGATTTCTCTGCCGACTGCTTCGGCCCGCGCCGCCTCGCCCGGCAGGGCACCGGGCAGCCGCCCGTAGGCGCGCAGGCCCGCTGCCACCGCTGCAAGCGTGCTCGTGTGGATCGCGTCGGCGCCTTCCTCCCACCAGTCGGAGCAGGGATATCGCCACATGACCGAGAGGTATGCCGAGGCGAGCTCGGCCGCACGCAGCCACCGGTCAGGAAGCACCGGCATCGACGTGCGTCCGACGAGCTCATCCAGCGCCCACAGCCAGCTGCCGAGCCCATCGAGCTGATGGTTCCCCCAAATGCCAGGCACCTCGCCGCCGTCGACGGTGAAGCGGCAATGGAAGCACCCATCGATCGGCGGGGCCACGCCGCGCCCGCCGATCTCGGCGCAGGCCTGCAGCTTGTCCGCGTAGCGCAGCACCGTCCGGCTGGCCCAGTCGTGGAACGCGCGGGCCTCGTCAACCCGGCCCGTGAGCAGGAGCGCGTGCGCGCAGAACGTGCCGTCGCGGAACCACGCATAGCGATAGTTGTCCAGGTTCGGCGAGGCGATGAACGCGCCGTTGGTTGCCTGATTGGCCAGAATCAGGTCGATCCCAACGCGCTCGAGGTCTCGCATCGTCACCTGCCTCGGCGGGTGGGGTGGTGGCCTGCCGACGAGGCCCCCTCCCCCAGGTCCCGGGCGCGGCCACGGAGGCTTCCGGTCAGGGGCATCCGGCCCAACGTGAACGGAGCATGTTCCCCGGCGGGGACGACGTACGCGGTGTACCGCGGGCCCCAAACCTGGACGAGGGACGGGTCGTCCAGGGCATCCGGCCCAACGCCCTCGACCCGCGCGTGCAGCGAGTGCAGGGCCGATCTCGGCACGCTGTCCTGCAGGCCGGCCGACGCGGCGTGAGCGAGCGAGGCGCCGCCCGGTGGCAGCCGCTCGTCGAGGGCCTGGACCCGACGCCGGTAGGCGAGGATCTGATCGCGGGTCAGCTCCAGCATGGACGTCGTCCTCGGCGCTTGCGCATCGCGTTGCTTCGTCCAGACGGTAGCCCGGAACGCCAACCGCGCGCTCCGGGCAGCCTCGGCGCATAGGCCGATCGCCTATCCCGGCTGGGTGATCCGGGCGATGTGCCAGAGCGCACCACTCCGGCAAGGTAAGTCTCGCCCGACGTCGCGGCATGTCTCGCGACCGACGCACGTGCATCAAATGCTGATCCGCGGCGTGGCCCACGCCGCTCACAGCCGCTTCTTGTGATCGATGACTTCCTTGGTTCGCCCTCGCGCTATCGTCGCCGTGCTCGCCGCGGTGCTTCTTGTCACGCTGGCCGTGCCCACGGTTGACGCCCGCCTGCCGCGGGCGAGGCCCTACCACGTTCACGGTCCGATCACCCTCGACACGAACCTGCTGTCGAAGAGCGGCGTCTCTGCCTGGGCGATCGACGACTACCTGCAGGCGCATACATCCCTGCCGCGACTCGGCGCCGCGTTCCTCGCCGCCGAGCGGAAGTACGGCGTCAACGCCCGATTCCTGCTCGCGGCGGCCATGCATGAGTCGGCCTGGGGACGCGGCGCCATCGCACGGATCAAGCACAACCTGTTCGGGTACAACGCCTTCGATCGCGATCCGTTCCACTACGCGAACGCATACCGCTCCTACGCCGCCAACATCAGGGCCACCGCGAAGTTCATCAAGAACTTCTACCTGACGCCGGGCGGTCGATGGTGGGGTGGCCGGCCGACGCTGCGGAGCATGCAGCAGTTCTGGTCATCGTCGGGCTCCTGGGGCGTCAACGTCAGCCGGATCGCGTCGTCGATCCACCTGGACAGGTTCACCGGCCGATCGATCAAGGTCGCCCTCCCGGTCGTCAAGGGCACGCTGCATGGCGGCGATGAGGCGTTGGTCCATCTCACCTGGGCCGGCGGTGCTATCCCGAAAGGCGTCAGGTTCGTCGCGACGTGGGAGCTGGTCGCGCTCGCGTCGGACGTGGGCCAGGTCGCTGGGCTGTCATCGGTTGGCGTGGGTGGTGCAGTCGACGGCATGGTCGCGTCTCCAGCGGCCGCCGAAGCCGCGCGCTCGGCTGTGTCGACCAGAAGCACGCCGAACCAGGTTCGTCCCAAGACGGTGGCAACCCGTCGGGCAAAGACGGAATCGCGCGCCATCACGCTCCGCGTGCCGGTTCCTCGTCAACCCGGCAGCTACCTGCTTCGAGTCGAGATGCGTGACAACGACCGCAAGGTCCTCCCGGCTCGCGAGCGGGTGACAATCCCCGGCGCCGACGTCCGGATCTGGAACGATCGAGCGGTGAACGTCAGCCTCCAACCGAGCTCCGACGGGGCTGGTGCCGTCGTGACCATCACGAACACCGGCCGCGAGGCCATTCCGGCGATGCCGGGCACGGATTCACCCGCGGCAGGTGCACCCGATGCGCGGGCGGTCCGGTCGTTCGCCACCGTGTCGGCCACTGCCGGCGAGCCGGCCGGCGTGGATCCGGTGCTGCTCCTGGCGGAACCGCTGGTCGCCGACCTGCTTCCGGGCCACACGGTCAGCTTCACCACGCCCCCAATCGACGATGTAACCGGGCAGGCGGCCAACTGGCTGTCGGTGGGCCTGAGCGTCCTCGGGGATCCAGGCTGGTTGCAGGAATTGTCACCGGTCGGCGCCTGGTTCTCCACCTCGGCGCTCGGCGCCGCCGGGCCTGCGCGCGCGGACGGGACGGGAGGCGCCCCCGTGGTCGACAGCGCCTCGCCGGACGCCTCGACACTCACTCCGACGCCGAGCCCGCCATCGTCGCCGACGTCAAGCCCCACACCTCCGCCCGCACCCAAGGCCACGCCGGCGACGGCATCGGCAGCGCCAAGCCCGACGCCCCGGGCCACGCCGACGCTCAAGCCGAGCAAGCGTCACAACTCAGAGCACAGCCGTGCGATCACCTATCGCGGCGCCTGGGGCAACGCGCAGTCCGGCGGCTACATCGGTGGCAACGTCAGGTGGTCGAAGACCGCCGGGTCAACCGCGACGTTCACCTTCACGGGCTCATCGGTGAGCTGGGTCGGGCCGATGGGCGCCACCCGCGGCCGTGCCCTCGTCATCGTCGATGGGCGAATCGTCGCGCGCGTCGACCTGTGGCGTCCGACGTTCGTCGCGAGCGCCGTCCTGTTCACGCGCTCCTTCCGCACCACGGGGCACCACACGCTGAAGATCAAGGTGCTCGCGACCCCGGGGAGGCCGTACGTCGCGATCGACGAGCTCAGGGTCAAACCCTGACCTGTGCACGCGGTACGGTAGCGGCGCGCGTCTCTCTGCGTCGCCCGGCCGGCAGACTACGCTAGCCGCACGATCTGGGCCGCCCAGACTCGGTGAGCACGAGACGGCCACCCTGCGGCGCGAGACGGCGCATGACAGCTCGGAGATGGCGATGAGCGAGGATCGAATTCCCGCCTGGGGCTCGATCGAGGTGCGCGGCGCGCGCGAGAACAACCTGCGCAATCTCAGCATCGACATCCCGAAACGCCGCCTCACCGTGTTCACCGGCGTCTCGGGATCCGGCAAGAGCTCGCTCGTGTTCGACACGATCGCCGCCGAATCGCGTCGGCTGATCAACGAGACATATACCGCCTTCCTCCAGGGCTTCATGGGGACACCTGCGAGGCCCGACGTGGACTCGCTTGAGAACCTGTCCGCGGCGATCGTCGTTGACCAGGAGCGGCTGGGCGCGAACGCCCGATCGACGGTCGGGACGGTGACCGATGCCGCCGCGATCCTGCGGGTGGTCTTCAGCCGTCTCGGGCAGCCGCACATCGGCCCGCCCAACGCCTTCTCGTTCAACGTCGCCTCGGTCCATGCGAGCGGTGCGATCACCGTCGAGCGCGGTGTCGGCAAGACCGTTCGAGCATCCTTCAGCCGCACCGGCGGCATGTGCCCCCGGTGCGAGGGCATGGGCACCGTGACCGACATCGACCTGACCCAGCTCTACGACGAGCGCAGGTCACTTGCCGACGGTGCGATCACCATCCCCGGCTACACCCCTGGGGGGTGGGCGGTTCGGACCTTTGCCGAGTCCGGCTTGCTCGATCCGGACAAGCCGATCCGCGACTACACCGAGACGGAGCTGAACGACTTCCTCAACAAGGAGCCGGTCAAGATCAAGTTCAGCGGGATCAACCTGACCTATGAGGGGCTCCTCCCCCGCGTTCGGAAGTCGTTCCTGTCCAAGGATCGGGACACGCTGCAGCCGCACATCCGGGCATTCGTGGACCGGGCGGTCACCTTCTCCACCTGTCCCGACTGCGACGGCACGCGCCTCAACGAGGGTGCCAGGTCCTCGAAGATCAAGGGCATCAGCATCGCCGACGCATGCGCGATGCAGATCAGCGACCTGGCGGAATGGGTCCGCGACCTTGGTGAGCCGACGGTGGCGCCACTGCTCGCCACGCTGCAGCACACCCTCGAGTCATTCGTTGAGATCGGGCTCGGGTACCTCAGCCTCGACCGGCCGTCGGGCACGCTGTCGGGCGGGGAGGCGCAGCGCACCAAGATGATCCGCCACTTCGGGTCGTCGCTCACCGACATGACGTACGTCTTCGACGAGCCGACCATCGGGCTGCACGCTCACGACGTCGAGCAGATGATCGCGCTGCTCCGTCGCCTGCGCGACAAGGGCAACACAGTGCTCGTCGTCGAGCACGACCCAGAGGTGATCCGCGCGGCCGACCACGCCATCGACATGGGCCCGGGCGCCGGCGCTCACGGCGGGGCAATCGTGTACGAGGGTCCGGTCGCCGGCCTTGTCGCATCGGGCACGGCCACGGGCCGCCACCTCGACGTCCGGCAGGCGCTCAAGCCAGAGTCGCGGGTGGCGCACGGTTCGATCCCGATCCGGAACGCGCGGCTCCACAACCTCAGGGACGTCTCGGTCGACGTGCCGCTTGGCGTGCTCGTCGCGGTGACGGGGGTCGCAGGTTCCGGAAAGAGCTCGCTGATCCACGGCTGCATGCCCCGGACCGATCCGTCGGTGACCGTCGTCGACCAGTCCGCGATCCGCGGTTCCCGGCGCTCCAACCCGGCGACGTACACGGGCATCCTCGACCCGATCCGGCGCGCGTTTGCGGTTGCCAACGATGTGAAGGCGTCGCTGTTCAGCGCGAACTCGGAAGGAGCGTGCCCGGCATGCAACGGGCTGGGCATGATCTACACGGACCTCGGGTTCATGGCAACGGTCGCCGGCGTCTGCGAGGTATGCGAGGGCCATCGCTTCACCGACGAGGTGCTCGGCTACCGGCTGCGCGGGCGGAACATCGTCGAGGTGCTGGCGATGCCGGTCGAGGAGGCGCTGGGCTTCTTCACCGAGAGGCCGGTTCGAATCGTGCTCGACCGCCTCGCCAACGTGGGTCTCGGCTACATCTCGCTCGGGCAGTCGCTGGATACGCTCTCGGGCGGCGAGCTCCAGCGACTCAAGCTCGCGATCGAGATGGCCGGTGAGACCGAGGTCTTCGTGCTCGACGAACCGACGACCGGGCTCCACATGCAGGACGTCGACAACCTGATCGGGATGCTCGACCGACTGGTTGAGGCGGGCCGAACAGTGATCGTCATCGAGCACAACCTCGACGTCGTCGCCCGAGCCGACTGGGTGATCGATCTCGGGCCGGGCGGCGGCCACGATGGTGGGCGCGTGGTCTTCGAGGGGACACCGGCCGAGCTCGTCAAGGTTGACGGCTCGTTGACGGGACGCCATCTCCAGCTGAGGATCTCCGGCGGCGCCTGACCACTCTCCCATCCGACATGGGCGATGCGCCCACTCGTCCGGCATGGTCTGATTACCCGAACGGCCCACTCACATAGCGCATCGCGCGGCCGGGTCACGGAGGAGCCTCGCATGAGCACAGAGACACAGTCCGCTCCCGCCGGCAGACGGGAGCGAGTGCTGGGGATGACCGCCCAGACGGCCGGCGTCGTCGGGATCATCGTTTGCTTCGCCCTGATCGCCGGCGTCGTGCTCGGGAGAGGCTGGGCCGTCGGCCGGGTCGACGAGCTCGCGGGCAAGGTCGATGACGGCCTCGCCAAGGGCGTGCCCCTGCTCGAGACGGCGTCAACAAAGGTCGCCGGGGTGTCGGCGCGGGTCGGCCTGGTCGTCGATGCCGCGGAGGCTCGCGCCGCGGACCCGGGGCCCGCGCCTGCGCTGGTGGAGACGTTGCAGCTGGCGATGGGCGGGATCACAGAACGGTATCTGGAGCTGCGTACGGCGTACGCAGACGCCCACGAGGCGGCGGTATCCGTGATGGACCGGCTCAATACGATCGAGGGCCTGGTGCCCGCAATCTCGATCCCCCAGGGTCCACGGGAGAAGCTCGCCGAGGTCGACGCCAAGGCGCGGGAGATCGACGCGGCGGTGATGCAGGTCATCGACGCTCGCCCGGGCGTCGGATCAGGCCAGGTGGCGTCGGTTGTCGCCGACAAGGCGGGCCAGGTTGAGTCAAAGCTCGACGAGCTGTCGGCGGGCCTGGACGCAGCGAAGGTTCGTCTCCTCGAGATTCGCCAGGAGGTGGCCAACACGGCGGACTCGACCAACCAGTTGATCACGATCGCAGCGTTGGTCCTGATCTTGGGCCTCCTGTACCTCGTGCTGCTGCATTGGGTGCTGTACCGCTCCGGCTCGTCACTGCGTCAGGATCCAGACGCCAAGGAGCCGCCGGCCTCCGGGACCTGAGCTGGACGCGGCCGAGCCGGGGGCCGCGCGGTCGCCTGCGACCGCCCCGCTATTGCGCAGAGTGCTCGCTCACGTCGTTCGCCGCGCGACCGCCAGCCAGGCGTGGACCTGGGCCGACTCCAGTCGCGTGTCCAGCGTCTCGGCCGACACCGCCTCGATCACCCAGCCGGCCCGGAACGTCGCCCGGATGTCACGCCTCCGGATCCGAGCGGGCCCGTAGCCGAACGGGTTGCGATCGCTCCAGCACAGAAGCAGCAGCCGACCACCGGGACGAAGCACACGACGGACGCTGGCTTCGTAACTCCGACGATCCTCCGGCTGCAGGGTGTGGTAGCAACCCACGTCCAGGACGGTGTCGACACTGCGGTCGAGATCCGCGATGGCGCGCACGTCGGCGACAGAGAACTGGGGCCCCGGAACAGCCCCCGCGTCGGGGGTCGCCGCCCGTGCGCGCGCCAGGTCAATGGCCCTCACCGAGAAGTCGACACCCAGCACACGGTGTCCGCTCGCCGCGAGGAGGCGCGCGTGCTCGCCGGTCCCGCATCCCACGTCCAGGACGTCACCGGCCACGAGGCCGGCCTCGAGCATGCGCAGCACGGCAGGCTGGGGGCGGCCGATCTCCCAGGTTGGGGTTCCCTCGTATGCGGTATCGAATGCGCGAGCCTGCGGCAACACGCGAGCAGGGTACGCCGGAGAGCAGCAGCCCTTCGGCCACCTTCAACCCCGGGGCTGAGGCGCTCAGGCCGGGCGTGGCCACGGTGACCCTCACGAACCCGGCAGGCGACACACTCGTGTTCACGATCACCGTCGAGGAGCGGGCTCCTGCCCCTCTCCGGCCAGGGCGGCCACGAGCCGGTCGATGAACACGACCTGTGGCGCCTTGATGCTGATTCGGGCGGCGGCTGGCTCGAGCCAGGCAACCCGGTCGATCTCGGGGGCCTCCAGCAGCTGCCCGGAACCCCGTGGCCACTCGGTGACGAAGGTGTTGCTCGTCGCCCGGTCGGGGTCGAGGTTGCCCTCGGCGGCCCAGGCATGGACGCGCTTGCCGCCCTTCTGGACAGTCTCGCCCAGCGGGATCAGCTCGACCGATCCGACAGGGTGGCCGGTCTCTTCCTCGAACTCGCGTCGCGCCACGGCCTCGAGCGTCTCGCCCGGCTCGACCTCACCCTTGGGTATGGACCAGTACCCGGCGTCCCTGGCCGCGAACCTGGGACCGCCGGGGTGGGCGAGCAGAAGCTCCAGGTGACCGCCCACCCGTCGGAAAAGGAGGATGCCGGCACTGACGCGTTCAGCCATCGTCTCGATGGTAGAGCCATGCCCGCGCCACCAATGGCTGGCGTCAGGTCGACGCCAGGGGCGCGACCCAGGACGTCGACCCTACCCGGATGCGGCACCGCACGAGCTGGAACTGGTGCTGGAATGTTGATAGCCTCGCTGGCCGGGTCCGCGATGAGCCGCGAGGAGGACGTCGTTGGATGTCGGCCCTTTCTTCCACGGCACGAAAGCCGACCTGCGGGTCGGGGATCTCCTCACGCCCGGCTTCCGGTCGAACTACCGGCCCGAGGTCGTGATGAACCACATCTACTTCACGGCGCTTCGTGACGGCGCCGGTCTCGCCGCGGAGCTCGCCCCAGGCGACGCGTCACCCCGGGTCTACGTCGTCGAGCCGACAGGGGCATTCGAGGACGACCCCAACGTGACCGACAAGAAGTTCCCCGGCAACCCGACCCGGTCCTACCGCAGCCGAGAGCCGCTCAGAATTGTCGGCGAGGTGACCGACTGGACGCGGCTGACCCCCGAGGCTTTGGCGGCCTGGCGCGACCGGCTGGAGACGATCCGTGCGGACGAGCGGGGCGAGATCATCAACTGATTCCCGCCGGTGTGGATGCGGTCGCGCCTTCGATCCGCAGTCAAGCCCACGATGACTCTCCTCTGATGCGCGACTTCTCGTGCTCGAGAATGCACCCGGAGGCCCCTCGGTGCCCGCCCGCCCGATGAAGAACGGTCGCGGTAGCCGACGGCATCCACAAGGAGACCACCAAGCGGGCTGTGGCGACGAGGCCCGCGACGACGCGCACGTCGGGCGACGAACGCCGGCGCCGGCCGGGAGCTGCCCACGATACCGTTGTGGCATGAGCGGACCATCGACGATCATCATCACGCTCGCCCTGGTCTTCTACTCGATCGGCGTCTGGAGCGAGCGATTCGCCGGCCGCCTCAAGCCCTGGCACCTCGCGTTCTTCTGGCTCGGGCTCGTCTGCGATACCGTCGGGACGGGCATGATGATGGAGATGGCCGGCGGCCTGACGTTCGACGTCCATGGCATCACCGGACTGGTGGCGATCCTCTTGATGCTCGTCCACGCCGTCTGGGCGACGATCGTGCTCGTTCGGCACGACGAGCCGATGATCCGCAGCTTCCACCGGTTCAGCGTGGCCGTCTGGGCGATCTGGCTGGTGCCGTACTTCAGCCCGATGGTTCTCGCAATCGGCGGCTGACTCCGGGCCAGGATGGCGAGGGACACGCTCGCGGGATGCCGGCGCCCGCGCCCAGGCTGACGCCGACCCCGACCGCGTCAGCGGTCCCCCGGGCCGACGACCGCCCTGCCCAGCGTCGACCCGGAACAGGGACGACCGGTGGCTCCAGCATCGGCAGGACGCTCGATGTATCCCTTCGGGCTCGGATCTCGTCCTCCAGGTGAACGGGATGCAGGATGCGTCTCCGACTGATCACCTGAAAGGGACCCCCATCATGACCACCCAGAATCGAAACAAGCCCAACTGGTTCGCAGCTGGCGGGCTCGGCCAGTTCATGGCCTCGACCGCCGGCCGGCTGACCCGGGTCGGTGCCGGGGTCGTGCTGGTCGCGGGGGGCGTGCTCGCAATCGGCGGCACGGCCGGGATCATCATCGCCGCCATCGGGCTCGTCCCGCTGCTGGCGGGCGCGTTCGACGTCTGCGTCTTCAGCGCTCTGTTCGGCGGTCCATTCTCCGGGTCGGCCATCCGCGCCCTCCGCGCTCGCTGATCCTGATCCACCCGGGTCGAGCCACGACGCAGGAGGTCGAGGCGTGATCAGCGGGGACCGTCCACGGCTCACGAGCCGCACGCTAGCGCGCTGGCTGCCGCCGCTCGCCCGGAGAGGACCATCTCTCCTCTCCGCCTATGCGGTTCCCGGGCGCGTGGCGCCAAGGCTGCGAGAAGCGACGATGCTCGGCGTGACGTCTGTCAACCGGTGTCGCGCCTGCGCCCACGTCCACGAGCGCTGGGGTCGGGCCGCTGGGCTCCCCGACGATGGCCCGCTATGGTTCACCGACGAGGAGACCGCAGCCTACCGGTACGGCCAGGCGCTCGCGGCCCGCCGGCCCGGTGCCGCCGACCCACCGCCTGCCATGAGCTCCCGGCATCGCCGGGAGCTCGAAGCCGCCGGCATCCTGATGCAGCTCGCGAACCTTGCAGGCAATCGTCTCTTGCCTGACGACGAACCGGGTCGGTCCGCCCAGATCGGTAACGCTGCGGTTGCCCGTGGCTATGACGCTGTGATGCGCGTCGCTGACCGGGCCGGTCTCCGCCGCGTCCGACAGCGCGTCCTGCGCCATGCAATCGGGGACGTGCTCGAGATTGGCATCGGAACCGGTCTCAACCTGGGCGTCTACCCGACGGAGGCATCACTCCAGGCCATCGATCCGAGCTCGGCCGCGCTGGTGCTTGCGGAACGGCGGGCCGACCGCCTGGGCCGCCCGGTCGCGCTGACCACCGGGGACGCGGCCGCCCTGCCGTTCCCCGACGGCTCGTTCGACGTGGTGGTCGGCACGTTCGTGCTGTGCTCGGTCGCGGATGTCACGGCCACGTTGCGTGAGAGCCGGCGCGTCCTGAGGCCGGGGGGAACGCTGCGGTTGCTGGAGCATGCCCGTTCCGAGCATGAGGCCGTCGCGCGTCTGCAGACACGCCTGGCTCCTGCCTGGGCCAGGGCATCGGGCGGCTGTCGCCTTGACCATGACCTGCGGTCCGCCATCGAGTCCGCCGGCCTGCGCATCATCGAGGAGCGCAGCTCTGCCGGTGGGGTGCTGCTGGAGCTCGTCGCCGCCTAGCGCGGTCTGGGCCGGGCCTTTCCGTGCAGGCACTGGTGCTAGCCCCACTCCAAAGATGCTGGCTGGCCTGCTGGGCATGGACCTCGCGCGAGCCTACCGTCGAGATTGACAACAAACCTAGCCCAATGGGAAAGGAACCTTCGGTGCGACGCCTGCTCGCGATCACGGCCTCGGTCGCGATCCTCCTCCTCATCTTCGTCCCGTCGGCCTTCGCGGCCGACCCCACCCCTGCGGACCGTGGTGCGATCGTTGCCGTCGACGGCTCGATCAACGTCCCGACCGGGCAGCACGTCGGCGCAATCGTGCTCGTCAACGGGACGGCCAACATCGACGGCTCAGCCGACACGATCGTCGTCGCGGGCGGAACCGCGACCCTCACCGGCGCCACGGTCAGGACACTCGTCGTGGTCGACGGCTCGGTCACCCTCGGAGCCGGGACCACGATCACCGGCGACGTCCACACCCTGCGCTCGACAGTCGCCCAGCTCAGTGGCTCCGCCATCGATGGCCAGGTCCTTGGCGTCGAGACCAACGTGGCGGCCTTCGCCCTGCTGATCATCCCGTTGCTCATCGTGCTGACGATCGGCTTTGCCCTCGCGATGCTCGTCGCGGGCCTGGGGGTCGCGGCCTTCGGCTCGCGCCAGGTGCGCGAGGTCGAGGATCTGATCACGGCCAAGCCGGGGCCCGCCCTGGTGGCCGGCATCGCCGGCGCGATCCTGCTGCCGCTGGTGTCGTTCCTGCTGGTCGCCACGATCGTCGGTGCCCCGATCGGTCTCGTCCTGCTGTTCGCGGTGCTGCCGGTGCTCGCACTGCTCGGCTGGCTGGTTGCCGCGATCTGGGTCGGCGACTGGCTGCTCGCCCGCAGTCGCGGGAGCCGCGAGCCCGGCCGGCCGTACCGGGCCGCGGTGCTCGGGGTGATCGTCCTGGCAGTCGCCGGAATCCTGCCCTTCGTAAGCGGGATCGCGACGCTGTTCGGGTTCGGCGGGCTGCTCCTCGCCGCGTGGCGAATGATCCGCCCGGAGCCTGCCCCCGCGGCGCCGGTCAACTGGAGCCAACCGGTGGCCAACGCGGGCTGACCGCGGCTCGCCCGAGCAGTCCTTCGAGGGGTCGGCGCCAGCGCCGGCCCCTCGTTCGCCGTGCGACGGACATGGTTTGGACCGCTTCTGGATTGCGCTCGTGCATTGCCCCGCCGTCCGCGTCCCGGGAGTCACGGTCTCGAAGGCAGACCGGGCTGCAGCGTGGGACCAATGGCGCGCGCCAGCTCACGCGGTCCCGGGCGAGTCAGCCGCTACGTCGCGTCGTCACCCTCCGCGATCTGGGCAAGGAGCTCCGCGTCCCGGATCAGGACCTGGTGGTGCGCGGTGTCGAGGAGGCCACGACGACGGAAGTCGCCCAGGGTGTGGGCAAGCGTCTCCCGCGTCGTGCCGACCATCTCGGCCAGCTCCTGCTGGGTGAGGTTCGCCTGGATCAGTGTCCCGCGCTCCGTCTCCACCCCGAACCGCATGGCGAGGTCTGTGAGGCGGCGGGCCAGGCGCTGGTCAACCCGCTGGTACGCCATCGCCTCGAGCTCCCGCTCGGCGCTCTGAAGGCGGCGGGAGAGGTGTCGGATGATGTTGACGCCGATGATCGGGTAGCGCTCGATGAGCTTTCGGAGCTCGTCCGGCGTGATCGTGCAGATCACGCCCTCGTCGATCGCCTCCGCGTACGCCTCGGGCAGGCGGTCCTGACCAAGCAGGCCCATGTCTCCGAGGATCGTGCCCTTCTCATGGATGTCGAGGGTCAGCTGCTTGCCGTCCGGGGTGATCCGGAAGACGCGCACCCGGCCCTTCTTGACGATGTGGATCCGGTCGGGCGGGTCGTCGGGCGACAGGATCTGCTGGCCCCGGGAGCAGTGGGTCATCGTCGTCGCGTGGCCGATCGCCTCGATGTCCGCGTCGGACAGTCCGGCGAACAGGGCGACCTCGGACAGGAGGCCAAGCTTCTCGGCCAGGGAGCGCTGCTGGGCGGCGGAGGTCATCGGTTGCGATCCAGGGTGAGGATTCGGCCGGGGTCGAACAGCGGGCCGACATCGATCCCGAGCTGACGATAGAGCGCCGCGGGCAGCCCGATGTCCGCGAGATAGAGCCTCCCCGCACGTCCGGCACCGGCGGGCGTCAACAGGCCGGGCTTGGGCAAGGCCAGCGTCATGGTGGCGTCCGCTGTGATCGCCATCCCGACGGCTTCCCCAGTGTCCGGATCGACGCCCGTCGGGACGTCCAGGCTCACCACGTGTCGCTGCGACCGGACGATGAAACCCACCAGCCGCTCGACCTCATCCCGGGCAGCGCCGCGGATGTTGTAGCCGAGGATGGCATCAACGACCACGTCAGCATGCGTGAGAGCCTGCGCCAGCTCCTCGTCTGTCAGGTCATAGGTGGCGACGCAACAGGACGCACCCATCGAGATGAGCGTCGCGAGCTGGTGGCGCCCAGCCTCGGTCATTCGGAGCGCCGGCCGCGCCAGCACGACCCGGACGCTGGCGCCGCGGTTGATGAGGTGGCGCGCGGCGACAAGACCGCCGCCGCCGTTGTTCCCGGGGCCGACCGCGACCACGATCGACCGGTCGCGGAGGTCGCCGCCGAGCTCCAGCCTCACGACCTCGGCGAGGTGCGAGCCTGCCTGCTCCATCATCTGGAGGAGGGTGATCCCGTGTTCCTCGATGGCGAGGCGATCGATCTCGGCCATCGTCGCGACGTCCACTACGGGCACGCTCGACGCCGCAACCACGAGACGTGCTCGGTCGTCAGGGGCGCCGAGGACGTCTCGCTCACGATCTGGACTCATCCGGCAGCATCGTGTAGACGAGACAGGTCCCGCGGAGGACTTCGGTGCCATCCTCCCGCCGTGCGACGCACCCGAGGCGCGTGATCGGCTTGTCGGCCCGAGCCTCGAGCACCTCGGCCTCGGCGGTCACTGTGTCGCCGATGAACACCGGCGCGGGGTAGTCCCACTCCTGGTGCAGGAACACGCTCCCGGGACCGGGCAGCTCCATCGCGACAAGGGCATTGAACAGGCCGGTCGTCAGGCCGCCCTGGACCACGAGCCGGCCGACCCGCGTCCGCGTCGCGAAGGCATCGTCGAAATGGAGTGGGTTCCGGTCACCGGACAGGACGGCGAAGGTCTCGACGTCATCGGCCGTGAATGTGCGTGTCCGGGTCGCGCGCGCGCCGACCATCGGGGGCTGCCAGGTCATCGGCACCTCGGTCCTCCTTTCCCTCTCCTGGAGCCCGGACACCCGGGTCACATCGAAACATGGTGACGCTTCAAGATCGATCAAGCTCGGGCACCAGGCCTGACCCCTCAGGTGAGCGACTCGACCAGCCCGCGGAGCTCGGCGTTCGACGGCTCCACAAGGATGCGCCCGTCCACGGTTGCGATGACCGGGATGGCGCGGAGGCCCGCAGCGTCAAGCATTGCCTTCGCGGCGCGATCCTGCGTCAGGTCCACCCAGCGGTAGGCGACGCCGGCGGCGTCGAGATGGCGCTTTGCCCGCCGGCAATCCCCGCACCAGTCGGCCCCGTAGACCGTCAGCTCGTCGGGGATCACCAGCGGCACCGGGTCGGGAGCAGACGTGATGGCGAACAGGCGACGCAGGGTGTCGACGGGGTTCACTGAACTGGCCCCGACGCAGCGGCCGACGCGGCGTCTCTCGGTGCGTTCGCAGCCTTCGAGATGGACGCCAGGGCGGGCGGGTCGGTCACGCGCGTCTCTCCGGCTGACGGCAGCTTTGGGGTTGCGCAGCATCCCTCCGGGCCGGATGGCGCTGCAGCGGGAACGGTACCGGAGCACGCGCGCGACCGCAGAGGAGTGGTGGAAGCGACCCTGACCGGATGGGCTGGGGTCGTTCGGCGCGAGGTGGAGCAGCTCAGCGATTGGCACGGAAGGCGAGGCGGTCGAGCATGACTCCGAGCACGGTGCCGAACATGAACGTGTGGGCGATGAGCTGGACGGCGACGTTCTGCGTGTCGGGGAACCAGTTCCAACCGAAGATCCCGGCCAGCACGAAGAAGTTCACGATCCAGAGGGCGAAGCCGGCGATGCTCGACACCGCGAGGACCGAGGCAGTGGACCTTGACAGCAAGGGGACCAACGAGATGACGCCGGCGACCATCACCCCGTACATCATCGACAGGACCATGTGGATCAGCAGGCCGGCGCCGCCTGCAGTGAGGAGCGAGCTCGTGGGATCGAGCGCGGACATCCCGACGCCGATGGCCCCGATCATGCGCAGGGGCATGAAGAACGCGTCGCTCCCGTTGAGGACGGCGGCCATGATCATCTCGAACATCGCGAACGCGATGCCGGCGACGACTCCGCTGATGACTCCGGCGCGGACCCAGGTCGATGTGCCGGTCCTGGGCGCTGCGATCGCTGTGCTTGCCATTGATGGCCTCCGACTATCGTGGCGGTTGGTTCGACCACGGTAGGCACCGGACGGCAACGATTCTGTGTGCAGGCTCACATCCCCGTTTGTCGGGCGCGGGTGTGCTCCGGCACGACGCAAATGGGTGTTGCGGAACACACTTTCTCGCGAGCCGAAGCGCTCCGTCGGCACGGTTGACTGCCGCCGACGACACTGGCAACCCCGTGCGGCACGATGCGGCCCAGACCGGCAGAGGAGACGGCGCCCACCCTGACGGTGTGGCCTCCCTCACATCCCGGATCGCTGGCACCTGCGAACATCACGGCATGAACTGGCTTCGATCGTTCGGCGGCGCGCGAGCCGCCTGCACCCATGTTCCCGAGACGCTCGCGACACCGTCGGGTGACCGCTGCGAGGAATGCGGCAGTGGCCACAGCCTTCGCCTGTGCGCCACGTGCGGACACGTCGGTTGCTGCGAGTCGCAGGCCGGCCATGCCCGCGCGCATTCCCGAACGGAGCACCACCCGGTGATCGTGTCCATGCCGGTCGGCAGCGGCTTCACCTGGTGCTACGAGGAGAACGCCTACGTTGGTTGATCCGCTCGCGCTCGCCCGAAGGGTGCTTGAGAGCGCCCGCGGCAGGCTTCCCGACACGGCGACGAGAGCCAGGCTGGCATCGCTGGACTCCGGGTGATGCGCCGGCCGGCTGCCCTTCGGCACGCCACCCACCCCGTCTCCCGCTCGTGAGCCAGGTGCCTGGAGACCGGTTGACGGCGAGTCCGCGCAGGCGCAGCGTAACGATGGACCCGACGCAGCGGGACGAGGGTCGAGCGGGAGAAGGCTTGATCGCTCTCGGGCTCTATGCTCAGGCGAACGAGTTCCTGGCGGTGTACCGGCACGACGTCGAGCCGCTGTATCGAGCGGACACCACGGCCGTTCCGCCTCTCCGAATGGACCTCTGGACGGCCTGGGAGGCTCAGGCCCGCGGAGCCGATGTGGCCGTGCCCACGAGGTCGCTCGCCGGTCAGGCGAAACTCGATGGGCCGCTTGTTCCTCGCGTCTCCCGTGTCAGGCCCCATACGGCTCTTCGACGGGTGGACTCCTTTGACCAGCGGCGCGGCCCTGCTGCATCGTGATCCGACAAGCGGGCGTCTACGCCAGTCAGTCGAACTGACGTCCGTTTCCGACGGCGGACGCCTCACGCGATCTACAAGGAGCGCCCATGTCCTATCTCGTGGACTTCAAGAACGTCTCGACCACGGGTCTGGAGTCGTCACCGGTAGCAGCCGCGCTCGCCGGGCTGCGGGCGAATGAGGCCCGCTATTTCAAGAACAAGTACGACCACGACTTCACGGTCGATCCGGCGAGCGAGGCACAGGAGTCGATCGACAACGTCCACCGCATCCTCAAGGAGGAGCGCGACATCGTCATCGCGTCCCGCCCGCTCGAGGCGACGACCTTTCAGGTCGCGAACATCCGCTGGACCTACGTCTTCTACGAGACCGGCTTGGCGATCAACGTGATGTACACGATCGACGACGCCAAGAAGCGGGCGGTCGGGTTCAAGCTCTCCGACGGAATGGAGGTTCCCACCGAGCTTGCCTCACGGTTCAAGTTCGCACGCCAGAAGTCGAAGCTGGCGGGAACAATCCGGGGCTCGTTCTTCGTGATCAAGGGCGAGTACTGATCACGGCAGCACCACTCGCCGAGCATCCGCACAGGGAGCCAGCGGGGGACCCGGCCAACCGCGCCAAGCGGCGGGTGCCACGCGACGTCGACAGGGCGGCCGCGCTCAGCCGCCGGGCGGGTCCAGCGACACGGCCGTCCCGCTGATCCGAATCCCACCGTCGGTGTCGGGCACTTCGACCTTGATCAGGCTGGGCCGGCCCATCTCGATGCCCTGGCTGATCGTGAACCGGGCCGGCGGCACCAGCTCGCCGCGCCAACGCAGGCATCGGCGGCCAGCCGATCCACGGGTACGGGGCAATCGTGTTCACGTGGCGTGCGGCATCTTCACAATCGTCGCGTTCTGGCAATTCGAACGCACCGAGCTCTAAGGCGGCCCGGGAGCGGTCCGCGCCCACCGGGCCTCGGGCGTCCGGGCGGCCGTCAAGAGCTGGTTGTGATGTCGCGGGAGAGCCTGGACGGCGCCTCCCGGTCTCCGGTCAAACCGTGCAGACCACGATCCACGAAGTCGATCAGCCACTCGAAGCTGTCATCGACGTCAGTTTCCAGTTGGAAACCACCGGCGGCCTCGAGCACGGCGAAGCCGTGGAACAGACTGCGGAGCATCCGCAGCGCATGGATGTTGTCGGGCGGAGCGATCCGGTATCCGGCCAGCACCGCTGACATCGACTCGATCACCCGCATCCCGGCCGCTGCGACCGGATCGTCAGACGAGTTCGTGTTGATCCGAATGGTCGCGGCATACCGCCCCGGGTGCTCGATGACGAAGGTTCGGATCGTCCGCGCCGCGGCCGACAACGCGTCCGTGCCGGCCTGGCCCTGCAGCGCGTCCCGCAGCGCGTCACCAAGCTCGGTGAGGCCCAGCAGCGCAATCCGCCGATTCAGGTCGGCCTGACCACCGATGTGGTTGTAGAGCGACGGCGTGCGTACCCCGAGCCGCTCGGCCAGAAGGCTCATGGTGACGTTGCCGAGCCCGATCTCGTCGGCAAGGTCGGCGGCGGCGGCGACCACGATCGCCGAGTCGAGGCCAGCTCTAGGCATGGGCGCGAGCCTCGAGGAAGGGCAGGAGCAGAGCAACCGTCTCGTCTGGGAACTGGGTGTGCGGGTAGTGCCCGGCGCCATCGATCATCGCGAGGTTGGCAAGTCCGGCCGGCATCGCCGCCACGATCGCCTCCCCCTCGGCTCGCGGGTCGGCCCAGTCAGGGTCGAGCGAGCCTTGGACGATGAGCGCTGGGCAGCGGACGTTGCCAAGCTGCTCCCCGGCGTCGACCGGCGTCGACCGACCCATGCTCTGAAGCGCCTTCATCCGGCCCGGCTCGCCCAGGTTGGTTTCAATGCGCTGCAGCTGGTCTGCCCAGTCGGTCGGCTTGGGGCCCGGGAACGCGACGTCGAGGTACTTGTGCCACCACTTCACGCTGCCCAGGATGCCGGTCATCACCAGCCGGAACATGCCCATGCGGAAGCGCTTCACTCGCAGGTCACCAAGGCTGATCGACTGCCTGCGCGTGAACGGCCCGAGTTCGACGATGCCCCCGATCAGCTCTGGTGCCTGCGCGGCGGCGATGGTGACTGCGCCACCCGAGATCGAGTGCCCAACGAGCACTGCCTGGCCGCCGAGGTGTCGGACGAGACCGATGAGGTCACCGGCGATATCGGTGCGGCTGTACGCTGGCCAATCGGTACTCGACTCGCCGCAGCCGCGCAGGTCGACGGCGGCCACGCGATAGCCGGCGGCGACGAGCTTGGGCATCACGAACCGGTAGGACGCGCGGCTGTCGCCCAGCCCGTGGGCCAGCACGACCAGCGGCCCGCTGCCGGCGACCTCGTACGCAATGGTGCCGCCGTTGACGGCAAGGAACTCGGTCAAGACGCTCTCCAGAATTAGCTAAGCTCAGTAGTGGATACACTAATAGAGATAGGTTTTGATGTCAACTCACGTGGCAGGACAAGCTGATCGGCTCCTCCCAGCCGCATCACCCCGATCGGCCCGACTGCCGGCCGGGTCGAGGTCCCGACCATGCTCGATCGCGGCTGGGGGCTAGGTGGCGTGGGCGATCCTCGCCCTGGGCCAGCTCAACCAAGGGCATCCGGGGACCTGGACAGGCCCGCGGCAGCAGGGTATCCAGGGGACGCGCAGAGGCACGGCCTTCGGCCCAGGTTCCGCCCTCGAGCTCGACATCAGGTGCGGTGTCTGCCCGACTTCAGCTCAGCCGTCGGCGGCCCTGCGCAGGCGCTCGAGCTCGCGCCTGAGACGCTTGCTGGGCCGGCCCCCTCCACGCACGGGCATGATCGCTGGCCCGGTATCCGGCACGACGGGCGGGCTGTGGTCCACGTAGCAGGTCGCGGCGACGGGGGCTCCCACACGCGACTCGATCGGCCGCACGACCTCGACGACGCGCTCGCGACCCGCGATGAGAGCCTCCACCCGATCGCCTGGGCGAACCTTCGTCGACGGCTTCGCCGGCGATCCGTTCACGAGGACGTGGGCGCCCTCGCACAACCGCGTCGCCAGCGGGCGGGTCTTCACAAGGCGCACCGCGCACAGCCAGCGATCGATACGCGTCTCGTCGGGAGCGAGGGGATCAGTCACGCGTTCTAGGATGGCACGGCTCGAGAAGGCGTCGATCGGTGGCCGACCACCGACAACGCGACCATCACGTATGGGCGGCGCATCGGGCGAGGTGGGCCTGTCACCAACGGCCTTCCGATCACCACAGGCCGACTGGCCTCCCGATGTCTCACGTGCCCCGGGAACAGCAGCCAGAGAGCAAAGGATGCCGAGCATGAGCTCCACGGGCCGCACCTGCCCGTCGGACGCCCGTGGTCCGGTTGCGTCGCCTTCCGGCCGGGACGGCATCGGATCGCTGGATCCCTCGACCTGGGGCGGGTCGACGCCCCTGTTACGGTGACCACCTGCCCCTGGCCGGCGAACAGCGTCCCGCTCGTCCGTCCCCGGAAGTGGCACCGGGGGGAGAGAGACGCTCGGATGTTTGTCGAGACCATCAACTCGACCCGCGATGAGTGGGAGGCCTGGAACAAGCGCCTGCGTGTGCTTGAGGACCCGCCGGACGGACTCATCCTTGCCGTCGCCTGGGATGCGGGAGATGGCCGGGTCGGCGAGCTGCACGTGTGGGAGTCGCCGGACAAGATCGCCGACGCGTACGTCGATCGCGTCCAGCCCCTTGTTGCGGAGTTTGGGGAGCCGAAGGACAAGCCCAAGCGCCACGGACCGCCACTGTCGTTCTGGGCGCGCCGCTGACTCCTCGTCTCAACGACCGCTCAGGGACCGGGATGATCCGCGAACACACGGTCCAAGGTCGGAGCGGAGCTTGCGTTGGTTCATGCCCGCGAGGAATGGGCGCGCGAGACCCCGCGATCGGTCCCGAGAATGCTCGCCCTCCGTCCCTTGCCGTCGACCGTTCGGGGAGCGTTACGACGTCACAGAGCCGGCCGAATCGGGAGCACCGATCGCGGCGTCCCGCGAGGGCCGGACGATTGACGCGTTCAGGCGAGTGCCTCCACCCGCGCCTTGACTGCGGCCGCCTCCCGTCTCACGCCATCCCGCATGCGTGCTCTGATGACGGGCTCGAGAAGTCGCAGGGGCCCACTGATGCGGACCTCACCCGACAGCGTGAAGGTGCTCCCGCCTGCCTCCGGCTCGACGACCACGTTCCCGTCGTACACGAGCCCGGGAGACACCGCCCGAAACGAGAACCTCCGCCCCGCCGAGAAGGTGGTGATCTCGCACGAGGCTGGGATCTTGCGCGGGCCCATCTGGATCTGCTCATCGCACCGAGCCCCGACGTCCGTGTAGGTCTCGGACACGACCGCTGACGACGCGAGGTTCGCCCGCCACTCCGGGAAGTTGCGGAGGTCCGCGACGAACCAGAACACGTCGCCGGGCGGCTTGCCGATCGATACGGTCTCGCTCACACGGAACATCGTTGGTCTCCTGCCTCCATCGGTCCCTCGAGCCCCATCATCCGCGACGGGTGCGATCTCTCGGTGCGACATGACGGGGACGAGAGCGCCGGGATCCTCCAGCGATCGGGAGTGAGGAACGGCCAGCCGTGGCGATCAGCGCTCGGGCGAGCATGCGTCGCATCGGTGCCTCCGGCTGCGGCAGCTCCAGGGGCGGGCTGCTTGGCGATAGTCAACCCATGGTGCATCACGAAATCGTTACGAAGGGCTCCGCGTGAATTGGCGACGGCTCACCCATCAGGCGTTCAACTGACGGGGCATCTTCGACAATCTCGGCGACACCGAGGAGGGCTTGCGCGAGATCCTCGGGGCGTCGTTCGAGCAGGTGAGGCTCCGAGATGGCCCAAACGGCCGACTGCGTCCGGACGCACCCCCGTCTCGGGACACGGAAGAGCTGGTCACGTCCGGTCGCGCGGCGCACCGGCAGGCGCGCCGGGTCCGGACGGCTCGGGAACGGAGATGACGAGGCGGCCGCAGTACGATCGGACGATGAATCAGACTCAATTGATGGCAATCGGCCCCTTTGTTGGTATTGGGCTGGTCGCAGGAATTGTCATCGGCGTGGTTGTGAGCAACATTGGCCTTGGGGCAGCGCTGGGGCTCATCTTCGGTGCTGGGATTGGCGTTGTAGGGACGAGAGGCGGCGCCGAATAGCCAACAACGAGTGTCGCGCGCCGGAAACCGTTTGCGTGTTGCGAACCGGCCTTGGCGAGAATCTCGTCATCGGTCTCTTGGTTCGTGCGCTCATCACCAGGCTGGTCCCGCAGGGGATTGCCAACCGCCCTGGGCCTTCCCGGGCGCCATCAGAGGCGTCAGAGCGTTCCGACCAGGACCGGTGTGCCTGGCCCACCGTCGCCGGGGATGACGCTGACGCCGAACCGAGCACCCGGCGACAGCAGGTCGGCCCATCCGCCCATGTCCCCTGCCCAATACCCGGTGGATCCGCTGAACCACATGGGGCCGATCGGGGTGCGGACGCCGTCGCGTTCCACCCAGCAGCGATATGACCGGCCGCTGGGCGGAGCCGGCAGCACGCTCGTGATCACTGCGATCTCCGAGGCCGTCCAGGCCACGGTACCGCCGGCGGTGCCATCGGGAGTCCGCAGCGTCGTGGTCCAGTGGACGGGGGTCGCGAGGACACGGTCGAGGCTGGCCATCGTCGCCGTGAGGCCCGCGTTCTGGGTCTGGGCGCGGTCCAGGTCACGCGTGCGCGTCCAGGCGAGTGAGCCCGCGCCGAGCGCGATCACCAGGGCGGCGGCCGCCGCAATCCAGGGCATCCACCGTCGATGATCCGCGAGTCGGCGCGAACCGGCCGCAGCCAGGCGTCGCGTCGGGGCCGGCTCGTCCGCCGCGGCGGTGCTGACCCCCGCGGGGCGGTCGTCGGCCCGCTTCCGACGGAGGCTGTCCGGGCCCGTGCTGCCGGGCGCCGTGCTGGTCCGCCCCTCTGCAGCGATCGCTGCCATCGTCTTCGAGCGGAGTGACGCCGGGACACGGAAGACTTCTCCTGTGGCCGCCGTCACGCCCCCTTCGTCCGCCTCTGGGTTGTTCCTCTCACCTGGATTGGAGAGTGCCGTCCCGACCTGCATCCACGTCCGACGCCAGCCCTCGAGCTCCGCCGCGCACAGCTGGCAATCCACCAGGTGCGCTCGCAGCGCCCGGACCTCGGGCGCTGCGTCGTCCTCCAATCCGGCGAGGCGGTACGGCTCCAGCGCCAGGTCGGCCAGCCGCTCATGGGCTTCAGCGTGCTGCATCGGACCGCCCAGTCAATGACCGACGTGCATGCGGCTCGGCCCGTTCGTCGACCAGTGTCGGGCCGGCGGCATCACCAAGGTCCGGCACGCCGTCGAGCGCTGTGCGGAGCGTCACCAGCGCGCGCCGCGTTCGCGTCTTGACCGTGCCGAGCGGCCATCCGAGCCGCTCGGCGATCTCGACCTGGGTCAGCCCCTCGTCGTAGGCGAGGTGCAGCGTCTGGCGTTCGAGCGCGGGCATCGTCGACAGGGCGGTCCTGACCACAGACCGCACCCAGGCGCGCGCGGCCTCCTCCTCGGGTTCGGAAGCGACCGTCTGCATACCGCCGGCCGCGCGGCCGGCCGCGACGGCGCGGTCGAGCGCGTCCCCCGGGTCCTCGTCCGGTCCGCCGAGGACGACGAGCCTCGGCCGCCGGGCAGTGGCACGAACACGGTCGATCGCCTTGTTGCGGGCGATCCCGAGCAGCCAGCCCAGGAGGCTGCCCGAGCTCGGGACGTACTGTCCAGCGTGTCGCCACGCGGCAACGTAGACATCCTGGACGATCTCTTCGGCAACCTCCCGGTCGCGCAGAAATCGCAACACCGACCCGTAGACGACATCAGCGTGCCGGTCGTAGGCAGCCCCGAAGGCCGCTTCGTCGCCGGCGGCGATCAACGCAACGAGTTCCGGGTCGCGGAGCATGGAGACGTCCGCCGTCATGGCATGAGCGGTCTGCACAGGCCGACGGACGTCGACTTCATGGCCGAATTCTCGCGCAGGGGATCCTCCCGTCAATGCGGCCGCCTATGGCGTGACGGTGACCGTGCCGGTCATCGACGGGTGGATCGTGCAGTGGTACGCGTACGTGCCGGCCTTCGTGAACGACTGCGAGAACGTCGCGCCGGGTGCGATCCCGCCGCTGTCGAAGGATCCGTCATCGGCGGTAACGGTGTGGGACGGACTGTCTGCGTTTGTCCACGTGACCGTCTCCCCGACCGTGACGGTGATGTCGACCGGCGCGAACGCGAAGTTCGCGATCTTGGCGGACGCACCACCCGTGGCCGCAGGCGAGGAGGCTGCGGGGCCTCGGCTGTATCCGCCCCCGGCCGGCTCGGAGGGCGCCGCCGATGGCGTGACCGTCGCACCCTGGCCGACGCCACCTGTGATCGGGCCGCCCTTGGCCGTCGATCCCGGCGCGACGAGGAACCAGACGCCCTTCACGCCCTGCCCATTGATGTCGCCGGCTTTGGTGTCCTTGGCGAAGTAGTAGAGCGGGATTCCGTCGTATGTGACCTGCTGCTTGCCGTCGTCGGCGCGCGTGAGGCTAGCGAGGACGCCGGTCACGCCGTCGCCGCCCGTGACGCTCTCGCCCGCGTCGAGCTCGAATGGCGGCCAGGCCGTCGCGCAACTGCCAGTGCAGGTCGTGGTGTCGGCCGAGTCGGCCGTGAGGAGATACAGCGACTTCCCGTCCTCGCCTGTCAGGTAGGCTCCGAGCTGCGGGTCCTCGGCGACCTTCACCTGGTAGCTGGCGCTCGACGTGGCGGCCGCGCTGCCGGCGGCGGGTGCCGCGGTCGGCGCCGTGCTGCTGGTGGCACCGCTGCACGCGGCGAACAGGAAGACCATGGCCGCGATCAGTGACGCAACCCGCCGGCTGGTGGTGGTTCGGTCTGTTCGGGTCATCGTTGCAGGTCTCCTCAGCCGTTTGACCGTTGGGGCGATGGGGTCAATACGCTGGCAGCGGCAACTCGGATCTCGTGAAGGGTTCAGTTCCCCGATTCTGGCGTCAACTGCACCAGCAGGTGAGCGCTCCGCCCGGGCCTTGGCGGCGGTGCCTCCGCAGGCGCTTTCGGTGCGGGAGCCCGGGTCAGAGCGGAAGATATCGGCCGCGCGACCGCCGTGGCCACAGGCTTGACCGGGGGCCCGTCGCGAGTCCATCGTGAGCCGATCCATGCGCTACGGTCAGGACGGAGGAAGCTCGATGGACCGTGACGACCCGGCCTATGAGGGCCAGCGAGAGTACACCTCGCTCTTCTTGAGGATCTACGACCCCCTGATCCTTGGCGTCTTCGCGCCGGTCATCTGGAAATGCTCTGCGACTCACCTCGCGGAAGGGTACCGGCGGCACGTGAGCCATCGACACCTCGACGTTGGGCCGGGGACCGGCTACTTCCTGGAACGAGCGGGCCTGCCTGACGGCAGCCCGGTCACCCTCCTTGACCCCAACGTGACCGTCCTTGGTCATGCATCCCGGCGGTTGCGGCGCCTGGACGTCACGACCGTGGAAGCGGACGTCCTCAAGCCGCTCCCGATCGATGGGCCGTTCGAATCGGCCGCGCTCAACGGCGTGCTCCACTGCCTGCCGGGACCGATCGCGAACAAGGCCGCCGCTATCACCAACGTGGCCGCCGTCCTCGCTCGGGAGGGCGTCCTCTTCGGATCCTCGATTCTCGGGACCTCCGGGCGACACACCTGGCTGGGGCGGAAGATCCTCGAGTCCAACAACCGACGGGGCACCTTCGACAATCTCGGCGACACCGAGGAGGGCCTGCGCGAGATCCTCGGGGCGTCGTTTGAGCGGGTTGAGCTCGAGACTGTCGGCTCGATGGCCATCTTCGCGGCCACGAATCCGCGCACGAAGCTGTCGACTGGCAGCACGCCCCAAGCGCTGCCCTCGACCCCGCCCAACCCGGTGGACAGGGCTCAAACGGCCAACTAGAACGGAAGCCCGCTAGCAAGGCAACGGAACGATCGCCGTCCGCGAGCGACGTCGACCAGCGCCGCGGCCGAGGACTCGAGGCACAGGTACCGGCTCTGGTCCAGCTTCGGGTCCTCCAGGCATCCGTTTGGTTGATGGCCCGGCGCGAGGGCGACCCACCCACGGTGGAGCGAGTCCCGATCTCGCATGGCGATCTCGGCCACCGCCGCTCCTTTCGCCGGCGACCGCCACGCGAGCCTTGATGCCGGGCGCCCCAGTGCCGTCGATGACGGTGCCGCCCTCGAACAGCAGGTCGACGGAGCGCGTGACGCTCATCCGGTGCCCGCCGTGGAGGCGTTCACGCGAGCCCGGGAGGGCCGCCGAGCGAGCAACCTACGAGATCCCGATCAAGCGGCGCGACGAGCGGCTGGCCACGGCCGGGCCGGAGCTCTCCCGTCGGTCTCGGCGCTCGTCCCGCCAAGCCGAGTGGCGGCTGAGTCTCCGCAGCCGTTCGACTGACTGTCCTTGACTCCAGGGTGGTGTTGGTCGTCGCGTTGGACGACCGGCCAGCATCGCCGGCGTGCGGCATCGTGTTCAGGCCCCGGGCACTGCGTGCACTGAGCCAGCTCCCGGCGGTTCAGCCATCTCGTCCCCCTCAGCCGGGTCGGACACGAGGCCGAGACGAACGGCGATCGCGGCGATCTCCGCGCGGCCGTTCGCCCCCAGCTTCGACTTGATGTTCGAGACATGCACGCTGGCGGTCTTCTCGCTGATGAACAGTTCGGTCGCGATCTCGCGATTCGTGTACCCGAGGGTGAGGCGCTCCAGCACGTCCTGCTCGCGCCGTGTCAGCTGGAACGGGATCGCACGGCCGACCGGTGGACCGACGCCCGCTGGCTCGGGGGCCGCGGCCGGGCGGGTAAGGTCGAGCCGTGACCGTCGGGCCAGCCGTTCGATCTCCAGTTCGAGGGGAGCGGCCCCCAGGCGACGCGCGATCTCGTGCGCCTTCACGGCGGCCGCGAGTGCAGTCGCGCGTGACCCGCGTACAAGCAGGAGTGCCTCAGCCTGGCGGAAATGGGCGTAGGCGGCCTCGTGGGGATGCCGCAGCTCGTCGGCGGCGGCCGCAGCCGCCGCCCAGACCGCTGCGTCCGGCTGACCCGTGACCCGGCTCAGCTCGGCCTTGCCGAGCGCCACGTCGAGGGCCAGGTGCGGATCGCCCCCACCAGGCAGCGCCCGTACGAGCTGCGCGTGGCGCTGCAGCCGGGCGTGGAACTCGCGACCGATCGCCAGCGCCTCCTCCAGACCCGCCGTGTCGCCCAAAGGTCGGGCGACCTGCGCGAGGTCGGCCGCGGCGCGGATCGCCAGCCGATGGCACACCCGCATATGGACCTCGTGGTCCGGGTCGGCTGACAGCGCGACGCCATCCCGCACCGTGTCGATGGCCTGGGACGGCTGCCGCCGTGCGATCGAGAGGAGGGCCATGCTCGAGTACAGATCAGTCCATCCGTAGAAGCTGGCGGTGAATTGCCGGCACATCAGCAACACGATTTCGAGGTGCTCCGCGGCCGAGTCCAAATCGCCGCGGCCCACGTCGAGGAGCGCGCGGGCACCATGCGCCAGGACGCCCGGAGACCCGACCGGATCCCTCTCGAGCGCGCTCGCGATCCAGTCGTCCGCCTCATCCCAGCGCCCGAGCAGGAACGCAGACTGCCCTCGCAGGGCGCGAAGTGAGTTGGCGAGTCCCTCCGCTCCCCAGCGGCCACTCTCGACGATGCCCTCATCGGCGACCCTGCACGCCTCTTCGAGGTCTCCTGCCCAGTGGAGTGCCAGTACCAGCTCGACGGAGATCTCGGCGGCGCCGGGGAAGTCTGCTACAGAGCGCGCGAACGCCAATGCGTGGCGCAGGGTCTCAATGCCGGAGGCCGCATCTCCGACCGCCGCCGCGTTGCGACCGATGCAGCCGAGTGCGCGGATCTCTGCCTCCGCCGAGCCGACGAGCTGTGCATTCGCCAGCGCCTCCTCCGCTAACCGGTTCGACTCGTCGAAGTGGCACTGCAGTCCGAGCGCCTGGGCCAGGATGCCCTGCGCGTGCGCGCGCGCCGCGGACGGCGGTGCCGTCGGAAGCAGTTCGAGCGCGCTGCTCGCGGCCGGGTGGGCCGCATCAGGGTTGCCCCACCCGAGGTGGTACGCGGCCAGCCGTTCGAGCAGGGTTCCTTTGCGGATCGGATCGACCTCGGCGGCCGGTTCGCTTTCGAGCGCAGCCCGCACCAGGTCAATCGCCCGATCGTATGCGCCGGACAGGGCGGCAGCCTCTGCCGTCCGCACCCCCAGGTCCGCAAGCGTAATCCCGCCGACCGAGGGCGTGTCGACCGGCCACAGGCCCAGTGCCAGGTCGTAGTGCGCAAACGCGTTCCCGAAGGCGAACATTCGCTCTGCCGCCTGGCCCGCGCGCAGCAGGGCTTCCAGCGCCCTGCGTCCATCGCGTGCCTCATACCAATGGTGGGCCAGCTCTGTGGCGACCGTGGCATCAATGTCGAGATCGGCGTGCAGGGCTTCGATGGCTCTCGCGACGCCGGCGTGCAGGGCCACGCGCTCGCCGGGCAATAGTTCCGCGTAGACCGCTTCCTGCATTAGCCCGTGACGGAACCGCATGACCTCGTCCTCGGCGGTCACCAGCAGATGACGATCGATTGCCTCCCGCAGCGCGACGGCGATCCCCGCCTGGTCCATACCGGCGACCATTGCCAGCACATCGTGTCGCGCTGACTGGTTGGCGACCGCAACCACGCCAAGCAGCTCTCGCGATGCGGCGGACAGCGCGCCGACCCTGGCGAGGAGCATCTCTCGCAGCGTCAGGCCGAGTCGTTGGTCCCCGCGCTCGCCAATGGCTACCAGCTCCTCCGTGAACAGCGGGTTGCCACCCCCGCGCCCGTGGAGACGCGTGACGAGACGGCGGTCAGGGTAGTGGCCGAGGATGCCCACGAGCTGGTCGTGGACTTCGGCTCGCGTGAACCGTGCGAGCTCAACACGGTGCACCTGCCCGCTGCGCGCCAGCTCGGCGAGCATCATCAAGAACGGGTGCCGCTCATTCAGCTCGTCCGTGCGATAGCTCCCGATCATCATGACGCGGGCGCGGGTGAGATTGCGTACGAGGAACCGGAGGAGGTCTCGCGTCGATCGGTCCGACCAGTGCAGGTCCTCCAGCACGATGACGGTCGGCGCTTCGGCGGCCACGCGCTCGATGAGCCCCAGGACCTGGAGGTAGAGCGTCGACTGCATCGCAGACGTGGGTACGTCGGCCGAGGCCGCGTCACGGCCCCCGGTCTCCAGGTCGGGAATCAGTTGCAGCACGGCGGTACGAGCCGGCCCGACGATGCGCTCGAACTCGTCCGGCGGCAGCGACTTCAGCCATGGCCGAAGCGCGGCCACGAAGGGATCGTACGGACGTGCCCCGTCTCCAAGGTCCACGCACCCGCCGTCCAGAACGCGAAGCCCGGCGGCCAGGGCACGCGCACGGAACTCCGAGAGGAGCCGAGTCTTCCCGACCCCCGCCTCGCCGCCGACGAGGACCGTTCCCACGTTCCCCTCGAGCGCGTCCGCCAGGATGGCCTGCAGCCGCTGGAGCTCATCGCCACGCCCCACGAACACGGGGCTCGAGATCCGCGCGTTCATCAACGGATTATGACGATCGGCCTAAGGAAGGCCATAGGCGATTTCTAAGGAGCCGCCCATTGCCATGCATGGCCGTCCGACCCTACGCTGCCGGGAACATGCCAGTCAGCAGGAGCAGCCAATGACCGACGCATCGAGTGTCCCGATCGCGGACGTTCGAATGGATGTGGTCGGGCAAGCATGCTCGACGTTGACGCCGATGATCGCCTCACGGATCCGCGAGCTGGCTTCCGGCCAGATCCTCGAGGTCATCTCGGACGACCCCACGGCGCGCAGCGGGCTGGCCGCCTGGTCGAGGCTGACCGGCAACCCCATCGTGGCCATGATCGAGGACGGGCCGGGGCGGACCCGCTATTTCCTGCGTCGAAAGTAGGCTAGGAGGACCACACGGTGCCGAAGTTCCTGGCGCAATCCACGCATGGTCGCGATGACCCGGAGCGAGCGACGCTGCCGTTCATCGTTGCGAACGTCGCCGCATCGGCCGATCAGGAGGCGATCGTCCTGCTAACGATCGAGGGCGTCTGGTTGGCGACGAAGCGCTACGCCGACGACATCCACCACCCGGGACTGCCGCCGCTGCGAGAGATTGTCGACTCGCTGCTGGCCAACGGCGGGCAGATCTGGGCCTGCAATGCCTGCACGAAGCCGCGCGGCATCACCGACGAGGACCTGATCGAAGGCGCGCAGATCATCTCGGCGATGGATTTCGTCGCTGAGCTCGCAAGCGGAGCGCCGCTCTACAGCCTCTGAGGCACGGCCCGAGAATTTGAGGAAACTAGGGACCGCCGCCTAAGGACCGTCCCGATGTGTTCGGCCGACGTGACGACCACCCTCTCCCCGGATGCAGCGGAGCGCCGCTCCGCCCCTACCGATGGAGAGTGCAATGACCGGCTACCCAGCGGATCGATCCTCGCACCTGCGCCGTCTACCGGCGCACATCAGTCTCGTCCGGGTCGTCGCGGCCGCGGCGGCGATCCTCCTGATCGCACCGTCCAGCGTCTCGGCCGAATTGTTCGGCGAATGGGGGCTTGCCGTCCCCGAGACCGGCGTCAATACCACTGCGGCCGAGGGCTGTCCGATCGAGTCGCCGGATGGCCTGAGCCTGTACATCGCGTCGAACCGTGCGGGTGGGACGGGCACGCCCGATCCGAACGACATCTGGGTCTTCCACCGCGACTCGATCGGTGGACCCTGGGGCCCGGCCGGCAACCTCGGCCAGCCGGTGAACTCGACGTCCGCCGACTACTGTCCGACGCCACTCCGGGGCAAGTACCTGCTCTTCGTGTCGACTCGCCCGGGCGGTTGCGGGGGCGGTGACATCTACCTGGCCAGGAACAATCCGGCCCAAGGCTGGAGCGTTGACAACCTCGGTTGCGCAGCTGACGGCTCCGGCCCGAACTTCCCCGGCAGCGAGTTCGGCCCGTCGTTGGTCGAGACCGCCGAGGGCACGTTCCTGTACTTCTCCAGCGACGGCTTCGACGTCGGTGGCGACCAAGACATCTACATGAGCCGACGCGCGAAGGACGGGAGCTTTGGCGCTCCGACCCTCGTCACCGAACTCAGCACCGCGGCGAACGACTTCATGCCGAACGTCCGCAAGGACGGCCTCGAGATCGTCTTCAACTCGAACCGTCCGGGTGGCTACGGCGGCCAGGACGTCTACACCGCCGTCCGGGTGAGCACGGCTGACCCGTGGTCGGCGCCGGTGAACCTGGGCCCCAATGTCAACACGGCCGGTAACGAGACCCGCTCGTCGATGTCGTGGGATGGCACGCGCCTCCACTTCGGCCGCGACGGGGACATCCAGGTGAGCACCCGGTCGCGCTGACCACACCGGACGCTCAATCGGCGGAGGCGGCTCGATCTCGGGGCCGCCTCCGCGCCCACTACGGCCCCGCGCACCCGGACTCGACAAGGGGGGCCGACGTCCGATTCGAGCGACGGTGAGTTCTGAGGATTGACAACGGTTCGGTCCACGGAGGAGTGCCGATGCCCAGCGAGGCGGTTCGTGATCTCCGCGGGCGGGACACGCGGCGAGGTTATGGAGCCGGCGACGGAGGGTACGAGGCGGCTCGAGCGGCCTACAACGCGATGGCGACCGGACGTCCGGTGTCGATCCTCCGGCCCGCCGACCTGCCCGACATCACAGCTGCGGTGCGTTGGGCATCGGAGTCGGGGCTCGCGATCGGAGTTCGGGGCGGCGGCCACAGCGTCGCTGACCAGTCCTCTCCCACCGGAGCGCTCCTGATCGACGTGTCGCGGTGGCGCGGAGCGACGGTCGACCCGACTGCACGAACGGCGGATGCGCTCGCCGGGTCCCCGGTTGATGGACCTCGACGCGGAAACCTTCGCCCACGGCCTGGCTGCACCGTCCGGGACCTTCATCGACACCGGGATCGGTGGCCTGACCCTGACCGGCGGGATCAGCTGGCTCCTCTCGTCGGAGGGGTTCGCGTGTCATGTGCGTTCGTCGATCTCATCCACGGCCGGGCGCATCGGATCCCGGAGTCGTGGGCCGCGTTCGGCGGCCGGGCGGCTGTGGCAAACGTGACCAGACGGGGGCGCGGGTGGCGGCGGCATACCCGCCGGACTCGTGGGCTCGACTTCGGCAGCTCAAGCGGCGCCTCGATCCCGCGAACCGGTTCCGCTTCAACGCGAACATCCCGCCTGCGGATGCCTGATCTGTCCCTTGGATTGTCGGGTCAGGCAGCATCGGTCACGCTACGGGCAGGTCACCTCGAATGAGCCGGCGACGCTGGACCATTCCCGACCGAAGTTGATCGCCTGGACGTCGACGAACGACCCTGTCCCGGTCGCGGTCACCGGCCGGCCGTCGGGCACGCTGTAGTCGAGTTGCGCGGAGCCGTCGGGGATCGAGGTGACGGTCGGCGGGTCGTCGCCCGCGAACCACACCTGCTCGTCCAGCCCCGAACCGATTGAGACCTGAACGCTTGGCGGGCTGAAGACGTCGCCCTGGGCCTCCCAGCCGGGCGGCGGCAGCACGATCACGACCTCGGGGTCAGCACCGTAGTTGCCTGCCTGGATGTACCCGGCGGTAAGGATGTCGCATCTGAGGTTGCTGAACTCGTACCGATCGGTGCCGATCGTGACGACAGCGGTGTTCAACTGGCCGCCACCCGGGTTCGGATCAGCCGTGGACGGTGCATCCGCCGTCGGGATCGCGGGCCCCTCCGACGAGCGCGGCGGGGAGCTTGCTTCCTGCTTCGCCGGGTCATTCGACGAGAGCGGCGCGGAGCTCGCTTCCTGCGTCGCCGGGTCATCCGAGGCCGAACCGCCGCACGCTGCCAAACCGATTGTCAACACAGCCGTGAACGCGGCCGAGCGCGTCATTCTCAACTGGATCACCTGCCACCTCCGGGGCCGACGGCGCATCGTCAAGTCTTGACAATCCGCTCGGGGGTCGATGCTCAGGGTAACGCACTGTCGATTCAGCGGGCTGGAAGCGCCGACGCTCCTTGCCTGTCGCGCCAAGCAGAGGGAATGTGGTCGCCATGAAGCCCAACCCCGAGGCGCAGGTCGTCTCGTCGACACCGGCGGCGCCTGGCAAGTCGCCCACTCGGAGCGGACGATCGCCGCCACAGGGCAGTGGGCGGAGATGCTCGCCGGCGCCGGGCAGGACTGGGAGGTCCTGGTCGTAAGGACCGGACTGCGTGATCGTCGGGGCGTGGCGCAACGGTGGCGCACGTGCTTTGCGAGTCCCAAGGACCTATGCGGGGCAGGGTCGGGCCCCCCCGAGCGTGAACCGCCGAGCGGCGAAGGCACCGACGGCCGTCGAGGCGCGCGCGTCGATGCCCACGAGAGCCGAGTTGGTGATGTGGTCCAGAGCTTGCGGCATCACCCGCGGATCATGGCTGACCCTGGCACAGCCTGGCGCTCTGCCCTCGCAGGGCTCTTGGCCCTCACTCGTCGAGCAGCCAGATGCCCTCGTCTCCATCCCAGCCGGGTTCCGGCATCCCGATGATGCCGGCGGGTCCGTCCGTGATCAGGCCGACAGCCCGCCTGTCGGCCAGGACGGTCCACGAGCTGCCGTCCGGACTGACCCACGTCAGCCCCTCGCCGGATACAGCGACCAGGCGGTCGTGGGACCACGTGAGCCCGTAGATCCCGGACCTTCCGCCATCCGGCACCTCGAGGTCGGCGGCGGTCCAAGTCGACAGGTCGCTCGAGGTCCAGATTCGCGGGGTCAGGGAGCCGATGCCCCCGTCCTCGTCGAAGTGGATCTCGGTGCCCGCGACGACCCAGGTCGATCGCTGACCAGGGAGTGGCGGCGCCACGCGCGTGATGCTGACGTCGGCGCCCGGGAACGTGCCCAGCTCGGTCCAAGTCGATCCGTCGGCCGATGTGCGAAGCAAGCCATGGACCTCACTGACTCCCTCGGCCGAGCTGTTATGAAGGCTGTCCCATCGGACGCGGGTTCCGTCCTCGGCCACCGCGACGCCGTGGCCCTCGTTATAGGCGGGCGACTCGAGCGCCGCCACGCGCTCCCACGTGATGCCGTCGGCCGATCGCCAGACGTCGAGCGGACTGCTGCTCTCGCCCTCCCAGGAGACCCTGGCCGCCTCCCAGCCCCCCGGCACCGCCCAGGCGGCCGAGGCGTCCGCGCCCCACTCGGGCTCCGCCACGCCGGGCGGCAAGGCCCACGGATCAGATGGCCGCCAGGTCACCCCGTCGTCGGTCACCCATGCCATCGGCGACATCTCGCACGCCGGATACTCCCCCGTCTCCGTACTCCGACACGGGTCGTGGCCATACCCGCCGACTGCCAGCACCTGCGCACCACTCGAGGCAAGCGCCGCGATGTGGGGCTCCCGAGCACCCTTGATGTCGAGTGGGGGCAGCGGGACCTCCTGCCACGCTCGCCCATCGGGGCTGAAGTACACCCCGGGCCCCTGGTGGCGGGCCACGTACCCGCCCGTGAACCCGATGATCTCGCCCGTGACCCCGACGATCTCGGGTGCCGAACCGCTTGGGGCATTCCCCTGTCGAACCCAGGCAAGCTTCGCGGCCGGCACGGCGGGGCTCGCGCTCGGCCCCGGGCTCGCCTCCGGCGCAGCACTCTGCGTCGCTACCGGGGGCACGATGACCGAGAGCTCGTCCTCGGGGGTGCGCAGGAGCTGGGCACCCACCGCGAGCGAGCCCACGAGGAGCAGCCCCAGCAGGGCGGCGAGGACGAGGAGCCGGAGCGGGTGACGGGTGGCTTGCGGGTGGAGCGCGGCGGCGAGGATCTCGGATCCGCGGCGCTCGGGCAGGGTGACCCGCGGCAGGTGCCCGAGAGCCAGGGCATCGCCCCGGAAGGCATGCGCCCTGCGGGCACAGGCCGCGCAGCCCGCGAGGTGCGCCTCGAGCCTGGTGCGCTCGGACGCCGCGAGCGGGTAGTCGATCGCGGTGGCGGCGAGCTGCAGGTACGTGTCGTGGGACGTCATCGGACTGCCTCCGCCGACTCGAGCCGGCTGCGGACCCGTATCCGCGTCCGACACAGCAGGGTGCGGGTGGCGGGCTCGGAGCGCCCGATCGCGGCGGCGATCTCGGCGCCGCTGAAGCCCTCGCTCGAGAGGAGCAGCGCCGCCCGGGCTCCGGGGTCGAGATCCGCGAGGATGCCGACGATCGCGGCCCGGCCCTCGCGCGCGAGATAGCTCGTCTCGGGGGTGAGCGTGGTCACCGGCGGCGCCGAGGTGCTGCGGATCTTGACGATCCCCCGGAAGGCGGCCGAGAGGCGCCGACGGCGGCTGACCGCGAGGTTGGCCCCCACGCGGTACAGCCAGGCCCGGATGTTGTCGGGGGTCCGGCCTGCCCGCACCTCGCGGGTCAGGCGCAGGTAGGCCTCCGAGAGGAGGTCCTCGGCCACCCCGGGGTCGCGGGCGGTCCGGACGAGGAACGCGTAGACCTCCTGATGGTGGTCGGTCCAGGCGGCCACGACCAGCGCGTCCGCCTGCGCGGCGCGGGCGGCGCTCGCGGCGTCCACCGATTCGAGAGGAGAGGTCGCCGGTTCCACGCTGATGTGACGCTTTGCCCGCGCTGGTGTTTCAGGGCAGGGGCGGGAGACCGAACCTCGCTGGTGCGAGTGACCGCGGGCAGGGAGATGCTCGCCCGCGTGTCGCTCGGCGCCGAGCACAGGCCGTCGGTGGTGGCCGAGACGCGTGACGTTGAGCCCGACCGGCTCGCGATCACCCGGATCGGGCGCGAACGGGACGCCCTGGCGCGCTACCGGCGGGACCGGGACCTGCGGGCCCTGGAGCGGACGATGGCCTCGCTCGACGAGCAGGAGGCAGAGGCGAACGCCGGGGGGCCCGTGACGGCGCTCGAGGCGTCCGAGGTGGTGGCCTACCTGCGCGACCTGCCGCGGCTATGGGACGACGCACCGAGCTAGAGGCGGGCGCTGGCCGAGGCGCTGTTCGAGCGGGTCGAGATCCTGGGGCTGCGCCGGATGCGGATCGAGCCGACGCCGTCAGCAGTCGCCGCGGGCCTCGTGGCTGCGTTTTCGAGCGCACCTGCTGGTTATGGTCGGGGCGAGAGGGTTAGCGCCGAGGCGAAGTACCTACCGCTGATGATCCCGGTCGCGAACGTCCCGAGTCGCGTCGGCCGCATCGAAGACACCGCGTGATGTAATCCGGTGGCCCGTCAAAGGGATGACCGGGCGACGGGAGCCGTTCATGTCTTCTGCCTCTACCTCGCGTTCGGCCGACTCGCCACGCTGCTCGGGATGGGAGAGTCTCGATCCGCGGCGATAGGTGCCTTGGAGGCGTTCCGGGCTGCGCTGGAGGTTGGCGATCCTGCGGCTGCCTCGGCGACGTTCGCGGACGGGGCGGTCCTTCGCTCGACGGCTACCGATCGCATCCGCTTCACAGGCGATGAGCTGAGGGCCCTTCTGGCTGCTGTGAGCGACGCCTACGAGGACGTTCGGATCGTCCATGAGTCAGCAGCCGGGGGTAGCTTCACCCTAATCCTCGCCGCCAGGATCGGGCGACAGCGATTCCAGGAGACGATCGTGGCTCGCGTCGATCGGGCGGGGTTGATCGAGCGGGTCCACGCGTCGGTCCGACCGCTTGGAGGCCTGCTCGCGGTCACCTCGGCAATCGGCGTGAGACTCGCCCGCCGTCGAGGTCGGATCGCTGCCTGGAGCTTCCGCGTGCTGATGGCTCCGCTACAGGCCATGGCCGCCGTGGGCGATGTGATCGGGGCACGCCTTGCCACATCGCCCGGCAGTCGCGTCTGACGGTGTGAAGCGACGCGGCCGGTCGCGCCCGGAGCCCTTCAGGCCCTCGGCCTCTTGCCCAGGGTGTCGCCCGTGGCCCGTCGGTGCGGCTCCGGAGGGTGTGAAGCCCCGGCTCCGCACCGCGCCGGACCGATCGGCAGGCCAGCGGGCGACCGGGGCGCTAGGGCGAAAGCGGCCGGCAACGACCCTCGTCTGCACGCCATCCGCGATGGTGTTACGTTCCGCTCAACTTCCGGAGCGTGGCGCAGGGGACGGGGCGTCCCCCAGCGGCACGGCGTCCCAATGATCGGTCGCCGACTCGTGCTGCTTGCCAATGGCGAGACCGACCTCCGGGTCGGAGGATATCCATGGTCAGGGCGGAAGTCAGTACCACGGTCAAGCGGCCGGTCGAGGAGGTCTTCGCTGCGATCAGCGATGCCTCGAAGAACGCGCAGTGGCTGTCGGGGACGAGTGAGACGACGAAGACCTCCGACGGGCCGGTCGGCGTCGGCACGACCTACCACGGCGTCGGCAAGTTCCTTGGCCGCCGGATGGAGAGCGACCTCACCTACACCGAGTTCGAGCCGAACCGCAGGTACGCCTGGAAGTCGACGACGCCGTTCCCGATCACGGCTACGTTCACCTTCGAGTCGATCGCCGGGGGGACACGCATCGACCAGGTCGTCGATGCGGAGCCGGGCGGCTTCTTCAAGCTCGCTGGACCGCTCCTGGTTGCTGCCGCCAAGCGACAGTTCCAGAACGACCTCGACAACTTCCGGGACCTGATGGAGGCTGGCGCGCTCACGGGCTGAGGGCGGGTACGACACCAGTCGTACCTGACCGATCGGCAGGACCAGCGGGCGACGGGGGCGCTGAGGGTTCAGGGGTATCCCGCAGCGACGTCTCCACAACGATGGCGCATCCTCTCGCCGTGAAGCGACAGTTGGTCATCTGGGTGCTGCTGGCGGTCTTGTTCGTCGCGGCCGCCGCCGGGACGCTTGGCCGTCAGCACGAGCAACTGCTCCAGACCGTGAGCCCACCCATCGACCTCTGCAACCAGACCGTCGTCGACCCGTATTGCGACCCTGCCTACACAGGCCCGCCGCCGTACCACGATACGGTCGCGCAACCGGCACGTTGACCAGATCGGCAGGGCCAGCGGGCGACCGGGGCGTAGTCATGGTGGTCGATCCGGGCTATCGCCAACCGTGCCCGTCGCGCCACGAATGCCCGGGCGTCCCGCCGCCCCGTCGCGGCCCTACGCCCTGCGGATGCTCCACTGCGCCTCGTGCGGCGCTCGGGTGGCGGGGGACACGGGCTACTACCGTCACGACCGGGCGTGCCTTGAGTTCATGGCCGCGACCCCTCCCAGGCCGCCGGGCCGGCGCGGTCGCCGCGATGGCAAGGGGCACAAGCGCGAGGTCTACGAGGACGGCATCGGCAGGGTCCTCGACCGGGTCGCGCTGGGTGCTGGATCCCTCGCCAAGGTCGTCGAGATGGTGGTCGCGCCCCCGTCGTCGCCGGATGAGGTTGCTCTCGCCCGGATCGAGCGGGAGCGGGACGCGGCCCTGGCGGGATACCGTCGCACCCGCGACAGCGCGGCACTCGACGAGATGATGGCCCGGCTCGACTCGGATGAACGCGAGGCCCGTCGTCCCAGCGAGGTTGAGGGGGTGCCCGCCGATGTCGCCGTCCGCTACCTCCGCGAGCTGCCCACGACCTGGCGCAAGGCAGACGGCGGCCCGGGTCGGAGGATGCTGGCGGAGGCCCTGTTCAGCCGGATCGACATCCTCGGAGCTAGGAGGGCCACGATCCACCTCACCAACGACTCGGTGGCTCACGGGTTCCCGGCAGCCATCCCCGACCGGCTCGACGTAATTGTTGGGAATGGTCGGGGCGAGAGGATTTGAACCGCCCAAACTCGTCTCATCGATGATCAGCCGCTGACGCGCCTCTTGCCTCTTCCTCGCAGACGGCGCGCTCAGCGGTGCGGCCATGCGGCAGCTGCCCACCCAGAACGCGCCGTCCTGGAACGCGAGCCTGCCGGCCCAAGCGGCCGATGGACGGCCCGACGCCAGACCTGATCCTCGGTCTCGCCTTCGCGCCAGAAGCCAACCCACTTAGTGGCCTCCAGGAATCCTGGGCCAGGCTTGCCGTCGGTCTTGTGGACGACGAGGGCGGTCAGGGGCGGCTGACCAGCGGCCTGCTCCTCTTTGGCGATCCGATACAGATAGCTGCCCACCATGCTGCGCCCGGTCCCGAGCGCCGAGTACGCGATGGTCTCGCCTCGCATGGCGGCTTCGATCAGCCTCACGTGGACGTCCGGTCGGTACGGGGAGCGGCGACCGGATGCCGTCTGGCCTTTCGCGAGCTGCGCCCGGCTCGAACCTGAAGGTCCGGGCTGTCGCTGGGTCCCAGCTGGCTATCGTGGTCGTCGGGCCGCCACAGGCGCTCGCGACGATCGCGCGGGCTGAATGTTCCTTCGGGTCGTGGCGCCGGGTCGGCGCTAGCGTGAGAAGAAGCCCCTTCGCTTGCGTTCGGGCTCGATCCCGAGCTCAGATTCGAATGGCATCCGGTCGATCTGAGCCAGCGCCAAGTACCACGGCCGGATCAGAGCGGGATCGCACTGGTCGATAGCCTCGTGAACTGCGGCACGCGTCTGGCCACCTGCGCGGATCTCGTGATCCTTCGCCGCGAACCCCGCTGCGAAGGCTTCCAGATATGCGAGTATCCCGTCTGGGCTGGATGCGCCGTTGGGCCCAGCCCACGGCGGCCCGCCAACTGCCCCACAGAGGATTGCCAAGGCGCGCCGGTGGACGTCCCACCGACCCTGGCTTGCCAAATTGAAGAGCGTCATCGAGAAGCGCCCCGGCTTGGGCTGGGTGGGCGGGAGCGAGACAACGTACGCAGCGAAGGCGGCCATCGCGTCTCTCTCGCCGTTCGCCCTGTAGTCGTTCACGTCGACTGCGCTCTCAATCGTGTCGCTGTCCATTGCGCCCTCGTGCTGCTTTGCCACTAGGCAGGCCTGACCGCCTTGGTCAGTTGACTTCCTCCATGAGTTGCGTCACGAGCTGGCTCGGTCCGGCCTGGATGCCGTTCCTTGCGAGAATGGCCTCGGCCGTCGCCGGGTCTGGAAGAGCAAGCGTCTTTCCCGAAACCTGCTGGATGTAGAAGAGCTCTGACTGAGCGGCCTGCGCGCGCTCGGGATCGAATCCGAGGCTCATGCAGTAGCAGGCCACGGCGAGCTCGTAGTCCTCGTCCTCAACGGCGAGGTAGCCAAGGTTCCGGTAGGCGCGTCCGAGGTCACCCTCGGTGTAGGCGACCTCGAGCGCCCGAAGCGTCAGCGCCCGCAACTCCTGCAGCCGGCCCGAGAGCTTCATGACCTCGCCCAGCTCGAACAACGCATAGGTGCTCACCGGGTTCACCAGGAGCGCCTCCCCGAACGCCGCTTCTGCGCCGTGGAGGTCCTTGAGGTCGATCAACAGGGCGCCATAGACCGAGTAGAGCGTTGCCCGGTCCTGCGGCAGCTTGCGCAGGTGTTTGGTGGACGGGTACAGGTGCACGTACAGCGCCGCCTCGAAGTCGTTGGCGAAGTGGCGGTACTCGGTGAGGTTGTCGTCACGGAAGAGGCCGGTGCCGCTCCCGTACCGGCCGATCAGCTCCTCGAGCGCCACGCGGGCCGCAGCGAGATCGCCCGCAGCGATCCGAGCCTTCGCCTCGGCGAGCCCCGGTTCGAACCCACTCTCGTAGGCTTCGGTGACCCGGCTCATCTTGTCCTTGAGGTCGTCGGGCTCCATCTCGGCGAGCATGCGCCCCAGCTCGCGCCGGATCTCCTGTCCCCTGGGGGTGCTCTCCGGTGGCTTGAGCAACTGACGTGATGAGGGCGCCGTCGTGCTTGAAGTCGCCTGTCAGGCCGCTCTTCACGCTTGCGATCACCTCGGCGTAAGACCGACCGGCGATCGCCGCGGGACCGATGCCGTCGGCAGCCTGCGTCGGGTCGACCTGCTCAGCGGTGGTTGCGGTGGCCGCGGCCTCGCCCTGGCGGGTCGCCGCGCCGAGGCGCTCACCTAGCTCGCGAATGGCTGCGTTCGACGCGTCCATCGTCGGCTGAAGCGCCTGACGGAGGGCCGCCCGCAGCGCGGCTGGATCGTTCTTGAACATCGGCGGGGCGGAGCGGATGCCAGCCACGAGGTAGTTCGTCCCGGCGATCCCTGCGAGCTTAAGGGCCTGGTACGCAATTGAGCCGAGCGCCTCGCCGCCCTGGGCCGTCACCAGGTTCGTGTAGTCCGTGAGTCCGCCGATGCACTCCGTCGTGATGTCGGCCGCGAGATCCCGCTCCGCTGCTGTGCCGCCGACGGTCTCGGTGACCCCGTTCATCATCAGGCCCACCCGGTCGATCCGCCGCTGGGCTTCAGGCAGGTCCGAGGGCGTCTTCAGCTCGGGGGTGCCCCGCAGGATCACAGCGGGGTCGTCAGGCCCGAGGGAGGTCAGCCAGACCGGCGCGAAGTCGCGCACGAACCAGTCGGCCAGCAGCCACGCCTTCGCGGCACCTTGGTCCCTGCTGACCGGAGTCGACGATCCGGAATCGGTGTCGGCTGGCGATGCGGTCGTATCCCCCGAGGGCCTCGCCGCCTCAGTCTGCGTCGCAGCGCTCGGCCGACCGTCGGCCTCGCGCCTCGTCGCGGCCGCCACCTGCGCCGACCTCCGGGCGTGCGAGATCGCGACCATGCGCATGACCAGGCCTTCGAACTTGCCTTGCGTAGCGGCGCTGAGCCTCGAGTACTCCTTCCAGCTGGAGCCGAACATGCCGCGAGTCCGGTAGCCCATCGACAGGTCCTGGACCTGGCGCATGAGCATCCCGCCGGCGAACTCGTCGGGGGTGCCGGGGTCCCACTCGGGCTCGTTGCGGTGCTTGTGGCGGATGAGCACCATGAGGCGGAGGAGATCTTCGGCCTCGTGGGCGGCATGGGCCGCGACGTCGGCCTCCTTGTTGCCCTCGACCTTCATGATCCACCGGACTCGGTCGATTCCCGCCTCCCTCGCCCAGTCAATGAGGAGCCGCCGACAGCGTTCCGCTGCCGCTTCGTCGGTGTCGCCGAGTGCGTCGCTGGGGACGTTCTCCAGCGAGTTCACGCCGCTCAGCTTCCGTGCGACGTAGGCACGGATGTGGTCGGGAACCCGCGCCGCCTCGTCCAAGAGCACCTCGCCGGTGACAAGAGCATCCAGCGCGGCCATCTGCGCCTTCGATCGCCGTTCCAGGGCTCCCGTCGCGAACGCCTGAGATCGCATTTGTGAGGGCAGGAGTGCTCACCAGATTCCCAGCACCTCGTCACGACGATCGCGCCCACGAGCAGGAACGACAGCGGGTGGACGAGAGTCCGATAGACAGCACCGAGTGAGATGCACT
>CAVTIO010000007.1:0-140078 GCA_963734935.1 uncultured Chloroflexia bacterium | reverse complement strand
CCATCTCCGCCACGGTGCTGATCCTGGCTGTCGGCCTGGTCATTGACGGTGGCAATGCCCTGTCGCAGCGCCGCGACTCGCAGAACGCATCCGACTTCGCCGCGCTCGCCGGCGCGCGCATCGTCGCGGAGTGGATCGACAGCGACACCACCAACGGGACGGACGCGAACGTCCGGGCCGCGATCGAGCAGACCGCCCAGGCGAACGGGGCCGACCCGATCACCTTTGGGGCCCCTGATGGCCCGGTCTACATCGACGACGCGGGCAACGACCTCGGCTTTGTGGGGACCGGTGGAGCCAGCTCGACGCCGCCGACCGGGACCGTCGGCGTCCGCGTCTCGACCGATCGAACCTTCGGCACCTACTTCCTGGGCATCATCGGCATGGGCTCGATGAAAGCATCCTCCACCGCCACCGCACGCGGCGGCTATGCCGCCGGTGGACCGAGCGGCAACGTCTTCCCGGCGGGCATCGCGCTGGCGTTCTTCCAGACGTATCCCTTCTGTACGGGCGAGGTCGGTTCCAGCCCCGAGTGCGACCCGCAGCATCTGACCCCGGGCAACCTCAATGTCCCGGGCGGGTTCGGGTGGCTGAAGTTCGGTGCCGTTGACAAGTGCGCGGGGTTCGGGCTCGGCATGAGCACGACCGACGGCTGCCGCGATGACAAGCCGTTCCTCCAGGACGAGATCGGCCCGCCCCCCAACAGCTACGGGTGCTGCGACAGCGTCGACGGCGGGGTGTCCAATGACGCTCACCCGATCGATCGCATCGGCAGCCTCGAGGGCAACAAGGTCAGCGCCGACTGCACCTACTACATCGACAACAAGGTCACCGTGACCGTGCCGGTGTGGGACTACGCGGGCGGGACGGGTGCCAACAGCTGGTACCACATCGTCGGCTTCGCCGGCTTCCAGCTGACCGCGTGCGATGGCGGTAAGGACATCGAGGGCGTCTGGCGCAAGCAGTTCTTCCTGGGCCCGACGACCGCCACCAAGGGCTCCGAGTTCCAGCAACTCGCGGTCCAGCTCATCCGCTGACCCACGGGCGCGCGCGTCGCCTCCACGAACCCGGCGGCGCGAGGTCGCACCCGGAAATCGAAACGCCCGCTCGACCGATCGAGCGGGCGTTCTCGCGTCAGCGCGGCTGACGGCGCGGCGAGCTCACGTCAGGCGATCTCACCCTGCGGCAAAGCCGGCTGAGCATCAGCCGTCTCCGGCGCCTTCGCCCAGATCCGGCCGAACGGGTCGCCAGCCAACAGGACGGCAGCCAGCAGTCCGAACACCGGTCCCGGTGCTTCACTCACGCCGATGATCGTGGCGATGATGTTCCAGGCGTACCAGGCGGCGAAGAACCAGAGCACACCTGCGGCGACGCGCTTACTCATGGCCGAAGGCTCGCGGATCACGTGTCCGCCCGCAATGACCGGTTGGTACCTGGGACCCGGCGTGCGGTGCCTGCAGGCGCCACGCTGGTCCTCCTGCAATGCGAGGCGCAAGGTACTACCCCGATAGTCCTATGCTGCGACTTCTCCCAAGTCCGACCAAACTGGGGGTGGCACCAATTGCGGGCTGAGATCGGGACCTTTAGGTGAGTACAACCCGTCGGCGCTGGCGCGGCCAGTCTCTAACCGAGTTCGCGTTGGTACTGCCAGTACTCCTGCTACTCACCCTTCTGGCGATTGACTTTGGCCGAATTTACCTTGGCTACGTCAATCTCCAGAACATGGCTCGGATCGCCGCCAACTACGCTGCGAATCACCCAGCCACGTGGTCAACGGATCCAGCCTATCAAGGTCAGATCCTTGCCGACGCCTCGGCGATCAACTGCAAGCTTCCTGAGTCTGCCGGGGCGCCGGACATACCCAGCCCGCAGTTTGATGATGCCAACGCCGACGGGTCAGTTGGCATCGGCGACACCGTGTCAGTGGCAATCAACTGCCAGTTCGGCGTTGTAACTCCCATCGTGTCGAACATCGTAGGCAATGTCGTCCAGGTTTCGGCCGAGGCCACCTTCCCCGTGAAGGTCGGGATGGTCGCCGGCGGCGGAGGTGGCGGTGAGTTGCCGGTGGCGGACTTCGTCGGAAGCCCAACGAGTGGCCCACCAACGCTGACCGTGCTGTTCACCGACCTGTCGACCGGCACTCCAGCACCCGTTGCCTGGTACTGGAGCTTCGGTGATGGCAGCACATCTACGGAGCAGAACCCTACCCACGACTATGCGTCCGAGGGCACGTACACCGTTGCGCTGCGCGTCACGAGTGCGAGCGGAACGTCACCTGTGACAAGCAAGGCCTCGTACATCACGGTTGTGGACTCGACCGTCGACTTCAGTGGGGCTCCTGTGGCGGGTGCTGCGCCTCTCGCTGTCGCATTCTCTGACATGTCAACGGGCTCACCGGCTGCATGGGCGTGGGATTTCGGTGATGGTGGGACATCCACCCAACAGAACCCGAGTCACACATATGCGACCGAAGGATGGTACGACGTCTCACTGACAGCGACGTTTGGCAGTGGACCTATCTCCGTGACAAAGAAGAACTACATCAAGGTCGATACGGCACTTTGTACCGTCCCGAACTTCACGAATACGTCCTCAAGTGTCGCACAGACAACTTGGTCGGCTGCCGAATTCACATCTGATGTCCAGTTCAAGCAGCCTGCGAACCTGCCTTACACCATCACGACTCAGTCCATCGTCGGCAACTCAATCGTCCCGTGCGACAGCAAGATCTTGCTTGGCCCCTGATGACTCTCGACATGGCTTCCACGGCGAGAGTCCTGCGCCACGGCCCACGAGCTGGGCAGGCGCTTGCCGAGTTTGCGCTCGTGGTGCCGCTCATCGTTCTGTTCATGGTCGCAGCCGTCGACATGGGCCGTGGTGTATTTGCCTACAACAGCGTCACGAATGCAGTTCGGGAGGGAGCCCGAATGGCGATCGTGAATCAAGATGCTGACGCCATCCGGATGCGTGCGACCAGTCAGGCGGCGATGGCAGATCAGGGTAGCGCGAGCGTCACAATCGGCTTCTACCAAGCGACGGCGACTGGCGATCCGGATCTGGCCAAAGTGTGCTCGCAACCCGTACCCGTCGGTTGCCTGGCCGTTGTCACGTATCAAACGACGTTCCGTCCGGTGACGCCGATCATCGCAAGCATTCTTTGGCCGTCGGGCATCACGCTCGAAGCAACTTCGGTGCTGCCCGTCGAGTACACCTGTCCTAATGGCGCCGGACTGCCTGCTTCAAGCTGCCCGAAACAGCCGTGATGATTCGAAAGGATCGTGTGAGATGACTCGTCCGCGACCCGTCGGTCGGCGACCGCTTCGCGACGAGGGAGGTCAAGTACTCGTCATCGCTGTCGGGATGTTCATCCTCCTCATCGCAATGGGTGCGCTGATCATCGAAGGCGGCAATGCCTATGCCCAGCAGCGCGTTACGCAGAACGGCTCCGACGCCGCTGCGGAGGCGGGCGCAACGGTTCTCGCGACGCGTTTGGCAGGCCAGCCTAAGTCCGATTCCGACGTCTATGCGGCAGTGGGCAGCGTCTCCGGTGCGAACAACTTGTCACAACAACCTGCCGTCTACACGGACGTCCATGGCAATCCACTGAATGCCGACGGCTCTGTGAATTCAGATGGCAATCCGACGGCAGTCGTCGGCTCTGTTGCCATTCCCGATACCGCACGTGGCGTTCAGGTCATAGGTAGTCGCGTGTTTCCGACCACGATAGGCAATGCGCTTGGGATTAGTTCGCTTACGTCATCCGCTGTCGCAACTGCTGTAACTGGGCCGCTGGCAGGGTCCTTCCTTCCGATCGTAGTCCCGACCAACATCGTAGACTGCGACAAGTCCGGTGACCTCGGCGTGTCACAGGAGAACTGGATCATCAGCGATCCTGGGACGCCGCCTAGCGGGCCTGAGTACATCGTTCCGTTGTGCAAGACGGGGACGGGTTCGTTCATGATCCTGAACCTTGATGGTGACGTTCACACCGACTGTGACGAGGAGGTAGAGAATCCGCCGTCCATCGTTTGGAATGACTTTCCCGTCATGGTGGATACCAACGTCGGCAACGACTGTGTCAAGAAGATGGCGGACTACATAAACTCAACGCTCAAGGGCACGGTCGTGACCTTGCCGATCTGTGATGCTGACTGCATTACATCTGGCGGCGGCAAGGCCACCTATACGATCATCGGTGTGGCGGGTTTCTACATCGACTACATTTCTTACACGAATAACCCGAACAACCCGCTCTGCCAGGCGACACCCGAGAACGACCTCAACTACATCGCCGGGAACGGTAGCGACAGCTGCATTGTTGGATGGTTCGTGAAATGGGTGACAGAGGGACCTGTTGGCACCGGCCCCATCGAGAAGGCTGATGCGATTGGGGTGCAGCTGATTTGGTAGGGACGTGGGTCAGTAGGAACAGCCGGAGGGCGATCGCCCTCCGCTTCTTCGTGTCTGCGGGGTACTTCTTCGCCCTGGGCGGGGGACCGTCGGGCTATGCGTCGGCGCACCGTTTCAAGTCAGGCTGCAAGTCGTGACGTCGAGCATTCATCTCGATCACTGCCGCAGCACAGGTCTCCATGCTCCCCAATCCGCTCCGACGCATTCGCGCGCTGCACCGGGTCGCTCCCGAGGATCGATCCCTCGGTCAGAGCCTGGTCGAGTTTGCGCTGACGCTGCCGGTCATCCTGATGCTGACGCTGATCGCGCTCGACTTCGGGCGCGTGTACCTGGGCTACATCAACGTCCAGAACATGGCCCGGATCGCGGCCAACTTCGCAGCCAACAACCCGGACGCGTGGGGGTCCAGTCCGGACGCCACGGTACAGGTCCAGTACCGGAATCAGATCCTCGCTGACGCGACGGCCACGAACTGCCAGCTGCCCGAGACCTCCGGCGTGGCCGTGGTCCCGGGGCCGACGTTCGCCGACACCAACGGGGACGGGATCACCACAAACCTGGGCGACGAGGCGAAGGTCGCGATCACCTGCACGTTCACCGTGATCACGCCGGTCATCTCGAACGTCGTCGGCGGCTCGGTGTCCGTGACGGCCGAGTCCAACTTCCCGATCAAGGCCGGCATGACCGCCTTCTCAGCCACCGGCGGCGGATCAGGGAGCGGCACGGCTCCGAATGCCGCGTTCATCGCGAACTCCGAGGTCGTGTCGCCCGCTGCGCTATCGGTGATCGGTCCGGACGTGTCCGTGGACTTCCGGGACACCTCGGGCGGGAGCCCGGGGGATAGCTTCCTGTGGACCTTCCGTCCCGTCTCGCCGTCCGGCTCTGATGCGACCTCGGTCCTCCAGGACGTCGTGCACCCCTTCTCGTGCGCAACGCCTCCGTGCACCTACACCGTGACGCTCGAGGTGACGAATGCCTGGGGGTCCGACTCGGCCTCGATGGACGTGACGGTGAGCGATGCCTCAGAGGTCAACTTCACCTCAGACACGCAGGCGATCGATCGTACGCAGTCGGTCTCGTTCACCGACGAGTCCACGAGCGGCGGCACCAGCCACGCTTGGACGTTCGGTGACGGCGGCACGTCGACGGCGACGAACCCAAGCCACACCTACAACACGACGGGCACATTCACCGTGTCACTCACGGTGACGTACCCCGCCCCGACCGGCGCCGTGACCACGACGAAGACCGGCTACATCACGGTGAACCCCGGCTACTGCCCCGTGCCGAGCCTCGTGGGCGTGAAGGTCAACAGCGCGAACGCGATCTGGCAGGGTCCCCCCAACAACTTCACGGGCGCCGTCCTGCCTGACACCGGGGCCCCCAACGGCAACTTCACGATCACCCAGCAGTCGATCACGGGTGGCCCCGGCCAGACGGCGCTGTGCGACAGCGACATCTACGTGGGCGCCCCGTGAGCACCATGCGACGCTTCCGCACGCTGGGCTCCGGCCACCCCCGAGGGCAGGCGCTGGTCGAGTTCGCGCTCGCCATCCCGATCTTCCTGCTGCTGATGATCGCGCTGTTCGACCTCGGTCGTGCCGTGTTCGCCTACAACACCCTGACCAACGCCGCCCGTGAGGGCGCGCGCCTGGCGATCGTCAACCAGGACATCCCGACGATCGTGGAGCGCGCCAAGCAGCAGACGGCCATCGTCGAGCTCAACGACCCGAGCGTCACCGTCGAGTTCGACCAGAAGGCTGCCGATGGGTCTCCGGACTCGTCCCGGCCATGCAACCTGATCGCCGTTGGGTGCCTGGCCGTCGTGTCCTTCGAGGCGACATACCAGCCCATCACGCCAATGATCGGCAACATCGTGTTCGGCAGTGGCGTGACGTTTACAGCCAAGTCCGTGCTGACCGTCGAGTACCAGTGTCCCAACACGACGTTCCCCACCGCCGCCCAGTGTCCGAAGCAGCCGTGAGCGCACGCCGTTCGCGACGCCCGCGGGCATCGCAGGAGCCTGTCATGTACCCAAGCAAGCGCGCGTCACGCCGCCACGGGCAGCACGGCCAGATCATCGTCGTGGCCGCGCTGGCGATGGTGGTGATCATCGCCGGCGTCTCGCTCGTGATCGAGGCCGGCAACGCCTACGCGCACCAGCGCGTCGCCCAGAACGGCACCGACGCCGTGGCCAACACGGGCGCCACCGTGCTGGCCCAGAACCTGGCCGGCAGCAGCTACACGGACGCGGACGTCGAGCAGGCCATGGACGACATGGCGGGCTCCGACTTCCTGGGCTCCTGGACCGGCTACTACACGAACGTGACCGGCCAGCTGCTGACCTCGCTTGCCGTGGTCACTTCGAGCACCGCCGACGCGGCCCGTGTGGGCGATGGCACGATCCCCCTCGGCGCCCAGGGAGTCAGGGTAGGCGGCAACCAGTCGTTCGGCACCACGTTCGCTCGGGCGATCGGCATCAACCAGTTCACGGCATCGGCGGATGCCACCGCGGTCACAGGGCGGCTCACGGGCGGCGCGTTCCTGCCCCTGATCATCCCCACCAGCCCCCGCGACTGCGCCGTCAACGGAAACCTGCAGCCGTTCGACGACCCGAACAAGCCGCCGTTGTGGTACATGAGCAATCCGGACCCGAACAACCCCGACGGCCCGCCGATCGGCACCGAGTACGTGATTCCGCTGTGCAAGACGGGCGGCGGCTCGTTCATGATCCTCGACCTGGATTCGACCAACTCGCTGCCCAGCGGTCAGAAATGCTACTGGGAGGTCATGACCCCCCCGTCCGTTCAGTTCCCGTACTTTCCATACGCGATTGACACCGACACCGGCGCCAACTGCTTCGGCCAGATCATCAACGGGGTCGCCGACAAGGGGCTCCAGGGCAAGGTGGTGCTGATCCCGATCTGCGACGAGAACTGCACCACGGGCAGCGGCTCCAACGCGCAGTACAACGTGACTCGGATCGTCGCCCTCTACCTGGACTTCGTCGGCAAGGTCAACCCGAGCAACAACGTGTGCGCGCAGACGACCTCGCCCACCTACGGGACGGCGCTGGTGCCGTTCGTCACGGGCAACAGCTCCGACGGATGCATCGCAGGCTGGTTCGTCCGCTACGTGACCAGCGGGCCGGTCGGCTCGGACACCGTCAACAACGGCGAGGCGATCGGCGTCCAGCTGATCCGGTAGCACTCAAGCACAATCGACGCGCGACAGGGCCGGCCCTCGTGGCCGGCCCTTTCAGTGCCCAGGGCGCGTGCCCCATGGACGACGTGCCAGATGGCGCCGCTCGCGGCGTCGCGGGCGATGAGCCGCTCGCGGTGTCGGGTCAGCTGGCAGCGCCGCTCCCGAGCGGATCCCCCGTCTCGGACAGCAGCGTGACCGTCCCATCGGCGTCCACCTGGTACGTCCAGACGTGCTGGTTGATGCAGCCCGCGGGACAGTCCCCCCAGCCGATCGTGTAGGTCACCTTCCAGGTTCCCGGCGAGGCGGGCGTGTACGCCCCAGCCTCCATGGGCTTTGCCTCCCAGAAGCTGCCCTGGCCGATCATGTCCGGGTTCTTCTGCCCGATGCCCTCGAAGCGTGGGTTGGTCGCGGCGACCGCTGCAGCCGCCGCCTCCGCGGAGGCGATCGACGGCTGATCGGGGGCGACCCGACGCGGCCGGGACGCCTGAGGAAGCGAGGGCGCCCGGCGGAGCACTGCTGGCCGCACTGGTGCAGGCGGCGAGGATCAGGCCGGCGGCAAGGAGCCCCAGGACGGCAAGGTGCCCTTGCGCCGGGACGATCCCGCGCCGGCGGGCCTGGCCTCGAGCGGTCGATCCGTGGTCCCCGATCATGGCGCCAGCCTACACCGAGGTCGATCGGCCTCGTGCCTGGCTGTGAAGCGGCCGCTTGGCCCGACCTCTACGATGGCTGTCGCCAGCGCCAAGCGCGAAACCTGGAGCGTCGATGACCGCCAACCGCGACGCACAACCGGCGACCGAGCGCTCTGCGCGCGTTCCTCGCCGCGGCGAGGTCGCGGCCGGGCTCGCCCAGCTGCGGGGATACCGCCCGTCCTGGCTGCGGGCGGACATCCTGGCCGGCGTCGCGGTCACGGCCTACCTGGTCCCCCAGTGCCTCGCCTACGCGGACCTGGCCGGGGTTCCGGCCACGAACGGGTTGTGGGTCGCGGTCATCGCCATGGTGGCCTACGCGCTGCTGGGCACCTCGCGAATGCTGTCGGTGGGGCCGGAGTCGGCGGCCGCGATCATGGTCGCGGCCGCCGTGGGACCGCTGGCGGCAGGGGACCCGGATCGCTATGTCGCGCTCACCGCCGCGCTGGCGCTCCTGGTCGGGCTGATCTGCCTGGCGGCGTTCGCGCTCCGCCTGGGGTTCGTGGCCGACCTGCTCTCGAAGCCCATCCTGATCGGGTACATGGCCGGCGTCGCGCTGATCATGATCGCGACGCAGCTGGGCAAGCTCACCGGAGTCGACGTCGCGTCCGACAACGCCGTTGGCATCGTCATCGAGCTGTCCGGCAAGCTGCGCGACATCCAGCCGGCGCCGCTGGTGATCGGCCTCGGGGTGCTCGTGTTTCTGCTGGCTCTCCACCGGGTGGCGCCGCTGGCCCCGGGGACGCTGATCGCCGTGCTCGGAGCCGCCGCCATCGTCGCCGTGCTCGGGCTCGAGTCACAGGGAGTGACCGTGGTGGGACCGGTGCCGGGCGGACTCCCGACGCCAGCTCTGCCCGCGATCGACCCCGCCGACGTGACCGCGTTGATCGGGTCCGCCGCCGCGATCACCATCGTCGGCTACTCGGACGTCGCCTTGACCGGGCGCGCGTTCGCCGCGCGCAACGGCGAGGTCATCGATGCCAACCGGGAGTTCCTGGCACTCGGCACCGCCAACGTCGCGGCGGGGCTAACGGGCGGCTTTGCCACCAGCGCCTCGGGATCGAGGACCGCGATCATCGACGCCATGCACGCCCGCAGCCAGGCAACCGGGCTCGTGGCGGCAGCATCCGTGACCATCGTCGTGCTCCTGGTGCCGGGTCTGATCGCAAGCATCCCCAACGCCGCGCTGGGCGGCATCGTCGTCTATGCGGCCCTTCGGCTGATCAACGTCGGCGAGCTGCGCCGGCTCTGGCGCTTCCGGGCGACCGAGCTCGGGCTCGCGCTCACGGCCCTGGTCGGTGTCCTGGTGTTCGACGTCCTGGCCGGCATCCTCGTCGCCGTCGGGCTGTCGGTCGCCGACCTGTTCGCGCGGGTCGCCCGGCCGCCGGCGTCGGTGCTGGGCAGGGTGCCGGGTCTGGCCGGACTCCACAACATCGAGGACTACCCCGACGCGGAACAGATCCCGGGTCTCGTCGTGTTCCGCTACGACGCACCGCTGTGCTTCGCCAACGCGGATGACTTCCACGACCGCGCACTGGAGGCGGTGGACGCGCAACAGACGCCGGTCGAGTGGTTCCTGCTCAATGCCGAGGCGATCGTGGAGCTTGACGTGACGGCCGCCGACGCGCTCCGAGCGCTGCTCGATGACCTGGCCCTGCGCCACGTGACGTTCGCCATGGCCCGGGTCAAGCAGGAGTTCCGGGCACAGCTGGCGCGAGGCGACCTGCTGGGGGCCGTCGGCGAGGAGCACATCTTCCCCACGCTGCCGGTGGCCGTCGAGGCGTTCGCGCGCCGTTAGCTGGAGAACGGAGCGCCCGCGTCTCCGTGCGAGCCTGGCGCCGTGCTATTGGCCTGCGCCTGGTCCAGGACCCGCTGGAGCTGCTCGATCCGGTCGCGGACCCTGGTGGCCTGCGCTTCCTGCTCCACGATCATGCGCCTGATCTCCTCCAGCTCCGCGAGCGCCGATCCGGCCGGCGCCCTGAGCCGCCGGCGCGTCGACCGGGGCGCCAGGAAGGCGTTCGCGATGAAGCCGGTCAGGACCGAGAACAGGGCAATGCCCGTGAACAGCATGAACACGCCGACCACGCGACCAGCCGGCGAGACCGGGTAGTAGTCGCCATACCCAACCGTGGTGATCGTCACGAGACCCCACCAGATCGCGTCACCGGCGCTGCTGATGTTGTGCCCGGCGACGTTGAACTCCGCGTCATAGACGAGGATGCCGCCGACCTCCACCACCGCGATCACCAGGAAGATGGTCACGTAGAAGGTGGCAGACGCTCGCGCAAGCTGGAGGTCCAGCAGGAACTGCTGCGTCCCGTACTCGCGGATCAGGTGGATCACGCGCACGATCCGGAAGAACCGGAACAGCCGCAGCACTGGAAAGCTGCCCAGCAGGTCGGCCCATCCATAGCCCCTGAGGAAGTACCTCGACTTCGACTCGACGGTCACCAACCGGAACGTGAAGTCGAACAGGAAGATGGGGGTCACAATGATGTCGACCATCACCGCGACCTCCCTCGCCTCCGCTCCTCCCAGCAGGATGATCGCGATGTTGGCGATCGACAGGATCGACAGCAGGAGGACGAACAGCTCGTAGCCGGTGTCCTTGAGCTCGGGGGATCGTTCGGATGCCATGTGGTGCGGTCTCCCTCCTGTCGCCGGATTTGCCGGACACCATTGTGCGGTCACGCCGCCGCTCGAGGTGTGGTTGAGTTGGGGAGGCGCGGCCTCCGGTGCCGCCCACACCGCTGGAGGACGACCACCCGTGAACCTTCGACCGGCCTCGGACACCGAGCTCGACCTCGTCAGCCTCGGCGAGTGCATGGTCCGGCTCAGCCCGCCGGGCCACGAGCGGATCGAGTATTCGCGCACGCTCGAGGTCCACGTCGGCGGTGGCGAGTACAACGTCGCGTACGCCATCGCGCGCCTCGGACTGCGAGCCGGCTGGGTCGGGGGCCTCGTGGACAACCCGCTGGGCGCGATCGTCCGCAACCACGCGCGGAGCGCGGGTCTCGACCTTTCGGCGGCGGTGACGATGCCGTTCGACGGCGTCGGTCGGGGCGCCCGGATGGGCCTCAACTTCACCGAGGTCGGCCTTGGCCCTCGGGCATCGGTCACGATGTACGACCGGGGCGGCTCGGCGACCAGCCGGCTGCGACCGGGTGACGTGGACTGGGACGACCTCTTCGGTCGGCGCGGCGTCCGCTGGTTCCACACCGGCGGCATCTTCACCTGCCTGTCCGAGTCGACCCGCGAGGTGGTCCTGGCGGCGATCGAGGCGGCGCACCGCCACGGCACGGTCGTGTCCTACGACCTCAACTTCCGCTCCAGGCTCTGGGACAGCGCCTCCGCGATCGCCGCGACCCGGCCGCTGTTGCCGTACATCGACTGCCTCATCGGCAACGAGGAGGACTTCCAGCAGAGCCTGGGCTATGCGGTGGAGGGCGTGGAGGCGAGCCTGGAAACGCTACCCGTCGATGCCTACATGGCGATGGTCCGGCGGGTTGCCGCCGACCACCCCAACCTGTCGATCGTTGGGACGACCCTTCGCGAGGTCGTCTCGGCGAGTCGCAACGGCTGGTCCGCGATCCTGTTCGATGCGGCTTCCGGCGCCTTCTTCCGGGGGCCGGCGATGGACCTCGAGGTCGAGGACCGCGTGGGCGGAGGGGATGGGTTCGCGAGCGGCTGCATCTGGACGTACCTGACCGGCGAGACGGATCCGCAGATCGTCGTCAACGTCGGGACCGCGCACGGGGCGCTGCTCCAGACCACCCGGGGCGACACGAGCCAGGTCAGCGCGGAGGAGCTGCGACGAGTGGCCTCGGGCGCCGGCGCCCGGATCCTCCGCTAGTGGCCGCACGGCCAGCACAACCGGAGGACCCGAGCATGGATGGCACGATCGAGCGGCTGGGGCGGATCGGCATCGTGCCGGTCGTCGAGATCCCGGACGCATCGATGGCGGTCCCGCTGGCCGACGCCCTGCTCGAGGCCGGCGTGGGCTCCGTGGAGATCACGTTCCGCACGGCGGCAGGTGGCGAGGCGCTGGCCGCCATCCGGCAGGCACGTCCGGAGCTGCTCGCCGGGGCAGGCACGGTCCTGCGGGAGGACCAGCTCGAGACGGCGCTCGCGGCGGGCGCCCAGTTCATCGTGTCGCCGGGGTTCAGCTCAATCATCGTGGACGGCGCGATGGCGGCGCGCGTGCCCATCATCCCGGGCGTCGCCACCGCAACGGAGGTGCAGCGGGCGCTGGAGGCCGGGCTTCATGTCCTCAAGCTGTTCCCGGCCGAGCCCATCGGTGGCGTCGCCTACCTCAAGGCGCTCGGGTCGCCGTTCCCCGACGTTCGGTTCATCCCGACCGGCGGGGTGAGTGCGGCAAACGCGGCGAGCTACCTCGCGCTGCCCAACGTGCTCGCGGTCGGTGGCAGCTGGTTCGTCCGCAAGGCCTGGCTCGCCGATGGCGACTATGCGACGGTCCGACGCGAGGCAGGCGAGGCGGCCGCGATCGTCGCGGGTGTGCGCGGAACGCGCTGACTCAACCGGCGCCGCTCAGAAGCCCAGGCCACAGCTCAGGGTCCAGGCTGCCGCGCAGAACCCCAGGGCGGCCCTCAGGCGCCCTTGACGACCGCCGACACGATGATCGGGTCCGCATTCCGGAACGTCAGCGTGAGCTCCACCGTATCGCCCGGGGCGATCGGCCCGGTCGGCTGCATCAGCATCAGGTGATAGCCGCCGGGCTCCAGGGCCACGGTCCCGTCTGCCGGCACCGCGATCTCGGATACCGGCTGCATGCCCATCATGCCGCTGCCGGATTGGCCCGGCTCCGCGGTCATCATCACCGTCTCGTGCATCTGCACCGACCCGAAGGCAGGCGAGGACACGCTCGTCAGGGCATCGGCCTCGGCAGACGCGTTGGCGATCACGAGGTAGCCGCCCGCGGGCTGGTCTGCGGTCGTGACGCGGACCCAGGCACCGGTGACGGTGATGTCCCCGGTTGCCGTGCTGGACCCGCTGCCGCACGCGGCGAGGGCAACGAGCAGGGCCAGCATCGTGGCCAGGCGAAGCACGGGCGAAAGGCCGCGCGCGACCGGGGCCGCGACCGACGAGATGGTCATCGGCGGAGGATACCGTCAGCGGGCGATGGCGCCGCGGCTTGCGACCCCTGACCTTCGGCCGGTCATTGCGCCGGGAGATGACTGCTAAGATGCCTCGCGCGCCGACATAGCTCAGCGGTAGAGCAGCTGTTTCGTAAATGCACCGCTTGTGAGCTGTGCGATGAGCGCTCGCCTGCAGACCCGAGGCGCACAATGCCTGAGGAACGAACCTAAGGCTCCGATGCGAGATCGGGCGCTCCGCCCGAAGCCGAAGCCTCGTTCCCAGTTGCAGGCATCATGGGCCAAAGCTCGAGCGCCGCTCGCAGTTCGGGGTACCTGCCGGCAACTGTCACGAGGTCTTCGTCCAGCAAGGTCGCCTCGATCGCTTGGTGGATGGCTCTGACACCAGCAGCCGACCCCATCGGATGACCATGGACCGAGCCCCCGGCGCCGACGGCGAGGTCCATCCCGAGATCGCCGATCAGGTGAGGGATCACGCCCGGGTGGACACCCCCTCCCGGTGCCGGCAACGCGGAACGCAGGCCGTGCATCGGCCCGCGGAGGGCGACGGCGAGTCGCAGATGGTCGGCACGCTCGAACTCAAGGCTGCCGTAGGGGCTCGGGTAGACAACGACGTCGGCGCCGGCGAGGCGCGGCAGTAAGCCCAGGACGAGGTGGGCGCTCACTCCCGATCGGGCGGTCGCGTAGTGAGCTCCAGCGAACGCCAGGTGGGCGAGGATCGGCACGTCGGCTGGGGCCACCTCGGCGAGCATCGAGAGGGCTGGGATCCCGACAGCCAGGTAGTCGAGCATCAGGCCCGTCGCGCCGGCATCAAGGGCACGCCGAGCATGGTCCAGCATCTGGTCGGGCCGATCGGTGACGTTCGCGAAGTAGAGGGTCGGCCGGCCTGTCACTTCGAACGCTTGGCGCGCAGCCAACGCGTGGTGCCGCACGCGGTCGCCGAGCTCGCTCGAGGGGATGCTCAGCAGCAGCTCGTCGTCCTTGATGAGGTCGGCACCACCGATCGCGAGCTCGCGAAATACGGTCGCGCTCCGCGCCGGGGTTAGCCCGAGCGAGGGCTTCATCATCACAAGCACCAGCGGCCGGCCGTGTGCTCCGAGCCGAGCGCGGATACCCTCTATTCCCAGTCGCGGGCCAACGAAGGTGGCCGTGAAACGGTCCGGAAGCTCGAGATCGAGCAATCGGACCGTGCCTAGCGATGCGCACTCCCCGTAGACGGTGGCCAGGAGCAACGGGATCTGATCGCCGACATTGTGGTGCGGAAAGGCGATCCGTACGACCCAGTCCTGCTCGTCGACGGGCTCTCTGCCTGCCAGCACGCTGCCCAGCGCCGGTGCGACATCAACGACCTGACCCCTGTATGCCGCCCGGTCGTCTCCCTCCGCAACTTGGGGTGGAGCCCATGTGCCGGTCGACTGCAGGTCCGCAAGCCCTTGGGCAGCATGCTGGACGTCGACTCCCGGGCGGATCCGATACCGGTACGTCGCAATGATCACGTCACCGTCTGGCGACGATCCTGCCTCGTGAGCACGACCGCCTCTCGCGAGACCGATGCTCATCCCGAGCGTCCGCGGGCCGACACCGGGACCGCCTCGAGCACCTCTCCGCCACGGCTGAGCCAGACCTGATCGTGCAGGTTGAAGGTGGTGCGGATCTGGCCAGGCACGAGGTCAACTGTGGCGCCGATGGGCGGCGCGTCGGGCACCTCCACGGTCGTGTGCTCGTCGCTGACTGCAACGACGTGCCCATCGATCCCGGTCAACACCGGCGGCCCGTATTCCATGCCCATGACTCGCCGGCCAGCGTCCAGGACGACTCGACCATGGTGGCGGCTGATCACCGCGGCCCGCACAGCCGCCGCGCACCTGAACGGCAGGCCCAGCGGGAGAAGCTCAGGCTCCATGAGACAGTAGACCCCGGCCTGGACCTCGATGATATCTGGATCGGCGATGGCCTCGCGCAGGGTGGACGTGCCGCCTGCGGACACGATGCCGATGGGGGTCCCGGTTGCCCGAAGCGCCCGGGCCACCCCGCGGAGGACATCGTACGCTGCCGCGATCCGCTCCCGGCGCGCCTGCACCTGAGGCCGCAACCGGCCCTCGAAGCCCATCACGCCTCGCAGCTCGGTTGCAGGGAGCCGCTCGATGGTCGCCGCGAGCTCGAGCGCCTCGGACACTGAGCCCACGCCACACCTGTGGATGAGCACGTCCACGTCGATCAGGACGCCAACCATCGCGCCGGCTCGGACCGCAGCCTGGGACAGGTTCCTGGCCGGCTCCGGCGCATCGACGGCCACCGTCACCCGTGCTTCGCCTGCCACAGCCGCGACTCGTTCCAGCTTGGCCGGGTCGACCACTTCGTTGGCGAGGAGCAGGTCGTCGAACCCGGCCGCGGCGAACGCCTCGAGCTCGCCCACCGTGGCGCAGGTGAGGCCGGCCGCCGGACCGGCGAGCTGACGGCGTGCGAGGGCCGGCGTGCGATGCGTCTTGACGTGGGGTCGGACCGTCGTGCCGGTCCCCTCGAGCAGGGCGGTCATCGCGGCCACGTTCGCGTCAAAGGCGTCGAGATCGACGATGAGAGCCGGCGTGGAGAAGACGGACTCGGAAGGCTCGCTCCCGGCGGCCGTGCGGCTGACGACAGCCTCGCTCATCGGTTCAGTCCGAGACGAGGACGAACATCCGCGTAACGCGCCCCTCGCGAAGGATCTGGCTCGTAGCGGTATCTGACGCGGACAAGGCGCTCGACCGCGTCGCTCAACGACGGGTAGGCACCCACCCCGACGCCCGCGAGGAGCGCTGCACCGAACGCGCCTGGCTCGTCCTGATCCACGACCTCCACGGGGAGACCGGTCAGGTCGGCGTGCAGCTGCATCCACCAGGCGGAGTGGGCTCCGCCGCCTGTCGCGCGGACTAGAGCCGGGACGATACCGTGCTGCCGCAGTACGTCGAGCGAAGCCGCGAAGCGGCAGGCGATGCTCTCAAGCAGGGCCTTGATCACGTCCAGCGCGGTCGTCGCCAGGGTCAACCCGGCCAGTGACCCACCGAACCCCGATCCAGCGTCGACGTGCGGCGGGGGGGTGAACAACGGGTCGGCGAGCACGGAGCTTGGGCCTGATCCCTCGCCCGCGAGGCCGCGCTCCAGATCGGCGATGGACACGTTCAGCAGGCTCCGAGCCCAGTCAACAACGCTCATCCCGTTGGGGTCCGTTACGAGCAGCGCGAAGCCGGCGGGCCCGGGATGGGGGAAGACGTTCATCCCCTCGTGGGCGAGCTCGGGCGGCCAACCCGGTTCCACGGGCAGGACAAAGGAATGCCAGCTACCACAGGCGAGACCAACCACGCCCGGATCGACAGCGGCTGACCCGACCGAGGCAGCGTAGGCGTCATAGGCGCCGGTAACCACAAGGGTGCCGTCGGGCAGCCCGCTACGTCGAGCGGCGCTCTTCGTGATGCGACCGATCGGGACCCCGTTCCGCTCGATCGATGGCAGCCAGCCAGGGTCGATCCCCGTCTCCACGATCCTGTCCGGTGACCAGCTGCCGGACGCCACGTCGAAGATCGCCCAGGTCCCGGCATCACTCGCGTCGATCACCGGGCGGCCGGTCAGCAGGAGCGAGAAGTACTCGTGCCAGTTCATGAACCACCGCGTGCGGGCAACGAGCTCGGGGTCGTGCTCACGCCACCATAACGCGCGGTTCACGGGATCCATGCGGCGCGGGACGTGCCCGGCCAGGGAGAACCACGCATCGGGCGATCGAACTGCCGCAGTCCGCGCAGCAACGTCGTCACCACGGACATCTGCGGTCATGAGGCAGGGCCCAAGCGGCGTCCCATCTGTCGCCACCGGGAACACCTCGCGGCCCGAAGAGCTGAATGACAGCGCGATCGGCGGATCGGCTCGGACGTGTGGCCCAGCGGCCACGCTCTCGAGTGCCGACCAGAACGCTTCGCGTGAGCGCAGGACGTCAACCTCCCAGTGGCCTGGCTCGGGCCGGAGAGCCGGGACCTCTGTGCGTGCGGAGGCCAGCGGGGTCCCGTCCAGCGCGTAGGCGGCTACCTTGATCGCGCTTGTACCGAGGTCCACGCCGACCAGGCTCATGCCGCGTACCCCGCTCTCAATCCTGCTCGGGAATGGCTTCCCCTGGCTGCCCGACCCAGCCGATGGTTGACAGGATGGGTGTCTCGGAGTCATCGGGCACGACAATCGCCAGCAGGACGCCGTCGGCCGGCGATTCGACCGCCAGATTGATCTTCTCCGTTTCGATCTCGACCAGCGCCTCGCCCCTCGCGACCGGGTCTCCAACGGTCTTGAGCCACTGCCGGACGACACCGGTTTCCAGGTCCTGGCCGGCTTGAGGCATCACCACCCGGGTTGCCACGCCATCCCTCCTGCTGCAGATAGGCGCATGATAGCGAAATGTTCTCCATATTGGAACGAACGTGCTGAGGAGGGGTCAGGACGGCATCACCGGCGAGTCAGAGGAGCCTGAGGGGCCGCGAATTCGCCTTGACCGGACGAAGGAACGGCACCTAATATCCTTGCGTTCCTCATTTGCAAACAGATCGGCAGGTTCGTTGGTTCCGCTTCCGTCCGCGCACACCGGGTTTCGCCCGACGGCAGCAGCGCCACGATCCTGGCGGGAGGGTCGACCCGGGTGCAGACGCCGATGGACGTGTCCGAGTCCTACTGGGCAGCCGAGTGCCGGCGGGATATCGATGCCACGGTGGCCCACTACCTGCCGGACGGGAGCTACGAAGGCCCGGACGGGTTGCGCCAAGGCCACGTGGCGATCCGCCAGATGTACGAGGCCTCGGCGCGCGAGTACCCGGGGCTCGAGGTGCGAGTCATCCGAGAGTTCCGCGGCGACGACGCATGCAGCGCCATCGAGTTCGATGCCGTGCTGGTCGATCCCGATGGTGGTCGCCATCGGGTGCGAGGCGTCAACGTCGTCGCCGTGCGCGATGGCCGGTTCGTCACGGTCCGTTCCTACGAGGATCCGCCCATCCCGCTGTGAGGTGGGTCGCCCACGGGTTGTCAGAGGAGGAGTGCCAGCGCGATGACGTCGGACATGGAGGCAATTCGACCACGGACCTCTCCCGTGCGGTCGTATCTGACGCGGTTCGAGCTCGACGAAGAACCGATCTCCGAGGGTGGCCTGTGGCTCAACGGCCGAAAGGACGGCATCGACTGGTGCGACGTCCTCACCCGAAACGGCGTCGCCTACGGCGAGGTCAGCCGGATGACCGCTGCCGAGCGGCGGTCTGAGCAAGCGACCCTGGGTGCCGGCGCGGCCGAGGGAAGCGAGGCCGAGGGCGATTACGACGACCCCACCGCGGTTCTCGCCGGCCTTTGGGGCCGCAACCAGCTCGCCCGGGCAGAGGTGTTCAGCCACAACCCCACCGACCAGTACTTCCAGGAGGTCGAGATCCGCCTGCGCAGCTCGATCACGCCGCACAACTGCACGGGCTACGAAGTGTTCTTCCGCTGCCTCAAGACAGACGCGGGATACGCGGAGATCGTGCGCTGGAATGGCCCCATTGGCGATTTCACGTCGCTGAACAAGCTGATCGGCCCCGAATACGGCGTGCAGGATGGCGATGTCATCGCAGCGTCGATCGTGGGCGATGAGATCAGGGGCTACATCAACGGCGTCGAGGTTATCGCGGCGACCGACGATCGGTTCGCCACCGGCAGCCCAGGCGTCGGTTTCAACTTCTTCGTCGGCGACACGAACGTCGACCACGGGCTCAAGTCATTCGAGGTTGACACATACGAGGACTGACCGGTCTGCCGGTCGAGGAGGAGGCTGCGAACCATGAAATCCTCGCGAACCGTGGCGACGTTCGTCGCGTCGCTCATGCTCGTCGGAGCGTGCTCGGGGTCAACGGCAACGCCAACAACGGCCCCTGCCAGCGAAAACCCCGCCACCCAGGCACCCGAGAGCCAAGCGCCGGCCAGCGAGACGCCGACCGAGGCGTCCTCGCCCGAGGCCTGGACCCAGAGCGACATCTTCCAAGGCTTCGACCCGATGTCGGTGGATCTGACCGGCTACACGCCGGGTCCCAACGGTGAGCAATCGACGCCCGCAGCTGACGTGCCCGATCCAACAGCCGATTGCCTCCAGAAGATCAAGGATGACAAGACCACCCTCGCCTTCCTCAACGGACTATCCGGCCTGACCTGGATGTCCGCGATCGAGGCCGGGGTCCGGGCCAAGGCGGCCGAGTACGGGATCGACGTCGTCGCGACCGCGTCGACAGACTTCGACCCGGCCAAGGAGGCATCCGCGGTCGAGACGGTGATGGCCAGCAAGCCCGACATCCTTGTCACGATCCCGGTTGACCCGACGGCCGGAGCGCAGAACTACAAGCCGGCCCTCGACGCGGGCGTCACGATGGCCTTCTATGACAACCCGGTGGACGGCTGGACGGCTGGCGACCAGTACGTCGCGATCAGCACCGGCGACCACTACCGGATGGGCAAGACCGCGGCCGACCTGCTCGCGCAGGCGATCGGAGACACCGGAACGTATGGCTTTATCCAGCTGGACGTCCCCTTCTACAACAGCAACAACCGCGAGAAGGGTTTCCTCGCCGAGATGGCACAGGCGCACCCAGGCATCAAGAACGTCGCATGGGCCGGCTTCACGGACGAGTCCACCGTCGGTGCCGCGGCCGATGCGATGCTGACCCAGAACCCGGACCTGGACGGCATCTACATCTCATACAGTGGCGCCGCAACTGCGCTGTTCGCGTCCCTCGCCCAGGCAAACAACACCCATGTCAAGGTCGTCACCCACGACCTTGACGCTGCCAACGACGTGATCATGGCCACCAAGGACAGCAACTACTACGGCACGGCCATCGAGCACACGTTCGACGAAGGAGCCAACACCGTGAAGGCTGCGGTGCTGAGTCGATGCGGCGTCGATGTACCGCCGTTCATCGTGGTGCCCGCCCTCGGTGTCACCCGCGACAACCTGGCACAGGCGTGGCAGGAAGGATTCCACCAGGATCCTCCCGCCGAGGTGACGGCCGCTCTCAGCCAGTGACCTGCCATCACCACTGACCAACGCGTGCAATGCGCGCGGACGCTCCGCGTCCGCGCGCATCATTGTGTGGGAGCGATAGCGAGACCATGAGCCCCGATACGAACACGGCATCAGCCAGCGAGCCGAGGGCCCAGTCGCGCTGGCATGTCCCGCACAGCGCGATCGTGTACCTGGGCTTCGTGCTGCTCTTCGTCGTGTTCGCGATCGTGCTCCGGGACAGCGGCTTTCTGACCGTCGAGAACCAGTTGAACATCCTGCGTCAGACCGCGTTCGTATCGGTCATGGCATTCGAACGACATTTGCACTCTCGGCGGGGGAGATTGACCTCTCGATCGGCAGCGTGGTTTCGCTGTCTGCGATGGTGACCGCAGTCCTGCTGCGCGACGCCAATGCCCTGGTCGCGGTGCCGGCGGGGCTCCTCGTGGGGCTCATCGCGGGCCTCGTGAACGGGCTGCTCACAACCGGGCTACGTGTGCCTTCGTTCCTGATCACGCTCGGGACGGCCGGCGTCATCAGCGGCCTGGCACGCTGGATCACCAGCCTCCAGCCGGTACCCGTGCTTGATGAGAGCTACACGTTCATGTTCGGCTCGGGCGATCTCGGGCCGATCCCCAGCCTGCTGATCTGGACCCTTGCGGCGCTGGTCATTTCCCACCTCGTCTACCGCAAGACAACGTTTGGGCGTCAGATCCTGGCAACCGGTGGCAACCGCGTGGCGGCCCGCTACTCGGGCATAAACACCGCCCGGATCCGTGTGGCCAGCCTTGTCATCTGCTCATTCACGGCGGCGGTGGCCGAGCTCCTGTACGTCGGGCGTCTCCACAGCGCTCGATACACCCTGGGTGAGACTGACCTGCTGACCGTGATCGCGGCGGCCGTCATTGGTGGCACGAGCATCTCCGGAGGCCGTGCTCGATCATCGGCGCGCTCGTCGGCTCGCTGCTCATGGGCGTGCTCAACAACGGGCTGATCCTGATGGGTCTGTCGGTGACGGAGCAGTTGATGGCTCGCGGCGTGATCATCATCGTGGCGGTTGCGCTCAGCCTTCGCGAAGCGGCGGAAGGCTGAGGCAATGGCTGCCGATGTCCACGCGCCGGACGCGGAGTCCCCGGCGGCCTTGGTCGCTCGTGGCATCCGCAAGTCGTTCAACGATGTCGAGGTCCTCCACCAGGTGGACTTCACCCTCCGCCGCGGCGAGATCCATGAGCTGGTCAGCCAGAACGGTGCCGGCAAGTCCACGCTGGTGAAGATCATCGACAGCGCCTACGCGGCAGATGAAGGCCGAGTCGAGGTCCTCGAGGCACGCGGAGCCGAGGACAAGCAGCCTAGGCGAACGCGGCATGGCGTCGCCATGGTGTTCCAGGAGTTCAGCCTGATTCCGACGATGTCAGTCGCGGCAAACATCATGCTCAATCGTGAGCCCCGAGGACGACTGGCCTGATCGATGACGCCGGCGTCCGCCGGCAGGCAGCTGAGGCGCTCGCCCACCTCGGGGCTGAGATCGACGTCGACCGCCTGGTTGAGGATCTCCCCGTCGGCGAGCGACAGCTGGTGGAGATCGCCAAGGCGATCTCACGTGAGGCGAGCGTCCTGATCCTGGACGAGCCCACCGCCTCGCTCGCGGCGGCGGAGATCGACGCGCTGATGGCTGCCATTCGGCGGATCGTCGCAAACGGCATCTCCATCATCTACATCTCTCACCATCTCGAGGAAGTACTCGGCATCTGCGATCGAATCACGGTCCTTCGGGACGGCAACGTGACGCTGGTCGCGAGTGCGGCGGAAGCGACCCTACCCGTCATCATCGAGCACATGCTCGGCCGGTCGCTGGAGCGGGCGCTCGCCTATCAGCCGCGACCCATCGATCGCGAGAGTGCGCCGCTGCTGCGGGCCGTTGGGCTACGCAACCGAAGCCTGGCTGGCGTCTCGTTCGAGCTTCACCGCGGAGAGATTCTGGGCATCGCCGGTCTCCTGGGCAGCGGGCGCACCGAGCTCATGCGCGCGGTGTTCGGGGTTGACCGCCTCGATGCCGGCGGCGTGGAGCTCGCCGGAGGCCGGTGCGCCTACGGTCGCCACGGGATGCGCTCGAGGCGGGGGTCGCGCTGATCCTGAGGACCGGGCGAGCGCGGAGCTCGTCCGCAGCCACCGGGTGGGCGACAACATCATGATGGCCGCCTGGAGCCGCTTCGCCCATGCCGGCTTCATCGACGATCGGGCCGCGCGGGTCACAGCCTCAGCGCTGGTCGATCGCCTTCGCATCGTCACACCGAGCCTGGACCAGGAGGTTCGCCGCTGTCGGGTGGCAACCAGCAGAAGGTCGTGGTGGCCAAGAACCTCTCAGTTCAGCCGTCCGTGTTGCTGCTCGATGATCCGACCGTCGGCGTGGACATCGGCTCCAAGCTCGAGATCCTCGCGCAGGTCCGAGAGCTTGCCGAACAGAGCAACGGGATCCTTCTCGTCTCATCCGAGTTCGAGGAGCTCGCCGGCCTTGCCGACCGCGTGATCGTGATGCGCGATGGCGCATTCGTCCGGACGCTGGACCGCGAAGCCGGCGACGACTTGTCCGAGGAGGGGTTGTCGCGAGCCGTGCAGCAGTAGGCCTCGGCAGCGGCGTATGACCGCGCGATCAGTACTCGGGCACGAGACGACCGGCCATCACGTCGAGCTGAATGCGCTCAACCTCGGCTCCAACCACCGATACGGTCAGCGCGCGCAGGACCGGGGCATCCGCCGCCCGGCCAACCAGCACAGCCCGCGTGTCCCGATCGCCCACGTACTGCCGTACACCAGGCGACAGAGGGCGGTCGAGCACGCCGACGGGCCATCGGACACGCATCTCATCCATCGTCCACACCGCAGCGTCACCTCGCCCCTCGCCAAGCAGGCGGGCGATCTGCGCGGTCATTGCGGGCAGCAGCTCCACGCCGTCGCCACCGAACTCCAGCGAGGTGATCAGTTGCTGATCAGCCGAGTGCCGGTCGACGATCACGCGGATCGGAGAATCGCCGGCGGTCGCGGTGTGGAACACGCGGTGGCCTGTGTTGTAGGTGAGCGGGGGCAGCTCTGCGACCACGGCATCGTTCGAGGACGAGAGCTCACCGGCCGCGAACGCTGACATCACCGCGATGTGGCAGCGACCATCGTGCACCGCCTGCAGTCTCTGGCGAGAGCCGCGAACGAAGATCAGGAATGCCTCGATTCCCGTCCCGACGAGGAGCTGCTTGATGGCGGTCGCGAGGGCCTCGTAACGCGGCGATGAGGCGAGCGGCAGTGCGAGCACCAATGGCCGTCCGTTCTCGGCAACGGCCCACAGCCGGCCCAGCGAGCGGCCAACCATGAACGCCCCGAGGCGACCACGCATCTCGATCTCTACAGCCCCCGCCTCCTGAAGGCGGCTCATGGCGAAGTGGATCGAGGACAAGCTTGAGCGGTGCTCCTTGGCCAGGTCTCGCACGGTTGGCAGCCGGAATGGGGGCTCGGGAGCTACCAGCAGCTGCCGGGCCAGGGCGGGCACGATGTCGGCCACGGCGCGAGCCCGATGCCGTTCGCGATCCTCGAACACGAGGGGATGATACGGCTTACGGCTCGGCGATGATGACCTCGACGCCCGCTTCGCGGATGGCCGCCAGCTCATCCCCGTCGACGCCCGGGGAGGTAACGATCCGCTGGACGGAGGAGAGTGGCGCGACCCGTACCAGCGCCTCGCGACCGAACTTGGAGTGGTCCGCGAGCAGGGTCACCTCCGTGGCCGCCTCGATCATCGCGCGCTTGGCCTCGACCTCCTCGAAGGTCGGATAGGTCAGGCCACCGCGGGCTGACACGCTGTGCATGGCCAGAAACGCGTGGTCGACTCGGAGCTCGGCGAGAGTCGCGGCCGCCAGGCGTCCGCTTGTACCGAACGTGTTGGGTCGAATGACGCCCCCGACCATCACCACCGTCGTGCTCGGATTCCCCAGCAGTTCCAGGGCATTGGTGACGGCAGTCGTGACCACGACGAGATCGGGCATCCGGCGCAGCTCCCGAGCAAGGCAGAGGCACGTCGTGCCCGAGTCGAGGATGATCCGCATCCCGGGCGTGACCAACGCGGCTGCCCGACGTCCGATGGCGATCTTCTCGTCCGCATGCTCCCGGAGACGGACCGCCGTCGTCGCCTCGTCGCCCGGTCCCATCGCGACTGCCCCGCCGTGGGAGCGACGGACGATCCCGAGCTCGGCCAGCCGCGATAGGTCGCGGCGGATGGTCTCGTCCGTAACGCCCAGCCGCTCGACGAGGTCGCGGGCACGAACGCTGCCCTGGCGGCGAACGAGCTCGGCGATGAACTCGTGACGATCGGCCTGCAGCAACGGTTGGCTCACGAGGACAGTACCTCCGGTGCCAAGCAAATGGGCCACGTGGCTTTGGTCCCAGGGCGGCAAGATACCACGCCGACCCTTGACGCCAGCTCTCCAACACCACGATACTCCACGTGATCCCAACAAAACCCAAGCATCGCAGGGCCAGCATGATGGCCGATGCACCAGGGGTGATGCGCATGGCCGACGTTGGACGCGAGCTCGTCGCGTCGCTGTACGAAACCGTCCTGACGATCCGACGCTTCGAGCAGCGAGGGATCGAGCAGTACCGGCTGGGCAACATCCGTGGCTACTTCCACCCCTATCTCGGCGAAGAGGCCATCGCGGCCGGTGCGATCGGGGCCCTGCGGCCTGACGACTACATTGTCAGCACGCATCGCGGTCACGGCCACGCCATCGCCAAGGGCCACGATCCGCGGCTGATGATGGCCGAGCTGTTTGGCCGGGAGACCGGGTACTGCAGGGGTCGGGGTGGCTCGATGCACGTGGCCAGCCGGGCGGTTCGCAACCTTGGCGCGAACGGTGTCGTCGCAGGTGGCCTCGGGATCGCGGTCGGTGCTGCGATGGCCATCAAGCAGCGCGGCGCCAGCGAGGTCGTCGTCGCGTTCTGCAGCGACGGTGGTTCCGCCAACGGCATGTGGCACGAGTCGATGAATCTCTCGGCGATCTGGGATCTGCCCGTGATCTTCGTGCTTGAGAACAACCAGTACGCGGTGTCTACGCCGATCCGCGCGAGCGCCCGGGTAGAACACCTCTCGCAGCGCGCGGCCGCCTACGGCATGCCTGGCGTGACCGTCGACGGCAACGACGCGGTCGTGGTCTACGGCGCAATGCAGGAACCGCTCAGACGAGCGCGCTCCGGCGAGGGCCCCACCTTGGTCGAATGCATGACCTATCGGCATGGCGGCCACCACGTGAATGATCCTGGGCTGTACCTGCCCGCGGATGAGCTCGACCGGTGGAAGGCGCGCGACCCACTCGTCCTACTTCGCAGGCGCTTGGCCGACGACGGTATGGACGACGACGCCATCGCCGCCATTGACTCACGCGTCGAGGAGCTACTGGAGGAAGCGGTCCAGTTCGCGACCGAGAGTCCGGAACCGTCGGTCGCCGAGTTCCTGGCCGAGATCGGGGTCGGGTAATGCCCACGATGAAGTACCGCGAAGCCCTGCGCGAGGCCCTCCGCGAGGAGATGCAGCGCGACCCGTCCGTGTTCGTGATCGGCGAGGGGATCGGCGAGCGCGGCGGCTCGTACAAGGTCACCGAAGGTCTGTTCGCCGAGTTCGGTCCGAGCCGGATCATCGACACGCCGCTCAGCGAGGCCGGTTTCGTTGGACTCGGTGTGGGTGCCGCGATCGCCGGGAACCGGCCGGTTGTGGAGATCCTGTTCATCGACTTCCTGCTGCTGGCGATGGATCAGGTCGTCAACCAGGCAGCCAAGTACCGCTTCATGTCAGGCGGCCAGGGAAACGTCCCGCTGGTCCTTCGAACTCAGGGCGGGGCGGGTAACTCGCTCGCCGGCCAGCACTCCCAGAGCCTCGAGGCGATCTTCCATCATGTTCCCGGGCTGAAGGTCGTGATGCCGTCGACACCGGCCGACGCCAAGGGGCTGCTCAAGACCGCGATCCGGGACGACGACCCTGTCGTGTTCATCGAGCACAAGCTCCTGTACATGACCGACGGTGACGTGCCGGAAGGCGAGCTGCTGCTGCCGTTCGGCAAGGCAGCCATCCGGCGTCCCGGGACCGACGTCACCCTGGTGGCCTGGTCGCATATGGTGACCAAGGCCCTGAAGGCCGCCGACCAGCTTGCCGAGGAGGGCATCTCGGTCGAGGTAATCGACCTGCGGACCCTGGTGCCGATGGATACCGACTCCATTCTCGAGTCCGTCGGCCGGACGGGACGTCTCGTCATTGCGCAGGAAGCCGTCCGGCGAGGCGGGGTCGCGGGCGAGGTTGCGGCCGTGGTGGCCGAGCATGCGTTCACGTCTTTGCGCGCGCCGATTGTTCGTGTGGCCGGCCTCAACACGGCGATTCCGTTCAATCTCGCGCTGGAGCGCGCCAGCGTGCCCCAGGTGGAGAGCGTCATGGCCGGCGTCCGCGCTGTCGTCGGTGCCGGCCCCCCCTCTGCGGCTGGCTGACCGGTTCTGGTTCGGAGGCCAACATGCGCCCGATCGTCGGGGCGAGCTGGAAGATGCACCTGACACCGTCCGAAGCGGCGGCGTACCTGCGAACGCTGCTGCCGCTCGTGGCTGACGTCACGGATCGTGACCTGTTCGTGCTCCCCGCGTTCCCGGCGCTGTTCGTCGCCCGGGACCTCCTGATCAGCAGCAACGTCGCCTGGGGTGCACAGGACGTCCATCCGGAAGATGCAGGACCGTTCACCGGGGACGTGTCCGCGCCGATGCTGGCAGATCTTGGCGCCGAGTTCGTCGAGGTTGGCCACCCGGAGCGACGGCGCCACCACGCCGAGACCCTTGAGCTGGTCGCGGCCAAGGTCGCAGCCGTGCTGCGCTGGGGAATGTCACCCGTGATATGCGTGGGGGAAGACGTCAGGGCTGATCGAACCACGGCCATCGCCGTCGTCCTTGCCCAGCTCGAGCGGTTGCTCGGGGCCGTATCCGCCGCCGAGCTTGGACGGGTCGTCATTGCCTATGAGCCCGAGTGGGGAATCGGCGTTGCCGGCACGAGGGCCGAACCGGCCGAGGTTGGAGCGGTTCACGCAGCGGTTCATCAGTGGCTCACCGAGCGGGGCGGTCGCGGCGAAGCTCGAGTGATCTACGGTGGCAGTGTTGATGAACGGGGTGCGGTCGAGCTGCTTTGCATGCCGGGTGTCGACGGCTTGTTCGTCGGTCGAGCATCGCTCGATCCAGCGGTCTTTGCCGCCATCGCCCACACGCCGACCAGCGGCCCGCCGACCTCCGCCGTCAGGTTTGACGCCCTCAGAGCTCCGCGTTGACGATGAACCCAGCGTCCACGAGCAACGTGGCCGAGGTCACGTAGCTCGCGTCGTCGGAAAGCATGAACGCGATCGTCCCCGCGAGCTCCTCGGGCTCGCCGACCCGGTGCAGGGCGATCCGGTCCTCGTAGTAGCGCACGACATCAGCGTCGTCGAACATCGGCGCGCTCATGTTCGTCCGCACTGCGCCGGGCTCCACCACGTTGACCCGGATGCCATGCTCTCCGAGCACGGCACCGAGCGCCTTGCCCAGCATGCTGATCGCGCCCTTCGTTCCGCAGTACGCAGTCTGGCCGGGCGCTCCGACGTGGGCCGATATCGAGCTGACCATGCAGATGGCGCCGCCATGGCCTTCGGCGATCATCTGCTTCGCGCCTTCCGTCGCCACCACCCACGTGCCACGGACGTTGGTTTCGAACAACCGGTCGAAGTCCTCGATGGCGGTCTGATCCCAACTCATGAACGGATTGATCGCGGCGTTGGACACGACGTAGTCGAGTCGGCCACCACGCTCGGCGACCTCGTGGACCATCGCGACGACCGCCTCAGGGTCGCGCATGTCGGCAGCGACCGCGAATGCCTCTCCACCGACCTCGCGGATGCGGCGCAGCGTCTCCGCCGGATCGCCAATCGGGCGCTGGTTCACCCCCACGATCGCGCCCTCCGCTGCCAGTCGAACGGCCGTCGCCTGACCGATGCCGTTGGTTGCCCCGGTAACGAGGGCTACCTTGCCCGCGAACCTCCGCTCCATGCCGGCCTCCGTCGTTGCTGGTGGCTCAGAAGATGGCGATCGGATTCCATGGTGAGCCGGTCGCGCCGGGCAGCCGCAGCGGAAGACCGACGACGAGGAATTCCCAGCGCCCCTCCGCATCGCACGCTGCCGCCAGGTCCTCAAACTGGAGGCTATCCGAGATGCACAGGCCCATCGCTGTCTGCTGGAGCGGATGGATCGGGTAGGGAATGTTCTCGACGTTGCTCGGGATCGTCTCACCGTCGCCATCCGGCAGGAATGCGGCGATTTGCCGCTCGTGCATCCAGGGCACGGTATCGACGGCCAAGCCAGCCTTCCCCTCGCCGTCAGGCGGCGGGTCGTTGCGCCACGGTCCGAGCGCCAGCCGGCGGGCATGATGACCCGTTCGGAACACCATGATGTCGCCCTCGCCCAGGTGCACGCCTTCCGCCTGTTCGATCGCGTCGAGCTCGGCTCGGTCCACCGCCTCTCCCGGCTCGAGCCACGGAATGCCCCTGTGACGAGCGGCGTCGAGCAGGACCCCACGGCCCACGATCCCGTCCTTGTAGGCAGCGATGCTGCCCCACGCCGACCCGCGCGAGGTGAGCATCGATGTGGGTTTGCCGTTGTACAGCTGGCCGCGATAACCGATGTGGTTCAGGGCGTCGATGTGGGTGTGCGCATCCCCGTGACTGGCCATGCCCAGAAAGCACATCGCGAAGCTGAGCCCGGCCGGCCCGACCGGTATGTCATGCATCAGCGACATGAAGTGGATTGCTGGGTTCGGATTGTCGGGCCCAGCGATCGTGTTGATCGGTAGTGCCATGGAGACCTGGCGGCCCGAGCGCACCAGGCGAGCGGCATCGGTCACCCGCTCAGGCGTCAGGAAGTTCAGCGTTCCGAGCTCGTCGTCGGGGCCCCAGCGACCCCAGTTCTTGACCGACTCGAAGATCCGGTTGAACTCGTCGAGAGAGACGGGCGAAGGACGCGTCAGCGTGCGCGACATGCCTTGCCTCCTACGTACGAATAGCTCCTGCCGGTGGCGACCGGCCTGCCCCTGCTGCGGGCAACTGGGGCCTGCTGTTCGCCAATCGCAAACGAATTGTGCCAGCGTCAGAGTAGCAGTAGTCAGGGAGCGCCAGCTCCCTCATCATCGGCACGTCCCCGAGCATCTCCCAGGCTCGCAACCGCTGCGTCAGCACAGTTCAACGAGCGAGTCCGACCGCGCGGGAACCTCGGCCGCAACAGGTTGCTGGCCATACGACATCGGCTACACTGCGCACCGCGCCGACATAGCTCAGCGGTAGAGCAGCTGTTTCGTAAACAGCAGGTCCTCGGTTCGAATCCGAGTGTCGGCTCCAGCGATCTGAACGTGGAGCCCGGCCAGCTGGCCGGGCTTCTGAGTCCTCGTGCCGGGCTTGGCGTCCAATCTGACGCCCAGGTGGGGGTGAGCGGCACGTGACTGGCGACGCGCTGCGACACTTGGAGCACCGCAACACCCTGATCGAGGGCCGCCACGGCGTACGGAGGCTCGGGATGACAGCACGCGCCTCCTTCGACCCCGGGGGCCATGAGACCGAGCCGCCCTTCGCTGGGTCGCTGGAGGCTCGGGCCTCGATCGCGCTCAAGGTCCTGGCGGCCATCAACGTCGCCGGGATGGTGCTGGCGCTGTTTCCGCCGCCGCTGCCGCAGTCCCTGCTCAGGGAGTTGACCTTCAACCTCGCTGCAGGCGCGCTGGCCGTCGTCGAGATCGTCGTCGCCCGAGCGCTCGACCGGCGACGGCCGTGGGCAGTCGCGATCATCCGTCCGCTGCTCGTGTTGCTGATCGCGGCCGGAGTTGGGGCAACGCTGGTCGGTGCTCAGGCAGGGGTGATGCGGCTGCCGTTCGAGGCGATGCTCGCGATCTGGGTCCTGCTCGGCGCACGGGACGTCACGCTGGCGGGGCACGCGGATCGTCGTTCCGCGCTCGTGGTCGCGAGCACCCTGTTGCTGATCGTGTCGATATTGGGAAGTCAGCCGCTGTTCGGCTGGGGCGGCCTGCTCGACGCGCGCCAGTCCGATTTCCACGCCTCGATCAACGCCGACTGCGGCGCGGCCGAGGCCGGCCCGCCGCCGGCGATCACCGTGACCTACGACTGGTCGTGGGCGCGGACGAGTCCGCTGCCCAGCGGGCTCGACATCGTGGTCCTCGGCTGGACCGGGACCGACGCCGACGGGCACCAGCTCTACTACTACGACACGACGCCGCCAACGGGCCCGGGTATCACCTCCGGCCGACGGGATTATCCGAGCATCGACATGGCAACGCAGATCGCCGACGCATCGACGGCATCGTGGAGCTGGGGCGTCGAGCTGGCCGAGCAGGGGATGCAGCCCGGTTCGGTCACGCTCCAGATGCGCCGGGGCAGGGAGGCTCCGCCGAACCCCGGGCCGCTGGTGTTCACGGCGTCGTACGTCCACCTCGGCGTCTGGCATAGCGATCCTGTCAGCGTCACCTGCGCGTGGGCCAGTCCCGCGGCGTCCGTGGGCTCGTGATCGGGACCTGCGGGTCGTGCGATCCGAGCGATGCGCCGGACACGAAATGACCTGCCCCCGGCGCTGAGGGAGGGGAAGGAGCGCCAGGAGCAGGTCTGGAGGGGGGGCCCGCGTCCCGAGTCGCGAGCCGGGATGAATGCAGGCGGTAGTCTGGCTGCCATGGGAGCCCGTGTCATTACGGGGCGTCATCAGCGCGCTCAACGCCGGGGACGCGCTGCCCTTGAGGCCCGGGCCGACCGGCTGACATGCAGGAGGCGTGGCTCCGCGTTACCGCCGGGCATGACGTTCGGTCCCTTGTGGACCCGCGGGAGGTGATCAAGGATCGGGCCATGCAACCTCGACGAAGGCTGGCCGTCCTCACCCTGTCTGCTCTTGCTGTCGCGGCGTGCGGCGCCGGTGCGTCAGTCACGCTGCTGACGGCTGTGGACGGAGAGCGTGGCTGTTACCTCGCAAACACGACCGGGATGCTCATTGTGGATCCGGATGCAGGTACCGCAATTGTTTCGGAGGACATGGGCAGGGCGACCACGCCTGTCCGATGGCCCAACGGCTACACGGGGCGGAGGAGCTGGGACCAGGTCGAGGTCCTCGACGCGTCGGGCCGCGTCGTCGCGCAAACCGGGCAGCGCTACGAGCTGCTGGGCGGATACGACGGCGACGGGACATGGGCCGCCTGCGTGGATGGCGTGTACCCGCCGCTCTGGCCAAGTCCACGGTAAGGGTCGACGGCAGAGGGACATGTTCGACGCCGGTCGTCGGTTGGATCGTCCGCGACGATGACACCACGACGCCGACTTAGCGTGCTGCATCTGTTGCGCCTGGTCGCAGTCGCTTTGACCGGCGTCCTGCTCGGCGTCGCCCTCTACTCGGGGGCCAACGCGCTGCTGACCCCGCAGCGCACGACCGCGGTCTACGATCCGCCGGTGCTCGCCGGTCAGCACCTGTGGGGATACTGCTCGGGTGGGATATACGCGAGGCTGGGCGACCAGATCGTGCTCACCTCGGCTGGCCACTGCACGGGGGAGGGAACGGTGGCCATCGCGCCCGACGGCACGCGCCTCGGCATCTTCGGCCCGCCTGCCCGTGCCGCGACCTGTCCCTACCCGGACCACACCTGCGCTGCCTCGGACATCGACTACCTCGTCGTCGCCCCCGACCGCATCCCATGGGGGCACCTGAACGAGATCGACATGGGTGTGGGCGGCTACCGGACCATGGAGCTGGGCGCGCGAGCGCTGTCGTGTGCGGAGATCAACGTGGGCGACGCGGTCGAGATCAATGGACGCAACATCTTCCGGACCGGCCAGGTGGTCGAGAAGGGAGCGAACCTGAAGCAGCCGGCCGAGGACGGCTCGTTCTTCCCCTGCATGATCGCCGCCGACGTGCAGGTGGCGACCGGCGACTCAGGTGGTGTGGTCCTGGTGCGCGGCATTCCGGCCGGGGTGACCTCGCGCTCCTTCGGCGGCTACCTGGGTTTCACGCCGCTCGCGGAGGGACTGGCCGAGATCGGCCTGACCCTGTGCGACACGCCCGATTGCGGGCTGACCCCGCCGAGACGATAGGGCGCGGGCCACCGCCTGTCGCCGAGAGGCAACCACAGCGCAAGGTCGCGACCCCGACACCTCCTCCGGAGGTTGGTCTCTCCCAGCTCTGGACCCGCTCAGCGGGAATTGGGCCGACGAATCCAGCATGCCATCGTGGTCGGGCGGACCGTCCGCTCGGCCACCAGACGCAGATCGCCGAGGATCGCGTCGAGCTCGACCTCTGCCCGGACCTGGCCCGCGAACGACTCGATGCTCCGGGATGCCTCGTATCGCTCCCGGTCGAACCGGCGATCGATGGCGACCTGCGCCCGGGACCGGACCGGTCGGAACAGGGCCGCAACCACAAGGGTCGAAGCGGCGGTCGCGATTGTGCTGCTGGCCTCCGGAGTGAGGACAGCGAGAAGGCCGGTGAGCCCAATGACGGTGACACCGTAGACGAGAGCCAGGATCGCCGAGACCAGCCCGTAGACGAGCGTTCGATTGACGATCCGGTCGATGTCATAGAGGCGGTCGCGGACGATCGCGATCCCGATCGCGGCCGGGACCGACGTGAAGGCGATCGCATTGATCAGGACCGTCAGCGTCGATAGCTGCCCATCGGTCATCAAGCGTGGGCTGGTCAGCATCATCGTCGCCATCGCACCGCCCACCAGGACGGAAGCGAGGGCCAGCAGCCGGAGCTGGCGTCGCTCCAGAATGGAGCCCTGGCGGAAGCGAACGATGAGGGACGCGACGGCAAGGCCCGAGAACACCGCGACTGGCCCGAACGCGGTGGCGTCGAACCGCCGAATCGAACCGAGGGCGAACGGATTGGGGGTGGTCGGGAAACCCAGCAGCGGCATCGGCTCGACCGCGACCAGCGCCATCAGAACGACGACATAGATCACCGTCAGCACCTCGACCCAGCGCCACCCGCGACCGAGGGCGTGGCCCGTGGGGAAGCGGAACAGGATGAGCAGCGGGAACGCGACGATGGTGATCGAGCCCGTGTGGGCGATCCAGGCGGCCGACGTCGCGATCGGTGGGGTCGGAACCATCGCCAGCCCGTAGGTCGCGACTCCCACGGACAGGGCGACGATGGAGACCGTGAGGCCGCCGGTGCAGCATAGCCAGCCGATCCGGTTGCCGGGTCGGCGCCGGACGATGATCGTCCCGACGATCGCGAAGGCCAGCCAGGGAGTCATCAGTGCGAGGGCCTCTCCGAGCCGGATGGACGAGCGCTCGCTTGCCGGGTCCCCCAGGGCGATCAGGATCAGCGAGCCGGCCAGGCACCCCGCCGTTGCGGCCGCCATCGCTACCGCGAGCCAGCTGCTTGGGACTGTTCGTGCACGTGTCATCAGCTTCCTCGTCGCGCGATGTTGCACGCTATCGGCATCGCGTTCGCGAATTGTTACGACGCCCGCCGGCACGTCGGGTCCGCATCGACGGTGTGGCGTACCCGGCGTTCCTGCTCGATCGGCTCGGTCAGCGGGTGAGCGAGCCCGGGGGTGAGCGCATCGGGGAGGTCCCGTGCGATCAGGCCACCGGCCCGTTTGACAGCGCAGGAGACGGGCAGAACAATCGGCGCACAACCTGATAGCGCGATGAGGCTCGCGTCGTATCCCGCCTGACGGGTGATGGCTTCTGGGGCTTGGCTCCAGGAGCCCTTTTTCGTTCCTGGAGCCCCGACCTGGCACACAGAGGTGGCTCCCACGTTTCACAGCATCCTGTTCGACGGTCCTGCCGCAACCGAGCCGGTAGACGTGGCCGGGGAAGCCACCGGAGCCTTCGCGGACCTGCATCTCGACGAGGTTGTGACGGCGGTCGCATCCGGCCGCGATGACGACCACCTCGGCCCGCTGTTCAGGACTCCGTTGGGCACCGCCGACGCGATCAGGTACCGGCACGAGGTCTTCCGCGATCTCGAGGACGGGACGCTGCTGGAGGCTGTTCGCAGCTTCGGCCAGCAGATGGCGACCATCCGGGGCCGGCTGACGCACGCGGCCCGCACCACGTACGTCCTCGACCGCGAGCGATGGCTGCTGAACGCGGCCGAGGCGTACGGCGCGGCCGCCCTGGAGCTCCACGGCCGGCTCGCGCAGGCCCCTCTACGCTCCCGAGCGCTGCGGCTCGCCCGCGACCAGCTCGCCGCCTATACCGGGTCGGATGCGTTCACGATGCTGCAGGCCGATACCGAACGGATGCAGCAGGCGATCCGGAGCGTCAGCTACCGACTCCGGATCAGCGGCTCCAAGGTCACCGTCACGCGCTTCCGCCCCGAGCCCGACTACACCGCCGAGGTGCTCGAGACGTTCGCGAAGTTCCGGCAGGGCGACCGATCCCCGTACGAGTGGCGCTTCAACGAAGGGTCGGACATGAACCACGTCGAGGCGGCAATTCTCGACTGCGTCGCGCGCCTCTATCCCGACGTCTTCCGGGACCTCGGGCAGTACGCCGAGCGCCACGGCGACTTTCTCGACCCGGGCGTCGAGGGGCTTGATCGGGAGATCCGGTTCTACCTCGCGTATCTCGACTACATCGACCCGATCCGGCAGGCCGGGCTCAGCTTCTGCCTGCCGGAGATCAGCGACCGCGAGATCGAGGGACGCGGGATCTTCGATGTCGTCCTCGCGGCGGGCCTGGCACGCGCCGGTCAGCCCGTGGTCGTGAACGACGTGGATCTGCGGGCCGGTGAGCGGATCATCGTCGTCACCGGTCCCAACCAGGGCGGGAAGACGACGTTTGCGCGCGCGATCGGCCAGCTCGGCCACCTCACGCGCCTCGGTGTGCCCGTGCCCGCCGAGCGGCTGCGCATCCCGGTCATGGACCGGATCCAGACGCATTTCGAGCGCCAGGAGCGGGTGGAGGACCTCAGCAGCAAGCTCGAGGACGACCTCCGGCGGATTCACGCGATCCTCGAGACGGCGACGCCCGCGAGCCTGCTGGTGATGAACGAGAGCTTCAGCTCGACGACCGTCGAGGACCAGCTGTTCATCGGTCGCGAGGTCCTGCGCCGGGTCGTTGACCGGGGCCTGATCTGCATCGTGGTCACGTTCCTCGATGAGCTGACCGCGCTTGAGCCGTCGATCGTGAGCATGGTCAGCAACGTGGACCCGGAGGACGATGCGCAACGCACGTTCCGGATCGTCCGCCGCACGCCGGATGGGCTCGCCTATGCGCTGGCGATCGCGGACAAGCATCGGCTCACCTACGACGCCGTCAGGGAGCGCCTCGGGCGATGAAGGTCCATCTCGCCTACCGCGACCGCGATCTCGACCTCGATGCAGAGCTACCGGCAAACACCGGCGAGCTGACGCAGGATCTCGGCCTCGACATCGTGCTCAGTGCGATGGCCAGGGGCGACAGGTACCTGCGCGACGTAGCGCGGGCCACGCTCTTCACGAGCCTGAGCGACCCGGACGCGATCCGGTACCGGCAGGCGGTGATCAGCGACAGTCTCGCCCACCCCGATGTCGTCCGCGACCTCTACGAGCTCGCGGTGACTGCCCTCCACAAGGAACGCCAGTTCTGGATCTACTCCGCCCGGGTTCCAGAATCCGTTCTCGGCCGCTCGATCTCCCTGCTCGGCCACGTGCTCGTCCAGGTCCGCCGGATGCGCGATATCGCCCGGGAGCAGGCTGGGTCGTTCACCTCCGATGGCTTCGGCCGGCTGTTCCGCGAGCTGGCCGATGAGCTGGACGACGCCTATCTGGACGCGGTTGAAGGCCATCTGCGGCGCCTGCGGTTCGGGGAGGGGGTGCTGCTCAGCGCCACGCTCGGTGCGGCGAGCGAGCCAACGAGCTATGTCCTGCGTCGGCGCACGAGCCGCCGGGGCCTGCGGGAGCGGGTTGGCCTCGGGGAATCTGATTCGTGCACCTGGGAGCTCGATCCGCGCGATATCTCCGGATCCGAGGCACTCAGCTCGCTCCGGCAGCGCGGGGTGGCGCTGGCCGCCGGCGCCCTCGGCGAGTCGACCGACCACATCCTCGACTACCTGGGCCAGCTGCGGGCCGAGCTCGGGATGTGCCTGGGCGCGCTCAACCTCCACGACACGCTGCGGGGCAAAGGGGAACCCACCTGCATGCCGGATCCCGAACCGGCCGGAACCGCGGTGCTGTCCTCCCGCGGGTTGTATGACGGAGCGCTCAGCCTCGCGTCCGGGGAGGCGCGCACGGTTGGCAACGACCTGGCGGCGGATGGCCGGTCGATGATCGTGGTGACCGGGGCCAACCGGGGCGGCAAGTCGACGTTCCTGCGCAGCCTTGGGATCGCGCAGCTTCTGATGCAGGCGGGCATGTTCGTCCCTGCCGAGGCGTACCGCGCCGACGTCAGCGACGGCCTGTTCACGCACTTCCGGCGCGAGGAGGACACAGCGCTCCGAAGCGGCAAGCTCGACGAGGAGCTGGTCCGGATGGACACGATCGTCGGCCACGCGCGCCGAAACAGCCTGTTGCTGCTCAACGAGTCGTTTGCCTCGACCAACGAGCGGGAGGGGTCGGAGATCGCACACCAGATCGTGTCCGCGATGGTCGAGAGCGGCATCAAGGTCGTGTACGTGACCCATATGTTCGAGCTCGCACGGCGTCTGCGGGACGAGGGCCGGGGCGGGGCGCTGTTCCTGCGTGCGGAGCGGCTGCCCGACGGGCGCCGAACCTTCCGGGTCCGTGAGGGCGAGCCGCTGCCCACGAGCCACGGCCAGGACATCTACCAGCGGATCTTCGCGCCGCCCTCAGCCGGTGTTGGCTAGCGCCCTCCTGAGGAGCCGAACGAAGGCGGTCGCGTGGTCGGCGACTGGTGCCGGGTAGGTCATCGAGATCCCGGGATCGATCGAGATCTCGCCCGCCATGGGCGACAGGGTGAGCCGGATCGAGACGACGGTGTCCAGCTGGATGCGACCCAGCGTCCCGTTCTGACCGCCACCGCGCCCATCGCCCAGGAGCTCGACCATCGACGGTCGCAGCAGGAGCGTCGCCGGCCGCCGCTGCCCGGGACGGGCCGGGCTGTAGAGGGATGCGAGGACCTCGCCGTCCGCCGCGGCCCCCTCGTAGGCGTGACGAGCCTCGTGACCCTGGCCAAATCGCTCGGCCGGCTCGGCATCGAACGGGATTTGCGCCACGTCGTAGCGTCGGAGCGGCAGGTTGCGAGCGGCGGTCGGCGCGAACGCCGTGAGCAGCTCGCCCATCACCTCGATCTCCGCCTCGAGCTCGGTCGGCAATCGATAGACCCGCTCGCCGGCCTCGGTGGTCACGCTGAGCCGCACCTCGTCACGCCGGGCCTCGATATCCGCCCGGCGAACCGATTCGACGGCGATGAGCTCCACGTCGACCCCCCAATCCGAGAGGTACCGGTCAGGGCGGGCGTGGTCGACGAGCCACAGGACCTGGCGATCAGTCAACGCGAGGAGAGCGGCGCGACGATCGACGTCGCCGCGCAGGCGCCGCACCAGGGCGACATCGACAACCATCGGCCGCTCGATCCAATAGAGCACCCGCTCGTCGTCGTCGAGCAGGCCCTCGAGGCCGCGAAGGAAGCGCGGCGGGAGCTTTGAGAGCCGGTACTCGGCGGCGGAATGCGGCGTCGCGAAGCGCGCCAGGTCGGGGGGGAGCGCCCCGGCCGGCTGCCAGGCACGACCGCCCATGATCCGGGCATGCGCGCGTCGCTCGCGGTACCGGCGGCCTGCCTCGCGCGCCTCGCGCCGCGCGCCGGCGGGATCCAGCCACGTCGCCTCGGGAGCGACGTTCGCCGCGATCCGCGCCAGATCCCGTGGCGGGAGGGCCGCGCCCTCGATGTGCCCCAGCAGGGTCGTGCGCCCCCGATCTCGCCAGCCGCCCGCCAGATCCACGGACAGCCGGGCACCGGCGAACGTCGAGGTCGGGACGGCGACCAGTACCGGCAGCCGCCGGCCGTGGCCGTCATCAGAGTCAAGGAGAGCTGCCCGGTCGAGGCCGGGCCAGGGCGTGATCCGTCGTGCCCGACGACCCACGAGCCCCAGCCGCGGGTCACGGTCGAAATCCACGCCGGGCCCGAGGGCTCGCTCGACCTCCGCCAGAAAGGTGATCGTGTCGATCTGGCCGCCTCCGGGCCGGGGCCACCCGAGCCTCCAGGCCATGACTGGAATGCAGGGGCCATCAGCCCAACGGGCAGTTCAGGCGCCCCCGTGGCAGGGCACCTCGGCGGACACCATCGCCTCTGGTCCGCAGCCTAGGACCGGGTCACGGCGCCCGTCAAATGGGCGTCGACGGGGTCACAGGTCAGGAAGCGACCCCGTCCTCTCGGACGGGGTCGCCATCGCTCCGAGGTCGCGCACCGACTCTACGGAGTGATGCCGTGGCTCGCCAGGAAGCGAAGATCATCCGGCTGGTCGAGCCGGTAGGCGCCGCCGATCCCGGTGCAGTTCGGGCTCTGGCCGAACGAGGTCACCGCCACCAGCAGGAGCGAGTCCGTGTTGTCGAACGTGGGGCCACCCGAATCACCGAAGCACGTGCCGCCCGTGCGGGCGTTGTTCGACAGCTGGATGTACGTGTTCTTGGGATTGCTCACCAGGTTGAGCAACTTCACGTCCGCCTTCATCCGCGTGTCACCACCGAAATCAGCGAAGGGGAGCACCTTCTCGAGCCCGTAGCCCACGACCTCGAACCGGTGCGCGTTGCGGCGCCCCGCGTACCTCTGCAGATACTTGGCCTCGGGGATGGTGGCGTAGTCGAGGCCGTTCTGCGCGTCGTGCAACTCGATCACGCCTGCGTCGTGCAGGTAGAACGCGCGGTCGTCGTACTGCGGGTGCGGGTACGACGTCGCCCGGATCCAGTTGGCATTCGCCCAGCTGCTGCGCGCACGGTAGCGGGCTGCCTGGGTCGCGTAGTTGAGGTTCCCGTCGGCGTCGAACGTGGCCGGGAAGCCGTCCCACTGGGTACCGTCGGGCACGAGCGTGAACCACATGTCGTTGCCACCGGAGCCGTTGCCGCGGGCTGCCGTGTACGGATCGGCGGGGGAGGTCGTCGAGTGCCCGTTGTGGCCGACAGCGAACGTGCAGTGTCCCGCAGTCACCACGACGGTCGGGCTGACCAGCGTCCCCGAGCAGCTGTACCAGCCGCCGGGATCATCGTAGATGCTGCTGGGCGCGTCGGGAACGTAGAACAAGAGCTGGCCGACCTGGGGGTGTTCCCCGCTGTCGGGGCCGCCACGGTCACCACCACCGCTGGTGATGGCCGCGGCCGGCGCGGCGGTCACGATGAGCAGGAGCAGGGCGGCAACCGCCGCCATTCGAGCGCGCATGTGCATCCTCCAGTGCAGGCACGGGCGACCGGGCAAGGGCCGGGGGGCAGGTCCATCCTAGGCTGAAACATGCGGTGGGGTGGTTCTCGGGCGCACCGCCATTTCGGCTGCCAGCGGTCTCAGGCCACGCTCCCGCTGACCTTGGCCGGCTCGCGCCGGTGCCCACCAGGGGGCAGCGGATCCACGGTCTGTACCAGGTGTGCTCCCCCCAATTGACGCGTGACGCATTCCTGATAACGTTACACATACTATGTACACCATCAAGGAAGCCTCCGCCCGGACCGGCGTCGGCGTCTCACTCATCCGGGCCTGGGAGCGGCGGTACGGCGTGGTCCAGCCGGCACGAACGCCGGCGGGGTATCGACTGTATGACGACGCCTCGCTCCAGACGCTGCTGGCGATGCGCTCGCTCATCGCCACGGGCTGGACGCCGTCCGAGGCCGCGCGCGCCATCGGTGCCGGCGAGGTGGACGTGACGCAGCTCACGGGCCGGTCGGTCGCCGTGGGAACGGAAGCGCCATCCGGCGTCGGGCACCGAGCCCAGCTCATCGAGCGGTTCGTCAAGGCGGCTGAAGCGGCGTCCGCAGCCGAGACGGAGGCCGCTCTCGACGAGATGTTCGCGGCGGGATCCTACGAGGCGGTGGTCGATGACCTGGTCCTGCCGGCGGCGGCTGCGCTCGGCGACGCATGGTCGTCAGATCGCCTGAGCGTCGCCGCCGAGCACGCCGCGAGTGCCGCGATCGCGCGTCGGCTGGCGGCGGTCTACCAGGCGGCGGGCATCCCCCGTTCGACCTCCGTCGTCGTCGGGCTGGCGCCGGGCGCGCGGCACGAGCTGGGGGCGCTTGCCTTTGCGGCCGCCATCAGGCGGGTCGGGACCGGCGTGCTGTACCTCGGCCAGGATGTCACGGTCGACGGGTGGCTGGATGCGACGGCCAGGACCCGCGCGCGCGCCGCGGTCATCGGCGCCGTGACGCAGGATGAGGCCGATGCCGCCGCGCCCGTGGTCGAGGCGCTCCGCGCCGCCGGGGTGCCGCTGATCGCCTTCGGAGGCGCCGGCGCCACGGACGACACGGCGCAGCGCCTTGGCATCGTTCGATTGCCCGACCGCGTGGTTGATGCCGCCGGGGTCATTGCGACCGCTGTCGGTCGTCGCCGCTGACGCCTGCGTGACCGCGTCGGCCCGGCGTCCCGGGAGTCGGGATCAGTCGCGTCGTCCGGGCCGGTCCGGTGCCGGGTCGTCGATGCCGGCCAGCGCCACGACCTGCGCCCACAACCGACGCCGGTCTCTGCCCGACAACCGCGTCCCCGGCACCCGGTCGAACGGCCGTCGGCGTCGATCCAGGTAGAGCCCACCGCTGAGGTCGGCTCCCGCTTTGCGGGCGGCCAGCCATGTGATCGTATCGGCACCTTCTGACGATGTCCGCAGCAACCGGCCGATCAGGTGATGGAAGCCGGGCATCGCCTCTTCGAGGCCCGGGGTGTCGGCCCAGCCGGGGTGCATCGCCGTGAACGCCACCCGACCCTCCAGGCGACGCGCCCACTCGCGCATCAACGCGACCTGGGCCCGCTTCGCCCGCGCATAGGCCCGGAGCCCCGCATATGGGTCGCGCTCATATCCGAGATCGTCGAGCGGTAGCGACGCCAGGTACATCCCGCCCGAGGTCACGGCGATCACGCGAGCATCGGGCGTCTGCTCGAGCAGGGGCAGCAGGCCGGCCTCCAGCAGGAACGGGCCAACCACCATCGTGGCCAGCGTAGCCTCGACGCCCTCATCGGTCTCCGCTCGATCCGGGAACACCGCCCCGGCGTTGTCGACCAGGACATCGAGGCGCGGCTCGGTCGCCATGATCCGGGACACGGCCGCGCGCACGGACGCCTGCGAGGCCATGTCGGCGACCACGATCGGGAAGCGATCGGCGCCGTGACGATCGGCCAGCTCCGCGCGCAGCGCGGCGAGCCGCGACTCACTGCGCCCGACCAGGATCACCCGCGCTCCCAGCGCAGCGAGCTCTTCGACCGCCGCCCGGCCAAGCCCCGAGGTGGGACCCGTCACCAGCACCGTCCGGCCAGCAAGCGCGCCGGGTGCGGGCGATTCCCAGTCGAACAGTCGCCGTCGCGAGGCGTACCCGATTCGGGTGAATGAGCCGACCCACGACAGCTCGAGCAGATTGTCGACAAGGGCGCGCACGCCCGCGCCCGATCGGCCGGTCACGGGCGCAGGGTCCCGGCGAACACCTGCCAGGCGAGCAGAGACTTCGCGACCAGGCTCAGCAGCATGTAGGCGCGTTCCCCGTACAGGTAGTCGGACCAGCGTCCGACCTTTCGGTACTGCAGCACCATGTTGATCGCAAACACGTTGAAGGTGATGAACAGGGACACGAAGATCACGATCACGAACCCGGGGATCGCGGCAGCGCCCGGCGCCGTCGCCGCGGTCCAGAGGGCGATGGAGATCACGAGCCAGGGCACGATCCCCGCAATGCACCCGAACACGTAGTGCAGCCACTGGGTGCGCGTTCGGCCCTCGTTGGCGGCCTCCATGCTCCACCCGAACAGGTTCATCGCCGCGTTGATGCCGAAGATCGCGACCAGCGTCCCGATCTCCTGGATCCCCGACAGCTCGGCGATCACCACGATCATCACGCTTGACGACAGCGCGTACTCGATCCAGCGAGCGGGATTCTGACCTCTGGCGAGGCGATCCTCGTACCAGGCGCGCGCCGGGAACGCCAGCAGTCCGTGCGCGATCGCGCTCAGGAAGAAGAAGGTTGCGACGGCGGGCCCGATCGGCAGATCGAACAGCGCCCGCTGCGCTGGCACCAGGGTGCTGGTGGCCGGGTCGAAGGCGAGATAGCTGCTGACGACCGGCGCGCTGACGATCGGATCGCGGGCGAAGGACAGCGCGAGGATCGCCAATCCCTGGACGAGATGAAGAAGGGCGAGTGAGGTGTTCCACCGATTCAGGCTCCGAGCCTGCGCGGGCGCGATCGGTGCGGGTCGAGCCGCTTCGTGCATGAGCTTCGTTCCTTCGGCTGGGCGTTTCAACATGGGACAGACCATTGACGGCCTCGCAAGGCGTAGTGTATCGTGTGTGACAGAGATTGTACAAACTTTCTACAGAGGCACACAAATCATGACTGTCCTCCGCGAGCAGATCGAGACCACGCTGCCCATCGACGAGGCCTTCGCGTTCGTGGCCGACTTCGCGAACTCGGCCAAGTGGGATCCCGGCGTGGTGTCGTCGACCCAGGTCGGCGAAGCTCCTGCCGGCATCGGTGCCAGGTATCGCCTCATCGTGCGCATGGGTGGTCGAACGACACCCATGGAGTACGTGACCACAGCGTGGGAGCCCGGTTCCCGGGTCGTGCTCAAGGGCAGCGGCTCCGGTGTCGACGCCGTCGACGAGATCCGGTTCGAGCCAACCCCGGAAGGCACCCGGATCGACTACACGGCCGACATCAGGTTGCGCGGCTGGATGCGACCGCTGACCCCGTTTGCCGGCGGCGCCCTGTCCCGTATCGCGAGCAACGCGCGCGACGGCATGCAGCGGGCGCTCGACGAGCGTGCCCGGCGCCACGACGCGGCGGTGGCATGAGCGCCGTCATGAACGTCGCCGTCATCGGATCCGGGATCAGCGGGCTGACCGCCGCCTTCGCGCTCGACCGAGACCATCGCGTGACCCTGTACGAGGGGGATGCCCGTCCCGGCGGGCACACGTCGACCGTGAGCGTCGACGGTCCGGCCGGGCCGCTTCCGGTCGACACGGGGTTCATCGTCTACAACGAGCGAACATATCCGCGCTTCGTCGGCCTGCTCGCCGAGCTCGGCGTCGCGACGCAGCCGAGCGACATGTCGTTCGCGTGCGCGTGCGATGCCTGCGGCATCGCGTACAGCTCGCGCGGGCCAGGCGGCTTCTTTCCTGACCTGCGCACCGTCGCCCGGCCGTCGCAGTGGCGGATGCTCGCCGACATCACCCGCTTCTACCGCGATGCGCGGGCGACGATCGATGCGCCGAGCCCAAGCCGGGCGACCCTCGGGGACTGGCTCGAGGAGCACCGCTACGGCACCGGGTTCCGAGAGCACTTCCTGATCCCGATCACGTCCGCCGTGTGGTCCACGGCCGCCGACCGGGTGCTCGAGTTCCCGATCGACTACCTCCTGCGGTTCCTCGACAACCACGGCCTGATCGGATACGGCAACGCGCCGCAGTGGCGGGTGGTCCGCGGCGGATCGCGCTCGTACGTGACGCAGCTCGTCGACTCCCTGCGGCCGGGGGCGCTGCGTGCGGGGAGCCCCGTGGTCGAGGTGAGGCGCGATGCAGCAGGCGTGACCGTCCGCACCGCGGATGGCTCCCGGGACCGCTTCGACGGCGTCGTGATGGCCACGCACGCGGACGACGCGCTCCGGATGCTGGAGGACGCCGACGGCCGCGAGCGCCGGGTGCTCGGGGGTTTCGAGTACTCCCGCAACCAGGTCGTGCTCCACACCGACACCGGGGTCATGCCCGCAAATCGCCGCGCCTGGGCGTCATGGAACGTCCGGACCCCAGATTGCCGAATGCCCGGTGACGCGCTCACCATGACCTACAACATGAATCGCCTGCAGTCCATCCCCGGCCCCGTCGACTACCTGGTCTCGCTCAACCCGGGTGACACGATCGCCAACGACCGCGTCATCCTGGAGCAGACCATGAGCCACCCGATGTACACGTTCCGGACCCTGGCGGCGCAGCAGGACCTTCGCGCCCTGCAGGGCTACCGGCGGACGTGGTTCGCGGGCGCGCACCTGGGCTACGGTTTCCACGAGGACGGCTGCCGGTCGGGCTTCGAGGCCGCCGAGCTCGTCACCGGGACCACGCTCGAGGTTGCGGCATGAGGTCGCACCTCCTGGAGGGCAAGGTCGGCCACCGCCGAGCTCGTCCGTTCACGTACGCCCTCGAGCACGACGTGTGGTACGCGGCGTTCGACGTGGATGAGCTGGACGAGGTCGATGCCCGCCTGCGCCTGCTGCGGCGCAACAGACGCGGCGTGGCGACGTTCCGGGATGCCGACCACTTCCCCGAGCCGGCCACCGACGTCGCGGCGGCGATCCGCGCGCACCTGCGGGCCGACGGCGAGGATCCAGAGGGTTGGCGGGTGACCCTCGTCACCAACCTGCGCGTGCTGGGCTACGTGTTCAACCCCGCGAGCTTCTTCCTCTGTCGCGACGAGCGTGGCACCCTACGCGTCGTGGTGGTCGAGGTCCACAACACGTTCGGTGAGCGGCACCTGTACACGCTGCGGCCGACCGAGCCCACGCAGGGAAAGCGCGAGGGCGCGGGGTTCACGTCGGCCATGGACAAGGCGTTCTTCGTGTCGCCGTTCATCAGCATCGACGGGCGGTACGCGGTCCATGTCCGCGACGAGCCGGACCGCCTCCGGCTGGCCATCAACCTGCGCCAGGACGGGCAGCCGATGCTGAGCACGAGCCTGGTGCTCAGCCGGCGCGTCCTTTCCGACCGGTCGCTGCTACGGCTGCTGCTGCGACACCCGCTGGTGACCCACAAGACGATCGGGCTGATTCACTTGCATGCCCTGCGGCTGTGGCTCAAGGGTGCGCCGTTCTTCCGCCACGGCGCGGCCGCCGGGCACCGGATCGCACCGTGACCGACCTGGCGGGCGAACGGGGCGGCATCCTGCCGGCATCGATCCTCGACGCCACCGCGCGGCGGGTGATGCTCCGCGCGGCGCGCCGGGTGACGGTCGGGCAGCTGGTCATCGTGCTGCCGGATGGGTCTCGACGCGTCTACGGCGACCGCGACTCGACGATGGTCGGCGAGCTGCACGTTCACGACGCGGCGGCTGCGATGCGGATGCTGGTCGGAGGCGACATCGGAGCCGGCGAGGCCTACATGGATGGCCTGTGGTCCAGCCCCGACCTGCCCACCCTGGCCCGCGTCACCGCGCTCAACCGGGAGGCGCTGGCACTGCCCGACGGCTGGTGGCGCCTGCCCGGGCGCGCCGTGAAGACCATCGCCCATCGCATGCGCCGGAACACGATCGGTGGCAGCCGCCGCAACATCGAGGCCCATTACGACCTGGGCAACGATCTGTACCGGCTGTTCCTCGACGAGACGATGACGTACTCGAGCGCCGTGTTCGCGTCGCCCGACCAGGCACTCGCCGACGCGCAGCGCAACAAGTACCGGGTCATCGCCGATCGCGCGGGCCTGCGCGGCGGCGAGCATGTGCTCGAGATCGGCTCCGGCTGGGGCGGGTTCGCGCTCTACGCGGCCGGCGAGCTCGGCTGTCGGGTCACCTCAATCACGGTGTCGCCGGCCCAGCACGAGCTGGCGACCGAGCGGATCCGGGCAGCCGGGCTTGCGGATCGGGTGAGCATCGAGCTGCGCGACTATCGCGAGGTCGTGGGGCAGTACGACGCGATTGTCTCGATCGAGATGCTGGAGGCGGTCGGCGCCGAGTACTTTGCGACGTACTTCGACGCCTGCGATCGGGCCCTGCGGCCCGGGGGTCGAGCGAGCCTCCAGGTGATCACGTTCCCCGACGCTGCGTATGAGCGCCAGCGCCGGAGCGCGAACTGGATCCAGACGTACATCTTTCCGGGTGGCCTGCTGCCGTCGCTGGCCGAGATCGAGCGCTCGCTGCGGCACACGCGGCTGCTGGTCCGCGGGGTCGAGGACGTCGCCCCGCACTATGTCCGAACGCTCCAGGCCTGGCGTGCACGGTTCCTGGGTCAGCTCGAGGGCGTGCGCGGGCTGGGGTTCGATGATCGCTTCATCCGGATGTGGGACTACTACCTCTCGATCAGCGAGGCCGGGTTCGCGACCGGGATCATCCAGGATCTGCAGATCACGCTCGAGAAGGGTCGCGGCCTCGCACCAGCCGCCAGGTGACGAGCGGCGAGCCGGCGATCGTGGACAGCACGACCGGCCACGCCAATGGACCGCCGTCGACGGGGCGCGACGCCGTCACCGTCCTCTGGTTCCGACGCGATCTTCGGCTGCACGACCACCCGGCACTGGCCACGGCGATGGCCGGCGGGGGTCGCGTCGTGCCGGTCTTCGTGCTCGATGACGCGCTCCTCGGCGGCCGCTGGCGATCCGCGAACCGGGCCTGGTTCCTGCGCTGGAGCATCGCGGCGCTCGCCGACGCCCTGGCGTCCCGCGGCGCCCCGCTGGTTCTGCTGCACGGGAACCCAGTTGACGTCGTGCCCGCCTATGCGACGAGCGTGGGCGCCCGCCGGGTGGTCGTGCATCGTGACTACGCGCCATACGGACGCCGCCGCGACGCACGCATCGAGGCGGACCTCGCCAGGCGCGGGATCGCGTGGCTCGAGACACCGGGCCAACTGATCCACGAGCCCGGAACGGTCCTGACGACCGAGGGCCGGCCGTTTCGCGTCTACGGACCATTCCGGCGGGCCTGGGAGCGACTCGACCGACGGGCCGTGCAGCCGGCACCGACCCGGATACGTGGGCTCGCGGCCCATGACGGGCGGGCGACGCCCGACGCGCGCACCGACCTTCGTCGGGACGCTGGCATCGCCATGGTCGCTCCAACGGCCGACCCACGGCAGCTCCCCGAGCCGGGCGAGCCCGCGGCAAGGCGGAGACTCGACGCGTGGGCGGGCTCCGCGGCGCTTGACGACTACGCCCAGGGTCGCGACCGGCTGGATCTCGACGGCACCTCCCGCCTGGGGGCCGACCTCCGGTTCGGCCTGCTGTCGCCGGTCGAGGTCGCCGAACGGTGCGCCGGGCCCGGCGACGGTCGCCGCCGGTTCGAAGATGAGCTGGCCTGGCGTGATTTCTATGGCCACCTGCTGTGGCACGAGCCGCGTGTCGCTCGCGAGGCATACCGGACCGAGCTCGACGGCGTCGCCTGGGAGCATGATCAGGCGCTGATCGACACCTGGCGTGATGGCCGCACCGGGTACCCGGTGGTGGATGCCGCGATGCGCCAGCTGAAGGAAACCGGCTGGATGCACAACCGCGCACGGATGATCACCGCGATGTTTCTGACCAAGGACCTGGGCGTGGACTGGCGCGTCGGTGAGCGGCACTTCATGGAGCACCTCATCGACGGGGATCCGGCCAGCAACAACGGAGGCTGGCAATGGGCCGCCTCGACCGGCACCGATCCGCAGCCCTGGTTCCGCGTGTTCAATCCGGCTCGCCAGGGCCGTCGCCACGACCCCGACGGCGCGTATGTTCGTCGCTGGGTCCCGGAGCTCGCCGGGATTCCGGACGACACCGTCCACGAGCCACCGCCCGGGACCTACATTCCCCCGATCGTGGACCATGCGCTCGCTCGCGGTCGGGCGCTCCGCAGCTATCGCGAGGCAGCCCGCAAATCCTGAGCCAGGCACGATTCTCGCTCAACCGAGGCCCGTGGCTCGGACACCCTGACGCCGGATGCACGAACGGGCGTTCTGCTAGCATGCTGATCCAGCGAGCCCTCCCGGACCTGGAGCGACGCGGCTGGAGTCCCTGCTGATCATCGTGGCCGCCATCCTGGCAGCGATCGTCGTGGCGACGATGGCCGGCGGGTTCGTCGGACGACGCGTCCGGCTGAGGCGCGAGCGGCGGTCGGTCGGTGGATCCTCGACCACCCGCGCTGGGACAGCAGCGGCTGGCGGCCCGACCGAGGCGACCAGCAGGGTCGTGGTCAGGCATGCGCCGGCGACGACATCGGCGGTTGCCGCGCCCCGCGCTCCCACGCTCCGTTCCAGCTCGTCGCCGCCCATCGGATCTGCCGCCGACGAGCCGTCGACGACCGCTTCGGACAGCCGGCCGATGCGCGAGCGCCTGGCGATGCCCGAGGTGGTGGGGACGAGCGCCTTCGCCCGTCGTCTCGCGGCCGGGCGCCCGCCAGTGGCGTCGCGCCGACCGTCCAGCCTCTCTCCCGCGATGGAGGACCGGAGCGGGAGGCCGACCGCGGGAGCGGCGGACCCGGGCCCCAGGATGGCGGCACCCGGCGCGACCACCGCGCGGATACCGTCACGTCGTCGTGACCGTAGGCGGGACGCAGGGCTCGTGCTCGGCATGGCAGGCATGGTCGTCCTCGCCATCGGGATCGCGCTGGGCTGGCCAGGCACTCAGCCGAGCGGGGCGGTGCTGGACGCGTCGGGCACACCGGACGCCTCGCGGCCGCGCAGCGGCGCCAGTGGGTCCACGTCGGCATCCCCCTCGCCCACAATCGGGGAGCCGGGCGGCTCCCCGCAGCCGTCGAGCGTGGATCCGCGGACCACCCCGGCGGACGATGGACACGTGATCCGCGCCGGCCAGGCAGCGGGAGGCGGAACGATTGGATCGACGCTGGCCGCGGGGACGGCGAGCCCTGCCCTGAGCCCGACCGGAACGCCGAGCGCAGCCGATACGCCCGGCGTGCCACCAACGCCAGGGACGACGCCAACGCCCGGCGTCACGCCGGCACCAACCCCCACGCGAGTGCCAGCCACGCCAACCCCGACGGTGGCGGGAACGCCTACCCCGGCGCCAACGCCAGTACCGACCGCGACGCCAGCTCCAACGCAGGCACCAACGCCGACGCCGACGCCTGTGCCGACGGCGACACCCGACGCTCCAAGCGTCGCATTCACGTTCTCCGTCAACGGCCTCAGGGCCATGTTCAACAACAAGACCAGGGGCGCCGACGCGTGGACATGGTCGTTCGGCGATGGGCAGACGTCCACAGCTCGCAACCCCAACCATACGTACGCGGGGGCGGGCAGCTACAGCGTGACGCTGACCGCGACGGCCAGCGGGGTCAGCGCCAGCGTGACCCATACGGTCACCGTCGGCGGATGAGGTCTCTCGCGCCAGGTCGCTGATTGACCGGTCCCGGGCTCGGGACTACCCTCAGCGCGGACCCCAGCCTGGCACGGGCTCACGCCCGTCTCCCTGGCACGGCAGTGTCCGCCAAGACAAGGCTCACCGAGGACAGCTCCCCCGTGGAGAACGGACCTAGACGCGCCGGCGTCCGTGCCGGCACCCTCACCACGGTCCGCCCCGTCCGCTAGCGCACCGCCGGCAGCTCGCCGGGTCGGTCACCGGGACGGGTCGAACCCGCCCAACGACAGGTGGCCACCATGCGCTTCCTCAGCCAGTGCATCGGCCTGCCGGTACGCGATCCGTCCGGCGAGCCCATGGGCGTCATCGCCGACCTCATCGTCGCCATCGGCAATCGGTACCCGCCGGTCACCGGGCTGGTCGCGCGGACCGACGGGCGCCTGATCTTCCTGCCCTGGCGAAACGTGGATCGGCTCGATGACGGCGGGGCCACGCTGCGCGTGCCCACGATCGACATCGGCAAGTTCCGGCAGCGCCAGGACGAGATCCTGCTCAAGCAGGACCTGCTCGACAAGCAGATCGTCGACATCGAGGGCCGCAAGGTCATCCGCGTCAACGACGTTCGCCTGGACGAGGTTGGCCGGGGACTGCGGGTGGTCGCAGTTGACGTGGGGGCGGCCGGTTTGATGCGCCGGCTGGGCGTCGAGGGTGCCGCACGCGGCGTTGCACGCGGGATCGGGCGCACGCTCCCGGAGCGCTACATCGACTGGGAGGACGTCGATCCGCTCGAGGGCACGATCGCGAGCGTCCGCCTGCGGGTTCCGCATGCCAAGCTCGCCGAGCTGCATCCGGCGGACCTGGCCTCGATCATCGAGGAGCTCACGCCGCGGGATCGACTGGGGGTGCTGCGAGTCCTCAACGACGAGGCCTTTGCGGACGTGGTCGAGGAGATGGAGCCCGACACCCAGGTCGAGGTGCTCGAGGACCTGGAACCTGCCCGAGCGGCCGACATTCTCGAGGAGATGAGCCCCGACGATGCGGCGGACCTGGTCGCCGACCTGTCCGATCGCAGCCGGGACGAGATCCTGGCCCTGATGGAGGCCGACGAGGCGGCGGAGGTTCGTGATCTGCTGGCATTCCCCGAGGACTCGGCCGGCGGGCTGATGACGACCGAGCTGGTCGCCATGCCCGAGGGGATGACCGCCGCCCGGGCCATCGAGCGCCTGCGCGAGCTCGAGCCCGATGCCGAGACCATCTACTACGTCTACGTGGTCGACGGCGATGACCGGCTGGTGGGCGTGCTCTCACTGCGGGATCTGATCGTGGCGCAGCCGGACACGCCGATCGCGGAGGTGATGATCAAGGAGCCGGTCGCGGTCGGTGTCCTCGAGCCGGCCGAGTCCGTCGCCGAGACCATCGCCCACTACAACCTGCTGGCGATCCCCGTCGTCGACGACGAGGGTCGGCTGGCCGGCATCGTCACCGTGGACGACGCGATCGATACCGTCGCCCCGTCCGCGTGGCGGCGGCGCATGCCGCGGGTGTTCTCGCGAGCCACGCATGAGTCACGCCCCGCAGGCGAGCCGATGACCGCAGCCGGTCGTGGCGATGATGCGGGGTCGCGCCAGTGACCTCGGGCCGGGGACTGCGCGAAGCGGTGGCCTCCCGCCGCGGACATGTGGCCTCGCGTCTGCCGCACATCCCCGTCCCGCGCCTGCGCGGCCGGTTCCGCCGGCGCGGGCTGCTCGCGTTCCTGGCCGTCATGGGCCCGGGGTTGATCGCCGGGGTGGCGGGCAACGACGCCGGCGGCCTGACGACCTACTCGGTGATGGGCGCCGAGACCGGCTTGACCCTGCTCTGGATCTTCCCGATCACGATCGTGATCCTCGCCGTCGTCCAGGAGATGGTCGCGCGGCTGGGGGTCGTGACCGGCCAGGGCCTGTCCGACCTGATCCGCGAGCGGTTCGGCGTCCGCTGGACCGCATTCGCGATGGTCGTGCTGCTGGTCGCCAACATCGCGAACACGATCGCCAACCTCGCAGGCGCAGCCGCCGCGCTCGACATCTTCGGGATCCCCAAGTGGCTCACGGTCCCGGTCGTGGCGGTGGCAATCTGGGGGCTCGTCCTGTTCGCCAGCTACCGGATCGTGGAGCGCGTGTTCCTGGGCGTCATGGTCGTGTTCTTCGCCTACCCCGTGGCGGCCGTGATGGCGACCCCGGACTGGACGCCGGTCGCGCACGCATTCGTCACCCCGACCCTGAGCTTCAACCCGACCACGCTGCTGCTCATGGTGGCCGTCGTGGGCACGACGATCACCCCCTACATGCAGTTCTACCTGCAGTCAGCCGTTGCGGAGAAGGGCATCGGCGAGGAGGAGCTCCGCATGGAGCAGGCCGACGCGGTCCTCGGGTCGGTCTGGACCAACCTGATCGCGGTGTTCATCGTGGTCGCAGCCGCCGCCGTCACGGCGGGCGTCGGAACCACCATCACCTCGGCGGCCGACGCTGCGCAGGCCCTGGAACCGGTCGCGGGACCGTGGGCCGAGGCCCTGTTCGGCATCGGGCTGTTCGGGGCATCGGTGCTCGCGGCGACGATCATGCCCATCTCGACCGCGTTCGTGATCTGCGAGGCATTCGGCTGGGAAAGCGGCGTCGGCAAGCGCTTCGGCGACGCCCCGATCTTCTTCGGCATCTATACCTTCGTGCTGGCTATCGGTGGCGTGGTTGTCCTGCTGGTCGCCGAGAGCGCGCTGGTCCCGATCATCGTCGGCAGCCAGAACCTCCAGGGCCTGTTGCTGCCCGTGGTCCTGGTCTTCCTGGTGCTGCTCGTGAACGACCGCCGGCTGATGGGCATGCACGCGAACGGCCGCTGGACGAACCTCATGGCATGGGGCGCGGTGGCGGTCGTGGTCGCCCTTGATGCTGTCCTGCTCGGTGTGGCGCTGCTTGGCGCGCTCGGAATCACCGTGGGATGATCAACCACCGAGTGGAGGAGCCCGCCCATGAGCAGTGACGACATCGGTCTGTCGACGATCGGCCAGATCCTCGTGCCCGTGCGCGACGTTGAGCGAGCAACCGCGTTCTACCGGGACGTGCTTCGGATGCGGTTCCTGTTCGCATACCCGGGCATGGCGTTCTTCGACGCCGACGGGATCCGGCTGTACCTGTCCGAGCCGGAGTCGCCCGGTTTCCAGGGACGCGCGACGATCTACTTCCGAGTGACCGACATCGACGCTGCCGTATCGGCGCTCAAGGCCCGAGGTGCCACGTTCGACGCGCTGCCGCATGTCGTCCATCGCGACGGTGCGACCGAGCTGTGGATGGCGTTCACGCGTGACCCCGACGACAACAACGTCGCGCTCATGAGCGAGCGATCGGGGTCGGGCTGACTCCTCCATCGGGCGGGCTGAGGCGTCGGCGCACCAGGCGGTTCCGGAGCGTCGATCAGCTCGCGCGCAGGGTCACGTCGGCGCCGAGTCCGGGGCCGCTTCCAGGTCGGCTGCGACGGGTGGCGCTGTCGGCGGCGGCTTGCCGACCTCGGGCACCTCGGGTACGGCCGCGCTGCCGGCGCCGAGGATCTCGAGCACCGTACGCCAGGTTGCCGAGACGACGCCGATGATCGGGATCACGATGAACATGCCCAGCATGCCGGCAATTGCGCTGCCGGCCGGGATCGCGACCAGCACGATGGCCGGGTGCAGGTGGACCGTCCGTCCGTAGACCAGCGGCCCGACGACGTTGCCGGTGACGATGTTGAACACGAGGGTCCACAGACCCATGATCACGACGTCCGCGGTGCTGCCGGCGGCGACGGTGAGCAGGAACGCCAGGCCGGTTGACACGAAGCCGCCGATGTACGGGATGAAGCACAGGAAGAACGACAGCACGAACACCGGCAGTGCGAGCGGGATCCCGAGCACGACCATGATCACGAACTGGCTGCCGGCGCCCACGAACGAGATGGCGGCTGTGCCGGTCATGTAGCCACCAAGCACGTCGAACGCTCGGCGCCCGGCGGCCTCGACCTCGGGCGCGACCTCGGGCCGAACGCGACCGACGGCCCGGGTCCACAGGCGACCGCCGTCGCGCAGAAAGTAGAAGGCGAGCAGCACGCTGAAGATCGAGATGAGCGCGAGCGACGAGACGCTGCGGGCCACGTCCAGGACCGTCCCCACGATCTGGATCAGCCCGGTGCTGACCGCCGCCGACCCGGCCCCGAGGAAACCGCCGGCGGCGGAGTCGACCGCATTGGCTCCGGACTGCGTGGTGGTCGCGACGTCCCCCACCTGCTCGGCCAGGACCACCACGGCGAGCAAGATCAACCCGATGATCGCGAGCGAGCTGCCCCCGACTGCGATCGCGGCCGCCACGCCACGCGACCGGCCGCGCCGGACCAGCGCGGTGACCATCGGGTCGAGGGTCGCCGCGAGGATGAGGGCGATCAGCACCGGGATCAGCACGAGCGGGATCGTGACGAACAGGCCGATGAGCAGGCTGGCGAGGGCACCGGCCACCAGCAGCCGCCAGCTCCACTGCGCAACCCGGTCGAGCCAGGCGGGCACCAGACCCGGGAGGGGCGGCGTCGGATCCGGCTCGATGATCGCGACGGTTGCCCTGGCGACGGCGAACACGACCGCGGTGAGCGGGACGGCGGCGAACAGGCCGATGACCCCCGCGATCGAGTAGCCGGCCGGCAGCACCAGCAGCACGAGAGCCGGGTGCAGGTTGACCGTACGGCCGTAGATCATGGGTCGAAGCGTGTAGCCGAGGATGGCGTTTCGGATCGCGATCAGGAGCAGCAGGATGACCACCGGAACCGCGCCCAGCGCGGCGTACGCCACGAGCAGGATGAGCGCCGTCGTCACGAGCCCGCCGAAGTACGGGATGTACCCGGCCAGGAACACGAGCACTGCGAGCGGTCCCGCGACCGGGACGCCCAGGATCCACATGAATGCGAAGTCCGTGATCGCGATGATCGCCGACAGGACGGTCGTGCCGCGCAGGTAGCCGCCCACCCGGGTCAGGGCGTCGTCACCGGCCTCGGTGATCCGTTCGCGCTTCTGCTCGCTTGCCGCCTGGAACAGCCAAACCCAGGCCTTGTCCCCGTCCTTCAGGAAGAAGAACACGAGGAACGTGGCGAGGACCATGACCGTGACCACGCTGGCCGCCGTGGACACGAGCCCGCCGCCATCGTTGGTCAGCACCTGGCGAACGATGCCGACGAGATCGTGGACCAGGTCGCCGACGATGGGTGGTACCTGGAGCGCGGCCAGGTCCGCCTGGAGCTTCTCGACGCCGGCCTGCAACCAGGACAGGGCGTCCGCGATGTACGGCACGAACACGATCGCCAGCACCACGACGATCGCGATCAGGACCAGCATCGCAACGACCCACACGATCGCTGCCGCGGCGGCCCGGGATCGTCCGCCGTTTCGAAGGCGCAGGACATAGGGCGCAAACAGGGCCGCGATGACGATCGAGACGATGATCGACGCGGTGACCACCCACAGGACCGCCGCCAGGTAGCCGACGGCAACCAGCAGCGCCGCAACGGCGAGCACCCGCAGACCGAGCGCGGAGAGGTTGACGAGCCACGGAGGAGCCACGCTGACCGCGCTCCACGAGCGACCCGTCGGGTCGCCCTCCGCGGACGTTGCGGAGCTGTCGGCCGGGATCACGCTGTCGGCTGCGCCGTCGGTCATCTGGTCTGCCTCTCTCACGGGCTCGGGCGTGTCCGGTGGCATTCCCCTTCGCGTGCCGTGCCCCGACCGCGCAGGGAATGCCCTCGCAGGGCGCTCAGCCAGTGCGCCTATGCTACCGGCGAGCGGCGGCCGCTACCCGGCGGATGTGCGCCGGGTCCTGCTCCGCTCGACAGGGCGTCCATATCGTCGGATTGCCTGGCCCGCTAGCATCCCAGCCATGGCGACCCGCAAGGAAGTTCTCCAGATCGGCGGTCGGTCGGTCACCGTCACCAACCCAGACAAGGTGTACTTCCCCGTGCCCGGCCACACCAAGCTCGACCTCGTCCGGTACTTCCTGGCGGTCGCCGACGGCGCCCTGGCTGGCGTGCGAGCGAGGCCGATGGCGCTCAAGCGGTTCGTAGACGGCATCGATGCCGAGCCGTTCTTCCAGAAGCGCGCGCCGGCAAACCGACCCGACTGGATGCGCGTCGCGACCCTCACATTCCCGTCCGGGCGCACCGCCGACGAGATCGTGGTCGACGAGCCGGCCGGCCTCGCATGGGTGGCCAACCTGGGCTGCATCGACCTCAACCCGCACCCCGTTCGGGCCGAGGACCTCGACCACCCCGACGAGCTTCGGGTCGATCTCGACCCGGTGCCCGGCGTGCCGTGGTCCCAGATCCGCGAGGTCGCGCTCGTGTGCCGGGAGGCGCTCGAGGCCGTGGGTCTCATCGGCTGGCCCAAGACCTCGGGCTCGCGCGGGATCCACATCAACGTCCGGATCGAGCCTCGCTGGACCTACCCGCAGGTGCGGCGCGCGGCGCTGGCGCTGGCACGCGATGTCGAGCAGCGGGCGCCGTCGATCGCCACCTCCAAGTGGTGGAAGGAGGAGCGCCACGGCGTGTTCCTCGACTACAACCAGAACGCCAAGGACCGAACGGTGGCGTCTGCCTACTCCGTCCGGCCGCTGCCCGATGCGCGGGTCTCGTTCCCGCTGCGCTGGGACGAGGTCCCCGAGGTCGTTGCCGAGGACTTCACGCTGGCAACCGTGCCCGGGATCTACGCCTCGCGAGGCGACGCGGGAGCGGGCATCGATGAGGCGGTCGGCTCGCTCGAGGCGCTGTTGGACCTTTCCGCCCGCCACGAGGCGGAGGGGCTGGGCGACGCGCCCTGGCCGCCCAACTACGCCAAGCAGGCCGGTGAGCCGCCACGCGTGCAGCCGTCACGCAAGCGGCGCGCGGACGCCGAGTACCAGGGCCGGGGCGTTGACGGGGGACCGCCGCCGGAGGTCGCCGAGGCGCGCGCCGCTGCGGTCGCGGGCGGCGATCCGAACGCCGGACTTCCCACCGAGTGGGAGGGCACGCGGCCAACACCCACGGGCCGGCGCCGCACGAACGTGCCCGTGATCGAGATCGCGCGGGCGGCGACCAAGGCCGAGGTCAACGAGGGGCTCGAGCGCTGGAAGGTTCGGCATCCCGACGTCGTCGAGTTTCTCGAGCCGGCGGACATCCTCACCGACGGGATGCGCGGTCGCTCATATGTCTGGTATCGCCTGCGCGTCAACCTGATCCACGTCCCGGAGGAGCTCCGACCGGCGCAGGAGCCGCTCGACCCTGACTACGACCCGTGGGAGGGCTACGAGTGGCCGGATCGCAGCGGCCAGCCGGAGCGAGCGCCCCGGACGCGAGCACGCTAAGGGCCGAACGACGGATGCGCTCGCCCGGGCGATGCGTAGCATGGGATGTGACGGCAGTCCGGGACAGAGGGGGTGGCGATGACGCGATCCGAGTTTGAGCAGCTGATCGTCCGGCTCGGTGAGGCGTGGGCCGTCGGCGACGCTGCGGCGGCCGCCGCCTGCTTCGCCGAGGCCGTGGACTATGCGGACCCGACCCGCTACCGCTTCGGTTCGCGCGCCGAGCTCGAGCTGTTCTTCGAGCCACCACCCGGGGGCCACGAGACCACGTGGCACCGGATCCTGTTCGACGAGGGTGCCCGGACCGGGGTGGTCGAGTACACGTACCGCGGCCACCACACCTACCACGGCGCCGCGATCGTCGATGTCGGTGACGACGGGCTGATCGCCCGCTGGCGCGAGTGGCAGCACCTCGACGACGCGCGCGACTGGGAGGCCTTCCTGGCGGGCCGGATCTAGGATCGCGCCGTCAGCCGAAGATCCGGGCCAGCTCGAATGGCGCGGTGGTCTCCATCTGGTCGTAGCGGCAGTCGTCGGGTGTCCTGTCCGGACGCCAGCGACGGAACGTCGTCGCGTGCCGGAAGCGATCGCCCTGCAGGTGGTCATAGGCGACCTCGACCACCCGCTCGGCCCGCAACGGCTCCCAGGACAGGTCCTTGCCGCGGTTCCAGCGTGAGGTCGCGCCCGGCAGCCGCTGGCCCGAGGCGTCGGCTGAGCCGGCGCTCGCCCACTCCGCCCATTCGGCCCACGGGTGCCCGTCCAGCGCGTTCGCCCGTAGCGGCTCGAGCTCGTCGACCAGCGCTGCACGCCGTTCCCAGGTGAACGACGAGGTGATCCCGACGTGGTGGAGGCGTCTGCTCCTCGTCGAACAGGCCGAGCAGCAGCGAGCCGACGTGCGTTCCTGGCCCGTTCTTGTGCCACCGGAAGCCGGCCACGACACAGTCGGCGGTGCGCTCGTGCTTGACCTTGAGCATCGCCCGCTTGCCCGGCTGGTACTCAGCGTCGAGCCGCTTCGCGACCACGCCGTCGAGCCCGGCGCCCTCGAACCGGTCGAACCAGTCCGCGGCCACCTCGCGTTCGAGCGTGGCCGGGGTGACATGGATCGGCGGGGTCACGCCGTCCAGCGCCGCCTCGAGGCGGTGGCGCCGATCACCCTGCGGGACGCCGCGCAGGTCCTCGTCGCCGAGCGCGAGTAGGTCCCACGCGACGTACGAGGCCGGCGTCTCGGCCGCCAGCATCCTCACCCGCGACTCGGCTGGGTGAATCCGGAGCAGCAGTGCCTCGAAGTCGAGCGCTCCGGCCCTGGCGATCACGACCTCGCCGTCGAGCACGCAGCGCTCGGGCAGCTGGGCCGAAGCGGGTCGCCGAGCTCGGGGAAGTAGCGGTCGAGGGGCTTGAGATCGCGACTCTGGATCAGGACCTCGTCCTCGTCCCGGAACACGAGGGCGCGGAAGCCGTCCCATTTGGGCTCGAACAGCCAGCCCTCACCATCGGGCAGGCCGCTGCTCGCCTTCGCGAGCATGGGTGCGATCGGAGGTTCGAACGGGAGACGCATGGCGGCACCTTAGCGCGCCCGGGAGTCGCCTGGGAGCCACCCTGGGGTCGGCCGAGAGCGCTGCTTGCGGGACATCACCCAACGACATGGCCATTGGCGCTACCCACGCTGGGCACCGGGCGACGGAACTCCGCACCGATCGAGCGCGTCCCCGCAGCACGACGACAAGCGGCGGGCATTCGCCCGACAGGACATCAAGGAGGCGTCATGGGGAGCTCAGGAAATGGACGACAGGTGGTGGGCATCGGCGTTGTTCTGGCTGCTGTCATTGGCGCGGTGATGGTCCTCTCCCTCGTGTTCATGGGTGGCCAGGTTTCGTCCGTGCTGAGCACCGTGGGCGCCCCGGTCGTCGGGTCCGACGCGAGCGTCGCAGGGGCGGTGCCGGCACCAGGTCTCGACGGCCAGACGACCAGCAACGAGGCCGCGGGCGGCAAGGGATCCGCCTACGACACCGCCGCGCTCCTGCCCCAGGGCGACCTCAAGGTCGTGTACACGGGCTCGCTGGAGCTGGTGGTGGGCGACCTGCAGGCATCGCTGGCCAAGGCCCGGACCGCGGTCGAGGCGGCCGGCGGCTACATCGGCGCGTCGCAGGAGTCCAACGACGGCGATCGGTCGGTCGCCTCGATCACGTACCGCATCCCGGCCACGCACTGGGAGGACACCATCGCGAGCCTTCGCGGCCTGGCGGACAGCGTGGTCTCCGAGCAGACGCAGGCGACCGAGGTCGGCGGCCAGCTGGCCGATCTCGACGCGAGGATCCGCAACCTCCAGGCGAGCGAGGCGGCGCTGCAGGAGATCGCTCGCGGCACAGGACGCGTCAGTGATCTCCTGCAGGTCCAGGCCCAGCTGACCGATGTGCGCGGCCAGATCGAGCAGCTCCAGGCCCAGCAGGCGCAGCTGACGGACCAGGTGGCCTACGGCAGCCTGGTGACCACCTTTGGGCTACAGGTCCAGCAGGTCCAGGACACGGCCAAGGCCTGGGACCCCGCGAGTGAGGTGGATGCGGCGGCGGCGAGCCTGATCTCGATCGGCCAGACCCTCGCCAGCGCGGCCATCTGGCTGGCCATCGTCTGGCTGCCGATCCTGCTCCTGATCGGGATCGTTGCCCTCATCGCCTACCGGCTGGTCCGGCGGTTCCTGCCCCGGGCGACGCCTCAGACGGCCTCATAGGGAACGTATTCGGGTCGCCACATCGCCGCCTCCACGGCCGCCGGGATCTGCGCTCGCGGGTACCGGCGGCCGACGCCCAGCTCACCCAGGTGGGCGACCACCGCGATCGCGATCTCGCGCGCAACCATCCGCAGCTCAGCGATCGGCGGAAACAGCCCATCCGGATCCCCGGTGACCATTGAGAGCGCGGCCAGGCGGCGCGCGGCGACCAGGAACGCGGTATCGGGCAGGATCCGAGCCTCGCTGACGATCGCGCCCAGGCCGATGCCCGGGAACACATACGCGTTGTTTGCCTGCGCGATCGCGCGTGAGACACCACCGATCTCCACTGGCGGGAACGGGCTGCCGGTGGCGACGATGGCGCGTCCGCCGGTCCAGTCGAGGACGTCGGCGGGGCGTGCCTCGGTGTTTGCGGTCGGGTTGGACAGCGGCAGGACGATCGGCCGCTCGACCGTGTCCGCCATGGCCCGGATCGTTGCCTCGCTGAACGCGCCGGCGCGGCCGGTCGTACCGATGAGGATGTCCGGACGGAACGCGCGGACCACGGTCTCGAGGTCGAGGACGGCATCCGGGTCGAGCCCGAGTCCCTGAACCGCCGACCTGGGCATAGCCGCGTCCCGCTTGTCGTCATCGAGGTGGTCCCGGCCCTCAACGAGCAGGCCGTGCGAGTCGAGCACCGCGATGGCCTCCGCCACGTCCGCGGCACCAACCCCGTCCTCGATCATCGCGGTGCGCAGCAGACGGGCGATCCCCGTGCCCGCGGCACCCGCGCCGGCGAGCACCACACGGGTACCCACCAGCGACCGCCCGGCGATCCGCAGCGAGCTCAGGATCGTGGCCAGCGCGATGGCGGCCGTGCCCTGGATGTCGTCGTTGAAGCTGCACACCCAGTTGCGATAGCGCTCCAGCAGGCGGATGGCGTTGTGCTGCTTGAAGTCCTCCCATTGGAGGACCGCGCGCGGATGAACCTCGCGCACGCCGGCGACAAACGCCTCCACGACCTCGTCATAGGCAGCGCCCCGAAGCCTCGGGTGGCGCCAGCCCACGTACAGGGGATCGGCCAGCAGCTCCTGGCGATCCGTCCCGACGTCGAGCGACACCGGGAGCGTCAGGCCTGGATGGATCCCCGCCGTCGCCGAGTAGAGCGCCAGCTTGCCGATCGGGATGCCCATCCCGCCGGCACCCTGATCGCCCAGGCCCAGGATCCGCTCGTTGTCCGTGACCACGATCAGCCGGATCTCATCCCGGGCGGCGTGGCGCAGGAGCTCGGACACCCGGCCCACGTCATCGGGCGTGATCCACACCCCGCGTGGGCGGCGGTAGAGATGGCTGAACTCCTGGCACGCCAGACCCACGGTGGGCGTGTAGACGATGGGCAGCATCTCCTCGAGGTTGTCGCTCAGCACGCGGTGAAACAGGGTCTCGTTGCGATCCTGGAGCGCCGCCAGGCCGATGTAGCGTTCGAGGTCGTCCGCCTTGCGGCGGACGTGCTCGAGCTCCAGTGATACCTGCGCATCGAGGTCCATCACGCGCGGCGGCAGGAGCCCGCGCAGGCCAAGCGCATCGCGCTCGGCGTCCGAGAACCCCGCGTCCTTGTTGAGCACGGGGTCGGCGAGCAGGGTGATGCCACGAAGCGCGATCGGTGCCGGGCCGATGCCGGTCCGCAGCGAGTCGAGCACGCGGCGGGACTTGACGAATGGCCAGCCGAACGAACGGTCGGGCGAGACACTGAGGCTCATCGATGACTCCGTGGGCAACCCGGGTTGCGGGCAGCATCGGCCGGGCCGAACACGCACACCGGTCCCGGGCCACTCCGAAGCATCGGATGCCGACGCGCCAACAGCCAGCGGCTGGCGGGCCGCGGCCCGGGGGCCAAAGGGCCCGAAATCGCACGTGGCACCATGTGCGGATGACCGACCAGGAAGCGCGCTACGACCGCATCGCGGAGGGCTACGCGACGTGGTGGGCGCCCGTCCACCGTCCCTCGACCCTGGCCCTGCTGGAGCGGCTCGATCCCGAGCCGCTCCGTGGGCGGCTCCTGCTGGTCGACGTCGGGTGTGGCACAGGTGTGTTCGCAGCCGAGGCCGTCCGCCGCTGGCCCGACGTCGAGGTCGACGGCACCGACGTGTCGGCCGGCATGCTGGCCGTCGCGGAACGAGAGCGGGCAGCGCTCCCGGAGGCCGGCAGGGCGCGGTTCCGCCTGCACCAGGCGCCGGCCGATCGACTGCCGTTCGGCGACGGCAGCTACGACATCGCGACCAGCTCGTTCGTGCTTCAGCTGGTTCCCAACCGGTTCCGCGCGCTGCGCGAGATGCACCGTGTGCTGCGACCCGGTGGTCGCATCGCCATCACGGGATGGATGGAGGGCGGCCCCGCGTTTGCCGCCGACGAAGCCTATGACGCGGCGCTCGAGGCGGTGGGGCTCGAGGCGCGCCCATCCGGTGGCGGACACAGCGACTTTCGGTCGCCCGCCCACACCGAGGCGGTCCTGCGACGAGCGGGCTTCGCGAGACCGCGGGCCGTTCCGGCCGCGCTGGCCCATCAGTTCACGCCCGAGTCTTACCTCTCGTTCATCGCCGGCTTCGACGACGAGGACCTGTTCGCGTCGCTCGAGCCGGCGCAGCGAGCGGCGCTCGAGGCGGACGTGATGAGCCGGCTGCGAACGCTGTCGCCCACAGCGCTGCGCATGGTGCTGCCGGTCGTGTACGCGACGGCGACCCGCCGGTAGCGCCCGGCCGGATCTCGCGCAGCCACCCCAACCGTTGCGCCGGGCGCGCCGTGCATGGCGCGCCCGGTCCAGGCACGGGCCTGCTCAGGCCTCCGCCGACTCCTCGGCGGGCTCGCCCTCCGCACCTTCCTCGGCCTCGCCCTCTGGGAGCTCGCCCTCGGGGAGCTCGCCCTCGGGGACGATCGGGGCCTCCTCGACGCGCGGCGGGAGCACGCGGGCGATCACCTCTGTCGGCTCCGCCTGGATCGTCACGCCGTCGGGAACAACGATGTCGGCGACGGTGATCGTCTCCTCGAAGGAGACCAGTGGCCCAAGGTCGTAGGTGAGCGTGTCGGGCAGATTGTCCGGCAGCGCGCGAACCTTCACTGACGACACCGGGTGCACCAGCGTGCCGCCGTTCTCCGACGCGAGCGCCGCGCCTGTCCCGACGAGCGGCACCTCGACCGTCAGCTCCTCGGTCATGCGCACCGCGAACAGGTCGACGTGCAGCGGCTGGCGGTTGACCGGATGGATCTGCACGTTGTGCACCAGCACCGGCCGGGTGCCGCTACCGTCGACCGAGAGCTCGATCAGGGTTGAGGCGCCGGTGTGGCGGCGCAGCAGCTCGAACTCGTGGGCGTCGATGCTCAGCGACTGGCTCTCGGTGCCACGCCCGTAGACGACCGCCGGGAGCAGCCCGTCGCGGCGCAGGTGCGCGACGGCCTTTCCGGTCACGGTGCGGCTGGTGGCCGCGAGCTGGGGTCGGTCGGGCATGAAGGTTGCGTCCTCTCTGGTCTGGCGACGTCCGGTGTTGTGGCGACATCCGGCCGGCGTCGCCCCGGCGCCGCGCCTCGTGTCCGTGCACCTGGGCGGCGGCTCGCCGGTCGGCTGCGGCCATCACGCCATCGCGGTGATTCCGCTGTCATTTCGCGCGCCCGAGGCTATCACAGGCGGCAATCGGAGCTGGGCCTGGGGCCACCGGCAGAAGGGGCGGACGGACGGGGACGGCATCACCCGGTGTAGGATCGCCGCGCTGTGGCTGCCACGATTCTGATCGTCGAGGACGAGTTCGCCGTCGCCCGTGGGATTCAGTACGCCCTCCAGCAGGAGGGGTACGAGGTCACCGTCGCCCGCTCGGGCGAGGAGGGCCTTGAGTTCGCCACGAACCAGGCGCCGGACCTGATCGTGCTCGACGTACGCCTGCCCGGCATCGACGGCTTCGAGGTCCTGCGCCGGCTGCGCGCCGTGGGCTCGAAGGCGCCGGTGCTGTTCCTGACCGCGCGCGGCGACGAGTTCGACAAGGTGGTCGGTCTCGAGCTCGGAGCGGACGACTACGTCACCAAGCCGTTCGCCCTGCGCGAGCTGATGAGTCGGATTCGTGCCCTGCTGCGGCGCGCCTACGGTGACCTTGCAAACGCGGCCGGGGGCCGCGTGATCCGCCACGACGACCTGGTCATCGACCTCGAGCGACGACGCGTGCAGCGCGGCAACCGTCGCATCTCGCTGACCGCCACCGAGTTCGAGATCCTCCGCCACCTGGCCAGCCGCCCGGGCCGCGTGTTCACGCGGCGCGAGCTGCTGGAGCTGCTGCGCGACTACGAGGCGCTCGACCAGGACGAGAAGACGATCAACGTCCATGTGAGCCACCTGCGCGACAAGATCGAGGACGACCCCTCGACCCCGCGCTTCGTCCTGACCGTCCGAGGCGCCGGCTACCAGTTCGCCGAGCACTGACGTGTCCGACGCCGGGCGACCGGACGAGACGCGCCGCGACCCACGTCCCGAGGCCACCTGGACCAGCGGGGCGGGCGACGGGCGCTCCTCGCGTCGGCCGACTGTCCCACGCTCGTTCCAGGTCCGCCTCATGTTCGCGTTCCTGGGCGTGGTGGCGCTGACGCTGGGCCTGATCGGGCCGGTGCTCCTCAACCGCCTCGATGACTACTTCCGGCAGCAGGAGGAGCAAAGCCTCCAGGTCCGCGCCGATGGCACCGCCCGGATCCTCAGGCAGTTCATCCTCCTCTCGGTCGGTGACGAGCCCGTGGTGCGCACGAACCGCGCCGGAGAGGAGGTGCTCAACCCCAGGGTCAAGACCCTGCTGGTGGACGACAACGGGCTCACGCTGATCGCCAACACGGTCGCGCAGGCGGACATCAACCTCCTCTTCGGGACGGCCCATCAGGACACCGACGGCGCGACGATCGTCGATCCTGATCCTGATCTTGCGTTCACGGCCACGCTCGACACCCGGCCCGCGCGGGGCCAGGCGCAGGATCCGGCCATCCCCCCTGCTCGCGCCGACGCCACGCAGGTCAACCGGACGCAGGACTGGGGCCTCTCGGTCACGCTATCGAACCCATACACGAGTCGGGCGAGCACCCTGGCCGCAGTGGTCGGGCTCATGCTCGCGATGGGGGTGGCCGCTCTCATCGTGGCCATGATCGTCGCGTCGTTCCTTGCCCATCGGTTCACGATCCCGCTGACCCGGCTGACCGATGCCTCGCGCCGGCTCGCGGAGGGCGACTTCTCCTCGCGCGTGCCGACTGACGAGCTGGCGACCAACACGCTGGAGCTCCGGGCGCTGTCGGTGCAGTTCAACACGATGGCCGACCGTCTCGAGCAGAGCGTCTCGATCATCCGTCGGGATCGCGACTACAGCCGCGATCTGCTGGCGGACGTCAGTCACGAGCTACGAACCCCGATCGCCGCGGTCCGGACCTTCGTCGAGCTCCTCCAGGGGCCGGCGGGCGAGGACGAGGACGCCCGGACCGAGTTCCTCGACGCGGCGGCCGTGCAGCTCGAGCGGCTTGACTGGCTGAGCCAGAACCTGCTCGAGCTCTCGAAGCTCGACTCGGGCCTGGTCCTGCTTGACCTCCGAGCCGATGACGTCCGGGGCACCATCGAGTCCGCGGTCGAACAGTCGCTGGCGACGGCCGACCGGCGCGGCATCGAGCTCAGCGCGTCGCTGCCCGACCGACCCGTGCGCATCCGCCACGATCCGCCGCGCCTGGGCCAGGTGATCACCAACCTGGTCGGCAACGCGCTCAAGTTCACGCGTCGTGGTGGATCGGTGCATGTGAGCGCCGAGCCGACTCCCGACGGAGGCGCCCGAATCGAGGTCGCCGACACCGGCGTCGGCATCCATGCGTCGGAGCTGCCCCACATCTTCGACCGCTTCTATCGCGGGGCCGAGGCGAACGAGGCGCGCGGCACCGGGTCAGGGCTTGGCCTGTCGATCGTCAAGTCGATCGTGGACATGCACCGGGGTACGATCGCCGTCGAGAGCCAGCTCGGGCGTGGCACCCGGTTCGTTGTCACGCTTCCGCGGAATCCCAGCGAGGCGAGCGGTGTGGCGGCCCGGCCGCCGCTCGATGGCTCGACCGGCGAGGCGCCGGCCGCCGAAGCTGGGCAAGATCAACGATTCTTCACCGACTCGAGCGCTCCCGGTGAACCTCCATCCGCCACCCTTGACCACGCTGCGGCATCATCCGGCCACCATGGCCCAGCCGACCAGGAGGGCACACCCTCGCGACCATGAACGACCAGACCACTCCCGACGAGCCCCGGGGCGCCGATCCCAACGATTCGCTCGACGACACCCAACGGATCGAGGTTCCCCGCTACGCCCCCGCCCCTGACCCGCGCCCGGACGCCCGCTGGGCATGGGCATCGTCGGGAACCGAGCCCGAAGGTGAGCGCTGGTATCAGCCGGCGCCGGCCGAACCGACCGCCGTGCCCGGCGCCGCCCCGGCCGGGACCAGCGAGCCCACCCCCGGCACCGGCGCCGGGTGGAGCCAGGCGCCGGTGGGTGGCGCGATCAGCGGACCCCCTCCCGCGGCGTGGGCCCAGCCAGCGGCACCTGCCCAGGCGACGCGCAGGCGCGGTGGTCCCGGGCTCGGGACGATCCTCGGCGTCTCGCTCCTGTCGGCGGTGCTCGCGTCGGGCGGCACCGTTGTCGTCCTCAACCAGGCCGGTGCCTTCGACCGTACCGTGATCACCTCGGGCACCGGGCAGGGCCAGGCGGTCGACGACTCGCAGGTGAAGCCGGTCACGATCGACGAGTCATCGGCGGTCATCGACGCGGCCGCCAAGGTCAGCCCGGCCGTCGTCAAGATCACCACGACCAGCCAGGGCAGCAACCTGTTCGGACCAAGCGACACGGGGGGCGTCGGATCCGGTGTCATCTACGATGCCAATGGGTGGATCCTGACCAACCGTCACGTCGTGTCGGACGCGAACCAGCTCACGGTCGAGCTCAAGGACGGTCGCCAGTTCGACGGCCATGTCTACGGGATCGACACCCTCACCGACCTCGCCATCGTGAAGGTCGATGCGACCGATCTGCCGACGGCCCCGATCGGCAAGTCCGACGGGCTCAAGGTGGGCCAGCTCGTGATCGCGATCGGCAGCCCGCTGGGCACCTACTCATTCTCCGTCACGAGCGGAATCGTGTCCGGCGAGGGCCGGAATATCCAGGTCGACAGCGGCCAGCGGATCAACAACCTCATCCAGACCGACGCGGCCATCAACCCCGGTAACTCGGGCGGCCCGCTGGTTGACGCGACCGGCGCGGTCGTCGGCATCAACACCGCGGTGGCGAGCGATTCGAGCGGCATCGGGTTCGCGATCCCGATCGACATCGCGCGCCCGATCATGGACCAGGCGATACGTGGCGAGGCGCTGTCACGGCCGTGGATCGGCGTCCGGTTCGTTTCGATCGATCTCCAGGTCCAGAAGGACGAGAACCTGCCCACGGACAACGGCGCCTGGGTGTCCGCCAACGGCGCCACCGATTCCGCCGTCGTTGCCGACAGCCCGGCGGCAAAGGCCGGCCTCCAGGACGGTGACATCATCGTCGCCATCAACGGCACCAGGGTCGACACCGAGCACCCGCTCGATGCCCTCCTCGTGCAGTACGCGCCGAACGACACCATCGTGCTGGACGTGCTGCGCGACGGGCAGACCCTGCGGCTCAACGTCACGCTCGGCACCCGTCCGGGCAATCTCTAGCGCCGACCTCCAACTGGCGCCGACCTCCAAACGTCCCTGACACCCGGGCGGTTCTCCCCCACCGCCCGGGTGTCGCTCTACCCGGGGCGGCGGCGCTGGATCTCGATACCCGCCGATCGAAAGCGCCCGCCAAGCTTCACGCGTGGCTTGCGGATGCGGACAGTTACCTCACGGGCCGGGAAGCCAGTCAGCATCTCGTGCGCGATGGCCTCCGCCAGGGCTTCGAGCAGGTTGAACCGCGTGGACTCCACGATCTCGCGACAGACCTCGAACACCCGCCCGTAGTCGATCGTCTGCGCGAGATCGTCGCTCACGCCCGCAGCATGCAGGTCGAGCGCCAGCTCCACGTCAACCTCGAACGGCTGCGGGGCCAGCTGTTCCTCGGGCAAGACGCCGTGGGTGCCCTCGAATTCCATCCCCTCGAGCAGGATCCGATCGGTCACGGCCGGTCCTCCGCCGCTTCGGACGGCGGTGGTGGCGGCGCGGGTCGACCGTCCGCGTTCCATCCGTCGGGGCGCCAGCCTCGGAGTGTCGCATCGGCGATGCGTGCGGCGCGGACGTTGGCGGCGACGTCATGGACGCGCACGATGTCGGCACCGGCGGTGATCCCGAGCACGGTCGTGGCGATGGTCGCCTCGACACGCTCCTCGGGCGGCAGGTCCAGGAGCCTTCCCAGCGTGGACTTGCGCGACGCGCCGAGGAGCATCGGTCGGCCGAGGATGCGCAGCGCTCCGAGCCCCGCGAGCAGGGCGACGTTCTGGTCCGGCGTCTTGCCGAATCCGAACCCCGGATCCACGACGATCTGATCCCAGTCCACGCCGGCGTCGAGCGCCAGCTCGATCGCACGCTGCAGATCCGCCACGACCTCGGGCACCAGGTTGCGGTAGCGGGCCTCGGCCCGGTTGTGCATCAGCACCACGGGTACCTGTTGGGACGCGGCCACCCGCAGGAGATCGGGAGCTGGCGTCACCCCCCACACGTCATTGACGAGATGCGCGCCAGCCTCGATCGCGGCCCGCGCGACGGCCGCGCTGGTGGTATCGATGGAGATCGGAAGCTCTGGACACGCCGCGGCGATGGCCTCGATCACGGGTACCACGCGGCTCAGCTCGTCCGCCTCTGAGATCTCGTCGTGGCCGGGCCGGCTCGATGCGCCACCGACGTCGAGGATGTCGGCGCCCTCTGCCGCCATGGTCGTCGCCTGGTTGACCGCCGCGCGAACCGGGTCCCGGCTGGCAAGCAGCCCATCGCCCGAGAACGAGTCGGCTGTGACGTTGAGGATGCCCATCACGTAGGTGCGGGCGCCCCATGCCCAGTCCGCCGGTCCGATCCGCATCGGCCGGGGCGCCGTCGGAAGGCCGGCGCCGGCGCCCCGGGGGAGGGCGAACGAGGGCGTGGCCGCTCCCCCGCCCACGTCCGGGCGAGCTGGCACGACGCCTCCCGGTGTGCTCCGATCATCCGCCCGGGTCATGCGGCCACCGGATCGCGGAGGAGGGGGTCGTCGACCAGGATGCCGCGCGCCAGGCCGACCATGTACAGGGAGCCAGCCACGACCACGGGGCCCGTACCTGTGGCGAGTGCCTGCGCGAGCGCGGCAGCCGGATCGGGCTCCTCGACCACCGTTGCGGATGGAAGCGCCGCGCGCCAGATCCGTGCGAGCTCCGCGGGCTCCAGCGCCCGCGGCAGGGGCAGTTCGGTGCACACGACGGTGGCGCCCTCGACCACGGGCGATGCCGCGAGCGCGGCCACGACCGCCTGGGCGTCCTTGTCGCGCATGGAGGCCCAGACCAGCGTCATCGGGGATGGCACCCTGGCGTGACCGCCGGCAAGGTGAGGGCGAAGGTCGTCGAGCGCCATCGCCAGCGCCTCGGCGCCGGCCGGATTGTGGGCGCCATCGAGCAGCACCTCGCGCGGGACGGCGCCTGGTGTCGGCGTTTCGATCAGCTCCAGCCGGCCCGGCCAGCGAGCGGTGCGGTATCCCTCGCGGCGAGCGTCCGCGGAGCAGGTTGCGATGCCCCGCGCCTCGAGCGCGTCGAGCAGCGCGTCGGCGACCGCTGCATTTGCCGCCTGGTGGCGGCCGCGCAGCCCCACTCGCGTGGTCCCGAGTCGGGGTAGCGCGACGTCGATCCCGTCGCGGTCCCACGCGTTGATCGGCGGTGGCGTCACGCTCGTCAGCGGCACGGCCAGCCGGGCGCATCGGCGGCGAACCACGGCATGCGCGTCGCCGGTGGCGCCGGTCACCGCGATGTCGCCGCGCTCGATGATCGCCGCCTTCTCTCGGGCGATGGCTGCCACCGTCGAGCCCAGTCGATCCGTGTGGTCGAGAGACACGTTGGTCACGACCGCCACGCCGCCGTCCCACGCGTGCGTGGCATCGAGGCGACCGCCGAGACCGACCTCGATGAGGGCCACGTCGGGGCGTGCGTCGGCGAGGTGCCGGAACATGATCGCCGTCAGCAGCTCGAACTCTGTCGGGGGACCGTATCGACGGGCCACCCGGTCCGCCAGCGGCAGCGCGTCGGTGACGAGGCGGGCGAAAGTCGCTGGTGTGATCGGTCGGCCATCGACCATGATCCGCTCGCGATACGACACGAGGTGCGGCTTGGGGGTGACCCCGACGCTGTAGCCCGCGGCCTGGAGCGCCGACGCGGCGAGGGCGATCACGCTGCCCTTGCCGTTGGTACCCGCCACGAGCGCGCCGCGCAGCGCCGTCTGCGGATCGCCCATCAGGCGGAGCAACGACCGGACACGAGCAAGGCCAAGGTGGACGCCGAAGCGGCCGCGGTCCTCGACGGCGGCGAGCGCCTGCGCGTAGGTGAGCCCGGGATCGACCGGGCTGGGGCTCGCGGACGCGCCGTCTTCGGTCACGGGCGTGCTCACGTCCTGGTCAGCTCGTCCTCGTAGAACACGCACTGGTTGAAGCGTGGCGTCAGGCATACGTCGTTGACGTAGCCCTCCTCGAGGTGGACGCCGCCGCGGAGCTGGCAACGGGAGACGTTGCTAGGTTGGCGAAGGAGGCCCTTGAGCAGGTGCGGAGCCTGGATCGGGATCGCCCCGCGGGGACCCGTCATGTAGAAATGCGGGCAGACGTTGCGTCGAAGGCTGGGCAGGCCAAACCCTCGCACCGGAGGCATGCCCGGTCGAGCCTGCTGGGCGGGCGGGCGCCCAACGACCGGGCCCGGCCAGCGAACTCGGTTGCCCGGTTCCGCCATCCCGGGGACGGGGAAACCGCGCGCGGGCAGGACGTCCCGATCTGTCGTGGCCGTGCCGCGTCGCTGAACCCGGGCGATCGGACCATGACTCCACGAGCCACGATCGCCGGGGCTCGGCCGCATTGGTCGGCGGTCTCGTGCCTCCACACGCTCCCTCGTCTCGTCGCGCGCCAGGGGCATGGCGCCGCGACCTCGCCCGCAGCGTATCACCCGGCAGCGTCGTCGACCGGCGCCGCCCTGGGGGCGTCGTCGCAGCGCGAGCCCGGTACGCACCGGACTTGCGGTCCGGTCACAGGCCATCTCGTGCGACAATCCCCGCCGATGGACTACCGCCGTGAAGGCCGGCGTGCGCACGTCCGGCCCCGCTCTCCGTCGACCGGACGGCCCGCTCCGTCGCCAGTACGCGCCGTCGGGCCATCGCCAACGCGCCTCGCGCGCCACCGTCGGATCGAGCGTCGGCGCGGGCTGCCGCTGGCTGGCCAGCTGGGGCTGGGGGCGGCCATCGTCGTCCTGGTCGTAGGCGTGCTCTGGGTCGCGAGCGGCACCGTGGGACCGGCCGTCGCAGCAGCGGTGCAGGGGTTCGGTAACGTCGTCGAGTCGATCACTGTGCTGGGCGGGACCCCGCAGCCGAGCGAGACGCCCCCGATCGCGGACGCCCCGACCATCGTTCCCCCCGATGATCCGTACACGAACTCGGACGCCACCGACGTGACGGTGCAAGTCCCCACGTCGGTCGTGGGTCAGGTTGGCTACGCCGTCCGGCTCTGGGTGACCCTGCCCGACGAGCAGCCGACCATCCTGGCCGAGGCCACCGTGGCCCAGGTGGCGACGATGGTGATCTCCGACGTCCCGCTCAGCAAGGGCCGGAACGAGATCCAGGCGTCAGTCGTCGGCCCGGGTGGCGAGAGCACCCTGTCTCCGGCCGAAACCTGGATCCGCGACACATCGAAGCCAAAGCTGTCGATCATCTCGCCCAAGAACAACGCGTCCACGACGAAGGCCTCGATCACGATCAGGGGCAAGACGCAGCCCAGCAGCACGGTCCACGTGCGCAACGATGCCAACGGCGCGTCCGCCACGGTCGACGCCGACGCGGATGGATTGTTCAAGACCCGGATCGCCCTGTCCACGGGGACGAACACCATCGCGATCACGACCGTTGATCCAGCCGGCAACAGCAACAACGCGTCGCTGACCGTGCGAAAGGGCTCAGGCCAGCTGCTCGTGTCCCTGACCGGTTCGACCTATCGCTTCAACGTGAAGAAGCTCCCGAAGGCGCTCACGCTGCGGGCGGTGGTCACCGGGCCCGACGGCAAGCCTGTCAGGGGTGCCACCGCCCTGTTCACGATCTCCATCCCCGGGCTCGAGGCGATCGTCTCGTCCGAGGTGGTCACCGGCGGCGACGGCAGCGCCACATTCAGGACCACGATCCCCGCGGGCGCGATGGCCGGCAGTGGCCTCGCCACCGTCCTGATGACCACCGATGCCTACGGCTCAGGAACAGATCGGCAGCCGCTGACGGTCAAGTAGCCCGTCGGACACGCGTTCGCTTCACCCGCGATCGCGCTCGACAGCAGCGTTCGGCGCAGCTACGATCCGCGCATGCCGGTCTGGCGCTGTCCCCACTGTGGCATCCCGCAGCCAGAGACCGCTCGGTGCTGGGTGTGCCACCGCTCGACGACGTCGTGCGGGACGTGCCGCCATTTCCGGCGCGGGATCGCGGGCGGGCTTGGCCTGTGCGGGCTGGATGCCCGGCGGCTTGCCGTCGGCCCGGCCGAGGTTCACCCGTGCTGGATGCCGGCGGGGACCTGGCAAACGGCCGAGGGCCCCGAGAGCGGGGCGTCGGGGGTTGCGCGACCTGGCCCGGAAGTGCCGGTCACCGACACCCCAGAGCGCGGCGCGGCGCGGACGTTCGTGCCGGTCGACGAGCTGACGGATGGCGACGTCCACGCGGTCCCTGGCGAGCGTGCGTCAACAGGCCCCGAGCCATCGGTCGAGTCCCAGAGCGTCGCGGGGCGAGCGCCGCGCGACCGTGCGGCGCCACCGATCGCATCCGCCGCACGCTGGTCGCTGTGGGGTGATCTCGAGGGCTGACGCCCTGCCGGTCACGGGCAGGCCGCGACCGTCGGATCTGCCATCACGATGTCGATCGGCGTCCCGGCCGGCTTCTTCTGCCCGGCCGCCGGGTCCTGCGACAGCACGACCCACGTGTTCGGGATCGGGTTCCCCGGGTCTGGCTCGTTCGGATCGGCGGTGACGTTGCCCAGCGTGAACCCGTCGCCCGTGATCGCCGTGGTCGCATCGGTCTGCGTCATGCACGTGTAGTCACCCACGTTCGCGGGGGCGGGCGTGGGCGTCGGCGTCGGCTTTGGCGTCGGGGTGGGGGTCGGCGTGGGGGTGGGGGTCGGCGTGGGCGTGGGGGTCGGCGTGGGCGTGGGCTCGGGCCCCTTCGACACCACGTAGTCGACCGTTGCCTCGGGCGCGACGATGATGCCCGCGCTGGGCGACTGCGCCATCACCGAGCCGGCCGCGATGAACGGATCGTAGTCCTCGGTGCGGACACCGGGCGTGAGCCCGTCCTTGACGATCATCTGCACGGCCTCGGACTCGGTGAGGCCGCGCAGCTCGGGAACGGCCACGGCGACCTTGCCGCGCGCGGTGACGACGCTGATCTCGCTGCCGCTGTCGACGGTCGTGTCGGCCGGCGGGTCCTGGCTCAGCACCTGGTTCTCGGGCAGGTCCGACTCCTCGGACCCGCTGATCACGATCGTGAGACCGAGATCGTCGGCCTGCGTCGTGGCAGCTTCGAGGTCCATGCCCACGAAGTCGGGCACGGTGACCTGGGTCGGGGACGGGCTCGGGCCGGCGCCCCCGTTGTTACCACCGATGAGGAGCTGCAGGAGCAGGAAGCCAACGAGCACCAGGACGATGAGGCCGATGATCCCGGCGACCCAGGCCCATGGGCCCGAGCCACCATCGTCGCCGTCGTCGTCGTCCTGGATCGGGGGCGGGGGCGGAGCGCCTGTGGTGGAGATTGACGCCGGTGGCCCACCGGCCCGTGCGTACGCATCGGGCGGGTAGGGCGGCTGGTTGGGGCGCGCCTGCGCGGAGGCGACGGTCTTGGCGCCGACGACCCCCGCGGCGGCGCCGGCGGCGGCACCGGTCGCGAGGCCCGCGCCCGCGGCCAGACCTGCACCCGCCGAGCTCCCGGTCGCATCACCGAGGAAGCCCTCGAGCGCGCTCGCCATCGCGGCCGCGGACGGGTACCGGGCGGCGGGGTCGGTTGCCATCGCTCGCTGGACGATCTGGTCGAGCTCCGGCGGCACAGCCGGTCGGACGGCGGACGGGGGCGGGGGCGGAGTGGTCAGCCGTGCCATCGCGATCGCCGCCGACGTGTCGCCCTTGAACGGGCGCTCACCTGTCAGCGACTCGTACAGGACGATGCCCAGGGCGTAGACGTCCGACGATGCCGTGGCCTCCTCGCCGCGGGCCTGCTCGGGGCTGAAGTAGTTGACCGAGCCCATGGTGGTTCCGGGCAGCGTCACCTGCGATTCGGCGACCGCTCGCGCGATCCCGAAATCGGCGACGCGGACGCGGCCGTCTCGCGCGATGAGAACGTTCGACGGCTTGATGTCCCGATGAACGAGGCCTCGCGCGTGCGCGATCTGCAGCGCGACGGCAACCTCGGCGCTGATCCGGGCTGCCTGGCGTGGCGCCAGCGGGCCATGATCACGAAGGATCGACGCCAGGTCCTGCCCGTCCACGAGCTCCATGACCAGGTACGGCCCGGACGCGTCCTCACCGAAGTCGAACACGGCCACGATGTTGGGGTGGCTGAGCGAGGCTGCCGAACGAGCCTCGTCGCGGAACCGCGCCAGAAACTCGGGGTCACGACCCAGCTCCGGGCGCAGCAGCTTGACCGCCACGTCGCGTTCCAGCTGGGCATCCCGCGCCCGGTAGACAGTGGCCATGCCACCCTGGCCCAGCAGCTCGAGCAGCCGATATCGCCCGCCGAGCGTGCTTCCGATCTCGGTCACGGTCTGGTCGTCTCCCCTGTCGGTCACGCTCCTGCGTGGCCCGGGCATCCTACCGTACGGCGGGCAGGCGCTGGCCCGCAGCCGGCGAGTGGGCGCCGGTCGATGACGCTGTCGCTACAGCTCCAGCGCGCGCAGGTAGTCGCGGAACTCGGTCCCCGTCTCGGGGCTCGTGAGCGCAAGCTCGACCGAGGCACGCAGCCAGCCCATCGTGGTCCCGGCGTCATACCGCTGGCCTTCGAACTCGTAGGCGTACACGCCCTGCTCCTCCATCAGGGCCTGGATCGCGTCTGTCAGCTGGATCTCACCACCGGAGCCGCGCTGCGTCTGCTCCAGCTTGTCGAACACCTTGGGCGTGAGCACGTAGCGCCCGATCACCGCCAGGTTCGACGGAGCATCCTCGGGCGCCGGCTTCTCCACGATCGTGTTGACCCGGTAGGTGCGCTGGCCACCGAGCTCGTCGTCCACGCGCTCCCCGCCGATCACGCCATAGCGGCTGGTCTCCTCGGTCGGGACCTCCATCACCGCGACCACGGATGCGTGCTGCTGGTGATAGACATGGATCAGCTGGCCGATGCACGGTCGGTCGGCGATGACCACGTCATCGGGGAGGATCACCGCGAACGGCTCGTGGCCGATGAGGTCCTTGGCCATCAGGACGGCGTGACCCAGCCCGAGCTGCTCCTTCTGACGCACGTACGCCACCTGGGCGAGGTCGCTGATGTGGCGCACCTGGCGCAGCTTCTCGATCTCGCCGCGCTCCTCGAGCAGGTGCTCGAGCTCATAGTTGAGGTCGAAATGGTCCTCGATCGCGCGCTTCTGCGACGAGGTCACGATGATGACCTGCTCGATGCCCGCCGCGACCGCCTCCTCGACCGCGTACTGGATCACCGGCTTGTCAACGAGCGGGAGCATCTCCTTCGGCTGCGCCTTGGTGGCGGGCAGGAATTGGGTGCCCCAGCCGGCAGCCGGAAAGACAGCTTTGCGGACGTGCATGGAACCTCTCGAGCGAGTGTGGGGTGCGCGGTCAAGTATACCGGTGGCTCCGGACCGGCCCGACCGACGTCGGTCCGAGGCGGCCCGTCAAGCCGCCCGGCGATCGCGCTCCGTCTCGTCCACGAAGCCGGCCACGAGCCCCGCAAACGGCCCTGGGCGGTCGAGGTTCGAGAGGTGCATGGCCCGCCGGAGGACCGCGTGCCGACCGCGCCGGCAGGCTGCCGCCCACGGCTCCCCGCCGGGACCGAACATGGGATCCAGCGCACCGTTCACAACCAGCACCGGTGTCCACAAACGGCTGAGGCGGTCGAGGTATTGGCGACCGACGAGCGACCGGAGCGCCTGCGCGCCACCCCTGATCGCAAACCCGCCCTCGAGCAGCGGCTCGATGGTCGCACGCCGGTAGCGTGCCTGGAAGTACCAGCGGTTGGTCATATCGAGGAAGCGCGCGGGGGTGCGCTCGAGGATCGACGCCAGCATCCGGATGCCGACGGCCGCCGGGCCAACCGGCTCCGTCGAGCAGCCGGCGAGCATGAGCCCCGCGACTCGATCTGGGTGGGCCGCCGCGACCTCGATGGCGACGTACCCGCCCAGCGACAGACCCACCACCACGGCGCGACGTGATGGAACGCCGGCGTCGATGGCCGCCACGACCGACGTGACGGCTGCCTCGATCGTGAACGTCTCGGCTGCCCGCGTTCCGTGCCCGGGGAGATCGATCGATATGCACCGGTAGCGGGTCGCAAGACGGCGAACCTGGGGCACCCACTGGCGGCGGTTGAGGCGGGTGCCGTGGATGAACACGATGGCCGGGGCATCGGGCGGGCCGGACACGGTCCACGGTTCGCCATCCCTGCCGGTGGCGCCAGTGATCGCCAGCCCATCGACTGCGTCGGTCATCACGCGCCCGTCGTCCCCGCTCATCAGCGCGAGCATAGCCCGACCCAGCGCGATCAGCTGCCGCCCCTCAGTGCGATGGACGCGCGGCCGATCCCTCAGCGACCGGGGCGGTCTGATCGCCCGGTCGGCCGGTGCCCTGCGACTCGTCGCGGCGGCGGGCACGCTCGCGGCTCGTGGTTCCGAGCCGGATCCGCGTGAACGGGATCCGGAGCTCGCGAAGCGCCTCCACCGAGACGAGGAAGCCGAGCAGCAGGAACACGACCGCGACGAACTTGGCGATCGCGAACGGCGCGGTGAACCCAAACCTGTTGAGGCTGTCGCCCGCGGACGCGACCAGCGCGCCGATGGCGATCAGCACAGTGGCCGGAACGCGGCTGTGCAGCTCGCCCCGCACCAGGGCTCGAACGGCACCCGGCAGCGAGGCCACGAAGTTGACCGTGAATGCCACCGGGGCGATGAACAGGTTGAACAGGAACTGATCACCGGACTGGTTCGGATCGAGGGAGTAGGCGAGGACCCGCTTCTTGGGCATGAACACGTAGGCCGAGAACACGGCGCCGAACAGGAGGCTCAGCCCGCCCGTCACGTTGAGGAACGGCGTGAGCAGTCGGAGCGAGCCCGGGAACAGCGTCGCGACCGGCTGTCCGGTGGCCGGATCGAGCGCGTAGCCGGGCGGCGCCAGGGTCGTGGTTGCCATGAGCACGATCGACAGCGCGGTCGCGCCGACCACCCCGATGGCCGCGATCCGCGGCCAGTGCTCGTTGGAGAAGTACGTCTCGACGGCCACCGCGAGCCCCAGGATCGCGGCCGCGATGAAGTACAGGATCGGCGTGGCCCCCGCATCGGGGTAGTCGTACCGGCGCTGCGTCAGGAACGTGAACAGGCCACCCAGGAACAGCGTGAACGCGAACGCGTAGCCGAACCGCGTCCGGCTCAGGAGGAACGCCGTGCCGAGGCCCAGCCAGCCGGCCGTCCACACGGCTCCCGTCAGGTACCAGGTCCGGTAGATCATCTCGTTCCAGCCGCGCAGCTCGGCGAGGGCCTCGCACCCGGACGCGACGGCGAAGAACAGCATTCCCGCCCCCCAGACGAGCTGGAAGGTATGACGTCGCTCGAGCCACTGGTCGATCAGCATCACGACCATGACCAGGGCCAGGCCGGCCGTGAGGGCCGGCAGCAGAGCGCTCATCGATCAGGCCTCGACGGCCTCGATGCGCCGGGACCACAGAATATGGTGCGTGAACGGGATCCGGATCTCACGGAAGACCTCGATCGAGACCAGGAAGCCCGCGAACAGGAACACGACGCCCAGCAGCTCACCCACGAAGAAGGCGCTCGTCGCGCCGAACCGGTTGGCACCGCTGGTGATCGCCGGGATCAGGCCACCGATCGCGATCAGGATCGTCGCCGGGACTCGAGACGGGAGCCGGCCCAGCAGGAGGTCACGCACGGCCCCGGGCACCGACACGACGAAGTTCACGGTGATCGCCACCGGGGCGATGGCGAGGTTGAGCAGGAACCGCCGCGGTCCCTCGGCGCGATTGATGTGGTACCGGATCAGCCGCTTCTTGGGCATGAACATATAGGAGGAGTAGAGCGCGCCCAGCGTGAGCGCGAACGCGCCCGTGACGTTGAACAGCGGAGTGAGCAATCGCAGATACCCAGGCAGCAGGTCACCCGTCGGAATGTTGGTTGCCGGGTCGATTGCGTAGCCGGGCGCGGGGATGGGCGCGGTGACGACCATGATCAGCGACGCGGCGCTGCCGATGACGATTGCCGCTCCGGCCAGGTTGGCCCAGCGGTCCCGGCCCCGCCAGGTCTCGATCGCGATGGCGACCGCCAGCACCACGCTGAGCACGAGGTACACGTACGCGGAGCTCCCGCTGTCGGGGTAGTCGTACTTGCGCCAGGCGAGGAACGTGAACAGACCGGCCAGCACCACGGAGACCCCGAACGCATATCCGAACCGGGTGCGCTGAAGAAGATAGACGGTCCCAAGGCCCAGCCAGCCCGCGACCCACACCGCGCCGATCAGATACCAGGCGCGGTACAGCGGCTCGCTCCACCCGAAAGCACCGCCCAGGAACTCGGTCCCCGCCGACAGCGCGTACCACAGCATGCCCAGGGCCCAGATGAGCTGGTAGGCGCGCCGCCGCTCGACCCACTGGTCCATCAGGAACACGAAGAACACGAACGACAGGAGCGACGAGCACAGGGGCAGGACGACGTTGGGATCCACGAAAGTCCTCCGGGGGTTAGGTCGGGTCGGGCGTGCGGTCCGACGCGAGGGACATCGGCCCTCGCGGCGTGACCGCGTCGGAGCCGTCAACGATGGAGCCGGCGTGTGCGCCGACGAACGCAAGCAGGAGGCGGTCGAGCAGCCCGCTCGAGGCCACGTAGAGCTGCCCGATGCGGGCGGGATCCACGCCCCGGCGACGCGCCATCAGGCTCAGCTCGGCAAAGAACGGGCTCCGTGCCTCGACGAACATCGACACACCATCCTCGAGCGGCACACCAAGGCGCGCGATCCGGTCGCCCATGCGCGCCGACAGGTCAATTGCCTCCTCCTCGGCGCGGGTCCGGGCGGAGCCGGCCTCGTCGAGGGTGCGGACGAGGGCGTCGACAAGGCGCCGACCCTCATCGCGGAACGTCGTGCGATCGCCGGCCGGGATCCGTGCCCTGAGACCCGGACTCCCGCGATGGAGCTCGCCGTATCGCCTGCGGTAGGCCGCACTCAGCCGCATCGACGAATCACCGACCGCGGCCAGGCCGCCCAGCCCGCTCGTCCCGCGAGCGGCGACAAGCCGCTCCAGCGCCCGGCGCTCGAACCGGCGGTGTCCGCCCGGTGTTGTGAATGCGGGAACTCGTCCCTCGTCGGCCCAGCGTCGGAGGGTGTCCGGGTCGACCCCCAGGATGCGGCTCGCCTTGCCCAGCGGCAGTCGTTCGGGGACGGCCGGGTCGGAGCGCGTACGGCTGGTGGGCACAGATCCTCCAGGGCTCGGGACGCGCTCCCTACTGGGCTGAAACCTGGGTAAACCTGGGTTCATCGGGGGCACCCGGCGGTCGCGAGTGTAGGCGGCGCGCGGGACGGCCGTCAAGATCCAGGTTCATCCGGGTCGCCGCGGCGTCAGCGCGCCCGTCTGCCGGCAGCGCTCAGGCCGGGACGAACTCGTGGTTGTCGCGGTGGATCCCGTCACACAGGCCGATCGCGGGCGGCTCGCCCGGGAGCGCGATCGGGCGCATGATCTCCCGGACCTCGCCGCGTCGACACAGGAAGTATCCCTTCCCGGCCATCCAGCGGCGCACGCAGGCCGGATCCGGGTGGAACTGGTGGGGACCCGGGTTGATCGGTGCCTGCTCGGTCCAGCCGACCGCCACCTCGGGAGAGACGATATCGAGCAGGTTCACCCGCCAGGGCGTGCCGTCGATGAGCTCGCGACACCCGTCGCACCGGATGGCGACGTTGTCGGTGACGATCGTCCGGATGTTGACGCCCATGAGCTCCATCGAGGTCGAGGATAGCAGGGCAAAGGGTGCCGGCGGTGGACGCCAGTCGTGGTACCCCCAACCGGATTCGAACCGGTGATCTCCACCTTGAAAGGGTGGCGTCCTAGGCCTCTAGACGATGGGGGCCCGTGTCCCCGCGGGGCCCGGCCAGCGGGCCTGAGGGCCGGCCGAGTGTAGCAGAGGGCTGGTGGCGCACCAGGCGTGCTGGTTGCGGCCGAGCGGTGGTCAGGCTGGACCCGTGCCGCTCCAGATCAGGCTCATGATCACCGCGCCAGCGAGGAGCAGCAGTGCCGCAGCGGCGATCAGACCCCCCAACAGCGCCGTGAACACGGCGGCGGCGTCGCGACCCTCGCGGCCAGCGCGCACGACGCTCCCCACCGAGAGCAGCGCGATCGCGCCCAGGACCAGGCCGCAGATGGCGAGCCCGGTGGCCATCATCGGCACCTGCAGCTGGTCGCGGATGAACGTCGCATAGGCCAGGAAGCCCACGCCGCCCGCGAGCGCGATCAGGAGCGTGACGCGGACAGGGGTGATCCGGATACGGCCGAGGTGCGGTCCTCGGTGACCGGCGTCCGACCGCCGGGCCTGCGAGCGGCGCCGGGTCGTGGGTCCCGGGGCCGGCGGCCGCGCACCGCCCGATCGGTAGGTCATGACGTGCTGTCGGCGCCGGTTTCCGCGGAGGCCGGGGCGGGTTGCAGAGCGGGCGGCGGCACTGTTTCGCCGCCGCGAGTGCAATGGTAGATCGCCACGTTCCAGCTCAGCCGGGGTCGCTTGAGACGGGCAGCGACCACCTCACCTGGAGCTCCGAACGCCTCGGCCAGGAACTCCCTGGCCTCGTCCATCGAGTCGAATGTCCAGAAGCAGTGGAGGACGCGAATCTTGAACCCTCCCGTTCCCAGGAACGGCCCGTTGCGGCGACTCCAGGCGCCATACTCGGGCGCGTCCGGGCCGCGCAGCTCGGACACGTCGTCGCGGCCGTAGTCGTGCACCACGAGCAGCCGGCCACCCGGACGCAGCACCCGGTCGGCCTCGCGCAGCTCGGCGTCATGAACGCCGCGAAACCCGGACCACAGGCTGACGAGGGCATCCATGCTGCTGTCTGCCGCGTCGATCACCAGGGGATCCGTGCTCGGGAGGTACCGCCCTTCCGCCCCCGCCGCCGCCAGACGCTCCCGGAGCGGTCCCTCGGGCAGGTCGAGGTAGGCGACGTCCCGTCCGGCAAGCGGTCCCAGCGCGTCGAGGGCGCGCGCGATCTTGCCCTCGACGTCGGCGACAGCCCGAAGTCGCGGGGCAAGCGGGTCGGCAAGCTGAACTGGCAGATCGGCCACGGACGGCGAGCATACCTTGGGCGGGGGCGGCCGGACGCCGATCAACCCGGACGTTGGAAGACGCTCCCCGCTCGCGCCGAAAGCTCGATCTCGGCGCGCCCGGCCTGATCCAGTCGCACCGCATGCGACCCCGGCCCACCGGGAAGCCGCCGACTCTCGATCGCCACATCGGCCAGCTCAGGAACGTGGACACCGATCCGAACCGGCATGTCGCCGGCATTGACGGCCACCAGCACCGGATCGGCGGCAGCAGCGTCTCCGCCCCGAACGAACGCGATCGCGTCGCCCGCCGCGCCCGCGACCCGAAAAGCGCCACGGCGAAGGGCCAAGAGCTCGTGGCGCATCGCGAGCACGGCTCGCGTCCACGCCAGCCCCTCGATGTCCCACCGCGACTCGTCCCACGGGAAGCCGCGACGACAGTCCGGGTCGTGATGCCCTTCGATGCCCACCTCATCGCCGTAATAGAGGCAGGGAGCGCCGGGCAGCGTGGCCTGGAGCAGCACCGCGAGGCGATAGGCAGCGGGATCGCCGCCGGCCATCGTGCGAAAGCGTGGACTGTCGTGGCTGTCCAGCAGGTTGAGCTGTACCTCGGTGACCGACCGGTCATAGTGGCCCATCAGGCGCTCCAGCTCGTCGCCGAACGCTGCCCCGTTCCGGACCTGGGTCCGCGCTCCGTACTCGTGCTGGGCGCGCACAGCCTGCTCGTCCAGGTGGCCCTGTGCCGTGAACCCGAGGATCGCCTGGCCAAGGGGGTAGTTCATCAGCGCGTCGAACCGGTCACCGGCCAACCATTCCGGCGCCTCGTGCCAGATCTCCCCCACCAGGTAGGCGTCGGGCTTGACCGCGCGGCATCGACGGCGGAACTCCTGCCAGAACGTCGCGTCGCGGATCTCCGCGGGGACGTCCAGCCGCCACCCATCCGCACCGAACCGGAGCCAGTGCTCAGCGACGCGCATGAGGTGCTCACGGACCTCCGGGTTGTCCGTGTTGAGCTTGGGCAGCGCGGGCAACCCCCACCAGGCGCGGTAGCCCAGCCGGCGAAGCGAGTCGTCGCCCCGTTCGTCATCGGTTGCCGCGAGCACCGGCTCGTCGGGCGCATCGTCGACGTCGCCGGGCCATGGGTAGGGTCGGAGCGGCCGCCGTCCTTCCAGGGCTGCGGGGTCGAAGTGGAACCAGTCGCGGTACGGGGATCCAGACCCATTCTCGAGCACGTGGTGGAACGCCCAGAAGCCACGGCCGGTGTGATTGAACACCCCGTCCAGGATGATCCGGATCCCCCGAGCGTGGGCACTGTCCAACAGCTCCCGCAGCGCCGCGTCGCCACCTAGCAGCGGATCGACCTGGAAGTAGTCGTAGGTGTGGTATCGGTGGTTCGCCGCAGACGCGAAGATCGGGTTCAGGTACAGGGCGGTGACGCCCAGCTCGGCGAGGTACGGGAGGTGCTCGGCGATTCCCAGCAGGTCACCGCCCTTGAATCCGTCGTTGGTCGGGGGGGCGTCCCACTGCTCGAGGGGACCGGGCTTGGGGACCCGGGCCGAGGCCGCGAACCGGTCCGGGAAGACCTGGTAGAAGACGGCGTCCCGGACCCAGTCCGGGGTGTCGATCGTCATGGAATCCTCAGCAAGCGGAGCGTGCGCAAGGGTATCGGGCATCCAGTATCAGGCACGCGGTCCCGCGACCACCGGGCCTCTGCGGGGCGCTCCCGCCGTCGTCCCGGCGCTTCCGCGGCGCGCCCGACGTGCACTCACGCCATCCCCGAGCCGCCGATGGCATGATCTGCGCGTGCTCAGCCAGCTGCGGGCGATGCCGCCCGGTGTCCGGATCTTCCTCGGCTACGCGTTTCTGGTCCTGGGTGGGATCGGGCTGTCGATGCGCTGGGTCGTGGATCAGGCCATCAGCGCCCCCATCTCACCGACCGGGATCATCGTCATGGTCCTTCTCGCCTACACGATCTTCACGACCACCCTCGTGCTCCAGCGCAAGGAGGCGAGTCGCCGGCTCGCACTCGGGCTGTCAAGCCTCACCATCCCGGCCATCCCGCTCGCGCTGCTTGCGGCTCTGCCCCTGTTCGCGCTGCTCGTCGCCATCCTTGCCGCGCTGCTCTTCTTCGGCCTGACGCGCGACGACGTCCGGCGCTACCTGAGCGAGCCGTAGCGCGCACGAGCCGGCCGGGGGTCAGTCAGAAGGTCAGCGCGGCGTGCCTCCGCGCGGGGCGCTACGCTTCGCCCTGCACGCGCGGCCGTACGCGGATCCCGTGAGACACGGATCCTCGCCGGGCTGCGCCCGCACAGCACCCACCAACGCCTGGAGACTCGAACGCCTTGACCGACCCGAATCATCCGCCGTCGTCCAAAGGTCAGCAGCCGGCGAAGTCCTCGGCTGGTGGCCGGCGCCGCTCCTCGGGCCCCGGTGGCACCTCCCGGGCTGGTCGCCGTGAGACCGCCCGCCGGCGACAAGCACCGCAGTCGACGCTGCAGCGACTTCGCACGCCGATCCTCGCGCTGGTGGTGATCGCCGTCGTGGTCGGGGTCAGCGCCTTCGTGTTCGTCTCGGCAGCCACCCCCGCCTACGCCTGCACCTCGATCGACGCGGTCCAGCCGGCGGCCTCGGGCGAGATCGGCCAGATCCAGCCCGACATGGGCAATGCCCACGTGCAACCCGGCGACAAGGTCACCTACCCGATCTGCCCGCCCGCGTCGGGCAAGCACATCAACCAGTCCGGATTCGGGCCGCTGCAGCCCAAGGTCTACGGGCCTGACGACCAGAGCGTCCCGAACGGCTGGGTGCACAACCTTGAGCATGGTGGGCTCGTGCTCCTGTACTCGTGCGACAAGGGTGCCTGCGATACCGATGCCGACCTGCAGCAGCTGCGCGACTTCGCGGCCGGCTTCCCCAACAGCCCTGTCTGCGGGATCCCGGCTGGAATCGTGGGGCCGGTCGTCGCGCGCTTCGAGGACATGCCCACGCGATATGCGGCACTGCTCTGGAACCGCGTCCTGTACCTGGACTCGCTGGACGTCCAGGAGGTCTACGACTTCTTCACGAACTACGGCGAGCGAGTCTCGAGCGATGGCTCGTGGCTGGCCCCGCCGGAGCCGCAGTGCGCCGCTCCGTCGACTATCCCCGGCAGCTCGCCGGGTACCTCCGCGGCGCCGAGCCCCGCCGCGAGCTGATCGGAGGCCGACGATGCGGTTGTTCGCGCACGCCGGACGGGACGGGTCACCGCGCATCGGCGCCATGCGCGACGGAACGCTGATCTCAGCCGGCCAGCTGGCACGCCAGGAGCGGGCGCCCACGCTCAACACCTGGCAGTCGCCCTGCTGCCTGATCGCCGGCAACGAGCGCTGGCAACACGACATGGAGCGGCTCGTTGCCCGGGCAGTTCGGCGCGGCGCGCGCCGTCGCGATCCCGCCGCCCGACCGCCGCTCCCCGCCATCGCCCACCCGGGCAAGATCGTGTGCGTCGGGCTCAACTACGGCGATCATGCGCGTGAGGGCGGGCGTTCCGCCCCGTCCCGGCCGATGCTGTTCGCCAAGTTCGACAACGCGGTCATCGCCGATGGCGAGGCCATCGTTCGCCCGCAGGGGACCCGCGCGCTCGACCTGGAGGTGGAGCTGGGCGTCGTCATCGGACGGCGCGCGCGGCGCGTGGACGAGGAAGCAGCGATGGATCACGTCGCGGGCTACGTGGTGGTCAACGACGTCAGCGCTCGGGACTGGCAGGGGAACCCCCAGGCCCTTCGCGAGGGCGAGAAGGGGGACGGCCAGTGGCTGCGCGCCAAGGGCAGCGATACGTTCCTGCCGGTTGGCCCGGTGCTGGCGACCACGGACGAGGTCGACCCCGCCGCCGGGCTGGCCCTGCGCTCGTGGCGGATCCCGGGCAGCGGCCCCGAAGCGGGAACCCCGATCCTGATGCAGGACGGCAACACCGCGGATCTCCTGTTCCCCGTCCCGGCGCTGGTCAGCTTCATCTCCCGGCAGATCACGCTCGAGCCAGGCGACCTCATCGCCACCGGCACGCCGGCCGGTGTGGGCGTGTTCCGGGATCCGCCGGTATTCCTCGAACCGGGCGATCGCGTGCGATGCGAGATCGAGGGCATCGGCGCCGTCGAGAACCCGATCGTTGACTGGACCGACGACCCACGATGGGACGCCTGAGGCCGATGACGCACGGACCGACCATCTGGAGGCGACGATGCTGGCGCTGGTGAAGCGATCCGCCGGTCCGGGCCTCGAGCTGGCGACCGTGCCCGAACCGGAGATCGGCATCAACGATGTGCTGATCCGGGTCCACAAGACGGGCATCTGCGGCACGGACCTGCACATCGAGTCGTGGGATCCATGGGCGGCCAAGACGATCAGGCCGCCGCTCGTCGTCGGCCACGAGTTCGTGGGCGAGGTGGTCGAGGTCGGGTCGAACGTCGCCGACTTCCATCCCGGCGACGTCGTGAGTGGCGAGGGACACGTGACATGCGGTGTCTGCCGCCACTGCCTGGCCGGTCGGCGGCACCTGTGCGCCCACACGGTGGGTCTCGGTGTGGGTCGGGACGGCGCCTTCGCAGAGTACGTTGCCCTGCCGATGACCAACATCTGGCACCACTGGGCGGGCATCGATCCCGAGGTCGCCGCGATCTTCGACCCGTTCGGCAACGCCGTCCACACGGCGCTCGCCTTCCCGGTGCTGGGTGAGGACGTGCTGATCACGGGGGCCGGGCCGATCGGGCTGATGGCGACCGCCGTCGTCCGCCACGCCGGGGCGCGGTACGTGGTGGTCAGCGAGCCGAACCCTGTCCGCCGTGCCATCGCGGCGCGCATGGGCGCCACCGTGACGATCGACCCGCGTGAGCGCGATCTGGGCGAGGTGCAGCGGGAGCTGGGCATGGTCGAGGGGTTCGACGTCGCGCTCGAGATGTCGGGCAACCCGGCCGCCATTCGGGATGCGCTCGACAACATGGCACACGGGGGATCGATCGCGATCCTGGGCATCCCCACCGAGGACATCAGCCTGGACGTCAACGAGATCGTGTTCAAGCTGCTCACGATCCGGGGGATCTACGGTCGGGAGATGTACGAGACCTGGTACAAGATGACGGTCATGGTCCAGTCGGGCCTGGACATCACCCCGGCGATCACCCACCGCTTCCCGTTCCGCGAGTTCGAGTCGGCCTTCGCTGCCGCTCGATCAGGTGACGCGGGTAAGGTGATCATGGACTGGATCCCTCGGGCCGATGGCTAGCGGAGGCGTTGCCTCGGTCCTCCGAAGGCGAGCATGGGAACAGCGTGGAGGTTGCCAACCCACATGAACACTGCGTCGCGCCCCAATCCGCTCGCGTTCCTCGATGACGAGCTGGCGGCGCTGCGCGAGCGCCACCTGTACCGCCCGCTTCGGGTGATGAGCTCGGCGCAGGGGCCGCTCGTATCGCTCGACGACCGGCGCGTGATCAGCCTCTCGTCCAATGACTACCTGGGCCTGTCCCATCACCCGCGGATGCGGTCCGCCGCTCTCGAGGCTGTGCAGCAGTTCGGGGCCGGATCCGGGGCCGTGCGCACGATCGCCGGCACGATGACGCTCCACGAGGAGCTGGAGGCCGAGCTGGCGGCGTTCAAGGACACCGAGGCCGTGCTGACCTTTCAGTCCGGGTTCACGGCCAACACGGGCGTGATCCCGGTGATCACCGGCGAGACCGACCTGATCGTGTCCGACGAGCTCAACCATGCCAGCATCATCGACGGCATGCGGTTGTCGAAGGCGCCGCGGAAGGTCTTCCCGCACGCCGACGTGAGCGCGCTGCGCGAGGTGCTCCGGGAAGCGACCGAGACGGGCCGCGACGGGCATGGCGACCCGTACCGCTTGATCCTCGTGGTCACCGATGGCGTGTTCAGCATGGACGGCGACATCGCACCGTTGCCCGGGATCGTGGACGCGGCGGAGGAATTCGGGGCCGCGGTCATGGTCGATGACGCCCATGCGTCCGGTGTCCTGGGGCGAAATGGCCGCGGCTCGGTCGATCACTTCGGACTCAAGGGCCGCGTCGCCGTGCAGGTCGGCACGTTGTCGAAGGCGGTTGGGGTGCTCGGTGGCTACGTGGCCGGGAGCCAGGCGCTCCGCGACATCCTGATCCAGCGGGCACGGCCGTTCCTGTTCTCGACGTCGCATCCGCCGGCGGTCGCGGCTGCCTGCCGGGAGGCGATCCGGATCATGGACGACGAGCCCGAGCTGGTCGAGCGCCTGTGGGCCAACACCAGGCGGTTCAAGGCGGAGCTGAGCCGCATGGGATTCGACACCGGGCGCAGCGAGACACCGATCACGCCGGTCATGCTCGGCGACTCCGAGACGACCATCCGCTTCAGCAACCGGCTGTTCGAGGAAGGGGTGTTCGGGACGTCGGTCGTGTTCCCGACCGTCGCTCTCGACCGCGCGCGGATTCGGACGATCGTGACCGCTGCCCACACCGACCAGATGCTCGACCAGGCGCTCGAGGCATTCGACCGCGTCGGCCGCGAGCTGGGCGTGACCGGAGGCTGAGCGACCCCGGTCTTGCTGACCCCGGACCATCGGATCTGGGAGGCCGCGAATCGCGGCCTGTTCGACCCGGGCGCGGGTGTCGTATTGTGATGCCGGGGCGAGTTGTGTCCTCGTGGCTCGCGCTTGGAAGCGGGGCGGGCGGGCACGCGCGCCGGGAGCGTCCATGGCGACCCAGGACGATGGTCGCCCCTAACACGGGGGAGCGTGTTTCGTTATGACGATCGACGACGATGCGATCAGCGGCCTCGTGGCGGCGGCGCAGGACGGCGATCCGGAGGCATTCGGGTCCCTCTTCGACCACTACCACGGTCCTGTGTATCGCTACGTCGCCGCCCGCGTTCGCCGCCCGAGTGACGCGGAGGACCTGACGCAGCTCGTCTTCGTCAAGGCCCTGGAGGCGCTGCCTCGCTACCAGGCGCGGGGCGTCCCCTTCGGGGGCTGGCTTTTCCGGCTGGCCAGGAATGTCGTCATCGACCACATCAGAACGCGCCGCGAGCACGCAACGCTCGACCTGGCGGCCGAGCGACCTGCCCTGGACGGGGGGCCCGACGAGCTGGCGGCACTTCGACAGGAGTTGGACAGCGTCGCAACCGCGCTCCGACGGCTCACACCGGAGCAGCGCGAGGCCATCGAGCTTCGGTTCTTCGCCGGCTTGTCGGCGAGGGAGGCGGCCATGGCCATGGACCGCCAGGAGGGCACCGTCCGGGGCCTCCAGTTCCGGGGCATTGCCGCGCTGCGGCGGGAGCTGGGCATCGAGCCCGGCGCGGACGAGCAACAAGCAAGGGTCTCCGGGGAAGACCGGTGAACGAGGACGAGATGCAGGCTCTCGAACCGAGCGCAGGCGACGAGCTCGAGCAGGTGCTCGCTCGGTATGCGCGCGTCCGGCTGGGTCCCAGCCCGGCGCAGACGCGGCGTGCCCGTGCCGCCGTCGTCGAGGAGGCCTGGCGCCGCCACATCGCGGTCGTCGATGCCGGGACGCGCGCTGGTGCTGCCGCGCGCGCCGGCCGGGTACCGTTCTCAACATGGCGACCGCGCCGAATCACGCTGTCGCTGGCCGCGGCCGTCCTCGCGGGCCTGCTCGTCGGATCCACGGCGTTCGCGGCTTCACGCGCGGGCGGGCCGCTGTATGAAACACGCCTGACCGTCGAGACCCTGTTGCTGCCCAGCGATCCGGCGGAACGGCTCGATGCCCAGCTTGCCCGGGCCCAGGCGCGCCTGGCCGACATCGTCGACGCGTCGGGTCACAACGATGCCGGGGCCGTGGCCGCGGCAATCGACGCGTACGACCGTGCCGTCGCGGATCTTGGCGCAACCACTGGCGCCGGATCCGAGCGAGCGCGTGCCGCCGTCGAGTTCCACCTGTCGGTGCTCGAGCAGCTCCTGGCGGGCGCCACCGGCCGCGCCGCCGACGGCCTCCAGAACGCGGTGATCCACTCGAGCGGCGTCATCGACCGGCTCAACGCGGACACCGGACCCGGGCCTGCCAACGGGGCAACCAACAACGGCGGCAACGGGAGCGGGGCAGGCGCCAACAACGGCGGCAACGGGAGCGGGGCAGGCGCCAACAACGGCGGCAACGGGAGCGGGGCAGGCGCCAACAACGGCGGCAACGGGAGCGGGGCAGGCGCCAACAACGGCGGCAACGGGAGCGGGGCAGGCGCCAACAACGGCGGCAACGGGAGCACACCGGCCAAACCGGACCGAAGCCAACCGCCCGGCAAGGACCATGCGGCATCCCCGGCGCCTGAGCAGGGGCCGCCGGGGGACTGAGTCATCCCCGGTGACCTCAGGCCTGTGGTTCACCTGCGTATCCTGTGGCGTGAGGCTGTGCCCTGAGCTGTGACGCGCGGGATCGAGCCGACGGCTGGCCCGCGTCACGCTAGGCTGCGCATGTCATGCCTTTGCGCCCGAGTCCCGATGGAGATCCTGATCTCACGTGCGTCTGACGGTTCTTGGTGCCGGGCCCGCCTACACGGATCGTCGGGACGCCACCGGGGCCTGCTATCTCATCGAGGCGGCGTCGACCCGAGTTCTGCTTGACCTCGGACAGGGGTCGTTCCCCAGGATCTTCACGCGACTGGATCCGGCCGAGCTCGACGCCGTGTTCATCAGCCACCTTCATCCGGACCACTTCATCGATCTCGTGCCGCTGAGGCATTACCTGCGCTGGGAGCTTCACCCTCCGCAGCGCGTGCGCGTGCTCGGTCCGCGAGACCTCGCTGACCGTCTGGACGCTCTGCACGCGGAGCCCGGCTTCGCGGCCCAGGCGCTCGATATCGAGCCGGTCGGACTGGCCGTCCACCGTGTCGGCGACCTGGAGGTGGAGCCGCGGCTCGTTGCGCACACCGACGAGAGCTACGCCGTCCGCGTCAGCTCGGCGGATGGGTCGCCGGGCCTGGTCTACAGCGGTGATTGTGCGCGGACAGCTGAGCTCGCTCAGCTGATTCGGCCGGGGGATACCCTCCTGAGCGAGGTTTCGTTTGGCCCAGGACCAGTTCCTCCCGGCGCCATGCACCTCGATGGCCCGGCAGTTGGGGAGCTGGCCGCGACGGCGAGGGCTGGGCGGGTGCTCCTGACGCACCTGCAGATGCGGTTCGATCCGGAACCGACGGTTGTGTCCGTCGAGGCAGCCTATGCCGGGCCTGTCGAGTTCGTCTGGCCGGGGAGCAGCCTCCACATCTAGCGCACAAGAAGACGGCCGGGATACCCGTTGGTATCCCGGCCGTCCAGATTCCAGGGGACAGCGATGGCCTGGCAGGGCCGGCGTCAGCCGGCCCGCCGTGCCGCGATTAGCGCTTGGTGCTCCGACGCTTGGCCGGTGCTGGCGTCAGCAGCAGGACCGCTGCGAGGATCCCGGCCATTCCGATCAGGACCAGGCGCCAGGAGTCGTTGGAGGGCGACGGTGCCGGCGCCAGGGTATCCGTGGGCGGCGGCGTGATATCCGGCGTGCCGGTCACAGCCGCGACGCTACCACTGGGTGTGGGGGTCGGCGTCGGCGTCGGCGTCGGCGTGGGGGTCGGCGTCGGCGTCGGCGTGGGGGTCGGCGTCGGCGTCGGCGTGGGGGTCGGCGTCGGCGTCGGCGTGGGGGTCGGCGTCGGCGTGGGGGTCGGCGTCGGCGTGGGGGTCGGCGTCGGCGTGGGGGTCGGCGTCGGCGTGGGGGTCGGCGTCGGCGTGGGGGTCGGCGTCGGCGTGGGGGTCGGCGTCGGCGTCGGCGTCGGGGTCGGCGTCGGCGTCGGCGTGGGGGTCGGCGTCGGCGTGGGGGTCGGCGTCGGCGTGGGGGTCGGCGTCGGCGTGGGGGTCGGCGTCGGCGTGGGGGTCGGCGTCGGCGTGGGGGTCGGCGTCGGCGTGGGGGTCTCGGCCGCAACCTTGAAGTTGTCGTTCTTGGTGCTGGTGCAACCCTTGAAGTTGAAGCCCAGATCCTGGTCGAAGCCGTCGCAGGCCTGGACGAGATCGACCGGTGCGATGTCGACGCTGTACTCACCGCCGTTGTTCGGCGTGTCGTCGTACGGGATCAGCTGGACGCCCTGACCACCGGTGCAGGTCGCGGTGCCGACGGCGTGGTTGCCGTCACCGGACACGCCACTGATGACGCCATTCACGACCTTGAGCTGGCGGAACTTGATCGCGTCCGAGGAGAGCAGGGTGGCGCCGCTCGGATCGGTCACCTGGAAGTAATAGTTGCCGTCGGGCAGGCCGCCACCGCTACCGCAGTTCTGCGGGCCGCCGTTGAGGTACACCTGGTCCTTCGACGTGTAGCTGACGTTCGCGTTGACGACCGTGCCGTCTGGATACGTCGTCCAGATGGCACCTGACGTCGCCGCGCTGGTCGACGCCGGCGCGAGCACCGCCGTGACCAGCATGCCGGCGACGACGAGCCAGCCTGCTTTGCGGAAGGTCCGCGATCGATCCATGATTGGTCCCCTGTTCCTTCTGGGCGGCAATGAGCGCCGCTCCCTCCGAATGGAGCAATTAGTACTCCCCGCTACCTGGGCGGTGAGGTCATGCTGCCGGGCGGTACTGGCAATGTCCAGTACCTGCCGGGTAGCGCAATCGCCCCTTACCCCATCAGACCCCACTTGATCCGGATGTTCCGGTGCCCGGAGTCACCGAACAGTACCTGCGGACGGGGGGTGACCACCGTACCGCCCGCGTGGGCAGATTGCACGCGCTCGCGCTACCGGTGTCGGATGGACGACACTGCCACGCTCGATCGCTCGCCCGAGGTGGGTGCCCACCGGCTCCGGGTGGATCGGTCGGGACACCGGAAGGCATCCCGACCGCGAGTGCAGCGACAGCGTTGGAGCTCGGGTCGAGCCTAGCGCCTGTCACTCCGGTTCTTCGATGCTGGTGTCAGCAACAGCATGGCGGCAAGGATGCCTGCCAGACCGATGAGCACCAGCCGCCACGCGTCATTCGTGCTGGAGGGAGCGACCGGAGAGTCCGTCGGTGGCGGTGTGACATCCGGGGTTCCGGTCGCGGCCTCGACGCTCCCGCTCGGCGTGGGGGTCGGCGTCGGCGTCGGGGTCGGCGTCGGGGTCGGCGTCGGGGTCGGCGTCGGCGTCGGCGTCGGCGTGGGGGTCGGCGTCGGCGTGGGGGTCGGCGTGGGCGTCGGCGTGGCCGTCGGGGTCGGCGTCGGGGTCGGCGTGGGCGTCGGCGTGGCCGTCGGGGTCGGCGTGGGCGTCGGGGTCGCCTCGACTGCCACCTTGAAGTTGTCGTTCTTGCTGCTGATGCAGCCCTTGAAGTTGAAGCCCATGTTCTCGTCGAAGCCGTCGCAGGCCTGGACGAGATCGACCGGTGCGATGTCGACGCTGTACTCACCGCCGTTGTTCGGCGTGTCGTCGTACGGGATCAGCTGGACACCCTGCCCGCCGTTGCAAGTCGGGTCGCCGATCGGAGTGGTTGCCCGCGCCGGACACGCCACTCGATCACGCCATTCAACGACCTGGAGCTGGCGGTACTTGATCGCGTCCGAGGAGAGCAGCGTGCCGCCGCTCGGATCCGTCACCTGGAAGTAGTAGTTGCCGTCGGTCAGGCCGCCACCGCTACCGCAGTTCTGCGGGCCCCCGTTGAGGTACACCTGCGTCCTTGGAGGTGTAGCTGCTTCGCATTGACGACCGTGCCATCCGGAACGTCGTCCAGATGGCACCTGACGTCGCCGCGCTGGTCGACGCCGGCGCGAGCAGCGCCGTGACCAGCATGCCGGCGACGACGAGCCAGCTCGCCGCGCGCAGCGCTTTGGTTGCCCTCATCGATCGATCCCTCTCACTCCCACTGGTGCGGCGCGATCCTCGTGCTCGTGCAGAGTCGGCGCCGACCCGCTCCCTCGGGCGGAAGGCACATGCTGACGCGTGGTCCTGTTCGTGTCCAGTACTAATGGGCTACCGCAAAGTACGCATTACCGCACCCAACAGGACGAACCGTTGGCGATGCTGCGCGCGCTCGCCGAGGGTGAGAAAGGCTCCGGACATGGATGGACGGGGCGCACCCAGGCAGTGCGCCCCGTCCTGGTCTCGGGGACCCTAGGTCAGCGGCGGCCCGTCAACGGCGACGGCTCCGCCGGCGAGCTCGGGCCGCGGCCGGCGTCAAGCCGCCAACCGTCAGCACCAGGCCCGCGAGGCCGGCCAGCAGGATCAGGAGGCCGAAGCCCGCCTGATTCTCGCTGTCGGGATGATCGATGGTGGACGTGGGGGGCGGGGTCAGGGCCTCAACCGAGCCCGACGGGGTCGGTGTCGGCGTCGGCTCCGGAACGACGACCACGGCGTCATCCTCGTCGCTGACCGTGGCTTCCGGGTCGACGACCGTGTCCGCGGTGACCGTGGCCACGTTCGTCCGCGTGCCGTAGCTCACGGGGATGGTGGCAGTGCAGGTCATCGAGGCGCCGGCCGCCAGCGTGGTGCTGGGGCAGACAACCGTCACGTCGTCCGACGTGTCGCCGGGCGTCGCGTTGTCATCGACGAGCACCAGGTTCTGGAGATCGGCGGTGCCGGTGTTGGTGACCACGTAGGTGAACACCACCGACGTCGGGGAGCCAAGCTGCAGCTGCTCGCCGTCCGGGGCCGTCCCGGCCGTCTTCACGAGCTGGACCGAGGCGCAGAGCACGTCGATCTCGGCGCTGTCGCTGTTGTCCTCGGTCGCCGATGCTGCCTCGTTGGAGGCCTCGACCGACGCCGTGTTGGGGATCGTCCCGCAGTTCTCGACCGAGGTCGGGCCGCTCAGCATGACGCTGAACGAGTCGCCGGCAGCGAGGTCGCCCAGGTCGCACGTCAGGACGCCATTCGAGATCGAGCACGCCTTGCTGTCAGCGGTCCAGTCAACCCCGGCAGGCAGGGTGTCCTGGATCATGACGTCGTACGCCATGCCGTCACCATGGTTGGTGACCTCGATGGTGAACGACGCGTCCTGCCGGCGAGGATCGGGCTGGTGTCAGCAGTCTTGGTCAGGGACAGGTCCGGGCAGTCCACCGTGATCTGTCCGTTGTCGGAACCGGTGCCGCCGTCGTAGGTGAGCGAGGCTGTGTTGAGCACGGTGCCGCAGCTCGCCGGCGTCGTCGGGCTGACGATCCGGACCCTGACGCTCTCGCCGCTCGCCAGCGTTGCCGGTCCGAAGCTCAGCGTCCCGCCTGCGATCGACCAGCCGGCATCCGAATTGGCGCCGTCGATCGACCACGACAGGCCGGCCTCGGTGGGCAGGGTGTCGCTGACGGTCACGCCGTAGGCGTTGCCGTCACCGTTGTTCTTGACCACGATGTCGAACGCGATCTGGTCGGTCGCGTTGACCATCGGGTCGACCGGGGTCTTGGTGATCACGATCTCCGGGCAGTCGACCTGGATGGTGGCACTGTCCGAGGCGTCCGGGGCGTTGGTCGCCGAGGCGGTCGCGGTGTTGGGAAGCTGGCCGCAGCTGTCTGCGGTCGTCTCACCCGAGACCGTCACCGTCGCCGAGGCGCCGGAGGCGAGGTCGCCGAAGTCGCAGGTCAGCTTGCCACTCGAGATCGAGCACGCCTGGTTGTCGGCCACCCACGCGATCCCGGCCGGCAGCGTGTCTGTGAGGCTCACGCTGTAGGCCGTGCCCGCACCGGTGTTCTCGACCACGATCGTGTAGGAGGCGGTGTCGCCGGCGCTGATCGGGCTGTTGTCAGCGGTCTTGGTCACCTTGAGAGCAGGCTTGTCGCAGGTGATCGATGCGCTGTCCGAGGCGTCCGGGGCGTTGGTCGCCGAGGCCGTCGCGGTGTTGTCGTACGTGGAGCAGGCCTCGTAGCTGGTCGTCGCGGCCACGTGGACCGAGACGGAGGCGCCGGAGGCGAGGTCACCGAAGTCGCAGGTCAGCTTGCCACTCGAGATCGAGCAGCTGCCCTGGTCGGCATAGGCCGGGTCGATGGTCCAGGTCACGCCCGCGGGCAGCGGGTCGGACAGGGTCGCGCCATAGGCGATGCCCTTGCCGGTGTTCTCGACCTTGACCGTGAAGCCGATGTCGTCACCCGCGTTGACCGTGGCCGCATCAGCGGTCTTGGTCACCTTGAGAGCAGGCTTGTCGCAGGTGATCGATGCGCTGTCCGAGGCGTCCGGGGCGTTGGTCGCCGAGGCCGTCGCGGTGTTGTCGTACGTGGAGCAGGCCTCGTAGCTGGTCGTCGCGGCCACGTGGACCGAGACGGAGGCGCCGGAGGCGAGGTCACCGAAGTCGCAGGTCAGCTTGCCACTCGAGATCGAGCAGCTGCCCTGGTCGGCATAGGCCGGGTCGATGGTCCAGGTCACGCCCGCGGGCAGCGGGTCGGACAGGGTCGCGCCATAGGCGATGCCCTTGCCGGTGTTCTCGACCTTGACCGTGAAGCCGATGTCGTCACCCGCGTTGACCGTGGCCGCATCAGCGGTCTTGGTCACCTTGAGAGCAGGCTTGTCGCAGGTGATCGATGCGCTGTCCGAGGCGTCCGGGGCGTTGGTCGCCGAGGCCGTCGCGGTGTTGTCGTACGTGGAGCAGGCCTCGTAGCTGGTCGTCGCGGCCACGTGGACCGAGACGGAGGCGCCGGAGGCGAGGTCACCGAAGTCGCAGGTCAGCTTGCCACTCGAGATCGAGCAGCTGCCCTGGTCGGCATAGGCCGGGTCGATGGTCCAGGTCACGCCCGCGGGCAGCGGGTCGGACAGGGTCGCGCCATAGGCGATGCCCTTGCCGGTGTTCTCGACCTTGACCGTGAAGCCGATGTCGTCACCCGCGTTGACCGTGGCCGCATCAGCGGTCTTGGTCACCTTGAGAGCAGGGCAGTTGACGACGACGGATGCGTCATCCGACGCCGAACCGTCGTTTGAGGTGATGACGTTGGCGGTGTTGTCCACCTTGCCGCAGACGGCCGGCGTGGAGTTGCCGTGGATGTGGACGGTGAATGACGCTTTGGCTGCGAGGCTTGAAGCCGTGCAGCTGAGCGTGCCGTTCGTGATGCTGCACTGTGCGGTGGCGCCGGTGGGCGCGTCGGCAGTCCAGCTGATGCCCGCCGGGAGCGTGTCGGTCATCGACACGCCGAGCGTCGTCTGAGTCCCGTCGTTCGTGACCGTGATGTCGAACCCGATCTCATCGCCGGCGCTGACCGGCCCGGCCGGGTTGGCGGTCTTGGTGATCGAGATGGTCGCCGGGGCAACGTAGAAGCACTCCGTGGTCTTGTTGGTGTGTTTGCCCGCCAGGTACGGGGCGCTGCTGTCCGGCGTGTACTCGGCGCGCCAGCAGTAGTGGCCGGAGGCGGCCGCCGTCAGGCCCACCGTGAAGTTCGGCGAGGTCGCCTCTCCGTTGACGACGTTCGTGGCTGAGCCGACCTTGGTCCCGCCGGTGGAGCAGTCCGGGGCGGTTGCCTCGGGGCCGCAGATGAAGAACTGGACGGTGCCGGTCACCAGGCCCTGGTCGCCGGTGAGCGTCGCGTCGTCATGCACGGTCTGGCCGAAGTCCGCGGTGGTGGTCGATGACGTGGTCGTGATCGTGGGCGGCTTGATCTCGGTGTTGACCCAGACGTACTGGATCGACTTGTGCTCGTACTCGTCGACCGTGACCGTCTTTTCCTTCGTGTCGAGGATGTAGCCGTTCGGCGCACTCTTCTCGACAACGGTGTAGTCGCCCGGGATGACGTCGACCAGCTTGAAGTGGCCGTCGCGGTTGTCGGTATCGGGAGCCTGGTTGTCGGTGACGTCGACGGAGCCTGTGCCGGTCGCCGGGTTGGGGGTCACGGTGAAGGTGGCGCCGCCCAGGGCCTTGCCGCTGTCGTCCTGCTTCAGCCAGCTGAGCTGGCCGCAGGTGGACAGGTCGAGCGGGATTGGCGCGATGACGTCCTTGAGCTCAGGGGTGGTGCCCGTGGATGAGATGGAGCGGATGTTGAGCGTGCCGTAGCCGGGGCAGCCGATGAAGTCGGACGCGATCTTGGACACGTTCATCGCCATCTCGGCGAACTGATTGCTGGGCACGGTGCTGCCGAGCGCGTCGGGCCAGGAAGACGGGTGCGGCTCGGCGTACTGGTTGGCGAGTCCGTAGAACAGCGAGTCGGAGATGCCCTGGGTCGAGCTCCAGGCAGACCCCGTCCAGTGCTGGACCGTCGCGTGGATCGTCCACCACGCCCCGATCCCTGCACCGTCGCCGTGAACAGCTGGTCGCCGACGCTCCGGTTGGGGACGGAGACGCCATAGCCGTTGATCTTGTTGCCGAGCTTGTTGAACTCGAGGTCGTACTGGACGGTCCCGTTGGCGGACTCGCGCTCGATGCCGATGTAGGCCCACTGGTCGCCGCCGCTGACCGCGGTTGACCGCGTACACGTTGCCGATGTCGGCCTTCTGACGGGGCAGATGCCGAGGTGAACTTCCAGGCGGAGACGGGGCTGCTGTCGGACACGCCTGTCGCGAGGACCGACGGGTCGTGCGCGATCAGGTCCTCGACGGTGGGGCCATTGACGAGACCGGCGCCGTTGTTGGCGCTGTTGGCCCAGTCGTCGCCGTTCAGGGGCGCTCCGGACGGGAAGTCCCCGTCGATCTCGAAGCCACCCATCAGCTTGTTGCCGGACGCGTTCGCCGCCAGGGCCGCGGGCGGCGCGGCGAGGCTCGCGTACTGGAACAGCAGCGAACACAGGATCACGGCAGCCCAGAGGAGCGCGAGGCTCTTTCTGGCGGTGCCGCCGAGTGAATACAGGAGTCCCCGAGACTTCATGTCTGACCTCCCCGTGAGGACGCTTGAACGGCGTTCGTGCCGTGCCCTCTGTCGTGCCTGGTGCCGGAAATATCAGCCGGCCATCAGCTCTGGTCCGAGGCGCGGTACGCCTGATCAGCTGGCCGAACCCCGGATTCAGCACGATAGGGACCTGCCTCGCCCATTGGTACTGGGACGCTCTGCCCCGGAGCAGACGCATCCGTCCCCAACCACTCCCAGCCACATCACCGCCGATGATGCTTTTCGGTGCGCCCCGTCACCGTGAGTCATGGGACCGTGGTCCCACCCGCACGATCCGTGGCCGGAGGCGCTGTCGGCGTCCTTACCCGGCCGTCCGGGTACGATTGCCTCTCTCCACCCAGCCATTCCAGGAGATCCTCGTGTCGAGCCCTGCCGACACCCTCGACGCCGGCGATCCGGCGGCTGCTGTCACCGCCGGTCAGCTCGCGTTGCGATCCCGCGTTCGCGTGGCGGTCGAGCGGGCGTGGGACACCGCCGTTGCGGCGGGACGGTTGCCGGCCATCGACGATCCGGCGCTCCGGCCGGCAGTGGACGTGGAGCGACCGGCCAACGCCGAGTTCGGCGACTTCGCCACCAACCTCGCCATGAGGCTGGCCCGGCCCCTGCGACGGTCGCCGCTGGTCATCGCCGAGGCGCTCGCGACCGAGCTCCGAGGCACAGCCGATGAGGATCTCATCGCGTCAGCGGAGGTCGCGCCGCCGGGGTTCGTCAACCTGCGCCTGGCCGACGCCGCGCTCGAGGCGCTGGCAACCGCGATCCTCGCCTCACCCGGGACGTGGGGCCGGATCCCGCCCAACCCGCGGCGGGTCAACGTCGAGTTCGTCTCGGCCAACCCGACGGGTCCCCTCACGGTGGGAAACGCTCGGGGCGCGTTCGTGGGCGACCTGCTGTGCCGGATTCTCGAGGCCGGTGGCCAGGAGGTCACGCGGGAGTACTACTTCAACGACTCGGGGGCGCAGGTCAACCACCTCGGCGCCTCCGTCCTCGCCCTCCGCGACGGCGAACCCGTCCCCGACGACGGCTACCACGGAGCCTACGTCGAGACGCTGGCCCGGGACCTGCCCGACGACGTCCTGGCGGCTGCGCGGGGGCCCGGAACCGACCCCGACGCGGTCGTCGGTCACTGGGCATCGGGCGAGGTCCGGCAGATCATCCAGGCCAGCCTGGCGCGCCTGGGCGTGCGATTCGACGTCTGGAAGAGCGAGGCGTCACTCCACGATGAGGGCTGGGTGGAGCGGGCCGTCGAACGCCTCCGTGAGGGCGGCTGGGTCTATGAGGAGGATGGAGCGACGTGGTTCCGGTCGACCGCGTTCGGTGACGACAAGGATCGAGTCATCTATCGCTCGGACGGGCGCCCAACCTACTTCGCGGCCGACATCGGCTACGTGACCGAGAAGTTCGGCCGCGGGTTCGACCACCTCATCTACCTGTGGGGCGTCGATCACCACGGGACGGTGGCCCGCAACAAGAATGCCGCGCAGGCGATGGGCTACGACCCCGAGCATTACGAGGTGCTGCTGCTGGGCTGGGTCACATTCGTGGCCGACGGTGTCGAGGTCTCGATGTCGAAGCGGGCCGGCACCTTCGTGACCCTCGATGACCTGCTCGACGCGGTCGGCGTCGATGCCGCGCGCTGGTTCTTCGCGGCGCGCGCGGCACACGTGTCGCTCGAGTTCGATATCGAGCTCGCCCGGCGCCAGTCATCGGAGAACCCTGTCTACTACGTCCAGTACGCGCACGCGCGCATCGCATCCATCCTCCGCCGCGCCGCCGAGTCCGGGCTGGCGCCGGCGCCAGGGATCACGGGCCTGCTGACCGGCACGCCGGAGGCCGATCTGGTGCGAGTCGTCGCGCGACTGCCCGAGGTCGTCGAGGATGCGGTGGCAGCCCAGGAGACGCAGGGGATCACGGCCTACGCCACGGAGCTCGCGACCCAGTTCCACGCCTTCTACCGCGACGCCCGCGTGGTCGATCCGGACGAGCGGGAGCGTTCCGCCGGGAGGCTCGCGCTGGTGACGGCCACACGCATCACGCTCGCCAACGCGCTGGCGCTGCTGGGGATCTCGGCGCCGGACTCGATGTAGGCGTCGCTGCCCGGCCGGCCCCGCCGACCTCGCGGTTGACCCGGTTCCTACCCGGCGAGCCCGATCGCGTTCGCGACCCGGTTCATCGTCGCGTCCGACTCGGCGGTCACGAGCACCACCCGCTTGTCGCCGGTGCTGAACGCTACCGCGCTTCGGCCGGCGCCCTGGAGGCGTGCCACCAGGCTGCCGAGCGCGGCCGCGAATTGATCGGCGTCGTTCCTGGTGTCCCAGGCCGTGTCGAGCACGACCGCCGTTGCCCCATCCGGACCTTCGATGAGCGCCAGACGGTCACCGCCCCACCCTGCCGCGGCCTCGCTGGACGCGGCAGAGTCCAGACCGCCGGCATCCCGGAGGACGATCTCGAGCAGGTACTCGCCCATCGTGTCCTTGAGCGGGACCGACCAGCCCGAACCCAGCCGGTCGGCGAGGTCGGCCGGGAAGCTGACCTTGACCGGTGCCTCCCGTGACGCGAGCTTGTCCGCGTGGAGCACCTGCTCGGTGGTATCGGGCGGGTTGCCGAACAGCCCGTCCACACCGGAGAAACCGCCCGCGCGACCGTACGCGCCGAAGTCCATCTCGAAGCCCGAGGTGTACGGGAACAGGAGCGGCTCGCGAAGGATGGCGGGCATCTTGTCCAACACCGCCTGCGAGGCCGGGTCTCCGGCCGTCGCGGCGACCTGCCCCAGCTCCGCGAGCGACAGGTTCTGCTGCGCCCAGAGCGTCATCGCCACGGTCGCATCCCCTTCGACCAGCGCGGTGCGGGCCAGCGTGCGATCGCTCTGGTCGGTCGCGTCACCGACGATCGAGCGCAGCCCGAACGCCTGGTCCTGGAGGGCGTGCGTGTACTCGTGCGCGTACGTGATCTCCTCGGCCGGACCGATCTTGCCCGAATCGGACACGACGTACATGCGCTTGGTCTCGTCGTCGTAGAGCCCCGCGACCTGGCTTGTCAGGAGCTCGATGTAGAGGTCGCGCAGCGACGCATCCTCGGGCATCAGCAGCAGCGACTTGTAGACCGTCTCGGTGCCGGTGATCAGCGACTGGGGGTTGTCGCGAGTGAAGCTCGACCGGATGAATGCACACAGCCCGGCTGTGTCGAACACGGCCCGCTCCACCGGCGTTGTCGCGGTCAGCCCGCGCAGCTGGCTGACCTGACCCTCGATCTGCCCGTAGAGCGCCGCGTTGGGATCGCTGGCGTCCGGGCTTGCGGGCACCGGCGACGATGTGTCGTTGGGATCGCAGGCCGAGGCCGTCCCGGCCGTGGGCGTTGGGCTCGGCGCGGTGGTCGGCGCTGCCGACCCGTCGGACGCGGGGCTCGACGTCGCGACCGGCGACGGCGTGGCGGAGGCGGTGGGCGCAGTGGGATTCGACGATCCGCAGGCCCCGGCGATCAGCACCGTGGCCACCACCGCGCCAATGAGCCGCGAATGGCGCTGGGGTTGTCTCATGGCCGGCCGATTGTGCCACGCGATCGCCCGTCGCCCGCACGATCCGTCGGCCGATCCGACGCGGATCGAGCGAGATGTCCGTTTCTTAATCGTTCGCAGGACCGAGTGTGAATCGGGGTGAGTCTATCGTTCCCCTCGGAACACCCCTCAGGTTCCATCCTCCCTCCCTCGGGCCGGAGGCGCCGATTGGGCAGGCGCCTCCGGTCCTCTTTGATTCCATGGGCCCCGTGGCCGCGGGCGCCGCACGGACGGGATCCCGGGCGCCATGGCGTATGCAAGAATCCCGCCATGGAGATCACCTGGTACGGACGGACCTGCACCCGGCTGCGCGGCAAGGAGGGCGTGGTCGCCAACGACGCCTATCCGTCGATCGTCGGGCCCACCGGTCGCGGGATCACGGCGGACGTCATCACCTTCAGTCACCCGGATGACAGCCCACCGCCGAGGAAGGCCGAGAAGCTGTCGCGGGATGGCGGCACGGTGATCCCGACCAGCCTGCATTCGGCGTTCGTGCTCGACGGCCCCGGTGAGTACGAGGTGCACGACATCCTCGTCACCGGTGTCCGCACCTTCCGGGATGACGCCCAGGGCGAGAATCGGGGTCGACAGACGGCGTTTGTCATCGAGCTCGATGGGCTGCATCTGATCCACCTGGGCGACATCGGTCATCAGCTCACCGAGGAGAAGCTGGGCGAGATCGGTCGGATCGCCGTCGCGTGCGTTCCCGTGGGTGGCGCGTTGACGGCGACCAGCGCGGCGGCGCTCGTGGCCCAGCTCGATCCGAAGATCGTGATCCCGATGCCGGTGTGCGAGGTCGAGACGGACTGCGAGGAAGCGGTGCGCCGGTTCCTGCACGAGATGGGCGCCGAGCGGACGGTTCAGCCCCGGCTGTCGCTGACGGCGTCGAGCCTGCCGGCCGAGACGACCACCGTGCTGCTGGAGTCGCGCGGCAAGGTCTGATCGGCATCGCCATCGCCCTGGCGCCAGCCGCTCCGGCATGGCGGGTCCAGGCTGACCGGTGGGCCGCGCTCCATCAGTCGTTCTCCGTCAGTCGCGCTCCGTCAGTCGCCCTCCGTCAGTCGCCCTGGCGGTAGACGATTCGGCCGCCCTTGACCACGGCCTGCACCAGGTCGGCGCCCACCCAGTACGGGAGCTCGTCGACCGAGCCCACTCGCCAGACCACGAGATCGGCCTGCTTCTCCGGCTCGATCGAGCCATACCGGTCACCGCCGCCGAGCGCATGCGCCGCGTTGATCGTGACCGCTGCAAGCGCCTCCGCGGGTGACAGTCCCATCTCGAGACAGGCTGCCGTCATCACAAGCGGCAGGCTGGGCGCGGGCGAGGTGCCGGGGTTGAAGTCGGTCCCCAACGCGACCGGGACGCCGGCGTCGATGAACCGCCGCGCCGGGGCGGCGTCAGCGGCCATCAGGAACCAGGTCGTCATGGGCAGCAGCGTGGCAACCGTCGGGTGCTCCCCGTCGGCCGCACGGGCCAGTGCCTCGATCCCCGCGTCGCTGGGCGTGTGCAGGTGGTCGGCGGACAGTGCCCCGAGCTCGGCGGCCAGCTCCGCGCCACCGGACGGGGCCAGCTCGTCGGCGTGGAGTCGCGCCGACATGCCGTAGGCGGCCGCTGCAGTCAGGATCCGCCGGCTCTGGTCGGCGGTGAACACACCCGTCTCGCAGAAGGCGTCGCACGAGACCGCTCGTCCCTGCGCGGCAACCCCGGGGAGCTGGTCCTCGATCACGCTTCGCACATACGCCTCCGTGCCCTCGGGCCGGGCACGGAATTCGGCCGGAACCGCGTGCGCTCCGAGATACGTCGGCACAACATCGACCGGGCCCTCGCGGCCGAGCTGCCACGCGACCTCCAGCAACCGCAGCTCCGTCGCGAGGTCAAGCCCGTAGCCGGACTTCGCCTCGACCGTGGTGACGCCGTGGCCCAGCATCTCGTCGAGCCAGCGTCGACCGTGCCGGGCCAGCGCCTCGGACGACGCCTCACGGGTGGCCTCGACGGTCGACAGGATGCCACCGCCAGCCTCGAGGATCTCCAGGTACCCGGCGCCGCGCTGGCGCATCACGAGCTCCCGCTCGCGAGAGCCGGCAAACAGGAGATGCGTGTGGGGATCGACGAGCCCGGGCGTGACGAGACCACCGACCGCGTCCAACCGCGCGAATCGCGAGAGCGAGAAGCCGTTCAGCTCAAGGCTCTGCTCGACACGATCCCGAGGGCCGACCCCCAGGACCTGACCCTCCCAACAGGCAATGACCGGAGCCCCGGGGGCGCCCGGGCCACCCACGTCGCCGGCGTCCAGCAGCGCCACGTCGGCCTGAGCTGGCCCGCGGCGAATGCCGCCGGCCAGCGTCGCGACCTGTGCAGCACCATGGATCAGCAGACCCGGCGCATCGACGCCGCCCTTTCCGCCCTCGATCAGGCGGAGCGTCACCGGCGTTCGCTGGCAGCAGCGAGTCGCAGCTCGAGCGCCATCTGTGGTGAGAAGTCACGGAGCCGGATCGCGTCGGCGGCCGCGGCGAGGCGAACCTCCACCGGGGCGTCGGTCGGCGCACCGGCATGGTCCGCGACGTCGAGGAAGGCCGCCAGTGGCGCCAGGCCGATGAGCTCGGACTCGGCGGCTCGTATCCCGTCCTCGGCGGCCAGCCCCACCACCGCATCCCAGGTGCGCCACAGGGGCGTGGTCTGGAAGTCGAGCAGATTCATCGACACCTGGGCGCGCAGCGGATGACCGCGCTCGGGCTCCTCCACACGGAAGCCGTTCGCCTGGACGCGCGGGAGCCCACCGCCCGATTCGCGGACCCGGCGCGCGATGCGCTTCGCAAGCTCGACGTCGTCGGTCTCGAGGTTGATGTTCCACGCGATGAGGAACGGTCGGGCGCCCACGGCGATGGCACCAGCGCTCGGGTGCATCCGAGCCGGGCCGAGGTCAGGCTGGCGGCCGTGCTGGGCGATCTCCGTCTTGAGGCCCTCGTACTGACCACGGCGGACGTCGGCCAGTCGCACCCGGTCCGCGCGGATTGCAGCCTGCGCGTAGAGGTAGACGGGCAGCTCCCATCGAGCGGCGACCCGGCTGCCGAACGCCCGGGCCAGCTCAACGCACTGGTCCATCGTGGTGTCGCCGAGGGGCACGAACGGCACCACGTCCACCGCACCGATGCGGGGGTGCTCGCCCTCCTGGGCCTCCATGTCGATCTCGTCGATGGCGAGCCCAACCATCGCCTCCAGGCCCGCGAGGACCGCCTCGTGCTCACCGGCCACGGTGAACACCGAGCGATTGTGGCTGGCGTCGGACGTCCGATCGAGCAGGTGCGCGCCGGAGACGCCGGTCAGGGCGTCGGCAAGCCGCTCGACGACGTCGAGACGCCGACCCTCGGAGACGTTCGGCACGCTTTCGACGAGCACGTCTTGATGCTACCGAAGCGGGGTCGCCCCGGTGCGCCGATGTCGCCCATGATCCGCACCATGGCATGCCGATCCCGGTTGCCCAGGCCGCCACCCGTCGATAGGCGGGCCGCAGCTTTCATGTCTGCGGGCGATCACTTTCGACCGCAAGGTGCCCAGGGTGATCCTCGGACGGCGTCAACTGCCCGATGTGATCGCTGCGGGGCATCGGTCCGGCAGCTGCAGGGCGCATCGGGATCTGACTGGGCGCCAACTGCCCGAAGTGATCGCTGGGGGGCATAGGTCAACGTCGAGCCTGCCCCGTCGGGAACGGCGGGTCAGACGAAGATGGGTCAGCCGAAGATGGGTCAGCCGTCGAGCATCGGGATGTGGACGCCGCGCTCGCGCGCGACCTCGATGGCCCGCTCGTAGCCGGCGTCAACGTGGCGCACCACGCCCATGCCCGGATCGGTCGTCAGCACCCGCTCCAGCTTGCGCGCGGCCAGCTCCGTGCCATCCGCGACGACCACCATCCCGGCGTGCTGCGAGTACCCGATGCCAACCCCGCCTCCATGGTGGATCGAAACCCAGGTGGCACCGGCAGCGGTGTTGACCAACGCGTTGAGCAGCGGCCAGTCGGCGACCGCGTCGGTGCCGTCCCGCATCGCCTCCGTCTCGCGGTTTGGCGAGGCGACTGACCCGGAGTCGAGGTGGTCGCGACCGATCACGATCGGAGCCGACAGCTCGCCCGAGGCGACCAGGCGGTTGAACTCGAGCCCGGCCCGCGCCCGTTCGCCGTAGCCGAGCCAGCAGATCCGGGCGGGCAGCCCCTGGAACGGCACCCGCGCCTCGGCCATCTCGATCCAGCGCCGCAACCCGGCGTCGTCCGGAAACAGATCCAGGATCGCGCGGTCTGTGCGCAGGATGTCGTTCGGATCGCCGGACAGCGCGGCCCACCGGAACGGTCCGCGCCCTTCGCAGAACTGCGGCCGGATGAAGGCCGGCACGAACCCCGGGTAGTCGAACGCGTTCGCGACGCCCGCCTCCTGGGCCTGCGCACGGAGGTTGTTGCCATAGTCGAAGGCGACCGCGCCCGCGGCCTGGAACGCGAGGATCGCGCGCACGTGTGCCGCCATCGACTGCCTGGCCCGCGCCTCGTAGACGTCCGGCTGGACCGTGCGCAGCACGAGCGCGTCCTCGAGCGAGATCTCGGCCGGGACGTAGCCACCCAGGGCGTCATGCGCCGATGTCTGGTCGGTCACGATGTCGAACCCCTCGCCGGCGGCCGCCCAGGCGGGTTCGATCTCGGCGGCGTTGCCGACCAGCGCAATCGACAGCGCAATCCCCTCCTCCGCAGCGCGTCGTGCCATGGCCAGCGCCTCGCCAGGTGAGGTCGTCAGGCGATCCACGTAGCCGATCTCGTGGCGACGCTCGGCTCGTGCCTCGTCGACCTCGATCGCGAGGCACACGCCCTCGTTCATGGTCACGGCCAAAGGCTGCGCGCCACCCATGCCGCCAAGGCCGGCCGTCAGCGTGATCCGGCCGCGAAGTGTGCCATCGAAGTGCTGTCGAGCGAGCTCCGCGAACGTCTCGTACGTGCCCTGGAGGATCCCCTGCGTGCCGATGTAGATCCACGACCCGGCCGTCATCTGCCCGTACATCATGAGGCCCTGGCGCTCGAGCTCGCGGAAGTGCTCCCAGGTCGCCCAGCGCCCGACCAGGTTGGAGTTGGCGATCAGCACCCGTGGCGCCCATTCGTGGGTGCGGAACACCGCCACCGGCTTGCCGCTCTGGATCAGAAGCGTCTCGTCATCGCCCAGCCGCCGCAGCTCGCGGACGATCGCATCGAACGCCTCCCAGCTGCGGGCCGCGCGGCCGGTGCCCCCGTAGACCACCAGCTCGTCGGGGTTCTCGGCCACCTCGGGATCGAGGTTGTTCATGAGCATCCGAAGTACGGCCTCCTGCGGCCACCCACGGGTGGAAAGCGTGGTGCCGCGGGGCGCGCGAACGGGACGGGGACCGGATGGCGCGGGATCTGTGGTCGACGTCGTCATGGGGCCGATCCTACGCCGTCGCGGCGGCGACGAGGCAGAGACAATGGTCGCCACTCAGGATCGTCGTCGCCAGCCAGGGCGGATGGTCGCCGGCGAGGGCCGCGCCTCGCCGGTCAGGGCAGCGCCTCGCCGGTCAGGGCCTCAGGTCACGCATCAGCTGCTCGCCGAACCGGCGATCGCCCAACGAGAACAGCGAGATGAGGACGTCCCGCTCGGGGAGGTACGCGTGATAGACGAGCAGGCCGCCTGCACAGCTCGTGATGTGGACCGTCCTGCCGCCGAGCTCCGCCTCGGCATTGCCGACCACGCCGCCAGCCTGCGCGCATGCACCCTGGTTGTAGGTGTCGCGCCAGTCGCGGAAGAAGGCGTCCGAGTAAACGCCGGGACGAAGCCGGGCGACGACGCCGGAGGCAAGGTCGCCGCCGTCGACCACGACGGCGAACACGGCAGCCTGGACGTTCGCGGCGAAGTCCGGATCGGCTGCCGCATCCGGGAACGAGTCGGGCTCGGCGGTCACGGCAGCGCCGTCCACGGCTGAAGGGAGGATCGAGAGCAGCGCTGGGTCAAGCTCAACCGCCGCGGAGGCCCCGGGGACGGTCGAGGTCTCGGTCGATCTCTCGGGCGAGGCTGGCAGCGCCGGCGCCGACGCGGAGGTCGAGGGGGCCGAGGTCACGACGGGGGGCGTTGGTGTCGGCGGCACCGGACTGCAGGCGGCGACGATCAGCGCGGCCATCAGCAGCAGGGGCGGCGAGGCGACGATCAACGCGAGCTGACCACGCTCCCTCACCCCAGTGCCCGGCGCAGCACCGGGTACCGGTCATCGGGCGCCGCGATCTCGAAGCCCAACCGCGTCCAGAACGCCGGCTGCGCGGCGCTCGTCGCATCGGCGTCGGCGCCCACCTCCGGATACACCTCCACGGCGGCGAAGCCGCGGCCGGAGAGATCGTCGCACACGGCCTCCACGAGGCGGGCGGCGTGTCCGCGGCCCCGCGCCGCGCCGGTCGTTGCGATGCAGGTGATCACGGCTGGCAGGGGCGATGCAGGCAGACGCGGGTACAGGTCGCGGGTCCGCTGCGCCCGTGGGTAGGCGGACAGCGGGCCGAACTGTGCGTACGCCGACGGCTCGTCGTCCTCGAGCAGCACCTTCGCGTAGCTCCCGAACACCGCCAGCCCGCGGCCCAGGAGCCGAAGCTTTCGGGGCGCATCCGACGCGACCGACGGGCGAGCCGCAGGGCGTGGGGCGAACGGATTCTCGGGCTGCTCCTCGTCGGCAGACAGGAACGGATTGAAGGCCGAGCCCGTGGACGCGGGTGCGAACGGGTTGAGTGCCGCCTCGTCGTCATCGTCGACGGCGAACGGGTTGCGCGGCCGCTTGGGAGCCGCCGGGGCAGCGGGTCGCTCGGCCGTCAGCCACGACGACCTGGCGGCGCGCGAACCACGGTCCGCGTCCTCCCAGTAGTCGCACGAGCGATGATCGAAGCCTGCGTTCGCGCACGGTGGCAGGTGGCGGAACGACGAGTCGTCGGTGACGTCCACGATGCGGATGGCCATGCGTCGATCGTAGGCCACCGCGCGGGTCGCCGTATCGGGCGCCGAGCGACCTGCTGCCAACTCTCACGCGCGACCAGTCTTCTCCCACGCGGCTCTTCTCCCACGCGGCCAACCAAGCCCCTGGTCGTGATGACACTCCGAGCATCAGCCGCGGGAGCCGGCATCCACGTCTGATGACCCTCGACGCATCAGGTGTCGGGCGACCCGGTGAGGCCAACCTGTCCGGGTGCAGCCTGTCCGGGTGCAACCTGTCCGGGCACAACCTGTCCGGCGCAACCTGTCCGGGCGCAACCTGTCCGGGCACAACCTGTCCGGGCACAACCTGTCCGGGCGCAACAGGTGATGCCTGGATTGTCATCGCATATGGGTGCCTGATGATCTGGATGCCCGCGTGCGGCGGCTTCAGCCTAGCGACGGCAGCGAGCGGCGGCGTCAGCCGGCGAGATCGGCCAGGTCGCCGCCCCGGATCAGGGCGATCGCGGCCTCGAGATCTGGACCCGGCTCCCGATCCCGATCCAGTGGCTCGATCCTCCCTCGCGTGCGCGCCAGCGCCTCCGCGACCCCGGTGCCCGGCTGCGGCGTACCGCCCATCGCCGCCAGCCGCAGATCCAGCGCCTGCGCCGCGCACAGGAGCTCGATCGCGAGGATCCGCTCCACGTTGGCCAGGACCGCACGAGCGTGCCGCGCGGCCCCGGCCCCCATCGACACGTGGTCCTCCTGGTTGGCCGATGTCGGGATCGAGTCGGCGGACGAGGGGTGGGCGAGAACCTTGTTCTCAGACGCGAGGGCAGCCGCCGTGTACTGCACGATCATGAGCCCGCTGTTGCGCCCAGGATCTGGCGACAGGAACGCTGGCAGGCCGCCATTGAGCCGCGGGTCCAGCAGCAGCGCGGTGCGGCGCTCGCTGATCGCACCCAGCTCGGACAGCGCCAGCTTCGCGAAGTCGAGGGCCAGTGCGATCGGCTCACCATGGAAGTTGCCCCCCGAGATCACGAGGCCCCCTCCGGTCGCCAGGGTGTCGGCCGGCACCGAGGCACCCGAGGGAAACACCAGCGGGTTGTCGGTGGCCGAGTTCAGCTCGATATCGAGGACGCCCCGCAGATGGTCGAGCGCGTCGTGGACCGCTCCGTGAACCTGGGGCACGCACCGCAGGGAGTAGGGATCCTGGACCTTGTGCGCAGAGCCGTGGTGCGCCGCCTGGAGCCCGGATTCACGCAGCAGGTGTCGTAGCTCGGCGGCAACCATGATCTGGCCGGGGTGAGGCCGCGCAAGCTGGTACGGGGCGGCGTACGCCACCTCCGTCCCGAGCAGCGCCTCGACCGACATCGCCGCGACCACCGACGCGGTGCGGACCAGGCGGTCCGAGTCGGCCAGCAGCAGGGCGCCGACGGCGCTCATCAGCTGCGTGCCGTTGAGCAGCGCCAGGCCTTCCTTGGGGCCGAGCACGAGCGGCTCGAGGCCATGCTCCCGTAGTGCCACCAGCGCCGGCACGATCTGCCCGTCGAACTCCACCCGGCCACGACCGATGAGCGGCAACGCGAGATGGGCCAGCGGCGCCAGGTCGCCCGAAGCGCCCACGCTGCCGTGCTCGGGGACAACGGGGTGGATGCCCAGCTCCAGCAGCTGGCAGATGCGATCCACCAGCAGGGGGCGGCAGCCCGAGTGGCCAAGGGCGAGGGTGTTGGCGCGCAGGAGCAGCATCGCGCGAACCACCTCGCGCGGGTACGGCTCGCCGACGCCCGCGGCATGCGATGCGAGCAGGTTCTCCTGGAGTCGCACGACGTCCTCGCGCGGCACGGTCGTGGAGGCGAGATCGCCGAACCCGGTCGTCACGCCGTAGACGACCTCGCCACGCGCGACGAGGGCCTCGATGACCTCGTTCGCCTCGACCATGCGCGCCCGCGCGTCGTCATCGAGGACAGCGTTCGCGCCGTCACGCGCAACGGCCTCGACATCACCGATGGACAGGTCGGCGCCGGTCAGCACGACCTCGTCGCCGGGTCCCCGGGTGATCGGCCGGTCGGGAGTGAGATGGGGTTCGGTCACCGTGCGCCGAGCATAGTCCGCTATCCTCGGCGCCGTCGCCCCGCTGGCGTCAGCCGAGCGGTCGCATCCAGCGCGCCCATTTCAGTCGCCCACCGGAGCAGCAGCCCGCCCGTGCTCGCCTTCATCGACCAGATCGTCATCCCGTTCCTCAACTCGCTGTATGGCGCCGTGGGCTACCTGGGCGTCATGGCGGCGATGGCGATCGAGTCGGCGATGATCCCGCTCCCATCCGAGCTGATCCTCCCGTACGCCGGGTTCCTCGTGTCCGATCCCAGCCAGCTCGAGCCGATCACCGGCCAACCGTGGAGCTTCTGGATCGTGGTCATCGTGGCAACCATCGGGAACACGATTGGCTCGCTCATCGCCTACGCGATCGGCGCGTACGGCGGCCGGCCGTTCCTCGAGCGCTATGGTGGCTACCTGCTGATCCGGCCGCACGAGATCGAGGCAGCGGATCGCTTCTTCGAGCGCTACGGCGCGGCGACCGTGTTCTTCGGCCGCCTGCTGCCCATCGTGCGCACGTTCATCTCGTTCCCGGCGGGCGTGACGCGCATGCCGCTCGGGAAGTTCATTCTGTTCTCGACCGCCGGCGCGTTGCCATGGTCGATCGCGCTCGCCTTTGCCGGCGTCCAGCTGGGCGCGAACTGGACCCAGATCCGCGAGACGCTCCAACCGTTCGATCTCGCTATCGCCGTTGCGGTGGTGCTCCTCTTCGTCGGGCTCCTGTGGTGGCGGTTGGGGACGCCCGGTCGGCCGAAGCGGACACCGAGCCCGACCGACGGCGATGGCGACTAGCCCCATCCGACCCGGGCGACGGCTCCTCGCTCAGTCGATCCCGACTAGCTCCAGGGTGCGGGGCTCGCGCCAGGCGACCCGGCCTGGTGTGAGACGTCATTCATCAGTAGCAGCAGCGCCTGGTCCGGCGCTGAATCCGACTCCCACCGCAGCACGGTGAGGTTGGCCGGGTCCTGGACGAACCGGCGCCGGTAGTCGGCGACGGGCACCCCGAGCGCCACACACAGCAGGATCCGGTTGGTCGTTGCGTGCCCCACGGCGAGCACCGGGCGCTCCAGGTTCCGGTCGGCCGCATCGCGGTCCGAGGTTGCAGCCCGGAACGCCGCCCGGGAACGCCACGCCCGATGCTCGTCGAGCAGGTCGCCAAGGAAGGACCGAACCCGGTCCGCCACGTCCAGCCCGGACTCGCCGCCAGGGCACGAGAGCTGATCGGGTGACGCCTCCCAGTCGCGGCGGTATGCACCGTCGGCCGCCTCGATCTCCGCATACGTGCGGCCCTCCCAGGCCCCGTAGTCCATCTCACGCAGACGCGGGTCGGCCTCGACGGCGGGCCCGCCCGTCCCATCCGTCCCACCGGCCGACAACGCCGCCACGATCTCCGCCGTCTCACGGGCCCGGAACAGCGGGCTCGTGACGACGCGACCAAACGTCACGCCAGCAAGCCGCGTTCCGAGCGACGTCGCCTGGCGCCGGCCGTCCTCGCTGATCGAGACGTCCATGTGCTGGCCGAGGTGCTGCTCGGGCACCGAACGGTCGGTCAGGCCATGTCGGGTGAGAACGAGCGTGAGCATGGCGTCCAGTCTACGGGCACGGGGCTCGGCGGTCGTCGACGTGGGACAATGGCACCCGAGACATTCGACGTTTCGAGGTTCAGCGACAGATGAGCGAGACCCACGTCCCGGACGAGCATGGTTCGTCAAAGGCCGTCGAGGGCACGCACGGCTCCACGTCTGACCATGGCGACGATCACGGGCACGACGACCATGGGCATCCGGCCGAGGCCCTGGGGCCCGTTGACTGGGCCATGTGGGGCGCGGGCGTCCTGGGGGTCGTCGTGGGCCTGATCGTGACCGCAGGGCTGGTGCTCGCCACGAGCTTCTCGTTCAGCGCCTGACAGGAACCGCCAGCGACTGGGCGCCCAGCGGCACGTGGCCCTGCGCCTGCTCGCGTGCCGCGCGCATCAGGTGAGCGAGCAGGATCGCGTTGGTCAGGGGGCCGACACCGCCCGGGACTGGTGTGATCGCGGAGGCGACCGTCGATGCGGAGTCGAAGTCCACGTCACCGACGAGCGCGTCGCCGACGACGTTGATCCCGACGTCCACGACGACCGCGCCGGGCTTGAGCATGTCCCCGGTGATCAGCCCGGGGCGTCCGGCTGCCACCACGACCACATCGGCCGACCGCACGACATCGGACAGGTTGCGGGTGTGCGAGTGACACACCGTGACCGTCGCCTGCTCGCGCAGCAGCAGCAGCGCAGCCGGCTTGCCCACGACGTTGGACCGACCGACCACGACGGCGTGCCGACCGTCGAGCTCGATCCCCGAACGAACCAGGATCTCGACAGCCGCATGTGCCGTGGCCGGCAGGAAGCCGGCGTACCCCAACGACAGCAGCCCTGCGTTGAGCGGATGGATGCCGTCGATGTCGCGCAGGGGGTCCAGGACGTCGATCACGGCCCGGAGCGGGATCGACGGCGGCAACGGCATCTGGACGATGATCCCGGCGACGTGCGGGTCGGCGTCGAGCTCGCGCAGCGCGGTCGTCACCTCCAGCTCGGTGGCGGCATCTGACAGCTCGACCAGGCGGTCCATGATGCCCACTCGACGGCAACCGTCGAGGATCTTGTGGAGGTAGACCGCCGATGGCGCGTCCCGGCCCACGACAACAACTGCGAGCACTGGCGTGTACCCCCAGTCGCTTCGGAACGCGACCACGTCCGCGGCCACCTGGTCCCGGATCGTGGCCGCGATCGGGCCGCCCCTGAGAAGGCGCGGTTCGGTGCCGGGGTCGGGAGAGGTCACCGGCGCGCTGACTCGAGCGGTTCGCGCGCCTCACCACTGGCCACGGACGTCCGGGTCCGCGCCGCCAGCTGCTGGATCTCATCGAGCAGGTCGTCTGTTCGTCGCGCGAGGTCGCGCGTGTCGTCGTCGTCGCCGATCGCCTGCAGGTTGATCCGGACGTTGGCGGCGGCCGCCTCGGCTGCCGCAACGGCAAGCAGCGCCGAGACCTCGAGGTCCGAGGCCGCATTACGATTGCTCCGGCCGGCCAGCGCTTCGGACAGCCGAACCGTCTCGATGCACGCTTCGATCGTCCGGTACGGCACCTCGGCCGCGCCGCGGGCCGCGTGTCGAATGGCGACGGACCGGCTCTCGCGCTGGGCGTCTGAATCGCGCGGCAGGCGCATCGCCTCCCCGAAGCGCTCGAACGCCGCGGCATCCTCGTCAGCGAGCGTCAGGAATCGGGAGCCAAGCGCCCGTCCGGCAGTCAGCGCATCAGCGTGGAGCGCAGCATGCTCTGCGTACTTCGGTCGGCCCTCTGACAGGGACGCGACCATCACCACCAGCGAAGCCGCCAGGCTGCCCGCAATCGCCGCCGCGCTGCCACCACCGGGAACCGGGGAGGCCGAGGCGAGACGGTCGACGAACGTCGCCACCGTCAGGTCACCGAAACGCACTGCCTGATCCATGCGACGAGTCTAGCGGTCTGCACCGCCGTGCCGCGACTCCCCAGACCGCGAGCGCGGCGAGCGGAGCGAGCGCATCGCGCCCGCCCCGCAGCCGACCCTTGGGCCAACGGGGAGGAGCCGTGGCCCGCATGTGGTGGAGCGCCGGTCGTCAGGCAGCGTCCGCGTACGCGTCCATCCCGTCGATCGTCCAGCGCCGTGATCGGTGCTGATAGGTGAGCGCGAGGCGCGCAGACGGGGTATCGACCTCGAACATCGTGCGTGGACCCGTGATCGCCGGGTACGCCGCTCGTTCGTCGCGAACCGCCACGAGCCGGGTAACTGCGAACCGCTGGTCGCCCCACGCGATCTCGCGCGGGGTGCCTCTGAACCAGTCCGTCCGAACCCGGACGGTGACCGGTGCGACGCGAACCATCGCCATTTGAGTCTCCTTCCCTCGGCGGGGAGCTTCGTCAGCCGGGGGCACGCCGGATGAGAACGTCTGTTCGTTTATACGCTGGACACTAGACCGAACATGTGTTCGATGTCAAGCGTTTGACGACGCGATCATCCGGGCATGCCGTGACACCTCGGCTGTCACGGCGGGGGTCAGGGGGCGTCCGGCCAGTCCGGGTCGGCCCCGTCGTCGGGGTCTGGGTCGAATTCGGCACTCGGGTCGACGTCCGCACCCGGTCCGGGCTCGTCACCCGGGCCTGGGTCATCACCTGACCCCTGCTCCGGCTCCTCGCCGGCGCCCCGGGAACCAGAGGCTGTCGGAGCGGCCGCCTCGCCGTCCGTGGGCAGCTCCCCGCCGCGTCCACCCCGCAACCCACCACGATGCTCGACGGCGGTCATCGGGTCGCGCTCGAACGGTGCGGGGAGCGCCGCCCGCACGAGCCGTGCGCGCGTGACCGCCCGCTCACCGTACTTGCGCCGAATCCGGTCCAGGGCCTCCGCTGTCTGGTGGCGTCTCGGGTCGGGCACGCCAAACAGCTCGAGCTGCTCGCGCTCGCGGAAGTTCGAGGCCGTCACGCCGATCAACCGGATCCGCTGCCCGTGCAGCTCGCGTCTGAGCAGCGTGAGCGCGGCCTCGAAGATCGGCTCGGTCAGGTCGGCAGGCACCTCCAGCCCCGTCTGTCGGGTGATCGTGACGAAGCTCGAGTCACGCAGCTTGATCGTCACCGTGCCCGCCTTGAGACCCGCCGCGCGCAACCGCCACGCCACCCCGTCGGACATCCCCAGCAGCGTCCGCTCGACGATCTCGCGATCGGCCGTGTCGGTGCCGAACGTGTGCTCGTGACCGATCGACTTCGCGGGGTCGCCCGTCGCCACCGGATCCGGGTCGATGCCCTTCGCGCGATCCACCAGCGACGCCCCGTGCCGGCCGAACCGCTGCACCAGGGGCTCGCGCGGCAACGCGGCCAGGTCACCGATCGTGACCACCCCGTAGTCTCGCAGCGCCGTCGCGGTGCGCTCCCCCACGCCCCACAACCGGGAGATCGGCAGCGGCGCCAGGAAGGCGGCCTCATCGCCCGGATCGACGACCACCAACCCATCCGGCTTGCGCAGGTCCGACGCAATCTTGGCCACCAGCTTCGTGGACGCGACGCCGACCGAGGCCGTCAGACCCACCTCCTGGTGGATCGCCTCCTTGATCCGGCGCGAAATGGTCTCGCCGTCCCCGAACAGCGCCCGCGAACCGGTCACGTCGAGAAACGCCTCGTCGATCGAGATCGGCTGCACCTGGGGCGTGAAGCGGCGCAGGATCGCCATCACCGCGCGGCTCGCCGCCTGGTAGCGACGGCCGTCCACCGGCAGAAACACCCCCTGCGGACACAGCCGCCCGGCCGTGCGCAGCGGCATCGCCGAATGGACCCCGAACGTGCGGGCCTCGTACGAGGCGGCCGAGACGACACCGCGCTGGTTCGGGCCGCCGCCGCCCACGATCACTGGCAAGCCGCGCAGCTCCGGGCGGTCGCGCTGCTCAACCGCCGCGAAGAACGCGTCGAGGTCGACGTGGAGGATGACGCGGTCAGACACATCCGTATCATCGATCGGTCGTGAAGGCGTTGGCTGGACTCCGCAGCAGGCTGACCTCGGCCCGGGAGCGTCCGGTCGAGATCGCGCTCCTGCTCGCCTGCGCGTTTGCCGCGGCGTGGGTGCTGCCTCCGGTGGCGGTCGTGGTCGCTCTGCCGTTCCTCGTGGTCGTGCCCGGGTGGCTGGTCGTCTCCCGAGCGGTCCCCGCCCTCTCGCCGGTCGGCAGGCTGGGCGCCGGCATCGTCGTGAATGTCTACGTCGCGGCTCACCTGGTGAACGTGGCGGCCACGCTCGGTGGCGGACTGACGCGCACAGCGATCTTCGTCGCAGCCGGTCTCCTGGCGGTGGCGGCGCTCGCGATCGCCCGCCTCGAGCTTCCGTTCCTCGGCCCACCACCGTCGATCGGGTTCGCCCGAATCGCGACAGCGGTTCGCGAATCCCGCGGAGCCTGGCTCATCAGCCTCGGGGCGCTGGCGACCGTTGCCGTGGTCCTCGGCACCAGCGCCTGGCGGCCGACGCCGGCGGGATGGTCGTCGGGCGGATGGAACTGGAGCGACTTCCTCGTCCACGTCGCGATCGGCAAGAGCCTGATGAACGGCAACTTCCCTCCGGAGGTGCCGTACTTCGTCGGCGTCGCGCTCTCATACCACTGGTTTGCGGATCTGCACGGCGCCATCCTCGCGATCACGACCGGGATCGACCTGATCGCCGTGTTCATCGCATCGAGCGCGGTGATGGCCGGTGTCCTCGCGCTCGTCGGATGGGAGCTCGCCTGGCAGATCACCCGGGACCGCCGGACCGCATCGATCGCGGCCCTCCTGCTGGTGTTCGGCGGCGGGATGGGGTGGATCCGCCTCCCGCTGGACGTGCTGAACGGTGTCGGGGACCTGCCAACGCTGCTCGCCACGCAGCCCTACGACAACACCTGGGCGGATGGCTGGCCGCTGTTCCGGATCGCCTCGGTGCTCGGCACGGGCCTGCTGCCGCATCGGGCCACGACCTTCGGGCTGCCGGGCCTGGTGACCGTGGTGCTGCTCGCGCATGCATCGCTCGGCCGGTCGGCGACGGGAATGCTGCTGGCCGGGGTGGTTGCCGCGCTCCTCGCCCCGTTCCACTTCTCTGCGTTCCCGGCCGCCTACCTCATCGTCGCCCTGCTCGTGCTGGCCCGCCGAGAATGGCATCAGCGGACGTGGCGGCGCGATGCAGTGCTGTTCCTGGCACCGGTCGTGTTCGCGATCCCGTTCGTCGTCGACCCCATCCTCCTCCAGGAGGGCCAGGGTGGCATGCGCCCCACGCTCGGCTGGGGTGAGGCACCGTTTGACGCCGGACCGGCAGCCGTCGCGTTCTTCTATCTGACCAACCTCGGCCTCCCATTCGTCCTGGCACTGGGCGCACTGACGCGATCCTGGGTTCGCGAGCGGGTGTTTCTCGGCGCGTGGGTGGCGGCGCTGTTCCTGGTGCCCAACGTGGTCGTCCTCAGCTCGGTCGAGTTCGACATGAACAAGTACTTCCAGTTCATGTGGGTCGCGGTCGCGATCCTGGCGGCATCGATCGTGCGGCGATGGCGGACGCCGCTGGTCGTTGCCGTCCTCATCTTCTCGGCGCTTTCCCCGGGCCTGATCGCCGTCTGGCACGTCGCTGGCGAACAGCTGGCGCTGACCACGGCCCAGGAGAAGGCCGCAGAGTGGATCGAGACCAACACCCCGCCGCGCGCGGTCTTCGTCACGGATGCCTGGATCAACAGTCCGGTCGATCTCGCGGGGCGGCTCCGGGTGACGTCATTCGGCCCGTACATCGCGAACCTGGGCTACGACCCCAACCCGCGAGAGGCGGACGTGCACCGGGTGCGGTGCGACGGCCCCGCCATCGCAGCCGAGGTCATGCGCTCGTATGGCGCGCAGTACGTGCTATCGAGTGGCGGGCTGATCGACTGCGGCGCGCAACCGCCGACCGATCTGTCGGCGAGCCCGTTGTTCGAGACCGTCTATGACCAGGACGGCGTCACGGTCTGGCACCTTCGGGGAGCGCCGTAGCCGGGGGTCGGCGCGGATCCTTGGGTCGCGAACTCCCCCGTTGGCGGCCGCCGCGGCACCCGCCAACGGTGACGGAAGGAAGGTCTCGTCAGCCCTTCGGCTCGACGACGATCGTGACCTCCGCGGTCATCCCCGTGTAGACCTTGATCGCCACCTTGTAGGTGCCCAGCGACTTGATCGGCTGCTCGAGATCGATCTTGTGCTTGTCGACCTCGATCCCGCGGCGACCCAGGGCCTCCGCGATGTCCTGGTTGTTGATCGAGCCGTAGAGCTTGCCGCCCTCGCCGACCTTCACGCCCATCGTCAGCGTCGTGCTGCTGATCCGGGTGGTGGCGATCTCGGCCTCCTCGCGCTCGCGCTGGCGCTTCTCCTCCCGGCTCGCGATGTCGTGCTGATACGCGCGATAGGCGCCGCCCGAAGCGGTCACGGCGAGCCTCTGCGGGATGAGGAAGTTGGTGGCATAGCCATCGGCCACCGTCTTCATCTCGCCGCTCTTGCCGAGCTTCGCGACGTCCTTGATCAGGATCACCTTCACGCGATCGAACCCTCCTTGTTGATGAGGCCACGGATCTTCGGTCCCAGCCCGCTGTGCGCCAGCGTATCCCCCACCAGGCCGATCATGCCCGGAATGCGGCGGAGGAACCGTCGCACGGGGGCCGGCATGAGGCGCCGAATACGGCCGATATCGTCCATGAATGCCCGCCGATCGATCCCCAGCTCGACCAGCTTCTCGTCGAGCACCGTTGGCGGTACCCCATCGAGAAACAGGTCCACCGCGAGCACCACGACCAGCAGGTCGTCGAGACCACCGATCAACGGCAGGTCGTCCGGGACGAGATCGCGACCCAGCACCAGGTACCCGAGCGCTCCCGCCAGGAGCGCCTTGCGCGCCGTCGGCGTGCGATCGTCGCGGATCAGGGCCCAGATCAGGCGTCCGTACATCGGCGCCCGACTCGCCAGCGGCAGGAATGCCGCCCAGGCCAGGAGCCGCCGCAGCCCGATGTGAGCATGCCCTGCGCGCGCGTCCCGCGAGCGCTCGGCACCAGCCTCCTCGTCGCGGACCGTCCGCGAGCCTCGACCCACCCTTCTCCTCCTGGACCCGGCGCGGAACAAGCCGGGGATGGGGAGTCTACCAGCCCCCCACGCTCGCCAATCGGATGCCTCCGGGTGCCGAACCCTGTGCCGCACCCAGCGGCGGGGTTTGACATCGAACGTCCGTTCGGTATGATCACGCCAGAAGGAGGCGCCAGGTGACTCGACACGACGCCGAACGCAAGCGGAAGATCCTCGAGGTGATCGCTGCCACGATCCGGGCACGCGGCTACCCGCCGTCCGTCCGCGAGATCGCCAAGGCGGTCGGCCTGGCATCGACGTCCGCCGTCCACCACCACCTCCAGGTCCTTGAGCGCGAGGGCTATCTCGAGCGCAGCAGCTCACAGTCGCGCGCCATCCGCCTGACGCCAACCGCGGCCCTGCGGCTGGGTCTTGCGTCCGAGCTCACGCCCCAGTCCATCGCCACCGAGACGCACAGCCTGCCGGTCATCGGCGAGATCGCCGCGGGCGGCCCGATCGAGGCGTACCAGGATGCGTCGGAGACGCTCGCCGTCCCGGACATCCTTGCGGCGGCCGGTGACGCCTACGTCCTGCGTGTCCGCGGCGACTCGATGATCGAGGCCCTGATCGCAGACGGGGACTTCGTGGTCATCCGCCCCCAGGAGACAGCGCACGATGGCGACATCGTGGTGGCGCAGGTCGAGGAGAACGCGGTGACCCTCAAGCGCTTCTACCGCGAGAAGGATCGTGTCCGTCTGCAGCCCGCCAATGCCGCGTATCCGCCGCAGTTCTATCCCGCCGTCCGCATCCAGGGGAAGCTCATCGGCGTGATCCGACGGCTCGACTGACGGCTCGCGCGGGGTGGCGGCCGATCCGTCCACCGGTCGTCAACACGCCGGACGACGACGTCCACAGGCAACGCCGAGGACGCCCGACAACTCGTGCATAACCCCCTTTCGCACACAGGGGCTCCGGGGCGACCGTCGAACTCGCCGTCCGGGCCTCCGACACGGCCAGTCCGTCGCGTGACAACCAACCCGTCGCGCACCCGCGCGCTACGTGAGCTCGCATGATCGAACGCCTGCCGCCCCATTCCGCCGAAGCCGAGGAATCCGTGCTCGGGTCGATCCTGATCGACCGAGACGCGGTGATCGAGGTCGCCGAGTTCCTCCGCCCGGAGGACTTCTACCGCCAGACCCACGCGTTGATCTACGCGGCGATGCTGGACCTGTTCGAGCGCCGCGAGCCGATCGACATCGTGACTGTCGCCGAGGTGCTGGAGCGGACGGACAACCTCGAGACCATCGGCGGACGCGCCTACCTGGGCTCGCTGTCCAACCAGACACCCACCGCCGTGCACGCGGTCCAGTACGCGCGGATCGTCGAGCGCAAGGCGCTGCTGCGGAACCTCATCGGGGCCGCCGGCAAGATCGCCGGCATCGGGTACGAGGATCCGGCCGAGGTCCAGGAGGCGATCGACCGGGCCGAGGCCGAGCTGTTCGCCGTCAGCCAGCGCCGCGTCGCAGCCGGCTTCTCGCCCCTGCGGACCCTTCTCCATGACGCCTACGACCGGCTGGACTACCTGCACGCCCATCGCGGCGAGATCAGCGGGATTCGGACCGGTTTCGGCGACCTGGACGCACTGACCACCGGGCTGCAGAAGAGCGACCTCGTCATCATCGCGGCCCGGCCATCGGTGGGCAAGACGAGCCTCGCGCTCAACGTCGCGGAGCACGCGTCGGTCAAGGACCGCAGGAGCGTGGGCATCTTCAGCCTCGAGATGAGCAAGGAGCAGCTCGTCCTGCGCCTGCTGTCCTCAGTCGCCAAGATCGACTCCCAGCGACTCCGGACCGGCTTCCTCGAGGAGCTCGACTTCGCCCGGATCGCACCTGCCATGAACGACCTTTCCGAGGCTCCGATCTACATCGATGACACGCCCAACATCTCGACCATGGAGCTGCGCACCAAGGCACGCCGTCTTCAGGCAGAGGCGGGTCTCGACCTGGTCATCGTGGACTACCTCCAGCTGATGCAGGCATCCACCACCTCGCGCGACGCCAACCGCGTGCAGGAGGTATCGGAGATCTCGCGCGGGCTCAAGGCCCTCGCACGCGAGCTCAAGGTGCCGGTCATCGCCCTCAGCCAGCTGTCGCGGCAGCCGGAGATGCGTGAGTCCAAGGAGCCGCGCCTGTCCGATCTCCGGGAGTCCGGGAGCATCGAGCAGGACGCGGACCTGGTCGTGTTCCTGTGGCGCGAGAAGGAGCGTGGCCAGGAGGACCAGACCACCGACGGTGAGGTCGTGAAGCTCAAGCTCGCCAAGCATCGCAACGGTCCCACGGGCGAGATCGACCTCTGGTTCCAGAAGGCGCAGACCCGGTTCGTCAACTACGCGGGAGATCGCTTCGCAGACGTGAGCTGAGCGACCGGAGGCCAGACCCGCCAGGCGCCACGCCCCCTCATTCGCGGTTGACGGCGCGCGTATCCTCCGCGCAACAGTTCGGAGCCCTGCGAACCTGCCCTCGACCGCGCCCGATGCCGCGAGAGCGGCGCACGGCCCCGCCGCGCAGCATCGTCCCGCTGCGCCCAACGAGGAGTGGCGAGGAGTGTACGAGGATCGCACCCTGACCTGCCGTGACTGCGGCGAGTCATTCGTGTTCTCGGCCGGCGAGCAGGAGTTCTACGCGAGCAAGGGCCTCACCCACGACCCGCAGCGCTGTGCGTCATGCCGTGCTGCGACGAAGCAGGCCCGCGGCTCTGGGGCAGGTGGCGCGCGCGAGTATCACGCCGCGATCTGCAACAGCTGTGGTGGCCAGGCGATGGTTCCGTTCCAGCCGCGCCCCGACCGGCCCGTGTACTGCAGCTCGTGCTTCGACAAGGTCAAGGCGGAGGCGGCCGAGTCCAGGGCGTGACCTATGCTGGTCGCTCCGTAGCAAGGAGCTGCCCGTGGGCGTGATCATCATTCGCGAGATGGTGGGGACCAGCCCTCGGTCGTGGAGCGACGCGGCTCGTCAGGCTGTCGCCACCGCCTCCAAGACCGTCCGCAACATCAGGACCGTGGAGGTCGTGAAGTCGACCGCGCGGATCGAGGACGGCGAGATCGTCGAGTACCAGGTCGAGCTCAAGATCGGGTTCGAGTACGAGGGCTGACCGCGAGAGATAAGCCGGCGATGAGCGCCGGGCGCCAAGATCTCGCGCATGCCCAGCCCGGCCCTCGGCGATACCGTCCTTCCAGCGACCCCGGCAGGCTCCACGCAGCCTGATTCGAAGTCGTCGGCCCGGCCGGGCCAACGCTCGCCTGACCCGGGCTCGGACCGGCCCCGTACGCCGATGCGGGGCTCGGCCTCGACGGGCCGCGTTGACGAGGCAGATCACGCGTCCGTATCGTTCGAGGTCAACGGCGCGTCGGTGTCGGGGGACATTCCAGCAACCGCGCGGCCGACGAGGGGACCATCAGGGCATGCGCTTGTCGGAGTCGGGCCGGGAGTCCCGGGTCCGATGCTGCTCAGCGGTCGAGTGGGTATGGCCAGCCTGAGCACCTTCCCCATCGCGGGAGTGCGGATCCACCCGCCCCTGCTCAGGCCGGACACCCTGTCCCGCGAGCGTCTCAACACGTGGCTCGATCAGGCGGTCACCGGGCGCCTTGCCCTGATCGTCGCCGAGGCGGGATTCGGCAAGACCACCCTCCTCGCGGACTGGGCACGGCACAGCCGTCGCCTCACCGCGTGGTACCGCCTCGAGCCCGATGATCGCGACTGGCTCACCTTCACCCGCCATCTCGTGGCCAGTGGTCGCGAGCTCGACCCCGACTTCGCTGCCGAGACCTTTGCGCTGCTCATGCAGCTGGGACCCGGAGGGCCTACCCGCGAGGACATTCGCGCCTCGCTCGCGGCCGAGTTCGCGTCGTTCGGTGCGAGTCGCCCACAGGGCCTGACCCTCATCTTCGACGACTACCACGTCGTCGACGGGAGCCCGGAGGTGGCGCCCACCGTTCGCGCCCTCCTGGACCTCACCGGCCCGGGCTTCAGCATCGTCATCGCGTCGCGGTCCGTCCCCAAGCTCCCGCTCAGCCGCCTGCGGGCCCACGGCGCCATCTCACGCCTCACCGGCGACGCGCTGTGCTTCGAGGCCTCAGAGGCCGACGCACTGTTCCGCGACGCATACCACCTGCCGCTCGAGCGCGATGTGATCGACGAGCTCGTGGAACGCACCGACGGCTGGGCAGCCCTCCTCAGCCTGGTCCGCGCGAACCTAGATGCGCGGCCGGATGAAACGGGGCGAACCCTGATTCGAGACATCTCGGGGGCCGTCGGCGACATCTACGACTACCTTGCGGACGAGGTGCTCGGGCACCTCGACCACCAACTGCGCGACTTCCTTGTCAGAGCGTCCCTGCTCGATGATCTGGATCCACCCGCAGCCAGCATGGCAGTTGGTATCGACGAACGGGAGGCCGCTGCGTTGCTCCGGAGCGCTGAAAAGCTCTCGCTGACGCTTCGGCACGGGACCGAGGCCCACTATCGGTTCGCGCCGCTGGTTAGGGACTTCTTGCGTGTCCGTCTCGCGGCGATCCTTGATGATCAGGAGATCCGCGAATTGCATCGTCGCTTTGCCGAGCAATCCGAGAGGCGGGACTGGCGCAGGGCGGCGACCCACTATCGACGTGCCGGGGACGCGGAGTCGGCCCGTCGAGTTGTAAGTGGCGCCCTCGACGAGATCTTGGCTACGGGCCAGTACCTCGCGGCAGATGATCTGTTGGGTGACGGGGTCGGCGATGACGTGGTCCGCAAGGTACTTCGGTCTCGGACTCTGCTTCAGCTAGGAGCAATCGCGGATGCCATCCCGCTATCGGAGGAGGCCGTTGCTGCAGCGAAGTCGGGGGCGAACGGGCATTTGGCTCTTGCAGCACAGAACGCTGCGTCCATTGCCGTAGCGACGCGCCGCATCGCCGATGCGATCGACTACGCGAAGCTCGCATCCGCTGATAACGGCGGCACCCTCGAGCCGTATGCCGCACTACTGGCGGCTGCGGGGAATGGCAACCTCCCAGCGCTGGCTCGCCAGTTCGAGGTGTTGCTGGTATCCCAAACGGAGCGCGGGCACTCGCACTACGCAGCGGTTACGAGCTTGAATTTGGCGCAGATGCTGGTCTGGCTCGACAGGCCCGCGGATGCGATCCGACTCGCGGAGGAGGCGGAGAGGCGTTTCCGCGAATCCGCCCACGACTATGAGGTCGTGTCCGCTCGGCTCGTCCAGGCGCAGGCTCGGGCTTTCAGCGGCGATTGGGGTGCAGCGGAGAGTCTTCTTCGGGAGGCTCTCGACGTCGACCACCCTGAAGCTGAGAAGGAGGCCGTTCTAGAGGCCGCGGAGATTTCATCCTGGTTCGGTCCGTACGAACTGGCCCCGCAGCTCCTGCAGCGGATCGATCGGCGGACAATCACCCCAGCTTGGGCCCCAGCCTGGCAGTTGCTCGACCTTTGGCTTGAGGACGGCGGCAATGCTGCGGCTGCTGACGGGCTTGTGGGCGACCCGAGGTTGTTTGGGGTGACGGGAGCGACATTCCGCTGGCACCTGACGCTGGCGAGGTCCTACCTAGCGTCACGAAGGCCCGGCAAGTACGCCGACGCCCTCAGCAGGGCAGAGGAAGTCGCGGCGCTCCAGGGATCACCTATTGAACGTCGCCTGGCCTCGATCCTGCGATCAATCGGGGAAGGCCCGCTATCAGTCTCGAAATTGCTCGCGGCGTGGCCAGACGCCAGCGACGCACTGCTCGGCGTGTTCGCCCTCGAACTGGCTCGGGGCCTCGACACATACTCCGACACAGCCTCTGAAGTGGTCTCGCGAGCGGCCGAGCGAAGCCCGCATCGCTGGCTACCCCACCTTCGGGTCTCAATCGTGGGTGGTGATTCAGGTGGCGGGGCTCGTGCCGCCACCTTGCTAGAGGCCATTGGTGAGCGTTCCGATATCGCGCGGCTGCGCGAGTACTCTCGGGCAAAGAAGGGCAGCGGAAAGACATGGGGAAGTGGCCTCATTCGTCGGCTAGCACCAATGGTCGTCGTGGAGGACTTGGGGCCTACCGCCATGTGGGTCGGAACTCGGCGCGTCGAGGGGCGAGATATCCGCAGGAAGGTATTGGCGCTGCTGATGTTCCTCGTCTCGCAGCCAAACGGGTCGGCCACGCCGGAGCAGGTCCTGGACGGGCTCTGGCCTGAGCTCAAGTCAGAGCAGGGCATCAACTCCGTGCACCAGACGGTGTACTTCCTAAGGCGTGTGATCGATCCCGACTATCGGACGGGGGCGACCGCCGAATACCTCCACTTCAACTCGGATGTGATCTGGCTCGACAAGGTCCTCGTCGACTGCCGCAGCTGGGAGTGTCGACGGGTCCTGTCGCTTCGCCCCGAGTCGCAGCAAGCAGTCGAAAGGCTCCTTACAACGTACCGCGGCCGGTTCGCTCCCGAGTTCGCATATGACGATTGGGCAGCAGCCTATCGGGATGGCCTGCACGCGGCGTTTCTGGCCGCAATCGAGCGGGCCGTGTCTGGGAGACTCGGCAACACAGATCCTCGATGGAGGCTTTGGGTGGGTCAGCAAGCGCTGACAATCGATCCGGAGGCAGACGCCATCGAGGCCCTTACGGTCCGGCTCTATCGTGAGCTCGGTGCGTTGTCCGCGGCAGCGGAACAGTACGCTCACTACTCCGCGGTCATGCGGGATCAGCTCGGGATTGAGCCTCCTCCGATCGAGGAGATCTAGGCCTGCCCAGGCCATCGATCGATGGGCATAGGTAGGGTTGCGTATTGACCGGTGAGGTGCGCGGTACTTATAGTCCGGCTCGCACTAGTACTAACGTACGGTGCATCCAGGAAACGCTCGGACGCGCCGATGCCCCCACCTGAACTGGGCACTTAGGGTGGGGGCGGAGCGAGTAGTGCAACCGACCGGCTTTCGAGTCAGGTCGGTTTTCGTGTTCCCGAGGGACACGAGGGCCGCAAGGAGGTACGAGCGTGACACCCGAGAAGGTGTTCAAGGGCTGGTAGGCCAGGCGCTGGAGGATCGACCGATGAAGGATCGCCTCACGCGACTTCTGGCAACCCTTGCCGCAGTCACCGCAGTGGTACTCGCGGGAGGGGCGTCGCTGAAGGGCTTCTGATCGCGCATAGCCTCAGTACATCTTTCCTGTTCACCCAACTGGGTGAAACGGGCTAGAGTCCGATCTAGATCGAACGGAACTGAGGACGAATGCCGACTCGCCTGAAGCTCTACGTAATCGGGGTCGTGGCAGCAAGCGCGTTTGCGCTAGCGGCCACGACTCTTCTGATTCCCATTGACCCGCAAATCGGCCCAGGAGGGACGGCCCTCGGCGACGCCGGCAAGTACGTTGGCGTTCTGTTCTGGATCGCAGTCTGCCTCGTCGCGCAAGCACTCCCCGTCCGCATGCTGCGCGGGGCGACATTCTCAGTATCAGTCTCGCGACGCTCCTGATGGCGCGACGATCCTCGGCGGGCCAACGGCTGGTGCCTGGGTCGGGCTGCACTTGGGACTCACGGAGGTACGCGAACTCCAGGGCCGGATCCCTTGGTATGGGACGCTCACGAACCACGCGGGCGTAATCCTACCGGTCGTTGCTGCGGGTCTGGTCGTCTACCCGGTCTGTCAGGTCCATCGCGAAGCCTGGGAGATCCCGCTGTTTTCGTGGTCTCGCTGGTGGCCGCGGTTCCTCTTCTTGGCCATCAACGCAATGCATCACGGCACTCCTGGTCTCCCTAAGGACTGAACAGAATCATGCTTGAGATCATCCAGACAGAGGCTCGCGGGATTGCGACCAGCATCGTGGGTATCGTGCCGCTTGGATGGCTCATCGCCCAGATGTACTCCGTGGCCTGGTGGGCCAGCCTGCTGTTCGCGTTGCCGCTCTACACGACACGGCTCGCTTACCACAACTTCGTCGAGATGCGCGAGATGTTCACGCAGACAATCACCGCGCTCGCGGGCGCCGTCGACAAGCGCGACCCGTACACGAGCAAGCACTCGTGGCGGGTCAAGGAGATCGCCGGTGACATCGGGCGGGTGATGCGCCTGGGGGTGGCGGACCTGGAGGCGCTCGAGTGGGGTGGCTTGCTCCACGACGTGGGCAAGATCGGCGTGCCGGACAACGTTCTGCTCAAGCAGGAGCGTCTGAACCGCGAGGAACGAATGATGATGAACGCGCACCCGGTCCTGGGCGCCCAGATCATCGCCCCGGTGACGCGACTGTCACGCGAGCTCCCGATCATTCGCCACCACCACGAGTGGTACAACGGCTCCGGCTATCCGGATCGGCTGATCGGCGACGAGATCCCGTTGCTCGCCCGGGTCCTTCATGTGGCCGACGCGTTCGAGGCCATGACCGCCCAGCGCCCGTACCGGATGACGCCGCTGACGCCCGAGCAGGCGCTTGGCGAGCTGCGCAAGTTCGCCGGGGTCCAGTTCGATCCGCAGGTGGTCGATGCGTTCGTCCAGACGGACTGGGTGGAAGGCGTGAGCGATCCCGGACGGACGGTTCAGCCGCGACCGATCCCGCTGATTTCCCAGCGCGCAGGCCGGGTGGCCTCGGCGGTCGCCGTCAGCGGCGCCGGCGGATCGACACCGCCCGACCCGAGCTGACCTCGCCCGCTGATCGCGCCGAGCAGTCGCGGCGCGGGAGGATCCGCGTGGAAGGCTCGCGCCAACCCACCTGATCCCCGCACAATCTGGGAATGCTGATCGGTGGCATCGCGCTCGGGCTGATCGTCGGGCTGCTGCTCGGCGGTCGTATCGAACGACTCGCCGAGGTCCGGCTGCGTCTGCTCCCGATCCTGTTCCTGGCGGTGATCGTCCGCTTCAGCACAGAGATCCTCCTCACCCTTCAGGTGCCGCTGGCCGAGACGCTGCGTCTGCCGCTGCTCGCGACGGCCTACGCCCTGCTGCTTGTCGCGCTGTGGCAGAACCGCGGCTATCCGGGTCTCGCGCTCGCATTCGTCGGGGTTGCCAGCAACGCGCTCGTGATCATCGTCAACGGCGGCTACATGCCGGTCTGGATGCCCGCCTACGAGGCCGCGGGGTTCAGCACGCCGCTGAACAGCGCGCTCCACGTCCCGCTCGCGTTCGGAACGGCGCCCGAGTTCTTCCTCCACCTTGGCCCGCTGGGCGACCTGATCCCGATCCCGATCCCGATCGTCCGGAACGTGGCCTCGATCGGCGACCTGTTCATCACCTCTGGGCTCGCGTTCTTCCTGTTCGCGACGGTCATCCGCGCCCCCGCCGAACCCGTCACCGAGCTCGATGCCGAAGCGGTCCGAGCGCGCCTGGGCTGGTCACGGTCGGGGCTGTCACCGGGCCTGGACGAGGCGGCATCGCTCAATCGACCACTGGTCCTGGGGTCTGCCGGCGTGGGCATGGCGGGACCCAGCGGCACAGTGGCCCAGCTCGAGCCCTCGGCCGCCACGGCCGCCGCACCGGCGATCCCGGTCCCGACCCCTCCAGCGCCGCCACTCGCCGAACGGATCCGGGAGCACCCGTATGTCCGACTTGCGCTCAATGGCTCCTTCTCGGCCCTCTGGATGGGCCAGCTGATCAGCCTGTTCGGCGACCGCATCAACCAGATCGCCCTGGTCGTGTTCGTGTTCGAGATCACCGACTCCCCGGTCGCGGTGGCGCTGACGTTCCTGGTCTCGACGATCCCCAACCTGCTGTTCTCGCCCATCGCCGGCGCGTTCGTCGATCGCTGGGATACCAAGCAGGTGCTGGTCGTCTCGGACATCCTGCGGGCCGCGCTGGTGCTCCTGGTGCCGGTCGCGATCCTGATCAACGTCTGGCTCGCCTATCCGCTGGTGTTCCTCGTGACGACGATCTCCATCTTCTTCCGGCCGGCCCGGGTGGCGATCCTGCCGCGCATCGTCGAAGAACGGGACCTGCTGGCCGCCAACTCCGCGATGTGGGTGGGCGAGACGATCGCGGACGGCACGTACGCGCTCGCGGGCCTGTTCGTGGTGTTCCTCGCAGCCTCGCTGCCGATCGCGTTCTGGTTCGATGCCGCCACCTACCTGCTGTCGGCGCTGCTGCTCGCGACGATCGTGGTGCCGCCGATGGCACGACGAGCGAGGGCCGCGCGCCAGGGCGCAGGAGGGGCTGCGGACGAGCCGGCACGGCCGTCGATGATGGTCGACCTCAAGGCCGGCTGGGCGTTCCTGCGCCACGAGACGGTGCTGCTCGCGAACACGATCCAGGGCACGATCGGCCAGCTCTCGCTGGGTGTGATCACGGTGGTCGGCGTGATCCTGGCCCAGCAGCTCACGCCTCCGCCCGGCGACGAGTACGCGGCGACGTACGCGTTCATGGAGACCGCCATCGGGCTTGGCAACCTGCTCGGAGGCTTCGCACTGGGGCTGGTCAGCACACGGGTCCGCAAGGGTCGGCTGATCATCGTCGCCTACGTCGCGTACGGGGTGCAGATGATCATCCTGGGTGCGGTGGGCAGCATCCCGATCGCGCTGGGACTGCTGGTGGGCATGGGCATCGCCAACATGGCGTTCGTCGTCCCCAGCCAGACGCTGTTCCAGGAGCGCACGCCACCCGAGCTGATGGGCCGCGTGGTGAGCCTCCGGTTCGCCCTGGTGTTCGGTGGCATGTCGGTGGCGATGGCGCTCGGCGGCCTGCTCACCGAGGATCTCGGCCTGGGTCCGGTCATCGCCGGGGCCGGCATCACCGCGATCGTGGCCGGTGTGGTGGGCCTGGCAGTGCGCGAGCTGCGAGAAGCCTGAGCGGCGCGACGCGGCGCATGTCGAGCGCGCCGAGGGCCGCGGCGACGGGGATGGAGCCTCGATCGGTACACTGACGGCCGCGTGGGTGATGTCCGGGCGCGCTGCAGCGTGAGCCCGGGCGCAGGCTGGAGCCGCCCCGACCAGAGGAGATCGATCACCGCATGACCGAGAAGGAGCGCGACCCGGAGGACGCGCCGGACGCTGGCGACACGACGAAGCCGGCGACGGACGATGCCCAGCCCAGTCCTGACGACGGGGCCACGGCCAGCGACACCGCTGCGCCGACGGACGATGAGGCAGACGAGGCGGGGGCCGAGGACGAGGCGGCGGACGACGACGAGACGTCCGATGACGACGAGACGTCCGATGAGGCGACGAAGCCGACCGCGACGCCCGCAGGTCGCGCCGCGCGCTCGACGCCCGGGGGGGCAGCCGCGGCGCCGTCGGCAGCGGACCAGGCCGTCCACATCGGCGATCGGGTATCGGCCGTGTTCGTGATCGGCCTCGTCCTGATGTTCACGCTGATCTTCGCGTACGCCGTCCTGTTCGGACACCAGGGCCTCCTGTCGGGTGCGTTCGCGACACCCACCCCCGCCCCGACCCCGGTGGTGTCGGAGAGCCCGTCGGCGAGCGCATCGGCGGCACCGAGCGAGGCACCGAGCGCGTCCGCCGCTCCGAGCGCATCGGCGGCGCCCAGTGAGCCTTCAAGCGCGGCACCCAGCGCGGCACCCTCGGCCTCGGCACAGGCGTCGCCTGCCGCATCCGAGAGCCCAGCCGCGAGCTGAACCGGGCGATGGACGAGGACCCGGCACGCGCGAGCGAGGCACGGGTCCGGATGGTCGCCTCCCAGCTTCGCAAGCGCGACATCCGCGACGAGCACGTGCTCGACGCCATGGCGTCGATACCGCGCGAGGCATTCGTCGACGTGCGCGATCGCCGCGCCGCCTACGAGGACCATCCACTCTCGATCGGCGGCGGGCAGACGATCAGCCAGCCGTACATCGTCGCGCGCATGACCGAGCTGCTGGGCGTGGGCGATGGCGATCGTGTCCTCGATATCGGCACCGGCTCCGGCTACCAGGCGGCGATCCTGGCGCGGCTGGGGTGTCGCGTGACGTCGATCGAGCGCGATCGGGAGCTCGCGGTCACCGCCCAGGCCCGGCTCGAGGAGCTCGGGTTCGCCGACCGCGTCACGATCAGGGTCGGCGACGGCAGCCTCGGGGCACCGGACGGGTCGCCGTGGGACGGGATCATCGTGGCCGCAGCCGCACCGGAGATTCCAAACACCCTGCGCGAGCAGCTCCGCGACGGCCGTCGCCTGGTGATCCCGGTCGGGTCACGGACCCAGCAGGATCTGATGGTCGTGGAACGGCGGGGCGGCGAGTGGGTCGAGCATTCGGACGGGCGCTGCGTGTTCGTCCCGCTGGTGGGCGAAGCGGGATGGCCTCAACCGTGACGTCCTGACGCGCGCTCGAGACAGGCTCCGGGGTGTTCGCGGCCAGCGCAGCGGGCCCCGCGCCAAACGTGCCGAACGGCTCTGTCGAGCTAGCGGACCCACGCCGGACACTGCCGCCGGATCGGGCGGATGCCGCGTTGACGATCTCGTCGTCCCCATTCGTCGATCGATCGGACGGGCGGGCCAGCTCCGCTGCAACTGGAGGACGTGGTGGTCGCCGACCTTTACCCCGGCTCGGGCGCGGGCCCCGAATTGGCGGCATCGCCGCCAGACCCGGTGCTCCGGTGCCGCGACCTGCGCAAGTCGTTCGGCGAGCGCGAGGCCGTCAGGGGCGTCAGCTTCGAGATCGGCGCGGGCGAGACGTACGGCCTGCTGGGACCCAACGGTGCCGGCAAGACGACCACGATCTCGATGGCGTGCGGGATCCTGTATCGCGACGGCGGCGAGGTCGTCGTGGCCGGGCAGCCGCTCGATGTCGGGACGACCGCGGCCAAGGCGGCGATCGGGCTCGTGCCGCAGGACCTGGCCATCTATCCCGACCTCAACGCGCGCGAGAACCTGGGGTTCTTCGGGGCGCTGTACGGGATGCGCGGCCGGGAGCTCAAGGCCCGGATCGACGAGGTGCTCGAGGTCGTCGACCTCACGGATCGCGCGAAGGACCGGACGGAGCACTACTCGGGCGGCATGAAGCGCCGGCTCAACATCGCCATCGGCCTCCTGCACCGGCCTCGCCTGCTGGTCCTCGACGAGCCCACGGTGGGCGTGGACCCGCAGAGCCGCAACGCGATCCTGACGAGCGTCGAGACGCTCAGCGCCCGCGGGATGGGGATCCTGTACACGACCCACTACATGGAGGAGGCCGAGCGGCTGTGCGACCGCGTGGGGATCATCGACGAAGGGCAGATCATCGCTGAGGGCACGCGGGCCCAGCTGGTCGCGCTGGTGGGCAGCGACGACAAGGTGAGCCTGACAGCGGCGGGCAACCTCCAGGTCGCGGCCGAGGCGCTGGGCCGGCTCGATGGCGTGAACGGCGTGACGGTCCACGACGGCGGGCTCGACCTGCTGGTGCAGGGAGCGCGCGAGCGGCTCCCGGAGCTGCTCGCGGCCGCGACGAAGGACGGTCTGGCCATCCGGTCGGTCGAGGTGATCGAGCCCGATCTCGAGTCCGTGTTCCTGCACCTCACCGGCAAGGCGTTGCGGGACTAGCGAGGGCCGGAGAAACCGATGCGCGCCGCGCTGATCATCGCCGGCCGGATCCTGCGGCAGCGGCTGCGCGACCGTTCGGCGATCGTGTTTGCCATCGTCACCCCGCTCGGGCTGGCGGTCGCGTTCTCGTTCCTGATCCCCAATGACTTCACCGACTACCACACCCACTTCGTGGTCGTGAACCAGGACGGTGGGCACGTGGCGCAGACGTTCGTCGACGACGCCCTGGGATCGGTCGTGGACGCCGGGGTCGCCGACGTCAGCGAGAGCACGAGCGAGGCCGAGGCGGCCGACCAGGTCCGGGCCGGTGAAGCGGGCGTGGCGATCGTGATCCCGCCCGGGTTCTCGGATGCCGTCCAGACCGGCACGCCGACGCAGATCACGCTGGTGAAGGGCGACTACGCGGTGGCGTTCGAGATCGCCCGCTCGGTGGCCAGCCAGTTCGCGGACACGGTGGGGTCGGTCCAGCTGATGGTGGCCACCACGGCCGCCACCGGCGGCAGCGTGGACCAGGCGACCGTCGCCGAGGCCCAGGCCGCGATGAGCGAGGCGGGGCCGATCGCGAGCACCAACGCCACGACCGAGCTGCTCCAGGCAAACCTGGCCACGTTCTACGGGGCCGCGATGGCGATCATGTTCGTGTTCTTCGCCACCCAGTACGGGTCGCTCGCGCTGCTGTCGGACGTGGAGCAGGGCACGATGGCCCGGCTGCTGGCGGCACCCGTCCGCCCGGCCTCCATCATCTTCGGCGCCTCGATCGCGGGCTTCGCGCTGGGCCTGGTGTCGATGACCGTCCTGTGGGTGGCCACCACGGTCCTGGTCGGGGCGAGCTGGGGCAGCCCACCCCTGGTGGCGGCCCTGATCCTGGCCGCGGTGATTGCGGCGATGGGCATCTCAGCCCTCGTTGCCACGATCGCCCGGACGCCGAGCCAGGCCGGCGGTCTGAACGCGATCGTCGCGCTCTCGCTGGCCGCCCTCGGCGGCGTGTTCATCCCCCTCAGCCAGGCGCCCGAGAGCCTGGTCGTGATCTCCCAGATCACGCCCCACTACTGGTTCCTGCGCGGGATCAACTCGCTCGCGGCGTCGACCACCGGCTTGGTCGACATCCTGCCCTCGATCCTGGTGCTGGTCGGCATGGGCGTCGTGCTGGGCGGGATCGGCCTCGTCCGCGCCGCACGGGCCCTGGTCCGATGAACGGCAACGCTCCCCGCCAGGTGCTGGCCATCACCCGCGTCAACCTGGTTCGCGCCGCGCGCGACCGGCAGGCGCTGTTCTTCATCCTCGTGCTGCCGATGATCCTGATCATCGTGCTGGGCATCACCTACGGCGGTCAGGGCACAGCGCGGGTTGGCGTGGTGAACCTCGATGGCGGCTCGTTCGCGAGCGAGCTGCTGAGCGACATCAAGGCGACCCGGGAGCTGCGGATCGACCTCCGCTCGTACGCCACCCAGGATGCCCTGCAGGACGCCGTCTCGCGGGGGTTCGTGGAGCTCGGGGTGGTGATCCCCGCCGACTACGACACGTCGCTGCGCGAGGGCGACACGGCGACCGTGGTGTACGTCGCGCCCCAGACGGCGATCTCGAGCGCGGTCCGACCCATCGTCGAGGGGGCCGTCGCGGCGCAGTCGGCGCTCGTTCGGTCGGCGCGGTTCGCGTCGCAGGCGAACGGGATCCCGTTCGACCAGGCGCTCGATGCGGCCCGCAGGGCGCAGCTGTCGGCACCGGGCGTCAGCGTCAACGTCACCTCTGTCGCATCCACGAAGACCGCGAACACCAGCGGCTACGGCGTCGGCGCCCAGAGCATGGTCATCCTGTTCATGTTCCTGACCGCGCTGACCGGGGCCGTGGAGCTGATCACGACCCGCCAGCTGGGGATCTCGCGGCGGATGCTGGCAACGGCGACCAGCGGCGGGACGATCATCGTCGGCGAGGGCGTCGCCAGGGTGCTGCTGGCCGTGCTCCAGGGCGTGTTCATCGTGGTCGGCTCGGCGCTCCTGTTCGGCGTCGCGTGGCCCAACGTCGGGGCCACGACGGCCATCGTGCTGAGCTTCGCGCTCGTGTCGGGCGGCGCCGCGCTGCTCATCGGCGTGGTCGCGAAGAACGCGAGCCAGGCCGGCGCGCTGGGACCGGCGCTGGGCATGCTGTTCGGCCTCCTGGGCGGGACGATGGTGCCGGCCGAGGTCTTCCCGTCGTCGATGCAGACGCTGTCCCATGTCACGCCTCACGCGTGGGCGATGGAAGCGTTCCGGAAGCTCACCTACGAGCAGGCGACGCTCGTGGACATCCTGCCGCAGCTGGTCGTGCTGTGGGGGTTCGCGATCCTGCTGCTGGCGCTGGCGACCTGGCGCTTCCGGCGGGTGCTGGCGTCAGGCGGCTGAGGCGGGGGCGACGGACGCGAGACGGCGGGGGCAACGGGCGCGAGACCGCCGGAAAGGCGGCCGATCCCCCCGGCTATACTCGGGCGGCCATGACCCATGTGTTCATCGCGCCCCACCCCGATGACGTCGCTCTCTCGTGCGGCGGGCTGATCGCCAGCCTGCGCGAGCTGGGCCAGAACGTCACCATCCTGACCCTCTACTCGGGCTCGGGTGGCTCGGACGAGCTGACCCCCTACCAGCGCGAGGCGCTGGGCTTCGGCAACAAGACCGTGTGGCCGGTGACCGAGGCGTTCAACCGCGCCCACCTGCAGGCCGACTACCCGGTTGACGACCCGGCCGCGGTCCCGCCCTGGCAGGCGACCAAGGAGGGGCTGGACGCAACCCAGGCCGATGCCGACGCGGCGGCACGGCGGTTCTGGCAGCGCTCCTCGTGGTACCGGCGCGCGAACATCCACAGCGTGTCGCAGGCCGGCCAGCCGCTGATGGACGACGTCTCGACCCAGGGTGCGGTGCTGACCACCGAGCGCACCGAGGCTGCCGACACCGGCGACGTGCTGGCCACGCGCCGGCTCGAGGACGAGGCCTACGCGACGTTCGCCGAGGTGGCGATGGTGTGGCTGGACCTGCCCGACGCGGTGTTTCGCGGCTACGTGGGCGATGACGAGCTGCTGGGCACGCCACGGGACGATGACCCGGCACCGGTCGAGCTCATCCGGCGGGAGGTCGTGCGGCTCGAGCCGCAGCGCGTATACGTGCCGCTGGCGATCGGCGGACACGTTGACCACCAGCTGGCACGCGACGCCGGCATCTCGCTGCTCCACGAGGCGCGGCAGTGGATCATGCCCGGGGTGCCCTACACCGGGCAGGTCGTGTTCTACGAGGACTTCCCGTACGCCTGGTGGGAGGAGTTCAAGAGCCTGGGTGACCTGCCCGAAGGGTGGCTGAGCGGACTGCCGGGCGACGTCTCGCTGACAGCCGACTTCGCCGACGTGAAGGACCAGCTCGAGCGCAAGATCCGGGGCATCGCGCTGTACGAGAGCCAGATCGGGCGGCTGTTCGACGATCAGGCCGCGATGGCGAACGCGGTGCGCGGTTTCGCCGCCAGGACGGCGGACCTGGGCCGGGTGCCGAACGGCGCGGCCGAGCGGTACTGGGTCATCACGCCGGCTTGACCGAGCGGGCGGCGCGGACGTGATCTCCGGCCTGCCGCTGCCCGAGCCCAGCCGCGGCTGGTCGCCGTGGCTGATCCTGGCCATCCCGATCCTGTTCGCGGTCGGGATCGCGATCCGCCTGTGGATGCTCCCCGCGCAGGGGGTGCGGGGGGACATCGACCAGTTCGTGCTGTGGGTCCACGGGATCAGCGTGAACGGCTGGGGCAACGCGTACGACCAGGACCTCTCGTTCCCGGCCGTGATGGCCTGGATCTGGGGCGGCCTGGCCTGGCTCGAGCCCGCCTTCCGGACGGTCACCGACGCGTCGGACACGGGGATCCGGGCCCTCATGAAGATCCCGGCCAGCCTCGCCGACCTGGGGATCGCGATCGGCGTGATCTGGTGGTTCCGCGACAACGCCCGGCTGGCCGTGCTCGCGGCGGGCGCCGTGCTGCTCTGGCCGGTCACCTGGTACGTGTCCGCGTGGTGGGGCCAATACGAGTCCATCTACGTGCTGCCCGCGCTGCTCGCCCTGCTCGCCGTCCGCGCGCGCCGACCCGGCATCGCCGCCGTGTTCCTCGCCCTGAGCGTCATGACCAAGCCCCAGGCACTCCCGTTCCTGGTGCCGTTCGCGGCCTGGTATCTCGCGACCCAGGGCTGGCGCGGGACGCTGCGGGCGGTCGCCATCGGGGCGGTCACGGCAGTGCTCGTCTGGCTGCCGTTCCTCGCCGCCAGCGGTCCGGCCAACTACCTGCACAACCTCGCCACCTACCAGAACGACATCTTCAACGTGCTCTCGCTCCGGGCCTGGAACCCGTGGTGGCTGGTCCAGGAGCTGGGCGCGGGTGGCGACTTCGTGAGCAACCAGGGCGTGATCCTCGGCCCGCTGACGCTCAGCCTGCTGGGCTACCTGCTGGCCCTGGTCGTCGCGTTCGTCGTGTTCATGGCCGTGTTCGAGCGACCGACGTCCGAGCAGCTCGCGCTCGGCCTGGGCGTGATGTCGCTGGGCGCGTTCGTGACCCTGACCTCGATGCACGAGCGCTACGCGTACCCGGCGTTCGTGTTCCTGCTGCTGGCGATCGGGCGACCCGGTGTTCTGGTGGCGTGGGCCTGGTTCGCAGTCGTGTTCGCGGTGAACCTCGTGGTCACGTTCCCACCGGAGGGGTGGACGATCCCCGAGACGCGGTTGCTCTCGATCGCCGGCGCAGTGGTGATCACCGCGATCGCCGGCTACTCGCTGTGGCTGCTGATCAGGGGCGACACGCGCGCGGGTCGCCCCTACCTGGCGTAGGCGCGCGGCGGTTGCAGTCAGCCGGCTGCGGCGCCGCTCCCGCTCAGCCTCAGCACCACATCCCGTGCCATGTCAGCCATCACCGCCTGTCCTGCTGCATTGAGGTGCAGGTTGTCCGAGTAGTAGGTGGTTGCCCGGTCGTCGGCGCGCCAGCGGCCGGCAATGTCCAGCACCGGCCGGTCGGGCTCCGCCATCGCGCGGATCGCGGCATCGACGCCATCGTGCCGGGTTCCCAGCTCGCCATCCACGAAGTTGGGGGGTGGCGCACCGATGATGACCGCGACGCCCTCCGCCTCCATCGCCGCGACAGCGTGCTCGTAGCGCTTCGCCCACTCGTCGAGCGGGGTGTTGCCGACGTCGTTGACGCCTTCCACGATGATCGCGATATCGAACGACGCCAGCGCAGGCTGGTCAGCTGCCGCGGATTCCAGCACCTCGATCCGGCTGGCCGGCACCGCCCAGCTCTCGACCGCGACCTGACGGCCGGGGAGGTCGTCGGCAAGCGCCCCCTGGAGACGAAGCCACCATCGATCGTCGCCGGTCAACGGGACACCGTCGGCGATGCTGTCGCCGAGGATCACGATGCACAGCGAATTGGGTTCCTCCGCAGCGCGACATGCCGGTTGTGCAGGCAGCGGCGTCGGCGGCGCGTATGGAACCGGCACGACCACGGTGCGACTACAGCCAAAGGTGGTCAGGACAACCAGGATGAATGCCCATGCATTCCGGAGCCTCACCCTGGCTCAATCCCCGGTGCGCGGGCAGCACCGCGAGACCATTCGAGCCGAGGGGTAGCGCGTGCCTTGCCACGACGCAACACAGGAGCTTCCAGCAGCCGGTACGAAACCTCGGCCAAACCGAACGTCAAGACGGGAGCAAGCAGCCCGCTCGGTCCGGCCAGCAGTGTCATGGGGGTGTTCCATAGGTACAGGCTGTAGGCACGCAGACCGATCGGGGCGAGGCGGCCGAGCGAGGGCAGCTCCCCACCGATCACGGCCGCCGTCGCCAGGGTCGCGATCGGGATGGCGAGCTCATGGCTCTCCGGAGCAAGCACCAAGGCGCTCACACCAAGACCGATGACACCGCACCACGCGACCCACCTCGGCCAACGGGGCGAGGAGAGAGCCATGACGCATCCAAGGGCAAGGGCGTCCATCCTCGTGATCGTGGAGAAGTACTCGACCAGGCCGCCCGTTGCGAAGCGGGCGAGGGCGGCGACACCTATGGCCGCCATCGCGACCCACAACGCGCGCCTCCAAGCCAATACGAGGATTGCCGGCCACACGAGGTAAAACTGCTCCTCGATCGCCAGCGACCACGTATGGCCCAGGGGATGGATCGCGTACCCGGCTGCCTGGACCCAGTTCGACACGTACGCGAGGCACGATGCAAGGCCGAGCTGCCAGTGACTGACGAGGACGCCGGAGAGGCCAAGCACCAGCGTGAATACCAAGAGGCCGAGGAGCGCCGGGCCCAGGCGAACAACTCGTCGCCCGTAGAAGGCACGAAGTGAGATGTGCCCCGTCCGCTCCCGTTCTCGCACCAGGATGCCCGTGATGAGGAAGCCCGACAGAACGAAGAACGCCGTCACGCCGACGTCGGCCCCGTTGTGACGCCACGGCCATTGCGTATGACCGAGGATTACAAGGCCAACCGCGATTGCGCGCAGCCCATCAAGATCGGGACGATACCGCGATCCACCCACGCCCTGGGTGCTCTCCCGAGAGCGCGGCGATTGTTCGATCTCGTCCTGCGCGCGCGTCGCCGTAAGGTTGCGGGTCATGCGTGGCCTCCCCCGGATGGCGGCCTGCTCGGAGCAAGATACAGAGCCGATCCTCGGCAATGCTGCCGCCCGAAGGTACTGACCCGGACGTAAGGCTCAGCTCGTTACGAGAGCCACCGGCCGCGCATCGCGATCCGGTACCAGCGCAGATAGTGCGGGAGCCACTGACGCAGCTTGAAGTTGCTCTCGCCGGCAGTCCTGTCCCGCCATGTGGTCGGCACCTCGGCCACGCGCCGGCCGGTGAGCGTCGCCTTGACCGTCAGCTCGAGGGCGAGCTCGAAGCCGGCCTCGCTTTGAATTGGCGTGGCGTCGAGGAAGCGCCGCGCGTAGAGCTTGAAGTTGTTGGTCGGGTCGTGCGTGGCGACGCCGCCGAACCAGTGGAGGCTGAGGCCGGCAGTGCGACTCATCGCGCGCTTGAGCAGCGGTCCGCCGATCTGGTGTCCGCCCGGCATGTAGCGCGACGCGCTGACGACATCGGCGCCGTCCCGGGCGAGCGCTACCATCCTGTCCACAACGTGCGGCTCGTCGGAGCCATCGGCCATCGAGATCAGCACGTAGTCGCCGGCACTGGCCGCGATCCCGGCCTTCATCGCGTTGAGCACGCCACGACCGATGTCGTTGCGCAGGCCCCGGATCGACGGCAGCTCCGCATGAAGCCGCTCGATGACCGGGACGGTCGGATCCTCGTCGAAGTCGTACACGACCAGGATCTCGTGTGGTGTCTCCACCCCGATGTCGAGGGCGCGCA
>CAVTIO010000006.1:0-74814 GCA_963734935.1 uncultured Chloroflexia bacterium | reverse complement strand
AGAGGTACTCGGACAGCTCGTCCTCCGACCCGGCGACCTTCAGGTAGGCCGGGTGCAGCAGGTTGTACTGGAAGACCCAGCCATTCGCCTCCCTCACCGCCTCGGCATCGATCCGCACCGATTATCTGGGATACTCCACCGCCCGGATGGAGTCGAAATATGCCGCCCTCCGGAGGATCCTCCGCCAGCCAGAACTTGAACGCGGCGCGCTCTTCCCAGCCCTTGGGCTGATGGGGTGAGCCGAGTACCAGGAGCTTGGCCCTCAGAACATAGGGTCCTGGCAGGAATTCATCCTCGCCAAGGGTCAGCTCGGCAGCCTGAGACCAGTCACCACGCGACTCTGGCGCCGCAGTGACCTCCTCGTCCGCTAAAAACCGCCGCCGCACGTCATCCCCACGCGTCAGGTAGAGATTGAGGCGAACAAGCGCAGGGTCCGCTGTGTTGTTGATCGGGCGCATACGCAGGCCGCCGATCGTCTCGCCGAAGTCGACTCGTCGCGTCTCGGCCTCGGCATGACTGGATCATCGAGCCCAACGGTCAACGGAAGACGACCGCCGCCGCCAGCGCCGCCGCCGCCGCCACCACCACCGCCGCCGTGCAGACCCAGAAGGCCGAGTTCCCTTGCCTTGCGGTTCAGGGCGTCGAGGGCTCGTCGCTCGGCATCGCGGCGTGTGCGCTGGGCTGCGCCCCGCTGATCACCACCGAGCCCGAGCTTCGCGGCCGCGAACTTGGCGAAGGCTATCCTCCACCCAGTGCTTCACGCGCAGGCCGGCACCGCGCCTGAGATTGAAGTCGTAGTGGGTTGGCGCTTCCAGCCGCTTCATCTCAAGGTCAAGGGCCTCGTCGAACTCGACGAAGCCGGTCACGGCGGCGGCAACCGTGCGAGGCACGCCTGTCATCTTCAGGCGCATGACCACCATCCCGCCGCGGACCAATGCGATCCCCTGAAGCTCAGGACGTACAGGCCCGTCTCCATCGTGGACGAAGTGCGCTCGCTTGATCGTGTGGCGGACGCCACCGACTTCGAGGCGCTGGTTCTTCCGGTACCAGACCTTGAACCGGCCGCTGTCCTCCTGCTCAAGCCGGAGCGCGTCAGGGATCTCGACGCGCCGCTCCAGCGGGCCATCATCTCCGGGCGTCACGACCCGAATGTCAGCGCCGTACTTATCGATGATCGGCCACCATGTCTCCGCGATGTTCAGCACCATGCGGTCGCTGAGCATGGCGTCGACGACCTCGTCAATCGGGTCGTCGACGATCACACGGGTTCCGACCTCCTGGAGCCTGGCAAGATCGGGACTGAATTCCTGCCGCCTCGCATCGGCGTCGTCTCCGTCCCAGCTGTTCACCGGAGACTTCATTCGCTCGACGTATCGTGCGCCAAGCCGATACGTGCCATCAGGCCTCAGTGAGTCGTACAGGATCCGCCGGGACTTGGATGCGCCGACGAAGATGAACTTCCCCTGGCCCCTCGCGCCGAGGTAGGTTGCGGAATCGCTCGACTCGTGCGTGAAGGCGAGGGACTCAAACCGTGCCCAGCGTTCGTTCTCGGGCATGTCGGCCATGTACTCCTCTGGCGTGAGCACGCGACCTGTGAGCCCGACGGTTCCGACGTCGGTGATCGTCAGATATCGGTGGCCAGTCGAGTCCACCACTAGCTGGAAGACACAACGCCAGCCAGTTGCCCGCTTCCGGTGCTCGCGCCCGTCCCACGAGTTCTGAACAGCATCCTTCTGAATTGCCTGGTCGAGGGTCGCATGCGGCAAGTAGTCATCGACCAAGCGCTTAAGCTGGCCCTCCCAGTTGACCGGCGTGTCCCGCCAGCCCTCGGCGTTGTCGAAGATGCCGTTCGAGTTCGTCCCGTCTGCCACGCTGGTCCCCCTTCTATGCGAGCGCGCTCTGCCGAGCGCCCGAATTGCCGTTGTGGTGCATCCATCCCGTCATCGGCGTGGCAATTGCGCCCTCTGACCGTCGGTTCCAGACGCCGGGGCGTGCGACGAACCACGTCGTCACGTCGAACGTGAACTGGGCTTTGGCACCGCACCCCCCACACCGGACCCGGAGACGGTCCAGCCAGTGCCCCCGAACCGGGTCGACCGCGTTGAAGACGACCTGCCAGGTGCCACCACACCGGCAGCGCGCCATCTGGCGTTCCTCATCGCTGATGCTCTTCGCCTGCCCAATGAAATGCAGGCGACCTCCGGCCTCTTGGGTCAGATGCCGTCGCCGGTCGGCTTTCGGCCCCGGTAGGGCAAGGCCTTGGGTCGGTCCCTGTGTCGTCCCCGATAGCGCGGCTACCTCATGCACCGATAGCAGACCTCACTCTCTCATTCCTCCCGCAGCTTGAACTCTCGCCGCCTCTGGTTCTGGAACTTGGCCCGAGTGAGCCGCAGCTCCTTGTCGATTGCGGTGAAGATCGTGCGAACTTCATCATCCGTGTACTCGTACGCGTAAGGGTTGCTGAGATTCCCAAGTACGCGGATCCGGTCAAGCACTGCATTCGTGCGCCGTTCAGCTAGCCTGCGAAAGGCCTCAGCCTTGTTCTCAGCCATCCTGTTGATCTCCAGACTGTCGTGGAACTTACACAGTACGCATATGACCAGCACATGTCAAGAGCATTTGGAAGGAGCCGCACTATTTGGAGATATCTTGGGCACTGTGCTCATGGCAGCAGCCCTCCTCAAGAAACGAAGGCGGCCTCGGTTGTAGGGCCGTGCTCGGCGCAGATAGGGAAAGCGGGCGCGGCAATCTGCGGTCAGGCAGCGGGGTCGGGCGCACCCGGTAACGTGCCGTCAACTGATCCATCGCGCGCCACGAAGGCCACCTGAATTCGCAGGAGTCCGAGCGAGTCACCGACCTTGTCGAGGAGACCCCGGTATCCCTTGATGTCTGGCAGTGCCAGAAGAACGACGGCAGCAGGCGTCTCGTCGCGCAGGCTCAGCACGGCCAGAAGCGCGTCCCCGAAGTAGGTGCGCGCCTGCGAAGCTGGATGCCATTTGCGCGGCTGACCGGCATGCTCACCAGTCGTGTACACGTCGCTCGGATAACCCTTGGCCTCGACCATCAGCTGCACGCCATTCCGGCGGGCGAGTACATCGACGCCGTGCTCCCGTGAGCTGGTGTGCGCCACCCGCTCGATCCGCCAGCCGCCGGCGGCCAACCACCCGACCACCGCAGCCTGGACGAAGGTCTCTGACGGCCAGTCGTGCGGATCCTTGGGTGTGACGCCGGCCCCTACTGCCGCCGGTGGCCTCGGCGGCTCGCGTGGCGGCCGCGCGGGCGCAGCAGGCGGGCGCGACCCCTTCGCAACGATGTCTGGATCGAGCCATTTCAGGAACAGGTGTGCTCCCTCGACATAGGTGGGAACGCCGGATGGTTTCAGCCCGCCAGCAATCAGGAACGGGCCGTACGCGTCGAACTCCCGACGCAGGTCATCAACGCTCAGCCCAAGGGTGGTCGGGATGGGGTCGGATCTCGGCCAGGCTCCACGCGGCGCGTACTCTCCGTAGAGCCACCGGAGAAAGAAGCCGGCGTAGCGGTCGTGGCTATCGATCGTCGCCTCCGCCAAACGCCGGGACTCCAGCCAGACTCGATATGCCCGGCGCACGTCAAGCAGGTCATTCTTCGTCCAGGCCATCGACCCCCCTCAAGGCCGCAAGAAAACCCCGGCATGTGAAGAGCACGACTCCCCGGAGGAGCGCCAGCCAGGGTGTCGAGTGCATCGAACTCCGACGCCTACCACAGGAATCCTAGTGCCCGGATTGACCGCAGGTAGGAGCGTCGCCACAACCAGACCATCGCTTCATGACCGATGAGTGCCACAGCCACGATTGTCACGGCAACGATCAACACTGTGGGATCGAGGGATGCGTTCTTGCCAATCCCCCAGGCCTCGAACGCGAGCGCAACTGCTCCCAAGACGAATCCGATCGACGCGAGGCGCCCCCACGGATGGCCAAGGTAGTAGCGCTCGATCATGTTGAAGGCATCCGCGTGTTTATCGTCGAGTTTGCTGGACCGCGCAAGACATACGCCCTCGCGGATGTGTCGGTAGAGGGGCGGCGCGCCCCAGATGTCCACAATGCGCAGCGCTATCAGGCCAAGCACATACGAGGGTGGAAACGACGCGAACACCGGCAGGAGACCGAGCGCGAACGCCGCGAAGAGCACCAACGGACCCTCCTGCTCGGGAAGCGGCTGTATCGCGTCATGAGCGACCTCTTTGAGAAGCTTCAGCTCATCCTCAGTCGCCATCCACCAACGGATCATGACGAGGGCGCTTACCAACAGAAGGAGCCCGGTTGCGAGCCGGCTGATCTGCGAAGTCCCGAGTGGGTTAAGTGCCACGTTGATTACAGCCGCCCCGATCGACACGCCAAACCAGGTCCTGATGACCATCACGGCGAAGTTGCGGTCTCGATCCAGCTTGGCCCACATCTTCTCTCGGTCGTCAGGATCGACGATGCGCGGTGGGCCGCCGGGGGGCTCGCGCAACGCGCGGAAGTGAGCACACCACGGATCAGGAACACTTGTGGTCTGCTGCACTGTCATGCTCCCCTCCCAGGCGAACTCCGGCACACGAACACCCGGCGCGCCGCGCGGGCGCAAACCGATTCTGCGCCTAGACACGGGGGCGCGCTTCCGGCCGCGACACTTCGCCGCACCTTGTCCCTAATCCCGCCGAGCGTTTGACCCCCTTCGTGGTGCGCGCGTACACTCCGCGGGCCTGTCGGCCGGTTCCGCGCGCGCAAGCGTGAGGAATGGCCGGGACGCCGCCGCGCCGCCGGGCACCGCGCGCGGATGGCGGGTGCGAGACCCCTGCCCGAGGAGGTGAACCGGGATTGGCTGAAGTCCGAGTGGGTGAGAACGAGACGTTCGAGAGCGCCCTCCGCCGCTTCAACAAGAAGATCCAGCAGAGCGGCATCCTCGCCGAGGCTCGCCGTCGCGAGCACTACGAGAAGCCGTCGGTGAAGCGGAAGCGCAAGGAAGCGAAGCGCAAGAAGAACGCACGAGCGAGCCAGGGCTGACCGTTCGCTCGCGGCCACGCCGCTCCGGCGGGTCGAGTGATCGAGCAGGAAACGCCTGACGCGTCGACCGGGACCGGGATCCCGGTGTCCCACCATCGGCGCAGCTCGCGGGCACGGGCCGTCCCCCGGACGAGCCGTTGCGCCCGAGGAGCCATCCGGTGAACCTTCGCGACCGACTCCAGGCCGATACGACCGCCGCCATGCGGTCGGGTGACGTGCTGCGTCGCGACACGCTGCGCATGACGCAGAATGCCCTGTACAACCTCGAGAAGTCCAAGCGGGCGCCGCTGTCCGAGGACGAGGTGCTGGGCGTGATCGTGCGCGAGGTCAAGACCCGGCGCGAGAGCGTGGAGGCATTCCGCAAGGGCGGTCGCGAGGACCTGGCCGCCAAGGAAGAGGCGGAGATCGCGATCCTCCAGGACTACCTGCCGCAGGCCCTCACCGAGGATGAGCTGCGGGCGCTGGTCGATCAGGGGATCGCCGCCACGGGCGCCAGCTCGGCAAGGGACCTGGGCAAGGTGATGGGCTGGCTGTCGCCGCAGATCAAGGGGCGAGCCGACGGCAAGGTCGCCGCCGGCCTGGTGGCGCAGGCGCTGGCCGCCGTCGATCTCTCAGCACACGACACGGGGCACTGACGACCCTCCACCGGGAGGACTGACCATGCTGGCTACATCCGCCGAACCCTCCGAGCAGTTCACCCGCCGTGACCTGATTCGGTTGATCGCCGCGTGGGTGCTGCTGGTCGCGGCCATGTCCGTGATCCTGGGGGTCGACATCCTGCCTGCCCAGCCGCAGCTCGAGGTGGGCAAGCCCGCGCAGGCCGACGTGGTCGCGCCCCGGGCCGGTGCGTACGTGAGCGAGGTGCTCACCCAGCAGCAGCGCGACGCGGCGAGCGCGGCTGTCGAGCCCCAGTACGACTACACGGCTGACCAGGCGGCCGCCATCGCCACGGCCCAGGCGCAGGCCTTCGAGCGGCGTGCGGCACCGATCGATGCGGCGTTCGCCGACATCGTGACGCCGGAGGCGCGGACCACGCTGCTCCAGCAGGCGATCCCGGAGCTGACCAGCGGCGAGCGCGCAACGCTGGTCGGGCTGACCATGGACCGCTGGACGGCCGTGCGCGCCGAGGCAGCCCGGGTGCTCGACGGTCTCGAGCGCGCGGAGCTCAAGGACACGGAGGTCGCGGCGATGCGCGACCGCCTGGCCGGGCGCATGGGCGGCGATCTCAGCTCGGACGAGCGGGACCTGGCCGCGGCCCTGATCGCGCCGTTGGTCGTGGCCAACTCCGCGTACTCGGAGGAGCTCACCGCGGCCGCCCGGCAGCAGGCCGCCGATGCGGTCGAGCCGGTCCAGGCGGATTGGCAGCGCGGGGACATCATCGTCCGCATGGGCGATCGGGTGAGCCAGGCGGCCGACGAGGCGATCGCGTACTTCAACCTCAATGAGGGAGGGCTCGACGTCGCTCGGCTGCTCGGTTTCGTGGTCCTCTCGGTGCTCATCGTGGGCATCCTGCTGACGTGGACCTGGCGGTTCCGCCGCGAGTTCTGGCACCGCACCAACGTGCTGCTCCTGCTCGCCCTGCTGCTGATCGTCGCTGCGGTCGCGATCAAGCTCACCGCAGGTCGCGCGTGGTTACCGTACGCGTTGCCGCTGGCGGCTGTCGGCATGCTCGTGACCGTTCTCCTCGACAGCGGGGCGGCGCTGGTGGTCATGGCCCTGCTCTCCGTGCTTGCTGCAGCCGTCAACGGGACCGGCGTCGAGCTGGCCGCCTACGTCCTGTTCGGCGGCATCGCCGGGATCGTCACCGTCCGGCGCGGCGACAGGCTGGCAGTGTTCGTCCAGGCGGGAGCCGCCGTGTTCATCGTGAACGCGCTGGTGGTGATCATGTTCACGCTCCTCGGGGACCGCGACATCACGGGACTGGTACAGCTGCTCGGCGCGTCGGCTGTGTCGGCCGGCGGCTCGTCCGTCGCGGCCGTGGGCAGCTTCGCGGTGCTCGGATCAGTGTTCGGGATCGTGACCGTGTTCCAGCTGCTCGAGCTCGCCAACCCGTCGCAGCCCCTCCTGCGTCGCCTGCTGATCGAGACCCCGGGCACGTACCACCACTCGCTGATGGTCGGCAACCTCGCCGAGCGCGCGGCAGAGGCCATCGGTGCCGATCCGCTGCTCGCTCGTGTCGCCGCCTACTACCACGACGTCGGCAAGCTTTCCAACCCGGTGGCGTTCATCGAGAACCAGGCCGGCGGCGAGAATATCCATGACGAGCTCGACCCGACGACCTCCGCCCAGCTGCTCAAGAGCCACGTCAGCGAGGGCATCGACATCGCCTATCGCTCGGGTCTGCCCAAGGCGCTCATCGCGTTCATCCAGCAGCATCATGGGACGGCGGTGATGTCCTACTTCTACGCCCGCGCCCGGGAGCAGGCGGCCGCCTCGTTCGGCGGCCTCGACACGCCCGAGGGGCGCAAGGCCGCGGACGCAGTCGACAAGCGCAAGTTCCGCCACGGCGGCCCAAAGCCGCAGTCCCGTGAGGCGGCGATCATCATGCTGGCCGACTCGGTCGAGGCCTCGGTCCGATCACTCTCCTCGCGCGACGAGCCGACGATCCGCGCGATGGTCGCCCGGATCTTCGAGGAGCGCATCTCGGACGACCAGTTCGACGAGTGCAACCTCACCCTGCGCGACCTGGAGAAGATCCGCGAGGCCTTTGTGGCGCAGCTGCTGGGGATGTACCACCAGCGGATCGCGTACCCGCAGAACAAGGTGGTCGAGCTGGAGTCGCGGCGGGCGTCCGGGGATTCCTAGCGTTCCGACACTCCAGGTTCCGTCTCGTCGTCAGTCGGGTCCGGAGTCCCCTCCGACCCGTCCGTCCGTCGGCTGAGCTCGGCATCCGTGATGATCTCGGCGCCCTCGGGCAGCCCGTCGGTGTACAGCTCACCCTGGAGATGGTCGTACTCGTGCTGGATCGCGCGGGCCAGCCAGCCGTGTCCCGAGATCGTGACCCGGCGGCCGGATCGGTCCTGGGCGACCATCACCGCGTGCTCGGCCCGGCGCCGCGGGGCACGGTAGCCAGGCAGCGACAGGCAGCCCTCCCAGAGATCCTCCTCGCCCGAGCGATGGATGATCCGTGGATTGACCGCCTCGTACAGCTGATCATCGATCCGGATGACACACACCTGGAGGTCGAGGCCGACCTGCTGCGCCGCGAGGCCCGCCCCGGGTGCCGCGTCCATGGTCTCGACCATGTTGTCGATCAGCCTGCCGAGCTCGCGGTCAAAGCGGGTGATCTCCCGCCCCGGCAGCCGGAGTCGCGGGTCGCCGAAACGAACGATCTCGAGAACGCTCACGCAACCCACGATACCCGGAGCGCGGTACCGTGACAGGCGTGAGGAGCGTGTACCTCGGTCAGTGGCGCGTGGACGTCGAGCGGCGGTCAGATGTCCCGAGAATTGTTCCGGCCACCGTGCTGGCACGTTCGATCGCCCGTGCCCTCGATGCCGCCGGCGCACCGGCTCCGGCCTCGATCGGGCTGATCCTCTCGGACGACGCCGAGCTCGCCGAGCTCAACGCGGCGCACATGGGCAAGTCCGGCCCCACCGACGTTCTGTCGTTCCCGCTGCTGCCGCCGGACGCGTTTCCCGATCACCCGGGTCGGGTGCTGGACGTGTCGTCGGAGCCCTCGTTCGCGCTTCCGCCGCGTGCGCGCCCGCATCTTGGTGACATCGTGATCTCGGTCGAAAGGGCGATCGAGCAGGCGGCCGCGGGCCGCGGCGGCCAGACCGGGGACGTTCGCTGGGACGCACGATCCGAGCTGCGCCTGCTCGCGACCCACGGCACGCTGCACGTGTGCGGCTGGGACCATGCGGAGCCCGACGAGGAGGCGGCGATGCGGACCCTCGAGCGGTCGCTGCTTTCCTGAGCTGGCAGGCAGGTTCCATGCTGTCCGCGCTCCGATCGTGCCGGGCGGCTTGCCCAGCCCGTACTGACGGCGGCGGGCGGTACCATGCGCGCGAGCCCCGCCGGACCTCGTCCCGGGGCCGTTCGCCATGTTCCGGGCAGACCACCCGGAGCCGAAGCGTTGAGGGATCGACCAGATCGTGAAGCTCGTCATCGGCCTGGGCAACCCGGGCGGCAAGTACGCCGGAACGCGCCACAACGTCGGTTGGATGGTTCTCGACCGGTTGGCCGATCGAGCCGGTCGTTCGGGTCGCGGCCGCCAGCGCGACGCTTCCGAGAGCGTCCAGATCCGGTTCCAGGGTCTCGAGCTTGTCCTGGCCAAGCCACTCACGTACATGAACGAGTCGGGTATCGCGGTGCGCAAGCTCCTCGCCCGCGAGCGGGCGCCGCTGACCGAGATGCTCGTGGTGGTCGATGACTTCGCGCTGCCGTTCGGCAAGCTGCGGTTCCGGGAGGGCGGCTCGCACGGCGGACACAACGGCCTGCGCTCGATCATCGACGAGCTGGGAACGGAGAAGTTCAGCCGGCTGCGGGTCGGGATCGGAGAGCCGGGGCGGGGCGCGATCGATCACGTGCTCTCCACGTTCGCCGCGGACGAGGAGGCGAGGCTGCCCATCGTGCTCGACGCGGCCGCGGATGCGGTCATCGCCTGGGCACGCGAGGGGACCTCGAAGGCGGCCAACCGGTTCAACTCGTTCGAGCTCCAGGCACCCGCCGAGGTGCTTGATGGACCTGCCCCGGGAGAGATCGGCGGTCCGCCCGACGATTCGGGGGTCCGCAGGACGAAGACCGGGTGGCGGCGGATCCTCGGGCTGGGTGGCGAGCCGGACGATCGTGCCGGCGACCGTCGCCGATGACCGATCGATACCGGGGCCGTTCGACGCGGGAGCGCCGACTGGCCGAGAAGGTCGCGCGGGACTGGGCAGAGCGGCGGGCGGCCGCCGAGGCGCGTGGGCGCGAGATCGATCTTGAGCGGGCATCGGTCGAGGCCGAGGTCGAGCTCCTGGACCCGGCAGCCCGGCACGCGCCGGAGGGGTCGGCTGAGGCGTCCGGCGCGGCCGCAGCGCCCCGGGCTTCCCGGCCGTCCCGTGCTGGCTCGTCGTCACGTGCCCGCTCGGCGTCACGTGCCGGCTCGTCGTCCCCGCGCGGCGCCGGTCGTCGCGTCCCGGATCTCGCGGTGCTGCCTCGCCTGCTCCACGACACCGGCGCCTTCGCCGCCCTTCGAGAGCGACTGGGTGATCCGGCATCGGCCCCGGGGATCCACGGCCGGCACGCCGGGCTCACCACCGTGCCCCACGGCGCCAAGTCGTTCCTCGCAGCCGCCCTCGCGCTTGCCCCGGATGGCGAGCGCATCTGCTGGGTCGCGCGCGACGCGGAGATTGGCGACCGCGTGGCCGAGGAGCTCGGCGCGTGGCTGGGCGACCCGTCGCTCGTGGCCGTCCTGGAGCCGCGCACCTCGCTCGCGTATGAGCGCAGCGAGCTGGTGCCCGACGAGACCGCGGCCCGCGTGGCGGCGCTGGCGGCCTGGCGCACCGGGAGCGCCCGTGTCCTCGTGGCCAGCGTCCAGGCATTGCTCCAGGCGACGCTTTCGCCGGACGACCTGCCTGCGCGGCCCCGCACCCTGAAGGTCGGGACGCGGATCGGCCTCGAGGCGTTGCTGGCCGAGCTGTTCGAGCATGGCTACACGCCCGTGGTCGAGGTCGCCGGCCGCGGCGAGATCGCACGGCGCGGCGGCATCGTGGATGTGTTCCCGCCGAGCGCGGAGCTGCCGGTCCGGATCGAGTTCTTCGGGGACGAGATCGACTCGCTTCGTGCCTTCGATCCCACGGACCAGCGCAGTGTCGATTCGGTCGACGAGGTGATGCTGCTGCCCGCGACCGAGTTCCTGCGACCGCGCGACGGCGTGGAGGCGATCCGGGCCCGTCTCGGACGCCGCGGGTCTCGACTTCCCGAGCGGCTCGCGGCGGATCTTGCGCGCTTCGGGGGTGACGACGGCGCGCTGGACCGGGCAGAGGAAGCGGAGAGCGGGCGACCCACCACGGCCGAGCGCTCGGCCTCCGTGATGGCGCCTGGCGGCAGGGCACTGTCGGTCGGGGATGCCGCCGAGGTGTGGGCGCGGCTCGTCGCGCCGGCCACGGCGCTCGACCATCTCGAGCCGTCGTCGCTGCTCGTCCTCGACGAGCCGGGCGACCTCGCCGGTGCCGCGGAGTTCCTGTGGCGCCAGGCCGACGAGCGCCAGGCGGAGCTGGTCGACACCGGAGACCTTCCACGGGACTGGCCATCCGCCTACCTGCCGCCGCGCGACTGGAGGTCGCGCCTCCACGGCGGGCGGACGCTCGAGCTGACCTGGGAGACGGAGGCCGGCGAGGCCCCGGGAATGGCCCAGGCGACGCACGGCCTGAGCTCGGGCGACGCCTTCGGCTGGCGCGAGCCGGTGCTCCCACCCGGACGTACGGAGCGACTCGTGGACGGCATCGAGCACTGGGTGGGCGAGCGCGCTCGCGTCGTGCTCGCATCGGACCAGGCCCCCCGGCTGGCCGAGCTGCTGGGCGAGGCGGGCCACGCCGTCGGCATCGTGCACCGGGTGTCGGAGCCGCCCCCGCCGGGCGCAATTGCCCTCGTGGAGCGCAGCCTCAATGGCGGGTTCGAGGGTGGTCCGGACGGCCTCGCCGTCGTCACGGATCGCGAGCTGTTCGGTTCGGTGCGGGTCCGGCGACCGAAGGCGCTGCGGCGGGTCGTTCCGCGCGACATTCTCGAGCGCCTCACGCCAGGCGACCTCGTGGTCCATATCGACCACGGCATCGCGCGCTACGAGCAGATGCTCCGCCGTGGCGGGGCAGGCGAGGAGCGAGACTACCTCGAGCTTTCGTTCGCGGCCGGTGATCGGATCTTCGTCCCCGTCGAGCAGATCAACCGTGTCTCGCGCTACTCGGGCGGCGAGCATCCCACCCTGTCGCGCCTGGGCGGCACAGACTGGCTGCGGACCAAGCAACGGGTCCGGCGGGCTGTCTCCGACCTGGCCGAGGACCTGCTGGCGCTGTACGCGAGGCGCGAGGCAGCCCAGGGGTTCGCCTACGCCACCGACACGCCGTGGCAGGGCGAGATGGAGGCGTCGTTTCCGTACGAGGAGACGCCTGACCAGCTGCGTGCCGCGGCAGAGGTCAAGAGCGACATGGAGGCCCGGCGGCCGATGGACCGGCTGGTCGTGGGCGACGTCGGCTACGGCAAGACGGAGGTGGCGCTGCGGGCCGCGTTCAAGGCGATCCAGGACGGGAAGCAGGTCGCGGTGCTGGTCCCCACGACGGTGCTCGCCGGGCAGCACTTCGCCACCTTCTCGCAGCGCTTCGCTGCCTTCCCGATCACCGTGCGGCTGCTGTCGCGGTTCGTCGGGGCGCGCGATCAGCAGGGGACGCTCGCCGGGCTGGCGAACGGCACCGTGGACCTCGTCATCGGGACCCATCGGCTGCTGTCGAAGGACGTGGCGTTCCGCGACCTTGGGCTTGTCGTGGTCGACGAGGAGCAGCGGTTCGGGGTGGCCGCGAAGGAGCGGCTCAAGCAGCTGCGGGCCGCCGTTGACGTGCTGACCCTGTCGGCGACGCCGATCCCGCGCACCCTCAACCTTGCGCTGGCGGGGATCCGGGATCTCAGCGTCATCGAGACCCCGCCGGAGGACCGGCTGCCGATCCAGACCCGCGTTGCCGAGGCGTCCGCGGGACTGGTGCGCGACGCGATCCTGCGGGAGCTCGACCGTGGAGGCCAGGTGTTCTTCGTCCACAACCGGGTCGAGACGATCGAGGCCCAGGCCGAGCAGCTGCGTCGGCTGCTGCCGTCGGCCCGAATCGTGGTTGGACACGGGCAGATGGCCGAAGGTGCGCTCGAACGGGTGATGCTCTCGTTCGCCGGCGGCGAAGCGGACGTCCTCGTCTGCACCACGATCATCGAGTCCGGGCTCGACATCCCCAACGCCAACACGATCGTCATCGACCGTGCGGATGCGCTGGGGTTGGCGCAGCTGTACCAGCTCCGGGGACGGGTGGGCCGGTCATCGAGACGTGCCTACGCGTACCTGATGTATCGGCGGCGCGAGCGGATGAGCGAGGAGGCGCGAAAGCGGCTCCAGGCGATCTTCAATGCCTCCGAGCTGGGGGCCGGGTTCCAGATCGCGCTGGCTGACCTCGAGATCCGGGGTGCCGGCAACATCCTCGGCGGTGAGCAGTCGGGGCACATGGCGGCGGTCGGGTTCGACCTCTACAGCCGGCTGCTCGGTGAGGCGGTCGAGGATGCGAAGGCGCGGCGCGAGGACCGCGAGCCGGTCCGCGAGGCCCCGCAAGCCGTGGTTGACCTCCCGGTCGACGCGCATCTTCCCGACGACTACGTGGCCAACGAGGCGCAGAAGCTGGAGCTCTACCGGCGACTCGCCCGCTCTCGCACGACCGGCGATATCGCCGCGTTCCGCCAGGAGGTCACCGATCGCTACGGCCCGATGCCAGCGCCCGTGCTGCGCCTGGTCGAGGTGGCAGAGCTGCGGCTGGCCGCCGAAACGGCAGGCGTCGCGTCGCTCGCGCGGGAGGAGGGCTGGCTCGTGGTGCGTTTCGGCGGCGGGCTGTCCCGCGCGACCGCGATGCAGCTCCTGGCGCCGGGTGCGGCCGGCGGTGCCGCGCCGCTGCCGGGCGTGCGACCGGGCGACATGACCTTTGCGTCAAACCAGGTCCGGATCCGGCTGCCGCGCGATCCGCTCACAGGCTGGATGCTGACCCAGGCCGTGGTTTCCAGGCTGGTGCTCGCCGCGGGCACGGGTGGCGCGTAGGGGGTCGCCGCTCCTCAGACCTTCGAGACGGAGTCTCCGACACGGACCGTGCCGCCGCGGATGATCCGGCAGTTCGCGCCGCGCATCCGCAGCTCCCGCCCGGTCGGGTTGTTGATCCAGCGCAGCGCATCGCTCCCGAACCGCGCGCTGAACTTCGAGCACCCGGTATGTGGTTGGGCGCTGACCTCCACCTCGACCTCGCCGATCGCCACGCGTGCGCCGGCCGGCAGGTGCTCGACGCTCAGGTCGAAGTCCACGTACAGCTGGTCGCCGGCGAGCGGCCAGCGCGCCTGATCCGGCTCGATCGCAGCGAGCACCCGGGTGCTGATGAGCGTGAGTTGCACCGCGGGATCGGCCGAGCCGTCGGGCGTGGAGCGGCTGCGGTGGCGGATCCACCGATCGCCGGCGAGCCCGGTGGCGGGATCAAGCGTGCCCTCGGTCATGATCACTCGGTCGTCCTCGGCCGGACGCGCGACGATCAGCTCGAGCCGTCCCGGCTCGCGCGGTGCCGATCGAATGTGATGGAGGTGCTGGTCGAGATCGCGATCGAGGCCTGTACGCATGTGCGCAGTGTGGCGGATCATGTCCAGCCATGGACCCCGATGAATCTCATCCGCCTGTCTCGCATCGCACGCCACCCGATGTGGGGCTTCGTCCCTGGCAGGCAGATGACCTGGGATTGATGGAGCGCCTGCTCGGGAATCCGGCCATGACCGAGCATCTCGGCGGGCCCGAAATGCCCGAGCATCTTCGGGACCGGCTCGCCCAGTACCTGGAGCTGCAACCGAGCCAGGGCCGAATGTACGTGGTGACGGTCGGTTCGGAACGCGAGCCGGCCGGCTCGGTCGGCTACTGGTGGCACGAAGCCAGCGACGAGCCGTCGCTCGAGACCGGCTGGAGCGTGCTGCCCGAGTTCCAGCGACGCGGTGTGGCCACGCGCGCGATGGAGCTCTGCCTCGAGGTCGTCGCCGACCAGACGATCCAGCCGGCGATCCATGCATACCCGACGGTCGACAACGCAGCCTCGAATGCGCTGTGCCGCAGGCTCGGTTTCCGACTGCTCGGCGAGATCCCGTTCGAGTACCCCAAGGGACATCCGATCGTCTGCAACGACTGGTCGTTCGATCTCGACGGGATCCGCGGGGGAGGGGTGGCGGAGCGCCAGCCATGAGCGACCGCTCGACGACCGATCGAATGCAGCGTCGTCGTGCTGCGGCTGGCGGATGTCGACGACGCGCACGCGACCGATGAGGGCGAGGGGTTCACGAACGCCGCCGAGTTCCGAGACGCGCATGAGCTACTGGGCGGGAATCGTTGGGGAGCTTCGCTCGGCCCTCGGCGACCCATCGTTCACGGTGACCGACGACACGCCCGTGGTTGCCGAACGTTTCCGCGTCGTCGAGGTCCTTGGGCCGGACCCGGACGCCGCGCTCACCGTGCGCCCGGCGATGGCCACCGATCGTCCTGCCCTTGACGCGTTCCTGGCTGCGCACGACGCGGCAGTGGTCGCGCGCCGGGACGAGCTCGTCGACGCGCGCCGCCACCCGGCGCTGATCGCCGAGATCGACGGGTCGCTGGCTGGTGCGGCGACCTGGATCGCCACCGATGATGCCGTGGAGATCCTCTCCCTTCACGCGGCGAGTCGGTGGCGCGGAGCCGGCAGCGCGCTTCTCGCCGCGGCCCGATCGCTGGCACGGGCCATCGGCGCCGAGCGCTTGTGGCTGATCACGACCAACGACAACCTCGACGCGCTGCGCTTCTACCAGCGACGGGGGCTCCGTCTCACCAGGGTGGACCCCGGCGCGGTGGAGCGCAGCCGATCCGCGCTCAAGCCGGGCATCCCGGAGGTCGGCTTCTACGGCATTCCGATTCGCGACGAGCTCGAGCTCGAGCTGACGGCGGAGGGGTCGGATTGATGCCCCGGACCGGAGACCTGGCGCTGCCAGTCCGAACCGTTCTCACCGCGGGGTTGACCGCCATCGAGCTGTCCGGGTTGTACGAGCTCTTCCAGGCGGCGTGGCCGGACGGCAACTTCGACGACCACGATGTCGAGCACGCGATGGGCGGGCGCCACTGGCTGATCGAGGTCGATGGTCGGATCACGAGCCACGCCTCGGTGGTTCCTCGAACGGTTTGGGTCGGCGGGCGCGCGTTCCGCACCGGGTACGTCGAAGCCGTCGCGACCCTGCCGCCGTTCGAGAACCGGGGCCTCGGCAGTGCCGTGGTGCGCGGAGCCAGCGATCACATCCGGGAGACCTACGAGCTGGGCGCGCTGAGCACCGGCCGGCACGCGTTCTACGAGCGGTTGGGTTGGCAGACCTGGCTTGGTCCGACGTGCGTGCGGATGCCGCGGGACGAGGATGGGGACGAGCGCTCGCGCCGGGTCGAGCGAACGCCTGACGACGACGGCTCGGTCCTCGTGCTCACCACGCCCGGGTCACCGCCCCTGGACCTCGCCGGTCCGCTCACCTGCGACTGGCGCGCGGGCGACGTCTGGTAGCCGACGTCCGAACCGGCGGCGGGCCAGGCGCCCGTCGCCGCATGGAAGGGCGCTAGCCGACCAGCTCGTCGAGGATGGCGGGCATCGTGTCCACCACCAGGGACAGGTGTCCGTGCTCATCGAACAGGTGGGTGCATGCGCCCCCAACATGCGCGGCGAGCCACTCACCGTGGGCGAACGGCACCATCCGGTCGTGGCGACCCTGCCAGATGTGCACCGGGCCGGGAATGGGGGCCAGGTCGAATTCCCAGGGCTTCACGAACGCCATGTCGTCGTCGTACCAGCCCCAGTACGACTCGCGAAGTGCCTCCCGGAACATCGATGCCAGCCACTCGGCGAAGACATCGCGGATCGATCCGCGATCCACCTCGTCGACGAGATCGCCGAAGGCATCGGCGACCTGGCGAGCGGTCACCTCTCGGTAGACGGGCCAGTCACGCTCCATGAACCTGGTCAGCGGCTCCGGCCCGTCGAGTGCCGCCTGGAACTCCTCGATGTTCTCGGCGCCCATGCCGGCCATCCAGTCGAGCCCTTCGGCCGGGTAGGGGGCGACGGAGGCGATGAGCGCTGTCCCGAGCACCCGATCGGGCAGCAGGGCGGCGCACGCGAGCGCATGTGGACCACCCCCGGACCAGCCCATGACCCACGCGCGATCGGCGCCGATCGATGCCAGCACGGCCTTCACGTCGTCGGCCACGTCGGCCACGGAACGGCCGGGCGAGCGTGTGCTGGACCCGTACCCGGCCCGACTGATGGCCACGTAACGAAGGTCCCGTTGCGCCAGCTGCTCGACCATCGGCGTGAACGGGACCCCGGCGTCCGGCGTACCGGGGATGAACAGCAGGGGCGTCCCGTCCTCGGGTCCAGCCAGCCACACGTCGAGCACACGGCCGTTCGGCAACAGGAGCGAGCTGGCTTGCGTCGGGATCGCCAGGTTCATGGTCAATGCGATTCGTGGATCAGGTGGGCGGCGCCATTCGTCGGCGCTCTTCGCCCGCGCTGCCGCCTTCGTCTCCGAGCTCGAAGCTTCCGGCCGCGTCGGCCATCTCGTCGAGCTGCTCCTCGCTCAGCTCGTAGCTCTGGACCGTCCCGCCCAGCTCGGTCAGCTTGGCTCGCACGGCGTCGGCCTGCTCCACGGCGACGAGGACGCCGACCGCCGCCTTGCCGCCGGACAGGTCCCAACCGAGCTGCTCACGCACCTCTGGCTTGATCCCCAGGCCCTTGTGATGGAGTGCCCCCAGCACCCCGCCGCCGATCAGCCCGGCGGCCAGCCCAACGGGGGTCACCATGGCCAGCGCGAGGCCGATTCCCGCACCCTTCCCGATCGTCTTTCGGCCGACCTTCTCCGTCTTGAGCTTGCCGTAGGCGTCGGCCACGAGCACGCCGATCGCATTGAGCTTGATGTCGTGCTCCAGGCCGTCCCACTCCTTGAGAACGCCCGCGGCAGAATCCGCGAGCCCCTCGTCCGCGAAGACGCCGATTACCAGCTGCTTGGCCATGAGCCATCTCCTTCGATCCCGTTCATGCGGATCATGCGCCTCTGCGCGACCGCGTCCATGCCTCGTTCGAGGCGAGTCGGGCGCAGATCCGTCCGCGGACCACCCCTAGCATCACACAAACCATCGCTAGCATCACATGATCGGATAACGGTGCGCACCCTGCAATGAGGACCACGCAGGCCATCCGGCGACGGAGCCGATGCTAGGTCGGGGTGGGCTCCACGTGAAGGCTCACCACCTCGGTCGCCACCTCCTTGCCCTTCAACGCCAGGGCTCGGATCTCGCCGACCGGATCGATGCCCGCCTCGCGCGCTGCGGCCGTCGTGACCAGGACCTCGCCGGCGGCCGCGGCGGATGCCAGGCGAGCGGTCGTGTTGACCGTGTCGCCCAGCGCGGTGATCTCGGTGTGTGAATCATCGCCAACCGCTCCGACCCACGCCAGGCCGGTGTGGACGCCGGCGCCGACGGGGACCCAGGGACCTTCGCGGTCGGCATGGCCAGTGGCCAGGAGCAGCGCCTGGGCGGCATCCACGGCCTTGCGGGCGTGATGCGGCCCGGACATGACCGGGAAGAACATCGCCACGATCTCGTCGCCGACGAACTTATCCACGCTTCCGTCGTGATCGAACACCACGTTCGACGAGACCGCGTAGAAGCGGTCCAGCAGAGCGTGGAACTCGGCGGGCGACATGCCTTCAGCGAGGGTCGTGGACCCGCGCACATCGGCGAACAGGAAGGTCGCCTGAATCTCCGCCCCGCCGTGATGCTTCGCGATGTACGAGAAGCATGCCTGGCAGACCCGCGGATTCTTGTCCGCGGGTCCTTTGCCGATCGCCCGCATGAATCGGCGCCGCCGCGCCGGCGAACGGCGCGGCGCACAGCTGGCACCTCGGACCGTGCGGGAGCAATCGGAGCACCCGCCGCGCGCGACGCTCCATCGAGTCGCCACGGGTCAGATATTCGTACCAGAATTGTTCCTGCTCGGCATCCGAGTGCGGCTCGTTCATCAGACATCCACCCTAGACCCGGCTGACAAGGCCAGCCTGCGGCGCGGATGGCTCCGGTGACCTCGGGTTTGGATGCCTCCCGCGCCGGACCGGCCCGCGTGACTAGCTTGGGCGAGCCACGCTGGTCCCGTTCACGCGGGCACCGGCGAGGCGAACCTGCGTGCCGACGCGAAGCGAGTTGGGGATCTCACCGACCCGGTCAACGAGGTGCACCAGCTCGGCCAGTCGCTCGCTCGAGGCATCCCCATCTACCTCGACCTCGTAGTCGATCGGCCCTGAGACCGTCGGGTGCCCGCCGTACTCGCTGTGGGCAGTTACGCGCACCCGGTGGACGTTGATCCCGAGCCTGGCCGCCTCCCGGAACAGGTCGTTCGAGACGCACGCACTGACCGCAAGATTCAGCAGCTGGCCTCCGTTGAAACCGAGACCGTGCCCGCCCGCCTCGAGTGGCCGGTCGACGACCAGCGTGTACGGACCGGCGGATCCGAGCGAAGTCACGCGCCCGCCAACGCTGATCGTCTCGACGTCGTAGCCCATGCGGCACCTCCTTCGCACAGAATGGCGCACTGGCGCCATGTCAGTGGCGCATGGGGCAGGGTCGATTCGATGGGGGCACCTCCGCAGACACGCCATCGCACGTTGGCGTAATGTGGCAGCCCACTGGCATCCTCGATGGCGCGCCCAGATGAACATTCCACCGTACGTTGAGCAATTCTGGATCTTCGTCGCGTTCGCGGTCGTGGGCGTCGCCGCCGGGATCGCGCAGATGCGCTCGGTGCGGGCGTGTCCCTGCTGTGGCAGCTTCGTGAGCCGTCGGCTCGAGCGCTGTCCTCACTGCCGCTGCCGGGTGGGGTGAGACGCGCCACCGACAGCGCGTGAGGCTGCGCGCCAATTCGGTTCCGCGCGGGTCGACGGTGTCCAGCCCGGTGGTAGGGTGCGGCAATGACCAGACCGAGCCTCTCCGACGCCTTCGCCCATCACGTGTGGGCCACCCTCCGGCTGATCGACACCTGCCGCCCGCTCACGAACGAGCAGCTGGCGACCGCCGTGCCCGGCACCTACGGCTCGATCCTGGACACGATGCGCCACCTCGTGGGCGCCGACGCCGGCTACCTGTACGCGCTGACCGAGGGACAGTTCCCGACGATCGACGAGGACGCCATGAACCTCGGCGAGCTCCGGGCCGAGATGGACCGACACGGTCCCGCCTGGGTCTCCGTCCTGGCCGCCGATCCCGACCCGGACCGGGTGGTCATCCGGCGCTATGACGACGGTTCCGCGACGCATGCCCCGGTCGGGATCCGCCTGGCCCAGGCCGTCCACCATGGCACGGACCATCGAAGCCAGATCTGCACCGCGCTCACGTCGCTGGGCATCGAGCCGCCCGACATCGACGCCTGGGACTTCGCATTGGCGGACGGCCGATTGGTCGAGACGCCGCCCACGAGCTAGCAGCCCCGGACCACCAGGATCCCGACGTGAACGACGGCTCGCGCCCCGACCCGGAAGGCGACTCCGGCGACCCGGACGACGGCTACTTCGACGAGGCGATCGCGGCGGACTACGACGATCCCGCCGACGAGATGAACGCAGCCGGGGCGATCGAACCGGTCGTGGATCTCCTGGCCCGCCTGGCCGGCGACGGTCGCGCACTCGAGCTCGCGATCGGGACGGGACGGATCGCGCTGCCGCTGGCGGCTCGCGGCGTGCCGGTCACCGGCATCGAGATGTCGCACGCGATGCTCGCGCACCTGCGGGCGAAGCCCGGCGGGTCGGACATCCCGGTCACAATCGGGGACTTCGCGACCACGCCGGTCGAGGGCCGCTTCTCGCTCGTCTACCTCGTCTACAACACGATCATGAACCTCACCACGCAGGCGGCCCAGGTCGCGTGCTTCCGCAACGCGGCCGCGCACCTCGAGCCGGGGGGCACGTTCCTGGTCGAGGTCATGGTCCCCGACCTGCAGCGGCTGCCGCCGGGCGAGACGATCCATCCGTTCCACGTCAGCGAGGTCCGCTGGGGGTTCGACGAGTACGACCTCGCTCGCCAGGGCCTCATCTCGCATCACCTGGAGATCGAGGACGGGCGTGTCCGCCGGGTGTCGATCCCGTTCCGCTACGTGTGGCCCGCCGAGCTCGACCTGATGGCGCAGCTGGCCGGCCTGCGGCTGCGCGAGCGCTGGGGCGGCTGGCTCGGCGAGACGTTCACGGGCGACAGCCGGCAGCACGTTTCCATCTGGGAGCATCCCTCGACCCGCGTGTGACCATCCCGTGATGGCATCGGCCGCCGGTCTTCTCTCGACACGCTCTCAACGAAGGCGCTTGACGGGCACCCTGCCCGACGTTAGGATAACCGACCTGTTATATAGCGAGGTGGTTCTGGATGGCGGTCGACACGCTGAGCACGGTCTTCGGAGCGCTGGCCGATCCAACGCGTCGCGCGATCCTCGCGCGCCTCGCGGACGGGGACCGGAGCGTGACCGAGCTGACCGAGCCGTTCCGTCTGTCCCAGCCTGCCATCTCGCGTCACCTCAGGGTGCTCGAGCACGCGGGCCTGATCTCGCGCCAGAGGCAGGCGACCGTGCGCCTGAGCCACCTCGAGGCGGCCCCGCTCCGGGACGCCACGGTGTGGCTCGCTCGCTACCGCGAGTACTGGGAGGAGAGCTTCGACCGGCTCGACGACCTCCTTGCCGCCCTCCGGGCCGACGACCGATCGAAAGGAGCCTGAGCCATGGCATCGCTGACCATCTCCGCGCCCGCGGGGCTGCCGTTCGTGAGCATCGAACGCGATGTCGAGGCGCCCCGGCCGCTCGTCTTCCGATGCTTCACCGACCCGGACCTGCTCGTGCAGTGGCTGGGGCCCCGCCGCTACCGGATGCGAGTGGAGACCTATGAGGCCCGCGACGGCGGGCGGTGGCGGTACGTCCACTGGGACGACGAGGGCCGCGAGTTCGCCTTCCACGGCGTGTTCCACGGACCCGCGTCACCGGATGGCTGGGTGCAGACGTTCGAGTTCGAGGGCGCGCCCGGGCACGTGTCGCTGGACACACTGACCCTCGAGGACATCGGGAACGGGACGCGGATCCGCACGCACAGCGCCTTCCAGTCCGTGGAGGATCGCGATGCCATGGTCGAGGCCGGCATGGAGATGGGTGTCCGCGAGGGATACGAGCGACTCGACGAGCTCGTGACCCGGCTGGCGGCCGAGGCCTCGTGAGAGCCGGCTGTCACCGCAGCCTACCAAGGGAATGAAGGAGAGCCCCAGATGCCGATGATCACGCCCTGCCTGTGGTTCGATGGCCAGGCCGAGGAGGCCGCCGAGCTCTACGTCTCGCTGTTCCCGAACAGTCACGTCGACGCCATCAACCGCGCTCCCGGCGACAACCCGAGCGGCTCCGAGGGATCGGTCCTCATGGTCGGGTTCACGCTCGATGGCCGGCGGTTCACCGCGCTCAACGGCGGCCCGCAGTTCCCGTTCACTGAGGCGATCTCGCTCGAGATCGACTGTGCGGACCAGGCGGAGGTGGACCGCTTCTGGGATGCGCTGACGGCGGACGGCGGAGAGCCCGGTCAATGCGGCTGGTGCAAGGATCGATTCGGCCTCTCGTGGCAGGTGGTGCCACGCCAGATGGGCGAGTATCTCGGAGGCGCGGACCCCGACGGTGCGCGGCGCGCGATGCAGGCGATGCTGGCGATGGGCAGGATCGACATCGAGGGGCTCCGCGCCGCCTACGAGGATCGATAGCCCCGGGCTCCGCGCCGCGGCGAGCCTCGCCAAGGCCGAGCCAGATGGCACGGAGGCCCCACGGGCCAGGGGGACCGACCACCCGCGCGGCTGGCGCACGTACACGGGCGGACGAGGTGATGCACGAAGCTGTTCGTCATCCTCGCGCCTTCGAGCCCCGTCGTCACCGGCCAGCCCAGGAACCTGGTTCTCGCGCTCGTCATGGACTCCGGCTTGGTCGGCGCTCGGGGCCGACGTCGACATCGTGCGGCCGATGCCGTGGCGTGAGCCGCCGAGCTGGTCGCTGCCTGTTCCCACGGGACGCCCGGCACTGCGTGCGTCGCCGCCGGGCGCCCTGCCTGACGCCTCCAATCTCGTGCGGAGTTCCGCGATCGATTGCATGCTTGGCCGATGACGACTCCCTGGTTTGGCATCCACCTTCAGAACCACACCTTCGCCGACCGCGCGCCGGAGCAGCTGTTCGACGCGCTGGTCGACCAGGCCACCGCCGCCGAGGCCGCCGGGTTCAGCCTCGCGACGGTGATGGATCACGTCGTCCAGATCCCGGCCGTTGCCCCCGAGACCGACCCGCTGCTGGAGGGCTGGTCAACGCTCGCCGCCCTCTCCCGTGAGACGCGGACGATGCGCCTGGGCACGTTGGTGACCGGCGTCACGTACCGGAATCCGGCAATGCTCGCCAAGATGGCCACCACGCTCGATGTGCTCTCGGGTGGTCGCGCGGTGCTCGGTCTGGGTGCAGCGTGGTCCGAGGACGAGCACATCGCCTACGGGTACGACTTCCCCCCGATCGGTGAACGAATGGACCGCCTCGACGAGGCGCTCACCATCGCGAAGCTCATGTTCACCGAGGAGCGTCCGACGTTCCACGGCCGCCACTACCGGATCGACGCCGCGCTCAACGTGCCGCGCCCCATCCAGCAGGGCGGCCCGCGCATCATGGTCGGGGGCGGCGGTGAGCAGCGAACGCTGAAGATCGTTGCCCGGCACGCCGACATGGCCCATTGGTTCCCGCTCGGCCTCGAGGGGCTGCGCCACAAGACCGAGGTGCTGGAACGCCACTGCGAGGTCGTGGGACGAGACCCGGCCACGATCGAGCGCACGATGGCCACCCCGGTCGCACCGGCAGAGACGGAGGCGGCGGCGCGCGCGACGCTCCTGCGCCTCCCGCCGGATCGCAGGGAGGGCGTCTTCACGGGCACGATCGAGCAGTGTGCGGCGGAGCTGCAGCCGTACCTGGCGGCCGGATTCACGGGGTTCACGTTCCGTAACGCGCAGTTCGTGCACCCGGACGAGATCGCCGTCGTCGGTGAGCTCCTGCGCCTGATCGGCGGCTAGCGCGCGTCGCTCGTCCCGGCTTGCCCGAGAGCGCTCCGGCTCTCCCGGGAGCGCCCCTGCCCTCAGGCATCATGAGGGCGTGTCCACCGCCAATGGGGTCGCGCACGCGGGTCCACCGCGCGCCGCCGAGCTCCTCTCGCCCGGATATCGCGGCCTGACCGTCGGGCTTGTCTCGACGATCACGCTGGTCGCGCTCGAGTCGCTGGCGATCGGGACCGTGATGCCCAAGGTCGCCGACGAGCTGGGTCAGATCGAGCTCTATGGCTGGGTCTTCTCAGGGTTCTTCCTCGGCAACCTCGTGGGCACCGTCGTCGCGGGTGGCGCCCTCGACCGCATGCCGCTCACGCGGCCGTTCGCCGTCGGGCTCGGGCTGTTCGCTCTGGGTCTTGCGATCGGCGGGCTGGCGCCCTCGATGCCGGTCCTGGTCGGCGCACGGGTGATCCAGGGGCTCGGTGGCGGCGCCATCGCACCCACCGCCTACGTGGCGATCGGGCGCGGACTGCCGCAGCGCCTCCAGCCCCAGATGTTCGCGATGCTGTCTGCCGCCTGGGTGCTCCCCGGCGTGATCGGGCCATCGATTGCGGCGATCGTCGGCGAGGTGACGACATGGCGACTCGTGTTTCTCGGGCTCCTGCCGCTGCTGGCGGTCGCCGGCACGATCGCGTTGTCGGCGCTCCGTGCCGTGCCCTCGGCGGCACCCGCCGCCGAGCACCAGGCGGCGGCGGCCACCGCCCGTCGGCTGCCCAACGCCCTGCTCGCGGCGGTCGGAACCGCGACGCTGGTCGCTGCCCTGACCGCGGAGAGCCTGCCGGTCGCGGTCGGCGGGTCGGTCGTGGGGGCGGCGCTCCTGCTGCACGCGTTCCGGCGCCTGACGCCGCGGGGGACACTGTCGCTGGCGAAGGGCGTGCCCGCGGCGATCCTGCTGCGCGGGGTCATGACGTTCGCCTTCTTCGTGGGCGACGCGTACATCGCGCTCATGCTCCAGACCTGGCGCGAGACGCCCGCGACGCTGACGGGCATCGTGTTCACCGTGACCACGGTCGCCTGGACCACGGCGACCTGGTTGCAGGCTCGCCGGATCGACCGCGTCGGGCCGCGCAGGTTCGTTGCCCTGGGCTTCACGTGCCTCGCGCTCGCGTCCGCGCTGACGATCCCGGTCGTGCTGCCCTCCGTGCCGCCCGAGGCGGCCATCGCGACCTGGATTCTGGCCGGACTGGGCATGGGCTTCATGTACTCGGCGGTCACGCTGGTCGTGCTGCGCGGCGTCCCGCCGGAGCAACAGGGCTCGGCCTCGTCGGCGCTCCAGCTCTCGGACATCCTGGGCACGGCGCTGGGCGCCGGAGTCGGCGGTGCGCTGGCTGCGCTGGGCGAGCGGAGCGGCGGCGACGGGCTCGGCTGGGCGCTGGCCGGCGTGTTCGGTGTGTCAATGGTGGCCGCCCTGCTCGGGTTGGCGGCCTCCGGTCGCATCGGGACGGCGTCCGGTTGGCACGGCCGATCCGACGATGCGCCTGATCAAGGCGGGACGCCGACGCCCGCTGCCGACGCTCCGGTTGTCATGCGGAACGCGGGGACGGCTGCGGTAGACTGAGCCTCCGGCCGTCCTCGCTCCCCGGTCGTCCCGGGCGCTGCCCAACGCGCCACCACCGAGAGGTTCCGAACCGATGTCCGCCGAGACGCTTCGCGCGACGATCCGCGAGATCCCCGACTTCCCGAAGCCCGGCATCCTGTTCTACGACATCACGACCTTGCTCAAGGACCCGGCCGCCTACAAGGAGGCCATCGACCTCATGCTCGATCCCTATCGGGACGACCGGGTCGACATCGTCGTGGGCATGGAATCGCGCGGCTTCATCTTCTCGGCTCCCATGGCATACCAGCTCGGGACCGGGTTCGTTCCCGTCCGGAAGCTGGGCAAGCTCCCGGCCGAGACGATCACCGTTGAGTACGCGCTGGAATATGGTTCGAACACCCTCGAGGTCCACCGCGACGCCATCCAGCCGGGCCAGCGCGTCCTGATCGTGGACGACCTCCTGGCGACCGGCGGGACGGTGCGCGGCACGATTGACCTGGTCGAGCGACTCAAGGGTGAGGTGGTTGGCCTCGCGTTCCTGGTTGAGCTGGACTTCCTCAAGGGCCGCGAACGGCTCGAGGATCGAAAGGTCACCAGCGTCATCCGGTACTGATACCGATGCGTTCGGCGTGCGGTGACGTCCGACGTCGAGCCGCTGTCCGGTGATCCCGCCATGGTCGCCGCATGACCGATCCTGATCGAAGGCGCTTCTTCCGCGTGTTCGCGGGCGACGTGGTGAGCTCGGTGGGTGCCGTGATCGGAGCGGCTCAGACGCTCCAGCAGCAGTCGGCCGAGGCGGCCCGCGAGCTGTTGGGCGACGACACGCCGGTGGGTGGGGCGGACGGTGGACCGAAGGCAGAGGAGCCGGCGGCCGGGGCGGGGTTCCGGGCACCCTTCCGGTGGGACGGCGATGTGTGCCGGGTCGTCGACCAGCGTCGCCTGCCAGATGTTCTTGTCGATCTCGAGGTGCGCGGTGCGGTCGATGCAGTCACCGCGATCCGCGGTGAGGCGATCACCGGCGGGCCGGCCCAGGCGCAGGTGGCGGCCGTAACGCTGGCGCTGATCGCCGGCGCCTCGAGTCTGTCACGACCGTTCGCCCGGCGCGCAACCATCCGCGGGGCGGCGAACGCGCTGCGAAACACGCGGCCGGGGTCGGGTGCGATGCACGCTGCGCTGGACCGGATGCTGATGCTGCTCGACACGCTGGGCAAGGACGCTGCGGGAGAGACGATCGCGGCGGCGATGCGCTGGGAGGCCGAGGCGATCATCCGCGAGACGCTCGATGCCCACGGGGCGCTCGTTCAGCACGCCGTTGGTGTCCTCCCGGAGCCGGCGGAGGGGCCATTGCGCGTCCTCACCATCGGGAGCACGGGACCGATGGGCGGCGGACAGCTGGGGACGGCCGGGTCGGCGATCATCGCGACGCACCACGCCGGTCGACCGATCCATGCGCTGGTCGCCGAGACACGGCCGGGGCTCAGCGGCTCGCGGGTGCTCGCCTGGGAGCTGCGCGAGGCGGGCGTCGATCATGCGATCGCCACCGATGCCGCTGCGCCCGGCTGCATCGCCGCGGGTGAGGTCGATGTCGTGCTCGTGACGGCCGACCGGGTCGCGTCGAATGGCGACGTCGTCGCGGTTGCCGGGACGTATGCGCTGGCGCTCGCTGCGCAGGCGGCCGACGTGCCGGTGCTTGTGTGCGCACCCACGACCACGATTGGCCTCGAGCTCGCCTCGGGCCACGACGCGGCCGTCGAGCAGGGGGTGCCCGGGCGCGTCGTGATGGCCGGCGATCGCCGCGTGGCACCCGAGGGAACGAAGGTGCGGAGCCCGCTCCAGGACCTGACCCCCACGGCGCTGGTCAGCGCGGTGGTCACCGAGGACGGTGTGATCAGGGCGCCGTTCGGGGCTGGCCTGGCGGCCCATGTCGAGGCGGCCGTCGCTCGTCGAGCCGCGGCGCCGAACCCATGGATCGCGGTCGCCCAGGCGCAGGCCGCGGAGGCGCCGGCCGTTGGGTCCGACGAGGGGCAGCCCGCAGAGGGGCAGGCTGCCGATGCCGCACAGGCGCCAGGGACCGAGCCGCGTGCCGCAGATCCATCGGCCCCCGCCACAACCGATCCCGACGGCGCCGCCTGATGGTCACGGTCGCGGTCAGCCGCTCGGGCTCCCTTGTTGCACGCCGCACCACGGATCGTGCGCTGTTGCGCGGCTTTCTCGAGCGTGATCGGCTGTTCGCCGCCTACGCGATCTGCGATCTCGAAGACCGGGAGTTCGGTCGCACCCGGTGGGGGATCGCGACCTCGGGAAGCGACATCGTGGCTGTCGCGCTCGAGTATGGGGGGCTGACGCCCCAGCCGATGTTCGTGTCCGGCAGCCTCGATGGCATCTCCGCGATCCTGCGCGACGTCGTCCGACCGCGAGCGGCATACGTCGCCACCCGCCCTGCGGCTCTGCCGGCCGTCGCCAACCACTACCGGGTCGAGCCCGGCCCGCCCATGATCCGGATGTGGGTCGACCACGCCCACTTCGTGCCCGTGCCCGCACCCGTGACGCGCCTCCTCCCGGTCGAGGTTGGCGATTTGAACCGGCTCTACCAGCTGGGGTTCGCCGCCTGGCTCCCGTCCAGCGCCGTGGCCGAGGGCGTCTACTACGGGATCCGCGTCAACGGCAACCTCGTCGCTGCCGCCGGCACCCACGTCGTGTCGCGTGAGGCGCGGCTGGCCGTGGTCGGCAACGTGCTGACCCACGTCGACTATCGCGGCCGCGGCTACGCGAAGGCCGTGACCTCGGCCGTGACCGCCGAGCTGCTTCGCTACTGCGACCACGTCGTGCTCAACGTTCGATCCGACAACCCGCCGGCGATCCAGGCGTATCGCCGGCTCGGCTACATGGAGCACTGCGAGTTCGAGGAGCGTCTCGTCCGCCGCATCGCGTCCCCCCTGGCAGATCTCACAGCTCCGCTTCGGCGCCTGTTTGGGCGTCGCAGGGCGAGCCCGGATGCGGCGACCCAGGTTCGTCTCGAGCAGGCGCACCAGCTGCAATCGCTGCCCACCGACAACACCGCCGAGGAGCCCTGATGACCCGACCCTCACCCGCCATCCCCCACGACGTGACCGACCTCTCGCTCGCCGCCGAGGGCGTTCGCCGCATCGAATGGGCAGAGCGCGAGATGCCCGTTCTGCGCCAGATCCGCGAGCGGTTCGAACGTGAGCGACCACTGGACGGCCTCCGCGTCGGCGCCTGCCTCCACGTGACCACGGAGACGGCCAACCTCGCTCGCACGCTCAAGGCGGGTGGTGCCGAGGTCCATCTCGCCGCATCGAACCCCCTGTCGACCCAGGATCCGACGGCCGCGGCCCTGGTCGCCGAATACGGGATCTCGACCTACGCCCGTCGGGGCGAGGACCGCGACACCTACTACCAGCACCTGCGGTCCGTCGCCGACATCCACCCGGTCATCACCATGGACGATGGCTGCGACCTGGTCTCTCTGCTCCACGCGGACAGACCGTCGCAGCTGGCCGAGGTCATGGCCGGGACCGAGGAGACGACGACGGGTGTCATCCGCCTGCGCGCGATGGCAGCCGATGGCGCCCTTGCGTTCCCGGTCGTCGCTGTCAACGAGGCCCTGACCAAGCACCTGTTCGATAACCGCTACGGCACGGGGCAGTCCACGCTCGACGGCATCCTGCGCGCGACCAACCTGCTGATCGCGGGCCGCAACGTGGTCGTCGCCGGGTACGGCTGGGTCGGGCGCGGGATCGCGTCCCGGATGTCCGGCCACGGCGCCCACGTTGCGGTCGTGGAGGTCGATCCCGTGCGGGCGCTCGAGGCGCTGATGGACGGCTTCCAGGTGATGACCGTCGCCCAGGCCGCGCCCTGGGGGGACCTGTTCGTGACGGCGACAGGGAACATCAACGTCTTCCGGCGCGAGCATTTCGCGGCGATGCGCGATGGGGCGATCATGGCCAACTCGGGCCATTTCGATGCCGAGCTCGATCTTGCGGCCCTGCGGGAGATGGCCGAGGGGCACGTCCGCGAGGTGCGAGAGAACGTGCAGCAGTTCGACATCGGCGGCAAGCGACTGAACCTCGTGGCCGAGGGCCGGCTGGTCAACCTGAGTGCGGCCGAGGGCCATCCGGCAGCGGTCATGGACATGAGCTTTGCCAACCAGGCGCTGTCGGCCGAGTACGTCGCAGGCCACCACGCGGATCTCGAACCGCGGGTGTATGGCGTCCCGGAGGCGATCGATGCGGAGGTCGCCAGGCTGAAGCTGGAGGCCCAGGGGATTACCCTCGACCCCATGACGCCCGAGCAGCTGGCATACGTCTCGTCCTGGCAGCAGGGCACCTGACCGTGGGCGCGCAGTCGGCGGGGCCCGATCATCACCATCCGCCAGTCACATCCGTCGCGGTCGCGCCGTACGGGAGCTGGCGGTCGTCGATCGACCTCGACCTTGCTTCGGCCGGTGCCAAGCGGTTGAGCGAGACGCGGATCGATGGCGGCGCCGAGTACTGGATCGAGGGACGGCCCGCCGAAGGCGGTCGGCAGACCCTGATGCGCCATGGGCCAGATGGCACCACGCGGGAGCTGACTCCCGCGCCGTTCCGTGTCGGCACCAAGGTGCACGAGTACGGTGGCGGAGCGTACGTCGCTGAGCGCGGTCGCGTGATCGTCTCGTCGATCGCGGACGGCCGTCTGTTCGAGATCGATCCGGAGGGTGACGCCGCGCCCCGGGCCGTCACGCCCGAGGGACCGTGGCGCTACGCCGACCTGACGCTCAGCCGACGAGGCGATCGCCTGTTCGCGGTACGCGAGACCCATGATCGTGAGGAACCCGACCGGCCCGACCTGGTGGTCAACGAGCTGGTGACGCTGGCCCTCGACGGGTCGGAGGGAGCCGGTCGCACGATCGTCACGGGTCTCGACTTCGTGGCGGCACCCCGACCGTCGCCCGATGGCCACCGGCTCGCCTGGCTCGAGTGGGATCACCCGAACATGCCGTGGGACGCTGTGCGCCTCCGCGTGGCACCGCTCGATCCGGACGGCTCGCTTGGCCCGGCCCGGACCGTTGCCGGCGGCCCGGCGACATCGATCGCGCAACCCGCGTGGTCACCGGCCGGCGTCCTGTACTTCGTTTCTGATGAGTCCGGATGGTGGAACCTGTTCGCCCTCGACGGACCGGACGGGATCGACGGCCGAGCTCGCAACCTCGCGCCGATGGAGGCCGAGCTCGCGGATCCCGCCTGGGTGTTCGGGCAATCCAGCTACGGGTTCGTCGCCGGCGGCGCGATCCTCGCGGTTGCCCGATCGGACGGGCGCGACGAGCTGCTGATCATCGACGGCGACGGCACGGTGCACCGCGCGCCATCGCCCTTCACCGAGCTGGCCGGGCTCCGGGTGGAAGGCGAGATCGCCCTCGCTGTGGCCGCCGGCCCGCATGACGCGGCCGCGGTCGTCGTGTTCAGCGCCGAGACCGGGAGGCCGACTGGCGTCCTGGCGCGTGCCCTGGCGATCCCGCTCGATCCCGCGGTGCTCCCGCATGCGGAGCCGATCGAGTTTCCGACCAGCGACGGGCAGACGGCCCGTGCCCTGTACTTCGCCCCCACCAACGCGGCGTTCGGGGGACCGGACGGTGAGCTTCCGCCGCTGATCGTCGATGTCCATGGCGGCCCGACGTCGTGTGCGTCGTCATCGCTATCGGTCGAGCGGGCGTTCTTCACCTCGCGCGGGATCGCGTTCGTCGATGTCGACTATCGCGGCTCGACCGGCTACGGACGGCCGTATCGCGACGCCCTCAAGACGCGCTGGGGGATCGTCGATGTCGAGGACAGCATCGCCGCTGCCCGGTTCCTCGCCGACCGCGGATCGATCGACCCGACGCGGATTGCCATCCGGGGCGGCAGCGCGGGTGGCTACACGACGCTCGCGGCGCTCACCTTCCGGCCCGAGGTGTTCGGGGCCGGGATCAGCCATTTCGGGATCGCCGACCTGGAGCTGATCCACGAGGATGGTCACAAGTTCGAGTCGCGATATGACGAGGGCATGCTGGCCCCCTGGCCGGAGGGCCGATCTGTCTTTCGGGCGCGGTCACCCCTCCACGCCCTGCACGAGATCCGCGTCCCGATGCTGATCTTCCAGGGGCTCGAGGACAAGGTCGTGCCGCCGTCGCAGGTCGATGCGATGGAGGCCGCCCTGCACGATCGGGGCGTGCCCCACGCGGTCATGCTGTTCGAGGGCGAGGGCCACGGGTTCCGGCGGGCCGAGACCCACCGCGCGACGTTCGCCGCCGAGCTGTCGTTCCTGGGCCAGGTGTTCGGGTTCGAGCCCGCCGACGAGCTGCCGCCGTTGGAGATCCAGGGGCTCGACTGAGCGCCGGCCATGCGAGGGGCGGCGGAGGTGGTCCCGCGACGGGCCGCACGGCCGGTGGCTGCCCGTCTCCGAGCCGTCGCAGGGCGAGATCGGCAGTCCGGCCAGCGATCACGAGGCAGGCGCAGATGACCGGGAGCGGAATCGCGGCCAGCACCGCCTCGGTGGCTGCCTGGATTGCCTCCGGGATACCGGACGCTCCGACGATGACCATGATCGGCGGAACCAACCAGATCCGCGCGGACTGCCGCCGGCGTGGTGGCACCATCCGTGTCCCCCTGGTCGCGAGCCCGTTCCAGGCGTTCACGGGCTCCTGGAGCCGCAGGCGAATCCCCAGCCATCGCGCCACGACGGCGGATGCGGCCACGAAGGCATCGTCCCCGACAGACCGTGCGTGGAGCTCGTCCCGGGAGCCCGGGACTGCGTCGCGTGCCTCGGCCTCGGCAGTGTCGCTCGGGCGGGGATCGCTCGCCATCTGGACCTCCGCGGACGGTGCGTCGGGGCACCACGCCGGTGCCTCGTGCTGCCCGGGAGACGGTGTGCCCGATGGTCGGTGTTACGCTCTCGACCCTGCGTCACGTGTACTGCGGGAGCCATGAGCATCATCGACAGCGAGCACTACCTGTTCACGTCCGAGTCCGTGACCGAGGGTCACCCGGACAAGATGTGTGACCAGATCTCGGACGCGATCCTGGACGCCATCATCCGCGAGGATCCCCATGCGCGTGTCGCCTGCGAGGCCGCCACGACGACGGGGCTCGTTCTCGTCCTGGGTGAGATCTCGACCTCGACCTACGTCGACTTCCAGGCAGTCGTGCGCGACACCGTGTGCGACATCGGCTACACGAGGGCCGACTACGGCTTCGACTACCTGACATGCGGGACCCTGGTCAGCATCAAGGAGCAGTCGAGCGACATTGCCGTGGGCGTCGACGCGGCGCTCGAGGTGCGCTCGGATGCCGCTCCGACGGGCGAGCTGGGCGCCGGCGACCAGGGGATGATGTTCGGGTTCGCCTGCCGCGAGACGCCCGAGCTGATGCCGCTTCCCATCGCGCTCGCGCACCGGCTGGCACGCCGGCTGACGGAGGTACGTCGATCTGGCCAGCTGCCGTACCTGCGCCCCGACGGCAAGACGCAGGTCACGGTGGAGTACGAGCGTGGCGTCCCCAAGCGGGTGCGGACGGTCGTCGTCTCTGCCCAGCACGATCCGGATGTCCGCGCCGAGCGGATCCGGCGGGACATCACCGAGTACGTGATCCTGCCCACCATCCCAGAGACGCTGCGACCCGTCGATCCCGTGATGCACATCAACCCGACCGGCCGGTTCGTGATCGGCGGACCCATGGGCGACGCGGGCCTGACCGGACGAAAGATCATCGTCGACACCTACGGGGGCATGGCGCGCCACGGCGGTGGCGCGTTCTCGGGCAAGGACCCGACCAAGGTGGATCGCTCGGCTTCCTATGCCGCCCGCTGGGTGGCGAAGAACGTGGTCGCGGCGGGCCTGGCTGACCGGTTCGAGCTGGAGATCGCGTACGGCATCGGGATCGCGCGCCCCGTGTCGCTCACGGTCGAGTCGTTCGGAACCGGTCGGATCCCCGACGAGCGGATCCAGCAGCTGGTCGAGCGTCACTTCGACCTGCGTCCGGCCTCGATCATCGACGCCCTCGACCTTCGCCGACCGATCTACCGTCCGACCGCGGCGTACGGCCACTTCGGGCGTGAGGATCTCGACGCGCCCTGGGAGCGCACCGACAAGGCGGACCTGCTGGCGGCTGAGGCTGGCCTCCCTGAGCCGGCGCTCGCGACGTCGGAGACCGGGTAGCTCGATCCGATGTATGTCGTGATCATGGCCGGCGGGGGTGGGACACGCCTGCGGCCGCTCAGCACCACGGAGCGTCCGAAGCCGTTCCTGCCGCTGCTGCCCACAGGCGAGACGCTCCTGCAGCGGACGGTGCGCCGGCTCCAGGGGGACGAGCTGGGGCCGGTCGACGTCGTGGTCGTCGCCCTCGAGGCGTATGCCCCGCTGGTGGCCGAGCAGCTGCCCGGGGTCCGCGTCATCGGCGAGCCACAGGGCCGGAACACTGCCCCGGCGATCGCGCTTGCCACGCTGGCCGTGGACCGCGACCCGGACGAGGTCATGATCGTCCTGCCCGCGGATCACCGCATGGACCCCGAGCGCGAGGGCGTCTTCCGATCGGTGCTGCGGACGGCCGGCGACCGGCTCGCGACCGGCGCGTTCGGGACCGAGAGCCCGCTGGTCACGCTCGGCGTCCAGGTCACGCGACCCGCGACCCAGTACGGCTACCTGATCCCGGATGCCCCGCGGGGCGCGCCGATCGACGGGCTCGCCGCCTACCCGTTGCTGGCGTTCGAGGAGAAGCCCCGGCCGGCCCGCGCCGAGGTGCTGCAGCGGACGCCGGGCGTGGCCTGGAACGCTGGCATGTTCCTGTGGCGGCGGCGGGCGATCCGCGCCGCGCTCGAGCGCTTTGCGCCCGACGTCATCGAGGGCGTCGCTGCGGGCCTGGCACGCAACGACCTGTCAGGTGCTTACGGTGCCCTCAACGGCCGTTCCATCGACTACGCGGTGATGGAGCCTGCGGCGGCCGCTGGCTCCGTTGCCATGGCGACGCTCGATGCCGGCTGGACAGACGTCGGAACGTGGCCCGCGCTGCTGGACGTGCTCGGCGCACCCGGTATCGAGGGGGGTGTGGTGGAAGCCGGCGAACCGATTGAGACGACGCCGGACGACCTGGTGGTCGAGCGCGCCGCCGACGGCACGCTCGCTGTGGAGACCGGCGCGCGGGGTACGATCAGGGCCAGCCAACCGACCGCCGTGCTCCGCGGAGCCCGCAGCGCGCGCCCGACCGTGCAGCGGCTCCTGGACCGGTGCTCCACAGCGGAGATCCCTTCGTGACCGATCCGACCGACGCGCTCGCCCCCACCCGCATCGTCTTCGGAACGGACGGCTGGCGAGCCCGCGTCGCCGATGAGTTCACGTTCCAGAACGTCCGCCGATGCGCGGACGGGTTGGCGCGCCTCGTTGCCGACCGCGGCGACCAGGCGAAGGGCGTCGTGATCGCCTACGACCGCCGGTTCGCGTCCGAGCACTTTGCGCGTGCCGCCGCAGAGGTCGTGCTCGCGTACGACATCCCCGTGGCGATCAGCGAGTCCGGCGTGCCGACCCAGATGAGCTCGTTCGAGGTCGTGGAGCGCAGCGCCGCCGCCGGGATCGTGATCACCGCCTCGCACAATCCGTGGACCGACAACGGTTTCAAGGTCAAGGCGCCGAGCGGCGCGGCGGCCAGTGCCGACATGCTGGCGGGCATCGAGCGAGTGCTCGCCGAGAACGGGACGCGCGCGATCGAGCGCCGCCCCCTCGCGGACGCCGAGGCCGCCGGGCTGGTTGAGTGGTACGACCCGTTCCCGGGCTATGAGCGGTTCATCCGTCGCACGATCGACCTCGACCGGCTCAAGGAGGCCGATGTCTCGGTCCTGGTCGAGCCGCTGTACGGCGTCGGCGCGAGTTGGATCCCGCGGCTGCTTGCGGGTGGACGCATCCGGATCACCGAGATCCACGGCGAGCGCAACCCCTATTTCGGCGGGGTGAATCCGGAGCCCATCCGGCCAAACGTCGACGAGGCGCTGGCACGGATCGCGGGCGGGGCGTTCGACCTCGGGCTGCTGCTCGACGGCGATGCGGACCGCGCGGGTGCCGCCGACGAGCAGGGAACCTTCATCCACCAGCTCGAGGTCACGGGCCTGCTGATGTACTACCTGGCCGAGCACCGTGGGCTACGGGAGCCCGTCGTGGTCAGCGTCAACAACACCTCGACCGTGGGGACGCTCGGCCGCCATTACGGGATCGAGACCCACGAGGTTCCGGTGGGCTTCAAGTTCATCGGCCCACGCATGATCGAGACCGGTGCCATGCTCGGCGCCGAGGAGTCGGGCGGGTTCGGGTTCGGGATGCACCTGCCGGAGCGCGACGGGATCTATGCCGACCTCATGCTGCTGGACCTGTTCCTGCGCGAGCGGGAGGCGGGCCGCTGGCCGGTCTCCGAGGCCGTCGCGAGGTTCCACGAGCTGGCCGGTCCGTCGTTCTATCGCCGGATCGACGTGCACTTCGATCGACCCTCGTACGACGCCGTGAAGCAACGCATCCTCGTGGGGTTGCGCGAGGCGCCACCAGCAATGCTCGCCGGCGAGTCGATCGCACGCACGCAGGTCCTGAGCACCAACGACGGGCTCAAGTGGTTCCTGGCCGACGGTTCCTGGCTGCTCGTTCGAGCCAGCGGCACCGAGCCGCTCGTGCGCGTCTATACCGAGGCGACGACGCCCGGGCTTCGGGACGAGCTGGTGGTCACCGGCGAGCAGCTGGTGCGGGGTCGCTGAGACGTCGCGAGCCCGGCCGGTGCTGAGTCGCTGAGTGGTCGCGCGACCGGCTGGCGCTGGGGTGTAGGCTTGCCACAGCGACCGCCATCACCGGTCCTGGTCCGACTGGACGGCGGCCCTCGTGGACGCCCGTCAGGGGCGACTGGAGGTTGATCGGCGATGCACTCCTCTCTCATCGGCAAGGTCGAGAAGGCAAATCGCTACGCTCGGGAGCTGGACCGCATCTCGATCGAGCGAGTGTCCCTGACGTTCCGCGGTGACAACGACACCCATCACGTCAGCCTCGACGCCGGCCAGTGGCATTGCACCTGCCACTATTTCGAGAGTTGGGGCTCGTGCGTCCACCTTCTCGCGCTGCAGAAGATCTTTGGCGTGATGCTGCCCGAGGAGGCGCAGGTCTCCATCTTCAACGCCCAGGCGGAGAGCGCGATCGCCTGATCGCACCCGCACTCGCGCCAGCCGGCAGCCTGCCTGTCGGCCTTCTTCGGCACGCGCCCGGGGGTTCTCCAGCCGCAAGACGGCACGCCATCACGGGTTGACCTGGATCCGCCAGTACCAGGCGCCGCCGCTGTCGCCGCCGAAATGCGCCTCGACCTGGAGGCTCCAGTCCCCGGCCCGCCGGGGCACGACCACGGCAATCTCCTTACCCCTTCCGGTGCCGCCGTCGTGCGGCGATCCCGCTTCTCTGCCCTCGACGGGCGCCCAGCGAGCACGCCACGTCGTTGGCTGGATCGCCGGATCGAAGGTGACGGTGAGCCGTGCACCCGACGCCGCGCCGCCCCGCGCCAGGCCGATGACCCACGGCGCGTCCGACGTGAATCCGCCCCACGAGACCGTGCCGAGGTCGCCTGTGACCGGGTCGCCAATCAGGCCCGCCAGCACCGCGGCCGGCGGCTCGGCCGGAAGGGTGATCGCGGGGCTCGCGACCGTGGTTGGCGCGCTCGCCCCGGGCGATGGCGTCGGCGGGTGCGTCGGGGCCGGCGTGGCGGGGGCGGCCGTCACGGCCGGCGTGACTGACGGACTGTCGGCCGGCCCGCCGTCAGGAGCAGAGGGCGAGCCGGGAGAGCCGACGGTGCACGCCGCCATCGCAGCGAGCAGGACGAGGCCGGCCGAGCGGGCAATCGCGACGCCCTTGTGCATGAGGCTGGTCCCTTTCGCTACTGGAGGGGATCGATGGTCACGCAGCCGCCCGACCTGCAGGCTCCGGTGATCGAGACGGCAATCACGCTGGACGACGATGCCTTGAGGCCTTCGTTCGATGGCTTGCGGAACCTCGCCCGGTAATCGCCATCCGACCGGATGCCGACCGTCGCGCGGTAGGTCCCGGCCGACACTCCGCTCATGGTCACCAGGTCGCTCCACCCCGTCGAGAGGTGTTGCTGCAGGACGACCATCCGATCGGTGACCTTGTTGTTCGACAGCTTTCCGGTGCCGTTCGTCCCGAGGTGGGCCGTGAACGTGACTGGACTCCCGGCCGTGACCCACGAGCTGGAGGCGGTCATCGACAACGTCGTCGGGACGGACAGGCAGGTGCTGTAGAGCGTCTTCGAGCTGAGGACGTCGTACATCTGCTGGAGCGACGCGACATCACAGCGGGCGAATCCGTCCGCGTTCCAGCCTGTCCTGGGCTTCGTGTGGGAGTAGGTCTGGACGACGGCGTCGCCGTAGTCGCGATCGTCGCCGTAGTTCACGTGGTGGTTCAGGCCAAGGACATGACCAAGCTCGTCGAGCGTGATCGTCTCGGCCTGGTAGCAGCCAGTCGGAGAGCCGGTCATCTCGCACCATCGGAGCGTGCCCCAGTCGAACCGGTGGCCGTTCTCGCGGAGCCAGACGCCGAACCAGTCTGGTGTCGAGCGGCGCATGCAGGCAAGGCCGTTGACGCCACACGGGACGCTGGTGCCGTAATGGATCTTGCTGCTGACGCCGGCGGTGTGGTCGAAGGTCGGAGCCTTCGACGCCCTCGTCGCGTTGGCGTCCGCAGCGGCGGCCTTGATGGCCCCCTTCATGGTGGTCGGGATGCCGCTCGTCGCCCAGCGCCACTCGAGCACCGAGCTCGGGGTCATCGGACCGCCGCTGAACGTGGGATCCGGATCGTGCGCGTCAACCGGAACGGTCGCGGCATTGGACAGGACGGCGGCAACAGCTGCCGCGGCGATGGCACGTGAGGCCAGCCTGGCGCGCAATGAGAGACGGGTCATGGCGTGACCTCCTCGGCCGTGGTCAGGGCCTGGGTCGCCGGGTCGAGCCGCCAGGCCTCACGAACGTCGTCCATCCGGCCGTCCGGGGCCACCAGGACGCTGCCCATGGGGAGATCGACTCCGGTCTCCGCCATCGACCCCCGTCGGACCGGGGCGAGGCGTCCACCGGCGCCGAGCACCGCCCGTGACCGCGAGTCGACGTCCATGATCGCCAGTGCGCCGTCCGGCTCCTGGTATACGAGCAGGCCATCCACCGCTCCGCCGAGCTCCGCATGGTTGGCGTCGTCCACGAGCGTCTGGCGCGCGCCGGACTCAGGGTCCACGGCGACGACCGCGCACGGCCACCAGTCGCAGGGTGCGTGAGTCACGAGCCATCCGCCGGTGAATCCAATCGGGGGACCGGTCTGCTCGACGAGAGCGACGCGCGAGGTCTCGGTGTCGACGACGCGCGTGCGACAGGCCGTCGCGCCGCACGATGCGACGACCAGATGGCCGTCCGACGATTCCCGGAGCTCGGTGACGAAGGTCGGTCCGTAGTCGGGGTTGTCGCTGATCCCCGGCAGGAGCCGCGCCGACGAGCCGTCGTCCATGGCTCGACGCCAGATGCCCATGTCCGCGCGGGTGCCCCGATCCACTCGGTGCTCCCACAGGCTGGCACCGTCGGATGCGGTGAGCGCGCTGCGGATCACGGACGTTTCCTCGACGTCGAGCCGGGCACATCCGTGTGCGAGGTCGAGGACCCGCAACCGCGATCGGGTACCGTCATCGTCGCCCACCACGAGCAGCCCGCCCGATGGTCCCGACGCGAATGACTCGGGCGGCAGGTTCATCGCTCGGATCACACCACCGCGTGCCGCGACCGTCAGCTGCTGGGCGACCAGCGTGCCCGTGGCATCCAGCACCGGCGTCAGCCGATACCACCCAGCCGAGCCAGCAGAGGCCGCGGACGGGCCAGCCACGGGGCATGGCGGTGGTTGCCAGGGCGGGTCGGACGCCAGCGACGTTCCCGTCCCGGCCATACCCGCCAGCAGCCCGGTCACGACCACCGGCATCAGCACACGCACCCATCGAACAACCCCCATCGAGGGACCTCCTCCGGCGGGTTGGTGGTGGCGGGAGGAGGGCGAGGCGCCCAGTGTGGAGACGGTCGATTAGCCGTCACTTATCTGCCCTCGACGGTGGTACGCTTCGACGCGACACCGGGCCGCGAGCCCGGTCACACACCGACGCGGCAGGATCGCGAAGCCGGTGCGATTCCGGCACAGTCCCGCTACGGTGACCGCCCCTCGGGGCGCCAGTCCGGTCGCCGATCCGCCGTCGCCGCTCGAGCCTTCGAGAGAAAGGTCAGGCGTGCCGTGCGATCCACCGCCTGACCCCTGCTTCGACCAGAAGCGAGGGGTCTCCTCGTTCTCAGCCCTCCCTCCTCGACTGGAGCCTTCGTGGACGCACGCACCAACGCGACGCATGAGCGTCCCTCCCGACCGCCGACGCCTCTCATCCCATTCCTGGTCGCCGTGTCTCTGCTGCTCTCGGCGTGCGGCGCTGCCGCGACCACGCCCACCTCAGCCGGGACCACGTTGCGCGCGACGGCCTCTCCGGCCGCAACCCTGAGCCCGACCCCGGAGTCGACGCTCGCCTCGGACTTCCCGGCAGAGCTGACCGACGATGAAGGCACGGCCGTCTCGATCGCCGCCGAGCCGTCGAGGATCGTGTCCCTGACCCCGGCTGCCACCGAGACGCTGTTCGCGCTCGGCGTCGGCGATCGCCTGGTGGGCAAGGTGGAGGACCTGAGCCTTTATCCACCCGAGGCGGCCGACGTGCCCGACGTTGCCCGGTTCGGGTCTGTCGACGTGGAGAAGATCGTCAGCCTGGACACCGACCTCGTGATCGCCGGAGGTGACAACTTCAACCCGCCCGAGGCGATCCAGAAGCTTCGGGACCTGGGCGTGCCGGTCCTGGTGCTGTTCGCGCCCGACGTCACCACGGCACTCGCCGACATGGCGCTGATCGGTCGCGCGGTCGGCCGCGTGGACGAGGCGACCGTGTTGACGGCCTCGCTCCAGGCGGCGTTCGACGAGGTGGCCGCCGCCACCGCCGACCTGTCAACCCCGCGCGTCTATTACGAGCTCGACGCGTCGAGTGGGTTCTTCGGGCCTGCGCCCGACTACTTCGGCACCGAGATGATCAGGGTAGCCGGCGGCGATCCGCTGACCAGCGGGCTCCCCGGCGTCTACCAGATCGAGGCCGAGCGGATCCTCGCGTTCGACCCGCAGGTGATCCTGCTGGGCGATGCGGCATACGGCGTCACCCCGGAGCAGGTGGCGTCCCGGCCCGGCTGGGACACGCTGTCAGCTGTCGCCGACGGCGCCGTTCGATCCATCGATGACGTCATCGTCACCCGGCCCGGACCGCGCCTGGCCGAGGGCATCAGGACGCTTGCCGTTGCCATCCACCCGGATCTGGATCTGCCCAGCCCGGGCCCATCCTGATGGCGACCACGCCCGTCCCTGCCGGCGCCGGCAGCCGCGCCGTCGTCGCTGTCCCGGCCCGCCGGCTGGGACGTGCCGGCTGGCTTGCAATCGCGGGTGTGGTGACCCTTCTGTTGGTGCTCGTCGCGGGTGTGGCCCTCGGCTCGGCGGGCTTCGCCCCGTCCACCACGCTCGCGATCCTCGCACATCGCTTGCTGGGGATCGGTGGGCCGGTGACCTGGCCAGCGACGTCTGAAGCGATCGTGATCGACCTGCGTCTGCCGCGGGTGCTCACGGCAATGGTCGTGGGTGCCGGCCTGGCCGTGGCCGGGGCGACGTTCCAGAGCCTGCTGCGCAACCCGCTCGCCGATCCGTATGTTCTCGGCACCGCCTCGGGCGCGGCGCTCGGTGCCGCGATCGCGGTCCTGATCCCGGTGCGCGCGACGATCCTGCAGTTCGGGCTGCTCCACGGCCTCGCCTTCGTCGGTGCGCTGGCGTCGGTCACCGTCGTCTACCGGCTGTCACGGACCAGCTCGCTGGCGCCGCTCACCTCGCTGCTGCTCACTGGCTACGCCGTCGGATCGTTGCTGGCGGCCGGGCTGGCGATGGCGATGTACCTGTCAGGCACGGGGCTGCGGGAGATCTTTGCCTATCTGCTGGGTGGGTTCGATGGAACATCCTGGGTACGGCTCGCGGTGGCGACGCCGCTGATCGTCGGCGGCAGCCTGGTGATCATGTCCCGCGCCCGCCAGCTCAACGGGTTCCTGCTGGGCGAGGAATCCGCGGCGCATCTGGGCGTCGACGTTCGGCGCGAGCGCGCGCTGCTGCTCGCCCTGGCCTCGCTGGTCACGGCGGCGGGCGTGGCGGTGGCCGGCCTGATCGGGTTCGTGGGCCTGGTGATCCCACACCTGGTCCGGCTGATCGTCGGACCGAACGCGCGACTGGTGCTGCCGATCTCGATGCTGTTCGGCGCCAGCCTGCTGGCGCTGGCTGACGTGGTTGCACGGATGCTGGGCGGCATCCCCGTTGGCGTGGTCACGGCCGTCATCGGCGCGCCGTTCTTCCTGGCGCTGCTGCGCCGCGCCCGGACGGGCTACGAGCTGTGACCGCCGCCGCTCGCGCATCGGGCGTACGGATCCTCGAGGCCGATGGCGTCACCGTCGAGGCTCGCGGGCGGTCGATCCTGCGCGATGTCTCGCTGACGTTGACAGCCGGGGAGCGGGTGGCCGTCGTGGGACCGAACGGCGCCGGCAAGTCGACGCTGCTCCGGGCGCTGTGCGGGACGCTGCGGCCCGCCGCCGGCCGCGTGGCGCTGACCGGGACGCCGATCCGGGAGCTCGACCGTGGCCAGGTCGCGCGACGGCTGGCAGTGGTGCCACAGCAGACGGCGCTCCCGTTCGCGATGCGGGTGGAGGAGGTGGTGGCCCTGGGTCGCCTGCCGCACGAGGCCGCTCTGCGCGGTGCGGGACCTGCCGATCGCGCCGCGGTCGCGGCTGCCATCGAGCGGGTCGGGGTGGGCAACCTGCTGGGTCGCGACGCGCGAGAGCTGTCGCTGGGGGAGCGGCAGCTCGTCCTGCTCGCGATGGCGGTTGCCCAGGCGTCGCCTGTCCTGCTGCTCGACGAGCCGACCGTGCACCTCGACCTGCGCCATCAGGTCGAGACGATGGAGCTTCTGCGCGACCTCAACGAGCGCGATGGCATGACCCTGGTGGCGGTGCTCCACGACCTCGGGCTCGCGGTCCACTTCTTCCCGCGTCTCGTCATCCTGGACCATGGACGGGTGGTCGCCGACGGTCCACCGGACGAGGTTCTGACCGACGACCGTATTCGCGACGTGTTCGGCGTCGAGCCTGCGCTCGTGCGCCTCGCCGCGGCTGGCCACTGAGCTCGGTCGCGCGCCGAGCCTCGCCGCTCAATCGCCCGACGGCTCGCTCCCGACCACGACATCAAACGCATCGGGCGGCACCTCGAGGGTCCGCGCGATGACCAGCCGCGCCCCGTCGGCCACCGCGGCCGGATCGGGTACGAACAGATGGATGACCGGCAGCTCGATGACGCGCACGTCCACCGCCGCCCCGTCGATGCTGATGCTCCAGGTGGCCCGGTAGGTGGGCCGCTGCCCCTCGGCGATCCGTCGTCGGTCCCGGGCAACCGTCCGGGCCAGCCGGCTCGCGGCCGAATCATCGCGCATGGCCGCAGTCTAGCCATCGCCCACCGGCGACCAGCCGCAACTCCCGGTACGCTTGCGCCATGCCCAAGCCCGCGCGGTTCGGCACACTGCCGGCCGTCGTCGCTCTGCTCGCCATTGTCACGCTGGCGGCCTGCGGCTCGGCCGAGCCCTCGTCGCCCCCGGCGACGATTCTCGACACATTGACGCCGTCAATCGGCGCCTCCAACACGCCGCCGAGCTCGGTGTCGCCCGGGGTGACCGAGCCGCCCTCGTCGTCGACCCCCAGCGAGGAACCGCCGCAGACCGAGTCGCCAACGGTACCGCCCACCCAGTCGGCGCCGGCCACGGCGTCGTCGCCACCGGAGTCAAGCGCGACCCCGACCGTGGCGCCGGGGGTGGCCGACGAATGCACGGCGAGCAAGCCCGAGAATCGTGACTTCTTCGTCAAGGTGGCCGACGCTGTCAGCTGGCCCGTGCTGTGCGCCGTGCTGCCGCCGCACTGGCTCCTGCTCAACGGCACCTACCACCTGGCACGCGGCGGCGAGATGGCCGTCGACTATGGCGGGCCCGGCACCGCCGCGCTGAACCTGCAGCAGGGAGCGTTCTGCGCCGATTCGGGTGGCTGCGTGCCGGCCGGCACCGAGAAGGGTGACGCGGCGCTGGGGCCGCTCGCCGGCACGCTCGTCGCGCTTGACGATGGCGGGTTCGCGGTCGTGGTCGACCGTGGCGCGTCGCCCAGCTGGCTGATGGTCGTGCACGGCGTGGACCAGGCATCCGCGGTCTCGATCGGTGCCGCGATGGTCCAGGTCGGGAGCTGAGGCCCCGGGTCCGTGCGGATCGAGGACTTCGAGCTCGAGCGGTTCTTCGCACGCCACGAGTTCGCCGTGCGGCATCTGCTGTGCGCCTCGGATCTCGAGGGCTGGCCGATGGCCGACGTGCTGGCGCTCGCCGACCCCGAGGCAGACGCGCTGTGGCATGGGCTTCGACTGGGGTACACGGAGGCGCCCGGGCACCCGCTGCTGCGCGCCGAGATCGCATCGCTGTACGAGACAATCGCCCCGGACGAGGTGCTGGTGTTCAACGGCGCCGAGGAGGCGATCTTCACGGTTGCCAACGTGCTGCTGGGCCCCGGCGACCATGCGATCGTTGTGTGGCCCGCGTACCAGAGTCTCCACGCGGTTGCACGGGCGACGGGCGCGGATGTCGCCCTCCATGAGCTCCACGAATTGGAAGGCTGGGCGATCGACGTGGATCGACTCCGCAGCCAGGTGACACCGCGCACCAGGCTGATCGTCGTCAACGTCCCGCACAACCCGACCGGCAGCCTGCCCGATGCCGCGACCTATCGCGCGGTGGCCGAGATCGCCGCCGATGCCGACGCCCGCCTGCTGTCCGACGAGGTCTACCGCTTCCTCGAGCTCGATCCCACCGACCGGCTGCCGGCCGGTGCCGATCTCGGGCCGCACGCGATCTCGCTCGGCGTCATGTCCAAGTCGTTCGCGATGGCCGGGCTGAGGATCGGCTGGCTGGCCAGCCAGGACACGCGTCTGCTCGACGCCGCCGCGCGGTTCAAGGACTACACGACGATCTGCGCCTCCGCCCCGGCGGAGATCCTGTCGCTCATCGCGTTGCGCGCTCGCCAGGCGGTGCTCGCGAGGTCACGCAGCCTGATCGCGGACAACATCGCGCTGTTGGACGGCTTCTTCGAGCGACAGGCGGAGCACTTCAGCTGGGTGCGGCCCCGCGGTGGATCGATCGGGTTCCCGCGGCTCCGCGCGTCGGTGCCCGTGAACCGGTTCGTGACCGACCTTCTCGAGGCGGATGGGGTGCTCCTGGCTCCGGGATCGCTGTTCGGCCATCCGGGCAATCACTTCCGCCTGGGGATGGGACGCGCGGACCTGCCGCTCGCGCTGGACCTCATGGAGGCCTTCAGCCGGCGGACGCTGGGCTAGCGGCCTCCGCCGGGACAGCGACCACGCCGCGCGTGGGCACGGAGACCGGTCCGTCAGCCCGCCGGCGGTCACTCAGGGAACCCGGGGCACCTCCGGCAGGCGTGAGAAGGCGTCCAGGAACCGCGTGGTGATGCGGGTCGCGGTGGCCAGGTCATCGACCCGGATGTTCTCGTCCGGCGCGTGCGCGCGACAGTCGTCGCGCCCCGCGCCGAGGCTCGTCGCCGGTACCCGATGTGCGGCGCATATCTGGTACATGGGCACGGTGCCGGCCATCGAGATGCCGATGCTGGCCTCGAGCCCGGTGATGGCCTCGGATGCGCGTGCGGCGGCGGTCACGACAACATGGTCCGGCGGGGTCCACCAGGCCCGTTCGCCCTCGTGGACGATGAGCTCGACGTCAGCGAAGCCCCGATCGTCGAGATGGCGCCGGATCGCCGCCACGACCTCCTCGGGCACCTGGTCCGGAACGAGCCGGGCGTCGAGTCGCGCGTGCGCCTCGGCCGGGGTCACAGTCTTGGGTGTGGCCTCGGTGTGGCCCGCCCAGAGGCCCTGCAGGTTGAGGGTCGTCTGGAACGCCAACGCCTCCTCGGCCGCGACCCCGTCGAGGCCGCCAAGGAACCTGGCCACACCCCACTCCTCGCGGATCTCGGCGAGCTCGGCGAGATCCACCCGCTCCAGGATCGCACGCTGCGTGGCCGTGATGGGACGCGCGCCGACGTCAAGACCGGCCACGGCCGGCCGCCCGTCAGCGTCCCAGAGGGTCGCCAGCGCCTGCGCCATCCGATGCCCGGCGTTGGGCAGCACCACCGAGAGGCTCGAGTGGGCATCGTGGGTCAGCGTCCGCACGGATAGCTCGAGCACGACCATGCCCTTGCCGCCGCCGACGATGCTGGGGCGCCCGGACAGGTCAAGGCCGCCGCCCTCGATCAGGGCTGCGTCCGCGACGCGCAGTGACGGGCGCAGGTCGAGCAGGGCATCGAGCGCCGCACTGCCGATCTCCTCCTGACCCTCGACGAGGAACCGGACGCGGCACGGCAGCGGACCGATCGTCGCCAGCCAGGCCTCGACGGCCCACAGGCGCGGCAGCATCTCGCCCTTGTTGTCTGTCGCGCCACGACCCCACACTCGACCGTCACGAACGACCGGCGCGTACGGCGGGCTCGCCCAGAGCTCGAGCGGTGCGGCCGGTTGCACGTCGTAGTGCTGGACGGCCGTCACCGTTCTCGGCCCATCTCCGACCTCGCCCACGACCAGTGGCGGCGTGTCGGGCAGCTCGAGGAGCTCGACCGTCGCTCCCAGCCTCCGGAGTCGGTCGGCCGTCCAGCCCGCGGCAGCGCGCAGGGCATCCGCATTGCCGCCTTCCGAGGGGATGGCCAGGAGGTCGAGCAGCTCGCCGGTCCAGCGCTCGAGATGCGCGTCGACGTAGCGGTCCAGCGCCGTCCAGTCAGGCGAGCCCATCACGGGCTCGTGGTCGTCCGTTGACGGCGTCCCGCCTTCGGGCGCAGGGGTCATGCCCGCTTGCGATCCAGGGCCAGGAACGGCAGCTCGACGACCGTCGCGTTGACCCGGCCGCGGTAACCCTCGACCGTCCACTCGACCTGGAGCCGGGTGCCCACGCGTTCGTACTTGGCCGGGACGGAGGCCAGGGCGATGGCCTGCTTCAGGATGGGGCTCCAGCCATGGGAGGTCGCCTTCCCAACGGGACGCCCGTCGGCGTACACGGGCACGGGCGATCGATCCACGCTGGGCGAGATCGAGGGCGGCAGGTCCTGCGCGTCGTACAGCCCCTCGATGTCGTACCAGTCGAGGACCAGGCCAACGAGCCGCCGGGCCGGCCCGCCCCGGGCCTGTTCGGCCTGGAGCGCGCGGCGACCCACGTAGTCAGCCTTGTCGAAGCTGACCAGGCGCCCGAGCCCGATCTCGAACGGGCTGTAGTGCTGCTCGGGATTCATCGCATGGCGTGCCGAGGTGTAGTCGGCCTCGATCAGGATCAGGCCCGCCTCCAGCCGCACGACGTCGAGGGCAAGCATCCCGGCGGGCCGGATGGCGTATGCCTTGCCGGCTGCGAACAGCGCATCCCAGACCGCCTCGGCGCCCGGTGATGGGATCCACAGCTCGTAGCCCAGGTCGCCGGTGTAGCCGGTCCGGCTGATATCGATGTCGACGTCGCCGATGGTGGCCGCCGTTCGACGGAAGTAGCGCAGATCGCCCAGGTCCGTGCCCGTGGCGGCCTCGACGACATCGCGGCTGAACGGCCCCTGGACCGCGAGCGCCGCGATCTGCTCGGTGACGTCCTCGACCTTCACGTCCAGCCCGACGGCGTTCCGGGTCAGCCAGCGGTACTGCGGATCGGCGGCGGTCCAGCGAAGCTCCTGCTCGCCCACGCGGTGGATCGTGCCGTCGTCGATGACCTTGCCGTGCTCGTCGCACCAGGGCGTGTAGTAGACCTGGCCGATCTTCAGCCGGGTGGCATCACGGGTGATCACGCGATCGGCGAGCCGGATCGCATCGGGACCGGTGAGCCGGTACTTGTACAGGGGGCTGACGTCGATCACGCCCGCTGCCTCGCGGATCGCGTTGTACTCGATGTCGTGGGCGTCGGCGTAGGCGGCGGATGCGAAGTAGCCCGACCACTCGCGCCACTGCATCTTGCGGTTGAGGGCCGCGGCGCGGGGATGGAACGGGGTGCCGATGCTCACGGAGCTCCTCCTGCGATGACCACCCTGAGTATGCCCGGTCGTGGTCGATGGCAGCCAGACGGTTCGGGCGGCGCGACCCGCGTGGAAGCCGCGCCCTCCCGTAGACTGGGTCGGGACGAACGGAGCTCGCCTTGCGGGCAACCACCGGCGCCGCGACCGTCCCGTCGCCGGAGCCGTGCACACATCGGAGGGACGCGTGCCGCAGCGCTACGACGCGGTGATCATTGGCGGGGGTCACAACGGGCTGGTGTCCGCGGCCTACCTCGCCCGGGGTGGCCTCAAGACGCTGGTTCTCGAGCGCCGGCATGTTCTCGGCGGAGCGGCGGTCACCGAGGAGATCGTGCCCGGGTTCCGGTTCAGCGTGGCCAGCTACGTGGTGAGCCTGCTCCGGCCCGAGATCATTCGCGACCTGGATCTGCCGCGCTACGGCCTCGACATCCTGCCCCTGGACGGGACGTTCACGCCGCTGCACAAGGGCGAGGGCCCCCGCGTCAAGGGTCGCCGCGGAACCACCGGCGACTACCTGTGGCGGGTCAACGACCACGGCCGGACGGTTCGTGAGCTGCGTCGCTGGTCGCACAACGACGCCGAGGCGTACGAGGAGTACGGCCAGCTGATGGTCGAGATGGCGCGGTTCATCAAGCCCATCCTGGGCATCGTGCCCGGCGATCCGACGGCCCGCGACCCGCGGCCACTGCTCCCGATCGCGTCCCTTGCCCGCCGGTTCGGCCGGCTCCCCGAGCGGCAGCAGGCGGTGTTCGTCCAGCTGATGACGATGTCGGCTGCCGACTTCCTCGGGCAATGGTTCGAGACCGACCCGCTCAAGGCCACGATGTCCGCGTCCGGGATCATCGGCACCTACCAGGGGATCAGGTCGCCAGGCACCGCGTACGTCCTGCTCCACCACTACATGGGCGAGATCGACGGCGCGTTCCGCGCCTGGGGCATCCCCAAGGGCGGGACCGGCGGCGTGTCGTACGCGATCGCGCGCGCGGCGCAGGCGCAGGGCGCCGAGATCCGAACCGAGGCACCCGTCGCGCGGATCCAGGTCCGCGACGGCCGGGCCACCGGGGTCGTGCTCGAGAGCGGCGAGGAGATCGAGGCGGCAAGCGTGCTCTCCTCGGCCGATGCCAAGGTCACGTTCCTCGACCTGCTCGAGCCCGCCGTCCTCGATCCCGAGTTCGAGCAGGAGGTCCGCCGGTTCAAGTTCCGCGGCAGCTCGGGCAAGGTCAACCTCGCGGTGGATCGGCTGCCCGACTTCACCTGCCTCCCGGGCGAGGGCGAGCACCTGCGGGGCGCGATCAGCTTCAGCCCGTCGATGGAGGACATGGAGCAGGCGTACGACGACGCGAAGTACGGGCGCTGGAGCCGGCGCCCCTACGTCGACATGATCATCCCGACGCTGGTGGACCCGCAGATGGCGCCGCCCGGCAAGCACGTCATCAGCTGCTTCGTCCAGTACGCGCCATACACACTGGCGCCGGAGCTCGGGTCGTGGGACGACAACCGCGAGGCATTCGGCGACACCGTGATCGACCGGATCGCCGAGTTCGCGCCCAACATCCGCGACGTGATCATCGACCGCCAGGTGCTGACCCCGCTCGACATCGAGCGGACGATGGGCCTGACCGAGGGCAACATCTTCCAGGGCGAGCTGTCGCTGGAGCAGCTGTTCTTCAACCGCCCGGTCCCCGGCTATGCGCGGTTCCGGACGCCGGTCCGCGACCTCTGGCTGTCGGGCTCGTCCACCCACCCTGGCGGGGGCCTGATGGGCGCCAACGGGCGCCTCGCCGCCCTCGAGGTGCTCCGCTCGCGCGGGCGACGGGCGGCCTGAGATGACGACCGCAGTGATCGCCCCCACCTACGACGCGATCGTGATCGGCGCCGGTCACAACGGCCTGACGGCGGCCGCCTACCTGGCCCGCGACGGCCTGCGCGTGCTCGTTCTCGAGGCACGCGATCGCGTCGGGGGCGCCACCGTCACCGAGGAGCTGGCGCCCGGCGTCCGCGTGCCCACGCTCGCGCATACGGTTGGCCGGCTGCGCCCGTCCGTGGCCCGCGAGCTCGACCTGACGCGTCATGGGCTGTCGCTGGTTGCACCCGAGGTCCGCACCTTCGCGCCCCAGCCCGATGGGCGCGCGGTGGTGCTGTGGAACGATCTCGGCGCCACCGTCGACGCATTGCGTGCCTGGTCGGACGACGACGCGACCGAGTACGTCGAGTTCGATCGCCGAGTGCATGCGCTGTCGCGGTTCCTGGCTGACCTGGGCGACGAGACGCCACCCGAGATCGGGTCGCCGGGGTTCGGCGACGCCTTGCTGGGCCTCCGGTTGGGTCGCGCGTTCCGAGGCCTGGGCCGGGAAGATGGGCGCACGATCCTGCGTGTGCTCGCGATGGCGGTCGCGGACTTCGTCGCGGAGGCGTTCGAGACCGATGCTGTGCGCGGCACACTGGCGTGGCGCGGCGTTCGCTACACGGCGATGGGTCCGTGGTCGGCGGGCACGACGGCCGTGCTCCTGGCCGACTCGGCCGGGGGCGAGGCCGGGGCTGCGGGCGAGACCGTGTTCGCGCGGGGCGGTCCCTCGGCACTGGCCGAGGCGCTCGCCGCGGCTGCCCGCGGGGCCGGGGCGGAGATCCGAACGGGAACGAAGGTGGCGGCGGTGGCCGCGGACGACGGCCGGGTCACCGGCGTGGTGCTCGACGGAGGCGAGGAGATCCAGGCACCGGTGGTGGTGTCGGGGGTCGATCCCAAGCAACTCCTGACGGGCCTGGTCGACCCGGTGGCCCTCGGGCCGGAGCGACGCTGGCGGGCCGCCAACATCCGCACCCCTGGGTCGGTTGCCAAGGTCAACCTGGTGCTCGACGGCCTGCCAGACTTCCCGGCGTCGGCTGGCGATGCGCGCCTCCTGCGGGGCAGGATCCAGGTGGGCACGACCGGCATCGATGACATGGAGCGCTCATTCGACCCGTCGAAGTACGGGCGGCTTCCCGAGGCCCCGGTGCTCGAGGCAACGATCCCCTCGTTGGTCGACCCTTCGCTGGTCACCGACGCTCCCGAGGGCACGCACGTGATGAGCGTCATCGCTCAGTGGATGCCGGCGGGCCTGGGGACCCGGGAGTGGGCGAGGCGGCGCGACGAGGTGGGCGACCTCGTGGTTCGCACGCTCGAGACGGTGGCTCCTGGTCTGGGTGCGCGGGTGACGGCACGCCAGGTGCTGACGCCGGCCGACCTCGAGACCCAGTTCGGGCTGACCGGTGGTCATCCGCTCCACGCGGAGCCCGCGCTCGACTCATTCTTCGTGTGGCGGCCGCTGCTCGGCTGGGCGCGATATCGGATGCCGCTGGCCGGCCTCTACCTGGCCGGATCGGGAGCGCACCCGGGTGGTGGCGTCACGGGGGCACCGGGCCGCAACGCCGCGCGCGAGGTCCTCGCCGACAAGAGCTGGCGACGATAGCCGACGCACGATCGCCGCGCCGGGACCGGCCGGACACGGTCTCGATCCGAGGATTGACAAGAGCAGCCGCCGTGGTCACCCATACCGTGTGACAGGCATCGGGAGAACCCGGTGCCATCAGGCGGAAGTGGGATGGACGTCGGCCGTGCCGACCTAGCGCTCCAGCGTCCAGTCCCAGGTCCTGAGCTGGCGCAGCAGCCGACGGCCGGTGAGGTCCAGGTGGATCGGCGTGACGGCGATGCGACGGTTCACCACCGCATCGAAGTCGGTGCCCGGGACGCTGATACCCGACGGTGGCGGCCCGCCGATCCAGTAGTAGGGGATCCCGCGTGGGTCCACCCGGCGCACGAGCTCGTCCTGGTAGATGCGCCGACCCACGCGCGTGACCTCGAACCCGTCGCAGTCCTCGACCGCGACCGCCGGCACGTTGATGCTCAGCAGCTCGCCCCGGCGGAGTCCGTGCTCGAGGATGTTGCGCGCCACAACTGCGGCGGCGATCACGGCCAGCGTGAAGTCGACGTGCTCGTAGTACTCCTGCGAGATGGCGAACGAGGGGCAGTTGTTGATGACGCCCTCCATCGCTGCCGACACGGTGCCCGAGTAGGTGATGTCGTCGCCCAGGTTGGCGCCGTAGTTGATGCCCGATGCGACGAGATCGAATTGATCGTCGAAGAAGCCGAGGAAGGCGAGGCTCACGCAGTCGGTAGGGGAGCCGTCGACCGAGTAGCCCACCGAGCCATCGGCCAGCGCCCGCTCCCGGACGCGCAGCGGTCGCATCAGCGTCTTCTGGTGGCCGACCGCCGACTGGTTGCTGTCGGGCGCGACGACTGTCACGTCGCCGATCGGGTCGAGCGCCTGCTTGAGCGCGAGGATCCCACGCGATTCGATGCCGTCGTCGTTGGTGACCAGGATCCGGGGCCTGCTCGTCCAGTCCCCCAACGGACGTCCCACGCGCTTGAGCGAGCGTCGCCCACCGCGCGAGCCGGCGAGTGGCTCGCCCCGCTCCTTGTCCAGGTCCCGTCGTTCGGCCCGCGCCCGCTCGCGTGTCATGTCCGGGCTCTGGTCGCCATCCTCCCCGCTCATCCGTTGATCTCGGCGGTGCCTGGGTCGCTCGCCTCAGGTGGATCCACGCGAGGCGCGCGGGATGTGGCCGAGTCGCTCTCGTTCGACGGCGACGGAGCGAGGCCCGTCTCGTTTCCCGATGCGTCATCCGAGCTGCGGTCCTGCCCGGCCACCACCTCCTCGACGTCGGCGTCGATGCCCGGCACCGGCTCGCGTGGCTGGCGGACCTCCCGACCCTCGCGCGACGCAAGGCGCTGCGCGGCACGGTCGGTGACCGTGCCGCTTTCCCGCGACCGCCCGTACCACTGGAAGAAGAATGCCGACAGCACGGCGGCGACCGGGATCCCGAAGATGGCGCCCGCGATTCCCGCGATCTTGGAGCCGATCACGACGGAGCCCAGCACGACGATCGGGTGGATGCCGACCGCCCCGGCCATCAGCCGAGGCTGCAGGACGTTCATCGTGAACAGCCACGCGATGGCCATGACAACCACGACAGGGATCGTGGCGCTGGGCACGAACAGCAGCGCCACGGCAACTGGCGGTAGCCAGGACACGAACGGGCCGAAGAATGGGATCGCGTGGAGCACGCCCGCAGCCAGCGCCGTGACTGCCCCGTAGGGGAGTCCGAACACCATGTTGACGAGGGCCGTGAGCACGCCGAACGTGACGCCCATGACCGCCTGCCCGCGAAGGAATCCACCGAACGAGCGGCCGACGCTGTCCTGGAACAGCCGTGTTCCGGTTGCGAGCGACGGCGGGACGATCCGGTACAGGAACGAGGAGATCGAGTCCCGGTCCACCGCGATGTAGATCGACAGGATGACGAGGATCAGGATGTTGCCCAGCACCCCGATGCTCGCGAATGCCAGCGACTGGACCGGCCCGACCAGCTCCAGCGCCCAGCCCTGCAGGTTGTCAACGATCTGAGGTGCCTGATCGACGAGGTTGACGGCGAAGCCCAGGTCCGCGAGCCGGTTCTGGACGTCGGTCAGGAATGCGGTCAGCTGATCCTGGAACCGCGGAGCGTTCTGCAGGAACTCGTTGATCGAGGTGGCCAGGCTGGACGACACCTGGACGAGGCCGGCGAGCAGCACGACCACGATGGCGAGATAGACGATGATCACCGCGCCCGCCTGCGGCATCCACGGGAGGATGCGCATCACCAGGCGGATCAGGGGCAGCAGCGCGAACGACAGCAGCCAGGCGAGGAAGAACAGCAGCAGGATGTCGCCGAACGCGTAGAACACGTTGGCAACGTCCCCGGCCACGACGAACCCGAGGGCGATGACCGCGAGGACGAGGACGGCATCAACCAGACGACGTTGGCGTTCGGTCAGGCCCTTGGGCATGGTGTCAGCCTACGACGCGCCCGGCGCCGCCGCATGACCGGTCCGCGCGGCGGAGCGGACGGGTGCGGTCAGCGCAGCCCCATCTTCGCGTGAACCTCGGCCATGGTCGCCTCGGCGATGGGGCGCAGCCGATCGGCGCCGGCCTCGAGGATGCCCTCGACCTCGGCCGGGTGTGCCATCAGCTCCGCATAGCGCTCCCGAGCAGGGGCGTAGTGGCGGATGATGCGGTCGGCCAGCAGCTTCTTGGTGTCCACGCACCCCGTGCGCGCCGTCCGTTCGCCGTCCCAGATCTCCTCGTAGTCATCACCAAAGAAGCGGTGGAGCTGGCAGACGTTGCACACCTCGGGTCGCCCGGGATCGGTGCGCATGATCCGGCGCGTGTCGGTCACCATGGACGTCACCTGTGTCCGGATCAGCTCCGGCTCGCCCAGGATGTCGATTGCGTTTCCGACCGACTTGGACATCTTCCTGGTGCCGTCGGTGCCGAGCACGACGGGCGCCTCGGTATAGACCGCCTGCGGCTCGGGGAACGTGTCGCCGTAGCGGTTGTTGAAGGAGCGGACGATCTCGCGCGACAGCTCGAGGTGGGCGGCCTGGTCCTTGCCCACCGGAACCAGCCCGGCCTTGTAGATCACGATGTCGGCCGCCTGAAGCACCGGGTACGTCAGCAGCCCATGGTTCACGTCGTCGGGCTGGTTCTGGCGCTTCTCCTTGTAGGTGGGTGTGCGCTCGAGCCACGAGACGGGCGTGACCGTCGCCAGCAGCCACATCAGCTCCGCGTGCTCGGGTCGATGGCTCTGGACGAACAGGGTGCAACGCTCCGGGTCCAGGCCCAGCGCGAGAAGGCTGGCCGCCATCTCACGAGTCCGGGTGCGGATCAGCTCCGGGTCGTGGGTGCTGGTCAGCGCGTGATAGTCGACGATGCAGTAGATCGCCTCGTACTCGTGCTGGAGCGTCACGTAGTTGCGGACCGCGCCAAGGTCGTTGCCCAGGTGGACCAGGCCCGACGGCTGGATCCCCGAGAAGATCCTCGGACGCGGTGTCTGGGCGGCGGCGGGAGCAGGGGTGGGAGCAAGCTCAACGGTCATCGCGCCCGAGTGTACGGGATCGGCGAATGGTCCCGGCGGAGTCCCGGCCGTTCGGCCGGGACTCCGTGCGTCCGGCGGTCCGCACCGGGGTCCGGATGGCACTCCACGCACGGCCCCTGACCGACGACGCTCGAGTGGTGAGCAACGAGTGGCCGAAGGCGGACCCCGCGACCGTTGCCCGCGCGTCCGTTGCGCAGGCACCCGAGGCCCGACCTGCACCCGAGGCTCGACCTGCGGCCGCCGGTCGACCTGCGCCCGAGGCCGGCCCTGTGCCCGCGGCCGATGGAGCTGGCGCCTCGCCGAGGGCTCGGTCCGCGGCGCTCGTGCGGGACGTGATCCTCGGTGGCCAGGATGGCCTGGTCAACGTGCTCGGCCTCGTCCTCGGTCTCGCCGTCGCAACCGGTGACACGCGGATCGTGATCACGGCGGCGTTGGCGGCGATGTTCGCCGAGTCGATCGCAATGGCGGGCGTTGCCTATACGGCGAGCGGCGCTGAGCGGGACCTCTCCGTTCAGGTCGCAGAACGGCTGGACGAGGAGCTTCGGGAGCGTGCCGATCAACGCCGCCAGGAGCGCCTCACGTCGGCGGCGCCCGGCCCGGTCGTGGCGGCGGCTGTTGCCGCGGCCGATGCCGAGGCGGACGCGTGGCGCACGGAGCTGACCCGGTGGCGAGTGGCGATGGCGCCCGTCCGCGAGACGCATCCCGTCCGCGCGGCGGTCGTCGTCGGTGTGGCCACGATTCTCGGATCAGCGGTGCCGGTGGTTCCGTTCCTGCTGCTGCCGGCGGACGACGCTCCCTGGGTCGCGCTGGTGGCTGCGGCGGTTGTGCTCGGTCTGGCGGGGGCACAGCGCGCCCGCCTGACCGGTGGCTCGGCGGTGCGGGCGGCGCTGGAGATGATCGTCATCGGCCTGACCTCCGCGTTCGCCGGCTACCTCATCGGCCAGCTGCTGCGCGTCCCGGCCTGAGCCGACGAGCTCGGCTGCTCGTCTTCCTGAGTCCGGTATGGCCTCGGCACGGCCTGTGGCCCGGCGCCATGGGCCGTGGTTCGGCCGACCGGCCCACGCGGCCCGACCCGCGTGCGACGGCGTTCGCTACCATCCCCGCATGTCAGACGCCGTTGCCACGTCCTTCTCCCGGGTCGCGCGAGCGTGAGCGCCCAGCCCCTTCGCGTGGGCGTCATCGGCGCGGGCACCGTCGGGCTCGAGGTCGTGCGGGCGTTCCTGGATCGAACGTCACGTCTCGAGCCGGCCGACGGCCGTCCGCTTGTCCTGGGTGCCGTCGCCGTCCGCAATGTCGAGCGGGCCATCGCGCGCGGCATCCCCGAAACCCTGCTGACGGATGCCCCGGCGCACCTGGTCGCCGGTGACGAGGTGGACGTCGTGGTCGAGACGATGGGCGGCGAGGAGCCTGCTCGCACGCTGGTCCACGCCGCGCTCAGTGCCGGCCGTGATGTCGTGACCGCCAACAAGCACATCGTCGCGCACCATGGCCACGAGCTGGAACGCGTCGCGCGCGCGAGCGGCGCAGCACTCCGGTTCGAGGCGGCAGTCGGGAGTGGCATCCCGGTCCTTGGTCCGATCGCGCTCGACCTCGCGGCCAGCCGCGTCCACCGGGTTCGCGGGATCGTCAACGGCACCACGAACTTCATGCTGACGGCCATGGCTCACGAGAATCGCGACTACGCGGAGGTCCTGGCCGACGCACAGGCGCGAGGCTACGCGGAGGCCGATCCGACGGCGGACGTCGAGGGTCTCGACGCGGTCAACAAGCTCGCAGTCCTGATCCGGCTTGCGTTTGGGGTATGGATCGATCCCGCGACGATCGGCAATGCCCCGGGAACGAGCGCAGGCTCGATCGGTCAGCCGGGGGTCACGGGCGTCACGGCCGAGGACATGGCGATGGTCACCGGCGAGGGACGGATGCTCCGGCTCGTCGCGACCGCGCGGCTGGCCGAGGACGGGGCGATCGAAGCATCGGTCGTGCCCACCGCGGTGCCGTCGGGCTCGCCGTTTGGACGCTGCGATGGCGTGCTCAACCGGATCGAGGTCGATGCGCTCCCGGTCGGCCAGGTCGCGTTCGAGGGGCCTGGTGCCGGCGGACCTGCGGCGGCGGCCGGCGTGCTCAGCGATCTCGTCGCGATCGCGCGTGGCGTCGGCTCGACCTGGGCCGGCGAGCCACCGGCGACCGAGCGGTCGACGATCGCGGTTCGCCCTGTTGCCGCCGAGTGTGTGGCGGCGCCGTCCGGCGCGTGCTATCCGGTGGGGGACTGAGGAGAGGTCGATGAGCCAGACGTCTCGGCCGGATCTCGTCGAGCGCTACCGGGCATTCCTGCCCATCACCGACGAGACCCCGGTGGTGTCCCTGGGCGAAGGTTCCACGCCCCTCGTTCGCGCGAGCCGGCTGGGCGCGTCGCTCGGGCTGCGCAACCTCTACCTCAAGGTGGAGGGCCAGAACCCGACCGGCAGCTTCAAGGATCGAGGCATGGTGGTGGCGGTCGCCAAGGCGCTCGAGGCGGGGGCCCAGAGCGTGATCTGCGCGTCGACGGGCAACACGTCGGCGTCGGCCGCCGCCTATGCCGCCGCGGCCGGGCTCGAGTGCGTCGTCGTCCTGCCCGCCGGCAAGATCGCCGTCGGCAAGCTGCTCCAGGCGCTCGTGTTCGGCGCCCGCGTGATCGCGGTGAGCGGCAACTTCGACGACGCCTTGCGCGTGGTCCGCGCGCTGTCCGAGCAGGACGACCACCCGATCACGCTCGTCAACTCGGTCAACCCGTTCCGTCTCGAAGGTCAGAAGACCGGCGCGTTCGAGGTGTGCGACGATCTCGGCGAGGCGCCAGACGTGCTCGCGATCCCGGTGGGCAATGCGGGCAACATCAGCGCCTACTGGCGCGGCTTCCGCGAGTACCGGGACGCCGGCATCGTCGACACGGTGCCGCGCATGTTGGGTTTCCAGGCAGCCGGTGCCGCCCCGCTGGTGACCGGTCGGCCGGTCGAGCACCCAGAGACCGTCGCGACCGCGATCCGGATCGGCAACCCCGCCTCGTGGACGCTTGCCACCCGGGCGCGTGACGAGTCCAGCGGCCGGATCGACGCGGTGACGGACGACGAGATCCTGGCCGCATACCGGGCGCTGGCCCGCGAGGAGGGCGTCTTCTGCGAGCCGGCCTCGGCCGCGTCCGTGGCGGGCGTGACCAAGGCCGCGGCGGCCGGCGAGCTGGCCCCGGACGCCCTCGTCGTGTGCGTGCTCACGGGCAACGGGCTCAAGGACCCGACCACGGCCGAGGCCGGGTTGCCGATCGAGGTGGTGGAGGCCGAGCCGACGGTCGGTGGCGTCGCGATGGCCCTCGGGTGGACATGACCGCGGTGGACGTGGCCCCGGCCGGGCTCGACCCGGTGGCCTGGAAGCGCCTCGTGGGACGGCGGCTCACGATCGACGTGCCGGCATCGACGGCCAACCTGGGCGCGGGCTATGACTGCCTCGGGCTGGCGCTGGACCTCGTGAACCGCGTCACGGTCGAGGCGGTCGAGGTCGGTCGTTCGGGTGCCGATCACCGCAGGACGGGCGATCGGGGGATCGATCTGACCGTCATCGGCGAGGGAGCCGACGAGCTCGACGGCGGGGCGTCGAACCGGTTCGTGGTCGGCCTCGACGCGGCCCTCGCCACCGTCATCGGGCCGCGGCCACCGGCCAGTGGCTGGCGGATCGAGATGGACAACCGGATCCCGCTCGCGCGCGGCCTGGGCTCTTCGGCCGCTGCGACCGTGGGCGGGGTCGTGGCCGGTCACCTGCTGGCCGGTGACGGGCTGGCGCTGGAGCGCCTGCTCGCGATCGCGACCCGGATCGAATCCCACCCCGACAACGCGGCCGCCGCGCTGCTGGGCGGTTTCGTCGTGTCCGCGGTGCTTGGCGACCGGGTCGAGGCGGTTCGCTTCGATGCGCCGGACGACCTGCGCGCCGTGCTGTTCATACCGGACCAGCGGCTGTCGACCGCAGAGATGCGGCGCGTGCTCCCGGCCGAGGTGCCACTCCGCGACGCGGTGAGCAACATGAGCCGAATCGCCATCGGCGTGGCGGGCATCGCCGCGGGTCGCTACGAGCTGCTGGCCGACCTCACCGTCGATCGGATCCACGAGCCCTATCGATCGGTTGCCTTCCCGCAGCTGCCGCGCCTCACGGGCGCAGCACGAGCCGCCGGCGCGCTCGGCGCATTCCTGTCAGGAGCGGGGTCGACGGTGCTGGCGTTCGTGGCGCCGGGCGCTGATCCGACGCCGGTTCGTGCGGCGCTGGAGGAAGCGGCGGCAGAGGTTGGCCTGGAAGGGCGAAGCGAGATCGTCGCGCCGCGCAACCGCGGCCCGGAGGTCGTCGCAGGGGGCTGACAGGGCCCCGGATCGGCCGGGGACGTTCCGCGCCGGCATCAGGAATCGGGATCCCCGCCAACACCCGCGGCCATGCCGCCAGTCAACGCCCTGGTCGCGGCGGGTCAGATCGGCACAGTCAGGCCGATGCGCCCCCGGGACGCCCCAGCCGCGGCTCGGGTACGCCCTCGACCAGCGCCGCGTCCGGCTGCGGCTCCCCGTGCGTCATCCTGACCGGGATGACCCCCGCCCACACCGGCCAGGTCTCGTCGTCCGGATCGTCGTGCCCGACGTCGTCGCGCATCTTGCCCGATACCTCGCCGATGTCCATCCACAGCACCGAGGTCTGCTTCCGCTCGCGCTCCGTCATCGGCCGCAGCTGGGTCCACCGGCCAGGGTAGACGTGCTCGATGAACGCCTCCAGGGCCACGTCCACCTCGCCCGGATCGGTGACCAGGTGCGCGGTCCCGAGCACCATCACGGAGCGATAGTTGACCGAGTGATTGAAGCCGGAACGTGCGAGCACCAGTCCGTCGAGGTGAGTGATCGTCATGCACACGTCGGCGCCATCCACGGCGCGCAGCATGCGGCTGGCCCGGGAGCCGTGCCAGTACAGACGGTCGCCTTGCCGCCAGATGGCGGTGGGGGTGACGAACGGCTGGCCGTCGAGGACCCAGCCGAGGTGCCCGACGAGCGCCGTGTCGATGATCTCGTCGATCGTGTCGCGGTCGTAGCGCGCGCGCTCCGGCAGCCGCCGGACGCGCGTGCGCTCGCTGGGCGCCAGGGACCGATCAGATCCCGGCGGCGCGGTCGCGCCGGTGGGCCCCTCGGCTCCCGATGACTGGACGCTCAAGGACCCGTACTACCGTCGGTACACGATCCACAGCGAGACGCCCGTGGCATACCCGCCGGGTGCGGCCATGTAGCCCTGTGGTCCGGGCATGCCCGGCTGAGTGGCAACCGCCCCGATGTCCGCGATCCGCCAGCCGTCGGGCGCCCGCCGAGCTGCGTCAGCGGCGACCCAGTCCCAGAGTGCCTCGCCCAGCGTGGTGTCCGCGGTGACCAGGAGCTGGTCGTCGCCGATGAGCCGTTCCTTCATTGCCTCTTCTTCCCTGCCTGGTGCGCGTCAGGATGATCGGCAACAAGCGTACTTTGCCGCCCGCCCTCGTGTCGCCCGAATCCGGCCGACGCCGCCGCGCCCGCAAGCCCGGGCGCCGACGCACCCGCGAGCGGCCCGCGATCAGGGCTCGGGTCGCCGATCGAGCAGGCGCTCCTCGTCGACGGCCGGCGTTCGAGGTGGCGACCCGCCTCAGCCACCCGCTTCGGGCTTGTCCTCAGCGCGCAGGTCACCGCCCTGGGGCGGTGGCGTCCACGAGCGATCCGCGTAGCGGAGCTGTCGCTGGATCAGGTCGTCGTCGAGCCGGGCAGCATCGGCGCGCAGCAGGGCCCGCTCGCGCTCCACCTCATCGTCCGGCAGGTCGTCGTCGACGCCATGCGGCCGGCGCTCATCGACCGGTCGCTCGTCGTGGTCGGGTTTGCTCGGTCGCTCGTCGCTGCCGCCAAGCAGTCGCCGCAGGAATCCCACGTCACGCGACCGTGTGCGTCTGGACAAATGTCTGGACCTGGTCCCAGGCCGCCGCCGAGCTGTTCGCGAACTCATCGGCCTTGCGGTCGAAGAAGCTGTGCGGCGCGCCGGGGAAGGTGGTCACCTGGTGCTCGACGCCGGCGGCCGTCAGCGCGGACTCGAACATGCCGACGGCATCTGCGGGGATGCCCTCGTCCGCGCCGCCGAACAGCCCGAGGACGGGGCACTCGAACGTGCCCGCCACGTCGGCCGGTGCCGGGCTCTGGTTGGACGTCTCGCCAACGGGCCAGCCGTAGAAGCCGATAACCCCGGCCAGCCCGAGTCCCGAGCCGGCGGACAGGAACGACAGCCGCCCACCGAAGCAGAATCCCACCGTGAACAGCGATCGGGGACCGGCGACCTCGCGCAGCGTGGCGGCTGCCGCCGTGACGTCGTTCTGCAAAGTCGGGTACCGCGTCTGGTTGACGTGCTTGCGGTACTCGAAGCCGGGCCCTCGATCGCCGATACCGGCCGTGCGTCCGAAGTAGTCGATCGCGATCGCGTCCACCCCGTGCTCCGCGAACCGGAGCGTCAGGTCGCGGTAGTAGGCATTCAGGCCGCGGACGTCCGGGAGGATCACCATCCCGGCCCCGGTGGGCTCGGCGGCGCGTGCGAGATAGCCCATGAATTGATTTCCGTCGGCCGCCTCGAGCGTGACGTCCTCCGCGTCGAGCGCTCCACCGGCGATCGGCGGGATCGGTGGCCGTGAATCGTGATCGAAGCACATGGGACGTCTCCTGGTGGATATTGCCGCGGCTGTACCCTCGATTGTGCCCCGATGACGCCGTCGCCGCCCACGATCGCCTTGGGAGGCTCCGGAAAGACGTTTGGCCGACGCATGCGCTCGATCCGGGATCGCGGCAGGGTCGTGCCGGAAGCCGTCAGCTCGCCCCCGCGTTCGCCGTCGGTAGAATGCGCCCATGCCCGACCCCCTCGTCGTGATGAAGTTCGGCGGCTCGTCCGTGGCCGATGCCGAGCGCATTCGCCACGTCGCCCGACGCATCCTGCGCGAGCGAGCCGAGGGAACGCAGCTGGTGGTGACGGTGTCCGCCATGGGCGATACCACCGATGAGCTGCTGTCGCTGGCCGCGGCGATCACCGACGAGCCCGACCCGCGGGAGCTGGACGTGCTGCTCGCGACCGGCGAGCACCAGAGCGCCACTCTGCTGTCAATGGCGCTGCAGGCACTGGACGTGCCCGCGATCAGCCTCAGCGGCCCGCAGGCGGGGATCACGACCGACGGCCGCTACGGCAAGGCCCGCATCGCCGGCATCGACCCGCGGCGTGTCCATGCGGAGCTGGCCGCCGGCAAGGTCGTGATCGTGGCCGGGTTCCAGGGCATGAGCGTGGCCGCCCTGGAGGGGCTGGCCGTGACGCCGACCGCCTCCGACGTTCACGCCGCAGAGATCACGACGCTCGGTCGCGGCGGTTCCGACACCACCGCGGTCGCGCTTGCCGCGCAGCTTGGCGCCGACCGGTGCCAGATCTTCACCGACGTGCGGGGCATCTACACGGCCGATCCGCGGATCGTGCCGATCGCGCGGCAGCTGGGGGTCATCGGCTACGAGGAGATGATGGAGCTCGCCCACCAGGGCGCACAGGTGATGCAGGTGCGTGCCGTCGAGCTGGGCTGGGTCAACGACGTCGTCATCGAGGTGCTCAGCTCGTTCGAAGACGCGCCGGGCACGCAGATCAGGGAGGACCCGCTCGTGGAGCAGCGGAACAAGGTCCGGGGCCTCGCCCACGACCGGAACGTCGCCAAGATCACCCTGGTCGAGGTGCCGGACAAGCCCGGGGTGGCGCGCAGCGTGTTCGGGCCACTCGCCGATGCCGGGATCAACGTGGACATGATCGTCCAGAACGTCGGCCATGGTGGCGCGACCGATCTCAGCTTCACCATCCCGCGGGTGGAGCTCGCGAAGGCGAAGCGGATCCTGGATCCGCTCATCCGCGAGCTGGGCTTCCGGGACATGACGACCGACAGCTCGGTGGCGAAGGTGTCCATCGTCGGGGCGGGGATCCACAACGCGCCCGGCTACGCCGCGCAGATGTTTGGCACGCTCGCGGATGCGGGCATCAACATCGAGATGATCTCGACCTCCGAGATCCGCATCACCACGATCATCGCGGAAGATCGGGTCGAGGACGCCATGCGCGCGCTGCACACGGCCTTCGCGCTCGAGCAGCCCGAGGCCGCCGCGCCGGCCGGCACGGCGGCTGTCTGACCGCATGGCCTCCAACGCGGCCGCGGCCGGGCACGCAGCGATGACGGGGGACACAGCTCCGACGTTGAGCGGTGCGCGGTCCATGGCCTTCAGCCGCGTCGAGCGTTTCGCCAGCGTGCCGTCGACCAACGACGTTGTGCGCTCCTGGCTGGCTGCCGGCGAGGCAGAGATCTGCCTTGCGACCGCCGATGAGCAGTCGGCGGGGCGGGGGCGTCACGGTCGCAGCTGGCAGGCGCCCGCCGGTACGGCGTTGCTGGCATCGCTCGGGTTCCGACCCGTGTGGCTCGACGCCGATCGCGTGTGGCGCCTGCCGGCAACGGTGGCGCTGGCCATGTGCGACGCGGCAGAGGAGACGGCTGGGCTGCGCGACGGGACCGTCCGCCTCAAGTGGCCGAACGACCTCGTTGTCGAGGCCAGCGGTCCGCACGCGGTCCTGGTCGGTCCCGACGCCCGTGATTCGGACGCCGCCGAGGCTCTCGACCGCCTGCGCGGGCCGGTCGAGCTCCGGAAGCTGGCCGGTGTGCTGGGCGAGACCGACGGGCTCGGGTCCGACGATCCACGCGCGATCGTGGGCATCGGCGTCAATGTCGACTGGGCGGCCGACGAGTTCCCCCCCGATCTGGCCGGCTCGATGACCAGCCTGCGCGTGGCATCGGCCGGCCGACCGATTTCGGTCGGCGACCTGCTCGACGCGTTTTGCGACCACGTTGAGGCGCGGATGTCCGCGCTCCGCGCGGGGTTCTTCGATGTTGCCGCGTGGGCCGATCGCCAGGTCACGACGGGTCACCTCGTGGAGCTCGAGCCGCTGTCGGATGACCGTGCCCCGGACGCTCCCGTCAGGGCCATCGCGGTCGACGCGGCCTCGGGGGCACTCGTGGTCGAGGACCCGTCGCGAGTCGACGGGGAGCGGCTGATTTACGCCGGCGAGGTTCGCCACGTGCGACTTTCGCCGGGCGGGGTGTAACGACGTGCCGCGTCCGGTGTTCGGAAGGCTGACGCGACCGACCGGTGATTCGCCGGGCGGCCAGCGGCCGGCGCCCGGGGGCGTGGTCGCACTCGATCGAGATCGCCCCCTCGTCGAGGCCGCGCGTCGCGACCCGGCCCGCTTCGAAGCCCTGTATCGGAAGTACGTCGCCCAGGTGTATGCCTTCGCGCTCTACGAGCTCGCCGACCACCACGCCGCCGAGGATGTCACCGAACGCATCTTCACCAGGGCGCTCGTGGCGCTGCCACGCTTCCGCGAGCTCGCTGACCCTGAGGATGGACCCCAGGCCTCCACGTTTCGCGTGTGGCTGTTCCGCATCGCGCGCAACGTCATCGCCAACGAACGGCGAGCGCGCCGGCGCCGACCCGTCACGTCGCTGGACGCGGCGCTGGGTGCGGGTCTGACGATCGCCGACTCGACCGATGTCGAAGCCGCGGCGGTGATCCGCGAGGAGGCGGCGGCCGCGGTGCGTGCCCTCCAGGACCTGCCGGATGACCGTCGCCGCGCTCTCGAGCTGCGGTTCGTGGACGAGATGAGCACGAGCGAGATCGCCGCGGTGCTCGACCGCTCCGAGGGTGCCGTGCGAGTCCTGATCCACCGTGCGCTGGGCGACATCGCCCGGGCGCTGGGCCGGCCACGGAGTCGTCGCTGATGCCCGCCATCCCGCACGACAGCCGGGTCGATGTCGAGGCTCTGATCGTGGACCGCTACCTCGACGCGCTGCTCGCCGGCGCGGGCGAGCCCGGGGCCGCGAGCCGCGACCACAACAACACCGTTGACCCGATCATCCGCGAGGCCGCCGACGTGCTGCGCCGATCGCTCGTTCGGGTCCATCCCTCGTTCCATTTCGAGGAGCGGCTCGCCGCCCGCCTGTCGGCCATGGCTTCGGGCCACGCGGATGCGTCCCGGCCGGGAGCGGTGGTCCCGTTCCATCCGCTCCGGCGCGGCTCGCTGGACGATGGGAACCCTGGGGCCTCGCCCATCGCGGACGCGCTGGCCGCGGCGCCGCGTGAGATGACCGGGGCGCGACGTTCGCCCGCGGTCCGCCCGCTGCTGATCGGTGGCGCGATCACCTCGGCCGCCCTGTCGCTGGCGGGCGTCGCGTGGGTCGCGAGGCGCGCCGTCCGGCCAACACTGGCCGAGCTGGAGGGAATGCTCTGATGCCGCTCAAGTTCCCGTCCTTCCGAACCCGGCGCGAGGAATACCCGGAACGGCTGTGGACACGCTGCCCATCGTGCGAGGAGCAGCTGTTCAACAAGCAGCTCGAGAAGGCGATGAGCGTGTGCCCGACGTGCGGCCACCACTTCCGTCTTCCGGCGCATGTTCGGCTCTCACAGCTGCTCGACGACGGCTCGTTCGAGGAGCGCGATGCCGGACTGATCTCCGAGGACCCGCTGGCGTTCGTCGATCAGAAGGCGTATCCGGATCGGATCGCGGCGGCTCAGCTGGCAACGGGGCTGCGGGATGCCGCGATCTGGGGGATCGGCGAGGTCGACGGTCAGCGAGTCGCGATCGTCGTCATGGACTTCAGGTTCATGGGCGGTTCGATGGGTGCGGTGGTCGGCGAGAAGGTTGCGCGTGCCGCGGAAGGAGCGCTCGCCGAGCGCGTGCCATTGGTGGTCGTCTCCGCGTCGGGCGGGGCCCGGATGCAGGAGGGCACACTTGCCCTGATGCAGCTGGCCAAGACGATGGCCGCCCTGGAGCGGCTGCGCGCCGCGCATGTCCCATACATCTCCGTGATGTCCGACCCGACGACGGGCGGCGTGTTCGCCTCGTACGCGGTGATGGGCGACGTGAACCTGGCAGAACCGAATGCCCTGATCGGCTTCGCGGGCGCACGCGTCGGCGCGGGAACGATCGGGCAGGAGCTGCCACCCGGGTTCCAGCGCTCGGAGTTCCTGTTCCGGCATGGGTTCGTCGATCGCGTCGTCCAGCGCCCCAACCTGCGTCGCGAGCTCGGTCAGCTGTTGCGCTACCTGTCGCCCGCACCGCTGGAGACCGCCCGTGGTTGACCGTATCCGCAACCTGGGCCGGGACGGAAGTCGCGGCGACGACCGAGACGGCGAAAGCCGTGACGACCAGGACACGACCACCCTGGACCCCAAGCCGGCGGTTTGGGCGCGGGTCCAGCTCGCCCGCAACCTGCGACGTCCGCGCACGCTGGAGCTGCTGGCCGAGATGGCCGACGAGTTCATCGAGCTCCATGGCGATCGGCTGTTCGGCGACGACGAGGCCATCGTCGCCGGCTTCGCCTCCATCGATGGCCACCGGGTGGCCGTCATCGGACAGCAGAAGGGTGCGGACACCGAGGAGAACGTTCGGCGCAACTTCGGGATGCCGCATCCGGAGGGATATCGCAAGGCCATGCGCGTGATGGAGCTGGCCGAGCGGAGCGGCCTGCCGGTGGTGACATTCGTGGACGTTCCGGGCGCCCACCCGGGTCCGGAATCCGAGGAGCGCGGGATCGCCGACGCCATTGCCCGGTCCGTGGGCTTGATGACCCGCCTCCGCACGCCCATCGTGACCGTGATCACCGGCGAGGGCGGCTCCGGCGGCGCGCTCGCGATCGCCGTGGGCGATGTCGTGCTGGCGCTCGAGAACGCCGTCTATGCCGTCATCTCGCCCGAGGGGTGCGCGAGCATCCTGTGGCGCACGAGCGACGAGGCGGCCTCCGCGGCCCTCGCGATGAAGATGGCTGCCGCCGATCAACTGCAGCTGGGCGTGGTGGACGAGGTGATCGCGGAGCCGCCCGAGGGGGCGCACACGGATCCGGCCGAGACAGCTCGCCGGCTGCGATCGGCGATCGTGCGCGAGCTGGATCGCCTGGCGGCCATCCCGATCGACCTCCTGGTGGATGCGCGCTATCGTCGCTACCGATCGCTTGGAGCCTTCACGGAGCTGCCCGGCGTGACGCCTACCCCCCCCATCGAATCCCGGCCCGGGTTTGCCGATCGCCTGCGGAGTCTGCTCGAAGCCGGCCAACGCGCCATCCCCGCGCCGCTCCCCGTGGGGCGTCGCGACGAACCGCCAGCCCGCGAGGACATCTAGCCCATGCCCGAACGAAAGTCTTCCGGAGGTCGCTCGCCGGAGGATCGGACCCCGGCCCAGCGTGACGCGGATCATGCCAACCTCGCGCTCCTGTCCGACACGCTGGTCCCGGCCCTGGTCGAGAAGCTCGCCGCCAGCGGGCTGGGCGAGCTCGAGGTCCGCGAAGGACCGTGGCGCATCAGGCTGCGTCGACCACCCGCGGCGGCGCCGGTGCGCCGCGGCGATCGCACCTGGGCGATGCCGCACACCGATCGCGACGGTCGGACCGGCCGCGATGGCATGCCTGGAGCCACGTCGATGAGCGGGGGGTCGCGAGCGGAGCATCGTCTCGAGCCGCGAACAGAGCTTCGCGCCGATGATTCGTACGTTGCCGATGACCCGCCGCGTTCGATTGCAGCCTCGCCCACCGTCGGCATCTTCCGCCCCGAGGTCATGGTGGGGACGGCTGTTCAGGCCGGCGATCGTGTCGGGGTGGTGGACCTCCTCGGGATCCCGCAGGACGTCCCGTCGCCGATCGACGGGACACTGGTCGAGGTGTTTCCCAGCAGCGGCGAGGCCGTGGAGTACGGCGAGCCGATCGCGGCCGTCGAGGCCGATCCGCCCCCGACCGCACTCGCGGCCGGCGATCCAGATGTCAACGACGCATCCGTGGCCGCCGACGCGTCGAGCGGCGCGGATCCGGTGGCCTCGGAGGCTTCGGGTGCCGCCCCGGCGGGCGAGGATCGCGGCTGATGTTCAACCGCATCCTGATCGCCAACCGCGGTGAGATCGCGCTCCGCATCCTGCGTGCGTGCCGCACGCTCGGCGTGGAGGCCGTCGTCGCGTACGCGGAGCCGGATCGCGAGTCGCTGGCAGCGATGCTGGCCGATGAGGCGATCTGCATCGGTCCGGCCGACGCTCGCCGGTCCTACCTGTCCGCCCCTGCGCTGATCTCGGCCGCCCTTGTTACCGGCTGTGACGCCGTCCACCCGGGCTACGGCTTCCTGTCCGAGGACGATGCGTTCGCTGATGCCGTCCGATCTCATGGCCTCGCGTTCATCGGACCCTCGGCCAACGTGCTCGAGCGGTTCGCGTCGAAGGAGGAGACCCGGCGCCTGCTGGCGGCAAACGGGTTGCCGACGATCCCGGGATCCGGGCTGCTGCTCGATGACGCCCAGGCGCTCGAGGACGCAGAACGGATCGGCTACCCGGTCCTGATCAAACCGTCCGCAGGCGGCGGCGGCAAGGGCATGCGCATGGTTCGCAGCCCCCGCGAGCTCGCCGCCGTGCTGCCCATCTGTCGCTCCGAGGCGCGCGCCGCATTCGGCGATGACTCGCTGTACCTGGAGCGCTGGCTCGAGGACAACCGCCATGTCGAGGTGCAGGTCGCGATCGACCGGTTCGGACACGGCGTGCATCTCTGGGAGCGCGACTGCTCGGTGCAGCGCCGGCACCAGAAGATCATCGAGGAATTGCCGTCACCGGCGATGACGGTCGCCGGCCGCACGGAGCTCGCCGAGCGGGCCGTCGCGGCGGCCGTCGCGGCCGGCTACGAGAACGTGGGCACGCTCGAGTTCCTGGTCGACGGTGACGGCAATGCGTACTTCATCGAGATCAACTGCCGGATCCAGGTGGAGCATCCGGTGACCGAGATGCTGACCGGGATCGACATGGTCACGCTCCAGATCCGGATCGCGGCCGGTGAGCCGCTCGGGCTCACCCAGCCGAGCATCGTCCAGCGGGGTCACGCGATCGAGTTCCGGATCAACGCCGAAGATCCCGAGCACGACTTCCGACCCGGCGCCGGGACGGTGGAGCGGTTCAACGCGCCAGGTGGCCCGGGCGTGCGCTTCGATTCGCATACCTACGCCGGCTACGAGGTGCCGCCCTACTATGACTCGCTGCTCGGCAAGCTCATCGTCTGGGCCCCGACCCGCGATCAGGCCATCGCCCGGTCGCGCGCGGCTCTCAACGAGCTGGTCATCGACGGCGTCGTGACCAACGCGCCGATCCACCGCGCGCTGCTGGCGTCGGAGCCGTTCCTCGAGGGACGGTTCACCACCAATCTGCTCGACCGCCTCGGAGCCGCCGCCTTCCTCGCAGCCGAGGAACGCACATGACGGTCGACAGCCACCGCACGGCGTGCGCGCCTGCGCGCTCGGGGTGCACGCCTGCATCGACCCGCATGCGTAGCCGAGCGTCCGTGCCCGACACTCACCCCGACCCCGCCAGGAGCCGCCCGTGACCGATACCCCGCAGATCCCCCCGCCGACCGACTCGCCCAACGCCGTGGACGCCGCCGAGGCGTCGACCGAGGGGCTCTCGGTGCGCGAGATCGAGGCTCTCATCCCGCACCGCTGGCCGTTCCTGCTGGTCGATCGGATCGTCGAGTACGACGCCGACGCGAAGCGGATCGTGGGCATCAAGGCCGTGACCGCGACCGAGTGGTACTTCCAGGGTCACTTCCCGGGCCTGCCCGTCATGCCCGGCGTCCTGCAGGTGGAGGCGCTGGCCCAGACGATGGCGATCTTCGTCGCCCGCCAACCGGGCTTCGGCGACCGGATCGGCTTGTTCGCTGGGATCGACGAGGTGCGCTTCAAGCACGTCGTGGTCCCGGGCGATACGTTGCGCCTTGAGATCACGATGGAGAAGCTGGGTAGCCGATTCGGGCGTGCGCGTGGCGTGGCGACCGTCGATGGTCAGGTCGCGTGCGAGGGTCAGCTGAGCTTCATCATTCCGCCCGCGGGCGTGCTGCGATGACCCGGATCGCCGTCCTGTCGGATGTTCACGGCAACCGGGTGGCGCTGGAGGCGGTGCTCGCCGAGATCCGACGCGAGCGGCCCGACGCCGTCCTGGTCGCCGGTGACCACGTGCTCAACGGGCCCGACCCCAACGGCACCGTGGACGCGCTCCGCGCACTCGAGGCTGATGGCGGCCTGATCGTGTCCGGCAACACCGACATCGCGGTCGGCGACTTCGACTACGGCGCCGCCTGGCCGAACTACGAGGATGGTGTGCCCGACACGGTCCGGGCGGCCACCGAATGGGCCCATGACGAGCTCGGTGACGACCAGCTCACCTGGCTCCGCCGGCTGCCCGCCGAGCGGCGCATCCGGGCCGCCGACGACACGCTGGTGCTGGTGGTCCATGCCGCACCCGGCTCGCAGACCCGCGGCTTCGATCAGGCGCTCGATCCGAGCGTCATCTACGAGCGCGCCAGCGGCACCGATGCCCGCGTGATCTGCGTGGGCCACACGCACTACCCGGAGGTCCGGGACCTGGGTTTCAAGGTGATCGTGAACGACGGATCGGCGGGCTACGTGTTCGATGGCGATCCGACGGCGTCGTGGGCGATGGTCGACGTGGCCGACGGCGACGTGACGGCGGAGATCCGGCGCACGACCTACGACGTCCTGTCTGTTGCGAACGAGATCTCGGCACGTGGGCTGCCCGGCGACGTGTATCGCGCGGCCACCGTCCGAACGGGGAAGCTCGTTCGGTGAGCTGGTCATGGCCGCAGCAGCCGCGGCGCATCGTGGTGACCGGCATGGGCGCCGTCAGCGCCCTGGGCAGTGACGTCGAGACGACCTGGGAAGGCCTGCTCGCTGGACGCTCTGGCGTGGCCCGCATCACGTCCTTCGACCCCTCGGCCCATGATGTCCGCATCGCGGCCGAGGTCAAGGACTTCGATCCCAGCGGCATCCTCGAGCGCAAGGAGATTCGCCGCACCGACCGCTACATCCAGTTCGCACTGGTGTGCTCGCGGCAGGCGCTCGATCAGGCCGGCCTTCCGGATCGTCTTGACGGTGATCTGGCCGAGCGGTCGGGTGTGATCATCGGATCGGGCCTGGGCGGCGTCGCCACACTATTCGACAACGTGCTGCTGATGGGCGAGCGAGGCCCGGATCGCATCTCGCCGTTCTTCATTCCGATGGGCATCGCGAACGTCGGCGCCGGGCAGGTGGCGATCGCCTGTGGTGCCCTGGGGCCAAACTTCGCGACTGTGTCCGCGTGCGCCACCGGCGGACACGCGATCGGCGAGGCATGGGAGACCATCCGCCGCGGCGATGCGGACCTGATGATCGCCGGCGGCGTGGAGGCCGGAATCCACCAGGCAACGATGGGCGGGTTCGCGTCCATGAAGGCGCTGTCCACCCGGAACGACGATCCCGCCGCCGCCTCCCGTCCGTTCGACCGGGACCGCGACGGGTTCGTGATCGGCGAGGGCGGCGGTGTGCTCGTGCTCGAGGCGCTCGAGCACGCTGAGGCCCGTGGCGCCAAGCCGCTTGCCGAGCTGGTGGGATATGGCGCGACGGCCGATGCATCGCACATCACGCTGCCGGCCCCGGGCGGTATCGGCGCGGTTCGGGCGGCCCGACGGGCGCTCGACAAGGCGGGTCTCGACCCAGGCGCCGTGGACCACGTCAACGCCCATGCGACGTCCACGCCCGAGGGCGATCGGGCCGAGCTCCAGGCCATCCGGACGATCTTCGGCGCCCATGCGCCACGGGTCGCGGTCACCGCCAACAAGTCGATGGTCGGGCACACGCTGGGCGCCGCCGGCGCGATCGAGGCCATGGCCACCATCATGGCCATCCGCGAGGGCCGGGTGCCACCCACGATCAACCTCGCCGATCCCGACGAGCAGGGAGAGGGGCTCGACCTCACGCCCAACGTCGCCGTCAGCCGGCCGATCGCCGTGGCGCTCTCGAACTCGTTCGGGTTTGGTGGTCAGAACACCGCGCTCGTGTTCCGGCGGTGGGACGGATGACCAAGCCGCGAGACCCGGATCGCGAGGAGGAGCAGATGCCGGAAGCCGGTCACGCCGAGGACCGTGGAGCGGAGCTCGCAGGCACCGCGCTGTCCGGCGCCGATGCTTCCCTGCTGGCGCTCGTGGACCGCCTGACGGCCGTCCTCGAGCGCAGCGAGCTGGGCGAGCTCGAGGTGGCGGCCGGTGGCACGACGATCGTGCTCCGGGCGCCGACCGCGATCGTCCATGCCGGACCTGGGCCTTCCCCCCTGCCCCTGGCCGATCCCGTGCCCGCGGCGGCGGAGGTTGATCGCTCGCCAGCCCGTGGCGAGGCCGCGCCCCTGTCCGCGGCCGAGACACCCGCCCGTCCGTCGGTGAACGCACCCCTGACGGGGATCTACTACGGGGCGCCGTCGCCCGGCGCGACGCCCTACGTCTCAGTCGGGGACCATGTCTCTGTGGGCCAGATCATCGGGCTCATCGAGGCCATGAAGCTGTTCAACGAGATCAAGAGCGACCTCGCCGGCCGGGTGGTCCGGGTGTGTGTCGACAACGGCGCGCTGGTCAAGGCGAAGCAGCCGCTGATCGAGGTGGAGTCCGCATGACCGCTGCCGTCCCGCGCGCCGTCCGGCTGACCGGCTGGGGCCGCTACGCCCCCGCCCAGGTGCTCACCAATGCCGATCTCGAGCGCATGGTCGACACCTCCGACGAGTGGATCGTGACCCGCACCGGCATCCGTGAGCGCCGGGTTGCCGCGGCCCACGAGACCACGGCGTCCATGGGCGCCGTGGCCGCATTGCGCGCCATCCGGACCGCCGGGCTCGAGCCGGACGACATCGATGTCATCCTGCTGGCCACGCTCACGCCCGACTACTGGATGCCGTCAACGGCGGCGCTGGTGAAGGAGGCGATCGGCAACACGCGCGCGTCGGCGTTCGACGTGATGGCGGCGTGTTCCGGCTTCGTGTACGCGTACTCAACCGCCAGCGCCTATGTCGCGTCCGGCATGGCCCGCCATGTGCTCGTGATCGGTTCGGAGCTGCTGACCCGGTTCCTCGACTACACCGACCGCGGCACATGCATCCTGTTCGGCGACGGGGCGGGCGCCGTCGTCCTGTCGGCGAGCGACGAGCCGGCGAGTCCGGTCGGGATCGAGCTGACCACCGAGCCGCAGGGCGCGTACATGATCTGGCTGCCCGCGGGCGGCTCGAAGAGCCCGCCATCGGCCGAGACCATCGCGCGCGGAGAGCACAAGATCCGGATGGAGGGACGCGAGACCTACCGGTTCGCGACCCGGACGCTGGCGTCAACCGCGCTGGCCGCCATCGACAAGGCCGGGCTCTCCCCCCACGACATCGACCTGTTCGTTCCCCACCAGGCCAACATCAGGATCATCGAGGCGGTGGCCAAGGGTCTCGGCCTGCCGATGGAACGCATGTTTGTCAACCTTGATCGGTATGGCAACACCTCGGCCGCCTCCGTGCCGATCGCGCTGGCCGAGGCCGTGAACGAGGGTCGCGTCCAGGTCGGAGATCGGATCGTGATGGTCGCGTTCGGCGCCGGCTTCACGTCGGGCGCTGTCGCCCTCGAGTGGACCGCCGACCCGGCCCGGGGCCTGGCCGGCGACCGGGCAGTGCGACCGGAGGACGTCAGCGTTCGTCTGCCCGTGGAGTGGGACTCCGTTGACCCGATCCCGCCGGCGCTGGCCGATGTCATGCGGCGGCCGCTCCCGGTGGATCTCGACCTGTCCGACGTTGCGCCGGGCGAGCCCGAGCACGCGCGGGTGCCCGCCCGCTGAGCGAGCGGGGCGGAGCCCCGAACAGAGGAGGAGAAGCCGAATGCTCGATCTCACCGGCAAGGTCGCCATCGTCACGGGTGGCTCGCGCGGCATCGGCCGCGCGGTCGCGCTGATGCTGGGGCGTCAGGGCGCCGACGTCGCGTTCATCGACCGCGCCGCATGCCTGATCGACGATCACACCAAGGGCGATGTGGAGGCCATGGGCCGGCGGTCTATCTGCGTCGGCGGCGATGTCACCGACCCGGCGTCGTGTGCGGAGACGGTGGAGGAGACGATCAAGGCGTTCGGCCACGTGGACATCCTGGTCAACAACGCGGGCATCACACGTGACGACCTGGCGATGCGGATGACCGACCAGCAGTGGGCAGAGGTCATCAACGTCAACCTCACCGGCTCGTTCTACATGGCGCGGGCGGTGCTCCGGCCGATGATCAAGCAGCGCTCAGGTCGGATCATCAGCATGTCGAGCGTCTCGGGCCAGATGGGCAACGCGGGCCAGGCCAACTACTCGGCGTCGAAGGCAGGGTTGATCGGGCTGACCAAGGCGCTCGCCCGCGAGGTGGCGTCGAGAGGCATCACCGTCAATGCCGTGGCGCCGGGCTTCGTCACCACCGAGCTCACCGATGGGCTGCCCGACCGGGTCAAGGAGGGCATCAAGGGAGCCACGCCGCTCGGCCGGTTTGCCTCGACCGACGAGGTCGCGGCGGCGGTCACGTTCCTCGCCTCCGATGAGGCCGCGTACATCACGGGCCAGGTGCTCGGGGTGGACGGCGGCCTGGCGATGATGTAGCCGGAGCCCAGCTCGCACCGTGCCGTTCACCGTCGAGACCACGTCCATCCCCGAGGTCCTGCTCGTTCGCCCGACCATGTTCGCCGACGAGCGCGGCTGGTTCAGCGAGGTGCTTCGCTCGGGCGCGTTCGAGGAGCTCGGGCTGCCGCCGCGCTTCGTGCAGGTCAACCAGTCACGATCGAGCCGGGGCGTCATCCGCGGCCTCCATTTCCAGTGGGACCCGCCCCAGGGCAAGCTGATGCGCGTGGTTGCCGGCCGCGCGTTCCTGGTCGCGGCCGACATCCGGCCGGGTTCGCCGACACTGGGGCAGGTGGTGACGGTCGAGGCTTCGGCCGACGAGCCGCTCCTGGTCTGGGCGCCGCCGTCGTTCGCGCGTGGGTTCGCGGCCCTCGCCGATGTGACCGATATCGAATACTTCTGCACCGCGGAGTACAATCCTGCCCGCGAATCCGCCATTCGGTGGGACGACCCCTCGCTGGGCATCGACTGGCCGGTGGCGGATCCGGTGCTCTCTGCCAAGGACGCGAGCGCCGGATCGCTGGAGGACTGGCTCGCCCGTCCCGAATCCGCCGCCTTCACCGACGCCGCAACCGGGCCTGCGCCCGGCCGGC
>CAVTIO010000005.1:0-779172 GCA_963734935.1 uncultured Chloroflexia bacterium | reverse complement strand
TCCTCCGAGACCCGATGAATGCCGAGGACGCGCTGCAGTGGGCCCTGATCCAGGTGTGGGAGGGCCTGCCGGCCCTGCGTGATCCGGAACGAGCTCCCGATGCGTGGTCCTGTCGGCTTGTCGTGCACGCGCGATCGGGAGGCAACGCGCGAGCGGCGCTGGACCACGCTTGTCCGGCAGATCCAGGCCGAGCCCGTCGGCGACGATCGCGTCGGCGAGGTGCTCGATCGCGACGAGGTCGAATGGCCCTTCGCCGGCTGACCCCGGAGCATCGAGCGGTCCTGGTCCTCCGCTTCTACATCGGCCTGTCGGTCAACGAGATCGCCGACGTGCTCGGCATCCCGCCCGGGACGGCCGCATCGCGATTGCACTACGCGACACGCAGTTTCCGGGCCGCGTTCGAGGCCGACACCCGGGGGGCCGTCGAAGCCGAGGACCTTGGCGTGACGCACGAGGAGTGGCTCGACGAGCAGCTGACGGAATGGCTCATCGCCGGTCCGCACGACGTGCCGGTCGAGCCGATCCAGGCTGCCGTTGCCCATGCGCGCACCCATCCACGACGACGCCCGGCGGGCGGCCTGGGAGGAGCCTCATGGATCACATGCATCTCACCAGGGTGGAGCCTCGGCCGGCCGGCCGGAGGGCGTTCGCCATGGCCGGAGCGGCTGTGGCCGTGGTCGTGTTTGTCGTGGCCGGGGGCTTGATGCTTGCCGGCGGGTCCGGAGACCAGCCGGGTGGCGTGGGCGCGCCCCTGGACCCGACGTGACCCCGACGCCTGTTCTGCCGACCAACCCACCTTCGCCGAGTCCGACCACCGGCGCCGCGCCGCTGCCGACACCGCCGGTTGCTGTATTCGGCGTGGGGTCGTGTTCGCAGACGTCGACTGGACGGTCCTCGTCGATCGACGGCGTGACGCAGTATCGGGGCGTCGTGCTCGACTGCACGATGACGATGTCCGATCCGCGCCTGGACGGTGTCACGACCGTCGGAGTGAGCATCGACAGGCGCCCCGACCAGAGCGCGGACATCTGGGGATGGGGCGTGGTCGTGAACGATGCCGGGAGGTGGCTGAGCAAATGGGCCGGGACGGTCGACGCCGGCTTCACCACCCACCACATGACCGGCGTGTACGTCGGGGCGGGCGGCTACGAGGGGCTGCGACTTCGCTTCAGGCAAGTCACGGACAGGTACGGCAAGTACCAGTTCACCGGCGTGCTCGAAGCCGTCGACGCCGTTCCTCCGGATGGCGCGACGGTCGTGCAGGGCGCCTCATGCACGACCGAGAGTCAGGGCTCCCAGACGATGAGCGGCGACGTTCTCCAGTACCGGGGAGTCGAGCTCGTGTGTACGGGGCCGAGCTCTGACCCGCGATTCGAGGGCTCGCGACGGGTCACGGTCGACATCGACCAGAACCCGGATGGTTCCGCGACCATGACCGGGACGGTCGAGATCGATGGACCGGATGGCGCCTGGACCGGGCCCTTCACCGGAACCATCGACGCCGGTTACACGACCCACCGGATGACCGGCGTGCTGGTCGGCTCCGGCGCCTACACGGGGCTGGGGCTTCGCTACTCGCAGATCGGACTCGAAGCCGCGGGCTACGTCCTCACCGGGAGGATCGGCCCGGCTGGCTAGATCTCCGGCGCTGCAACACGGAGCCCGCGCGGGAGCAGACCGCGCGGGCTCCTTCCGTGTCGGCACGATGCCCAGAGTCGCGTTGGCACGATGCCCGGAGTGCCTTGGCCGAGGATCGCTGGCATGGTCGCGGTTGGAGGGTTGCGGGCCGGTTTCAGGGCGCCGTAGTAGGCTACGCTGACAACCGGATGCGGACCCCAGGGCCGTCTCCGGGCGAGCCGCGGTACCGGCGAGGATCCAGGAGAGCGATCGAAGCCTCCCAGGTCCCGAGCCCAAGCGATGGCCGGTGCTGCGTAGCCCGAACGTGACTCGCCAATGCGTCCGGCGCCTGACGCCGGATGGGAGGAACTGAAGATGGAGCTCTTCGTCGCGGGCGCGGCGGTGGTCGGCGCCGTCGTCGGCGTCGTCGCGGGTTTCGTCGGCCGCGGCATCTGGTCCAGTCAGACGGTCAAGTCTGCGCAGGACAAGGCGGGTCGCATCGTGGCCGAGGCCCGTACCCAACAGAAGGACATGATCCTCGAGGCCAAGGACGAGAAGCTTCGCATGCAGCGCGAGGCCGAGGAGGAGGCGCGCGCCAAGCGCGCCGAGCTGCAGACCCTCGAGCGGCGGCTCCTGGCCCGAGACGAGCAGCTCGACCAGCGCGCCGATCTTCTCGAGGAGAAGAACGGCAAGATTGTCGACCGCGAGCGCGACCTCGAGCATGACCGAGACGAGCTCACCCGCCTGACCCAGCAGCGGATTGCCGCCCTCGAGCAGGTCGCCGGCATGTCGGCCGATGATGCGAAAGGTGTGCTCCTCGATGCCGTCCGCGAGGAGGCGGAGCACGACGCGGTCAAGCTGGCCCGCTCGATCGAGCGTCGCGCACGCGACGAGGCCGAGGACCGTGCCCGCGAGATCATCGTGACCGCGATGCAGCGCGTCGCCGCCGACCATACGGCCGAGCACACGGTGACCAGCGTCCATCTCCCGAGCGACGAGATGAAGGGCCGGATCATCGGGCGCGAGGGCCGGAACATCCGCGCCCTCGAGCAGGCCACCGGGATCGACCTGATCATCGACGACACGCCCGAGACCGTGGTGCTGTCAGGCTTCGATCCGGTGCGGCGGGAGGTCGCCCGGATCGCGCTCACGAAGCTGATCGCCGACGGACGGATCCACCCGGGTCGTATCGAGGAGGTCGTCAACAAGGCCAAGGCCGAAGTCGAGCTCGTGATCCGACAGGCGGGGGAGCAGGCGGCCTACGACGCGGGCGTCCCGGGCCTGCCGCCGGAGCTCGTCCGGTTGCTCGGCCGGCTCAAGTACCGGACCAGCTACGGCCAGAACGTGCTCGTCCACTCCGTCGAGACCAGCCATGTTGCCGCGATCATCGCCGCGGAGATGGGGGCCGACGTCCAGGCGGCCAAGATCGGTGGGCTGCTCCACGACATCGGCAAGGCGGTCGACCACGAGGTCGAGGGGCCGCACGCGGCCATTGGTGCCCAGATCGCGCAGAAGCACAGCCTGCCGTTCAAGGTCGTCAACGGGATTGCCGCCCACCACCAGGAAGTGGAGTTCGCGTGCGTCGAGGCACCCATCGTGCAGGTCGCGGACGCGGTATCGGCGTCGCGGCCCGGCGCCCGCGGCGAGACCATGGAGACCTACGTCAAGCGGCTCGAGGAGCTCCAGGCGATCGCCGAGAGCTTTGAGGGTGTGGATCGCTCGTTCGCCGTTCAGGCCGGGCGTGAGGTGCGGATCCTCGTTCGCCCTGAGGAGATCGATGACCTGAGCGCCACGCGGCTCGCGCGGGACATCGTCAAGAAGATCGAGGACAGCCTCACGTACCCGGGCCAGATCAAGGTGACCGTGATCCGCGAGACGCGCGCCGTGGAGTACGCGAAATAGGCACGCCGCCGGTCGCCGGGCGCAGCGAGCGGGCCGGTCTGGGCAACGCTCCCAACGGCGACGCACCCCGCCCGCCGGGCGCCTGCCGGGTACTCATGATCGGCGACATCATCGGCAAGCCCGGACGGGTCGTCATCGAGCGTCACCTGCACGAGCTCCGGGCCGGACGGGGGATCGACTTCGTCACCGCGAACGGGGAGAATCTTGCTGGGGGCATGGGGCTCACCCCGGCCACAGCGGAGATCCTGTTCGAGTCCGGGGTGGACGTGATCACGTCCGGCAATCACATCTGGGACAAGCGCGAGATCTATCCGTACCTGGACAAGACCGAGCGAGTGCTGCGCCCCCTCAACTACGGCACGCACGAGGTGCCGGGCCGGGGCTGGGGCACCTTCGAGGCGCTCGACGGCAGCGAGGTGGCGGTGATCAACCTCCAGGGACGGACGTTCATGCAGCCCATCGACAACCCGTTCACCGAGGCCGACCGGCTGATCGACGAGGCATCGGAGGCATTGCCGCCGATCCGGCTGGTGGACTTCCACTGCGAGATCACGTCCGAGAAGAACGCACTGGGGCTCTACCTCGACGGCCGCGTCTCGGCCGTGGTTGGCACGCACACCCATATCGTCACCGGCGATGAGCGGATCCTGCCCCGAGGGACGGCCTACCAGAGCGACCTGGGCATGACCGGCCCCCTGTGGAGCGTCATCGGCTTCGACCCGGCGACCGTCCTCCCCCGGTTCGTCAACGCGCTACCGACCCGGTTCGAGGTGGGGGATGGGCCGGTCATCCTCAACGCGGCCCAGATCGACATCGACCCCACCACCGGGCAGGCGCTCCAGATCGAGCGCATCCAGCAGCTCATCGAGCTCTGAGACCCGTTGACTCAGCGGCACCGACCTCGCGTGAGCGGCCAGGACGAGGAGGCAGGAGCCGGATCCGCCACGGCCGATCTGCACACCCACACGCTTCGGTCGGACGGCGTCCTGGAACCGGACGAGCTGGTTCGCCAGGCTTCGGAATCCGGCGTTCGACTGCTGGCCATCGCCGACCACGACAACCTGGCCGCGTTTCGTGAGCTGACCACAAGCGGCCCTGGTGCCGTGGCGCATGGCATCGAGCTCGTTCCGGCGGTCGAGATCAACGCGGTCACGGCCCGCTCCTGGGGTTCCGTCGCCGACGGCGAGATCCACGTCCTGGGCCTGGGTGTCGATCCCGAGGACGACGGCTTCGAAGCCGCCCTTGCCCGCCAGCGGTCGTCGCGGCGGGATCGGTTCGACGCAATGGTCGGGCGCCTGCGGGACCTCGAGCTGTCGATTGATGCGCAGCTGGAGCGGATCGATCTCTCAGGTGACGACGCACTGGGCCGACCAACCATCGCTCGTGCGCTGATGGCCGCCGGGTTCGCGACGAGCGTCGAGGATGCGTTCGAGCGACTGATCGGTCGTGGGATGCCGGCGTACGTGCCCCGCACCGGGCTGGACCCGGTGGCCGCGATCCGCGCGATCCGCGCCGCGGGCGGCCTGGCGTCGCTGGCCCACTTTCCCGAGGCGCCGGAGCAGATGCCGCTCCTGCGCGAGCTCATCGCGGAGGGGCTCAACGGTCTCGAGAGCCACCACCGCTCGTTCGACCCGGACGTCCGTGCCGCCGTCAGCGCGGTCGCCCGGGAGCTCCTGCTCGTCGAGACCGGAGGGACCGATTACCATGGCGACCTCGGTCCATATGCCGAGAGTCACGTCGAGCTCGTGCTTCCCGACACGATCGTCCGGGCCGCCCGGGCCGCCCTCGAACCCGGCCGGATCGAGACCGTCTGACCCACGTTCATCTGTCCGTCCACCCGCCGCAGATACTCATGACCCTGTCCAAGCCCTCGACCCGATCGCTGCCCGTCCTCGATGTGGTTTCGCCCGGTTCGCCCGCCACCGAGCCGCGTGCACCGCTCGCGCCTGCGGACGAGCGGCTGGCCGAGTTCCGCCCCGAGCCTCGCGCGCTGCCGTCGTTCTTCGTGTGGACGCTCGGCTGCCAGATGAACAAGAGCGATTCCGAGGAGATGTCGGGTCGGCTGCTGGCGTCGGGGTGCGCCGAATCCTCGTCGATGGAGACGGCCGACCTGGTGGTGATCAACACGTGCGCCATCCGTGAAGCGGCCGAGGCCAGGGTGATCGGACGCCAGGGCCACCTCGACCGACTGAAGGCCGCCAACCCGGCCCTCCGCGTGGTCATGACGGGCTGCTCGGTGCGCGAGTCGAACCGTGACACGCTTTCGCGCCGGTACCCGGCGATCGACCTGTTCCTGCGACCTGACGAGGAGCCCGAGCTCATCGATCGGCTGGGGCTCGCGTCGGCCCAGTCGCCGGTCGGCGCCCTGGGCACGACCGCCGCCACGACCGTCGTGAAGGGCACGGTCGTGTCCGACGCGACGCATCTCGTGCGCGCCCGTGCCGACGCGATCGCGGGCTGCGCCGTGAGCCGCGAGTCCGCGACAAGTGCGTGGCTGCCGATCATCTATGGCTGCGACAAGACCTGCACCTACTGCATCGTGCCGTTCAGCCGCGGCCCCGAACGCAGCCGGCCGTTCGACGAGGTGATCGACGAGGCCCGCGCGCTCGCTGCTGCCGGCTACCGGGAGGTCACGCTCCTCGGCCAGAACGTCAACAGCTACGGCCACGACCTGGTCCCAGAGCCGCGCTTCGCGCACATCGACACGGCGCGAACGGTTGGGCGGCGCCAGGACCGAGCGGGCCGGCCCGATCTCGCGGAGCTGATCCGGGGCGTCGACGCGATCCGGGCTGCCGATGGCGCGCCGGCCATCCCGCGGCTGCGGTTCGTCACCTCGCACCCCTGGGATCTCTCGGACCGCCTCATCGACGCGATGGCCGAGTGCCCGTCCGTGTGCGAGGCGCTCCACCTGCCGGTGCAGTCGGGCAGCGATGCCATGCTGCGTCGAATGGGCCGCCAGTACACCGTGGACCACTACCTCGAGCGGCTCGCTCGCATCCGCGAGGCGGTGCCGGGAATCGCCCTCTCGACGGACGTGATCGTCGGGTTCTGCGGCGAGACCGACGCCGAGCATGAGGCGACCCTCGAACTCCTCCGAACGGTCCGCTACGACCAGGTCTTCGCGGCCGCGTACAGCGAGCGGCCCGGAACGCCGGCCCAGCGTCTCGCCGACGATGTGTCACCGGCGATGAAGCGCGAGCGCCTGGTCCAGCTGCTCGGTGTCCAGGAGGTCATCGGCCACGAACGCAACCGGGCGTGGGTCGGGCAAACGGTGGAGGTCCTGGTGGACACGATCGTTCCCCCACGCACCCATGACCACGATGACGCCGCTACCCCGGCACATGACGCCTTCGCCCGGCTGCCCGATGGAGTGGCCCACCTGTCGGGCCGGTCACGCGAGAACAAGCTGGTCCACGTGGCCGGGCCGCGGTCGCTGCTGGGGGAGCTTGTCCGGGCGAGGGTCGACCACGGCGGCCCATACGCGCTCCGCGGAACCCTCGCCTGAGCGCCCGTGTGAACGGCGATACGGCACCGCTCTTCGTCCTCGGTGGTCCGACGGCCACCGGGAAGACGGAGCTCGCCATCATGCTCGCCGAGACGCTCCTGGCGCGCGGTATCCCGGCCGAGATCGTGTCTGCCGACTCGCGACAGGTGTACCGCGGTCTCGACGTCGGCACCGCCAAGGCGACCCCCGAGGAGCGCGCGCGGGTCGTCCACCATGGGCTCGATCTCGTCGACCCGGATCAGCCCTACTCGGTTGCCGACTTCCGGATCCACGCGCTGGGCGTGCTGGCCGCGCTCGGCTCCCGGGGCGGCGTCGGCATCCTCGCGGGCGGCACGGGGTTCTGGCTGCGGGCGGTGATGGCCGGGATCGACACCGACGCACTGCCGTCCGATCCTGCGGTCCGGGCGGCGCTGGAGGTGGATCTGGCCCGGGATGGAGTCGAGCACCTGGGCGGGAGACTCGCGGCCGTCGCGCCGCGGCTCGCCTCGGTCACCGACCTCCACAACCCGCGTCGCGTCGTTCGAGCGCTCGAGATCGCGACGTTACAGGGCGATCGTCCGTTGCCACCACCCGCGGGCTATCCGGCTCCCACGACCGGCGTCCAGCTGGCGGTCCCGCCGCCGGAGCTCGCGTCGCGCATCCGGCGTCGGGCACAGGCCCAGTTCGATGGCGGGCTGCTGGAAGAGGCCAGGGCGCTGCGTGAGCGCTATGACCCCGGCCTGCCCGCGTTCTCCGCGATCGGCTACCGCGAGGCCTGGGCGCATCTCGACGGTGAGATGACCCTCGAGAACGCGATCGAGCTCGACGTCCGGCGAAACGTCCAGTTCGCCAAGCGACAGAGAACGTGGTTCCGCGCGGAACGGTCGCTCGCGGTGATTGACGTCACGGTGTCGCCCGACCGGCTGCCCGAACAGCTCGCGGGCGACGCGCAGTCGCTGGTGGATCGCGCCGGTCCGCGGACAGGTGATGACCCTGCCGAGGCAGCATCGGTGACACACCGGGCAGCGCGACGGACCTGAGGGGCGCACAAGGCACGGCAGCGCCGGTGCTCACGCAGCGACGGGCTCGACCGCCTCAACTGGATGGGCGTCACCCGCGAGCTCGGTGCCCGTGGTCCAGTCGACGCGTGGTGCCCGGCGTCCCTCGAACAGCGCCCGGGCCAATTGGGCGCGCGCGGCATGCTGCCCCGCCTGGAACTCGAGGCCGTGCATGACGCCACCATCGGGTGAGCGGATGACCGTGCGAACCATCGCCGAGAGCTCGACGGGCTCACCGTCCAGCACCATGTGCAGCGCGACGGCGCTGCCCGGCGGGACCTCGACGCCGGCGATCACGCGCGCCCCGGTCGTCGAGAGATCGACGGCCTCCGCGGTCAGGTCACCCATGGTCAGCTCCATCGAAGCCTCGAAGCGAACGCTCGCGCGCCGCTCGGGGGCGTAGCGCAGTGATCGGATACGGTCGATGGCGAGGAGAACCAGGAATGCGTTGGCCAGGAGCCACCCGAACGCGGCCAGAACGGCTCCGATCTCCGTGTACCGGATGGGGGTTCGTCCCAGGAGGGTCAGGGCGAACCATGCGCTGGTCAGAAACGAGGCGAGCAGCAGCGCCCGGAGCGGCAGAGGCACCCGAACCCGAAGGCGTCCATCGCCCAGGCGGCCCTTCGGTGTCACGACGAACGTCGGACGGCGGCGGGTCACCAGGGTGAGGGTCGCGCGCAGGTTCGACGTCATCCGAACGAGCTCGAAGACGATCGAGAGGACGGGTCGATGACAGCCGCGGCTGAGCGCCAGCATCGCGAGCTGTTGGAGCAGGAACGTCGCAACGAAGGCAACCGCGAACGTCGCCAGGTCGGCGCGGATCGGGATCACCCCCGTTGCGACGACGAGCATCGGCACGATCGCGAAGCCAAGCGTCCGCCACGCATCGAACCAGCCGAGCAGGGTGGCCGCATACGACAGCCGCTGTGGGAGCGTGAGCCCCGGGACGATCAGCGGGTTCTCGCGCCGGAGGACCTGCATCGCGCCCGTGCCCCAGCGAAGTCGCTGGAGCTGGTAGGTATCCGCATCACCCGCGGCGAGCCCGCGCGCGAGCACCTCGTTGTGGTAGACGGTCCGCCAGCCATGGCGGTGCAGCCGGATCGTGGTGTGGATGTCCTCGGTGATCGTCTCGGTCGCGACACCGCCGACATCGGCCAACGCAGCGACCCGGACCACGGCCCCGGTGCCGCACCAGAAGGCGCCACCCCACCGGTTCTTCCCGGGCTGCAGCACGCGGTAGAAGAGCGTCTGTTCGTGATATCGCTCGCCATCGCCGGGACTCGCCTCGTGCTCGAATGACTCCCGGTTGTAGAACTCCTGGGGCGTCTGGACGAGTGCCACGCCGGGGTCATCGAAGTAGCCGACGGTTCGGACCAGCAGATCAGGATCGGCGACGTGGTCGGCGTCGAGGACGGCGATGAGATCCGCGTCGATCACACCCAGCGCGTGGTTGAGATTGCCGGCCTTGGCGTGGGCATGCTCGGGGCGCGTGAGGTATCGGACACCCAGGTCCGTCGCAAGCTGCTCCACCTCGGGTCGGTCACCGTCGTCGAGCACCCATGTCTCGTGAGGCAACCGCAGGGCGGCTGCGGCTGCGACCGTCGGCAGCAGGATCTCGATACCTTCGTTATAGGTCGGCACGAGGACGGCGACCCGGTACGGCGTCTCCGAGACGTCGCGCCCATCCGGTCGTCGGTCGACGTCCCAGAGCGAGAACGTGAACAGGGCGAGGCCGAGGGCTGCGTGGATCTCGAGCACCACGAGCGGGATCGACGCCCACCACACGGAGAGGTCCAGGGTGCTGGTGATCCGCCAGCCAAGATAGGCGGCGCTCACGAGCAGCGCCGTGATCGCAATCCCGCGGATCACGAACCGGCGACCAGGCGACTCCGGGGCAGGCAGCTCCGGAGACGGAATCGGACCACGGAGCCAGCCAAGAGCCCCGTGCGACGAGCGGGTCAGTGCCATGACCGTACTCTCCGGTGCGCCGCGACAACGCGCCACGCTACGGAAGGACCATCCCTGCCGCCGAACGGGTGGTATCGCGGTGGGGACAGTGGATGGCCGCGTGAAGCGCGTCGAGTCACGAGCGAGGGGCAGTGGGCAGGCGTGCGGGGACGGTGGGCGTGAGCCGGTATGCTGGCCCTCCATGAGCCCCCGCACGACTCGTACGCACGCCACCATCGATCTCACGCCGCAGGTCGAGAAGGCCTTCCTTGTCGCCGTCGACACCGGCGCCGATCGTGGGTGGACCGCCGAGGACAGCCTGACCGAGCTGGCCGCGTTGGCAATGACCGCCGGCGCCGAGGTCGTAGGCGCCGAATGGCAGAACCGACGCCACGTGGATCCCAACTGGTACGTCGGCAAGGGCAAGGCGGAGGAGCTGCTCCAGGCGAAGTCCGAGACCGGGTTCGACGTGTTGATCGCCGACGATGAGCTGAGCCCGGGTCAGCAGAAGAGCCTGGAGTCCGTGCTCAACGTCAAGGTCATCGATCGAAGCCGGCTCATCCTCGACATCTTCGCGCTGCACGCTCACACGCACGAGGGCCGGCTCCAGGTGGAGCTCGCCCAGCTCGAGTACCAGCTGCCCCGCCTGACACGACTGTGGACGCACCTCTCGCGGACTGGTGGCGGCATCGGCACCCGCGGCCCGGGGGAGTCCCAGCTCGAGACCGACCGGCGGCTCATCCGCGAACGGATCAAGAAGATGAAGGAGCGGGTCGAGGACGTTCGCCGGCAGCGCCAGACGGCGGCACGAGGCCGCGATCGTCGCCTGCAGTCGACGGTCGCCATCGTCGGCTACACCAACGCCGGCAAGTCGACGCTGCTCAACGCCCTCGTCGGTGCGGAGGTGGCACGTGCCGAGGACATGCTGTTCGCGACCCTGGATCCAACCTCACGCCAGGTCAAGCTGGGCGACGGCCAGACGGCGATCGTGACCGACACGGTGGGCTTCATCCACAAGCTGCCCCATCAGCTGGTCGATGCCTTTCGGGCCACGCTCGAGGAGGTCACCCGGGCGGACGTCCTGATCGAGGTCGTGGACGCGGCCGACGCCCATGCGGGCGAGCACCGTGCGACCGTGCAGTCCGTGCTCGACGAGCTGGGCGCCGGCGACAAACCGCGGCTGACGGCGTTCAACAAGGCCGACCTGCTCTATCCCGGCACCGATGGCGACCGGCCGGCTCCGGCAGTGTCGGGCTCGGTGCTCGTTTCGGCAGCGACCGGGTTCGGGCTGGATACGTTGCGGGCCGAGATCGCCGCCCTGCTCTCGTCGATCTGGGAGGACATCGACGTGACCGTGCCCTACGCAGCCGGCGAGCTGCTGGCGCGCGTCCGCGAGCGCGGGACGGTCGAGGTCGAGTACGGCGAGCGCGACGTGCGCGTGCATGGGCAGATGGCGCCGGCGCTCGCGAGCGAGCTCCGCTCCGCAGCCGAGCGCTGGGAGGCGCAGGCGGCCGGGGTAGGGGAGCACTGACGTGGGAGACGCGGACGGCTCCTCCGGCAGCGGCCGCGACCTCCGTGTTCGGCGGGCCGGGTTCGGGCGGGCTCCCTCCGGCGACGCGGTCACCTGGAGCGTGGCCACGGGTCACCGTGGGCGCCGCTGGCGGGAGTCGGCTGAGGACGCCGGCACGCTCCGCCACTCGCTGCTCCTCGAAACCTCGCCCGAGGGGCGCTTCCTGCACCTCGAGCTGTCGACACCGGCGGGGCTGCTGACGCTCCACCCCGAAGACGACGGGACGCTCCACGGCAATGCCGTGCTCAGGGACGGGATTCGCCACGTGGCAGGGTTGCCCTGGGAGCGCGATGGCCTGGTCATCGTTGCCGCGTCGCCGCTGTCGCTCGCCGCCGCGGCCTACCTGCTGATGCGATCGGGCCCGCGCGCCGGCGACGGCCGGCACCGCCGGCTCGCGCTGCGGATCAGCCCGGAGCTGGCGCTCATCGCCGGCGCCGAGGAGTCGGATCGGCTCGATGACGGCCGCTGGCGCCTGGGCGGCGACGTGCTTGCCTCCGACGTGAATGGACTGCCGCTCCTGCTTGGGGGACAGACGTGGCCGCTCGAGGCGGCGGAGTAGGGGAGGCCCGCGGGCCGGTGTGACGTCACCACGAGGGGCGTTCGTGGATGTGCTGTGGACAAGTTCGCCGCAGCGGCAGGGGACTTCTCAAAGTCGTGGATAACACCGTTGTGGCAGGTGGCGACGGGGCATAGGATTCGGTTTGCCCGAAGGGGCAGCTGACTCGAAGACGGCGCCGCAGGTGCTTGCATCGGCGGAGACCGAGTCGAGAAAGAAGTTCCTTCGGGCACTTCCTTGTCTGCCGATCGATGGTCCGGCGCGTGGCCGGCGCCGCCTGACGAGGTTCCCGAATGTCAGCGACGTCGCCCGCCGATCGTTCACCCCGGCCGCATCCGGACTTGACGCCGGCGTCGATCCGCGCCGCGGCTGACACCGTTCCACGGCAGTTCCGCCTCACGCCTCAGTACGTCCACGACGGGCTGTCACGGCGACTCGGAGCGCCGGTCGTGATCAAGGTCGAGTGCGCAAACCCGATCGGCGCCTTCAAGGGCCGCGGAACGTGGCTCGCGATCCAGCGCCTCGTGGCGACCGGTGCCGTTGGCCGGGATCGTCCCGTCGTGGTCGCTTCCAGCGGGAACTTCGGCCAGGGCGTCGCCTACGCGGCCAGAGCAGCTGGCGTGCCCGCCATCGTGTTCTGCGATGAGAATGCAAACGCGAGCAAGACCAACCGCATCCGGAGCCTCGGGGCCGATCTCCGCCTCAGCGGACACGATTTCGACGCGGCACGCGCGGCGGCTGAAGCCCACGCTGTGGCGCACGGAGCAACCCTGCTCGTCGATGGCGAGGATGTCGCCATTGCCGCCGGCGCCGCGACCCTGGCCCTGGAGCTCACGGACGCCACTGCCGCAGGCGAGCTGCCGGCGCTCAGCAACGCCTACGTGCCGGTCGGCAACGGTGCCCTGATCGTTGGCGTTGGCGCGTGGCTCCGGGAGGCAGCGCCCGACTGCCGGATCGTCGGCGTCCAGGCCGAAGCCGCTCCGTCAATGGAACGATCGTGGCGCTCGGGCAGCATCATCGAGACGGCCACCGCGGACACCTATGCCGACGGCATCGCGACCCGCGTCCCGGTTCCAGCGGCGCTCGCGCTCATGGACGGCCGCGTCGACGAGATGCTCCTGGTGGGGGAGGCCGCCCTCCAGGAGGCCCAGACAGAGTTGACCGCGGAGCTCGGGCTAACGGCAGAGGGATCCGCCGCTGCGTCCTGGGCGGGCGCGCTCGCGGACGGTGATCGGCAGGACGGCACGTCGCTGGTCATCATCACGGGGTCGAATGCCACGCCCGCCTCGTGATTCCGCCGAGTGGCAGGCCGACGTCACGATCAGCGCCGACCTCGTCCACGGCCTGCTCGCCGAACAGTGCCCATCGCTCGCCGTCCGCGACCTCCGACCGTTTGCCGAAGGCTGGGACAACGCCATCTGGATCGTCAACGACACGGTGATCTTCCGCTTCCCGAGGCGCGCCGTGGCCGTTTCCGGCGTCGAGCGAGAGATCAGGGTGCTCCCGTTGCTCGCGGACCGGGTACCGGTGGCCATCCCGCAGCCGATATTCGTCGGGCACCCATCGTCAGCCTACCCGTGGCCGTTCTTTGGGGCACACCTCATCGAGGGTGAGGAACCAGCGCGCCTCGCGCAACCAGTCCATGGCGCCCGGCTTGGGTCGGTGTTCGGGGCTTGCCTGCGCGCCCTGCATGATCCGGCGACCCTTGCTGTGGCCGGACGCCACCTTCCACACGATCCCAACGCCCGCGGCGACATTGCCGCCCGAATTCTCTTGACACGTCAACGACTTGACTCGCTCGAGGGACTTCGGCTGTGGGAAGTGCCGACGAAGGTTGATGCGATTCTCGACCAGGCCGCGCGATCTCCGGCGGACGCCACACGAGTCGTCGCTCACGGTGACCTGCATGTCCGGCACGTGGTGTTGGATCGGCATGGATCGATGCGGGGCTTGATCGACTGGGGAGACGTGTGCGTCGCTGATTGCTCAATTGATCTGAGCCTCTACTGGAGCCTGTTCGACGCCGACGGCCGATCAGCCTTCCGCGGGGCGTACGGCAGGTCCGACCTGCACGATCCGCTGGCCCGTGCCCGAGTGCTGGCGCTGTTCCTGAACGCCGCGCTTGCGCACTATGCGCATGACGTCGGCGACGCTGAGCTGCTGCGAGCGACGGTGTCGGGGCTGGAACGCACGCTCATCGACGACTGACGTCGCTCCGCGGGGACCTTCCAGCCCGCAGAAGCGCTTCTATCTACTTCCGATAAGGTGAGTTATGTCTCATCCCGATCCTGCCATGCCATGCCTACGGCCTTTACGCAACTGCGAAACGCCGCAAGATCACGGCCTCGATGGTGTCGGCGACGGTCTCAAGACTTCGGCTTCTGGCTTCTTTGGCGTCAGCGATGTGAAGCATTTCCCGTGCGAGCATCCGGCGTGGCGCAGGTGGTGTCATGACGCACCGTCACTGTTGCGGGTCCTTCCCTGCGCCCTCGCCAGCCGGGCCACATCCGACGAGGGAGCTGCCAGGCTCGCCGACGGGGCACTCGGGTTCGCGAGCGTTCGCGAATGTCATCCGGTGAATGGCTGCTCCGAAGGCCCGAGGCCCGGGGCGGCAGCGGCATCCGCATCGCGTGGAAGGCCGGTGACCGCACCCGGTGGTTGCGCCGTCATCGCGAGCACACCAACCGACATCGCCACGGCGAGGTACCCCGCCGGCTGCCGGATCAGCGTCCGCACGGTCATTGGCGCATCCACATCGTGCCGCGATGCCATCGTGCTGACGAGGCTCCGGAGTGTATGTGAACGGGAGCGACGGATTGGCCATCGGGACCACGGCAGCGGCGGGACGGCACTCGACGGGGACACCTCTGGGAGCACACCGTAGGACGGGCAGGCTCCCGGAGAATCATCGCCGCGTGGGACAGTTCCCGGGTCGCCTGACATCTCAGGAGTATGAGCAGCCTCACTCCCGACCTCGAGATCGCCACGACGGTGGAGCGCGCCGCCGCGGGAGATGAGTACGCTTTCGCCCGGATCGTCGCGATGCATCGGGCCGAGATGGTGCGCGTGGCGTACGTCGTGTCCGGCGACTGGGACCTCGCCCAGGACGCCGCCCAGGCGGCCCTCTGGAACGCCTGGCGCAAGCTCCCAGCGCTGCGCGAACCGGCCTCCCTCCGGCCATGGCTCATGTCGGTCGCGGCCAACGAGGCGAGGGCCATCGTGCGCCGCGAGCGCCGGCATCCGGTGGTGGAGCTGGAGATGGCTGGCGAGGCGGTGGGCCGCGACGACGGTGCCGACGGAATCGACCAGCTCGACCTCACCAACGCTCTTCACCGCCTGAGCCCCGACGATCGGGCGCTCGTCGCGTTGCGCTACGTCGCCGATCTCGATTCGGGCGAGATCGGGGCACTGACCGGGCGCTCCGCATCTGGCGTCCGCACCCGGCTCACCCGCGTCCTTGCTCGCCTTCAGAAGGACCTCGACCATGACTGAGCATGAGGTCTTTGAGACCCGGCTTCGCGCCGCCCTCGCCATTCACGTGGCCAACGGCCCCACCGACTTCGAGGCCCAGGAGTTCGCCCGGGCCGTCGCGGAGGCAGAGCCGCGCCGACACGGCCGAACCATCGCGCTCCGCGCGCCGAGGGTCGTCATCCCGGGGATCGCGTGGGTCGTCCTTGCCACGGCCCTGCTCATCGCCGCGCTCGCGGCCAGCACGCTCTTCGGGGGCGCGCGCCCGTTCGCCGGCCCGTCAACCTGGCAACGGATCGTCCTGCCGGCTCCCGGCGGGAGCGCCGGACGGATGGCCGATATCGTCCGGTCCGGGAGCGGGTACCTCGCCGTGGGGTCGACATCCGGGCACACGGGCGACAACGCGACCGGGCTGGTGTGGACCTCCGCGGATGGCCTGACGTGGGACCTCGTGGCGACTGGCGACATGTTCGCAAACGCCGAGCTCAAGGCGGTTGTCACCGGCGACGGGGGCTTCGCTGCGGTCGGGACCAATTGGCTTGACGCACGGAACCCCTATGGAGGGGTTGCCACCAGCGCGGCCGCCTGGGTGTCGGCGGATGGCCAGACGTGGCGTCGGGTGGCGTCCATCGCCGCGCCGGAGGGCGCCGTGATGGGCGATGTCGCGTACGCCCGCGGGCGCTACGTGGCCGTCGGCTGGGAGCTCCAGGGACACCTCGTCCCCAGGATCTGGCAGTCCGACGACGCCGACCACTGGGTCCCGGCCACCGACTTCGATCTGGCGCCGTCCTTCATGGGCGTGATCTCGGGAGTTGCCGCGGGCGGTCCGGGGTTCGTGGCGGTCGGGTGGGATCCGGGCATCTGGACATCGTCCGACGGCAGCACGTGGACCCTCGGCGGCGCGCCGTCCGCGCCGCACCCGGTTGCGGTCGCTGCCGGGCACGATGGCCTGATCGTCGTTGGTGCCTCTGGCGGCGAAACAGGATGGACGAGCACCTCCGCGGACGGCAAGACGTGGACAGCTCTTCCGGGCCCCGACGGGTCACCTGCCAGCGGGAGCGCTCTGGAGTCGGACAGCATCGTCGCCACCGACTGGGGCTTCGTCGTGGTCTCGACGTGGAGCCCGGCCCTGGACTGGGGCTACCAGGAGGGCGATCCGACCGTGGTCCAGGGCGGCCTGTGGACGTCCCGCGATGGGATCAGGTGGACCCTGCATGAGCTGGACCCGCAGTTCGCCGACTCCCAGGCGCCGCAGGCAGTCAAGATCGGCGACGAGCCGGGCCTGGGCGTGACGAACGTCGGCTTCCCGACGGTGATCCGCAGCGGCGACGCGATCCTCGTCTCGACCGATGCCGGCACCTGGGTTCTGCCCGGCGCGGCCGTCTCGGAAGCTGCCATCCCCTGAGCGATCATTCACCGTGGAGCGTCCCGAGGAGGCACACGGCGGAGGGACGGGGTGCCTCCACCAGAGGAGGGCGTGATATCAGCAGTCATGGTGACTCGTGGATTGACGGCTCGTCGCTCTGCCCCCAACGAAATCGGTGGGTAAACCCTCAGCCCTCCGCGGCCGGAGCCGGTGACTGGTCAGGGGACGGGCGCAGGGACGATGGGTGCCGCCGGCGCAACGCTGGGCAGCACCATCGTGACCGCACGGAGTACCTCCTCAGTCCGTATCGCGGCCTCGCAGTTGGCGATCGACCGCTCTGGCCGCGCTGCCTGCCGGGTCGCGTCGTCGAGGCGGATCCCGGCCTCGCCTCTTCGACTAGCACTACGCTCGTCCTCTAGCGCTCCTTCGCGACAGTGCAGCCTCGTCGGGCAGCGCCAGGTCTCCGGCGGGTACGCCGTCACCCTGGCCCGCGGCTATGCGGACCTGAACCAGGTTGTCCTCGGGGTGTTGGTCGAGCCGCTCGCCGGGGTGCGGAACGGGTCGCCGGTGCTCGACCCCGAGCTCCGAGATCCGACCGGGGGTCAAGCTGCAACCGGCCGATCTCTCCTTTGGGGCCAGCATTCCAGAGGGCAACGCCGAGATGCTCCCGTTCGTTGCTTCCGGCACCGTCGCGGGCGAGTACACGCTGCGACTCGGGCTCCGGGGACCGTTCGCCGCCATTGGCCCGCCCCTCACCTACCGGTTCAGGCTGCCGGATGGGGGCGGCGCGTCGGTCCGGGTCGGCGAGTCCCAGCACACGGAAGCGGGCGTGTTGACCCTCGATGCCGTGCGGCTCAGCCCGACGTCGATCACGGCATCGATTCACCTGAAGCCGTCCGCGTCGGAGGTCTCGGACTGGGGCCCGATCGGCTACTTCGAGCACGGCGACCGGACCTTCGACCTGGCCCAGGGGGGTGGCGACGGCGCGCAGGAGCCGACGTGGACCGAGTCGACGGTCGAGGGCGTCGACGATCCCAGCGGCTCATGGACGCTCGTGGTGACCGAGCTCGTCGGCGACGGCCCGGACGGAACGCAGGCACGGCTCCAGGGACCGTGGACCTTCGCCTTCGAGGTGCCCTGACGTGGCTGAGATTGGAAGGCCTCGCGCCCAGGAGAGGGTGCGGGGCGATGTGGCTGGCGACCCGTCCGGCAGAACTCGAAAGCCGGCGCCATCGGAGAACGCGACCTGGAGGACGATCAGCCCCCAGCCCGAGCAGCACCAGCGAGGCTGAGCGGTGCATCAGGTTCCCGCCGCTTCTTCCCGTTGATGTCGCCATGCCGCCCTTCTACGTCACCGCGGTGGAGAAGGCTACACGCGGAGGTTGATCATGACGAGGACGAGCGCTGGACCGTAGAGCAGGACAGCGGCCAACGGGACGGCAAGCACGAGCATGACGGCGCGAAAACGGGCAACTTCAACACACACGGTCATGATCGCCGCATAGCCCAGCCACCCGATCGGTTGCAGCCCGAAGACGCCGAGCACGATCATCGGGATGAGCGGGACCAGCAGAACAGCGAGCGCCCGCGCACGTACCCACGGATCTCGAAAGTCACCTCGTCGAGCCTCAAAGATGCCGAACGCGGCGAGCAGCGCGCCCGAGACCAGAAGGGCTGCCCCGGCCGGTAACCCGATGATAGAGACGCGATCGTCGAACAGCGGCTTGTAGAAGCCAGGCAGGGCCAGCGGCAGGAGCACCGCCAGCAGCAGCGGGACGGAGGCCGCGACGAGATCCGGTGCCAGGGGTCTCGGTGGCTCGGTGGCGGCTGGACCCTCGACAACCTGCCTGGCTCGTCGCCTGGCGATGTGTTCCTGTGGGGCCGTGACCGCGATGTCGGCGATCACCTCGATCCAGATGCTGGCCTGTTCGAGCGGCGATCCAGCGTCGCGCATCCGATCGCGGAAGAGCTGGACCATGTCCTCGCCCAGGATGAGGCGCGTGCGCTCCGGGTAGGCGAGCAGGAGTGCCCGGTAGATTCGCTCCGAGCGGGTCATGGCCGCTCATCCCCCATCGCCCACGGTCGCGCCCGCTCGACGATGGCGGCCATCCGGCGGACCTCCTCAGTGGCGACGGCTCGTCCCGCCGCAGTCAGCCGCCAGTAGCGTCGGCGCTGGTCGTCCAGCGCCGGATCCGGCCGGGCGTCGCTCTCTTCGATCAGGCCGTCCATCTCGAGTCGGGCGAGCGTCGTGTACAGCGTGCCCGGCCCGAGCTTGACGGCTCCCCCCGTGGTCGCCTCCACGGTCCGCATGATCGCGTAGCCATGCGCCTCCCCGTCACCGAGGGCGATCAGGATCTGCACGGCCGATCGCGGGAGTCCCACCAGGCAACTATATCGGAACCCGACACAGTCATACAACGGCGGGGCGCCGGCTGCCATATGGACGAACCCTCAGATTCGACGGACAGATAGCACGCGCCGCCAGGGCCGTTGATCCCAGCCGACGTATGGTAGCGTGTATGGCATGGAGAAGACCACCGTCTACCTGACCGAGGCGCAGAAGCGCGCGCTCGAGCGCGCGTCCAAGGCGTCGGGGCGTAGCGAGGCAGAGCTCATTCGCGAGGGCGTTGAGCTGATCGCGGCGCAGCACGGGACGGCCGAACCGATCCTGCCGCTGTTCGAGAGCCACCAGCCAGATCTCGCGGAGCACGCCGATGAAGCGCTCAACGGGTTCGGGGAGCCGTGATCGTTCTCGACACCAGCGGTCTGCTCGCGGCCATCGACGGCAGCCAGCGTCATCATCGAGCGGCTGCCGCGATCCTGCGTGGATCCCCCGGTCCGTTCGTGCTGTCCCCGTTCGTGCTCGCCGAGCTGGATTACCTGCTCTCGCAACGCGTGTCCGCTGCCGCAGCCGCCGCCTTGCTCGACCAGGTCGCCGCGGGCGCGTACCGGCTCGAGACGTTCGAAGCCGCCGATGTCGCTCGCGCGACCGAGGTGATCGCCCGCTATCGCGATCTCCAGATCGGGCTTGCGGATGCATCGCTGGTCGTGCTCGCGGAACGGCATCGGACGTGGGACCTGCTGACGCTCGACGAGCGCCATTTCCGGAACGTCGCCGGTCCAGGTGGACAACCGTTCCGGATCTTTCCTGCCGACGCCTGAGAAGGGTGATGGAGCGACTCGAAGCCAGCGCCGCTGGCGAGACAACAAGAAGCAGAGGCGCGCGGCGGACGCGCGGCTGGCGGTCGTGGACCCTAGACTTGCGGCCCAGCCATCCCGCGCCCCAGGAGGTCCGTTCATGACCATGGAGTACGTCTCGCTGCCCGGGGAGACCGCTCCGCCCGTTCCTGACGGGCCGAAGCTGTGCGACGGCGACGACATGCGCATCCTGCACAACGCGTTCCTGTGGGGATACGAACAGGCACCCGGAATGGTGCGCGGCGCACCCGCCGGTGACGTGGCGCGCAGCGAGTTCCTCGGTCAGTGGCTCGCCGTCCTGGACGCGTCGCTCCACACGCATCACGAGAGCGAGGATCAGCTCCTCTGGGACAAGCTCGAGCAGCGTGCTCCCGCCTGCGCGCTCCACGTCGGCCAGATGCGCGCGCACCATCAGCAGGTCGCGGCACTGATCGAGGAGGCAGGTCCGCTCCTTGCCCGATGGCGCGCGACGGCCGACCCGGCGGACGGCGAACAGCTCGCGGACGCCTACGAGCGGATGCTCGCGGTGCTGAAGGTGCACCTGCGCCGTGAGGTGGTGGAGGTCATCCCGGTCGCGGAGCGGGTGGTCACCAAGCAGGAGTGGACCGCGATGGCCGACCACAGCATGGCCGTGATCCCGAAGAATCGACTCCTGCCCCAGCTCGGGATGTTGCTGGCGAACTCCGCGCCGGCGGACCGCCAGCGCTTCTACGCGGGCATGCCCCGCTCCGTGAAGGTGCTCTGGCGCCTGGTGGGCAAGCGCCAGTACGCGAAGCAGTTCCGGCTGCTGTTCCCGGGCAGGCCCGTCCCACCGACCATCTGATCCGGGCTACCGCCAGCCCAGGTCCGGGGCGACGTACCGCAGGATGCTCTCGATCGCGTGGGCGTTGTACTCGACGCCGAGCTGGTTTGGGACGGTGAGCAGCAGCGTGTCGGCGGCCTGGATCGCGGTGTCCGTGGCGAGCTGCTTGACGAGCGCGTCGGGCTCCGCGGCGTAGGAGCGCCCGAAGATCGCCTTCGTCTGGGCGTCGATGTAGCCGACCTTGTCCGACTCGTCGCCCCCTCGACCGAAGTAGGCGCGATCACGGTCGTCCACGAGGGCGAAGATGCTGCGGCTCACCGACACGCGCGGCTCACGCTCGTGGCCGGCGGCCTTCCACGCCTCGCGGAACAGGTGGATCTGCTCGGCCTGGAGCTCGTGGAACGGCACGCCGGCGTCCTCGGTCAGGAGCGTGGACGACATGAGGTTCATGCCCTGCTGCCCGGTCCACTGGGCGGTCGCCCGCGTGCCGGCACCCCACCAGATGCGCTCGCGCAGGCCGGGCGAGTGCGGCTCCGGCCTGAGCAGGCCCGGTGGGTTGGGAAACATCGGGCTGGGGTTGGGCTGGGCAAAGCCGGCGCCGGTCAGAGCCTCCAGGAAGACCCGGGTATGGTCGCGGGCCATGTCGGCGTCGGTCCTCCCCTCCCCCGGGTCGAAGCCGAAGTAGCGGTAGCCGTCGATCACCTGCTCGGGCGAGCCGCGGCTGATGCCGAGCTGGAGGCGACCGCCGGCGATGAGGTCCGCCGCCCCGGCGTCCTCGACCATGTACAGCGGGTTCTCGTAGCGCATGTCGATGACCGCGGTGCCGATCTCGATCCGCTTGGTGCGCGCCCCGATCGCCGCCAGGAGCGGGAACGGCGACGCCAGCTGCGGGGCGAAGTGGTGGACCCGGAAGTACGCGCCGTCGCCACCCAGCGCCTCGACGGCCTCCGCGAGCTCGATGGACTGGATGAGCGCGTCCGCCCCGGAGCGGACCTGCGAATACGGCGCGTCCGACCAGTGGCCGAACGAGAGGAACCCGATCTTCTTCACCCGGGCAGTCTACGGCCGCGCTGAACGCCGGGGCGCGCGGTGGGTTCATCCTGTCGCGCGGTGGAGCGCGCTCGTGCCCGCTACCAGCGATTGACGGCATCCACCAGGGCATCGACGTCATCGGTGGTCCGGGCCAGGACGATTGCCCCGTCCGCGCCGGCCGCCCGCCATCGCTCCCAGGTCTCGCGTGGGGCGGCGAACCACGGCGTATCGCGAACACGCTCGTCACCGAGCCAGTCGCCCTGGAATCCGACCAGCACCGTCTGGTCCTGCCGCCGACGGCCGCTCGCCTCGAGCGACTCGAGGTACAGCGGGAGGTTCCGCTCGAAGTTCGCGTCGAACGCGGTCCACCCGTCACCGATCCGACCCGCGAGGCGGGCCCCAGCCGGTGTCTCCCCACCAAGGATGATCGGGGGCGGTGGATGCGGGACCGGATGGGCGTACGCCTCCGTCAGCGAATAGAACTCGCCATGGACGTTGACCGGGCCGCCCGTCCACAGCGCGCGCATCACCGCGATCGCCTCTTCCAGCCGACGGACGCGTTCCGCTGGATCCGGGAAGGGCATCCCGTAGGCGACGTGCTCCTTCGGTGCACCGCCGATGCCGATGCCCAGGAGGAGTCGGCCGCCGGTGGCGACCTGGAGCGTGGAGGCCATCCGTGCGACGACCGCAGGATGTCGGTTCATGACGTTGAGCACAAATGGGGCAACCGTGACCTGCGAGGTGCGGGCGGCGGCCATGGCGAGGATCGTCCAGCTCTCGACGACAGGAACCGTCAGGTCGGCCCGACCCATGAAATGGTCCCAGCACCAAAGGCCGGCGTAGCCGGCGCCATCGAGCCGGCTGGCGCTCTCGAGCCACCACGCAGGCTCCGCCCGGATCGACCGGAGACAGACGCCGATCGGCAACCGGCGCTCCGGAGCGGTCCGCCGCGCGTTCACCGCCTCGGACCCGGGCGATCCATGTGCGGTCATGGTCGGGTTGGCTCCACTGGGTTCGCCGAAGACGCCGAATTGTACGGGAACCCTGCGCCACCAAAGATGTGACCGGCGCCGCGGAGGCGGGCGTCAAGGGTGGGACGCGAGCCCGGTTCGATCACATCGCGGCCCGTCGTCGGTTCGCTCCATGACGTCGATTCCGGACGGCCCATGTATCGTGCGGGCATGATCGACCAGCTCTCGGACGCGGCGCTCGACCTCCTGGCGTCGGACGCCGTGGCCACGGTCGCGACACTCAACCCGGATGGGTCGCCCCACCTGAGCGTCGCCTGGGTCGGCATCGAGGACGGCGAGATCGTGATCGGCACGCTCTCGGATCAGCGCAAGCTGCAGAACCTGCGCCGCGACCCGCGGATCGCGGTGACCGTGCAGTCGGAGCACATCAACGACTGGGGCCTCCGGGAGTACCTCGTCATCAACGGGAGCGCGCGGATCACCGAGGGCGGTGCACCCGAGCTCCTCCAGCGGCTGGCACGAACATACCTCGGTCCCGACGTGCGCTTCCCGGCCATGCCCGATCCGCCGCCCGGCAACGTGACCCGGATTCGGGTCGAACGCGTCACCGGCATCGGTCCCTGGCGGAGGGGCGGCTGAAGCCTGAGTACTGGCGGGCACTCAGGCAAGGAGGCGAAATGAAGCTTCTCCTCACCTCCGGCGGCATCACGAACGCGAGCATTCGTGATGCCCTGGTCGACCTGCTGGGCAAACCGATCGCCGACTCCACCGCGCTCTGCATTCCGACGGCCCAGTGGGGCCACCCGATGTGTGGCCCGACGTCGGTCCGGGGCTTCATCGGCGGCCTGCCGCCCTGGGGTGGCATGACCTCCATGGAGTGGAAGGCGCTGGGCGTCCTTGACCTGACCGCCCTGCCGACGATCGGCGCGGAGCGTTGGGTCCCGTGGGTGCGAGAGGCGGACGCCCTGCTCGTGGACGGCGGCGACGCGACGTACCTGTGCCACTGGATGCGAGCGTCGGGGCTCGCGGATCTGCTGCCGTCGCTGACTGACACGACCTGGGTGGGGGTGAGCGCCGGGAGCATGGTGATGACGCCCCGGATCGGCGACTTGTTCGTGGAGTGGCCGTCCGCGCCGGATGACCGCACCCTCGGGCTCGTGGACTTCGCGATCTTCCCGCACCTCGATGTCTTCCCGACGAACACCCTCGAGACCGCCGAGCGCTGGGCGGCCGCCATTGGCGGCCCGGCGTATGTGATGGACGATCAGACCGCCATCCGAGTGGTGGACGGCAGGGTCGACGTCGTCTCCGAGGGGACCTGGAAGCTGCTCGGTTCCTAGCCGAAGGGCTCCGGCGACCAGCCTGACATCCATGAGGAACACCGCGTCGCTGTGGTCGGGATCTCCGCCGCGGACGTGCTCAACGTGTTCGATCCGGGGGCCAACGGGTCAGTAGGCGCGGGCAAACACGGCGAGCTCCTGGGCAGGCTGGCTGCACCGAACACAAGCATCGACGTTGCCGCGACCGGTGATCTCACCTGCAAACGGCAGGACTCGAAGGGTCGCCCCGGTCGCATCCTTCACGGCTCGCTCGCAGTCAGCTGAACCACACCAACCGCTGACCACGAAGCCTCCTCCCCCATCGAACGCGACGACGAGATCCTCCCAGGCCGGGACAACGCGCGTATTCGTTGCCAGCGTTGTGCGCGCGCGATCGAGCAACGTCGCCTGGAGCTGTTCGAGCAGGCCAGCGACCCTGCTGGCGATGCCGGCCAGCGGAACGCTGTCCTTGGCCAGGTCGCCCTCGGCGGTCGCAAGGCGGCCCACGACCACGATCGAGCCCTCCTCGACATCCCGTGGGCCGACCTCGAGCCTGATCGGGACGCCGCGCAGCTCCCACTCGTTGAACTTGAAGCCCGGCGTCACGTGGTCGCGCCAGTCGACCTCGATCCGGACCGCCTGATCACCGAACACGGTCGTCGCCTCGATGGCGGCAACCGCCCCCTCGACGGCACGCTGAACGCTGGTGCGCTCGGCGTCCGTACGCCAGATCGGCACGACCATCACCTGGATCGGAGCGACGCGGGGTGGCAGGACCAGGCCACGCTCGTCGCCGTGGACCATGACCACGGCACCGATCGTCCGCCACGAGAATCCCCATGACGTTCCGTACGGATGCTGTCGCTCGTTCTTGCGGTCGAGGAACTGGATGTCAAAGGCGCGGGCGAAGTTCTGCCCGAGGTCGTGACTGGTGCCCATCTGGAGGGCGCGGCCGTCGCCCATGAGAGCCTCACCGGTGAGCGTGTCATCGGCTCCAGGGAACCGCTCGGACTCGCTCTTGCGACCGATGATCGTCGGGATCGCGAGCCAGTCCTGCCAGATCTCGCGGTAGACGCCGAGCATACGCTCGGCCTCCTCCCGTGCCTCGCCGGCGGTCTCGTGAAATGTGTGTCCCTCCTGCCACAGGAACTCGGCCGTGCGCAGGAAGGGCCGAGTCCGCAGCTCCCAGCGCACGACGTTCGCCCACTGGTTCACCAGCACCGGCAGGTCACGGTAGCTCTGGATCTCGTCGCGGTAGATCTCGCCGACCAGCGCCTCGGACGTGGGACGAACCGCGAGGCGCTCGCTCAGCTCGTCGGTGCCTCCGTGAGTGACCCAGGCGACCTGCGGCGCGAAGCCCTCGACATGCTCGCCCTCCTTCTCGAGGAGGCTCTCGGGCACGAACAGGGGCAGGTAGATGTTGGCATGGCCGGTGTCCTTGATCCGGCGATCGAGCGCGTCCCGGATTCGCTCCCAGAGGGCGAAGCCATACGGCCGAACGACGATGCACCCTCGGACGGGCGCGTACCTCGCCAGGTCGCCGCCGCGGACGACGTCGAGGTACCACTGGGAGAAGTCGGACGCGCGTGAAGCAAGGGTGGACGACATGCGGGTCTCCCGGACTGAACAGAGAAGCGTGGACGCGTCGGCCCCGGCCGCGCGTCCTGCGACGCCGCGACTAGGGCCGGCTCGGGCCTCGGTTCAACCTCTGGCGCTGGGAGCGATGCATGGTCGGTGGATGATATCCCGTCGATCTCGACCCCATCGCGCCCGGCGGATCCCCCGAAACCCGCTCGTAGCCGCTGGATCGGCGCGGGCTATGCTGGGGGCCGGGAGGCGACGCACCCATGACGGAGGACCTGGCGCTCGCGACCCGCGGGCTGGTCAAACGGTACGGGCGGACATTGGCCCTCGATGGGCTCGACCTGGCCGTGCCCAGCGGCACCGTCTACGGCTTTCTCGGACCCAACGGGGCCGGCAAGACGACCACCCTGCGGATCCTCACCGGCCTCATTCACGCCGACGCCGGGGCGGTCGAGCTGCTGGGCGAGCCGTTTGGACGCGGCCGTCGACGGCGCCTGTTCCAGGTGGGCGCGCTGATCGAGTCGCCGTCCTTCTATCCGTTCCTGTCGGGCCGCGAGAACCTCCGCGCCGTGGCCGCCACCGGTGCGCCCACGGCGCGCGGTCGCGTGGACGAGCTGCTCGCGACGGTGGGGCTGGCCGAACGAGCCCGCGATCGGGTCTCGACCTACTCCCTGGGCATGAAGCAGCGGCTGGGCATCGCCGCCGCGTTGCTGAGCGACCCGCGTCTGCTCCTCCTCGACGAGCCGGCCAACGGGCTCGACCCGGCCGGCATCGTCGGCATGCGCGACACGCTTCGCGGCCTCGCCGCGGCGGGCAAGACCGTGCTCGTGTCGAGCCACATCCTGGGCGAGGTCCAGCAGCTGGCGGACATGGTCGGGATCATCGCCCACGGCAAGCTCGTTACCCAGGGGCCGGTCAACACGCTCCTCGCGTCGTCGGGCGGGGTGCGGCTCCGCGTCGAGCCGGCCGACGTGACCCGGGCGGTCGAGCTGCTCGATGCGACCGGTGGCACCGGTGCCGCGGTGGCGCTCGACAATGCCGAGGGTGGATGGATCCGGGTCCGGTTTGACCCGATGCGCGCGGCCGAGCTCAACCGCTCGCTCGCGCAGGCCGGTATCTTCGCGTCGCGGGTGGAGGTGGGAACCGACCTGGAGTCTCTGTTCCTCGAGCTGACCTCGGGCGGTACCGCTGACGACGCGACTCGTAGGGCGGGTCAGCCGGGAGCCAGGTGGTGAGGGTCTTTCGGTCGGGCCTGCGCAAGCTGGTGAGGCGACCGGCCAGCTGGGTGTCGCTCGGGCTCCTGCTCGCCCTGCTCGCCCTTGTGTTCCTGGCCGTCGGTGCCTCGGCGCGCCAGCTCGAGAGCCAGGAGGGTAGCGGCAACGCGCTGCTGCTGGTGACCTTCCCCGACGCCTACGAGCTCGTGCTGGGCTTCATCCTCGGCCTGGGCGGGCTGCTGGCCCTGCTGTACGCGGCGGCGATCGCCGGATCCGAGTGGACCTGGGGGACGCTCAAGTCGGCCGTCGCCCGGGGAGAGGGTCGAAGCACGTACGTGATCGGCACGTTCGCCTCCGTGGCGGTCGTCGTGGGCGTCGCCCTGCTCGTCGCCTACGGATTCGGCCTCGTGGCCGCCGTGCTGGGGGCGACGCTGGCCGGGGTGTCGACCGCCGGCCTGAATGACAGCGCGACGCTCGGCAGCCTGCCCGAGGCGCTCGCCCGGGCGTGGGTCGCGCTGATCGAGCAGGCCGCCATCGGCTTCGCGGTCGCCACCATCACGCGCAGCCAGATCGCCGGCATCGGTGTCGGCATCGCCCTCTACTTCGGCGAGCAGTTCGGCGGGCTGTTCATCGGCGACATCGTGAAGTGGTTCCCGTTCAACGCCGCCAATGCCGCGGTCGTGTTCGGGCCCACGGTCTCATCCAACGGCCAGGCCGTGCCAACGCTGGAGCCGAACATCGCGCTGCTCGTGGTCGTGGCCTGGCTGGCCGGGGCGCTGGTCGTCGCGTCATTGATCACGGAACGCGCCGAGATCAGCGGCTGATCCGACGATGGCAGCGAGGCGACAGGTCCTGTTCGTCCAGGGCGCAGGCACGGGTACGCACGATGCATGGGACAGCAAGGTCGTCGACAGCCTGCAGCGGCACCTTGGCGATGCGTTCGAGGTCCACTATCCGCAGATGCCCGCCGAGGAAGACCCCCACTACGCCACGTGGCGTCCGGCGATCCGCCAGGCGCTGGCGAGCCTTGGGGGTGGCGCCGTCGTCGTCGGGCATTCCGTGGGAGGGGCGATCCTCACGCAGACGCTGGTCGAATTGCCGCGGGAGGCGGCGCCGGGTGCGATCGTGCTGGTTGCTGCGCCATTCGTGGGGCCCGGAGGCTGGCCCGGTGAGGAGTTCGAGCTTCCGCGCGATCTCGGTGGCCGGCTGCCGCGCGGCGTGCCGGTCCATGTCTTCCATGGCCTCGACGACGAGATCGTTCCGGCGTTGCACGCAGAGCTCTACGCCCGCGCGATCCCACAGGCGACGCTGCACCTGCTGCCGGCGCGCGACCACCAGCTGAGCAACGACATGGCCGACGTGGCAAGGGTGATTCGGAGAGGTGTGTCGTCGTCTGCGCGACCGGGAGCCACACCATCCACGATCACCCCCGAGGAGCGACTGCGATGAAGCTGACTGCCAGGATCTTCATGAGCCTGGACGGCGTGTACCAGGGCCCGGGCGCTCCCGACGAGGACCGACGGGGCGGGTTCGAGCGCGGTGGTTGGGTGGCGGGTCACGACGACGAGGTCCTCGGTGACTACATCGCGACGGCCTACGAGCAAACCGATGCGATGCTCCTCGGGCGCGTGACGTGGGACATCTGGGAGGCCTACTGGCCACACCACGACGACCACCCCATCGGCCACACGATCAACACCGTGCCCAAGCACATCCCCTCGACGACGCGCACCGAATCGACGTGGCACAACACCCATTTCGTCAACACTGACGTCGAGTCGACCGTGCGCGAGCTCAAGGGGCAGCCCGGGCGCGACCTCCCAGTGGCTGGATCGGCCGGGTGGCATCGGGAGCGCGCTGCGTCGGCACCGTGTCCAGCGGCCTACCGGTCGATGCGATCGAGCCAGATCACGGGGATGACGCGCGTGGTCTTCGTCTCATAGTCCTTGAACGAGGGGTGTTCCTCGGCGTGCGCCGCGTACAGGCGATCGCGATCCGCCCCCTCGGCCACGCTCGCGCGAGCCTGGAACGTCTCCCCGCCCAGCTCCACGGTCACGACCGGGTTGGCCAGCAGGTTCCGGTACCACGCGGGATGCGTGGGCGCGCCACCCTTGGACGCGACGATCACGATCCGGTCCCCGTCACGGGTATAGACGACGGGCGCCAGGCGCGGCTCGCCGCTTCGGGCTCCGGTCGTCGTGAGCAACAGCAGGTTTCGGCCGAGGAAAGGCCCGGAGGTCACCTTTCCTTCGTGGGCTCGAAAGTCCTCGACCAGGGCTGTGGTGAAGTCATGGTAGGCGGAACGCTCATCAGTAGTTGTCACAGCAACTATCATACCCGGTTCGCGCGACCTCGGCACGTCGGGCGGGCCGACCGGTGCCCTGGCTGCTCCTGCCGCGAAGTACGCTCCGAGGCGATGGCCGATCCGCGCCCAGGGCCGCCAGTCCATCGCCGCCAGGCTCTGCTCGTGGCGCCCGATCGCATCCCGTGGGGCCGGCTCAACGTGGTGGACCAGGGCGACGGTGGCCAGCGCGTCAGGTCTTCTTGGTCCCCACGATCGTGACGCCGTTGACCGCCGGGTAGTTCGAGAAGTACCGCTTCCGCCAGTGAAGCTTGCCGTGGTCGTAGATCGACACGGTGACCCACACCTTGGCGCCGTCCGCCGGGGCGTTGTTGCGGTAGTAGTACCCCACCCGTTTGGTCGGATCCTTCACGACCGTTTCGATCGCGCGCGGGCCATGGTGGATGACCAGGTTGCTGATCTTGACCTTCCGGTGGTTCGGCACGCTCCAGATCTTGAACGTCAGCCACCGCACGCCGCCGGACTGGGTGACGGTCCGCGTGATCAGGATCGGGTACTTGGTGTCGTTCCTGAAGCTCATCGTCTGCTTGGTGTTGTCGACGATCCACACGGTGGCATCGAGGCCCGGCGGATACCGGCTGATGAACTCGTTGTGGGCCTGGCGCGCGAGCGGCACCATGCCTGCCCGGAATGCCGCGTTGAACAGCGTCGTGGACGTGGTGCAGATTCCGCCGCCGAACGCGCCGGTGACGGTGATCTTCCCGTCCACGATGGCATTGCCCGGCCCGGTGCCGGGGGCATCGTGCAGGTCGCCGACCACCTTCCAGAAGTCGAACTTGCCGCCGGCCGGCACGACCGTGCCGTTGATCACCGTGGCCGGCCCCTCGATGTTCCCGCCCCAGTGGTTGTTGACGAGGACCCAGTAGAAGACGCTGTACTTGCTGATGACCTTCATCTTGGGCGCGAACGCATTGGCGTCCTTCGTGGTCAGCTTCGGCTCGCGGACCTTGATCGCAGCCTCGACGGGCCGCGTCGCCATGCGGGCTTGGCGAACCTCGATCTGGCTGAGGATCGCGGCTTTCGTGTCGGCAACCTTGAGCGTGCGGCCCTCGCGGCTGGCACCTGTGACAACGACGCGTCCGTTCACCAGCTTGAGGCCCGCATCCCGCGCGTCCCGCTTGACCTTCTTTGCCAGCTTCTTGAGGACGGGGTCGAGGCCCGATTCGTCGAACACCGGGGTGATGCGCCCGTCGGCCGTCGTCGAGAACCACACCAGCGGCGCGAGGCTGCTGCCGTCGATCGTCCAGGTGTCCTTGCCATGGGCGAGGACAACGTCGCCGGCCATTCGCTCCGCGGCCGCTCTGGCCACCTCAGCCGAGGCGGTGGAGACGGCGGGTGGCAATGACACGACCGGCACGCTCATCGTGACCGATGCCGGCGTGCCGAGGTCGGACAGCTGCTGGTCCAGCGCCGGCTGCAGTGCCGCCTTGTCCACCGCCCGACCGTCCCTCGCCGGGACGACGACGAATGTCCCGTCCTGGACTGCCGACACCGAGGCGTCCGATGGGGTTTCGTCGATCTCCGTGGCGAGGGTCTCCACCGCAGCCGCCAGCTTGTCGTGGTCGTAGGCGACGGCGGGGTCGACGGTCACGCCGTGGATGGCGGACTGTGGTGCGCCGATAAGGTTCGCGAGCGGGCCTCCCTCGCGGCCCGCCGCCAGGGCCGCATCGAGCAGGGCCGATGTGTCGGGGCCGCGGCCGACGTCGGCGTAGCTGATGGTCGTCGTCTCGCCGTCCGGGCCCGTGAGCATGATCTGCCCGGTGGCGAGCGACCCATAGGCGTTCTCGATCTCCGTCTTGGCCTGCTCGCGGGTCAGCCCGCTGAGGTCCGCGCTGCCGACCCGGACGCCGGGCAGGACCCGGCCGTCGTACTGCTGGCCCCATGCGTACAGGGCGCCGGCGCCGATGCCGACGGCGAGCAGGACGCCCAGGGCGAACGCGGCGGAGAAGCGCAGCGCGAGCGATCGTCGGCGCCGAGGCGGCGCCGGGGGCTCGTCGTCGGTCGCGGCGGCCTCGAGGGGCACAACCGGCACTGCATCAACGCCTGCCTCGGAGGTCGGCGACGCGTCCGCCGAGGTCGGCACGTCGGGATCGGGCGAGGTCGAGTCCACCGCAGCTGAGGTCACATCGACGATGGGCTCGGTGGCATCCGCCCCGGCCGTGGAGTCGAGGTCCTGTAGCGGTGGCTCGCGCCGGACGAGCGCCGCGAGCTCAGGATCGCCGGCGCGCATCTCGCCGTCGGGGGTTGAGGCGTCGGCAGCCCCATCGGATGCGGAGTTGGGAAGGTCGGTCATCAGATGCTCATGCACGGTCGGCCGGCGCCGGGCGAATCCCTGCCAGCCGCGACATCTTCGCCCCTGAATGCGAATTTGTCACGGCGATGCCAGGGGTGACTCGGTCTCGCAGCCAGACGGGCTCGCACGTTGATGACGTCCAGCACCGAGCGATGACGATGAAGCCGACGGTCTTCCTTCGTGTCGACACCTCGAGGCTGCCCTTCTCACGTTCGGGACCGTCGGCTGAGAGCGCGACCTGTCAGGCCCCGTGGTGGCGGGCCGGATGAGCCGCCTCAGCAATCGAACACGAACCAGCACAGCTCGTTGCGCAACCGCTGGTCGTCGAGCACCAGATCCCGGATCTCCGGGGGAAGCTGCGCGCGCTGCCACCGGCACTCCCGGTGGCCGGCCTCCGTGCCTTCGCCGGCGGGGGCCGCCGCCTGCGCCGCCCTGATCGCGTAGGCCGCGGCACCAAGCTCGTGGGCCGCCACATGGCCGACCGCCGCAGCCTGGCCGGCCGCGTAGGCAGCGTGCCGGGCCGCCCCGCGCAGGTCTCTGGCCGCGGCGTTGGCATGCCCCGCCGCGGTCCGCGCCGCCCACCACGTGACCTCACCCCGCGCCCAGGCGCGCCCAAGCTCGATCGCACGTTGGGGGCGGTCGTCCTCGGGACGCGCGCGTTCGAAGTAGTGGAGCACGTGCGCCGCGCAGTCGGCCGCCCAGATCGCGAGCCGGTGATGATCATCGTCCTGGAGGCTGCCACCGCGACGTACGGTGACGAACCGAGGATCCCGGACCTTGGGCAGGATCATCAGGCGTTACGCTCGGGCCAGCGCGACCCGATCGGCCGCGAATGAGAACGGGCGCAATGCCAGCGTCGCGAGCAGCACGAGCCCCGCAAACCCGGCGATCACGAGGAAGCCGCTCGCGAACCCGCCCGTGGCATCGAGCAGCTGACCCACCAGCGGCGGTCCGACGATAGCGGTCATGACCCCGCCCCAGCCCACGAAAGCCTGGGCCGACGCGGGGCTCGACGGCGCGCTCTCGGCGGCCCCATTGAACACGGCCGCGTACGGCAGGCCCACGCCGATCCCGGTCACCAGAAGACCGGCGATCGCGATGGAGAGCTGGCCGGCGAGTGCCATGGTCACCAGGCCGGCGACCGCGAACGCAAGGCCGAGCCGGATCAGGTGGATCGGCGGCAGTCCGCGCTCGAGGATGAGGCCGCCTCCCGACCGGGAGACGATTCCGAGGACGAGCACCAGCGAGCCGATCAGCCCGCTCGTCGCGAGTGGCACGTCGAAGCCACGCATGACGTAGGTCACCACCCACGTCCCGAGGACCATGGCCAGGCCGAACCCGCACATGTGGCACAGCGCGAGCAACCACGTGTTGCGAACCCTCAGTGCGGGCGCAAGGCCGAGCCCGCCACCGCGCGCCGCGACCGGCCCGGGACCAGGCGGCGCCAGCCGCCACCACGCAACCCAGATCCCGAGCACCGCCAGGCCGGAGATGACGTACGCGCGTCGCCAGTCGCCATCCACCCCGGCGAGGACCGGCATGTAGATCAGGGTGATCGCGGACCCAACGAGGAACGAGGCGCCGTACAGGCCCTGAGCGAGGTGCTGACCCCGCCCGGCGAAGACGCCTCGCGTGTAGGCGGCACCGGCCGCGAAGGAGAAGCCGCCGCCCAGCCCGCCGACGAAGCGCCAGGCAAGCAGCGCGGGGTAGGTCGGCGCCAGCAGGCCGCAGCCGACCGTGCTCACGCATGCCAGCAGGAAGCCCGCCGTCACGGCGGGCCGGGCGCCGTAGCGATCTGCGGCCGAACCGCCGAACAGCATCGTTGCCGCCGTGCCAAGGAAGAACGCGGTCGCGATCCCTCCTGCGCTCGCCGCGTTGAGCGCGAACTCGTCGCTGATGAGGCCCAGGACCGGCCCGTGGTTGGTGTAGTTCGTGGAAACGGCGACTGCAAAGGCGCAGATCAGCAGCAGCGCACGGCGGGATTCGGTCGAGGGCACGTTCGGAGGGTACGCGGTCCGGATTGGCGTCGGCGAGCCGGCCGCGCACGGCGCCGCCGATATCCCGGCTACGCGATGCGGTCGAGCAGGACCACCGGGATGATCCGTGTCGTCTTGTCCTGGTACTCCTTGAACGACGGGTGCTCTGCGGCATGGACCGCGTAGAGCCGGTCCCGCTCCCCTCCCTCGGCCACCGACGCCCGGGCCTGGAAGGTCTCATCGCCCAGCTCCACGGTGACCACCGGATTGGCGAGCAGGTTGCGATACCACGCGGGATCCGTCGGCGCGCCGCCCGTGGACGCCACGATCACGATCCGGTCGCCATCGCGCGTGTAGACGAGCGGTGCGAGTCGAGGTGCGCCGCTCCGTACACCGATCCCCCGCTCCATCCCCCTTGCGCGGCCGGCCCGGACCAGCTCCAGGGTGACGGCAGGTCAGCCGGAGCGCCGACGGGTACGCGAGGCAGTCCCGAGGACGTCCTCGAGCGTGTCGACGACCTGGTCGGCGTGCAATCGCCCGAACACCAGCGGCGGCCGGATCTTGAGCGTGTTCCCTGGACGGCCCGTCGAACCGATCAGGACACCGCGCTCCCGCATGCCCTCGACGATCTCCTTCGCGGTCGTCGAGTCCGGCGCGAGATTGTCGGGATGCACGATCTCCACGCCGATCGCCAGGCCGATCGCTCGCACCTCGCCGATCCGCGGCTCGTTCCGGGCCAGCTCGCGTAACCGGCCGGCCAGAATCTCGCCCACCCTCGCCGCGTTCTCGATGGTCCGCTCGTCCTCCATGACATCGAGCACCGCCAGCGCCGCGGCGGCGGCCACCGGGTTGCCACCGAAGGTCGAGAAGAAGTCACCCTCGGGCGAGAACCTCGTGGCCAGGTCGCGGCGGGTGATCACAGCGGCGATCGGCATCCCGTTCCCCATTGGTTTGCCCACCGTGACGAGGTCGGGTTCGATCCCGAGCCGCTGGTAGCCCCACATCGCCGCCCCGGTCCGGCCGTGACCCGATTGCACCTCGTCCGCGATCCACAGCCCGCCGCCGGCGTGCGTCAGCCGGACGAGCGCGCGCGCGATGTCGGGAGACAGGTCGACGATGCCGTCGCTGGTCAGGACGCCATCGAGGATCGCCGCCGCGGGAGGATGGCCGGCCTCGACAAGCTGCTGGACGGCGCCGCCGAAGGTACGCAGCGCCTCGTCCGGCCCGAACCCCCGCAACAGGTCCGGTGGCCGCCAGGTCCGCACGTTTGCCGGTGCCGGCCGCGAGCCCCACTCCTCCGGCGTCAGCGCGTTGGCCGCCTCCGTGATCCCGTGATAGGCCCAGTCTGTCGTGACGGCGCCGCTGCCGCCGGTGGCCGCCCGCGCGATGCGCCACGCGATATCGTTCGCCTCCGAGCCTGAGTTGACGAACATCACGACGTCCAGCCGGCCGCGGGTGGTCGCAATCAGCCGCTCGGCGAGCTCGATGGCCGTCTCGTGGACGTACCGCGAGTTCGTGTTCAGGCGGCGCGCCTGGCGGACGACCGCCTCCACGACGCGCGGGTGTTCGTGACCCACGACCGGCACGTTGTTGTAGGCATCGAGATAACGACGCCCGTCGGCGTCGATGAGCCAGGGGCCGTCGCCGCGGACGAGGTGGAGAGGCTGCCGGTAGGAGGGCGCTGTCACCGCAGGCCCGAACGCCGCCGACCGGCGTGCCACCAGCGTCGCCACGCTCCTCGCGTCCCCCGGGTCTCGACCGCCCAGGCGCTCACGAACGTTGTTCCAGCCCAATGACTGGAAGAGCCGAAGCACCGTCGCGGCCTGGCCGCGCAGGTGCGGCATGAGCGCGTCCGGATCGTCGTACAGGGCGGCGCGCGACACGGGAACGACGATGCCCGCGCACATTCGCGCGGCGACCAGCTCCCCGAGGATCCGCCGCTCGCCCGGTTCGAGCGGCATCACCTGCTCATAGCCGTCGAGCGCCAGTCGCGCGACGCGGAAGTACTCGTCCACGTCCGCCTCACGACCGTCGGTGACGGTCTCCAGCACCGCCGGGAGATCGACGACCAGCGCCGACCAGCCCGCATCGCCGAAGTCGACGATCCCGGTCACGCGCCCGACCTCGTCGACAAGGGTGTTGGACGCGCAGTGGTCGGTGTGGATGAACTGGTGACGAAGGGTGGGCCATACGGGCGTCACCTCCCGCTCGAAGCGGTCGAGCGCCCACTCGACCAGCCCGCGAAGCTCTGCGTCGCCGCAAGCGTCCAGCAGTGGCCGGAGACGCAGCGCGTGCTGGACGTCCCACAACATCACCCGGCTCGCCGACGGGTGCCAGAATCCCCGCAGCGCCCGCCCCACCCGTGCGGCCATCGTCCCCCACGCACGCACGGCCTCGTCGGACAATGTGACGCCGCGCACCGATGCGTAGCCAGGCAGGCGGTCGTACATACGCGCCCAGTGCACGGCCCCAGCGTGCCGGACCGGGGCCCGATAGGCGGTGGGATCGGCGGAGACGCGCCATGGCAGCGCGACCGGGAGATCGGGCTCCACCTCGGCGATCCGCTGGGCGGCGAGCGCCTCCATGTCCAGGCGGTCGGTCGACTCCACGGCGTTGGAGATCTTGAGCACCGCGGGACGATCTCCTTCGATCAGGAACGTCTGATCCCGCTCGCTGTCCACCTCGGTCGCCGATCCGTCGAGCCCGAACACCTCGCGTGCCACGGCCGTCGCCTCCCGGGTGGCGAACGCTGGCCGGGCCGCGACGAGCACGGGATCGATAGGCTCCATCGCGCGGAGGGTACCCGGGCCCAGCAACGCGTGCCGGTGGGACCCAACACGCTTGGCCGCAGTACGATGCCCATACCCGAACGAGGTGCGTGCAATGAACGTCGAGGGCGTCCCCCGCGCGCAGAGCGCGGACGTTCTTCCGATCCGGCCCGGCGCGGCATGAGCTTCGACCACCACGACCCGCATGTCGTCAGTGATCCCGAGAGTGTCTTCGGTCCGATGCGGGAGGAGCATCCGCTCGTCCACTCAGATCTGTACGGCGGCTTCTGGGTGCTCACGCGCTATGACGACGTGATCGCCGCGGCGCTCGACCACGAGTCGTTCACCTCGGCCGTTCCCGGCACGACGCTCATTCCGCCCACGCAGCCGCGCACCGATCCCCTGCTCCCGCTCGAGCTCGACCCGCCCGAGCACACCCGGTATCGCGCGCTCGTCAACTCGGTCTTTGCCAAGCCGCGCATCGATGCCCTGCGCCCCGACCTCGAGGCGCTCGCGACCAGGCTGCTCGAGCCGTTCGTGCGCAAGGGTGGCGGCGACGTGATGGCCGAGTTCGCCCACCCCATGTCACTCGGCTCGCTGGCGCTGCTGATGAGCTTCCCGAAGGAGGACCAGGATCTCTGGTTCGACTGGGTCGAGCGGATGTACTCGAACGCGCTGCGCGACAAGGGCGACCAGGCTGGCGCGGTGCGCGACGCGGAGGCCTACATCGACGCACGCATCGCCGAGCGCAGGCAGGAGCCGCGTGACGACTTCCTCGGGATGTTGCTCGCGGCCGAGGTGGATGGCCACCGCCTGAGCGACCTCGAGCTGCGCCAGTTCGGGATCCTGATGCTGCTCGCCGGCTACGAGACGACATCGGGCGCGATGGGCATGAGCCTGCTGCACCTCGCACAGCACCCGGAGCAGCGCGCCCAGCTGTTCGGCGACCCCGAGGGATTGGCGCACACGGCGGTCAACGAGCTCCTGCGGGTCGTGTCGCCGGTGCAGGTCTTCGGTCGCAACGCAGCGCACGATGTCGACCTCCACGGTGAAACGATCCCTGCGGGCGACGTCGTCCTGCTCGCCTACGGCGCGGCAAATCACGACCCGCGGGCATTCGACGATCCCGAGCGCTGCATCCTCGACCGCCACCCGAACCCCCACGTGGCGTTCGGCCGCGGACGTCATCTCTGCCTGGGCGCGAACCTGGCCCGGCTCGAGATCACGATCATGATCGAGCGCTTCGCCGAGCTCTTTCCCCGGTTCCGGGTCGATCCCGAGCGTCCGCCGACGTGGAAGCCGCGCGGCGACGTTCGCGCGCTGGCGTCGCTTCACCTGGTCGCCGCCACCTCATAGGAGCCACTGGGCGGGGCGACCCACCTCTCCGACCACCGAGGGCACCAGCCCGACCATGGCGCGGGACGTGCCGGTGACGATCTCCTGGGTGTCAGGACCAGGGTGACGGCAGGTGCGTCAGCGGTTCGCGGTCGGGCAGCACGTCGGCCTGAAGCGCGGGATCTGCGGCCGCAACATAGCGCTCGTCGAGCCCGAGCTCCTTGAGCACGATGTTCCGCCCCTGCGCGATGCCGGCGGCCTTGTAGAACGCGACCGTCCGATTGAATCCCTGGCGGCCAAAGCCGCAATCGCTGGACAGCACCAGCTTGTCGGCCGGGATCACCTCGAGCGCGCGCCGGATGCGCCCGGCCACCACCGGCGCCATGTCGGCCTGGAGGCTGCGGTGGTTCACGACACCCACGGCGAGCTTCTTGCTCAGGTTGCCGGCAAACGGCTTGAACAGGTCGATCTCGGCGAACTCGTTCTCGGTCATCTCGACCGTCCACACGTCGCCCTTGAGGCGCTCCAGGTAGATCTCGATCGAGTTCGCGTACGACTCGCCCGTGTAGACCTTCTGCATGTTGGGGTTGCCCCAGCACGTGTGGATCCACAGCTCAACGTCGTCGAGCCCGTCGACCTCGTGGTTGAACGCATCGACCATGAAGTCCAGGAGCTCCTTCTCCTCGGGATGGAAGCACGCCGTGAAGTGGATCGTCGGCTCCTCGATCTGGATCACCTTCGCCCCGGCTGCCGCGAGCTGGCGAAGCTCGACGTTCATCGCGCCGGCCATGTCCCAGATCAGCTGCTTCTTGTCGTCGAGGTCGTACTCGTCCGTGTGGCTGTCCAGGAAGATCGAGAGCACCTGCGACGAGCAGGTCCCGAACTTGACCGGCTTCCCGGACGCGGCACGCGCCTGGGCGATCCGCCACAGCTTCGCGTACTCGAGCGGGTTCTTCGGGTCGGGCTCGACCTTGCCCACCACGCGCGGCCACCGCCACGTGGTCTCGATCTCGTTCATCAGCGATCCAGGCGCGAACGCGAGCAGTGCGTCGCGCGACCGCGCGTACTGGAGCTCCTCGTGCTCGAGGCCCTTCCAGCGCTGCAGCGGGTAGTGGTGCCACGAGCGGCCAGCGAAGTCCTCGTCGAGGTGATAGTCGCCGTTGGTCAGGATGTCGAGCCCGGCCCGCTCCTGGTCCGCGATCACCGTGGCATGGGCGTCGAGAAACTGTTCGCGAAAGCGCACGTCGAGCAGCGCCGTATCGAGGGGCCGGCCCCACAGGCCGCCGTCATACCAGCGAGGCCGCGGCCAGGATCCGGTGACGGTTGCCGGGAGCATCAGGTCTCTGGTGGCCGTGAGCATCGCGCAATGCCTCCTGTCCTGGATCGCGGCATGCTGGCGACCGCGATCAGCCTCCGAGCCTACCGACCACGGACAGTGCCGGTGCCCGGCCGTGTGGCGTCCGCGCCACGATCGCTCCCGAATGACGGCCTAGTAGCGGCGGCGGGGCGAACTCTCTTCCTTCGGCGGTTTCGGCTCGTGGCCGGGACGAGGCGGGCGAGGGAGCGTGCCCGGGGCCATGTCCGGCTGCTTGGGCAGGGGCCCGCGGGCGTGGGCGATGGCCACCTCCCGTGCGAACTGCTCGGCAACCGGGGCCGGGATGCTGCCCACCCAGGCGCGCTCGACCTCCAACATCCGCGCGGACTCTGCTGCGCGACGCTCGCGCTCATTCCTGGAGTGCTTGGTCATGTCGCCTCGATCTGCTGCCCCACCTACGTGGGCGCGTTGGGTGATGCTACGCGCGTTGACGCGATGACGCGAACATCGATCGGAGAATGGGCCGGGCCGGCACGACCACTCACCTATGCGCGCTTGGCCAGCCAGGCCAGCCAGGCATCCCGTTCGAGCGGGCTCGGTCCGGAACGCTCGCGCGTGGGCGGGTCGTCGCCGATTGGCTGGTAGCCATCAGGTCGCGATTCCAGGATCCCCTCCCCCATCGACAGCCCCGGCAGCCGGTGCTGGAGGGTTCGAACGCGCGCCATCGGCATCTCGGCCGTGGCCTTCGTGACCCCGTTGGTCGAGAACTGGCCACGGACCCGACCACCGAGACGGCCGACCATGGCCAGGACTCCGTGCGCGGTCGAGGACGGCATCTCGAGCGCGATGTCCGCCAGCGGCTCGCACACCCAGGTGCCGGCGTGGTCCAGGGCACGTGCGAGGACGAGCGACGTGAGGTGCCGGAAGTCGGCCGCTGACGTCGTGGGTGACATATAGCCGCAGTCGGTCATCGTGACCCGGCAATCGGTCACCTGCCAGCCCATCGGGCCCTCGGTCAGTGCCCCGCGAACGTTGGCCTCCATCTGGGCGAGGAAGGTTTCCGGGGTCCGGTACAGGTAGAGCGGGATCAGCTTTGGCTCGACGTCTGCGCGGAACTCGATCCCGGACCCTGGCGCCGTGGGCTCGACCCGCAGCGCCAGTGTGGCGGTGAACGGGTTCTCGCTCAGCGGCGAACTCTGGCCGGTGATGTTGCTGTGCGTCCTGGCCCGGATGACCTCCTCGGCCTCCCCTGCCCGTGCCGGACGCTCGATGCACACCGCCGTCGTCTCACGGAAGTCGGCGGCGATGCCGTAGTCGCGCGCCAGCGTGGCACCGATGACCTCCTTCTGGACCTCGCCGTACAGTGAGACCGAGATCTCACGCCGGTGGTCGTCCTGGCGGACGTCGATCAGCGGATCCTGCTCGGCAAGCTGGGTCAGGGCCGCCCGCAGACTGCCTGACTCCTCGGAACGGAGTGGGAACACGACAGCCTCGAGGGCCGGCCGCGGGAAACGCGAGGCGACGTCCTCCCCCGGCGGCGGATCGCCGATCGCATCGCCGACCCGGACCGTCCCGAGCCCGCGGACCACCGCCATCTCCCCGGCCGTGAGGACGTCCCGCCGCGGCGAGCCGGCAGGCGCGAACACCTTGATCGACGTCGGCTTCGCCTCCTCCCCTCCCCCGACCTGGACGCGTTGGCGTGGACGCATCGTGCCGGCGAACAGGCGCACGTACGCGACACGCTCACCTGATGCCGTGCGCTCGATCTTGAACACGCGACCCGACACGTCCGCATCGGGATTGCCACGGTCGCCGGTGAAGAGCTCGTCGATGCCCGCGAGCAGGGGCTCGATCCCGATGCCGATCGCCGCGGCGCCGAAGAACACCGGGTGCGCCCAGCCTTGTCGCGTCTGCGCCGCGAGCTCCTCGCGCAGCCGCGGATACGACAACCCGTCCTCGTTCCGGACGAACGCACGCAGGACAGCATCGTCATGGTCTGCGAGAACCTCGGTCAGGTGGCCGCGATGGGCAGCGTCGTCCGCGGCGAACGGCACGAAGGTCGCGTCTCGACGACCCGCGTCATGGACTCTTCCCATCGGCACCATCCCGGGCGCCAGTCGCCGGGCCATCGCCGCGACAAGAGCGTCGGGGTCCGCACCGGCCCGATCGATCTTGTTGACGAAGATCAGCGTCGGGACGTGGAGACGCTGGAGGGCGCGGAACAGGAGCGGCGTCTGGGGCTGGACGCCCTCGACCGCCGAGACGACGAGCACAGCCCCGTCGAGCACGCCCAGGACCCGCTCAACCTCCGCGATGAAGTCGGGGTGCCCGGGGGTGTCGACCAGGTTGACCGCGAGGTCGCCGACCAGGAAGGATGCGACCGCGGAGCGAATCGTGATCCCGCGCTCGCGCTCGAGGTCAAGGGAGTCGGTCTGGGTGGTGCCGGCGTCGACGCTGCCGGCGCGGTCGATGGCGCCGGCGGTGAAGAGGAGTCGCTCGCTGAGAGTGGTCTTACCGGCGTCGACGTGAGCAAGGATGCCAAGGTTGAGCGTGCGCATGGAGCCTCATGCCTTCCAAGAGGGTGGTCACCTTCTGGCTGGACACGGGTGCTCCCATCTCGCTCCTTCCGTGCGAACATCACTGCGGTTGCCTGCCCCGACTTTCGCATCCCGGGTCAAGCGGGGCAGCACGTAGGGCCCAGCCCCAGGTCAGCTGCGCGCGCGGCGGCGGATGTTCGCCGCTGATCCCCGCCTACGCGAGCTCGGGTCGACGAGATCCGCCTCGCGGGGAGGACGCAGCTCCAAATCACGCGACGCCTGAACGCCATCCTCCCGACCTGGCGGTTGTCGCGCCTGGGGACCGGCAGGCGGCCATTCAGGAGCTGCAGGCTGCACTCGACGCGGGCGTTGAGCACGCCTTTCCGACGGCGATCGATCGGCTCGCGCCCGGCAGCCCAGCGCTCGGGATGGTCTCGCGACACCCCGACGGCCTCGCCGGCGGCGTCGGCTCGGTCGAACGCTCGGTGTCACGGAGCGGTCACATCGCGTCATTGCGTGGTCACTGGATCGCATCAGGGTTTGCGACGTCGCCAGACGCGTTGCCGGCCGATCACCCCAGCCGGTCCCGGGAACGTCCCGGTCCCACGTTGCCCGGCGGCACAGCCCGTCGGCCTGGCATGGCCCGGATCCAGCCGTCGTCCCGACGTCAGTCGACTGCCCGCGGAGGACCAGCCGATCGACACCTCTGGCATCGGGATCCTCTGTTGCCTCGAGGGGCTTGTCGGATCACGAACCCCGGGGTGACGCGACCGGCGAACGGAAGGCGCGCCGGCCGGCGCTCTGAGCCCCAAGGAGGCAATTCATGACTCACAGGAAGCTCGGTGTCCTGATGACGTTGGCGCTGTCCGCAGCGCTGATGAGCCTGGCCGCTCCGATCGTCAGTGCGGGCCAGCCGGTCACCAACAACGGCTGGTTCGACGGGCACCAGATCTACTACCTCGATGAGGGCGTCGAGAAGGCGACCGACCGCGCGCACCTCGCCGACATCTTCCTGATCGGCGGGAATCGCGCATTCCAGGCCAACGTCGTGGACTCGATTCCCGGCAGCCCCGGCTACTCGCCGCACTGGGACGTCAATGTCGTCCATACCGCCCCCGGCAAGACGCTCGCGGACATTCTCGCCTCTTCATATGCGTCCAGCTCGTACCCTGACGCGCTGTTCGACAGCGTTCCCGACGTCCTCGGGGCCGAGGCGGCGGGTCTCGTGACCATCGAGGAGCCCGGCGTGATCGTCCTCTGCCCGATCGTCTCGGTGGCGGCCGCCGACGCGCCCGGCCAGACGGCCGCGTCCGAGGACTTCCCGCCGTTCCCGTCCACGTTCTGAGCGGGGCCACACCCTGAGCGGGGAGCGCCCGATCGGGTGAGCGCCCGCCCCAATGAGCAGCGCGACGCTGGGATGTGCCCGTCGGCCATTCCAGCGTCCTTTCACGCCACTGGCGGCCCGAGAACGGCCGTAGACTGCGCCCATGGACCCCGAGCAGCAGCATCACGACGACCATGGCCACGAGCATCACGACGACCATGGCCACGAGCATCACCACGACCATGAGCACGTCGACTACCCCGACGCCGTGCGCGCCTACCGGGCCGACAAGGACGAATACTTCAGGACGGGTCAGCGCAGCCCGATCCCCGAGGCGGAGCGGGGTCGGTTCGAGGGCCTCCCCTACTTCGAGGTCGATGAGGAGCTCGTGCTCGAGGACCTGCGGCTCGAGCCGTACACGGGTGACGAGCCGACGACGTTCCAGATCCCGACGTCAGACGGGCGGCTGCGACCAGCGGAGCGGGCGGGGATCCTGCGCTTCGATGTCCACGGGACCCCGTGCTCGCTGACCGGGTACACGTTTCAGGATGGGACCAGCGACTCCCTGTTTGTGCCATTCCTGGATGCAACGTCCGGGGTCGAGACCTACGGGGCAGGTCGCTACCTGGACCTCACGCCCGAGGACGACGGGACGTTCGTGCTCGACTTCAACCTCGCCTACCACCCGTCGTGTGTCTACGACGCACGGTTCTCGTGCCCCATCACGCCGGCCGAGAACCGGCTGCCGATCCGGATCGAGGCGGGCGAGCGCCTGGCGGAGACGGCTGGCCAATAGGTTTCGCACGTGCTCCCGGCGGAGCCCTCCGGCTGCGTCCGAAGACACAGTCCGTGCGGCAGCAGGACCAAGCGCCATCGCGCGAGAACGATCGGGGGACGGTCGGCGACCCGCCATGGCCCGAACCTTCGGGGTATGGAACCCCGATACGATCCACGTCCCGCGTCCCGCTTTCACGCTATCAAGCCCCGCCATGTCAAGGTCCTCACGACCACGCACGAACGCGTGACCGGAACGACCTGGGACATCATCGGAGGGCTGCGTTACGTCGCCCATCACGACGACCCCTTTGGTCGCTGGGGGACGGCCGACGCGACCTCCCTCTGGACCGGGATCCTCGTCGCCACCGGCAATGAGGATCGGATCTCTCTCGATCCGCGCCAGGTCCTTCGCCTCGCCGTCCTTCAGTAACCGAGCCGGGACCGAGCCGGCTCCGGAACGCCTCCTCCGGACTCGTCCCGTAGGATGCTCGACATGCTCGGCTGCTACCTCGACGAGCTGACCTGGCCGGAGGCGGAACAGGCGCTGCGTGCCTACCCCGTCGTGGTGCTGCCCATCGGTGCCCGGACCAAGGAGCACGGCCTGCACCTGCCGCTCAACAACGACTGGCGCATGGCCGAGTATCTGGCCGGGCGCGTGGCAGAGCGCGCGCGGGTGCTCATCCTGCCCACGCTCCAGTACGGCTACTACCCCGCATTCCTCGAGTACCCGGGCTCGGTGTCCCTCTCGCTCGAGACGATGCGCGACACCGTGGTCCAGATCTGCCAGAGCCACGCCCGCCACGGCGCACGCCGCTTCTACGGACTCAACACGGGGATCAGCACGCTCCGTGCCCTCGCACCCGCCGCCGAGCGGCTCGCGCACGACAACCTCGCGTTCGCATACACGGACCTCGGACGTGCGGCGGCTGACGTGGAGGCACAGGTCGTCACCCAGGCCGCGGGTACGCATGCCGATGAGGTCGAGACCTCGATGATGCTGTACATCGCGCCCGAAACCGTGCGCATGGGGCTCGCGGCTCCAGACGTTCATCCGGCGACGGTGCCCGGACCGCTCACGCGGAGGCCCGATCCGGAGCGGGGCATCTACTCACCGACCGGGGCCTACGGCGATCCCACCGCGGCCACCCGCGAGAAGGGCGAGCGCATCGTGGAGGCGATCGTCGATCACATCGTCGGTGTCCTGGACGAGTTCGCGACCAGCGATCCGTAGTCCGACCGGTCCGTTGGATCGGCGGACGGCGCCCGTTTCACCCGGGCGACCGATACAGATCTCGGGACCAGTGGCCCATGCAGGCGATGCCTGGCCCGGCAACGATCACACCATCCGCTACCGGACCGTGTGCAGGAGGCATCTGTGCTCAGGATCGCTGTCGCCGCCGTGCTGATCGCGCATGGCGTGATCCATCTCATCGGATTCGTCGTGCCCTGGCAGCTCGCGACCCTCGACGACTTCCCCTACCGGACCTCCGCCCTCGACGGGGCGATCGTGCTCGGAGATGTCGGGGCACGTCTCGTGGGCGTCGTCTGGCTCGCTCTGGCGGTTGGGTTCGTGATCGCCGGTGTGGGCGTCGCGAGGGGCTCGTCCTGGACGGTGCCGTTGCTGGCCGTCATCTCGACGGCGTCGCTCGTCGTGTGCGTCCTGGGCCTGCCGGAGGCGTTTGCCGGGATCGTCGTGAACCTCGCGATCCTCGTCCTCATCGGCCTCCGCGCGGTGCTCGGACCGGCGTCCGGGTCCGGCCACCTCGCTCGACGCTCCGCCACGCGCTGATGGCGCCCTCGCTCGACGCCCTCCACGCCCAGGCCGTCGCGGCAGAGCTCGCCCGACAGCCACTCGCCGCACCGACGGCTCTCCTCGAGGCGGACCTCGATCCGTTGCCATCCCCCGTCCAACGCTACGTCGTCGCCTCGGGCTCACTCGGCCGGCCGATACCTCAGAACGTGCGGGTCGAGTTCGATGCCCTGATGCGCCGCAAGCCCGAGGACCGGGGGATGCGCTCGCAGTCCGTGCAGGTGAACGTCTTCGGGCGCCCCGCACGGCTGTTCCTCATGCGCTCACGCATGTTCGGCCTTCCGGTCCGTGCGCTCCACCTGTATCGCGAGGAGCAGGCCACGTTCCAGGTCCGCGTGGCGTCGCTGGTCAACGTCGTGGATCTGGAGGGCCCCGAGATCAGCGCCGCGGAGACGGTGACCGTCCTCAACGACCTTACGTTCATGGCCCCCGGCGCGCTGGCCGACGAGCGGCTCGCATGGCGCGCCGTCGATGACCGCTCGGCCGAGGTGACCTTCACCAACGGTGCGCACCGGGTGTCGGCGACCCTCCTGTTCAACGACCGCGACGAGCTGGTGGACTTCTGGTCTGACGACCGGCCGGATGCCAGCATGGGACGATACGTGCCCATGCGCTGGCACACGCCGATGTCCGACTACGGCGACGTCGCGGGGCTTCGGCTGCCCACGCGTGGCCTGGCTGTCTACGACCGCCCGGATGGACCGTTCACCTACGGCGAGTTCACGCTGCGGTCGCTCCGCTACGACGTATCGGGCCTCGACCAGACCTAGCCGGCCGCCTCCGTCGGCGCGACCTTGCGCGTGGTGTGACGGCGGAGTCCGCGTTGGCCAACCCGCTCGCCCCGGCTACGATGACGCCCACACCAGCCCGTCCCGCGTCCGGAGGCGCCCCCATGGCCGAGGTCCTGCTGTTCCACCACGCCCAGGGCTTGACGCCGGGTCTCCGCGCCTTTGCCGACGAGCTGCGGGCCGCCGGCCACACCGTGCATGCGCCGGACCTGTTCGGCGGCCGCACGTTCGACAGCATCGACGACGGGATGGCGTTCATCGAGGCCACCGGGTTCGACGCGCTCCGCGCGCGCGGTGTCCAGGAGGCCGATGACCTGCCTGCCGACCTCGTGTACGCGGGCTTCTCGTTCGGCGTTCTGCCAGCCCAGCAGCTGGCCCAGACGCGACCCGGCGCTCGCGGGGCCCTGCTCTTCCACGCCTGCCTCCCGATCAGCGGCGACTGGGCGATCGGGCCCTGGCCGGACGGTGTCCCGGTCCAGATCCACGGCATGGACGCGGACCCGGTGTTCGTCGGTGAGGGCGATGTCGAGGCCGCGCGCGAGATCGTGGCCAGCGCGCACGACTCGGAGCTGTTCCTGTACCCGGGCGACCAGCACTACTTCGCCGACAGCTCCCTGCCCTCCTACGACGCCGGCGCGACCGCCCTCCTCACTCGTCGCGTGCTCGCCTTCCTCGACCGGGTCTGACCGCGACACAGTCGTGAGGCGTCGGCGTCCGCGGCCGCGTGCCACGACCGCGCCTTCGCGACCTCTGGCACTGGTGGCCAACGAGCCGCCGACACAGCGTCCTCGCTGGCCGCGGGTGTGTGTGCGCCGTCCCTCGCACCCACCCTCGCACGGGCCGGCCACGTCAGTTGGAGCGCCAAGTCGATGGCGATCTCGGCGAGTGGCACTCGCGTCCGCGGGGTGAGGGCAATCCCACGCCACGCTGCCGCATGGCTGGTCGGTGTCGGTCGCAGCGTCTGGCTGTTCCCCCTCGACGTCGCGTTCAGGACCGTCGGCCTCCGCTACGGCTGGCTCAGGACGCTCTTCCAGTGGACGCCCGCGCCGATCCTGGCCAGCATCGGCCAGCTGCGAGCGGAGCGCGCGGCGTGGCGAGCAGCCCGCGACGTCCCCGCCTACCGCCGGTATCTGACCGAGCAGGAGGTGCACGGGGACGACCTGTTCCCGCTCGGGATCCTGTCCAGACTCCCCGAGACGGACAAGCTTCTCTATGTCGACCGGTACCCGCTGCTCGAGCGGTGCGTGCACGGCGCGGTCCCGTTCCCGGGCACGACGACTACCGATCGTCGATCGCGGAGTTCCCGGCTGCGATGCTCCCCATCGTGACCACGCACCTCCCGGGCGAGGGGCCATTCGCGGCCGACGCCAGCCGGATCAAGCAGCGCCGCGTGATCAGGAAATGAGAATCACACGATGCTGAACCGTCGGCGATCCGCCGTGCTGGTGGTGCTCGTCCTGGTGGTCGGCGTGCTCGGCTACAGCGGCTACGTCGGATACGAGGTGTCGCGCCAGCTGGTCGACGCTCCTGCGACTGGCGACTGCCGCACCCCAGACGTTCAGTTCGGATGGACGTACGAGGCGATCAACTACGACATCGGCGACGACGTTCACCTTCCGATCCGGAACGTCGATCTCACGGCCTGCACCTACCAGGGCGTCAAGGCCGGGAACGATGTGGTCACGGACGACGGCGTGCGGATCGGCGGCTGGTACATTCCCGCGGCCAACGGCGCCGGCCCTTCCGCACCGACGGTGGTGCTGGTCCACGGCTTCCAGGCGAACAAGAGCGGCGTCCTCGTCTATGGCGAGGGCCTGCACGATTCCTTCAACCTCGTCGCGTTCGACATGCGGAACGTGGGGCGGAGCACGGGCACCCAGACCACCGCCGGGGTGCTCGAGCAGCAGGATCTGCGCAGCGTCATCGACTGGCTCGAGGCGACGAAGCACCCGACCCGCATCGGCGTGTTGGGCAACTCACTCGGCGCCGCCACGGGTCTGGCCGAGAGCCTCCGCGATCCGCGTGTGGAGGCGCTGGCGCTCGACTCGCTGCACACCCGATTGCGCTACCAGCTCGAGGCCCGGCTGCAGGAGAACGGTCACCCCGCCTACCCGGGGACCTGGGCCAGCTTCGTCGGCGCATGGCTCCGGACCGGCGTCGACATTGGCTCGGTCGATGCCGAGGACGAGATCGCCGCGATGCGCACCATCCCGGTCCTCCTGACGCATGGGACGGCTGATGCGCAGGACCTGCCGTCCCGCACCCAGGCCTTCTACGAGTCGCTCCTGGACCGCGGGATCCCCACCGAGCTCCACTGGTGCGAGGGATCCGGCCACACGGCACTTGCTGGCATGCCCGTTGAGGTCTGTCGCGACGTGTTCGGCGGCTGGGTCCGCGACTTCTTCACGACCGCGCTGTCGCGAGCCGGGTGACCCCTACCGCACGAGCGAGGGGTCGACGCGGAACACCTGGCTGCCGTTGTACTGCTCCACCCACACTTCGTGACCGACTGGTTCGACGGTCCAGATTCCGGTCGACAGCTGCGCGGTGCCAGCGACCTCGTTGGTTGCCGGGTCGATCCGGTACAGCACGCCGTCCGTACCGTTGGCCACCCACAGCGCGCCGAAGGCGAACGCCGGATCCCGCGGCCCGCCACCGAGTGACAGCGTGGCGACGACCTGACCGCTCGCCGGATCGATCCGCATCACGTTGCCGCTGTTGCTGGTCAGCCAGAGGGCACCATCGCCGTCCGCAAACCAGGTCGGCCGATCGGCCACGCCGTCGGTGACACGGAGGTCGATCTCGGTGCCCTCGGCACTCAGCCGATCGACCTCGTTCGCCCCCTGCACGGACACCCAGACGCGGCCGTCAACGACCGCCAGACCGGTCGGCAGCGATCCAGTCTCGACCGATCGGTCGATGCGGCCGGTCGCGTCATCGACGTGGATCACCCCGGGAAGACCTCGGTCCGCGACCCAGACGCCGGTTGCATCAGGCTGGACATCCCACGGGGCGCCCGCGGTGTCGATGGACGCGAGCACGTCGCCCGTCCCCGGGTCGATCTCGTCCACCTTGTTCAGCGTGAGGTCAGCCACCCAGAGCCCGTTGCCGGACCAGGCGATCCCGCACACGTGGTCCTCGAGGCTGGCCACGGTCGTCACGGTCGAGGCGTCCGGTTCGATCTCGACGACGTCCCCCGTGTAGTACACCGTCGCGAACACGCGTCCATCGGGGCTGACCTCGAGTGCGCATGGCCCCGAGCCGACGTCGATCGTGCCCACGACCGCTGCCGGCAGGGCCGACTCCGTCGCCTCCGACGCGCTGGGGGTGGGTGCTGGTGTTCCCGGCACGGCCGACGCCGGGACGGCGGGCGTTGGCGTCGGGCCCGGGCTGCTGGAGCATGCCGAGATCGCGAGCGAGATCAGCACGACCGATGCCCATACCGCGGCGGTCCGAGGGGCGGATGCGTGCTGGCGACGCGCGCTCCGAACCCGACGACAGCGGGGCGGCACACGGGTGATCGGCGACAAGGGGGACGCAGCCACAGGCACTCCTTCCAACCTGACCGTGGCAATGTGTCGCATCGTCGCTGCCACGGTTCCGGCGATGCACGCACGCATCCTTCAGAAGACCACATCGCCCATGACACGATAATGACGCCCCCCGAGTTCCCGGGCCAACCTGCCCCCGCAATCGTGACATGCGTACTTGCGCAACTACGCAACAGTACCTACGCTGAAGCTGCACTACCAGATCGGCGACCGGTTCGCGGGCGGGCCCCGGGCCGCCGCCAGCAACCCTTGACGAACGGCCCGTCGATGAAATCTCCGACGGGCGCCATGACGAGGTAACGAAAACCATGGAGATGGTCATCGACTTCCCGGGCGGAGCCCGCGTCGACGCGCACTTCGGTCCCTATGTTGTCCCCACCGACCAGCCGCCCATGGGCGGCGGCTCAGGCTCCGCGCCGACGCCGTTTGCGACGTTTCTCTCCACGATCGGCACCTGCGCCGGCATCTACGTGCTCGGCTTCTGTCGCCAGCGGGGCATCTCGACCGACGGGATCCGCCTCGTGCAGACGATGGAGACGGACCCGGTCACCCACCTCGTCCGCGACGTGCAGGTCACGATCGAGCTCCCGGAGGGCTTCCCCGACAGGTACCGCGACGCGGTGGTTCGATCGGCCGAGCAGTGCGCAGTGAAGAAGCACTTCGAGCAGCCGCCGACGATCCGCGTGGAGAGCGTGCTCGCCGCCTGAGGCCATGGCCCGGAGTTCCAGCCGTCTGGCGACACCGTCGCAGCGCGCTTTTGTGGGCCGCTGATGTGGGCCGCAGGGTCGCGCTGCTGGCCGTGTGCCACTCGACCTCACCGGGAACGGGGACGCCCCGGTCGGGTCATATGCGTTCGTGCTTGCCGCGCGAATCGGCCCCGTCAGCTCGCGGCGGCGTCCTCCCGGCGGTGTGTGGCCGCGACCGCACCCAGGTCGCCGCGGTCGACGGCGTCGTGTGACGTCTGGGCCACCCGCACCCGCGTGGCGGCTCGCAGTGTCGCGGTGCGGACGCCGCCCTCGGCCGCGGCTCGCTCCCCCACCACCGCGCCAGGCCCGATCTCGGCGACTGCCTCGCCATCCACCTCGACGCTGAGCATGCCGTCAAGCACCAGGAACACGTCGGTGCCGGGCTCACCCTGGGTCACGAGCGCCTCATCGGCATCGAGCGTCCGGATCACGGGCTTGTTGACCCCGTGCATGATCTCGGCGGACAGGCGCCGCTCCATCTCGGACTCGACGGCGCTGACGACCGCCGGCGAGTCGCACGTGCCCCATGGCGTCTGAAGCCCGAACGACTCGTTGAACCACTTCTTGAAGTCGACCAGCCCGGACTTCTGAACGAGCGCCCCGTCGTCGTCGTACACCCAATGCCTCGGGAACGGGCTGGCCCCAACGAGACCGCGGCTGGACGTCCCGTCCGCGTTGAGCGTCAACTCCAGCGTCGACCACGCGATCGATGGCCAGAACTGGACGAACGGCTTCCGTCGCACGGGCCGTGGCGTCGGCAGGCCCATGCGCCCGCCCACCGTCTGGACGAACCGCACCGAGGTCGTCCCGACCTCGGGGTCGTGCTGGATGTCGGGCAGGTGGACGGCCGGGAACCGGATGGCCGCAGGGCCCATGCGGACGGTCGTGGCTCCGATGTGCCCCCCGCCCAGGTAGCCGTGGTCGACGATGCGACCGTCCTCTACCTCGATGAACGCCCGTAGCTCGTTCGCCTCGCGGAAGCGATCGGTCACGCGCAGCTCCTCGATGTCATCGAGATGCTCCGGCGGTGGCTGATCATAGTGGGTGATGCCCAGCTCGAACGGGATCTTGGGCGCACCCTCGATCGCTTCGGAAGGGATCCAGGAGATGGCCGTGACGCTGGACTCGAACCGTTGCCGGCTCATGTGTGCACCTCGTGGTAGGACGCTGGCAAACACAGAATGCCCGACTTCGCTCCCGGCGTCATGGGACCGCTGTCCCGAGCGGTCCGGGAACGGCGGGCCTGCGTGGCAGAGCCTGCCGCAATTGTCATGCCTGCCCCGCGAGGAGGGCTTCGATCACATCGCTCGTCAGGGGTCGGTCCAGGTACTCGCGGACCCAGGCCTCGTTGACCGCACGCTCGGCATCGGTGGTCGAGCTCAGCCAGCGGCGACAGGCCTCCTCGGCGATATGACCCAGCTGCGCGATCGGCATCGCGAAGTCGGTGGGCGCCACCACGCGGCCAGGCCCACCAGCCTCGGCATAGGCGGCCTGGATCACAGCCGCCCGTGACGGATCCTCGCCGCCGTATTCGACCAGCACGGCGGCCAGCTCCTGCGTGGGATCTGCCAACCCGGCGTTGTCGAAATCGAACACGCACAGCCCGCCCCTGACCCGTCGGCGCACGTTGTCCGCCCACAGGTCCCGGTGGCATGTCCGCAGGGATCGGGGCGGCCGCCCCAACAGCGCCTCCACGCGCGCCAGCTCGGGGATCAGCACGTCCAACTCGTCGACGAACGGGGCGCCGCAGTCGCGCAATGCCCCGACCATGCGCCGCCACGCATCGGTACCGACCGGCTCGGTGTACCAGGGATCGATGCCCAGAGAGCCGACGAACGTGGTTCGGTGGAGCACGGCCACCACGGGACCGATCTCGTCGGGTGCGAGCGACACGTCCGGCTCGCAGAGATCAACCCACGCACTGACACGCACGCGCACGTCCGACAAGCTGGCGATCACCGCGCCCTGTCCCGTGCGGATCACGGTGGGCGTCGGGACTCCAGCGGCAGCCGCCGCTTCCTGAAACGCCGCGCCCTCGACGATCCCAGCGAGATCCTCGTCCGTGGCGTCCGGGAGGATCTCCTTCACGGCCCAACTACCCAGTTCAGTGTCCAGCCGCCAGATCGACCCGACCTGCCCGCGTGCCACGGGTCTATCCGACAGCCGCCCCTGCGCACCTAACCCGAAGGCGGCCGCGACCGGCCCGGCGTGTCGCGGCTCCAGCGTCGGGACGTCGGGCATGGCGGCAGGCAGGTGCCTACGCAGCCAGGCGCTTGTACTTGATCCGATGCGGCTGGTCCGCCGCCGCGCCCAGCTCCCGGTGCCGGAACGCCTCGTAGTCGGACACGTTGCCTTCGAAGAAGCGGACCTGGCTGTCGCCTTCGAACGCGAGGATGTGCGTCGCGACGCGGTCCAGGAACCAGCGATCGTGGCTGATCACCGCCACGCAGCCCGGGAACGACTCCAACCCGGCCTCGAGCGCTCGCAGCGTGTCCACGTCGAGATCGTTGGTCGGCTCGTCGAGCAGCAACACGTTGCCGCCCGCCTGGAGCAGCTTCGCGAGGTGGACGCGATTCCGCTCCCCGCCCGACAGCGAGCCGACGAGCTTCTGCTGGTCGCTGCCGCGGAAGTTGAAGCTGGAGACGTAGGCGCGCGCCGGCACCTCCCGGTTGCCGACCTTGATCAGCTCCACGTTCTCGGTGATCTCCTCGAACACCGTCCGGTCCGCTCGCAGCTGGTCGCGCGACTGGTCCACGTAGCTGAGCTGGACCGTGTCTCCGATCGTGATCGCCCCGGCGTCTGGTGACTCCTGCCCCACAAGCATCCGGAACAGCGTGGTCTTGCCCGCTCCGTTGGCACCGATGATGCCGACGATCCCAGAGCGCGGCAGCGCGAACGACAGGTCCTCGATGAGCAGCTGATCACCGTAGCCCTTGCGAAGGTGCTCGACCTCGATGACCTGGTCACCCAGCCTGGGACCGGGCGGGATCGCGATCTCGAGCTCCCGCGCGGTGACCTTGGCGTCGTTGGCCTCCGCGAGCAGCTGCTCGTACGCGGACAGCCGCGCCTTGCCCTTGGCCTGACGCGCCTTCGAGCCCATCCGGACCCACTCGAGCTCACGAGCGAGCGTCCGCTGCCGCGCGTCGGCCTGCTTCTGCTCGCGGGCCAGGCGCTCCATCTTCTGCTCCAGCCAGCTCGAGTAGTTGCCGCTGAACGGGATTCCGCGACCACGATCGAGCTCGAGGATCCACTTGGCGACGTTGTCCAGGAAGTAGCGGTCGTGGGTCACCGCGACCACGGTGCCGGCGTACTCGTCGAGGAAGCGTTCCAGCCACTCGACGGACTCGGCGTCGAGGTGGTTGGTCGGCTCGTCGAGCAGCAGCAGGTCGGGATGCTGGAGAAGCAGGCGGGCGAGCGCGACCCGACGCCGCTCGCCACCGGAGAGCGTGGTCACGTCCGCATCGTCGGGCGGGCAGCGCAGCGCGTCCATCGCGATCTCGACGTTGCGCTCCACGTTCCAGGCGTCGGCGGCGTTGATCCGGTCCTCGAGCGACGCCTGCTCGGCGCCGATGGCGTCGTAGTCTGCGTCGGGCTCGGCCCACTTCGCCATCACGGCGTTGTACTGGTCGATGAGGTCCTGAAGCGGGCGCACGCCGTCCATGACGTTGCCCTTGACGTCCTTGGCGGGATCGAGCTGAGGCTCCTGGGGCAGCATGCCGACCGAGAAACCGGGCGTCAGGCGCGCCTCGCCGGTGAAGCCGTCGTCGAGCCCGGCCATGATCCGCAGCAGGCTGGACTTCCCGGCGCCGTTGGCGCCGATGACCCCGATCTTCGCGCCCGGGTAGAACGAGAGCGAGATGTCCTCGAGCACCGTGCGGTCCGGCGGGTAATGCCGGGCGAGCCGGTAGGTCGTGTAGATGAACTCCGCGGGCATCGCCCAAGGGTAGCGCGACGGCCATCGTTCCCGAGGAGAGAGCCGGGACAGCGCCGCCGGCGCAGGCCGCCGACCGCAGGATCGGCTGGCACACTGGTCCGTGCAGCCAGCCGGGCGGTGTGCCGAAGGGCCAGCCGTTCGGCCTGTCTGCCCCGCACGGGCCACGGTCAGCCCCTCACGGGCCACAGGAGGATTGCATGCGCCCCACCCGAATCGCGCTCGCCCTGATCCTCGGTCTCGTGGGGCTCGTGTGGATCGGCCAGGGCATCGGCCTCATCGGGGGGAGCATGATGACCGGCAGCGACTTCTGGGCGGCGGCGGGCGTCCTGATGCTGGCGTTCGCAGCCCTCATCGCAGCCCTCGAATACCGGACCTCCAGGCGCGCGTGACCACAGATCACGAGATCGGTTGCCGGCCGTCATGAGCATGACATCGGCGGGCGCCATGCTCACCCGGCTCGTCCTCGGGTCGACGTCCACCCGGGCGATCCACGACATCCACACGAGGTTCCTCCGCCCCATGCGCCAGCTTCGCCGGTCACACGGCCGGATGGCGGCACTGCCCGCGTTCATCCTCACCGTCGCGCTCGGCGGCTGCGCTGGTGCGCCATCGGAGCCGCCGGCATCGCCCGACGGCTCGGTTTCAGGTCCCACATCGGCCGGACAGGCCGACACGCAGCCGCTCGAGGCCCGACTGGTCGCGATCGACGCGGCTGTCGATCGCTGGCGCTCGGCAGCAGACCTGGCCTCTGCGCGGCGAGCCGCCGAGGAGGCCCGGAACCTCGTGGTCGGGCCGGCGGGTCCGGGCTATGGCGACACCGACGGCGACGGCACCGTCGAGGGAGCGACGGACATCGGCCTGCTGCCCGGGCTGGGTGGCCAGCCAGGCCTGGCGACAGGTGACGCGGGCGCGTGCGTCGGACGGGACGTGCTCGGCGGCAGCTGGGCCGATCCGGCCCGGCGATGGTCGATCATGCAGGCGGCCATCGACGCGTGGAGCCAGACCAACAACACGTTCCCGTCGCTGCCCAGCCATCCACAGCGGATCGTCGGCTGGGCGACGCTTGCCCTGGCGGCTCCCGACCTGGCGACCGCGCTCGAGTACGGAGGGCACGCCCACTTGCACATTGACGTCGCCCTGGGCGCGGTCACGGCCTGCGGCAGCTAGCTGGGCACCGCGCTTTCCACCTGGATCGTGATGACGACCTTGCCCGCCGCGCGCCCTTCGTCCACGTAGCGCAGGGCCTCGGCCACCTCCGCCAACGGGAAGCGACGGTCGATGATCGGCGTCACCGTGCCGCTCGCGACGAGCTCTGTCACGGTCGCCACATCCTCGATCTGGAACGGGCGCCACCAGAACAGGAGTCCCATCCAGCGGCTGGTCGCCCTCGAGATCACCGGGCCGAGCAGGAGACTCCCCAGCAGAGAGCGCGCCGTGCCGCCGAGCGTGATGTAGACGCCATGTGGGCGCAGCGCACGACGGATCCGCAGGATCGGGTGGTGCGACTCGGCGGCCAGGATCCAGTCGTACCGCTCGCCGGTCGCCGTGTAGTCCGTCTGTGCATAGTCGATGACGTGGTCCGCGCCAAGTGACCGGACGAGCTCGATCTTGGCCGCGCTGCACACGGCCGTCACCTCGGCGCCGCGTGCCTTGGCGATCTGCACGGCGAACGGCCCGACGTTGCCCGATGCGCCGTCGATCAGGACGCGATCGCCGGCCTGCGGCGTTCGGCCATCGCGCAGACGCAGACCCTGAACGGCGAGCGTGGCCGAGTGCGGGAGCGTCGCCGCCTGCTCGAGCTCGACGCCGTCGGGAACCGACGCAAACGCTCGCTCCGGGGCGCACGCGTATTCCGCGAAGGCGCCGTGCCCGTACGGGTACAGATCCGCGAACACCCGGTCACCGGGCGCGAACCTTGTCACCTCCGGCCCGACGGCCTCCACGATCCCGGCCATGTCCAACCCCAGGCGACGGCCTCGCGGTCGCCGGAGACCGACAAACAGGCGCGTGAACGCGGGCACCGGTCGAAGCCAGTCCAGGTCCGCCCGGTTGACCGACGCGGCGCGCACGCGGACGAGGACCTCGTCGCCCACGGGCGTGGGGCGCTCGACATCCTCAACCCTGACGACCTCGGGGCCCCCGTAGCGGTCGCGGACGGCAGCCAGCACCTGCACCCTCCCATCGAACTCAGCTCACATGCGACTCCCCGATGGTAGCCCGCAGCCACTCGCCGGTGCGACGCCCCACCGAATTGACATTCGGACCGATGGGAATGGTGACATTGGGGTTCGACGCGAAGGAACGCCAACGCAGCCGGCGCGTCCGGTCAAGCCTGCCCTACCCTTGTACGTGCGTCCCGAGAAAGGATGAGCCGACATGGAATCACTGCAGGATCGAGTGGTCGTCATCACCGGTGCCAGCGCCGGCATCGGGCGAGCCACCGCGCATGAGCTGATCGGCGCCGGCGCCCGCGTCGTGCTCGGGGCGCGCCGCAAGGAGCGGCTGGACGAGATCGCGGCCCAGCATCCCGACCAGGCGATCGCGGTCGAGATGGACGTGCGCTCGTCAGCGGACAACCAGCGTCTGATCGCGACCGCTCTGGAGCGGTTCGGCCGGCTCGACAGCCTGGTGGCCAACGCCGGCATCGGCATGTATGGCGGCATCCTCGACCACACGGACGAGGCGCTCGAGACCATGCTCGACACGAACGTCGCCGGCACGGTCTGGCCGATTCGTGCCGCGGTGCCGCACATGGTCGAGACGGGCGCGGGCGACATCGTCATCGTGGCCTCCGTGGCCGGGTTCCGCGGCGGCGCCGACGAGGCGGTCTATGCCGCAACCAAGTTCGCACAGGTCGGTCTCGCGGGCGCGCTCGATCGCGAGCTGCGCGAGAAGGGCATCCGCGTGACGACCATCGGCCCCGCGGGCACCACCACGGAATTCGCGATGGGCACCGGTCGATACGAGGGGATGCCCGAGCTCGAGACGTATCTGCGGCCCGAGGACATCGCGTTCGCGATCCGCACCGTGCTCGAGCAGCCGCGCCGCCTGCGCACGCAGCACTGGACGTTGTGGAGCATGGCCCAGGAGGCCTGAACGGACGCGACTCCCCCGGACCCCTGCTCGGCCCCTCGCTCTACAGGGACCCGTTCAGTGCCGCCTCGAGAAACGCGAGCACGTCACTTCGCTCATCGAGCTGCTTGCTGACGGGCTTGCCGGCGCCGTGACCTGCATCAGTGTCGATCCTGATCAGGATCGGTGCCTCGCCCCGCTGCGCCGCCTGCAGGGCGGCCGCGAACTTGAACGAATGAGCGGGCACGACGCGATCGTCATGGTCCGCCGTCGTCACCAGCGTGGCCGGATAGCTGGTCGGGCCGCAGTTGTGGAGCGGCGAGTACGCAAGCAGAGCCTTGAACTGCTCCGGGTCATCGGCCGAGCCGTAGTCGCTCGTCCAACCCCAGCCGATCGTGAACCGGTGGAACCGGAGCATGTCCAGGACGCCCACCTCGGGCAACGCCGCCCCGAACAGCTCCGGGTGCTGTGTGAGGCTTGCTCCGACCAGGAGCCCACCGTTCGAGCGCCCGCTGATCGCGATCCGGTCCGCACGGGTCCAGCCCGATGACACAAGCCATCGCGCGCAGGCAGCGAAGTCGTCGAAGACCCGCTGCTTGTTGGCCAGCCGACCGGCATCGTGCCACGCCTTGCCGTACTCGGATCCACCACGCAACGACGCGACGGCCAGCAGCCCTCCCCGCTCCATCCACGCCAGCCATTCCGGCTTGAACGTCGGCCCGATCGAGATCTGGAACCCGCCGTAGCCGTACAGGAGCGTCGGCACGTCGCCGGCTGGCGCCACATCGCGGCGACGGGTGAGGAACAGCGGAACGCGAGTGCCGTCCTCCGACGTCACGAACACCTGCTCGGTCAGGTAGTCGTCGGGGGTCCAGGCCAGGTCGGGCTGATTGACCGCACGCACGCGGCCGTCGGCCATCGTCACGGCCAGCACCGCGCTGGGCGCGGTGAACGTGACGAAGGTGAGGAACAGGTCCGGGTCCTCGCGCCGGCCGGACATGCTCCCGATCGTGCCGACGCCGGGCAGCGCCACCTCGGCGACGCGGCGGCCATCGAGCTCGAAGATCGTCAGCTGGTGATGGGCATCGTGGAGCGTGACCACGGCCAGCCGATTGCCGACCAGGTGGACGCGCTCGATGGCATCCTCGCCCTGTGCGATGAGCTCGCGGGGCATTCCGGGTTCGTCCACATTGACGGCGACCACGCGACCGAGCGGTGCGTCACGATTCGTGACCAGGTACAGCGTCCCGTCCACGGCTCCGATCAGGTGGTACGCGGCATCCGCCTCGTCCAGGAGCGGACGGATCTCGGCATGGTCCGCGCCGGCCGCCAGGTCGGCGACATGGATCCGCTGCTCAGGATCCGTACCGCGCTCGATGGTGACGACGAGCAGCCGACCGTCATCGACCACCTCGGGCAGGAAGATCCACTCGGGTTCGTGGGGCGTCGAGAACACCAGGCGGTCCTCGGCCTGGTCCGTGCCGATCCGGTGGTAGCGGAGCTCCATGTCCCGGTTCGGCGCCTCGTAGGCAGCATCAGCGGGAGGCTCCGCGAAGCGGCCGTAGAAGAACCCCGCGTCATCCGCGGTCCAGGCGGCGGCCGTGAACTTGGCCCACGTGATCCGGTCGTCCAGCCACTGCCCGGTCGTCGCTCTCAGCACGCGCCACGTCTGCCAATCGGAGCCGGCGTCGCCCAGGGCACACGCGACCAGCTCGCCGCTGTCGGCAGCGTCCACCGACGCAAGGGTGGTGGTACCCGCGGCGTTCAGCGTCCTGGGGTCCAGCAGCACACGGCCATCCGCGTCCGGCGAGTCCGCGGTCCACAGCACGTCCTGGTCCTGGAGCCCGGTGTTCCGCAGCTGGAACCATCGGTCGCCGCACCGCCACGGCGCCCCGGACCGGGGATGATCCCAGAGCTCCGCGAGGCGAGCCCGGATCTCGGCGCGTGGCGCGATCCCGGCCAGCAGGCCCGTGGTCAGCCGGTTCTCGGCCTGGATCCAGGAGCGTGTCTCGGGCGCATCGACATCCTCGAGCGGCCGGTACGGGTCGTGGATCAGCGTGCCATGGAAATCGTCGACCTGGTCGGAGGTCGGGGCCGTGGGATACGTCAGCTTCGGCATGCAGTCATCGTATGGCGACTCGCGGCCTGAGCGCAGGCACCTCGACGCTGCCGGGCCGCGTGGTGAGCCCGTAACGTTTCCCGGACGCCCGGTCGTCATGATGAAGCCCATGACCACTGGCGAGCAGCCCATCCTGCGGCCGTCTGGCGCGGCGTCCCGGTCCGTCCCATCCCGAAGCAGTCTGCGCGCCGCAACGATCGTGTGGCTGATCGCCATCGCCGGCAACATCGGGCTGGTCGTGCTCTGGCTGCCGTATGCGGGGAATGGCGGGACAGAGGTGTCGCTCGTCCTCGCGGCGCCGCTGATGATCAGCTACGCCTCGCTCGGGTGGCTCATCCTGCGCCACCGCCCGGGCCACCGGATTGGATGGCTGCTTCTTGTCTCCGCCCTGATTACCATCGTGTTCGCTGGCGGGATTGGCCTTGGGGCACAGGTGGCGGAGACGAATGGCCCCGATGACCTCCTGGCGGGCGCGTTGATCACCACTGGCGTCAGCATGCTGGTCCCGTTCTTCGTTACTGCGTTCGGGATGATCCCGATCATGTACCCGGACGGGAAGCTGCCCGGCCCACGCTGGCGATGGCCCGTTGGCGTGGTGCTGGCCGGCATGGTGGCCTCGACCGCGTCCTTCCTGCTCGCACCGACAGTGGACTCCGGGGCCGCGGCCAACAACCCGTTTGCACCACCCGGCTCGCCGGCCGCACTGACCGACATCGCCGGTGTTCTGGGTGCCGCCACCGCCGTCGTTGTCGGGGGGCTCGCCGTCGCGTCCGTGATCGTGCGCTTCCGACGGGGCCATGGCGACGAGCGCCAGCAGCTCAAGTGGATGCTTGCGCCGGTGATCCTGGTCGTCGTCCTCAACGTCCCCACCTTCCTGGGCGTCAACGCCGGCGACGTTCTCTCGGTCGTCCAGGCCGTCGTGATGCTGCTGATCCCCGTGGCGATCACGGCCGCGATCCTCCGATATCGGCTGTACGACATCGACCGCCTGATCAGCCGCACCATCGCCTACGCCGTGGTCCTGGCGCTGCTGGTCACGTTGTTCGTGCTGGGAAACCTGGCGCTACAGGGCCTGCTCGAGGGACTCACCCAGGGTGACACGCTCGCCGTTGCGGCGTCGACGCTCGTGGCCTTTGCAGCGGCGCAACCGCTCTGGCGACGCGTTCGGCACCTCGTGGACCAGCGGTTTGATCGCGCCCGAATCGACGCCGCTCGCACTGCTGAGGCGTTCACCAATCGACAGCGTGACCGGGTTGATCTCGAGGCGGTCGTCGACGACGTCCGCGAGACCGCGAACGCATCGCTGAGACCAGCTTCGATCGGCGTCTGGCTTCGAGGGAACGGCGCGTAGCCCCAGGGTCCCCGGGTCTTACCGACCGCCGTCGTCCGTTCCGTCCCGCTCCTCGATCCGTGCCGCCCAGGCGGCGATCTCGCTCCGGCGGTTGACGCCGAGCTTGGCCAGGATGTGCTCGACGTGGGCGCTCACGGTCCGCGGTGAGACATCCAGCTCGGTTGCGATCTCGCCGTTGGTCAGGCCGTCGGCCACCAGGCGGGCGACGGCAAACTCCCGGGCCGTCAGAGGTGCCCAGGGGTCGCCGAATCCACGTCGGGACCTGGCGGTCCGCAGCAGCTCAACGGCCCGTGCCGTCAACGGCCGGCTGCCCAGCGCGTCAGCGGTCATCCGGGCATCGGCCAGCACCTCCGTTGCCTCTCCGGCTCGGCGAGCACGCAGGAGCGTCGCCGCCAGGTCCAGGCGGGCCCACGTGGATTCCCAGGTCCGACGCTGATGATCCCAGCCTCGCACCGCCTCCCACAGCCGGCTGCGGGCTCGGCCGGTCGACCCCTGGGCCAGCGCAAGGAGGCCGTCTGCGTGGGCAAGCACCGGCGCAACGGCCGGATAGCCTGACGCTCGAGCCGGGGCGCCCGCTTCCAGCAGCCATCGTTCCGCACCTCGAACGTCACGCTGTGCGAGCAGCCCGCGCAGCCCGGTCAGGAGGAACGGAGCGAACAGGAAGACGTCGCCCACCGCGGCCGAGGCGGTCCGTCCACGTTCGGCCAACGCGACCGCATCCGCGGGACGGCCGGCGAGCAGCGCCGTCTCGGCGAGGCCCCACAACGGCAACGCCGTACGGATCAGATCGCCCGCCCGATCACCCAGCGCAAGCGACTCCTCGAGCATCTCCGTCGCCGGGACGTACCGGCCGCGGGAGAAGGCGACGTACCCGAGCACGTACAGACCAGTGATCCGCGTCGTCACCCCGCCGCGTCTCTCGCGAAGCGCCTCGTCCGCGATCCGCTCGGCCTTGTCCCAGCTGCCCAACGCCCACAGGGCAAGCCCTCGGTGCGCGAGCATGTAACAGCGGTGGTTCCACAGCTCGGCACGCTCCGCGATCTCGATCCCGTCTCGCAGCCACACATCGGCGGACTCCGTCTCGAACACCTCGGTCAGCGTCGAGCCGAGCACCCGGCATGCCCGGGCAACCTGATCCTCCTCGCGTTCCTCGCGCCCGCGCTCGAGAACTTCAGTAGCGGCCGCCACTGCCTCGTCGTTTCGACCGGCGAACGGGAGCACAGTCGCCAGCGACCCGAGGCCATGGAGCTCCGTCGCCACATCGCCGGTCCGCCGCGCGAGCTCGATGGCCCGTCGTGCGTGAAGCTCGCTGTCGGCGACCAGCACGGCACGTGCGAAGGCCGCCGCAAGCTCGGCCTCCAGACGGCCCCGCACCCCGTCGGCTCGCTTGCCGGTGGCGCTCCCAAGCACCGCCAGCCCCTCATCGAGCAGCGGCCGCACCGCTTCCAGCCCATCGCCGACCAGGTGGCGCACGCCGGCAAGACGGGCAATCACGGCCGCCGCGGCAATGTCGTCGGCGGCCTCGCGGAACGCCTCCCGCGCACGCTCCAGATTCGCCGCCGCTTCGACCGTCTCGTCCCGTGCCGCCTCCTCGATCGCCAGCTCCTCGAGGATCCGACCCCGCTCGGCCGGGCCCAGATCCGCAGGCAGATGCCGCACGGCTCGCCGATACAGCCCGAGCGCCTCGCGGTGCGAGGAGATCTGCTTGGCAGCTCGAGCGCCCGCAAGCGCCGAGCTGAATGCCTCCTGGCCCATGCCCGCCAGCTCGAAGTGCGCCGACGCGTCGACCGCCAACGCGCCCTCCACACCGGCCCCGTAGCGCCCGGCCAGCCCGTGCAGACGGCGCCGCTGCGGTGCCGGGATCCGGGCGTAGATGGCGTCTCGCAGGAGCTGGTGACGGAAGTCAAACGTCTCGTCCGGGCCCGCCGGCTCCAGGAATGCGTGACCCACGAGCTCAAGAAGTGGCGCCTCGAGATCGTCGATCGTTCGATCCATCATCCGTGCGACCAGCTCGATCGGGAAGCGGCGGCCGATGACCGCCCCGGCAGATGCCACCTCGCGCGCTTCCGGGGATCGTTGGGCAAAGCGCTCGACGATCGTGGCCTCGACCGTGTCAGGAACGCTCGCCGCGCGGATGTCGTCGGCACCGCCGGACGGCAGCGAGACGAGGACGGCGGCGAGCTCCTCGACGTACAACGGGATTCCGTCCGCCCGCTCGTGCACCGCTGTGACCAGCTCGTCCGAGATCCGTTCCTCGCCCAGGAGCAGGTGGAGCATGGTTCCCGTCCCCGCCCGGTCGAGCGGTCCGAGGCGGATCTCCTCGGCCTGGCGGTGGACAAGGAGCCTCGCCCGCCACGCAGAGAGCTCGCCCGGTTGCCGAAGCTCGTCGGCGCGGTAGGTGGCGACGACCACGATCGGCACGTCGACCAGCCGGCGCGCGAGCGCCGCGACGATCTCCAGGCTCAGGTCATCCGCCCACTGGAGATCCTCGAGACCCAGGAACATCGGCGCCTCGGAATCGGCGACCAGATCCACCGTGTCCATGACCAGCAGGCGGCGGCGGCGCCCCGGTTCCAGCGGGACGTCCACCTCCGGGTCGGCAAGCTGCGCGAGGAGCGACCGGCCGGTGGCCGCCGTGTCCGGGTGACTGCGCATCCTCCGGGCAAGGTCCAGGAAGAGGGCCGCCGGCACGTCCGTGTCCTGCGGCGCCAGCGTGGCGATCGCGGTCCGGAACCCGCTTGCGGCGGCACGACGCTCCATCGAACCGAGCAGTCGACTCTTGCCGATCCCGGCGTCGCCCGAGATCAGGATCAGCTGGCCACGACCGTGCTCGACCTCCTCGAACCGGCGGCTGACCAGGCGCAGCGCCTCATCGCGACCGACAAGGACCGGGCAGACGACGGGTCCCAGAGCTCCCACCGACCACCTGCCTCCTGAACCCGGTGGCGTCCCCGCTGCGCGAGGTCCGTCGATCGGTGATGGCGTGCATCCTACGCGACCAACGGAGAAGGTGGTCCCGCCCCGGCCATGTTCGCGGCTCGGGGCGCTGGCTCAGCGGCCCGAGAGCAGGCGCTGCAGGCTCCGCACCGACTCGCCCAGCACCCGCTCCACGGCGGCCGCGTCCGCATCGTCGCGCACATGGAGCCGGATCGTGACCTGCGACGTGCTGGCCGTGCCGGGCGTGACCGTGAACGACCCTCCGTAGTCGTCACCCGCCATGCCCCACTCGATCGTCCGGCTGGCGGCGTCTGCCAGGAATCGTGCCTCGGCGACGCGCTCGCGAGCGTCCGTCTCGTCGACCGCTGCCGGGTCTCCGTCGATCGCCGTCGAGTCCTCGTGCGTCATCGGCGACACGTAGTCGGACACACGTGACGGATCCGAGAGGAACGTGAACGCAGCATCGGCACCCACGCCCACGGTGGTCGTTCGCTCGAAGTCCGCCACGGCGCCCTCCTGTCTCGTGATTCCTAGTGGCGACCCGTCGCCGACCCCAGCAGCCGGTCGGTCGCCGGGTCGGTGACCCCCGCGTAGTAGTGGTCCAACACGTCCGCGAACACCGGCTCGGCCGGATCCGCCCGATGAAACAGCGTCATGCTCGATCGGACCTTCAGCGCGTCGAGTGACCCCAGGATCTCCTCAGCGCTCCCGGCATCGACATCGCGCAGCGCCTTCGCGCACTCGCGGATGTGGGCTCCGAGGCTGGGGTGTGCCAGATAGCGTCTCGCCTCATCGATCGACCCGATCGAGTAGTAGCGCGACATCTCGCTCGTCCCAAGGCCGGCGATCTGAGGGAAGACGAACCAGATCCAGTGCCCCGTCTTGCGACCCCGGCGCAGCTCCGCCAGCGCGCCCGCATAGGCGCGATCCTGGGCGTCGACGAAGCGATCAAGGTGGTCGGAGGTCGAGCCGGCTCCGCTGTTCATGTGTCCATTGTGCCTCGGGGCGCGTGGCCGCTCCGGATGGGTGCTCCGGAGGCGCTCCGGACAGGCGCTCCGGACAGGCACCGGTGCCGTCGGACACCTGCGAAGATGGCGCGATGCTCCAGGTTCGACGACGCGACGGTATGGGACCCACTGCATGAGCCGGCGCGGCGCGGTCCTGTTCGCCGCCATGTCGGTGATCTGGGGGATCCCGTACCTGTTCATCCGGGTGGCCGTTGGCGAGCTGGAGCCGGTGACGCTGGTGTTCCTTCGCACGGGCATTGCGGCGCTGATCCTGCTGCCGATCGCGATCGCGCGCGTCGACCTGCGCACCGTTCTCGCCCGCTGGCGATGGGTGCTCCTGTTCGCCGCGGTCGAGATCTGCATTCCATGGGTGCTCCTGGCATCAGCAGAGCAGCAGATCTCGAGCTCGCTGGCCGGTCTCCTGGTGGCCGGCGTCCCCCTGGTCGGGGCCGTCATCGCAGCCCTCACCCGCAGCGAGCACCGAATCACGGGGACCGCCGCGATCGGGCTCCTGGTGGGCCTCGTCGGGGTGGCGGCGATCGTCGGCGGTGACTTCGAGGCATCGAACACCCTCGCCCTCGTACAGATGGCGGGCGTCGTCGTCTGCTACGCCGTCGGGCCGTTCATCCTGACCCGCTGGCTCGGCGGCCTGACATCGCTGGGCGTGATGGCAACCTCGCTCTCGATCTCCGCGGTCGCATATGCCCCGTTTGCTGCCCTTGCCTGGCCATCGGCGATTCCCGGCGCCGATGTCCTGTGGTCGGTGCTGATCCTGGCGGTCGTCTGCACCGCGGTCGCGTTCCTCGTCTTCGCGGCCCTCATCGCCGAGGTGGGACCGGTTCGGGCGACCGTGATCACGTACATCAACCCAGCCGTTGCGGCGGTGCTCGGCGTGCTCGTGTTGGGCGAGGTGCTGACCGTTGCGATGGGCGTCGGCTTCGCGCTGGTCATCATCGGGTCCGGTCTTGCCACCCGGCGGCCGGCATCACCCTCACCCGCGGCTCCCGAACCCTTGCCGGGGGTGGGATGATGCGCTCATGCTGGAATATGGACAGGGCGTCGGGCAGGCAACCGGAGTCGCCGGAGGCGGCGGTGCGGGTGGCTCCCAGGATCTGGGCGCGGCCGCGTCGCAGTTCGTCACCAATGCGGTCGACACCATCTCGACGATGCCGCCCGAGATGCTGCTCGCGATGGTGGTCGTGATCCTGCTCGGCCTCATCGTGCTCCGCCGCGCCTTCTAGGGCCGCGCTCGTCGGAGCTCGTTTCGCGCACGTTTCGGCCAGCGCCGGGTCAGCCTCGACGTCATCGATCGCGCGGCAACGCTCCGACGTCGCTCAGGCGGCCCCGGAAACCGTCGTCCGATCCTCGATCTCATGCCCCAGCCTGACGTCCGGCATGGAACGGACGGCAACCACGAGGGCCACCACGGCCGTCACCACCATGAGCCAGTAGGTCACGGTCAGCCCCGATGCGAGCGCTGTCCGCCCCGCCTCGAGCGCTGATGGCGGCAGGTCGCTGCGCGACACCGGGTCCAGGATCGCCGACGACGCTCCGCCCACGAACGCGGTCAGGAGCCCGCCCATGACTCCCACGCCCACCGCGCCGCCGATGGTCCGGCTGAACTGGACGAGTCCGGTCGCCACGGCCCGTCGCTGCCACGCGACGGCTCCCTGGATGACCACCAGGATCGTGGTCGTCGCCAACCCCATGCCGACGCCGACCGCCGCACACGCGATCATCGCGTACCAGAGGGCACCGAACTGCTGCAGCTGGGTCGTCAGCAGCGCTCCGATCACGAGCATGATCGAGCCGGCAAGCACCAGCGGCCGGGCACCGACGCGGATCAGCAGGCGCCCGGCGGCAACGGAGGCCAGGGGCCAGCCGATGGACATCGCGGCCACCGCCGCCCCGGCCTCGACTGGGGTCCCCTGGTGCACGCCCTGGACCATCGGCGGCACGTAGGTGGTCACCCCGAACATCACGACACCGGCCAGCGTCCCAACCAGCAACCCCGCCCGAATGACCGGCGCCCGAAGCAGGTCGAGATCAACCAGCGGCTCCGGCGTCCGGCGCGCCTGCCACACGAAGGCGACGAACAGCCCAAGCGACGCAGCCAACATCCCGATCACGACCGGCGACGTCCAGCCGAACACGTCACCGCCCTCGGACACGGCGATCAACAGCAGCACGATCGAGCCCGACAGGAGCAGTGCGCCGAGCCAGTCGATCCGATGTGGGTGGCGCTCGAACCGCTCGTGGAACGTCAGCCAGATGATCGCGGCCGCCACGAGCCCCACCGGGATGTTGATCGCGAACACCCACGGCCATCCGATCGTGCTCGTGATCAACCCGCCGAGTGCCGGGCCGATGATCGCGGCCACGCCCCACACGGCCGAGAACACGCCCTGCATCCGGGCGCGGCGCGCGGGCGAGAAGATGTCCCCCGCGATCGTGAACGAGATCGGCAGGACTGCACCCGCGCCAAGGCCCTGGATCGTGCGGAAGACGATCAGCGCCAGCATCGAGTTCGACAGCCCGCATAGCGCCGAGCCCGCGACGAACAGAACGAGCCCGAACATGAACACGGGCTTACGCCCGTAGATGTCGGCCAGGCGCGAGTAGATCGGCACTGTGGTCGTCGAGGCCAGCAGGTAGGCGCTGAACACCCACGCGTACTCGGACAGGCCGCCCAGCTGGCCGATGATCGTGGGCATTGCCGTGCCGACCACTGTCGTATCCAGGGCCGCGAGCGAGATCGCCGCCATGATGCCGGCGGTGACCAGGATCTGCTCCCGGGTCAGCGGCTCGAGCTCGTGCGTCCCCTCGCCGGCCGGGCTCGTGGCCGTCATCGACGCATCGAGGTCCCGAGCTGCTGGATCGTCCTCACGTGGGCACGATACCGGACGCCGTCGCCCGGCCGGCGAGCCCACAACCGCGAGACCTGCCGCGCTCGTGCGGAGGTTCCACCGCTCGGCCCCCGGAGGTGCTGACCCACGGCCCTCGCGCTCTCGCTCCCGGAGGTCCTCAATGAGCACGAGCGCTGCGGCGTACTGAGGGCGCGATCCGCGGCGGTCTCGACCGGACACGAGACAGGAGGGAACGATGCGCCCACGGTATCTGCTGATCCCCGGGCTAGGGATCGCGGGCTTGGTGCTGGCCGTCGCCAGCGTCACCGCTGCCACGGATCCCCTTTCCGACAAGGCGGCCCTGGGGAAGGCGATCTTTTTCGATCAGAACCTGTCACTCAACGAGGACCAGGCATGCGCCGCGTGCCATGGCCCGGAGGTGGGCTTCACCGGTCCGCTGGCTGACACGAACGCAGCCGGCGCCGTCTACGAGGGCTCCGTGCCCGATGCGTTCGGCAACCGCAAACCGCCGTCCGCCGCCTATGCTGCGGTGAGCCCCATCCTGTACCTCGACAAGCACGACACCTGGGTGGGCGGCAACTTCTGGAATGGCCGGGCCACCGGCGAGAAGCTCGGCAACCCGGCGGCCGATCAGGCGCAGTTCCCGTTCGTCAACCCCGCCGAGCAGGCGCTTCCCGACTCGGCATGCGTCGTGGAGCGCGTGTGCAACGCTGACTACGACGACGTCGCCTTCACGGACGTGTTCGGCGCAGATGCCTGCGACATCGCCTGGCCCGCGGACATCGAAGCTCAGTGCCGCAGCCTGACCGGTACCGTTGCCCTGTCCCCCGAGGCTCGCGCGAAGTCCGATGAGGCCTATGACTACATCGCGCTCGCGATCGCCGAGTACGAGGGGTCGGCCGAGGTCAACGCCTTCAGCTCGAAGTACGACGCGAGCTTCGGCGGCGGCGCCAAGCTCACCAAGCTCGAGCGACGCGGGCTGGCCCTGTTCCAGGGCAAGGGCGGCTGCAAGGCCTGCCACCCGTCGGGCCCGGACGCGCTGTTCACGGACTTCACGTTCGACAACCTCGGCGTCCCGATCAACCCCGAGAACCCCGCGTACAAGAGCGAGGGGTTCATCGACGAAGGGCTCGGCGGCTACCTCGAGTCTGCCGGCTATTCCGAGGACGTCTACGAGGACGAGCTTGGCAAGCAGAAGGTCCCGACCCTGCGCAACGTCGACCTTCGGCCGTCTGAGGACTTCGTCAAGGCCTACGGCCACAACGGGTACTTCAAGAGCCTGGAGGGGATCGTCCACTTCTACAACACAAGGGACGTGCTCCCGACCTGTGAAGACAACCTGACCGAGGTCGAGGCGCTGGCCGCCGATTGCTGGCCCGCGCCCGAGGTGGCCGACAACGTCAACCACGATGAGCTGGGCGACCTCGGTCTCAGTGACGACGAGGAGGCCGCGATCGTTGCCTTCCTCAAGACGCTGTCCGACGACTACCTGCCCTAGCACGCTCTGCCCACTACCTGGGTGAGGCTGATCGCAAGCCCCCATCCCCCACTGGATGGGGGCTTGCTCATGACCCGCCGCTCAGCCCTTCCCTGCCGGATCACCCGCCACGGCCGGGCAGCCGAAACGATCGGTCCGGAACGCGGACACCGAGGTCCGGGGGTCACGCCAGGCGCCAGATGGCAGCCCGGCCTTGCGGCAGGCGATCTCGAGCATCTCGACCTGGTCAATGCCGGCCGTCGACGCGACCTCGGGCAGCAGCAGGCCGCGTCGTCCGTCACGCTCCACCAGGATCCCGTCGATCCCAAGCCGGAACGCCTGCGGGTCGGCCAGCCGGACCGGCGTCCCCAGCACGGAGATGTCGAGCTCGAGCCCATGGAGCTCGCGCGGCTGAACCGGTGGGAACCGGGGATCCGTGCGCGCTGCGCAGGCTGCAGCCTCCACCACGGCTTCAGCGACGGGCCGATTCGCATCGAGGATCCCCATGCATCCCCGAAGCCCACGCGGCTCGGTGAGCGTTACGAACACTGCGGCATGGAGGTCCATGCCGGGATCACACACGAGTGCCGCCTCGAGATCCTGGGCCGGCAGCGCCCGGGCTGCCACGGCGACCGCGGTCCGGGCGAGATGGAGCAGGCAGCGACGAACGTCCGGAGGCAGGACGACGGCCGCCGGCAGCTCGGTGGGAGCATCGCTCCGTGTGGGCATCCGCGTGCCTCCTCGGGTCCGCACCGTGCGCGCCACTGAAAGGTCCAGCGACATCGTCCCGACCTCAGCGGCCCCCGGCGAGGGCAACACGGCCCGATTCCGGACCGGCCGGCACTGTCCTCGGGCGTGCCCTGAGGCCAAACTCGGGACGTGAACGCCTGGCTTCGCGGTGCGGAGCGCGTCGCTCCGACGCCGACGATCCTTTCGACCGCGCTTCCGGACGGAAGCGTCCGCTGTGGTGTGTGTGCCCACAGGTGCCTGGTGCGGCCCGGACGGACCGGGATCTGCGGTATCCGTGAGAACCGCGACGGTATCCTGGCGAACCTCGCGTACGGGCGAATCGTGGCCGAGGCTCTCGACCCGATCGAGAAGAAGCCCCTCTTTCATGTGGCGCCAGGCACGACGGCCTGGTCGATCGCCACCCCTGGGTGCCCGTTCCACTGCCGCTTCTGTCAGAACTGGGAGATCGCCCAGGGCCCTCGGCTGGGGCTCGAGCTGCCGACCCGCGACACGCCGCCCGAAGCGGTCGTCGAGCGCGCCCTGGCCCATAGGGCCAACGCGATCGCCTACACCTATGTCGAGCCGACGGTCTTCCTCGAGTACGCCCTCGACGTCGGACGCCTCGCCCGTGACGCCGGGTTGCGCAACCTGTGGATCACCGACGGCTACGCTACGCCGGAGGCGGTGGCCATGCTGGGGAGAGTCATCGACGCTGCCAACATCGACCTGAAATCCGCCGATGACCGCTTCTATCGGCGTCTGTGCGGTGGCCGGCTGACGCCGGTGCTCGATGCCGTCGTGGCCATGCGTGCGGCCGGCATCTGGCTTGAGCTCACCACCCTCGTCATTCCCGGCCACAACGACGATGACGACCAGCTGCGGACGCTCGCAGCCTGGATCGCATCCAACCTGGGCGCCGGGACACCGTGGCATCTCAGCCGCTTCCATCCCGCCTACCGGATGCGTGATGTGCCGGCCACGCCAGCGGCCACGCTCATCCGCGCGGCGGCGATCGGCCGGGAGGCCGGGCTGGATCACGTCTACGTCGGCAATGCGCCGGAGCTGGGGCTCGAGGACACACGATGCGCGTCGTGCGGCACGCTGCTCGTCGAGCGTCCCGGATACGGCGTCCGCAACCACCTCGTGAATGGCGACTGTCCGGGCTGCGGACGGCCGATGCCGGGGATCGGGCTTGCGAGCTCGATGTCGGCGCCGTGATCCGCCGGCCGTACGTCGCAGGCTCCTTCTATCCGGCATCGCGCGCCACGCTGCAGAGGCTGGTCGATCGCCTCTACGGACAGGCGGCGCCCGTCAGCACGCGCCACGCGCGCCCCATGCGCGAGACGCCACCTCGCGGCATCCTCGTGCCCCACGCGGGCCTCGAATGGTCCGGCGCGGTGGCGGCGGCCGGCTGGAGGGCCCTCGCTGACCTGTCCGTCCTGACTGGCGCCACATCGGATGCCACGGTCGTGATCCTGGGCACCAACCACTCGGCGCGGCTCGAGGGGGTCGGCGTGTGGCCCGGAGATGCCTGGCGAACACCGCTGGGCGACGTGGCCATTGATCGCAGCGTCGCCAAGGCCATCGCTGCGCTCGGCAGCCCGTACGAGCTCAACGAGGGCGTTCACCTCCGCGAGCATTCGATCGAGGTCCAGCTGCCCCTGCTGCAGGCGGCCGCTCCCGGCGTCCGGATCGTCCCGCTCGCTGTCTCCGCGGGCACCGGGGAGGCGGCGGTTGATGCGGGAGTCCGGCTCGGCCAGTTGATCACCGAGCTCGACAGGCCCGCGAGGCGCGTCCTGCTGGCCATCAGCACTGACCTCGCCCACTATCCCCGCCACCCAGACTGCGTGCGTGTCACGGCGGACCTGCTGCCGACCATCCTCGACCTCGACCCGGTGGATGTCGCCGCCACCGAGCGCGAGCTGCGGGGCGCCGGCATTCCCGGGCTCGCCTGCGGCATGTGCGGCATCGAGCCCACCGTGCTCGGCCTGGCTGCCCTGCGTGCCATGCGTGCCGTGACTGCCGCGGCACTCGCCTCCGCGACCTCAGCCGACGCCGGCGGGCCCCCGGACCGGACCGTCGGCTATCTCTCGGTCGTCTTCGGCTAGCGCCCGGTTGCAGACGCAGAGGGGCCCCCGGTCCCGTTGGACCGGGGGCCCCTCGTTCGCTCCCGATGCGCGCGTCAGCGCCAGAGAAGCCTGGTCATCGAGTGCACGTTCGCGGTATCACCTGCGTAGCCGAGATAACCCAGGTGCCACACCTGCTCGATCGTCCGCAGCAGTGAGTAGTGGTTATAGGGCGTTGCATCCTTGAAGTGCCGCGGCCCATGGCGCGTGACCACGATGGCGGGGATCAGGCCCCCTCCGAACTGGCCGTCGTACCAGTAGTACGGCGAGCCATCGGCTGCGTGGTTGTCCTGGAACTCGTAGCCGTATGGCAGCGGCGGCGCTATCCCGTAGCCCGGCGAGTCACAGCAGCCACTGACGTCCAGCCAGTTATCGGTCTCGGTCGCGGTGCCGGCGTAGTCGGACTCGTCGGTCAGGATGAAGATCGCGCTGTTGTTGGTCCACGCCTTCGACCGCCGGATCGTACGCACCGCCTTCTTGACGAACGCGTCTGCCTTCTGCTTGAGCGCGGCGTCATTGGGATCATCGATCGCGCTGCCGTACGGGCAGGGCGTCTCGGGGTGGCCGGCGATTGCGTCGTACACGCCGCCGTGCATGTCGTTGCACTGGTTGGGGCTGATCCACACGAAATCGGGCGCATGCCGCGAGTTGAGGTCATGACGCAGGCTCGTGTACGGCTTGATGTTGGCCAGCCGGGATGGGCTGCTGAGGACGTTGTCCATGAGCACGAACGGGTTGTGCTTGTTCGTGTACAGCGCCGTCGTCCCGGGCGCCGTCGCCCCCGTGTACCCCGCGTACGGCAGCGTGTCCATGTAGGCGCCCCACGTCTTGCCGTGGCTTTCGAGCTGGTCGACCAGGTTCGTCCAGTCGAAGGTGTTGCTCGCATCGTCGTTCATGCGCGTGATGTCGAGCTGACCTGTGATCGTGGCGACATAGTTGGGCTGGCTGGGGTGGGTCACGCCGTAGTAGCTCGTCGCCTCGCCGTAGGTGTTGACGAGCTTGTTGATGAACGGTGCGTTGGGATCGCCGATCACGGTCGACTGGCTGTGGTTCTCGAGCATGATCACGAAGATGCGGCTGACCTTTGCGTGATCACCTCCCCGCCGGCCGTGAGCCGAGGCTGTGGCGGTCGGGACGAGCAGCGCGGCGGCCAGCGCGAGCACGGCGCCTGCGCGCGCGAATCTGGAGACACGGGACACGAAGAAACCCTCCTTCTATCGGGACTCAGGGAGCGTTGCGACGATTGTCTCGCTCCGGCCCGCGTCGTGCAGCGCCCGACGACGACTCTGGGGCGCCGCGGTGCCCGGGCGCACCACTGATCCAAACCGGGAAGCGTCAGGGGCCAGCGGGCTCGAGCGGTTGGCCGGACGCGAACCGCCGCATCAGCGCCGTGTAGGCAGGTAGCCCGCGCTCGTACCCGACGGCCCAGAACCCGATCCCCGCGAACCCATGGAGCTGGGCCAGCTCGATCTTGGGTGTCAACGTTGCCGCCGAGTCTACGTAGACGATCTGCCAGGGCTCGCCGGGATCCGCCGATGGCGACAGCGATGGGCCCCCGCCCGGGCCGAGCAGATAGACGTCCGATCCCTCCACCTGGTCCTGGGCAGGCTCGATGGTCGGGTCGGTGAGGATGTCCAGGTGGCGACGCGGGATCCACGCGGACCCGCGTCCGGTTGCCGGCAGGTCAAGCAGCGGGATGTCCGTCGTCGGCGGCAGAACCGGCCACGCGTATCCGTACAGCGGCAGCCCCAGGATCGTCCGTTGCACGGGGACCCCGAACGCGGCGTACAGCTCGATCGAGGTCGGCAGGTCGTGCACGCCGCCGTCGCGGCGCGCGATCGGCGACGTCGCCCCGGGCTCGGATGCACCGGTGCGGTAGTCGTAGGCCATCATGAATACGCGGTCGGCGCCCGCGTTCACCGCGGCCCTCGCCATCGTCGCACCACCCACATTGGCGCTCGTGGCCACCGAGACCTGACGATCCGCACCGCCGGCCCGCAGCGCCGCTCGAAGGTCCGCGACGAACCCGCCGTAGGCGGGCACGAGCGAGGCGTCGAGGCCCTCCACGTCCACGTTCACGCCATCGACGGCCAGCTCGTCGGCGAGAGTCACCAGGGCGGCGACGACGGACGCCTGGATGCCCGGCTGCCCGAACAGCCGCCGGTTGCGTGCCGTACCGAAGCTGCTGAACGAGAGCTGGACCGCCATGCCATGGTCATGACCCGTTCGGATGAGTGATCGCCCGACGTCGCCCGTGATCCGCTGGTATCCCTTCGCGTTTGTCTTGATCGCGCCCTTGGTCGTGTTGGTGACGCTGAACAGGATCAGCGTCGTCAACGGCGTCGCGGCGACATGTCCCGCGATCTGCGAATCCATCTCCCAGTACGGCACGAACCCGAGGATCTCTGCGCCCGGGTCAGGGATCGGCGTAGGGTTGGCCGTGGGCTCAGGCGTCTCGACTGCCCCGCTCGACACCACGCTCGGTGTCGGCGACGGGCTGCATGCCGACAGCGCGACGAGCAGGGTCGCGAGGATCAGCGTGATGGGGCGTTCGCGGTGGAGCCAGGGCCAGGTCAGGCTGTCGATGCCACTGACCTCGGCGGGTCAGCCCCGACCTCCGCGCCGGGAACCGTGAACTGGAGTCGATACAGCCGCGCGTAGAGGCCCTCGCGGGCGAGCAGCTCGGCGTGCGTCCCGAGCTCCACCAGCCATCCGTCGTCGAGCACCGCGATCCGATCGGCAGCCCGGATCGTGGACAGCCGATGCGCCACGATCACGGTCGTGCGCCCCTGCATCAGGTGGTCCAGCGCCTCCTGGACGAGCCGCTCCGACTCGTTGTCGAGCGCGCTGGTCGCCTCGTCGAGCAGGAGGATCGGCGGGTCCTTGAGAATCGCCCGGGCGATCGAGATCCGTTGCCGCTGGCCACCGGACAGCTTGGAGCCACGGTCGCCGACCGTCGAGTCATAGCCGTCGGGCAGCGCCGTCACGAAGTCGTGCGCGTTGGCGGCCTTGGCGGCCGCCTCGATCTCCGCGTCGGTCGCGTCAAGCCGGCCATAGCGGATGTTCTCGCGGATCGTGCCGCCGAACAGAGTTGCCTCCTGGGGCACGAGCCCGATCTGAGCCCGGAGGCTTTCGGTGGTCACGCTGCGGACGTCGAGACCATCGATCCGGATCGAGCCACCGACGACATCCCACAGGCGCGGGATCAGCGAGACCAGGGTCGTCTTGCCCGACCCTGACGGCCCCACCAGCGCCAGCACCTCGCCGGCCGGCATCTGGAGGTTGATGTCGCGGAGCACGACACGCGACTCGTCGTACGCGAACGTGACCTCGTCGAGCTCGATGCGTCCAGTCACCGGCCCCATCGGCTCGGCGGTCGGCAGATCGACCACGGTGGGCTGGATGTCGATGATCTCGAACACTCGCGCAACCGCTCCCGTTCCCTCACGAAATTGGCCGTAGAGCCCGGCGATCGTGGCCAGGCTGGCCCCGATCGTGATGCCGTACAGCAGGAAGCCGGTGAGGGTTCCGATCGCGAGCTTGCCCTCGATCACCTGGTGGCCCGTGTACCACAGCAGGACCGCCACGGCGCCGAAGCCCAGGAACGTCATTACGGCGCTGAACGAGGCCCGCCACAGCGCGAGCCGCGAGCCCCGTCGGACCACGTCATCGAGGTCCGCCCCATAGCGCTCGATCTCGTACGCCTCGCGGACATAGCTCTTGACCACCCGGATGCCGCCGAGCGCCTCCTCCGCGGTCGAGGTGCTGTGCGCGATCGAGTCCTGGACGGACGTGCTGACGCGCTGCAGAGGACGCCCGAACACGAGCGCAATTGCCAGCAGCGCAGGGGCCAGGATGAGCGCGATGGCCAGCAGCGTGGGGCTGAGCAGGAACAGGATCACGATCGCGCCGATCAGCCCGATCAGGTTCGAGAGCAGCGTGGTGACCGTCTGGGTCAGCATCGTCCGGACGAGGGTCACGTCGCTGGACAGGCGCGAGACGAGCTCGCCCACCCGCGCCCGGCCGTGATAGTCGAGCGACAGCATGATCAGGCTCTCGAACAGCTCGCCGCGCATCCGTGCCACGACGCGCTCCCCGACCACCCCCAGCAGGTAGCCCTGCACGAAGCCGCCCACCGCCTGCGCGAGGAACAGCACCAGCAGCCCGGCGATCAGCCAGTTGAGGTTCTGGGGATCCCCACCGCTGACGACCGCGGTCACCATCCCGGACACGACGAGCGGGACGGCAAGGGCGAGGCCCGAGCCCACCAGCAGCCCGAGCACGGCGATCGAGAACGGAACGAGGTCCGGGCGCAGGTAGCCGAGCAGGCGCCGCCACGGGACACCGCCGATCACCCTTACCCCGCGTGCGACCTCGGTCGCGTTGGGGGTCGGGAGCTGGACTGACATGCATCGATGATGCCATGGGCCACCTCCGACGCCGGGAGATTGGGAGCACAATCCAGGCGAGCCCCGCTCGCCGGACCAGGCTGCGGGCCGACGATCCGAGCCCCAGGAGATCTCAACCTATGACAGAGCCGACCGGCGCCGGGTTCGCAACCCCGCCCGCGACCCTGACTGACCTGTACGAGCTGACCATGGCGGCCGGCTACTGGAAGCTCGGCCGGACCGAGGACGAGGCGATCTTCAGCCTGTTCTTCCGGAGAGCACCATTCGGGGGCGGGTTCACGCTTGCGGCGGGCCTCGCCCGCGTGATCGCGTTCCTCGAGGAATACCGCTTCACGCCCGCGGAGCTTGCCCATCTCGAGGGACTGCGCGGAACTGACGATCGTCCCCTGTTCGACCGGGCGTTCCTCGACTATCTCGCCGACCTCGAGCTCACCCTCGACGTGGACGGGATCCCGGAGGGAACCGTGGTGTTCCCCCACGAGCCGCTCGTCCGCGTCCGCGGCTCGCTCCTCCAGGCGCAGCTGCTCGAGTCGGCGCTGCTCAACCTCGTCAACTACCCCACTCTCGCGGCCACCAAGGCTGCGCACGCCGTGCTGGCCGCCGGCGGTGCGCCGGTCATGGAGTTCGGGCTTCGGCGCGCGCAGGGTCCCGACGGCGCGCTCACGGCATCGCGCTCGGCATACCTGGGTGGGTGCAGCGCGACGTCCAACGTCCAGGCGGGGCGGGCGTTCGGCATCCCCGTGATCGGCACCCACGCGCACTCATGGGTGCTGTCCTTTGCCGATGAGATCGAGGCGTTCAACGCCTGGGCCGACGTGATGCCTGGCAACGCCGTTCTCCTCGTCGACACGTTCTCCACCGAGCGGGGCGTCGCCAACGCGATCCAGACCGGGCTGCGGATGCGCGAGCGAGGTCAACGGCTGGCCGGCATCCGGCTCGATTCGGGCGACCTCGCCTACCTCTCAATGCGCGCTCGCGAGATGCTCGACGAAGCGGGGTTCGAGGATGTGCGCGTCGTTGCTTCCAACAACCTCGACCCCGCGACCATGGAGTCGCTGCTCGCCCAAGGGGCCCGGATCGACAGCTGGGGCGTGGGAACGAAGCTCGTCACCTGCTTCGACCAACCGGCGCTCGGCGGCGTCTACAAGCTGACCGCCATCCGCCGGCTCGGAGAGGAGGCGTGGCGGACCCCGGTCAAGGTCAGCGCCGACACGGCCAAGATCACCGTTCCCGGGCAGCTCGCCGTGCGGCGCTTCTACGATGGCGATGGCACCGCTCGGGCGGACATGATCTGGGACGAGCTGGCGACCGAAGACGGGTCGCGCGTGGTCGTGGACCCGGTCGACGCGCATCACCGGCTGACCATCGACGAATCCTGGGCGTCGCGCGAGCTGACAGTACCCGTGTTCCGCTCGGGCCGTCCCGTCTACGACCCACCGACGCTCGCGTCGTCACGCGACCACGCGCGGCACGAGGTTGGCACGCTCCACCCCGGCATCCTCCGGCAGCTGCGACCGCACTGGTATCCGGCCGGGCTCGAGTGGGGCCTGTACACGCGACGCGAGGCGCTCATCGAGACCGCGCTGGAACACGAGCCCGGCCCGGCCTAGTCCACGTCGACGACCGCGCCCCCCCGGCACGCCCGAGCCATGCCCGGACTCAGCCCTCAGCGCGCCGGGTGAGCCATCGAATCGACCACGATCGCCACCGCGATCACCAGCGCGTCGTCCTGGTCCGGGGCGACCTTGATCCCATACGTGTCCCGTACCCGGAACCACTTCTTGCCGACCTCGGCGACCTCGCCGGCATCGGACTCGATCTTGTACTTGTGGTCGACGATGTTCCCGACCACCTTCCAGTCGCCGCCCCGGTCGAAGTTCACGTCGTAGCGCTCCTTGAGGGGCGTGATGAGGTGCTTCTTCACGGTCGCGACACGACCCTGTGGGCCCTCGATCTCCATCGTGTCGCGGATGTGCAGCATCTTCTCCTGGATCCTGTACAGCTCCTGGCCGGAGGCGGACTCGAGGAGCAGCGTCTTGCGAACGCGCAGGGCTTTGCCATCGACCTTGAACACGCGCTGGCCGGCGGCGTTCTCGACCCAGAAGTCATCGCCGATCGCGAACATCTGCTGGTGCATCTGGTAGGTGCTGGAGGGTGCGGTCTCCCGGTCCTCCTTGTGACGACCGAACATTGCTACCTCTGAATGCTCTGGTTCCTCACCTAGCCGGCGGCGCCGGCGCCGATGGCCTGGGTCGAGGCGTGCTCGTGGAGCGCAAGCGCGTCCTCGTTCGTGGTGGGCTGAAGATCGAACACGACCCGCTTCACCGTGCCCGTGAATGCATACGGCGCCCGGTCCTCGTAATCCAGGTCGACGACGCCGCCGTTGTCGCGGCCCATGTCCATGCCGGCGTAGGTGCTGAAGATGAGGGAAATCGTCTTGTCCAGCCGGCCCTCGCCGATCTGGCGGTCATTCGCCCACAGCGTCACCGTGCCGCCGGAAGCGGGCTTGGGCTCGTCGATCTCGAACAGCATCTTCACGGTCACGTCGCCCGTCGGGATGGGCTCGGTCGACGTCTGCCGGTAGGTCTCCACGCCCAGGAACTGGTAGGTGTGGTTCAGTCGGCGGTGCTCGTCAACCCACAGGGCAAACCCTCCGATGAAGTCCGCGTAGGCCACGATCACGCCTTCGGCACCGTCGTCGGGCACGAGGAGCTGGCCCTCGATCGCATACGAGCGTCCGATGACCCGCGGGATCACCGGTGTCTGGACGTTCTGCACGTCGCCGGCGAACTCGAAGCGGGTCCTGGTCGGCATCGGCGGGAGCATCCCGAAGAACACGCTGTAGCCACCCAGCAGCGGCAGCACCCTGTTGCGTGCGGCTTCGCTCCACCACAGCTGCTTGAGCTCCTCGAGCTTCTCGGGGTTCTTCGCGGCCAGGTCGTGGGCCTGGCTGAAATCATCGGGCAGGTAGTACAGCTGCCACGGGTCCTGTTCGGGGTCCCAGTCACCGCCGGGCGCGAACCGCCTGAGCGTCTCGGGGCGGAAGTCCCACGGCAGCTTGTCCAGCTTGGCACCGGCCCACCAGCCATCGTGGTAGATCGCCCGGCTGCCGTACATCTCGAAGTACTGGAGGCTGTGCTGCTCGTCCGCCGCGGCGTCGTCGAACGTGTAGGCGAAGCTGGTGCCGTCCATCGGCTCCTGCGATATCCCGTCGACTGCGGTTGGCTCAGGAATGCCGACGAGCTCCAGGATCGTGGGGGCGACATCGATGCAGTGGGTGAACTGGCCGCGGACCGTCGCGTCCGGGGTGATGCGCCTGGGCCAGGCGACGACCATCGGGTCCCGCGTGCCACCGAGATGGCTGGCCATCTGCTTGCCCCACGGGAAGGGCGTGTTGTTGGCGTGTGCCCAGGCGGCCGCGAAGTGGGGTGCCGTGTGGAACCCGCCAAGCTCCTCGATGCCGCCCCACTTCTCGATCAGCTCGAGCTGCTGGTCAGCACCGAGCACGACGCCGTTGAAGAACGTGGTCTCGTTGAATGACCCGGTGAGCGTCCCCTCCATGCTCGCGCCATTGTCGCCCCAGATATAGAGGATGAGCGTGTTGTCCAACTCGCCCATCTCCTCGATGGCGTCAAGCAGGCGGCCCGCGTTCCAGTCGGCATTCTCGGAGTAGCCGGCGAACACCTCCATCTGACGCGCGTACAGCTTCTTCTGGGCGTCGGTGAGCGAGTCCCAGGCCGGGAACAGGTCAGGCCGCTCCGAGAGCTCCGTGTCCTGGGGCACGACACCCAGCCGCTTCTGGCGCTCCAGGGTCCGCTCGCGATAGGCATCCCAGCCGTCGTCGAACTTGCCCTTGTACTTGTCCGCCCACTCCTTGTCCACGTGGTGCGGCGCGTGGCTGCACCCGGTCGAGTAGTACATGAACCACGGCTTGTCGGGGTCATGCGCGCGAACCGCGTGGACCCACTCGACAGCCTTGTCGGTGATGTCGTCCGGGAAGTAGTAGACCTTGCCGTCCTTGCCCTCGGGCACACCGAGCGTCGAGTTGTCCATGGTGATGACCGGGTCGTACTGGCCGGCCGCCCCGGTGAGGAACCCCCACCAGTGATCGAACCCCCATCCCATCGGCCAGTGATCGAACGAGCCGGCCGAACCCATCTCATGACCGGGCGTGATGTGCCACTTGCCGAACCCGCCGGTGACGTACCCGTTCTCCTTGAGGATGCGCGGGAGCGCGGTGCAGCTGCGCGGGCGGGTGCCCGTGTAGCCGGGGAACGGTCCCGGGAACTCGGCGATGCCGCCCATGCCCACCCGGTGATGGTTGCGCCCGGTCAGCAGGGCCGCTCGCGTCGGGGAACAGACGGCCGTGACGTGAAAGGCGTTGAACGTCTGGCCCATGTCCTGGACCCGGCTCAAGGTCGGGGTCGCGATGTCGCCGCCGAACGTGGTCGGACCACCAAAGCCGGCGTCGTCGATCAGGACGATGAGCACATTGGGGGCCGCGTCGGGAGCCTTGGGCCCGGGGATGAACGACCAGTCGGCCTGCGACTGGTCCATCGTGCGGCCGATCGCTCCCCCGAACGCGCGGTCCGGGATCGGCAGCACCGTCCGGTCCGGGCTGAACTTGCCCATGGCCTCGGCGAGCGACTCCTTCAGCGCCGCGGTCCCATGCTTGTCGGTCTCGACCACGGAGCGCGCGAGTGCGCTGGGCAGCGCTCGTTGGACGCCCAGCCGATCGGCGTCCTCGAACATCGCGATGATGGCCGCGGAGCCCGGCGGAAGCATCTCGCCGATCGTGTCGTGGAGCTTCGTCTCCAGGCGATGGCTCGCAAACCGCCCGACGATCCCGCCCGCCGCGGCGCCCACGACCGTGGCGGCGAGGAGCGGGGGTGAGGCGAGTCCGACCAGGAAGCCGACGCCCCCACCCCATCCAGCGCCCTTGCGGCCCAGGTTGTCGCCGGTCTGCTGGACGACGACGTGCCCGTCCATGTCGTGCGTGATCAGGATGGCGGCCTCCATCCGGACCGCCTTCGCACCCACCTGACCCACCAGCGTCTCGAAGTCGGATTGCGCGACCGTCAGGTCCGGGTACGCCGCGACAAGAACGTCCGTCACCGCCTGTGCCATGGAGCTCGCCTCCCGCGCGTGCGTCACCCGGCGGTAAGGCGCGATCTGGCCACCGCCGTGTCGGGGCCGCAATCAGCGACCCTCACTGGAATTGAACCAATCGCGTGTGTCCCCGTCATCATCCCAACGAGGTGACGCCCGTGCGGCAGCGCGACGTGAGCGGTCAGGCACGCACGATCGCGCGTGCGCCGGCGAGCACCACCGTGGCGAACACGAGCCCACTGGCAAGCACCAGCCCGATCGCCAGCGGACCGGGCACGTCCGCGACCGGCACCCGGTCCGCTCCCCAGGCGGTGAGGCCCAGCACCACGCCCGCGACACCGACGATGCCGGCAAGAAGGGTCAGCACGCCGTCCAGCAGCCCGAACCCGACCCTTCGGAAGGAGGTTCGCGGCCCCGATCTCCCGAGCCCGCGCGACTCCAGGCTGATGGCCAGCTGCTGCATGCGCTCCAGGGTGCCCGCGAACACCGGCACGAACGCCGGGATGACCGCCGCGAACCCCGTTCGGCGCATCGCTCGCGCTTGCTGCGCAGCCAGCACCAGGCCCACCTCTCGACGGAGAACCGGCACCAGCTCGAGCGTCATCGACAGCATGAACGCGAGCGTGTACGGCACCCGAAGGCGACGGAGCGCAGCAGCCAGGTCCGACGGCCGCGTGGTCGCGAACACGACCACCGCGGTCACCTCCATCGCGAGCACGCGCGCGATGAGCGACAGGGCCCGGGCCAGCCCCTCCTCGTAGATCGTGAACGGTCCCAGCGACGCCGCGGGCGTGCACGCCCCGCAGATCCCGGGCGCCGTCGACTGGACGACGACGATCGACGCCGCCAGCGGCGCCAGCACCAGCAGCCCGGCGGCGACCGCACGCGTCACGCCAGCCATCAGCGCAAGGGCGAGCCCGATCGCGGTGATCACGAGCAGCGGCAGCGGGTGGTAGGTCACGAAGGCGACGGACAGGACCGCCAGGAGCCAGGCGAGCTTCGGAATCGGGCTCAGTCGTACGAGCCACGTGGCCGGTGGGCGCCGTCCGCCCGCATCCGGCGTCCCCGCGCTGATCATCGCCTCTCCTCGGAGCTCACGATCACGTCGGCGAGCTCCTCCACCGACAGCGCGAGCCATCCGTTGGGACGGCCCGGGATTCGGAGGCGCCGTGACAGCTCGCCGATCTGCGGCAGCTCGAGCCCCGACCGAGTGACCACGTCCACATCAGCCAGCGCCGTCCGTGGCGGGGCATCGGCGACCACGCGCCCGGCCGCCATGATCACGAGTCGATCAACGATGGGTGCCAGGAAGGCGGTGTCGTGCCCGACGAGCACCACGGTCCGCCCGGAGTCGCGGAGCGTTGCCACCAACCGTGTGACCGTCTTCACGGTGTCGTGATCCTGCCCGGCGGTTGGCTCGTCGAAGATCACCAACGGGGTGCGCATCGTGAGCACCGACCCGAGGCCCACGAGCTTGCGCATCGCGAGGCCCAGCCGGTACGGGTGGTGGTCGAGCACGGCTCCGAGTCCAAGCTGCGCTGCCACCTCGCTGACGCGGGACGCGACCTCGCTGGTCGAGACCCCGAGGTTGCGTGGACCGAACGCCAGCTCCTCGGCGACTGTCGATGCGAACAGCTGATGGTTCGGGTTCTGGAACGCGAGACCGGCATGGGCCGCCAGCGTGCGCACGGGGGTCCGTCCGGCGTCCAGCCCATCGACCGTCACGCAGCCCGAATCGGGTCGCAGGAGCCCGTTCGCGAGCCTCACCAGGGTCGTCTTGCCGGACCCGTTGGCACCGACGATGCCCACCACCTCGGCCGTCGCGACCTCGAGGCTGACGTCGTCGATCGCGACCGGAGCGTCGCGGCGGTAGGTGAACCGGATGGCATCGAACGCCAGCATCGGCGCGCGAGGCTTCCCGTCGATGCTCACGGCGACGGATCCGCCCCGGGAATGCGAGGTGCCAGCCAGGCCGCCGTCTCGTCCACGGTCACCGGCAGCCGGGACGCTGCCGAGCGTCCGAGGGGACCCGCCAGTCGCGCCGCCAGCTCGGTGACCTGGGGAACACGCATGCCCAGCGTCTCAAGAGCGTCCGGACGACCGAGCACGTCGCCCGGCGATCCGGCGGCGACGAGGCGACCCGCGCGCAGCAGCACGATACGGTCCGCGTGATTCGCCAGGCGCTCGACGTCGTGATCGGCGATGAGCACCGTCCATCCATCGTCACGGCTCAGCCGGCGAACGAGCTCGAACAGCGCTCTGGAGCCCGCCGGGTCGAGGTTCGCGGTCGGCTCGTCCATGACCAGCACGGCGGGCTGCATGGCAATCGCGCACGCGATCGCCAGCCGCTGCTGCTCGCCGCCCGAGAGCGAGGCTGGTGACCGCTCGCCCAGGCTGGCCAGCCCGACCATCTCGAGCGCCGAGTCCACGCGGATCACCATCTCGGACCACGGCACAGCCATCGACTCCAGCCCCAGGGCGACCTCATCGGCAACGGTCGCCTGGCTGACCTGAGCGTCAGGGTCGTCGAGCACAACGGCGACGCGACCCGACAGCGTGCCGACGGCCTCGCCCAGTGGATCGAGCCCGGTGACACGGAGGCTGCCGGTCACCTCCGCCGGGACGAGGTTGGGCACGATCCCGGCCACGCAGCGCAGGAGCGTGGACTTGCCGGCACCGGTGAGCCCGAGCACGCCAACGAGCTCGCCGCCGGAGATGTCGAGCGTGACCCCGGCCAGGGCCGGATCCGCTGTCCCCGGATAGCGGACCGTGAGCTCCCGGATGGAGACGGTGCCGTCGAGCCCGCTCAGGCCGGCGACCCCAGCTGCAGGTAGACCAGGATCACGCCGACCCCGAGGACGGTCCCGGCCGTTGCGATCAACAGCGAGCGCATCCCGACGTCTCCGGGAAGGAGCAGGCCGTCGGTCAGCGACCCGGGCAGCGCACGCACGATGGCCAGGCCGACGAAGCCAGAGATGATCTTGTCGCCCAGCGACGTCAGGACGCTTGCGGTGAACACTGCCTCACGCAGGGCATCACCCGCCTGCGTCAGGGCGGCGGTGATCGCGTCGGACGCATGGCCGGTCGTCCCGCCGAAGACCACCAGCGCGATCAGGGCGCCCACGGCGCCCGTGGCCACACCGACAGCGGCGTTGAGGCCGAAGTACGTGTACGGGTTGCGGCCCAGGAGCAACGTCCGAACACCATAGCCCCACATCAGCGCCGCCAGCGCGTTGGCGAGGCCGAACGGGATGTTTGTCGGTCCGAAGTACACGGCACCACCGACGTTGGCGAGGATGCCGGCGAGCGCGCCCCACCACGGCCCCAGCACGATGGCGGCGACACACGTGCCGATCGTGTCCAGGTAGGTCGGGAGGCCGAGCAGGCTGTTGAGCGTCCCACCCACGATGTCGAGCGCCGCGGCCGCCGGCACGAGCGTGACGACCAGCGTGGTCGACGGCGGCGTCCCTGGTCGCAACGACGGCGGCGAGACCTCCAGGCCGTTGCTGTCTACGGCCATCGATCCTCCATATCCTCCTCGGGCTCGTGCGTGTGCCGACGCACCCGGACACGGTAGACGAAAGCCATTGGTGTCGTAGGCTGTGCGGACCACCACTCCGCCCGCCGCCAGACATACTGGAGCCTGCAATGAGCGACCGCTGCGCCCTCCTCGTCGGTACGCCCAAGGGAGCGTTCATCCTCGATGGCGACCCTGATCGCCAGACCTGGACAATGCGCGGGCCATTGTGTGAGGGCTGGCCTGTCCACGACGTCTCGGTCGAGCCCGGGAGCGGCGCTCTGCTCGCGGCGGCGGGCAGCCCGTGGTTCGGCCCGGCCGTGTGGCGAAGCGAGGACCTGGGCGAGACGTGGACCCACTCGAGCGAGGGGCTGACCTACGGTGACGATGGGCCGAAGGTCGCCACCGTCTGGAACGTCACCGCGGCCCCGGACGGCACGATCTATGCCGGGGTCGAGCCGGCGGGGCTGTTCCGGAGCACCGACCGCGGCGAGACCTGGTCCCACGTCGAGGGATTGACCAACCATCCCAGCCGAGCGGAGTGGATGCCAGGAGCCGGGGGCCTGATCCTGCACTCGATCGTCCCCCACCCCACGGACCCGGCCCGGATCTGGGTCGGGATCTCCTCGGTCGGTGCGTTCGAGACGCGTGACGGCGGCGCGACCTGGGAGACCCGCAACCGCGGCGTGCGTGCCGAGTTCTCGCCTGAGCGCTACCCGGAGTTCGGGCAGTGCGTGCACAAGCTGGTGATGGCCGCCGACGGCGGCGAGCACCTGTATCAGCAGAACCACTGCGGCGTGTACCGCTCGCTCGACGGCGGTCAGCAGTGGGAGGAGATCACCGGCACGCTGCCGTCGGACTTCGGGTTCCCGATGGCCGCCCACCCGCGCGACCCAATGACCGTCTGGACCATCCCGCTCAACGGCGCGGACCGCGGCCGATACGTGCCCGATGGCCGGATGGCCGTCTGGCACACCAGCGACGGTGGTGGTTCGTGGGTGCGCTCCGGTGATGGCCTGCCCCAGGAGAACGCCTATGTCGGCGTGCTGCGCGAGGCGATGGCGGCGGACCGTCTCGATCCCGTCGGCGTCTACTTCGGGACCAGCACCGGCCAGCTCTACGGCAGCCGGGACGAGGGGCGAACCTGGTCGCTCATCGCCGATCATCTGCCGGCGATCTGGTCCGTGGACGTCTTCGTTGGCTGAACCCGCGCGAGCTGTCGCGCACGTCGACGGCGGCGCGGATCCGCGCGCCATCGTCCATCTCCCACGTGCCCTGGTTGCACTGTTCCCGGGCACCGAGCGCCGGCTCGAGGCCCGCGGTGCAACCGTCGCGGCGGTTATCGACGACCTCGACCGCCAGGTGCCGGGACTCGCAAATCGCGTCCTGGACGCCGGCCCCTCGATCCGCACCCACCTCAACGTGTTTGTCGCCGGGGAGCGGGCGACCCTCGCGACCCCGGTTCCCGACCGCGCCGACGTCCATATCATCCCGGCCGTCTCCGGCGGCTGACGCCCCGCCGTCGCAGCCACTGAGGCCGCCGTCGACGCGGCTCGCCGACGCCGCCGACGCGCCGTCCGGTGCCGCCAACGAGGTCGATCGCCGCGCCACCAGAGGTGGGCCGGGAGCGGCCACGACAAGGGTTGCGGGACGGCGCATAATGGCCGCAGGAACCGCTGCTCCACGCGGAAACGCACCTCGGAAGGTAGCCGGATCCATGGCGATGCGAACGGCCTCAAGGCACGGCTTGCGACGGCGCTGGCTCACGCCACGCCCGCTGACGGCGAGCGAAGACGCATCGCGCGGAACCTCGAACGAGGCGACGCGTCCGCGCGCGGGCAACATCTCGAGCGACACTCGCGCCGGCATCTGAGGGCGGTTGGGGCGATGCCCCTCCGCCGAGTCGCGGGGTCGGCCCACGCGACTGGCCCCGGAACAATTCGGACGGCCGTTGTCCTCCACGGACAACGGCCTCGTCATGCCCGGCGCGGCACGGGCTCGGCGCGAGCGCTGCCCGGACCGGTGGGCCGGATCCGCTGTTGGGTCAGCGTCCAGATGAGGGGCAGCATCGCGCCGGCGACGATGACCAGCACCCACAGGCTGACCGTGAAGCTCCCGGTCGCATCCCGGGCAACGCCCAGGACGAACGGACCCGCCGCCGCCATCAGGTAGCCGATCAGGAGCATCATCGACGCGATCGCGCCGACCGCGCGCGGGTCATCGCTGATGTCCGTGGGCAGGGTCAGCAGCAGCGTGAACGTCGATCCCAGGCCGAGACCGAGCGCGACCGCCCAGACCGCGGCGGCGCCGGGGGCGGCCACCAACCCGAGCAGCCCCACGAGCGCGCTCACCGCCGACGACCCGAGCATCATGCGGCGGGACAGCCCTGCCCTGGAGCCGACGGGCACGAGCAGCGTCGCGACGAGACTGGCGACATAGACGACGGACAGGAGCACGGCGCCACCGGATGGGTCCCAGCCGAGCTCCACGTAGGCGCTCGGCAGCCAGGCCGTGGCCCCGTAGTACAGCCAGGACTGGAGCCCGAACAGGATGCCGATGATCCAGGCAACCGGCTGCCGGACGGGCAACCGATGCAGCGCGTCGCCGACCCCCGCGCCCGGCTTCACCGCCGGCGCCACGGCCCGAGGTACCCGGTCGACCGAGACAGCCTTGCGCCCACCCTCTCTCCCACCCCTCGGCGATCCGTCGCGGCCGAGCAGCAACCAGCCCGCGAGCATCACGACCGAGATGGCCGTCAATACCACCAGCGCGCCACGCCATCCTCCGGTCCCAGCAGCCAGCGGGATCGCGACGGCCGTCGCGAGCGCAGCGCCGAGGATGGTCCCGCCCGCATAGGCGGACGTGCCCGCCACGCGAGCCGTCGGCATGCGCTCGCGAACGTACATCGCCAGCAGCGGCCCGGTCAGGGCGGTCCCGACGCCGATCACCACGGTGAGCGCGAGGAGAACCTCGATACCGGGGATGAGCGCGCGCGCCAGCCCGCCGGCCAGCAGCAGGCTCACGCTGGCTGCGATCGCACCCCAGGTTCCGATGCGCTGCCCCAGCCGTGGACCAAGAGGCGCGAACAGTCCCATGCACAGCACGGGGATCGTCGTCAGCAACCCGACGATGGCGTACGGGACTCCCAGGTCGACCACGAGCTGGGGGGCCAGCGGACCGATCGCGGCGATCTGCGGTCGCAGCGAGAGAGCCACGATCAGGAGCGCGGCAAGCAGCGGGACGGTCGACGGGCGGCGTGCCCCCGGGCCATATCCGCTCACCTGGCACACCCGGCCAGCGCCGCCACGGCAGGGCCGTTGACGGGCCCGACGCCCCGAGCCACGATGCCGGCATGCGTGACGATCGCGACGATGTCCCCGAGGAAGCCGATGACGAGACCGAGGCCGAGCTCGATGCTCGCGAGCTTGCCCGGATCCGGCGTCGCGATCACGACATCGTCGCCGAGCGGCACGCACTGATGCGGCCGGGGATGGGCAAGGTGTTCAAGCAGATCAGTGACTCCTGGTCGAGAGACGCCGCACTCTCTCGGCAACGTGCACGGAAGGGTGCTGGAAAGGGCCACGATAGGCCACAGTAGCCACGCCGACGCCTGACGGGCAGCCCCGGGGAGTTGTCGCAACGGGTCGAGCCAGCGAGGATGATGGTGTGCCAGGGCTCGTCAAGAACCGCACGCTGACTGCCGACCTGGGTCGTGAACCCGCCCGTCGGTGCAGCCGTGGGCGAACCGCGGCCTGCCGCCGCCACGCTCGGTGTATGACGGCGCGCTGGTCTGATCCACGCTGGCTCCTGGGCTGCCCGGCCGGGTACGTCCGCGCCGTCGAACCTGCTGCGGTCCGATGAGCGACGTCGAGCTCCTCCTCACCCTCCTCGCTGGCGCCTACCATGAGCCGATCTCAGCACACAGGATCAACATCCCGTTCCGGGATGATCGAGAGCACAACCCGGCAGGAGCCGGCCGATGGCGTTTCGAGGCCGGGCCACCCACCCTCGACATCAACCCGCCGGCAGCGAGCACGAGCCACCGGGGCGGTTCGAAATCGACGATGACCTCGACGAAAGGAGGGCGTGCTTTGGTCAACATCGATGCGTCCGTTGGCGAGCAGCGATGAGCGCGACGCCTGGACGGACGCGCGTCCTGATCGTGGGCGGGGGCTTTGCGGGCGTCGCCTGCGCTCGCAAGCTCGCCGAGGACAAGGGCGTGTCGGTCACGTTGCTCGATTCAAACGACTACCACCAATTCCAGCCACTGCTCTACCAGGTTGCGACCTGTCAGCTCGCCCCGGCTGACATCGCCTACCCGTTGCGGCAGGTCGCCGCGCACGGTGGTTTCGAGTTCGTCCAGGCCGAGGTCAGGGTGATGGATCCGGTCGAGCGGACCGTCACGACGACGGCCGGAGACACGTACGAAGCCGACTACCTGGTCCTCGCCGCCGGCTCCCAGGCATCCTTCTTCGAGACGCCCGGCGCGCGCGAGCACGCGTTCCCGCTCTATTCACTGGACGACGCCAGGCGGCTGCGGGCAATGATCCTCGATGCGTTCGAGGAGGCACATCAGGATCCCTCCCGGATCGAGCACGGCGCCCTCGAGTTCGTCGTCGTCGGTGGCGGGCCCACAGGTGTCGAGGTGGCCGGGGCCATCTCCGAGCTGATCCGCACGGGTCTGGCCGCCGAGTATCCGGATATCGCCGTGGGCGACACGAGCGTCCGCCTGGTCAACCACGGCCACGAGCTACTCGCGCCGTTTTCGTCCAGGTCCCACGAGTTCGCTGCTCGGATCCTGACTCGTGACGGCGTCAAGCTGATGCTGGGTGTCGGCGTGACGGAGGTCGGGCCGGGCCATGCCGTCCTGTCGGACGGAACAACCATCAAGACCCACTGCGTCGTCTGGGGCGGTGGCCTCAAGGCCGCTCCGATCGCGGCCACGGCCGGCCTGGTGTCGGGCCGAGGTGGCCGGATCGACGTCGAGCCGGACCTGACAGTTGCGGCCTTCCCGGGCGTCTACGTGATCGGCGACATCGCCAACATCCCGAGCCCCGACGGACGCACATTTCCTCAGCTCGGCTCGGTCGCGATGCAGACCGGTACCTGGGCCGCGAAGAACATCCTGGCTGACATCGCGGGCAAGCCGCGCCGCCCGTTCCACTACCTCGACAAGGGGATCATGGCGATGATCGGTCGCGGGGCGGCCGTCGCCGAGGTCGGCGAGAAGCACATCGGCCTGCACGGTCATATTGCGTTCGGCGCCTGGCTCGGGGTCCACGCGATGCTGATGTCGGGGATCCACAACCGAACGAATGCGTTCATCGAATGGGCCGGAGACTACTTCGGGTCCACGCATGGTCCATACGACCTCGATCGGAGCGACGTGCCGCGGATCAATTGGGGCGACGACCACGGCACAGCTCATGTGGATGCTGGCGCCGCGTCTGCCTGAGGCACAGCTGCGCGAGAGACGGACGGTTGGCGATCGCAGGTCACGGGTGTGAACGTGCGACAAGCCCCATGGAGTCGCGGGTGAAGACGCTGCGCATCCCAGGGGAGGTCATCCGCCGGGCTGGATGCCGTCCGGGTCGGCCAGCTCCGGGATCATCGATCCCGTGCCGTCGAAGGCCGCGAAGAGGGCTGGCTCGGTTGTCCCGGGCTGGTCCGGCCACGCGAGCCACAGACCGTCGCCGCCCGCCGCGTCAGGGGCGATCTCGGTGACAGCTGTCTGGCCCTGGTCAGCCGGACCGCGCCACCGCGCGGGCCTTGGGTCCCTGGATCGTCAACCGGCGTCCTCGCTGGGCCCGACCGCCTGGAAGCGGCCCTGCTCATCGCGCAGCATCCGGCGCACCTCCACCACCGCGCCCGGATCGATGGGGCCGTAGACGTGCGGGTATCGGCGCTCAGCGTCGTCGAAGCGCCACGAGCTACCGGTACGCTCGAGATCCACCGTCAGGGCCACGAACGGCCGCGGATCGGCCGCGTAGAAGCGATTCGCCACGGCCACCATCTCCCGGTCACCATCGGTACAGTGGATGAACCCTTCGCGTTCCCAGCCGTCCGGTCCATAGGCGTCGCCTGGATCGCGGGCCAGCCAGACAGCCTCCGGGACGAGATGGAGCGTGAGGCGACTCACGGCTCGCGAGAGATCACGTCACGGCCGGCCGGTCCACCGACACCCAACGACGATCGAGCGACAGCTGGATCACGCTCGGGCCCGACGCGGCCAGGGCGGTCCGAAGGACGCTCTCGAACGCCGAGTCGCTCTCGACCTTGACACCGCGTGCACCGCACGCGCGGGCAACGGCCGCAAAGTCGAGCGCGCCGAGGCTCGTCCCCGGGGCGTCGCTGCTGCCGAGGTCCGTCTGCGCCGTGTGGATCATCCCGAACTGCTCGTTGTCGAACACGATGGCGATCACGTGCGCCTCCTCGCGCACTGCCGTCTCCAGCTCGGCCATCGACATCGCCATGCCGCCATCTCCGACGAGCGCCACGACCCGCCGCTCGCGATGGACGAGCGCCGCGGCCAGGGCGGCCGGGAACCCGTAACCCATGGCGCCCGACGTCGGACCCAGGAAGGTGCCTGGACGGCGGAGCTGGAACCCGCGCGCTGCCCAGCCCGAGAATGAGCCGGCGTCCGTGGTCAGGATCGCGTCGTCGGGCAGCAGCCGCCGCAGCTCGGTGACGATCCGGCCCGGGTGCACGCCGGGGCCGTCCCAGGTGCCACGGTCGACGACCGAGGCGGCCTCCCAGGCCTCCCGATCCTCGCTGTTGTGCGCATCGCGCGCGGCGACGGGCTCGGCAAGCAGGACCGCGCCCTTGAGCCGTGCCACCGATGCGCGCAGGAATGCGCGGGCGTCGGCTCGGATCGTGCGAAGCGGGGCGGGAATGTCACCCACGGATCCGTCGCGCGGCTCGACGTCCACGTGCATCCATGGCTGGCCCGGTTGCGGCAGCCGGTAGCCGTCGGTGGTCACCTCGTTGAGGCGCGAGCCGATGACCAGCAGGGCATCTGCGGCTGCGATCCGGTCCCGGACGGTCGCCGGGCTGCCAAACCCCGTCATGCCCAGGTAGAGCGGGTTGTCGTTCGGGATCACATCGCCGCGCCGCCAGCTGGCGACCACGGGCACATGCAGCAACTCCGCGAAGCGCACGAGATCGTTCGAGCATCGGGCCCGGAGGACTCCGGCGCCGGCGAGGATGAGCGGTCGCTCCGCCGACGCGAGGAAGTGCAGCACGGCCCGGATGTCGTCAGGCGACGGCGTCTCCGGATGCGTCCGAACCGACGGAGTCACGCTGCCCGCCGGCACGGCCTCGAGCAGCACGTCCTCCGGAATGGCAAGGAATGCGGGACCGGGGCGACCCTCGGCGGTCGCACGCACGGCGGCCTCGAGGGTCGCCGCGGCCGTTGCGGCCGCATCAAGGTTGCCGGACCACTTGGCCAGTCGCCCGAACGTCTCGACGAGGTCAATCTCCTGGAACGACTCGCGGCCAAGCATGGATCGATCCACCTGCCCGGCAAGCACGAACATGGGCGTCGAATCGACTGTCGCCGTGTGGATGCCGATAGCCATGTTGGCGACACCCACAGACCTCGACCCGAGGCAGGCGGCGGGCCGCCCGGTCAGCTGGCCGTAGGCCTCCGCCGCGAATGCCGCCGCGCTCTCGTGACGTGTGGCGACAACCCGGATGCCGACCGCGACCATCGCGTCGAGCACGGGCAGGAAGCTCTCGCCGGGCACCGTGAACGCGAGGCGGACGCCGGCCGCGCGAAGCGTCGCCGCGATGAGCTCGGCGACGTTTGCGGGCTCCGGTCGCCGCTCGGGCGTGGGCGCAGCCTCCGCATCAGACACAGACTCGGCAGCATGTTGCTCCACGGGCTCCGGGGGCGCTGCGGTCTCGGGCGCTGCGGCAGGTGCAGGCTCGACCGCCGACCCGGGTTCGCTCTCGGATCCGGGCGTCGGTGCGGGCTCGGGCGCGGGGCCAGCTTCCGTCTCGGGCTCTGCGGGCGGTCCGGGCTCAACGAATGAGTCGGTCGCAGCAGCAGGCTCAGTCGCCGCAGACTCATCTTGCGACGGCTCGGGCGATGCAGACGGCGTTGCATCCGCCACCGGCGCTGCATCTGTCACCGGCGCTGCATCTGTCACCGGCGCTGCATCTGTCACCGGCGTTGCATCCGCCACCGGCGCCTCAGTCGAAGACGCGGGCTCGACCTCCAGCTCTGACACGGCTGGCTGCGTTTCGGAGGGATGCTCCGAGGGCTCGGGCGGTGCAGCAGGTTCAGGCGTCTCCGCGGGCTGGGGCGGCTCCACGGGCCCCATGTCGTGGGTCTCGGGGTCCGGGACCTGGGGTGAGGTGTCCTGACGAGGCTCCATGGCGACCTCCTCGCGGCCGGCCGGGACGGCGGTCCGTCCGTGGCCAGGCCAGGCAGCGGTTGGGTGGATGCGCGATGACGCGCGGTCAGTTGCCGACGGCGGGTGCAGTGAGCAGCGTTGCGGCGAGCATGCCGGCGATGACCACGACGGCGACCGTGATCATGACAATCCGAGCGGTACGACCTGATCCAGGCACGATGCGTCCCCTATCGGTAGTTCTCGAACTGCAGCGGCACGGCCTCGTCCAGACCTCTCAGCCGGACGATGACCCGCTGCAGCTCATCCTTGCTCTTGCCAACGACCCGAATCGCGTCGCCCTGGACGCGCGGCTGGACCTTCGGGAACTCGTCCCGGATCAGCTTCACCAGCTTGCGGGCGAGGTCGTCGGGGAGGCCCCGGCGAAGCCCGACCCGCTGTCGGACCCGATTGCCACCCGCCGGCTCCACCTCTCCCCATTCGAAGATCTTGAGCGACAGGCCACGCCGCAGCGCCTTGGATTCGATCAGATCACGGACGGCACGCGCGCGGTACTCATCGTCGGTCACCAGCACCAGCTGCGCCTTCTCCTGCGATAGCTCGACGTGCACGCCCTTGAAGTCGTAGCGCTGCTGGATCTCGCGACGCACCTGGTCGAGCGCGTTGCGAAGCTCCTGCTCGTCGAAATCGGACACGACATCGAACGAGATACCGCCCGCCATTCGACCTCCTTTGTCAGCCCGCGAGGTGCTCGCGGGTGACCGTCCACTGCTTCAGGCGCACGATGCGCCCGTCCTCCCCCACCTCGGCGGAGAGGAACCCTGCCTGGCGAACCTTGGCGTCGTCGGCACGTCGATTCCAGCTCGCATGCCAGGCGGCGAGGATCGTGGAGCCCGAGACCCAGTGGCGCTCGACCGCCAGGTCGTAGTAGAGCTCCGTGTCAGATGCCGAGAGCAAGTATGCCCGGAGGGCATTGTGCCCGGCCAGCGGCGGCTCGAAGGGGTCAAGGACGAGCTCGGCTGCGTCGTCGAAGCAGGCCACCCAGGCATCGCCGTCGTAGCGTGTTCGCGCCGCGCGGAGCGCCTCGAGCAGATCATGGGCCTCGGCGTAGCTGACGGTCATCAATGCCCCAACTCCTCCAGCAGCAGCTCGCCGATCCGGTACGACCGGCCTCCACCCATGACGAGGACCGCGTCGCCGGAGCGAACCTCCCGGCTCAGCCAGCGGGCCGTTTCCTCGACGCTCCCCGGGGCGGTCGCCGTGATCTCGGGAGCGATCCGGGCCACCGCGTCCGCGAGGGCGCCGGCCGAGGTGATCGTGGTATCCGGATCCCGACCCGCCCAGATGTCGGCGATGACCACCCCGTCCGCCCGGGCAAGCTCGAGCGCGAACGCATCGAGCATGGCCGCCGTTCGGTGATACGTGAGCGGCTCGTAGACCGCCCAGACGCGCCGGCCGGGCTCTCGCTGCCGTATTGCGCCGAGCGTCTCGCGGATCGCCGACGGGTGATGCCCGTAGTCGTCGTAGACAACGACGCCCTTCGTCTCGCCCTTGCGCTCCAAGCGCCGTCCGACGCCGCGGAACGAACCAAGGCCAGCGACGATGGCCGCAGGCGCAACGCCCAGCGCAGCAGCCGCGCCGGCAACCCCGAGCGCGTTCGCGATGTTGTGCCGACCGGCCGTGGCAAGGCGCACGGGCACCGGACCCGTGAGGGAGCCCAACCCGGAAACCTCGATCCAGGTTGCGTCGGGCTCGGCCGTGACCAGCCGCCCGACGAGCACAGTCGCGGGACCGACCGTCGTCCCAAACTGCTCGGCCAAGCCGCGCGAGAGGCCGGTCAGGCGGTCCGGGGCGACGTCCGCGACGGCCGTCACGACGATCCTGCCGGGCCAGTCGGACAGATGCCCCACGATCTCGGCAACACCCTCGTCACTGACGTTGACCACGAGCACGGGCCGCGCATCCACCTGGGCCGCGGCCGAGCGCCGGATCCATGCCTCAAACGCGTCCAGCACGGCCGCTCGGTCGGCAAAGACATCAGGATGGTCCCATTCGGCGGTGGTGAGCACGGTCACGGCCGGGTGGTAGGGGTCGAAGTTGCCCGCGTACTCGTCGGCCTCGACCACGAACGCGTCCCCCGCGCCCCGACGGGCCGTCGCGGGGAGCCCGATCCCGGTCAGCGATGCCGGCAGCAGCGCACCCACGAACGCGCTCGGGTCCGCCCCGGCCTCGGCCAGGACGTGGACCAGCCAGCCCGCAGTCGTGCTCTTGCCGTGTGTGCCGGCGACTGCCACAAGCCGGCGCCCGACGGCCGCATCCGCGACGACCTGCTGCCAGGCTTCGAGCGGGATCCCCGCGCTGCGTGCGGCATCAAGCTCCGGATGATCCGGAGCGATGGCCGTCAGTGCCTTGGTGACCGCCAGCCGGTCGGGTGGCGCTGTCCGACGGACATGCGCCAGGTCATGCGCGCCGGCGATCGTGATCCCCGCGGCGTCGAGCGCGACGGTATAGGGGTTCGCCCCACCCGGGTCACAGCCGTCCACCACCGCGCCGGCCCAGCTCGCCAGCAACGCTGCCGCGGAGGCCCCGGCGCCCGCGGCCCCGACGACGTGTATGCGCTCGCCGTGACGGATCGGACGCGCGTCGCGCGCCGGCGCCAGACCGGCGCCGACCGCGTCCACTCCGCGGGACGTCACGAGTCCGGGTCGCCGGCCGGATCCGCGAGATCCCCCGTGGACGCCGCCACCCGCAGCAGCAGCCCCAGCGCAGTTTCGGCGCTGGCCAGCTTGTTCGCGGATCGGTCTCGGGTCCACTGGTGGCGTTCCACCTCAGCGCCACCGGGTCCCGAGACGGCCAGGTAGGTCATGCCGACCGGCTTGGCAGGCGTCCCGCCGCCCGGTCCCGCGATCCCGGTGACCGAGACCGCAAGGTCCGCGCCCAACGCCGCTCGCGCGCCCTCGGCCATGGCGAGGGCCACCTGCGCCGAGACCGCGCCGTGGCTCGCGAGCACGTCCGGCGGCACGCCGAGGGCGTCACGCTTGACCTCGTCGGCATATGCGACGACGCCACCGCGCAGGCACGCCGACGAGCCCGGGACTTCCGTCAGCAGGTGTGCCACGAGCCCACCCGTGCATGACTCGGCCGTCGCCACCGTGAGCCCCCGGGTCACGCACTCGGCGACCACCTGCGCCGCCAGCGCCACGAGCGGCCCGGTCACGTCAGGTCCGGTTGGTCTTGACCGGCGGGTCCGGTGGCGCGAACAGCCAGGTCTCCGGCGATGGCTTGTTGGACATGTGGCCAAGGTTCTCGCCGTTGAGCGTGAAGTACGTCGCGCTCGACTTGCCGGTTCGCACCTCGACCGACTTGTCCGCCGTGAACGTGAGCACCTTCCCCGGGTCATACACGACCCCGGCCGCGCCCGTGACCTTGGACAGCTTGCCGTCGACCCAGACCTTGAGCCAGGCTCTGGAGCCCTTGATCGTGATCACCAGGTTCACGCCCTGGTACTTGACCGACACCGAGCGCGTGAGCGTCGTTGTCTTGCCCTGATCCGACGTCGCCGTGATCACGATCTGCCAGCTGCCGGCGGCGAGATCCAGGGGCGCATCGAACGTCCCGTCATCAGCCACCGCCACGGTCACCGGCCCCACCACGGTGCCGCCGGGTGCGACCGTCGTGTCGGGGGCGGTGGACCCGGCCGGCGCCCCGGACGAATCGGGCGTCGGCGGCGGGGTCGTGACCGGCGTTCCGTCCGCGGTGGCGGTCATGACCGCCGAGACCGAAACCGAGGTGGCGTTCGTGGTCGAGCCCTTGACCGGGATCGAGCCGTTCTCGAACTGGGAGCCATCTGCCGGCGAATCGACCGTCAGCGTCGGGCTCTCCGAGACCAGGAACGGCACGGTGATCACCACGCGCGCCGTCGTGTCCGCTGTCTTGCCGGTCTCCGGGTCGAGCGCGTCGATGTCGAACTGGTTGCGTCCGCGATGAAGCTCGACGTCCACGCTCCAGCGCCCGCTGGAGTCGGCCGACACGCGGTACGGATCGTTCCGTCCCGCCACGTTGACCGTCACGGTCGCGCCCGGGATCGTGGTGCCCCGGAGGGTATAGGTCGTGGTGTCCTCGGCCACGTCGATGACGGCCTGCGATGGCGTGGTCACTGCCAGCGTCGGCGGCTTCGCGAACCGGATCACCTGGACGCCGAGGTAGAGCGCGAACGCCGCGATCAGGACCGTCAGGAGCGCAGCGACAACGACCGCGGGTGAGAACGTCAGGCCCTCTCGGGGCGCGACCAGGGGCTGCGGAACGTCCAGCACGGGCTCGGCCGGGATCGTGGTGTCGCCACGCTCCCGGCGCCACTGGCGCAGCACATCCTCCGGGTCGAGCCCGAGGTAGATCGCGTAGTTGCGCAGGAACCCCTTCGTGTAGACCGCCCCGGGCAGCTCCGTGTACTCACCGTGCTCCAGCGCAGCCAGGTACTTGGCCCGGATCTTGGTATCACGCTCGGCGCGGTACAGGTCCACGCCCTTGCGCTCACGCGCCGCCAGCAGCCGCTCGGGCAGCATCGGCCCGGCCTCGGTCGCATACTCGCGCGCGTCACGACGGGCGTCGGCGCGGGCGCGGCGCACATCGTCTCGCGTGGTCATGCCCCTTCCTCGCCGCTGTCCTCGCCTGGTCCGTCGTCCCGCCGCAGGACCACCCGGGCGTTCGAGCCATCGAACGAGCCCACGTAGCCGCGCGCCTCGAGCTGGTCGATGATCCGGGCCGCCCGCGCATAGCCGACCCGCAGCCGCCGCTGGAGGAGCGACGCTGAGGCACGATCGTACTCCCGGATGACCGATACGGCATCTGGCAACAACCGGTCAGCGTCGTCGTCCGCGACGTCCTCCACGCTGCCCGTCGAGTCGTCCTCGGACTCGATGATCGAGAGGTCATAGCGGGGGTCGTCGATCTGATCTCGCCAGTGCTCGGTCACGCGGCCGATCTCCGGGTCCGAGACGAACACTCCCTGCAGCCGCATCGGCCGCGGCAGGTCCGACGGCTGATACAGCATGTCGCCCCGCCCGATCAGGTCCTCGGCGCCCGGGGCATCGAGGATCGTCCGCGAGTCGATCTGCGAGGCCATCGCAAACGCGATCCGGCTCGGGAAGTTGGCCTTGATCAATCCGGTCACGACGTTGACCGACGGGCGCTGCGTGGCCAGCACCATGTGGATGCCCGTCGCACGCGCCTTCTGCGCCAGGCGCACGATCGGGTCCTCGACGTTCTTGCCCTCGCGCATCATGAGATCCGCCAGCTCGTCGACGACGATCACGATGTACGGGAGCCGGTCGGCTGGATCGATGCGCGTGTCGTTGAAGCCCTTGATGTTGCGCGCGCCGGCGCCGGCGAACCGCCGGTAGCGGGCTTCCATCTCACCAACCGCCCACTTGAGCGCTGCCTTGGCCCGCTCGGGCTCGGTGATCACCGGGACCAGCAGGTGCGGCAGCCCGTTGTAGCCGGCGAGCTCGACCCGCTTGAGATCCATCAGGATCATGCGCAGATCATCGGGCGTCGCGTTGCACAGCAGGCTCGTGATGAGCGCGTTGACCATCACGCTCTTGCCTGAGCCGGTCGCGCCCGCGATCAGGAGGTGCGGCATCTTGGCCAGGTCCACGGCCTGCGCCCGGCCGGCGACGTCGCGCCCCAGCGCGAACGTGAGCCGCGAGCCGGAGCCCGCGAAGTCGACCTCCTCGAGGATCCGGCGCAGGGCGACGACGTTGAACTCCTTGTTGGGGATCTCGATGCCCACGGCGCTCTTGCCGGGGATCGGGGCCTCGATCCGGATGCTGCGCGCGGCGAGCGCCATGGCGAGATCGTCGGACAACCCCTCGATCCGACTGACCTTGATGTGCGGCGCGGGCTGCACCTCGTACTGGGTAACGACCGGGCCCGCGTTGCGGCCGATGATCCGGGCATCGATGTCGAAGCTCGCGAGCTTGCGGACGATCTGCTCCTCGTTCCAGGCGTGAACGGCAGCCTCGTTGCCGGTCGTGGCATCGGTGGGCGGCTCACCCGGGTCGAGCAGGGCATGCGGCGGGACGGTCCACGCCTGGTCGCGCTTGGGGGGTGAGTCGGAGGCATCGGTCACGTCCTCCGGGTCACGTCCGGTCGGCCGGGCATCCCGCGTGCCGGTACCCACAGCTCCCCCTGCAGCCGTCGCCGCGGCCGCGCCCGCGATGCCCACTGCACCGATGGCCGCGCCGCCCACGGTGCCGCCCGCTCCCGCGCCTGCGGCGCCGACGACACCCGTCGCGACCGCCGTCCCGTTCCCGTTGCCGCGGGCCGGGGCGAACGTGGCCGAGACGGGCGAGGGAGAGGAGGCCGGGGCATCGTCGCGCTCATCGCCCCAGACGCCCGTCTGACCCGGGGCCTCGCCGGGCGCCGGGCGCGGTGAGCGGCCACGCCGGCTTCGCTCCCCGTCGGTCGCGGTCGAGCCGCCGGTGCCCTCCGTCTGGCGATCGGCGGCTGCGGCCGCGGCGACCGTGGTGGTGGCCCGGGCGGTACGGTCCTGGAGCGTCGAGCCGGCGGCCCGCGCCGCCTTCGTTGCCGGCGACACGAGCGTGCGCAGCGGGGCATTGAATGCGATCAGCAGCCCGGCCACGAACATGCCGAGCAGGATCACAAAGGCCCCGGGCAGGGTGAGCGCAGGCTCCAGCGCGCCCGTCAGGAAGCGACCGATCCGGCCCCCCGTGAACGCACCCGCGAACTCGATGATCTGGATCAGACCCAGCAGCCCCATGTAGGCAAGAGTGATCCCCAACAGCGTGCGACCCCATGGCGCGCCCGGCTCACGACCGGGGCCCCATTCGAGGTACCAGCCCGAGAGCAGCAGCACGAACGGCAGCAGCCAGCGTCCGGTGCCGAAGAACGGTACCGCCAGGTTGCGCCACCAGTCGGTGAGCGCCCCCTCGCCCGGCAGCAGGAGGGCGATCAGCGTCACGGCACCCAGGACCAGGAGCACGATCCCGATCAGCGATCGGACGACGGCCGGCGACAACCCGAGCGACAGCCTGGGCATGGGCAGCCCGCCGGCGCGCTTCGACCTGGATCGGCGCGTGCTCGATGTCCGGGTGCTCGTCCTCCGCCGCTGGGCCATCCGCTAGACCTCGACCACGACCGGGAACACCATCGGTCGCCGCTTGGTCTGCTCGTACAGGAAGCGCGAGACACCGTCCTTCACCTGCTCCTTGAGCAGCGGCACCTCGCTGATCCGGTCTCCGGGCTGCTGGAGCGCCTCGATGATTCGACGGGCGGCCTCCTCGATGATCGGGTCCTCCTCGTTGCCATGGACGAAGCCACGGGTGATGATCTCGGGCCGCCCGACCACGCGCCCGGTCTGCTTGTCCACCTGGACCACCACCATGAACATGCCGTCGTTGGCCAGCGCCCGCCGGTCACGGAGCACGATGTCGCCGACCTCACCCACCGACAGGCCATCCACGTAGACGTAGCCCGCGGGCACCGGCTGGCCGCGACGGGCGCTGCCGTCCTCGAAGATCTCGATCGGCGTGCCGTTCTCGATGATGTACACGTTCTCGGGCTGGACCCCTGTCTCCGTTGCGAGGCGGCCGTGCTGGACCTGCATCCGGAACTCGCCATGGATCGGGATGAAGTGCGTCGGCCGGGTGAGCCCGAGCATCAGCTTGAGCTCCTCCTGGCTGGCGTGGCCCGAGACGTGCGCGCGCCGGATCGTGTGGTAGTACACGTTCGCACCTGCCTTGAACAGGTTGTCAATGGTGCGTGCGACGTATTCCTCGTTGCCGGGGATGGGGCTGGCCGACACGATCACGGTGTCGCCCTGCTGAATCTCCACGAACCGGTGGTCCCGGTTGGCCATCCGCGCGAGACCCGACATGGGCTCGCCCTGGGCGCCCGTGGTGGCGATCACCGTGCGCTCCGGCGGGTGATCCGCGATCCGGTCCTTGGACAGGAACTGGGACGGCGCGTAGGTCAGGTAGCCGAGGTCGGTCGCGATGCGCGTGTTCTGCTCCATCGAACGGCCCACCACCGCAACCTGGCGGTTGAAGGTCGCGGCCGCGTCGAACACCTGCTGGATGCGGGCGATGTTGGACGCGAAGGTCGCCACGATCACGCGGCTCTCGAGGCCCTGCATGATCTCGCGGAACGCCTCTCCCACCGTCCGCTCGGACGGGGTGTAGCCCGGGTTCTCCGCGCGCGTTGAGTCGGACAGCAGCGCAACCACGCCCTCCTGCCCCATTCGGGCCAGGGTGGCGAAATCGGACGGCTTGCCGTCCACCGGGGTGTGGTCGAACTTGAAGTCCCCGGTGTGCACCACGACGCCCACGGGCGTTCGCAATGCGATCCCCATCGCGTCGGGGATCGAGTGTCCAACCCGGAACGGGATGACGTCGAACGGGCCGATCCGGAGCTCGTCACCCGGATCCAGGGCGCGCAGCGGGTTGTTGTGGAGCTTGTGCTCCTTGATCTTGTTGCCCAGCAGGCCGCGTGCGAGCGTGCTGGCATAGACGGGCACGCCGGGGAACTCGGGCAGCACGTACGGCAGGCCGCCAACGTGGTCCTCGTGGGCATGGGTGATCAGGAATGCGCGGACCTTGTCGCGATGCTCCTTGAGATACGTCACGTCGGGCACGACGAGATCGATGCCGAACATGTCCTCGTCGGGGAACATGAGGCCGCAGTCGATGACCACGATGTCGTCGCCGTACTCGAAGACGAACATGTTCTTGCCGATCTCGCCGACCCCGCCGAGCGGGATGATGCGGAGCGGTGTGCTGGGATCTGCCATCAGGGTTTCGTCCGTTCAGTGCTTCAGAACAAGGTGAGCTGGGATTCGTCGTCCGACGCCCCGTCCTCGGCCGCGACCGTGACGGTTGCCGGGCTCGGAGCGATCTCGGACGGCGGCGGGGCGTCCGGATGGGCGGCCGTCGACGGCTCGGGCGCCGTGGGCTCCGGCGCCGTGGGCTCGGCCTCCCGCCGCCGGCGGGCACCGAGCAGGACCTCGGGCACGCGAGCGATGTCCTCGTAGCTCTCGCGCTCGATGGCCGCGGTGCGCAGCGCCGCGGCCGGATGGTACATGGCGAACGCGAGGGCGTTTCGGGCGCCCGTTTCCGGATCGACGGGCTGGCTGGTGCCGTGGACCTGGCCGATCCGGACCCCCGGCATGAACGTCGCCATCGAATAGCGGCCAAGGGTCACCACGACCGCCGGGTCCAGGACCGCGAGCTGGCGCTGGAGATACGGAGCGCATGCCGCGATCTCGTCCGGCTGCGGGTCACGGTTGCCGGGCGGCCGGCACTTCACCACGTTCGTGATGAAGACGTCCTCCCGGCGCCAGCCGATGCTGGCGAGCAGCTGGACCAGGAGCGCACCGGCGCGGCCCACGAAGGGTCGACCCTCCCGGTCCTCGTTGAACCCCGGTCCCTCCCCCACGAACACGACCTCGGTATCAGCGTCTCCTTCGCCGGGTACGGCGCGCGTTCGGCCCTCATGCAGGCGACACCGGGTACAGGCGCTGACCTCTTCGGCGACCGCCTCGAGCGCCTGGTGGCGCTCGTCCCCCGTCACGCGGTCCGTCCCCCGGACGCACCGACCGGCTGGCGGTCACTGGCCCTTCGGATCCAGCCACGCTCGATCAGGATCGCCGCCAACTCCACCGCGTTGGTCGCCGCGCCCTTGCGCAGGTTGTCGGAAACGACCCAGAACGCGAGCCCGCGGTTGCCCTCGATCGACGGGTCCTGGCGGATGCGACCCACGTAGACCTCATCCGTGCCGGCGGCCTCGGTGGCCAGGGGGTAGGTGTTGGTCGCCGGGTCGTCCTGCACGACCAGGCCCCTGACGCCCGCAAACAGTGCCCGGGCCGCGTCGGGCGTGATCGGATCCCGCGTCTCGACGTGAACCGCCTCCGAGTGGCTCACGAAGACCGGCACGCGCACCGCGGTGCACGAGACCCGGAGCTCGGGCAGGTGCAGGATCTTGCGGCTCTCGGTGACGACCTTCCATTCCTCCTTCGTGTATCCGTTGTCAAGGAACACATCGATGTGCGGCAGCGCGTTGAAGCCGATCGGGTGCGGATAGACATGGGCCGCCTTCGGCCGGCCCTCGGCGTGCGCCTTGACCTGCTCCTCGAGCTCCACGATCGCCTTCTGGCCGGTTCCGGCCACCGCCTGGTATGTGTCCACGATGACGCGTTCGATGCCGACGGCGTCGCGCAGCGCCATCAGCGGGGGCATCAGCTGCATCGTCGAGCAGTTGGGATTGGCGATGATCCCCTCGTGCCAGGCGAGGTCGTCGGGGTTCACCTGGGACACGACCAGCGGGACCGCCGGATCCATCCGCCACGCGCTCGAGTTGTCGACCACGGCCGCGCCGCGCCTGGCCGCCTCGGGAGCGAGCAGCTTCGAGGTACCGCCGCCCGCGCTGAACAGCGCGATATCCACGCCCTCGAACGCCTCCGGCGTCGCCAGCTCCACCTCGATCTCGCGCCCGTCGACGGTGAGCGTCCGACCTGCCGATCGCTCAGATGCGAATAGCCGGAGCCGCGCGGTGGGAAGCTGCCGCTCGAGCAGGACCTGGATCATCGTCCGGCCAACGGCGCCGGTGGCGCCGACGACGGCGATGGTGAGCGATTCTGGGGAGGTTCCGGGCATGGTCCGACCTGCTGTCAACGGTTTGTCGGGCACGGCGCGGAGTATACCAGCGGCCTCCCCGGCCCCGATCGATCGTCGCCGAGGCCCACGGACCTGGGGTCCAGAAGCACAGCGACCCGCGGAGCGACACCCCCACGACTGCAGGTGACCGGCCCAGCGCCCAGTGGGAGCGCTGCGAGGGCGGCGTGCAGCCAGTCGACGGCCGCGGGATCGGCGCCGATCCGGAGGTCGTCCGGCTGGACGGCCTCCGGGTCGCGGGCCAGGTGCCTAGCGGGCCAGGTGCCGCTGCATGGCCGCCTTGCGCGAAAGGTTGACGCGCCCCTGGCGGTCGACCTCGGTGACCACCACCATGACCTCGTCGCCCACCGACACGACGTCCTCGACGGACGGCACGTGATAGTCGGCGAGCTCGCCGATGCGGACGAGTCCCTCCTTGCCCGGCAGGATCTCGACAAACGCGCCGAAGTTCATCAGCCGCGTGACCTTGCCCAGGTACAGAGCGCCAACCTCGACCTCTCGTGTCAGGCTCTCGATCCACGCAATCGCCTTGCGCGAGTTCTCGCCGGAGACGGCCGCGATCTCGACCGTGCCGTCGTCCTCGACGTTGATCTCGGTGTCGGTCTCCTCCTGGATCTTGCGGATCATGGAGCCGCCCTTGCCGATGATCTCGCGGATCTTCTCGGGATTGATCTTGATGGTGATGATCCGCGGCGCGAAGTCGGACATCTCCTCGCGCGCCGACGGGAGCACGGCGGTCATCTTGTCGAGGATGAACAGTCGGGCCGCGAGGGCCTGCTTGAGCCCCTCCCGGATGACCCGCTCGTCGATCCCCTTGACCTTGATGTCCATCTGGAGCGCCGTGATGCCCTCGGTCGTCCCGGTGACCTTGAAGTCCATGTCACCGATCGAGTCCTCCTTGCCGAGGATGTCGGTGAGGACCACGAAGTTGCCGGTCTCGGCGTCAAGCACGAGGCCCATCGCCGCGCCGGCGACCGGCGCCTTGATCGGAACGCCGGCGTCCATCAGGGCGAGCGTCGAGCCACACGTCGACGCCATCGACGTCGAGCCGTTGCCGGCGACCACCTCGGACACCAGGCGGATGACGTACGGGAAATCCTCCTGGCTCGGCAGCACCGGGATCAACGCACGCCCGGCGAGGTTGCCGTGCCCGATGTCGCGTCGCGAGGGACCACGCATCGGCTTGTTCTCGCCCGTGCTGTACGGGGGGAAGTTGTAGTGGTGGAGGTACCGCTTCTCGGTCTCGGGGCTGATCGTGTCGATCCGCTGGACGTCCGAGGATGCCCCGAGCGTAGCGACGGTGAGCGCCTGGGTCTGACCGCGCGTGAACAGACCGGAGCCGTGGGCGCGCGGCAGGAGCCCGACCTCGACCGAGATCGGCCGGATCTCGTCCGTGGCGCGGCCGTCCATGCGCAGCCCCTCGGCGAGGACGAGCTTGCGCACCGTCCTCTTCTGCACGAGCCCGAACAGGCTCTTGCTGAAGCGCGCGTTGCGGCGGGCGGCCTCGAGGAGCTTCTCCGACTCCTCCTTGTCCGTGCGGGTGGCGCGGACTGCCGTCGAGATGCCGTCGACCAGGGTGTCGATCCGCCCGGGCAGGTCGTTCGCGAACCACAGCAGCAGGTTGGCCGTCGCCTCGGCGTCCGGCAGCGCGCGGTGGCTCTCGGTGAGCTCGATCCCGAAGAAGTCTGCGAGAGTGGCGAGCTTGTAGTTCTCGAGATCCGGGTAGCCCTCGCGGGCGATGACCAGCGTGTCCAGGTACCTGCCCTGCTCCACGCGCGTCCCGTCACCGAGCGCCTCCTCGAGGAACCCGATGTCGAACCCGACCGAGTGGCCGACCAGCGGCGCGTCGCCGACGAAGTCGAACGCCTTGCGCGCGGCCTCTGCCGGGCTGGGCGCGCCCTTGACGTCCTTGTCGGTGATGCCGTGCATCTGGTGTCCGACGATCGGCCGTCCCGGGTTCACGTAGGTCGACCACCGGTCGGTGATCTTGCCGCCCTTGACGCGAACCGCGGCGACCTCGACCAGATCGGCCATCTTGGGATCGGTGCCGGTCGTCTCCACGTCCACGACGACGAACTCGCCGCCGGCCCTGGCCCGCTCGGTGAACGTGAGAACGGAGTCGATGGCCGGCTCGAGGTAGGGCACGCGCTTCGGCTTGCCCACCTTCTCGCGCAGCTCGTCCTGCATGTCGATGAGCGGCGCGATCGACCGGTGGGCGAACATGATCGCCTCGGCCATGACGTCCTCGGGCAGGATCTTGACCCCTGCTTCGACCATCATGATGGCGTCGCGGGTGCCGGCAACCACGAGGTCGAGGTCCGACTCGGCCAGCTGGCTCGTCGTCGGATTGAGCACGAACTCGCCGTTGATCCGGCCGACGTGCACGGCGCCGATCGGACCCTGGAACGGGACCTCGCTGATCGTCAGGGCGGCTGAGGCGGCAATCGTGCCCAGCACGTCCAGCTCGTTCTCCTGGTCCGTGGACAGGGTCGTGATGACGATCTGGACGTCGTCCTTGTACCCCTCGGGGAACAGCGGACGGATCGGCCGGTCGGTCAGGCGCGCCGCGAGCGTCGCAGCCTCGGACGCGCGGCCCTCGCGCTTGATGAAGCCGCCGGGGATCTTGCCCGCGGCGTACATCCGCTCCTCGAAGTCAACGGTGAGCGGGAAGAAGTCGAGGCCCGGCCGCGGCTTCGAGCGGTTCGCGGTCCCGAGGACCATCGAGTCGCCGTAGCGGGCGGTGACCGCGCCGCCGGCGTTCCCGGCGAGCCTGCCGGTCTCCAGCGTCAGCGTACGGCCGCCGAACTCGATCTCGAGCGTAGTAGGGGTGGGCACGTGTGAACGACCTCCTTGGTCGTGTTGGGGTGGAGCGACCTGCGGCCGGTTGGGCCGGGCTGGCGAGGGTGCCGGACACGAACGACCCCGGGGATCTGACCCGGGGTCGAAGCGGCGTGCCCTAGCGGCGCAGCCCGAGCGAGCCGATGACGGCCCGATAGCGCGTGGCGTCCTTCTTCACGAGATACGCGAGAAGTCGCCGGCGCTGGCCTACGAGCTTGAGGAGACCGCGGCGCGAGTGGTTGTCCTTGGGGAAGCGACGAAGGTGATCCGTCAGGTCACGAATCCGCTCCGTGAGGAGCGCGACCTGGACCTCTGGGGAACCGGTGTCGCCGTCCTTGACGGCGTACGCCGCGATGACCTCTTGCTTCTTCTCCCGCGCGAGCGGCACTCGATCCTCCGACACGAACGATGGCATGACTATCTAAACCTTGGTCTTTGACCGGCGGAGGATAGCAGGGACGCTGCGGAGCGGCAAACCTGCATCGTGCGTGCGCGCGCGATGTGCGCGTGCGCACGCCACGCCGGCCGGGATCAGCGAGCGACGGCCAGCGCCCGATCGGCGTCCAGCAGGAACGGCGCCGGCACGGCGGGCAGGTTCGATAGCGGCAGCACGTCCGGATGGAGATCGATGCCAGCGCGTCTGACATGAGCGCGCGACGACCGTGGATGCGGGCCCAGGTCTCGGGATAGGCGCCGGCCAGGTCGGCGCGGAAGCTCTCGTCGGCGAGCGCGACGCCGTCAGGCGGGTATGTGTCATGGCCGTCCCCTCAACCCGCCGGCGGGGCCCAGGGCACGGCCTGGTCGGTATCCCGCTCGATGTCCACGATCTGATTCGCCGCAGTGGACAGCCACGGTCCCTCCACCCCATCCGGCCACGTGACCCGCACCTGCGCCTCGGAGGCGCCGCCGAGACCGAAATGGAGCCGGCCCAGCTCGCCGCTGATGTGGCCCCCGCCGACGACGACCTCGTGACGCAGCACCCGGTCGTCCGCTTTGACCTCGACCACGGCCCCGATCGCGTCGCGATTGCCACCTGGCTCGTGCAGGCCGACCTCCAGCCAGTTGCCCATCCCCTGGGGTTCGGCGGCGGTGCCCGTGCCCACGTTCTGCCAGACCCGCACCGGGGCGTTGACCTTGACCTCGATCAGGTCCAGCAGCCCGTCGGCGTTGAGGTCGACAACTGCGGCTCCCCGCGTGTGGTCGTAGTTGACGATCCCGGCCGCGGCCGCCTGTTCGATGAAGTTGCCGTCGGCCTGACCGAGGAACAGGTTGCTCGGGTCCCGGCTGGCGTAGTCGGGAACCTGGTCGATGTTGCCCTTGGACACGTAGAGGTCCATGAACCCATCGTTGTTGACGTCCGCGAACTCCGGGTGCCAGGCCGTCGAGGGCAGCGGGTCACCCCCGTTGACCGGTCGGGTCGCGACCACTCCCCTCTTGAAGGCGACGTCGCGGAAGGTCGGCTGCGCCGGGCCGGCCAGCAGCGTCTGCAGCTTGTTGTCCGCCTGGCTGGTGAGGTAGACCTCGGGCAGCCCGTCGCCCGTGAGGTCCTGGCTCGCGATGCCCATCCCCCAGATCTGCATCTTCACCCAGCCGTCTGTCGAATTGTACAGATGGGGCGGCGCACCAGGGCTGATCCGCCACAGCTGCTCGCCTCCCTCGGCGGCCGTGTAGTAGTGGCGGTCGTTGCTGATCCGGAGGTCGCGGCGACCCGATCCATCCCAGTCGCTGAACAGCATCGACAGCGTGCAGTAGCCGGGGGAGAGCGGGATTGCGGCGGCGTAGCCCGATCCCGACGCGTCGGGCCGGTACAGGAGGTTGTCGGGACACGTGTAGGTCGCATCGCCGTTGGAGTCCAGCCCGACATAGTTGCCCACCGCCAGGGTCGGCAGCGCGTCGCTGCCCTCCCACGTGGCGCTGAACGCGGTGACCCAGGTCGACGGCGGGCTGAACGACCACCTGGCGTTGGCCGGCTCGAAGCGGCAGCCGCCGAGGCCCCGTAACAGCTCCACGCCGCCGACGCGCAGGACCGCCAGATCGACCTGGCCGTCACCATCGATGTCGAGGGGGTAGGCACCGGTCACCTGGGTCATGCTGGTCCGGGCGTCGTCAAGGCGGGTGAACCGCAGGGCACCACCGGGCGTGCTGTCGTTGTGGAACAGCCCGGCCGGGTTGTCACCACCGGCGACGAACACGTCCGGCAGACCGTCGTCATCACAGTCGAACACGGCGAGCCCGCCGCCAAGCGTTGCCGCGTAGCCGCCGCCATACGTGTGGCTCAGGCCAGATGCGTCGGTCGCATCCACGTAGGACGGTGGCCCGAGGACGCCGTCGCCCACGCCCAGGCCGAGACCACGAACAAGGACGGCCACGCCCACGCCGACCATGGCCAGGATGGCGATGAGTGCTCCGGCGGCGAACGCCCAGCGGCGTCGTCTCACATCCGCGCCCCCAGGCTTGTCGCTGCAGGCGGCCACCCGTTCCCGGTCACGAGCCCACCGCTCCGTCGTAATAGCGCTGTGCCAAGGCCCAGGCGCCCTTTCCACACGCCGACCCGACGCGGCGACCGGCGAAGTCGTCCGCCTCGATGTGGATTCCGCCCCACAGCCGGGACTGGCCAGCCTGGTCCGCGGCATCGTCGTAGGTCGCCCACTCGAGATGAATGTCGGTTGTCGGCCCCTGTTCGAACTTGAGCGAGCGTGCCTCGATCGTGTACCCGCTCATGCCACCGGGGAAGTACTCGCTGCCGGTGAAGCCAGCCAGGACCTCGGCCGCCGCCCGGCTGAAGGCGCTGTGGCCCGAGACGTACCCCGGAAACGACGGCGTCACAAACGTCGGCAGCTGGTACGGGACCCAATCGACGGCCAGGATCCAGGCAACGCCGCCCGTCTCCGTCCTGGGATCGGCCGGGTTGCCCGCCCATGCCTTCACCGCAATCTCGCCCTCGTGCCCTGCCAGTGCATCGTGCCGCTGACCAGGAGCGGTGGTCTCAGGCGTGATCAGCTCGACCAGTCCGGGCACCAGCGGCAGACCCTCCGTGTTGTACGACGGCAGGGACGGGTCGGTCGACTGGCCGAGCCCGCCCATGTACCGGATCATTGAGATCGGGCGCGCCGAATTGTAGTAGCCCTTCAGGCCCCATGCAGCGATGGCCGCATCGTGCACCGCGCCGTTGACTGCAAGGTACAGCTTGACATCCCATTCGAGGCGCGAGACGGGCTCACCGGTGCCGCCGATCCGGAGATCGGGGTCGAGCTCGTCGGAGACGAGGTTGGCCAGCACGTTCCAGTGACCCGGCGGCGTCTCGGAGCTCGGGCCATCCGCCCAGAACTCGGCCATGACCCGTCCGAAGTCGCCCTGGAGCACCATGTCCGGCTCGTACGGCTGACCGGTCGATGGATTTGTCGCGTGGCCGTGTCCATCGTTGGCACCCAGCGAGTTGCCGCCGAGCGCCCCGGGAGAGATGTCGATCATGATCCCGTCGGCGGCATCGAGCATGCTGCTGTCCCGGATCACCTGCAGCGCTTGATCCCGATACGCCTGGTCCGTCGCCGGGTCGCCGAGGCGCGGCGGTGGGCCGGGGTCGATCGGCGTGCCGGTTCCCGTGTCCTCCGGGAGCGCGAATCCCGTGACGTGTCCCCAGTGCGGCCCGATTGCCTGCTGGACGCCGTTGGTCACCGGGATCCCGTTCTGCGAGATCATGTGCTCGATCTGCAGCGGCTGCCAGCGGTTTGGGTCAACCATGGTCGTGCCCGAACTGTCCACGGTCAGTGGGGCGTTGACCGGCCGATAGCTGGTGTCCGCATAGCCGCCAATCTCGTTGGCGCCGTCGCTCTTCCCGTAGGCGATCACGGCCGCTGCGATCCGGTTGCCGAGCGCGGCGGGGGAATCGCCCTCGGTGGTCGTGATGTCCACCGGATAGCACAAGGCGTCCATGAGGTCGGCGAACTCGGACAGCGAGACGTCGGCGCCGGTCGCCTTGATGTAGCGCTCGTTGAGCAGCCTGTACGCCGCGTAGCTCATCGCCTCGTTGCGTGCTGTCTCGACATCGTCCGCGGTGAGCTTCTCGGTGACGATGTAGCCCCTGGCCGAGGGGTCGTATACCGCCCAGGCATCCCACATCGCGGTCGAGGTATGGAACAGGTTGCGGGCATGGATGGTGGGCGCGGGCAGCGCGCGCCTGATCGCATCCAGCAGCGCCTCGTCCCAGCGGCGCGCCACGGTCCATTCCGGGTGATCAGCGATTGGCGGACAGGCGGATCCCGGGACCCACGGGCGTGTGACCGCCAGCCCGGCACCCGCCACGAGGACGACGACCAGGCCCGTCAGCATGACCAGCGTGGCAACTCGTCTCGACCTGAGCGTGGAGGTGGCCCTCGTCCTGCCAGGGCCCACTGCCGGACCAGTCCCTACGTCACCCATGGCGGCATCCTCGACTGCGTCGGATACGGCGTGGGGGCGCGACGCGCCGCGGGTTTTCGGCAGGTCAGCCGGCGTCGCCGGCTGCGAACAGACGCTCGATGACCTGGAGATTCGCGACCGCATCGTCCGGCGGCACGGGTACCGGTCCACCGGCGCGCACTGCGGCTGCGAACTGCTCGGCCTCGACGCCGTACGGATCGGCGGTCGGAATCGTGATGACCTCGGTGGCTGGCGCGACGGGCGGGTCGCCGCCCGCGGTCACACGGACCTCGGTTGGCCGGTCCGGCGGGATGTTGAACGGGATTCCGATCGAGATCCGGCCGGTCGTGCCGTAGATGTCCACCCGTTGGTCCGGCTCAACGCGCGTCGAGCAGGTGAAGGTGGCAACCCCGTCCGGGAAGACCAGCATCCCGCTGGTCACGATGTCGACGCCCGACGACGGGTCCCGCGTGATCGACGCCTCGACGCGCGACGGCTCGGCGCCGAACAGCATGCGCGAGAGGTTGACCGAGTAGCAGCCGATGTCGTAGAGGGCGCCGCCCCCCGCCGTACGGATGTTGCGGATGTTGCCCGGGTCATCGTTGTAGTAGGAGAACCAGCTGTCCACGGCGGTCAGCCGGCCGATCCGTCCCTGTGCGATCAGCTCGCGCACCATCGCCCATGACGGATGGAGGCGGTACATGAACGCCTCCATCAGCAGCACGCCGGCATCGCGACTGGCGTCGATCATGCCCTGCGCCTCGGTCGCGGTCATCGCCAGCGGCTTCTCGCACAGGACGTGCTTGCCGGCTCGGGCCGCCTCGATCGCCCATCGAGCGTGCAGGTGATTGGGGAGTGGAATGTACACGGCGTCGATATCCGGGTCGGCCAGCAGCGCCTCGTACGAATCGTACGCGCGCGGGATGCCGAGCTGCGACGCAACCCGCCGGGCGCGCTCCCCATCGCGCGACCCGATCCCGAGGACCTCGCACCCCCGCGCACGCCGCATACCGGGGACAACCGTCTCCACCGCGATATTCGCGGTGGAGAGGACGCCGAATCGGACCGGGGGGGCGCTCCCCTCCCGGCTGGCATCGGTGCGTTCAGGCTGGTCCATCTGCCGTCCTCCTGCGCGGGGACGCATTCTCTCGCGTGCCGTTGCGCCCTGACTAGCCGGGTAGCCCCGACTTGACACGGGCCGGGCGCGTGTCCCAGTCTGGCACATATTTGAGCGAAAGGATCACAAACCCATGCAAGCCGGCCGGCTGGATCTCGGACAGCGGAGCGAAACGGTTCGCCGTGCGAACCTGAGCGCCATCGTCCGCCAGCTCCACGAGCGGGGTTCATTGTCGCGCTCGGAGCTCGTCGCCGCCACCGGACTGACCCGCAGCGCCATCCGTGGATTGGTCCAGGAGCTCACCGCCGAGGGCTTCGTGTCCGAGGATCAGGCGATCCGGTCGGGCGGACCCGGGCGACCGTCCCCACTTGTCCGCCTGCACCAGGATCGGGCCATAGTTCTCGGCCTGCAGATCCTGGTCGACTCGATCGGTGCGGCGGCGGTCGGGCTGGGCGGTGAAACCCTCGCGCAGAGCCATTCCGATCTTCCTCGCCGACACCTCGCGGTCGACCAGGTGGTCTCCGGCATTGCCTCACTTGTCGGCGAGCTCTCGTTGCCCGCCGACGGGCGGTTGGTCGGGATCGGCGTTGCCGTGGCCGGCGTCGTCCGCCGCAACGACGGGCTGGTGTCCATGGCTCCCAACCTGGGCTGGCAGGACGTCCCGCTCGGAGAGCTTCTGGCCGATCGGCTCGGCATGGATGTTCCCATCTCGATCGCCAACGACGCCGACGCCGGGGCCCTGGCAGAGCATCGCCGGGGTGCCGCCATCGGCGTGGATGACATCATGTACGTGTCGGGGGAGGTCGGCGTCGGCGGCGGGGCGATCGTCGGTGGCCGGCCGATGACGGGAGCTGCCGGGTACGGCGGCGAGATCGGCCACATGCCGCTGAACCCGAACGGACGCCGCTGTCGCTGCGGAGCGACGGGCTGCTGGGAGACCGAGATCGGTGAGCGGACGCTGTTGGCGCTCGCGGATCGGCCGACCGACGCGGGCAGTGTGGGTGTGGAGGCAGTTCTCGCCGACGCGGCAGCCGGAGATCCCGGCGCGGTCGCGGCACTCGAGCATGTCGGCCGGTGGATGGGCATTGGCCTGGCAGGACTGGTCAACATCCTCAACCCACGGCTTGTCATCCTCGGTGCGATGCTGGGTCGGATCTACCCGTTCGTCCAAACCACGGTGGAGGCCGAGTTGGCCAGCCGAGCGCTGCCTGCACCGGGGCGGCTCGTCCGGATCCTTCCGGCAACGCTCGGCGTCGACGCTCCGCTCTGCGGTGCGGCGGAGCTCGCCTTCGAGCCTCTCCTCAGCGATCCCGCGGCATGGTTCCTGCGGCGGGACGACCTACTTGACGCCGCGAGCGCGTGAGATGGCGCGCCGCATCCGGCTACCGCTACCATGACCGTCCCGATTGGACGGATCGTCACGAAAGGGGCGTGTCGACCGGAGTAGCCTTGTGAACAGCACCTGGCCATTTCCATGGACAACGGGTCCGTTCATCTTGGAGGAGGAAATCGCGCATGGATATTCGTAGACTTGCTGTCATTGCAGGTGCCGCGGCCATACTGGTCAGCGCCTGCTCGAGCAGCGCTACCCCAGAGCCCTCAGCCGCCGCCAGCGGAGGAGGCGGCACGGCCAGCGACTGCGTCGTCGGCGTCTCCTGGAACAACTTCCAGCAGCCGCGCTGGGCCGCGGCCGACAAGCCGAACATCCAGCAGACGGTCGAAGCCGCCGGCGGCACGTACATCGATGCCGACGCCAACCTCAGCAACGAGCAGCAGCTGACCGACATCGACAGCCTCATCAACCAGGGTGCCAAGGTTCTGATCGTGCTCGCCCAGGACACCGAGGCGGTCCTTCCTGGCTGATCCAGAAGGCGACCGACGCGGGCATCCCGGTCATCGCCTATGACCGGCTGATCGAGGACCCGAGCACGCTGTACATCACGTTCGACAACGTGGCCGTCGGCAAGGCCGAGGCGCAGGCGGTGCTGGACAAGGTGCCGACGGGCAACTACGTCCTGATCAAGGGCGATCCCGGCGATCCGAACGCCTCCACGTTCCTGCCGCAGGGCTGGGACGAGGCCGGCCTGAAGGACAAGGTCGCATCCGGTGACATCACGATCCTCGGACCCGCCGAAGGGACGTACACCGACGGCTGGAAGACCGAGACGGCCCAGAAGAACATGGAAGCGATCATCGACCAGGCCAACGCCTCGAACCAGACGATCGATGCCATCCTGGCCGAGAACGACAGCACGGCGCTCGGCGTCGTGGCTGCGCTCACCGCCAAGGGCTACAACTTCCCGCCGCTCAGCGGGCAGGACGGCGACCCCGCCAACCTGAACAACGTGGCGCTGGGCAAGCAGTACGTCGACGTCTGGAAGAACGCCAACGAGCTGGGCAAGGCCGCTGGTCAGGCCGCGCTCGACCTGTGCGCCGGCACGGCCATGGCTGACCTCACCCTGCCCGACGGCTTCATCGACCCTTCGGTCGCGCCGGTCGCCGGGAACACGGTCCAGGACTTCACGACGCCCGGCGGCACCGTGGTCAAGTCCTTCATCCTCCAGCCGACGCCCATCACCGCCGAGAACCTCGGTGATGTGATGTCGGCCGGCTGGTGGGCCACCAAGGATGACATCTGCAAGGGTGTCACCGCCTCGGACCCGGGCGCGTCCGCCTGCGGTCTGTAGGCACCGACGCCTAGACTGGCTGTAGTTCCTGCGCCCCCGGTTCACGCCGGGGGCGCAGACGAATCACCCGCAGGACCAGGAGGGCCGCCCCGTGACGAATTTGGCGGAGGCGCCGAGTCAACCGGGTCAGCAGCAATCCGGCGCCGGCACCTCGATCCGTCGGCTGATCGCCCAAACCGAGATCGACGTCCGGCTGTTCGGCATGCTGGTGGCGCTGGCGGTGATCCTGCTCGCGTTTCATGTCCTGAGCGGCGGCACCTTCTTCCGGCCGGCCAACATGGTCACGCTGTCGGTGCAGGCTGCCGGGATCGCGATCATCGCGACCGGGATGGTCCTCGTCATCGTGTCCCGGAACATCGACCTGTCGGTCGGGTCACTGGTCGGGTTCATCGCGATGTCCTACGCACTGCTCATGACCGACCTGCTGCCCAACGCCCTGGGCATGGGTCCCGACTTCCCGTTCAGGTGGGCGATCGCGCTGGCCATCGGGATCGGGATCGGCGCGGCGTTCGGCGCTCTCCAGGGGTTCATCATCGCCTACATCGGGGTGCCGTCGTTCATCGTCACCCTGGGCGGGCTGCTGTCGATCCGCGGCCTCGTCTGGTACCTGTCCAACGGCGCCGCGATCTCGGGGATCGATCCCAGCTTCCAGCTGATCGGCGGCGGAGCACGGGGGTCACTCGGGGGCACGCTGACATGGGTCGTGGCCATCATCGGCTGCCTCGCGATCGTTGCGCTGCTGGCGAGCAGTCGTCGTCAGCGCCGTCGGTTTGACTTCCCCGTTCGACCGATGTGGGCCGAGGTCCTGCTTGCGGTCGTCGGCTGCGCCACGATGCTCGGCGTGGCGGCGTTCGCCAATTCCTATCTCTGGCCAGAAGGCCTGGCCAACCGGATTGCGATCGAGCAGAACTGGGGCCCGACGCCCGAGGGCGGGTGGAACATCCCGACCGGCCTTCCCAACCCGATCATGCTGGTCATCGGTGTGGGCCTCGTGATGACCTGGCTGGCCACCCGCCGACGGTTTGGACGGTACGTCTACGCCTACGGCGGCAACCCCGACGCCGCCGAGCTGGCCGGCATCAACACTCGCTTCACGATCCTCAAGACGTACGTCGTGATGGGAATCCTGTGCGCCCTCGCCGCGTCGATCGCGGCAGCACGGCTCAACGGCGCGACGCTCGACATCGGGGTCAACTACGAGCTGTACGTGATCGCTGCGGCCGTCATCGGCGGCACCTCCTTCTCGGGTGGCATCGGGACCATCAGCGGGGCCATCCTGGGCGCATTCGTGATGGCATCGCTCCAGTACGGACTGAGCTACATCGGCGTGATCTCCCCCGGCCAGAATGTCGCCGCGGGGATCGTCCTCATCGCCGCGGTGGGGTTCGACACCTACAACCGCCGACGCGGCTCCTGAGCCTGGAGGGCTGAACCGTGACCGTTGCGGAACGCACGCCGCTCGTCGAGTTTCGCCACATCAACGTCGCCTTCGGGGGCGTCCATGCCGTGCGCGACGTCTCGGTCGACCTCTACGCCGGCGAGGTCATGGGGATCGTGGGCGGGAACGGCGCGGGAAAGACGACGCTGATGCGCGTCCTGTCGGGCGCGCACCCTGCCGATTCCGGCGAGGTCTTCGTGGACGGCAAGCGCGTCTCGATCACGAACCCGCGCGACGCGAAGCGCTACAACATCGAGACGATCTACCAGACGCTCGCGTTGGCCGAGAACGTCGATGCGCCGGCGAACATGTTTCTGGGACGTGAGCTGACGACCCGACTGGGCTCGCTTGACGATTCGGCGATGGAAGCGGAGACCCGCAAGGTCATGGGTCGCCTCAATCCCAACTTCAAGAGCTTCAAGCAGCCCGTCCAGTCACTTTCCGGCGGCCAGCGCCAAGGCGTTGGCGATCGCGCGGGCCGTCTACTTCAACGCGAGGATCCTGATCATGGACGAGCCGACAGCCGCGCTCGGTCCCGCCGAGACTGCCCAGGTCCGCAACCTCATCCGGCAGCTCAAGGAGGACGGAATCGGGATCTTCCTCATCAGCCACGACATCCACGACGTGTTCGACCTCTCGGAGCGGATCAGCGTGATGTATCACGGTGAGATCGTGGGCACGGTCGACAAGGAGACGGTGACGCCGGACGACGTCCTGGGCATGATCATCCTGGGCAAGAAGCCCGACGAGGTGACCGACACGGACCGGGCGGCCATCGAGCTCCGCCGCTGACGCGCTGGATCGTGGAACGGGCCGCCTGCGCGACGGCCTGGACCTGACCGGCGGCGGTACAGCGTCGGCGCACGTCAGGCGATGAAGCGCCGGGCGTCGCGGACCTGGTTCGATCAGAGCCGGTGGAACGACGGGGCGAGCGCCGGATACAGGCCCCGATAGATCGCGTGGAGCTCTGCGTATCGGTCGACGTCCGGGCCCGGTGACGCCACGGGGGTGGCGGTGACCAGCGCGTCGGACGCGGCCTCCACCGTCGGGAACCAGCCGCTGCCCACCGCGGCCAGCAGCGCCGCACCATAGGCCGCGCCCTCGGTCGTGCTGACGGTCGCGATCTCGGCGTTGAGGATGTCGGCCAGCACCTGGCGCCATAGCGGGCTCGCCGTGCCACCGCCCGATGCCAGGATCTGATCGGGCGCGGGCATCCCCGCCTCGACCATCAGGTCCAGGCCATCGCGCAAACCGAACGCCACGCCCTCGATCACGGCCCGTGTCAGGTGCCGCCGATCGTGCGCCAGCGTGAGTCCGACGAACGCGCCACGCGCCAGCGGATCCGGGTACGGGCTCCGCTCACCGGACAGGTAGGGCAGGAACAGCAGCCCGTCGCCGCCGACGGGAACCTCCGCCGCCGCTTCGACCAGGCTCCCGAACTCTGCTCCGGGCGCGACGGCATCCCGGAACCAGCGCAGGCTCCCGGCGGCCGAGAGCATGACCGACATCATGTGCCAGCGACCCGGGACCGCGTGGCAGAACGCGTGGACGCGACCGGCCGGCTCGTACAGCGGCTGGTCCGTGGTCGCGAACACGACACCCGAGGTGCCGAGCGACAGCGCGACGCGGCCGGGGATCACGGCACCAACGCCAACCGCGTTCGCGGCCTGATCGCCGCCACCGGCCACCACGGGAGTCCCGGCACGCAGGCCGGTCGCCTCCGCCGCGGCGGCGGTGATCGAGCCGGTGACCACCGGACCCTCGTTGGTCGGCGGCAGCCACGCGGGATCGATTGCGAGCGCGCTCGTGATCTCGGCCGACCAGTCACGCGCGGCAAGGTCGAACAGGATCGTGCCCGATGCTCCGGCCTTGTCCGTTGCGAGCTCCCCGGTCAGCCGGAAGCGGAGATAGTCCTTGGGCAGCAGGACATGCGCGATCTGCCGCCAGACGTCGGGCTCGGTGTCCCGAACCCATACCAGCTTGGGTGCCGTGAACCCCGTCAGGGCATCATTGCCGGTGACCTCGACCAGGTGCCGGGCGCCGATCCGGTCACGGATGACGTCACACGCGGCTGCCGTTCGCTGGTCGTTCCACAGGATCGCCGGGCGGAGGACCTCGCTGTCACCGTCGAGCACGACCAGGCCGTGCATCTGCCCGGTGAGACCAACGGCGTCTACGCTCGCACCGTCGATGCGGGCCATCTCGAGCGCACGCCCGATCGCGTCCACCGCGGCGGTCCACCACAGCCCAGGATCCTGCTCGGTCCACAGCGGATGCGGCTGCTCGAACCCGTACTCGGCCGTGCCGATCGCGACGACCGCGCCCTGCTCATCGACCAGGACGGCCTTGGTGGCCGTGGTGGAAACGTCTATCCCGAGGACGACGCCCATCGCGTCAGCCCGCGCGCCAGACGTGACGGTTGACGAGGTTCTCGAGCATCTCCTGGTGGCCCGACGCGCGGACGGGAGCGACGTCGCCCGCCGCAACCCTGGCCTCCAGCGATGCGAGCGATTCACCACCGTCGAGGATCGCGGTGCCGAGCGCCGAGCCCCAGCCCGCGTAGCGCGCCTCGCGCAGCTCCTGCAGGCTCCCGTCCTCGACCATCGAGGCAGCGGCGAGCAGCGCGCGCGCCAGCGTGTCCAGCCCGCCGACGTGAGCATGGAACAGGTCGCTGCGGTCTGTGCTCTGGCGCCGCAGCTTGGCGTCGAAGTTGAAGCCGCCGCTGCCCAGCCCGCCATTTCGCAGGATCTCGTAGATCGGCATCACGAGATCGTCGACCGAGTTCGGGAACTGGTCGGTGTCCCAGCCGTTCTGCGGATCGCCGCGGTTGGCGTCGATGCTGCCGAGGATGCCGTTGGCCGCGGCGAACGCGACCTCGTGGTGGAAGCTGTGGCCCGCCAGGGTCGCGTGGTTGGCCTCGATGTTGACCTTGAAGTCCTTCTCGAGCCCGTTGCTGACCAGGAAGCCGTAGACGGTGGCGACGTCGTAGTCGTACTGGTGCTTGGTGGGCTCCTGGGGCTTGGGCTCGATCAGCAGCTGGCCACCAAAGCCGATCTTCGCCTTGTGCTCGGCGACCAGGTGCAGGAAACGCGCCAGCTGCGCCTGCTCCCGACGGAGGTCGGTGTTGAGCAGGGTGTCGTAGCCCTCGCGGCCACCCCACAGGACGTAGTTCTCGCCGCCCAGCCGATGCGTCACCTCAAGCATGTGCTTGACCTGGGCGGCGGCGTACGCGAACACCTCGGGGTCGGGGTTCGTCGCCGCGCCACCCTGGTAGCGGGGGTGGGTGAACAGGTTGGCCGTCCCCCACAGCAGCCGGACGCCGGTTCGCTCCTGGTAGCCCAGGGCGTCGTCGGTCAGCGCGTCGAGGTTGTCACGGAACTCGGCGAAGCTCTCGCCCTCGGGCGCCACGTCGCGATCATGGAAGCAGTAGTACGGCGTGCCCAGCTTGGCGAAGAACTCGAACGCGGCGGCCATGCGCGTGCGCGCGCCGGCCATCTCGTCGGCATCCTCGAGCCACGGCCGGTCGAGCGTGCCGATGCCGAACATGTCGCGTCCATCCCAGGAGAACGAGTGCCAGAAACAGACCCCGGGCCGCAGGTGGTCCTCCATCCGCTTGCCGAGCACGATGCGGTCCGGCTGGTAGGCCTTGAACGCGAGCGGATCGGTCGACTCGAGCCCTGCGTATTGGATCGGCTCGGGAACGTCCGAGAAGAATGCCTCGCCCACGATGGATCTCCTCCTGTGCCCGCCCGTGCCACCCACATCGCGGCGGCCGAGGCGGCTCTCCCTGGGTCCCGACTATTTTGTTCGAGGATATCACATATCCCGACCGAGACCAACGACAACCGCCCCGACAAACGGGTGATTCGGTCGTGGCTGGCGGTTCATGGATCGAACGCGATCCGAACCCGACCCACGCCCGGATCGGAGAGGCTCACCTGGCCGTCGGTGATGGTCACGGAGCTCGCGATGCCGTCCTGATCGGCCCGAGCCGTCCATCCTGACCTGGACCCGTCGCCGTCGAGCCTGGCCAGGCGCGCCCCATAGCGACCGTCCGGTGGGAGGGCCACCGGCAACCCGAAGCGCACGGTGCCCGGGTCGCCCGTGGTCGATCCATCCGGCTCGCCCACAACGGCATGCGCGCGGCCCAGGAGCCTGGCGGCCGTGGCGAGATCGCCCACGCCGATGGCCTCTCGGATCGCCGTGCTACGCACGGCATGGCCGTCGATCTCAAACGGCGGCACCACCACGACCTCGAAGCCACGGCTGCTCCCGAGCTCGGCGAGCGCGGCCGGGGTGCCGGCTCGCCGATAGCCGAAGGCCGCGTCGGGGGTCATCAGGAACCCGGCGACGGGCACGCGCGCACCGACCATATCCACGAACGCGTCGAACGTCGTCTCGCGCAGCCGCTCGTCGAAGTGCACGACGACCGTGGTGTCGATGCCGCTCGCGGCCAATCGGTCAAGACGCTCGTCAGGGTCACACAGCACGGGCGGAGCGTTGCCGGTCAGGATCTCGTCGGGGTGATGGTCGAACGTGATCACCATCGGCCGCGCCGCGCGCCGCGCCGCCTCCGCGGCGAGGTGACGCAACAGGTATGCGTGACCCAGGTGGAGACCGTCGAATACGCCGACCACGATGAAGGCCGCCGCGTCGGAGCGGTCGAGGCGCTCGAGCCCGGCTGCGACATGCACGTCTCAGCTGGCCGCGCTCGTTGCCTGCCCGGTCGGCCGTCCCGCGACGGACGGTCGGGCCGCGAGGACCTTGTTCGGCTGTAGCGCTCCACGGACCGCGCGGCACACGGCGACCACGCGGCCGTCGGGCCCGACGGCCAGCACGACCGGTGCATCGCGATTCTCCAGTGGGGTGCCGGGCACGGTCGGGAGTCCCTCGCCCAGTCGGTGGATCTCGTGATCGGTCACGGTCGCATGCGGCAGCTCCTCGAGACCAGCGTCGATGGGGCGCAGCAATCGCGCCACGCCAGCCGGACCATCGGCCGCTCCGTCACGCAGCGCCTCATATGTCACGGCATCCTCGAGCCGGAACGATCCCGACGCGGTCCGTACCAGGGCGCCCAGGTAGGCGCCGCTCCCAACCCGGCCGCCCAGGTCACGAGCGAGTGCCCGCACGTAGGTTCCTGCGGAGCAGGCGACCTCGGCAATCGCCACGGGGCGGCCCGGATCAGTCTCGTCCCAATCGACCAGCTCGAAGCGGTGGATCTGGACATGTCGCTCTGGCAGCTCGACAGCCTCGCCGGCACGGGCCATCTGGTACGCACGCCGGCCGCCGATCTGCACCGCGCTGTAGGCGGGCGGTACCTGGCTCAGCGGGCCGGTCATGGCCGCCATCTCCGCCTCCACCGATGACCGGGAGATCGGCGGGCCCTCGATCGGCGTCCGTTCGCCGTCGATGTCGTCGGTCGAGGACGTCGCACCGAAGCAGATCGTGGCCCGATAGTGCTTGTTCGCGCCGAGGTGGTACTCGACCAGCCGAGTCGCGCGCCCCAGGAAGACCGGAAGCACCCCGGCCGCAAACGGATCGAGGGTGCCCCCGTGGCCGACCCGGCGGGTCGACGACAGACGCCGGACCAGCCCGACCACGTCGTGCGATGTCGGACCCGACGGCTTGGCGACCACGAGCACGCCGTCGAGCCCGCCCGAGCGGTCGCGCGTCAACGCCGAACCCAGGTGCGGGTCAACGTCGGACCCCGGCGCGGAGTCATCTCCGCACCCCGGCGCGGAGTCATCTCCGCACCTCGGCAGCGAGCCGGTCGGCAACCTCGGTGGCCATGCCGATCGCGTCTCCGAGCGGAGCGTCGATCGTCGCTCCGGCCGCACGCGCGTGTCCCCCACCCCCAAAGGTACCCGTCAGGACCGTGGCGTCCACTCCGCCCGGCTTGGTGCGCACGCTCAGGCGCGTGGTGTCATCAGGCTGCTCCTTGAACAGCATCGCGACCTCCGCGGACTCGGACTGGGCAAGCAGGTCGATGATCCCCTCGGAATGCGCGGGCAGCGCCCCGGTCGCGTCGAAGTCAGCCAGCAGCAAGGTGGACCACAGCACACGCCCCGCGACCGCTGTCCGACTTCGTTCCAGCACGCGCCCGAACAGGCGGAGCTGGGCGTCCGGCTTCGTCCGGTACAGCCGACGCGAGATGTCCGACAGCGGGGCACCGGCCTCCACCAGGGACGCGGCCACGGCCAGCGTCCGCGGGGTCGCGTTCGGATGGGCGAACGTCGCGGTGTCCATCACGATCCCCGCCATCAGCACCGCGGCAAGCGCGCCATCGGCGGCGTCGAGCGGGATCCCGAGGCGCACGGCGAGCAGCGTCACCAGCTCGCACGTGGCGGCAGCCCCGGCGTCGATCCAGTCCGCCTCGCCTCCTCCATCATTCGAGACGTGGTGGTCGAGGATCACCCGGGGCAGGTCGGCAAAGAGTGCCGGGTACCGCTGCGCCACGCCCCCAACGCGGTCCGGCGTCGCGCAGTCGGAGAGGACCAGCAGGTCGAAGGGCTCATCCGCCGGCGGATCAGCGAGGACACGCTCAACGCCCGGCAGGAACGCATACAGCGGTGGCACGGGATCCGAGAACACGACAGACGCCTTGCCGCCGAGCTGCTCCACGAGGATCGCCACACCCATGCTCGCGCCAAGCGTGTCCGCGTCGGGGTTCTCGTGGCCCACCGCGAGCACGTGGCGCGCCCCTCGGATGCGCCCGAGCGTCGCATCGGGGACCGCATCCCGTGCCAGGGGTGCGAGATCAAGCGCTTGGCTCACGCGCTCGCTCCCGTGTCCTCGTCCGCTCCGCCGCTCGGTGTGGCGTCCTCCCGGATGCGGGCATCGTCGGGACGCTCGTGGTCGTCGGCGTCGTGTGCCTGCGCGTCGCCCGCCTGCGCGTCGTCCGCCTGGCCGGGTCCATCCGTCGCGGCATCACCCGCCTTCGGCAACCGGCGAACGGGCGTCGGCAACGTGTCCGCGACGGGCGAGATCTCCTCGGGGTCGATCCCCGCCTCGAGCTCCTCGAGGAGGTGCAGCACGCGTGTGCCGCGCACGGCGGAGTCATCCTCCCGGACATGCAGCTCGGGGATCCGCCTGATGCGTAGCCGGCGACCGAGCTCGTGGCGAACGAAGCCCATCGAACGCTGCAGCGCGCGCAGCGTCTCGGCGCGATCAGCAGGATCGCCGATCACGCTGACCCAGACCTTCGCGTGACGAAGATCTGGCGAGGTCTCCACGTCGGTGATGGTCGCGAACCCGATCCGCGGGTCTGCGACCTCCTTGGCGAGCAGCGCGCCGATCTCCTCTCGCAGGAGCTCGTCGACGCGCCTCGTCCGCTGGCTCATCGGTCGATGGTCGGGGTCATGCCGCCGCCTGGTCGATGTCGGTGGCTCGTCCCCGACATCGGGTGAGACGCACCGCTACCCCGTGATCCGACTTCTGGTCTGGCTGGTGAAGCACTCGATGACATCACCCTCGACCAGGTCGTTGAACCCGGAGAGGCCGATGCCGCACTCGAAGTTCTGGGCGACCTCGCGGACATCGTCCCGGAAGCGTCGCAGAGAGTCGATGCGGTCCGTCTCGATGACCTTGCCACCGCGCCAGACGCGCGCACCACCACCACGCACGATCCGTCCGTCGGTCACGTAGGAGCCGGCGATCACCGTGCTCTTACCCACCCGGAAGATCTGGCGCACCTCGGCGCGGCCCTCGACGACCTCCACGATCTCCGGCTCGAGCATGCCCTTGAGCGCCGCATCGATGTCGTCGGTCAGCTTGTAGATGATGTCGTACAGCCGGACATCAACGCCCTCTGTATCCGCGGCGCGGCGCGCCGTGTCCGTGATCCCGGTGTTGAAGCCGACCACGATCGCGTCAGATGCCGTCGCGAGCATGATGTCGTTGTCGGTGATCTCTCCGGCACCCTCGAGCAGGACGTTGATCTTGACCTCGTCCGAGCCGAGCTGCTCGAGCGCGTGCGTGATGGCACCAAGCGAGCCCGACACGTCGGCCTTGAGGATGATCCGCAGCTCCTTCGCCTGGCCGGCCTGGATCTGACTGTACAGGTCCTCGAGCGTCGCGCGGGATGCGCCGGCGCCCTCCCGGGCAGCCTGCGCGTTCTTGCGCGACTCGACCTGTGCGCGGGCACTCTTCTCGTCGGCCACGACGCGCAGTACGTCGCCGGCCTCCGGAACATCGCCGAGGCCGAGGACGACGACCGCGGTCGCGGGACCTGCCTTGGAGATCCGCTTGCCGATGGCGGTCTCGAGGGCGCGTACCTTGCCGAAGGTGCTGCCCACCACGACCACGTCGCCGACGCGAAGTGTCCCCGTCTGGACGATCAACGTCGCGACCGGTCCCCGACCCCGGTCGAGCCGGGCCTCGATGACCGTTCCCACGGCGTCGCGCTTGGGGTTCGCCTTGAGCTCCTGGAGGTCCGCGACGAGCAGGATCATCTCCAGCAGGGCGTCGATGCCGACCTTGGTCTTGGCCGACACGGCAACCATCGGCGTGTCGCCGCCGTAGTCCTCGACCACCACGCCGGCCTCGGCCAGCTCGGTCCGCACGCGGTCCGGATTGGCCTCGGCGCGGTCGATCTTGTTCATCGCGATCACCAGCGGCACCTTGGCCGCCCTGGCATGGCTGATTGCCTCCAGCGTCTGAGGCATGACGCCGTCGTCCGCTGCGACCACGATCACGGCGATGTCGGTGACCCGCGCTCCACGAGCGCGCATCGAGGTGAATGCCTCGTGACCGGGCGTGTCGAGGAACACCAGCCGCTTGCCGTCCTTGGTGGTGACCTCGGAGGCTCCGATGTGCTGGGTGATACCGCCTCGCTCGCCGGAGGCAACGGTGGTCTCACGGATCGCGTCGAGCAAGCTGGTCTTGCCGTGATCGACGTGGCCCATGACCGTCACGATCGGGGCACGATCCACCAGGTCCGCCGGGTCGTCCTCCTCGAACAGGACCTCCTTGGTCGCCTCCGGGGCCGGACCGGAGCCCTCCTCTTCCTCGGTGGCGGCGACGGCGACCGCAGGCTCCGCGACCTCATAGCCGAGGTCGCTTGCCACCAACGATGCCGTGTCGCGGTCGATCAGCTGGTTGATGGTCGCGAAGATGCCGCTCTTGATCAGCTCGCGGATGATGTCCGCCGGGCTGACCCCCAGCAGCTCCGCGAGGTCCTTGACCATGATGGTCGCGGGCAGCTCGATCGCGCCTCGCTCGCTCGGATCGACGACCGAGACGGCTCCGGGCGTGAAGCCGCTCGTGCGGCGCTTCGGCTTGCGAGGGCCGCGACGGCCGCGGGTGCCGCTCCTACTTCTGGCCATGGGCTCCTCCTCTGGTATCGGTTCCTGTGGCGTCGGTCCCGACGCCGGGCGGCGCCGGTTCGACCGGCGCGGGTTGGTTCGTTGGCTCGGCCGGTGCGAGGTCCGGCCCGTTCGTCAGCTGTTGTGCAATTTCGGCGGGCAACGCCACCCCGAGCGCCCGCTCGAGCGCACGCCTGCGAGCAGCGGTCGTCCAGCATGCCGCGTCCCGGCACAGGTACGCGCCGCGGCCGGGAGCGCGCCCGGTGGCATCGAGCGCCACGGATCCATCAGGACCCCTGACGATCCGCACCAGATCACGTTTCGGGCGCGCGGTGCGGCACGCCACGCAGGTCCTCTTCGGCGGCGGGCGCCGTGCGGCGGCGTGAGCGGTCGCTCCCGCGCCTACGACGACACCTCCTCGGACGCCTTGGCGCGCGTTCGGCGCGCCGTGGTCGTGCTCTTGCTCGCGCTGCTCCCGGTTGCTTCCTTCTTGGTCGCGGGCGTCTTGGTCACGGGCTTCTTGGTCGCCGCTGCCTTCTTGGTCGCCGCGGGCTTCTTGGTCGCCGTGGGCTTCTTGGTCGCGGGCTTCTTGGTCGCCGCTGCCTCGGGCTCAGCGGGCGCAGCAGGCTCCTCCGCGACCTCCGGGCCCCCGACCGGCGCGGCGTCCAACGTCGCTGCCACCGACACCTGGGTGCCGTCGGCTGCCGGCAACGACGGGGCGGCGTCGGCTTCAGCACTGTCGTCGACGGCCGCCGGAACGGGCTCCGGCGCGGGCTCGGCCTCAGCCGTCACGTCCGCGGGCACGTCGCTCCGAATGTCGATCCGCCACCCGGTCAGACGCGCTGCCAGGCGGGCATTCTGACCCTCGCGGCCGATCGCCAACGACAGCATCCGCTCGGGCACCATCACGCTCGCGACCCGATGCTCCTCGTCCACCTCCACGCCCAGGACCTGGGCGGGCGACAGGGCGTTGGCAACGAACACCGACGGGTCCTCGTTCCACGGGATGACGTCGATCTTCTCGCCACCCAGCTCGGCGACCACGGCCTGAACGCGCGCGCCACGCTGGCCCACCGTGGCACCCACGGGATCGAGCCCCTCCTGGCGCGAGGCGACGGCCACCTTGGACCGGCTCCCCGCCTCCCGCGCCAGTGCCTTGATCTCGACTGTGCCCGCATGGATCTCCGGCACCTCGAGCTCGAACAGGCGACGCAGAAAGCCCTTGTGGGTTCGCGAGACGAGGATCTGCGGGCCGCGGGCGGATCGCCGCACCTCGAGCACGTAGGCCTTGACCGGCTGGCCAATCCGATAGTGCTCGAGCGGGCTCTGCTCGCTGGTGGCAAGCACCGCCTCCACGCCCTTCCCGACATCGAGGATGATCGCCCGTGGTTCGACCCGGGTGACCGGTCCCGTCAGCAGATCGCCCTCGCGGTTGGCGAACTGGTCGAAGACGAGGTCACGCTCGACCTCGCGCATGCGCTGCAGGATGATCTGCTTGGCTGTCTGGGCGCCGATCCGACCGAAGTGCTCCCCGTCGAGTTGCTCGAGCTCGATCACCTCGCCCGCGCTCGCATCCTCCCGAGTGGCCTGCGCTTCCTCGACGGTCACCTCGACCAGCGGGTCCTCGACCTCGTTGACGACGTAGCGGCCGCGGAACACGCGAATCTCACCGGTGGATGGCTCGACGTTGACGAAGATGTCCTCCTCGCCCGCCACGCGGCGATACGCGGCCTGGATCCCCTCCTCGACGGCCCGGATCAGGGCCTCCTGGGGGACCTGCTTCTCGGCGTTGAGCTGGAGGAGGGCACCGACAAAGTCACGACTCATCCCCTGCCTCCATGTAGTGTGCTCGATGGCGGCGAGACCACGTCGGTGACATGAAGAGACGTGGGTTGGTCACCCACGTCCTTGAGGCGGCCTCGCATTGTTGGCGGCGAGTATACACCCGGCCCGGTGGACCGCCATCAGGGCAGGCGGTCCGTGGAACGGTGGAAACCCCCATTCAGCGACCGGCGCACGCCGTCCGCAAGACCGGCCGCGTCAGGCCGTTGCCGTCGCCGAAACGACGCCGTAGCGGCGGTCGACGTATGCCTCGAGCAGCTCGATGAACTCCTCGACGATCCGGTCGCCGCGGAGCGTCCGATCCAGCTTGCCGTCCACGAACACCGGCGCCACGGGCGCCTCGAACGTGCCCGGTAGGCTGATCCCGATGTCGGCGTGCTTCGACTCGCCCGGCCCGTTCACGACGCAGCCCATCACCGCCACCTTGAGGTCCTCGACCCCGGGGTGGGTCTCCCGCCAGTCGGGCATCCGGCGCTTGAGGTGGTCGGTGATGTCGCGCGCCATCTCCTGGAAGAAGGTCGACGTCGTGCGACCGCAGCCCGGGCATGCCGACACCTGGGGCAGGAACGATCGGAGTCCCATCGACTGCAGGACCTGCTGCGCGACCTCCACCTCCAGCTCCCGACCCGCACCCGGCTCAGGCGTGAGCGAGACGCGGATCGTGTCCCCGATGCCTTCGTTGAGCAGGATCGCCAGCCCGGCCGTGGAGGCCACGATGCCCTTCATCCCCATCCCGGCCTCGGTGAGCCCAAGATGCAGCGGATAGTCGGACCGAGCCGCCAGCCGACGGTATGTATCCACGAGGTCGCGCACGCCCGAGACCTTGGCCGACAGGATGATCCGGTCGTGGCGCATGCCGGTCGCCTCGGCCAGCTCCGCCGACCGCATGGCGGACTCGATCATGGCGTCGATCATCACGTCACGGGCGGCGCGCGGCCCCGCCAGCCGGGCATTGGCTTCCATCAGGTCGGTCAGCAGCTGCTGGTCGAGCGAGCCCCAGTTCACGCCGATGCGGACGGGCTTGTCGTTCTCGACCGCGACCCTGACGATGGTCTGGAAGTTGACGTCGTGATGGCGCGTGCCGACGTTGCCGGGGTTGATCCGGTACTTCGCAAGTCCGGCCGCCATCTGCGGGTGATCGACCAGGAGCTTGTGGCCGTTGTAGTGGAAGTCGCCGATCACCGGCACGTCCACGCCCAGGCTGTCGCGTAGCTTGGCAAGCATGGTCGGGACGGCCGCCGCCGCCTCGTCGGTGTTGACGGTCACGCGGACCAGCTGGCTGCCGGCGTGTGCAAGCCGGGCGACCTGGAGCGCCGTCGAGTCAGGATCGGCGGTGTCGGTGTTCGTCATCGACTGCACGACGATCGGGTGCGCCGACCCGACCAGGACCCCACCCACATCCACCGAGGCGGTCACGCGCCGGCGGGGCCGCAGCATCCCGTCGCTCATCGCCGGTCCCTCATCGACGGCCCGGGACATCCGGGTCACGGCGTGCCGCCACCGAACTGGCGCGCGACATCGAACACCGTGATCCAGATCAGGAATGCGAACAGGGCGACGAACCCGATCGCGTAGGTCATGCGCTCTGCGCGCAGCGAAATTCGCGGTCCGTAACGCGGGATAGCCTTGATCACGAGCACCAGCATCCGACCGCCATCGAGGGGCGGGAACGGCAGGATGTTGACGAGCGCGAGATTCGCCGACAACAGGCCCGCCATGTACAGCACGTACAGGGGCCCGAGCGACCACAGGATGTCGCCCAGCTGGAAGCCGATGCCGACCGGCCCCGCGGCTGGTGGTGCCTCAGTGGGGTTGGTGACGATCGACCGACCGAGATCGCCAAGCCCACCCAGGATCAGCCCGAACGCCTCGACGGTCTGCTGCGCGCCAGTGGCGATCGCGTCCGTGGGCGAGCGACTCACGGTCCCAAAGGGCTCCGCGCTCGCGATCGTGATCCCGAGCGCTCCGGGCTGTGCCTCCGTGGGCACGCGCAGGGTCACCTCGATCTGCTCCACCTGGCCATCGGTGTGGCGCACCGTCAGCGTGACCGGTTTGCCAGCGTTGGCGCTCAGGTCGTCGATGATCGCCTGCGCCGGGTTGCTGTCGAAGGCCGAATGATGCAGGCCATTGACGGCGACCAGCAGGTCGCCCGACTCGAGACCAGCGGTCGCCGCCGGCGACCCGGGTGACACGTCGGCGATCACCAGGCCGAGACCAGGCGCACCGTTGAGCGCGATGGCGGTGAAGATCACGAACGACAGCACCAGGTTCATGACCACGCCGGCGACGAGGATCGTCAGCTTGACGGGCAGACGGGCGCGGCCGAACGAGTGCGGATCATCGTCGGCGTCGCCGTCCTCGCCCTCCAGTCTCACGAACCCGCCGATCGGCAGCCAATTGAGCGTGTAGACCGTCCCCGCCCGATCAGCGTCCTCGCGGCGCGCGCGCTCCAGGAACGCGTCGGCCTCCGGAGTGCCCGGCTCCAGGCCGGGCGGCAGCGGCGGGTCGGCTCGCGGCGGCCGCTCAAGCTCGTAGGCCGACGGCTTGCCCCGTCCCAGGACCCGTGCCCGGGGAGGAAAGCCGACGCCAAACTCGAGAACCCGGACCTTGGCCGCACGCGCCGTGATGAAGTGGCCGAGCTCGTGGATGAGGATCACGGACCCCAGCACGGCGAGGAAGACGATGATCGTGATCGCCGACTGGCCGATCGCGATCACGCCACACCACCCACTGGACCGGTGGCAAAGGCGGCTCGGATCTCACGATCGAGGGCGACCAGCGTGGCAACGTCGGGCGCCTGATCCGCACCGGCGCCGAAGCGCGCGACGGCCGCCTCGAGCAGGACCGGGATCTCGTTGAACGAGATCGTTCCCTCGAGGAATTGGTCGACGGCGACGTCGTCGGCGGCGATCAGCGCGGCGGAGGCGCGGCTGCCGATCCGCCCGGCCTCGCGCGCGATCCGCAGGGCCGGGAACCGTGCTTCATCAGGCGCGCGGAACTCGAGTCGGGCGGCCGCCACCAGGTCGGGCGGGGCGACCGACGATGAGAGCCGTTCGGGATAGGTGAGGGCGTACTGGATGGGAAGCCGCATGTCGGGGGTGCCCAGCTGGGCCTTGAGGGAGCCGTCGATGAAGGCAACGGCCGAATGCACGACGCTCTGGGGATGGATGACGACCTCGATCGCGTCGTAGGCGACATCGTACAGCCAGTGTGCTTCGATGACCTCCAGGCCCTTGTTGACCATGGTGGCCGAGTCGATCGTGATCTTCGCCCCCATCTGCCACGTGGGGTGGCGGAGCGCCTGCTCGGGTGTCACCGCGGCAAGGTCCGCGGCGGCCGTGTCCAGGAACGGCCCGCCCGACGCCGTGAGCAGCAGGCGGTCGATCGAACCCATCCGCTCGCCCGCGAGCGACTGCCAGATCGCCGAGTGCTCAGAATCGATCGGGCGCAGCCACGAGAGCGGAGACGCGCCAGCACCCAAGGGGTCCTCGCCTGCTCGCGCGTTCGCCAGCGCACGTGCCCGTGCCATGACGAGATGGCCCCCGGCCACGATCGCCTCCTTGTTGGCGGTCGCCACGATCCGGCCCGCCTCGAGCGCCGCCAGCACCGGCCGCAGCGCGTGGATCCCGGTCGTCCCGACGACCACGATGTCGACGTCGTCGTGAGTCGCCAGCGCCTCGAGCGCGCCCGCACCGCCGATGCGCTCCGTGCCCGAGGGCAGGTCGAGCGTCCGCGACTCGTCGGCCAGGGCGATCACCGTGGGCCGGAGCCGATGCGCCTGACGCTCCAGCTCAGCCGCGTTGCGCCCCGCCGCCAGCGCGGTCACGCGGAACCGATCCGCGTGGGCCTCGAGCACATCGATCGCCTGGCGACCGATGCTACCCGTCGACCCCAGCAGGGCGACGCGCAGGACGCGGTCAGCCGACGAGCGCAAGGGCATACAGCGCGACCACCGGGCCGGCGAACAGGAACGAGTCGATGCGGTCGAGGATCCCTCCGTGGCCGGGGATCAGCGTCCCGGAGTCCTTGGCGCCCGCGGCACGCTTGAGCATCGATTCCGCCAGGTCACCCGCCTGGGCGGCGAGCCCGAGCATGGGCCCCAGGATGATGGCGCCGACCGGCATCTGCCCCAGCGCGGCCAGCATGATCCCGGTGACGATCGTGGTCGTGATCAGTCCTCCGATCAGCCCCTCGATCGACTTGGCGGGCGAGATATGGGTCAGGAACTTGTGCTTTCCGATCTGGCGCCCGACCAGGTACGCACCGGTGTCGTAGCTCCAGACGCCAAACACCAGCAGCAGCACCCAGCCCTGCTCCCGGGTGAGGAACCCGAGCGCGGCATCGGCGGGAACGCCGGGCGCGTCATGGGCGACCTGGAGGACGAACGCGATCAGGCCGACGTAGATCGCCCCGAACACGGTGGTGATCCACGTCACGAGCCCGTCTCGCGGATCGAGCCGTGCAAAGGCGCCAACGCCCGCGAGAACGGTCCCGATCCCAACCAGGATGAGCCCCTTGTCCCCGCCCGGGTGGACTGCAACCTCGAGCACGATCGCCACCGCGAGAATGGTGCCGAACAGCGACATCGACGGATACCCCGCCATCCGCAACAGCCGGAAGGCCTCGATCCCGCCGAGCGCGGCGACGACCGCCAGTAGCACCGCGAGCGCGGGGACGCCGATGAGCAGGGCGATGAGGAGCGGCGGTACCAGGACGAGCGCAGACAGCGCACGGGTTCGAAGCACTCGGCTAGCGCCCGAACCGTCGCGTGCGGCTGGCGAACTCGACCAGGGCCTCGTCGAGCGCGTCCGGGCCGAAGTCCGGCCACAGCCGCTCACTGAAGACCAGCTCCGCGTATGCCGACTGCCAGATCAGGAAGTTGCTGATCCGCTGCTCGCCACCGGTGCGAATCAGGAGGTCCGGGTCGGGCAGGCCCGCCGTGTACAGCGCCTCCCCCACCGTGCGCTCGTCGATGTCCTCAGCCGCGACGCCCGAGGCGACGATCCGCCGGAGCGCGTCCACGATCTCGGTGCGACCAGCGTAGTTCCACGCGATGTTGAGCCGGAGCCGGGTGCCCTCGGCGGTGCGGTCGAGCGCGCTCAGGATCGAGTCCCGTGTCGTGGCCGGCAGCTCGTCGAGCCGTCCCAGCAGGCTGACCCGAACGCCCTGCGCGCGGAGCTCGTCGGTCTCATCGCGGATCGCCTGGCCCAGCAGGTCGAACAGGCCGGCCACCTCGTCGTCCGACCGGGCCCAGTTCTCCCGACTGAACGCATACAGGGTGAGCACCGGGACACCGCGCCGGACCGCGTGCTGGAGGAGGCCCCGAATCGCCTCGACACCGGCGGCGTGGCCCTCGTAGTCGGACACACCGTGGGCCCGGGCCCAGCGGCGGTTGCCGTCCATGATGATGGCGACGTGGCGGGGCAGCTCGTCGGGCTTGAGGAGGGGTGCCTCCGGATCCTGCACCGCAAGTCCAGGCGTATCGCCGTCGACCGGCTCGTGGGCGAGCGGGGGCGCGTCGGTCGGGCGGCTGAGGGATCGATCGAGCGGCGCCTGGGCCACTAGACCTCGAGGACCTCCTGCTCCTTGGCGTCACCAAGCCGGTCGATCTCGTCGATCAACCGGTCGGTGATCTTCTGCAGCTGGTCGAGCTCGCGGTGCGCCTCGTCGGCCCCGGTGACACCGTCGCGCTCCTCCTTCTTGAGCGCGTCGGCCGCCTCCCGGCGGGCGTTGCGGACCTCGACTCGTGCATCCTCCATACGCTTGTGGACGCTGCGAACGATCTCCTTGCGACGCTCCTCGGTCAGCGGCGGGATGTTGAGCCGGACCACGGTGCCATCGACATTGGGCACCAGACCGATGTCGCTCTTCTGGATCGCCTTCTCGATTGCACCGAGGACGCCACGGTCCCACGGCTGGATGACGATCTGGTGCGGCTCGGGAACGCTGATCGAGGCGAGCTGGTTGAGCGGTGTCTGGGTCCCGTAGTAGTCGACGTGGAGTCGCTCGACCAGCGCCGTCGATGCGCGGCCCGTGCGCATGCCCTGGAAGTCGCGCTCCATCGCCTCCACGGCGCGGCCCATCTTCTGCTCTGCGGTGGTCAGGATCTCGGTGGTCATCGGGTGGCACCTCCACGCTGCGCCGAGATGAGGGTACCCACCGGCTCTCCGCGGGCAACCCTCGTGATGTTGTCGGGTGCGTTGAGGTCGAACACCACGATCGGCAGGTCATTCTCGAGACACAGTGACACCGCCGCCGCGTCGATCACCTTGAGCTGATCCCGGAGCAGGTCCTGGTAGTCCAGGTTCAGGTACCGGGTGGCATTCGGGTTGGAGACCGGATCGGCGTCATAGACGCCATCGACCTTGGTCGCCTTGAGCAGCACATCGGCGCCAACCTCGACCGCGCGCAGCGCCGCCGCGGTATCGGTCGTGAAGTACGGGTTGCCGGTGCCGGCCACGAAGATCGTGACCCGTCCCTTCTCGAGATGGCGTACCGCGCGGCGCCGGATGTACGGCTCCGCGACCTCGTTCATCGCGATCGCCGTCATCACCCGCGTCGGCACACCCGCGCGCTCGAGGGCATCCTGGAGCGCCAGGCCGTTCATGACCGTGGCCAGCATCCCGATGTAGTCGCCGGTTGACCGGTCCATGCCCCGTGCCGCCGCTGCCAGGCCACGGAAGATGTTGCCGCCACCGACGACGATCCCGATCTCCACGCCCTGCGACCGCACCTCGGCCACCTGGCTCGCGATGAATGCACAGAACGCAGGATCGACGCCGTACTGGCGCTCACCCAGGAGCGCTTCGCCGGAGAGCTTGAGCAGGATGCGGCGATAGCGCAGCCGTTCGGCGGCCGGCGCCACGCCCGCCGCTGCCGCCGTACCCGGCTCCTGGCCATCAGCCGTCACAAATCCTCCCCGAGCTCGAACCGCACGAACCGCCGCACCTGGATGTTCTCACCAATCGTGGCGATTGACTGCGTGATCAGCTCGCCGACGCTCATGTCCGTGTCGCGGTAGGGCTGCTCGGTCAGCACGACCTGCTGATACCACTTCCGTAGCTGCCCGTCGGCGATCTTCTCGCGAACGGCCTCCGGCTTGCCCTGTGTGACGGGATCGGACAGGATCTCGGCTCGCTTGGCCTCGAGCACACCCTCGGGGATGGACTCCACGCTGGGATACTCGGCGTGCAGTGCCACGACCTGCATGGCGATGTCGTGGACCAGCTTCTGGAACTGGTCTGTGCGCGCCACGAAGTCGGTCTCGCAGTTCACCTCGACCATGGCGCCAACTTTGCCGCCCATGTGGATATAGCTGGCCACCAGGCCCTCGTTGGCGGCACGGTCTGCCTTCTTGGCGGCAGCGGCCACACCCCGCTCGCGCAACAGCGCGACCGCTCGCTCGATGTCGCCGCCAGTCTCCTCGAGCGCACGCTTGCAGTCCATGAAGCCGGCGCCCGTCTGGTCGCGCAGCTGCTTGACGGCTCCGGCCGTGATTGCCATTGACGTATTGCTCCCTGTTCGTCTTCGGCGCGCCGCGCGCTGGCGCAGCGCCCTGCGCACTGCTGGTCAGCCGGGGCGATTGGATGCTACCGATCCCGCGGCCGCTCCCGATCGCTCGATCTCCACGCGCGATCGGGTGATCGTCATTCGGTCCCGGCGCCCTTGGTCTCGGCGGGCTTGGTCTCGGCGGGTGCTTCGGCGGGCTTCGTCTCGGCCGCCGGAGCGGGTGATTCGGCGGGCTTGGTCTCGGCCGCCGGAGCGGGTGCTTCGGCGGGCTTCGTCTCGGCCGCCGGAGCGGGTGCTTCGGCGGGCTTGGTCTCGGCCGCCGGAGCGGGTGCCTCCGTAGCCACGTCCGCCGCCGGCTCGGCGGGAACGGATGCTTCCGCGGCTGCGGCCGCTTCTGGCGGGGTGCTCTCGCTCCCATCGGCGGTGCCGGATGCGCCACCCGGCAGCAGATCATCCTCGTCCGAGTCAGGATCGAACGAGAGAGTGCCGCCCGCCGCGAGCTGTGCAACGAGATCGGCGGCCGCCGTCTCGTCGAACTCGGGCTCCTGGATGACCTCGGCCTCCGGCGCCTCGGGCTCTGCCGTCGCCCGCTCCGCGCGGATCCGGGCACCCTCGATCGCTGCGTCGGCCACGAGCTTGCTCAGCAGGCGGATGGCGCGGATGGCGTCGTCGTTGGCGGGGATGATGTAGTCGAGCTCGTCGGGGTCGACGTTGGTGTCGCCCGTGCCAACCACCGGGATCTCGAGCTTGTTGGCCTCGGTAACCGCGATCCGCTCACGATGCGGGTCGATGATGAACACGGCCCCGGGCAGGCGCTTCATCTTGCGGATCCCGCCCAGCATCGCGTCGAGCTTGTTGAGCTGATCGGTCAGCTTCGCGGCCTCCTTCTTGGAGAGGCGCTCGAAGTCTCCCGCCTGCTGTCGCGCCTCGAGCTGGTCGAGCAGCCCGATCCGCTTCTTGATCGTGACGAAGTTCGTGAGCATGCCGCCCAGCCAGCGACGCGTGACGTAGGGCTGGCCAGCCCGGACCGCCTCCTGCATCACGGGTTCCTGAGCCTGCTTCTTGGTCCCGACGAACAGCACCGAGTCGCCGCGAGCGACGGTCTCGGTCACGAACTCGAGAGCCGCCTCCAGCCGCTTGGCCGTCTGGGCGAGATCGATGATGTGGATCCCGTTGCGCTCCGCGAAGATAAACGGGCGCATCTTGGGGTTCCAGCGTCGCGTCTGGTGGCCGAAGTGAACGCCGGCCTCCAGGAGCTGGCGCATCGAGACGGTAGGCACCGAGCAACCTCCTGCGGTTGAACCTCCGCGGACCTCCTGCGGGAACCGTTGGCGATGAGCCGCCGGCACCGTCCCGTGGGAACGTCGATCCGCGTGTGTGCTCCGCCCGTGGGAACGGGCGGGCGATGGTCATGGCGCCGCGGCTACGGTCCGCGGGCGCGCCGGAGTGTAGCACAGGGTCACCCGAATCCCTGGCCTGCGGATCGGCCTTACACGCGGACGCCCCGATGGTGGCGGACGCTTGTGGAGCCGTCCCGACCCCGATCGATCGCGACCAGATCCAGGCGGACCGTCAGGGGAGGCAATCGACGTCCGTCCGGGAGCATGCCGCGTGCCAGCAGCGCGCCGATCGCCCGGCGCAGCGCGACCCGCTTGCGCCGGTCGAGCGATTCCTCGGCCAGGCCGTAGTCGCGCCGTCCGCGCCAGCGCACCTCCACCACGACCAGCGTCCGCGGTGGGCCCGGGTCGATCGCGAGCAGGTCCAACTCGCCGCGACCGACGCGCACGTTGCGTCCCATGATGGCCCAACCGGCGCGTTCCAGGCGCCTGGCAACCAGCCGTTCGGCAGCCATCCCCTGGCGTGCGGCCACGGACTGCTGGGCACCTCCCATGCCCCGAGGCTACCCGGGCCGCCTCATCGCGCGATTATTCGGCCGGCGTGCCGCTCGCGGCTACCCGCGCGACGGGCTCGCGGCTCGCGATGACCGTGATCAGCGCTCCTCCTGGATGCGGTACTCCTCGATCGCCTGCTCGAACGTCCGGCCCGGGACGATGTCGACCTGATACCGCGAATTGGCGGACGCGAGCACCTCATTGCCCTTCTCGAATGTCTCGAAGCGGTCAGCGGCGTCCAGCGGGACGGCGATCAGGAGGCCGTTGCGGCCACCGGTCATGAGGCGCGAGACAGCTTCGAGGTCGTCACTCTTGAACCCGCTGTCCTTGAGTGCGGCGGTCACGGCACCGATCGCCGCGCCGCCAACGACCGCGCCCAGGCCGATCGGGCCGCTGATCACCGCCAGCACGAGACCAGCGGCGCCGCCGAACGCCCCTCCGCGCACCGCTCCTGGATCAACCGACCTGTCGGTGGTGAACGTCGCCTTCCCATCGGCGTCCTTGTGGATCAGGACGTAGTCCTCGACCTCGATCTCCGTGCGTGCGATCGCGGCCTTGATCTCCTCGCGGACGGCCCAGGCGATGGACTCGTCCACAAAGCCAAGGGCGACAAGACGTGTCCGCTTCGGCTTCGCCATCGTGACGCCTCCATCCTGCCGCGCGATCGGAACCCGTCGCGCCGTGCCATTGTCTCGGGTCGCCTGCGCACCCGCATCACGCCGACGGGATGAGGCTCAGTCGATCGCAGGCACCAGCGTCGGCTCAGTGGCATCCTCATCGTCGAGGCCGATCGGCCGCATGCCGCCGTCGTGCATCTGCTGATCGGAGGCATCACCCAGGTCAAGGGACAGCTGATCGCCCGCGAGCAGCACCTGGATCGCCTGCCAGCCGCGTCGGTGGTGTGGCGTCAGGCCATGCGCCCGGATTGCGTCGCGGTGCTCCCGGGTGGCGTATCCGGCGTTGCGCTCCCAGCCGTAGGCCGGGTAGCGGAGCGCCAGCCGCTGCATCATCCGGTCGCGAACGGTCTTGGCGATGACCGACGCACAGGCGATCGAGTACACGCGAGCGTCGCCGTTCACGATCGCCGTGTACGGGCCGACCTGCTGCTCGAACTCGGCGATCCGGAGTCCGTCCACGAGCACGTGATCGTGGCCGCCGACCCGCGCGATCGCCCGCCGCATGGCGAGATGCGTGGCGTGGTAGATGTTCAATCGGTCGATGTCGGCCACCGAGGCGGCACCGATGCCGACCGCGATCGCACGGCGTCGGATGACCGGCGCGAGGCGCTCACGCTGTGCCGATGACAGGGTCTTCGAGTCTCGAACGCCGGGGATTCTGTGGCAGTTGGGAGCCATGATCACCGCGGCCGCGACAACCGCCCCGCTGGTCGGCGCTACGCCAACCTCGTCGACGCCCACGACGCGCGTCGCACCCGCACGCCACAGCGAGCGTTCCCAGCGGAGGTTCGGGACGATCGGAGCCATCGGCTTGGATCGTACCGCGCATGGCCACGCATGACGCGACCCCGGCACGGGCCGGGGTCGGTGAGTGCTGGCGGGTCTGCGGTCCCGCGCGGCGGTCGGCGGTCCCGCGCGGCGGTCGGCGGTCCCGCGCGGCTCTTGCTAGCGGCGCTCGCGCAGCGTCGTCGCGGCCTTGCCCACGCGGTTGCGCAGGAAGTAGAGCTTCGCGCGCCGCACCTTGCCGTGGCGCACGACCTCAATGCGCTCGATCCGCGGGCTGTTCAGCTTGAACGTCCGCTCGACGCCCACACCAGACGCGATCCGGCGAACGGTGATCGTCGAGGCGATGCCGCTATTGCGCATCCGCATCACGAGCCCCTCGAATACCTGGACGCGCTCGCGATTGCCCTCGACGACCTTGGCAGCCACCTTGACGGTGTCGCCGGGCACGATCTCGGGCAGATCAGTGCGCAACTGGTCCTGGACGATCTCGGAGAGCACGTTCACGGTCGGGGTCCTTGTTCGATCGGAGACAGCCGCGGCTGCGTTGGGCTCGGGTTTCGGCCGCCTGCCGGCATCGGCGGGGCCGATCGCGCAGGATAGCACGGCTCGACCGGCGCGGCCGACCGCGGAGAATAGCATGGCCGCACGGGCATGTCAGGCGGGCAGGGTCTCGTCGGGTTCGGTCGCCGGCAGTTCGGCGGAGGTGTCGGCACCACCCTCCGGGAGGGCGTCGAGCTGTGCGAGGAGCTCCCGCTCCTCTGCACTGAGGGCACGCCCTTCAAGCAGGTCCGGCCGCCGATCGCGCGTTCGGCGGAGGCTCTCGCGCAGACGCCAGCGACGAACCTGCGCATGATGCCCGGAGACCAGGACCGGCGGCACCTGCTGTCCGTCAAAGCTCGCCGGCCGCGTGAACTGCGGGTACTCGAGCAGCCCCGACGCGAATGACTCCTCGGCTGTCGATGCATCGTCGATGGCACCGGGCAACAGTCGGAGCACAGCATCGGTCACGACCAGCGCGGCCAGCTCGCCACCGGTCAGCACGTAGTCCCCGATCGAGAGCTCCCGATCCACCATGGTCCGGATCCGCTCGTCCACGCCCTCGTAGCGTGGGCAGACGAGCACGAGGTGCGACGCGCCTGACAGCTCGGCGGCGATGGGCTGCCGGAACACCTCGCCCGTCGGGTCGAGCAGGACAACCGTCGAGTCATCGCGCCGGAGCTCGGCCAGGGCCGCGGCCACCGGCTCGGGACGCAGCACCATCCCCGCCCCGCCGCCGTACGTGTAGTCATCGACCGACCGATGGCGCCCGATCCCCCATTGGCGCAGGTCGTGGACACGGACGGTCGCCAGGCCACGATCGAGGATGCGACCCGGGATGCTCTCCCGAAGCGGCGTCTCGACCATCGCCGGGAACAGGGTCAGGATGTCGACCTCGAGCGTCATGCCGGTCGCTTCGCGCGACGGCGCGGCCGGCGGTCACGGGGACGAACGTAGTCGTCGGCCTCGACGGGTCGGGCGTCGAGCGCCAGGGCATCGAGGTCCACGATCATCTCGCCCCGCTCGGGCGCGAGCTCGACGACGATCCCTCGGACACCAGGGACGTCGAACTCACCCTGCGGGCCGCGCACGAGGAACACCTCGGTCTCACCCACCCGGTAGATCTCCCGGATGTGGCCCAGCTCCTCACCCGAGGCCGAGCGCACCGCCAGACCCTCCAGCTCGTGCCACAGCCAGCGGCCGGGCTCACGCGGCTCGTCAGGCGGGTCGATCTCGAGATACACCCCGCGCAGCGTCTCCGCAGCCGTCCGGTCGGTCACCTCCCGAAAGGTTAGCCACCAGCCTGGGCCGTCGGCGACCGGCGAGGCCGTCGCAACCGTGAGCGGGTCCGCGACGCCTTCCCGGTACAGGTTGGCGCCCACGACGAATCGCTTCTCGGGCTGGTCGGTGAGCAGCTCCACGCGGACCTGACCGCGCAGGCCGCGCAGGCCGCGCACGAGCCCCACGGTGAGGCGCCCGGGCGCGCGCTGGTCCAGCGGGGTTTGCTCGGGTGCGGGACGAGCGGCGGCAGCGCCGGGGGTGCCGGCGATCACGTGCTGCGGGCCCCGCGAGCGTGCCAGAAGCGACCGGGCCTCAGTCGTCCACGATCTCGAGGCTGACCGGATCGCCGGTCCGGGCGGCGGTCACCTTGAGCAGCGTGCGCAGCGCCTTGGCGACGCTGCCGTTGCGGCCGATCACCTTGCCCATGTCGGCCTCGGCCACGCGGAGCTCGATGATCGTGCCATCGTCACCATCGACGGCGGCGACGCGCACGGCGTCGGGGTCATCGACCAGTGACTTGGCCACGTATTCGACCAGGTCGGCGGCAGCCATCGTCCGCCCCCCTACTTGGTCGGGCCGGGCAACACGCCGGCCTGCTTGAACAACCGCCTGACCGTGTCGGACGGCTGGGCTCCCCTGGCCAGCCAGTCCCGGGCCTTGGCCTCGTCGACGGACAGCTCGATCGGGTCGGTGCGCGGGTTGTAGTGACCGATGGTGTCGATCGCGCGGCCATCGCGAGCGGCATGACTATCGGCGACGACCAGCCGGTACGTGGGCTGCTTGGTCGCCCCAACGCGGGTGAGGCGGATGCGAACGGACATCTGGTGCGATGCTCCTCCTTGGTGGGCCTTGGGCGACCCGGGTGTGGTGTTGGGCAGGTGCCCTGTCAGTTGCTGACCACGAGCACGAACGTGGACCGATCGACATCAGCGCCCGCAACGCTCGCGCCAATGATCGCATCCAGAGGCTCGACGTACGGCTTGATGTCGGTGTCGTACGTCGTTCGCGAGGATCCCGTCAGCAGAGGCTCGGCGACCTGGCGCAGGCCGGCGACGTCGACCCAGAGCACGCCCGAGTTCGAGGCCCCCGCACGGGCCAGCCCATCGCTGAACCGCGGCTGCGTCGCCAGGGACTCACCGTCCTGGGTGTCGAGGACGTCCTTCACGAAGTCGGTCCCGACGCCGACGGCGACCACCCGGTCCGTGGCGGCCCAGGCGAGGCGCAGATCCGAGGACAGGTTCGACGGCACGCCGAGCCCGTTGCCGGCCAGCGACGCGAGGCTCGCCAGATCCACGCTCACGATCGTGGTCCCGGCATACGGCTCCTCCGTGAAGGTCAGCTTGTCGCCAAGCCCGAGCGAGGCCAGGCCACGGATCGTGGTCAGCAGGCGCCCGGCGGCGGTCGGGTCCGTGGGCGCGATCAGGAGACCGCCGGTCACGCTGTCCCCATGGCGCGTGATAGCGACCCCCGACTCGCCCATCCAGCTGGTCACGGCATCGAAGCCGCCCAGCAGCGCCAGCGCCTTATCGACCTGCGTGACCCCGTCGGCCAGTGCCGGCTGATCGGCGATCGCGTTGCGCATGACCGCCAGCCGGTCCCCCAGGTCGCGACCGGTCATCAGCGCGAGCGTGTCAGCCGGTGCGACCGCCGCAAGCTCGGATGTGGAGTTCGCCGGCTCGCCCATGGCATTCACGTGCTCGGAGACCACGTCGGCCTCGAGCGTGCCATCAGCGGCGCGGACCGAGACCGCGGACCAGCCGGGCATCAGCTCCTGGTACGCGTTCAGCAGCGCGGACACCACGGTGGTCGAGTCGCCCATGTCGGTCCCGGCCGATCCGAGCGAGGCTCGAAGCGATTCGAACATGGCGGCCGAATCCGAGTACGTGAGCGCCAGTCGATCGCCCGGGAGCGCCTCGACCGCGCCTCGGAACTGCTCGTTCGAGGCGAGACCCTCGGTGCCGCCGGTATCGATCGAGCGCTGGACCGAGTCCAGGTCGCCGACGATCAGCAGGTCACCAACGACGGCGTAGCCGATCTTCGACGGCACGCTGCCCAGCGATGACGACGCCGTGAGCACGTGGATGGGCGTGCCGTTGTAGGTCTCGGGAGTGGAGGCGAGAGCCCCGGACTCGGTCAAGATCGACTCCACCCACGCCTGGGCGGCAGCGGCGTCCTTGACGCGAACCAGCAGCAGGGCGTGAGGATCGGCCATCCCGAGCCCTGAGCCGATGCCGGGTGCGCCCTGCGCCACCGCGACCTGGCCGTCGAACCAAGGCTCGATCTCGGTCCGGAAGTTGTGGCTATCGCTCGTCGCCCGGCGGATCAGCTGATCGAACAGCTCCTCGAGCTTGGTGCCGAACGCCGCCTGGTCGGCGAAGCCGGGAAACGCGGCCATCAGCCGGGGTAGCTCGGTCGCCTGGCTGCCCGGCAGGTCGAGCCGCAGCTCCGCGTAACCCACGCTGTCGGCGGGTGCCCAGGCGGACGCGTCAGACGTCGTCTCGCTCCCGGTGAGCAGAGCGGTCGTTGCGAGCGTGGCGCTCGCGACCAGGACCGTCACGGCGAGGGCGACCAGCCACTTGACGCGGCTTCCACCCGGCCGTGTCGACGGAGTCTTCACGACCGGGGTCGTGGGCGTCATTGGGGGCGGCGTGCCGTGCGCGGGCGTGGCGATCGACTGCGTGACGGCAGGTGTCGTCGCCACGGGATCCGGCCCACGATCCGGTGTGGGTTCGGGTGTGGGTGGCCGTTGGTAGCGAACCGTCGGGTCCTGGTCGGTCATGGGTTTCCCCTATCCGCGCCCGAGCAGCTGACCCATCGCGGCACGACGGCCTCCTGCCCCGGACAGCTGCTTCATCAGCTTCTGCATCTCGCCGAACTGCTTCACCAGGCGGTTCACCTCTGGCAACGAGGTTCCCGAGCCGGCGGCGATCCGGCGGCGTCGCGAGGCGTTGAGCACCCCGGGCTCGCGTCGCTCGCGCGGCGTCATGGACAGGATGATGGCCTCGACGCGCTTGAGGTCACCGCGATCCACCGCGTCCTGTGCATCCTTTGCGAGACCGCCCATCCCCGGGATCATCGACATCACCTGGCCCATCGGGCCCATCTTCTGCATCTGACGCATCGAGTCCAGCATGTCCTCGAGCGTGAACGAGGCCTTGCGGACCTTCTCCTCGAGGCTCGCCGCCTGCTTCTCGTCGAACGCCTCCTGGGCCCGCTCGACCAGGCTCAGCACGTCGCCCATGCCCAGGATCCGGCCTGCCAACCGGTCCGGGTGGAAGACCTCGAGGGCATCGGTCTTCTCGCCGGTGCCCAGGAACTTGACGGGCAGGCCGCTCACTGCCCCGATCGAGAGTGCGGCGCCGCCACGGGCATCGCCATCAATCTTGGTCAGGACGAGCCCGGTCAGCGGGACGGCGGCGCCGAACCCCTGGGCCACGTTCACGGCTTCCTGGCCGGTCATCGCGTCCACGACGAGCAACGTCTCGACGGGCTTGACCGCCTCCGACACCTGGCGGACCTCGTCCATCAGGGTCTCATCGATCGTGAGCCGCCCGGCTGTGTCGATGATCACCACGTCGCGCCCGGTGCGCCGCGCCGCTTCGATCCCCCCACGAGCGATGTCCACCGTCGGGGTTCCCGCCGGCGCGCGATGCACCGGGATGCCGAGCTGCTGCCCCAGCGTCTCGAGCTGATCTGCGGCTGCGGGTCGGTATGGATCTGCGGCAACCAGGATCGGCTGTCGGCCCTGCTTGACCTCGTGCCTCGCGAGCTTGGCCGCAGACGTGGTCTTGCCCGAGCCCTGGAGGCCGACCAGGGCCACCACGGCTGGGTTGCCCGCCAGGTGGAATGTTCGATCGCCGACCGACAGGAGCGCCGTCAACTCCTCGTGGACGATCTTGACCACCTGCTGGCCGGCGGTGAGGCTCTCCAGGATGTCCGCGCCGACCGCGCGCTCGCGCACGCGGGTCACAAAGTCCTTGACGACCTTGTAGTTGACGTCAGCCTCGAGCAGCGCCAGTCGAACCTCGCGCATCGCCGCGTCCACGTCGGCCTCGGACACGCGGCCGCGACCCGTCAGCGAGGCGAGCGTGGCGCGGAGGCGGTCACTGAGACTGTCGAACATGCGCGATCGGCAACCCTATGGTGTCGGTGAGGTCAGGCCGCACGGCGGAGGCCGGCGGGTGGTGCGCGGGTTCTGGCGACACCTGAGCGCTGGGAGTGTACGTCATGACCCCGCGCCACGCCCCATCGGGCGCCGGCGAGGTCGCGGAACCACGGGCATGCGGCTGTTGTCGCGGAGCCGCACCGGCTACCCTGCGCCGGTGAGCGTCGAGCCCATCCAGCCAGTCCTCGACCCGCTGCCGCCTGCGCCGGACCAGCTGCCTCGGCGGGCGCTCTGGCGCAACGGGGCATTCACGCGCCTCTGGGCGGCCGCCACGATCTCCATCTTCGGCAGCCTGCTCACGCGGCTGGCGCTGCCGCTGGTCGCGATCTATGTCCTGAGCGCCGGTCCGCTTGAGATCGCCCTGGTGCGGACGATGGATCTCGCCGCGGGGCTGGCCGTGGGACTCGTCGCCGGTGCCTGGGTGGACCGGCTTCGACGGCGCCCGGTCATGATCTGGGCCGATCTCGGACGTGCCCTGCTCCTGGGAAGCGTCCCGGTGGCAGCGATCGCCGGCTGGCTGTCGCTTGCCCAGCTGCTTGTCGTCGCGCTCCTGGCCGCGCTGCTAACGACCTTCTTTGACGTCGCCGATCGAGCCTACCTGCCGACGATCGTGCCGCGCTCGGAGCTCGTTGCGGCAAACGGCGCCCTGGCCACCTCGGCCTCCGTATCGGAGTTCCTGGCGTTCGGCGCGGCGGGGTTCCTGGTCCAGGCGCTGACGGGCCCCCTGACGATCGCCATCGACGCCGTGACGTATCTCTTTTCCGCGGTGCTGCTTGGCTCGATCCGGGTGAAGGAGCCGCCGCCGCCGCCCCGCGCCGACCGCGAGCCGGTGCTGACCGAGATCCGAACCGGCCTGCGGATCGTGACCAGGCACCCGCTCCTCCGCTCGATGACACTGGCGGCCATGGCGCTCGGCGCCCTGTCGGGCGTTTTCGGCGCCATCTGGTTCCTGTTCGCGATCGAGGTGCTGGGGCTGGACGCCGCCACGATCGGCATGATCGCGGCCATCGGTGGAATCAGCTCGTTCTTTGGCGCGCTCGTCGCCTACCGCTCCAGCGGCCGGATCCGGCTTGGCTACCTCCTCATGGCCTCGGTTGCGTTGATCGGGATCGGCAACCTGCTCATGCCGCTCGCTCCGGCCGGCGCGCCGCTGCTCGCCGTGGCGTTCCTGGTGGGCCAGCAGCTGATCGCCGACGCGGGCCACACCGTGTTCGAGATCACCACCGTGTCGATCACGCAGTCGGTGGTGGACGAGCGCCAGCTGGGCCGGGTCAACGCCACCGTGGATGTCGCACTGCTCCTCGCCCAGCTCGTGTCAACCCTGGGCGCCGGGGCGCTGGCCCTCGCGATCGGCCTGCGCGCCACGGCCTTCCTGGCACCAATCGGGGGGGTGGTCGCACTGTTGGTGCTGTGGGCGTCGCCCGTCCGTGACCTGCGCGCGCTCGACGACGTGACGGAGGTCGAGCAAACCGCCTGAGCGGCGCACGGCACCGCGCCTAGTCGAACAGGGCCGCCACGAAGTCATCGGGATCGAACGGCAGCAGGTCGTCAGCCTGCTCCCCCACCCCGATGAAGCGCACGGGCACGGCCAGCTCGTGCTCGATCGCGAACACGATCCCACCCTTGGCCGTGGAGTCGAGCTTGGTGAGCACCACGCCGGTCAGCCCGACCGCCTCGTGGAACGCGATCGCCTGGGCGAGCCCGTTCTGGCCAGTGGTGGCGTCGAGGACGAAGAAGGTCTCCACCGCGGCGCCAGGGAGTCGCTTGTCGATCACGCGCCGCACCTTGGCCAGCTCGTCCATCAGGTTGGACTTCGTGTGGAGCCGACCAGCGGTGTCGGCGATGACGATGTCCGCGTGGCGCGCAACCGCCGCGTCAAGCGCGTCGAACACGACCGCGGCAGGGTCGGCATCGGGGGCATGGGCGACAAGGTCGGCGTCCGTCCGCTGCGCCCAGATCCGCAGCTGGTCGATCGCGGCCGCCCGGAAGGTGTCCGCCGCGGCGAGCACGACCTTGCGGCCGTGTGCGCGCTCGCGCGCAGCCAGCTTGCCGATCGTGGTCGTCTTGCCGGTACCGTTGACACCGACCACGAGCACGACGGCCGGGCCACCATCGACGGCCGGCGACGGCTCCCAGTGCCCCGCGTCCCGGGGCGCGAGCAGGGCGGCGAGCTCCACGCGCACCGCGGCATCAGGTGTCAGGTCGCGCCGCTTCTGCGCCCGCTCCACCAGGTCGATCGCAAGAGACGCACCGACATCACCAGAGATCAGCGTCTCCTCGATCTCCTCCCAGTCAACCGCGGGCCCGACGCCCAGCGCGCTCCGCAGGCGGGAGCCGAACCCGGCGCGAGACCGCTCGAGGCCCTGCTCCAGCTGCGCCTGCTCACGCTCGCGGCGGGCGGCGTCGGCCTTCTCAGGGCTCCAGTCCGCGCCCCACGCCCACTCGACGTGTGGTGCCTCCAGCCCGGGATCCCGCTCCGCTTCAGCTGGTGCGGGCGCCTCCGGAGCGTCGGGCTCCGGCTCGCGCAGTTCCGGCTCGCGCGGCTCGGTGACCGGTGCGAGCGCCTCCGGAGCGTCGGGCGCCAGGTCGACCCGCGCCGCCTCGCGCGGCTCGGCGGCCGGTGTGGCAGCGGCCGGCTCGGCCGGTGGGACAGTTGGCTCATCGTGCGGGGGCGTCGTCAGGCCATCGTCGACCTCGGCCGGCTCGATGCTCTCGTCTGCCTGGGGATCGGATGGCTGTGGCGAACCGCCACGCCGGAAGAAGCGCACGTGACCTCCGTCAGCCGCCCGACTCTCCGGCGAGCGCGGGCCGCACCTCCGACCGTCGATGGTCAGCGATGGCCTGCGCCTCGTCGAGTCGGAGGCTGATAACGCGGCTGACAGAGTCCTCGCCGACAGTCACGCCATACAGCGCGTCAGCCACCTCGATCGTGCCGCGGTTGTGGGTGATGACGATGAACTGGGTCTGCTCGGCCAGGGACTGTAGCGCATCCGTGAACCGCCCGACGTTGGCCTCGTCGAGCGCCGCGTCCACCTCGTCGAGGACGCAGAACGGTGCGGGCCGAATCTCGAGCATCGCGAACAGCAGCGCCACCGCCGTGAGGGCTCGCTCGCCGCCTGACAGCATCGATAGCGATTGCGGCTTCTTGCCGGGTGGCCGGGCGGTGATCTCGATCCCTGTCGAGGCGAGATCGGTCGGGTCGGTGAGCGAGAGCTTCGCGAAGCCACCGCCGAAGAGCTGCCGGAAACGCGAGTCGAAGGCAACCTCAAGGGCCGCGAAGGTGGTCTGGAACTGGGTCGTGATCAACGCGTCCAGGTCCGCGATCAGGGCGCGCGTCCGGGTGATCGCCTCCCGCAGGTCCCCGTGCTGCGTCTCGAGCGTCGCCAGCCGGTCCTTGACGGTCCGGTACTCATCAACAGCGAACGGGTTCGCCGCTCCCAGCTCGTGGTACCGACGCCTGAGCACCGCGAGCCGACCCGACGTCGGCACGTCGACCGCGGGCGGATCGTCGGCCCAGCGGGAAACAAGCCCGTCGAGCGCCGCCTCAAGCGCGGCGCTCTCGATCGACGTCTCCGAATCGCCCCCCGGCGCTCCCGAATCGTCGTCCCGCGGCACCTCTGCCGCGTCGTCTGCCTCGCCGTCGTCTGCCTCGCCGTCGTCGCGTCCGGCGGTCAGGTCGGCGGGATCCATCCCGGCCGCCAGGGCGAGGTGCCGGAGCCCGACCTCACCCAGCCCCGCAAGCTCGACCAGCACCTGCTCGCGGAGCGAGTCCAGCGCGAGCCGCGCCTCCATCGCCGCCACGTCGGACGTCCGGGCGCGCTCATCGGCCAGCCGGAGCCGGTCGCGGGCCGCCATCGCGGCGCGCTCGGCCTCGGCGAGACGAGCCCGCTCCTGGCGATCGTCGGCCAACAGCGAGTCCAGCGCCTCGCGCGTCGATCGCTCGTTGGCGGCCGCCGCTGCCAGCTCCGAGTTGACCGTACCCTGCGTTTCGGTCCCTTCGCGCTCGCGCTCCGACAGCGCCGCGCGTTCGACCTCCACCTCGCGGCGCCGCGCCTCCGCCATCGTGACGGCCGCCTCCGCACGCGCCCGCCGGGCCTCGGCCTCCCGACGCGCTGCGTCGGACGTGGCGGCGTCGGACGCCAGGCGATCGCGACGGGTACGGAGCTCGGCCACCCGTTGCTCCCACGCCGCAATCGCGTCGCGGTCGGGCTCGGTCGGTGCAGAGCCAGTCGGTGCCGAGCCAGTCGATGCCGAGCCAGTCGGTGCGGGGTCGCCCGGCGCCTCAAGCACCGCGAGGGCCGCGCGGGTCCGCTCGACCTCGGTGGCGAGCCGGGCCTGCTGTGTTTCGAGCCACGCGGCCTCCCGTGCCGCCGCTTCCAGCTCCCGCCCCGCCCGCCGCTCTGCCTCCTCGGCGCGGCGACGCTCGGCAGCGGCGCTCGATTCGGCGCCACGAGCGGCATCCAGCGCCGTCCTCGCCTCCGTCGCCTCGGTGGTCGTCGCGGCGACGTCGGTCTCGGCTACCCGTGCCGCCGATTCCAGCCGTTCGGCCTCGCGTGACAGCCGCTCCGCTTCCGCCCGCCGGTCGAGCAGGGAATCGCCACGACCGAGTCGCACCGTCAGCGGGCCGACCACCGTCGTCCCGTCGCGGGTCACGGCAATCCAACCCACCGGCAGCACGGGCTGGAGTCGCAGGGCCGCGTCCCTATCGGGGACCCAAACGGACCGTGACAGCAGCGTCCGGACCACCCCTTCGGGGTCCGTCCGGACCGCGCCCGACAGCCGGCCGCCACCGACGTCACCGAGCGTCTCCTCGAGCCGACGCAGCTCGCTCGGCGTGACGCCGGCCGGCATTGCCGAGGCGCCGCGCTCACCAGAACCGAGCTGCTCGCGCACCACGAGGTCGCCCCGTTCGTCGCCCAGCGCGGCGGCGGCGCTCTGCTCGACGACGTATGCACGCAGCAGGTCACCGAGCGCCGCCTCGACGGCCGGCCGGAAGTCGGGATCCACCGCGAGCGAGTCGTCGACCCGGCGACCGCCAAGACGCTTTGCCGCCCGCGCGATGCCGCGCTCCTGCTCCTCGGCGAGGCGCCGCTCCAGCGTCTCCAGACGGCCCCGCGCGGTCGCCAGCGCGGAACCCGCCCCGGCCGCCCGATCAGCAGCCGCTCGCCTGGTCCCCTCCGCGGCATCGAGCCGTGCCTGCGCCCCCGCACGCACCTCCGCGGCCGCCGTATCTGCTGCCAGTGCGGCCGAAAGCAAATCCTCTGCCGTCGTGAGCTCGGCCTCGAGCTGCGCCCGGCGCTCCTGCGCCTCGATCAGGCGCCGCCCCAGATCGGCTGCCCTTCGCCCGGCATCCTCGACCTGGCGCCGAGCGGTCTCCGTCTCTGCGGCGCGAGCGGCCTCGGCCCTGCGCAGGGCAGCGAGCTCCTCGCCCCGCGCTCGACTCGCCGCGCGCAGCGAGCCCAGCTCGCCCAGTGCCTCGGCAAGCGTCCGGTCCGCCTCGGCGACCGCTGCTTCGAGCGCGAGGTCCCGGTCGGGCACGGGGGCCGCCAGGATGCGCCGTTGCTGAGCAAGGTCCGTGTCGCGCCCGGCCAGCTCGTTGTCCAGCCGAACGCGGTCGCGCGCAACCGCGGCGATCTCCGCCTCGGCCCGTGCCTGCCGCAAACCGAGCTCGGTCAACAGCGCGCGCGCGGCCTCGTGTCGAGCGCGATGCTCACGTTCCTGGTCCGCGCGCGCGGCCATCGAACCCGCAATCTCGCTCACGCCCGACTCGGCGTGCTCGAGCGCGGACAGTGCCGCCGCGGTCTCCGCGCGGAGCTCGTCGAGGCGCGCCTCGGTCACCCGCACGCGACCGGCCGCGTCGTGCCAGCGCGCGTGAGCCGCCGTGATCAGCGCGGCAGCCAGCTCTTCGCCGGCCGTGACCCGCGTCGCCTGCTGCTCGGCGAGGCGCCCGAGCCTGCGCGCCTGCGGCCGCAGCTCGGCCAGGATGTCGTCGACCCGCGCGAGGTTGTCCTCGGCCTCGGCCAGCTGCGCCTCCGCCTTGCGCCGGCGACGCTCGTGACGCCGCACGCCGGCGACCTCTTCGAACAGCGGCCGCCGCTCCTCCGGCCGGAGCGCGAGTGCCTGGTCGACCATGCCCTGGCCGATGAACAGGAAGGCGTTCTCGGCGAGGTTGGCCGAGTCGAGCAGGTCCACGAGGTCACGCAACCGGACGCGCTGGCGGTTGAGAAGGTAGTCGTTCTCGCCCGAGCGGTAGAGGCGGCGGCCGAGCTCCACGACCGAGTACTCGACGGGCAGCAGCGCGTCCGCGTTGTCGAGCACGATGGTGACATCTGCCATGCCCTGGGCACCGCGCCGCTCGGAGCCCGCCCAGATCACGTCCTCGCTGCGGCGGATCCGAAGCGAGCGCCCCTGCTCACCCAGCGCCCAGCGGAGGGAATCGGCGAGATTCGACTTGCCCGAGCCATTGGGCCCGACAACCGCGCTGATGCCCGGGCCGAACTCCACCAGCGTTCGCTCGGCAAACGACTTGAAGCCCTGGACCCGGAGCCCGAGCAGGCGCGCCGGCGCGGTCACCCGCCGTCGACGCCGGTGGCCGGTCCGGCGGGTGTGGCGGAACGGCCGGATTCCCGCCTGCTGCGCAGCGCCTCGAGCGCCTGTGCGGCCGCTGACGTCTCCGCGACGCGGCGCGACGATCCCTCGCCGACCCCCATGACCGCCCCATTGACCTCGACCTCGACCCGGAAGCGCTTCTCGTGGTCAGGTCCCACCGCCTCGACCACGCGATACACGGGACGGTCGCCGGTCGTTCGCTGGGTGTGTTCCTGGAGCCGGCTCTTGGGGCTCTTGAGGGTGGTCATGGCGAGGTCCGCCGTCAGCTCCGCCTCGGCCTCCTGCTGCAGCCAGGTCGAGGCCGCATTCCAGCCAAGATCGAGATAGATGGCACCGGTCACAGCCTCGAACACCGATGCCAGCAGCGACGGTCGAACCCGACCTCCACGCTGCGCCTCACCTTCACCAAGCATCAGAAACGACCCGAGGTCGAGGCGGGTCGCCAGCCGGGCCAGGCCCGTCGTGCTCACGATCGCAGCGCGGCGGGCCGACAAGACCCCCTCGTCATCGTTCGGATGGCGATGGTAGAGCGCGTCCGAGATGGCCAGATTGACGACGGCGTCACCCAGCAGCTCCAGGCGCTCGTTGTGACCCGCGACCTCGTCCGGGTGCTCGTGCAACCAGCTGCTGTGGACCAGCGCCTGTTCCAGCAGCGCCCGGTCGCCGACAGGGAGACCCAGGCGGTCGATCAGCGCGTCGACCGGGTGCATGGGCCCCCTGGTGCTGGGCGGCCTAGGAGGAGTGCTCGTCGATGTAGTCGACGGCGTCCTGGACGGTCCGGATCTTCTCCGCGTCCTCGTCCGAGATCTCGGTCCCGAACTCCTCCTCGAGGCTCATGATGAGCTCGACCAGGTCGAGAGAGTCCGCGTTGAGGTCGTCCACGAACGAGGCCTCAGGCGTGACTTCCACCTCGTCAACGCCCAGCTGCTCGATGACGATCTTCTTGAGCCGCTCGTACGTGCTGGCCACTGACTCCTCCACGATTCCGGGTGTCCCTCTAGCGGGTTGCGTCCATATCGCGGGCGACTCGCCCGAGCACGCCGTTCATGAGCCGTCGCATGGGTTCACCAGAGTAGATCCGTGCGAGCTCGACCCACTCGGCGATCGCCACCCGGGCCGGCGTTGCGGGCGAGTGTAGCATCTCGCACAGCCCGCAACGCAGCAAGGCGCGATCCATCCGCGCCAGCTGGACGACCGGATATTGCGGTGCGACCTCGGTGATCTGCGCGTCCAGCTCATCGCGGTTTGCCTGCACGTTGGCGATGATCTCGCGCGCCAGCGCGGCCGCCTGCTCGTCCCCCTCGAGCGCGAGGTGGCGCTCCAGGATCGCATCTGCGGTTCGCTGGCCGAACTCCGCCTCGAACGAGCTGGCCAATGCGAGCCGGCGACCCTCGCGGCGGCTGCGGGCGCGCGCGTCCGAACCACGGTCTCGAGCGTTCCTGGGACGGCCCCGCGATCTGCGCCGGGAGGCGGGCGTGTCGGGGCCGGGGATCGTGGCCTCCTGATCGACGGGCTCGGCCTCGGATCGCCCCGCGCCCGGCGGGTCAGCTTCCGACACCATCGACCAGGACCGTCACCCCACCGAGCTCGAGGCCCAGCAGGCGGACCACGGCCGCCCCGACCGCGTCCCGGACCTGGGCAGTCAGCGGGACCAGCTGCTGGCGCGGTCGCGCAACCAACCACACGGTGACATCCACGCGGCCGTCCTTGACGCGGACGCGAATGGGCGAACCGCCGACCACGTCCCGCCAGCGCGGGCCTCCCCGGCCCACGCGCAACACGCCCGGCACCTCGAGCGCGGCGAGCCGGACGGTCTCACGGATGACGTCCTTCCCCACCGACAGGCTGGGCATCAGGGCATTGCCTCGGAGATCACCGCCGGGGCGGCCGTGATCTCGGGTTCGTCGTACGGCCCATAGCCGAGCGCGTCACTGATCCGCTGATCGACCTGACCGCGCACGGCCGTCGCCGCCACGCGGACCGCGTGCTCGATCATGCGTCGCCGGGCCCGACCGTGGGTGATGATCACCGTGCCCCGAACGCCGAGCAGCGGGGAGCCACCGACGACCTCGTAGTCGAACACCTTCCGGATGCGACCGATCCCGGGACGCATCAGGAGGTACGCGAGCCGGCCCCGAAGGGATCCCTGGAACTCTGCCCGGAACTGGTCGAAGATGAAGCTTGAGAGACCTTCGAAGAACTTGATCACGACGTTGCCCAGCACAGCGTCGCACACCACGACGTCGGCCATCTGTCGGGTGAGGTCCTTGCCTTCGACGTTGCCCACGAAGTTGAGATCGGTCTCATCCAGGAGCTCCGTCGCGCGCCGAATCCTCGCGTCGCCCTTGCCCTTCTCCTCCCCGATCGAGAGCAGCGCGACCCGCGGTTGGTCCACGCCCAGCACACGCTCGCTGAAGATCGCGCCCATGCGCGCGTACTGGGCCAGGTTCTCGCCCGTCGAGTCCGGGTTGGCGCCGATGTCCAGCAGCACGAACGGGCGGCCCGCACTGACCATCTGCACCGCGAGGGCCGGGCGATCGATCCCGGGCAGGCTCCCCAGGATCAGCTTCGCGGCAGCCATCCCCGCACCAGTGTGACCCGCCGTCACGACCGCGTCCGCCTCACCGGCACGGACAAGCTCGGTGGCGACCACGATCGAGCTACGTCGCTTGCGGACAAGGGCACGCGCTGGATGCTCGTCCATGCCGATCAGCTCGGGCGCATGCACGATCCGCACGTTGGCGGGCATCGGCTCCGCGAGCGGGGTGATCGCCGCCTCGTCCCCGACCAGCAGCAGCTGATCCTCTGGGTGGGCCTTGGCATAGGCGAGCGCACCGGGCACGACCTCGGCCTCCCCGTGGTCACCGCCCATCGCATCGACGGCGACACGCACGACGCCATCGCGCACGTGTCCTGGGGCTGGAGCAGGGGCCGGCACAGGCTCGGGCTCGCGGGCCGCGGTCGCGGCAGCGTCGTCCGGGCGGCTCGCGTCGGATCCCTCCTGCATGTTCACGGGATCGGCGTCGTTACGCGGACTCCTCGGACGAGGAGGCGCTCCCTGCCGGCTTGGGCTCCACCGCCTGGCGCCCGTTGTACCAACCACAGGACGGGCACACCCGGTGTGGCAGCTTGGGCTCGTGGCAATGCGGACACTCCACGAGGGTCGGCGGGGTGAGGGCGAGGTGACTGCGCCGCTCCATCTGCCGGGCGTGAGCGACCTTTCGCTTCGGCACACCCATGTCGTTCTACAGCTCCTTTGGGACGCGTCTCGGGGCACCGCCCGCTGAGACGCCGTGTCGGACTGATCTGGACCCGGTGCGCGGCCGCGTCCGGACGCGAGCGCAGAGCATGGGCCGAGCGGGGAGTCTACTCGGTCTCCGCCTCCTCGTCGACCCGGAACGAGAGAAGTGCCTCGAGACGCGGGTCGATCGGGGCGTCGTCGTGCACGTGGCCCGCCTCAAACCGCTCGCCGCACTCCGGGCACAGCCCTGGGCATTCAGGCTCGCACAGCGGCGCGACCGGTGCCGCGAGGCTGATCGCCTCGCGCACAAGCGGACGCAGCTCGAGCTCGTGGTGATCGGTCAGCAGCGGCGCCTCCGGGTCGGCGTCCTCCTCGGGCTCGATCGGGTGCCCGCTGCCGAGATCGATCGTCGGTAGAACCTCCTCGTCGATCCGGATCGGGATACGGCTGACGACCGGCCGCAGGCAGCGCACACACTCGCCTGCCAACGCGGTGGTCATGCGCGCGCTGACGACGATGCCGCGGTTGGTCCGTGAGAGGTGGACGTCGCCGACCACGGGCTCCACGACGCGAAGGTCATCGATCGGCTCGATGCTCGCCGAGCCAACTGCGTAATCGCGCAGGCTCCCCGCCGGCTCGGCGAGGAATCCCGACAGAGCGAAGGTCAGCGGATCCCCGTGCTCGTCCACGGGAGGGACACGGCGGCCGGCTCGAGCGTCCGGAACGGTCACCGGCGGACGGGCGAGGCGCCCTCATCGATGTCGACCTGGTCGCCATCGTCCACGTCGTCGCTCGCGAACGCCTGTGCCTCACCGGGCTCCGCTGACACCCCTCGCCGCTCGTCGAGCATGGCGATCCCACGCTCGATGCTGTGGAGCGTCCGGGCGACCTCGGCCTCGAGCGCGGCCAGCACTCCGGCGGCGTAGTCGTCGGCGCCGCGGCGAATGCCCGCGGCGTCCTCGCCGGCCGCGGCGATGATCTGGCGACCCTCGGCCTCGGCGGCCTCGGTCAAGCCTCGGTCCTCGATCAGGAACGCTGCCTGCTCCTGGGCGCGCGCGACGATCCGGTCGGCCTCTTCCTGGGCCTTCTCGATGATCCGCTCGCCCTCGGAGTTGATCCGCTTGGCCGCCCGAACCTCTTCCGGCACCGCGACGCGCAGCTCATCGATCAGGTTCAGCGCGGCCTCCCGGTCGATGATCGCGTTGTGCGTCAGGGGCAGCGGCTTGCCGCTCGCGATCAGCGATTCGAGTCGCTCCACGAGGAAGATGATGTCCAGCGGACGGCCTCCCGTTCGGTTCGTCGTCCCGGCGGGGCGTTCCGCCGGATTATGGCATGCCCACCGGGCCTCTAGCCGGGTTGCGCGTGCAGCGCCTCCTGCATCGCGACCACTGCCGGCACCGGAACCATCGTCGAGACGTCCCCACCGAAGCGTGCGATCTCCTTGACCAGGCTGGAGCTCACGTAGGAATGATCAAGGGAGGTCATGAAGAACACCGTGTCCACGTCCGGCGCGAGCTGCTGGTTGTTGTGCGCGAGCTGGAGCTCGGTCTCGAAATCGGCGATCGCACGCAACCCGCGAACCAGGAACCCGGCGCCGACAGTGCGGCAGAAGTCGACCGTCAGGCCGTCGAAGGCGCGGACCTCGACCTGCTCCGCAAGCCGGGCGTCGGATCTGATCACCTCGGCGATGACGGCCACCCGGGTCTCGACGTCGAGCAGCGGCATCTTGCGGGGATTGCCAAGGACACCGACCACCACCCGGTCGAACACGCGGACAGCGCGCCGGACGACGTCGAGATGGCCGTTCGTGATGGGATCGAACGAACCCGGGTAGACCGCGACGTTCACCGCTCGTGCACCTCCTGCGTGGGCTCGCCCTGGTCGGACGGGCGACGGCGGTAGAAGGTGAGCGCGGTCTCGCCGAACCGACGCTCGCGCTCCGATGCTAGCAGCCCGACCTCGGCGGGCGGCGGCTGCCGCCAGAAGTGCTTCGCAACCACGAGGGCATCCGTCGCGAGTGGCGCCACCGGAGTGCCGAGGCGGCGCAGGATGGCGAGCAGCGCCTCGGTGTCCGCGTAGGGCGGGTCGGCGATGACGATGTCGAACGGCGGGTGCTCCTCGAGCGGTCGACCGATGAACGCGAGGACATCGGCCCGGACCACGAGCGCCACCGGTGGACCGAAGCCCGCCCGCTCGAGGTTCTGGCGAATCGCGGCGATCGCCCGCGCGTCACGCTCAACGAGCACCGCGGCCGCCGCGCCGCGCGAGAGCGCCTCGATCCCGGCCGCACCGCTGCCGGCGAACAGGTCGAGGACACGTGCATCGTCGAGCTGCGGCTCCAGGATCCCGAACAGGGTCTGCTTGACGCGATCGGTCAACGGCCTCGTCCCCGGCCCGGGCGCTGCCAGGCGCACGCCCTTGGCGCTCCCTGCGATCACCCTGCCCGCGTCAGCCATCGGCGTCGGTTCCGCTACGCCGCGCTGGCCGGGTCGCCCGCGAAGGCGTGGGCAAGCCAGCCATGCTCGAGCTCCGCGGGCAGTGCGGGGGGGTCGACGGGCAGCTCGCCGTCACGACCCACCAGGGCCTCGGCGTGAGCGCGGGCGCGGGTGGCCAGGTCCCGGTGCTCGGGATTGGCGAGGGTGGCCACGCGCAGTCGCGGCAGGCCGCTTTGCACGAGGCCGAGCACGTCGCCTTCTCGCCGCAGCTCGAAGTCGCGCTCGGCCAGCTCGAAGCCGTCGGTGGTGGATGCGACCGCCCGGAGCCGCTCGTGCTCGGTCGTCCCGTCCGTCGCGTCGCTGACGAGGACGCAGAACGAGGACGCACTCCCCCGCCCCACCCGGCCCCGGAGCTGGTGCAGCTGGGCCAGGCCGAAGCGCTCGGCGTCCTCGATCACCATGAGCGTCGCCTCGGACACGTCGACACCGACCTCGATCACCGTCGTCCCGACGAGAACGTCAAGGTCGCCATCACGGAACCGGGCCATCTCGGCGTCCCGCTCGGTGGGCTTGAGCCGTCCGTGAACCAGTCCGACCCGGAGCGGCGCGAGCAGCGTCGTCAGGCGCTCGAACTCCGCCTCGGCGGCCGCGGCCCATGCCGTCTCGGTGTCCTCGTCGAGCAGCTCGTCATCGCTGAAGGGATCGTCGTCGGTCGTCGCATCGTCCGTGGGCGCATCCCCGTCTCCCGCACCGCCGTCCTGCGCCGCGGGCCCGATCCGCGGCACCACGACGAACGTGCGGTGCCCGGCCGCGGCTTCCTCTCGGACCCGATCCCAGGTGCCATCGAGGTCGGCGGGCCGACGGATCCCCGTGCGGACCGGCTGCCGGCCGGCCGGAACGCCATGGAGCGTAGACACGTCGAGGTCCGCGTACAGCACCTGGCCCAACGTCCGCGGAATCGGCGTCGCGGTCATCAGCAACACGTGGGGTGCGCCACGAACCGCCTTCCCCTCGAGGGCACCGCGCTGCTCGACGCCGAAGCGATGCTGCTCGTCGACCACGGCGAGCGCGAGGTCCGCGAACGAGACCGTGTCCTGGAGAAGGGCATGGGTCCCGACGACGATCCCCGCCTGGCCGGTGGCGATCGCCTCAACGGCACGGCGGCGCGCGTCGCCCTTGAGCGACCCGGTGAGGAGCGTCACGGGCAAGCCCAGGTCCTCGACCAGGCCTGCCACGGTCGCCAGGTGCTGCCGGGCGAGCAGGTCCGTGGGCGCGAGCAACGCGGCCTGTCGACCGTCGATCGCAGCAGCAGCCAGGGCGTAGGCCGCCACCGCCGTCTTGCCCGAGCCCACGTCGCCCTGGACGAGGCGTAGCATCGGCACATCCCGGGCCAGATCGCCGCGAATCTCGGTCATGGCCCCGTCCTGGTCGTCCGTCAGTGCCACCGATCGACCCAGCGACCGGGTCAGCGAGGCTGCCAGTGCCTCGCGGATCCGCTGGTCCGTGGCCCCGTCGACCGGCACGGGCGTGGTCCTCGACCGGCCCCGTGCCCGCCGCCGCGCGACCATGCCCAGCTGGAGCGCGAGCAGCTCGTCGAATGCCAGGCGGCGGAGGGCCGCGTCGCGCGCGTCGAAGGTCACCGGGTAGTGCGCCGACTCGAGCGCCGAGGCGATGGGCGGCAGCCGCTCCTCATCGCGGATCGCCGGGGGCAGGTATTCCGGGTAGGCGTATCCCGCCCGATCAAGCGCCTCGCGCATCGCCTGACGGAGCCGTGCTGCGGTCAGCCCTCGCGTGAGTCGGTAGACCGGGACGATGCGCCCGGCGTGGAGCAGCGAGGCATCGTCCGCGCGCTGGAACTCGGGATCGTCGAACACGAGCGCGAAGCCACGACGCTTGAGTCGCCCCGAGACCATCAGCTCGTCACCGGGGTGCACGCGCCGCTCGATGAACCGCCGCCCGAACCAGGTCGCCTCCGCGGTGCCGCTCTCGTCAGCCAGGAACGCCGTGGTGACCTGGACACGGCGACGCCACGTCTGCTGGACCCGGATGTCGGTCACCTGCACCCGCGCCGAGACGACCGTGCCGTCCGCCACGGCGTTGAGGTCGCCCAGCCGATGGAGCTCGCGCAGGTCGTCGTAGCGACGTGGCAGGTGGAACAGCAGATCGCGGACGGTTGTCAGGCCGAGTCGGTGTCCGGCCCGCCGGAGCACGTTCGGCGCCGACAGGCCCGACAGGCCGAGCGGGAGGCCGAGTCGCTCCACCGGATCGTTGGTGACCGGGGCGCTGGCCCGGGGTCGCAGGGTCCGGGAACGGGGGCTCACTCGGCGGAGACGAGATACCGGTAGTGCGGCTGGCCGCCGTGCACGACCTCGACGTCCACGCCGGGCGTCGTCTCGCGGACGCGCAGCGCGAGGGTCTCGGCCTCGTCCAGGGTGGCGCCGTCACCGTAGTAGATCGTCATCAGGCAGTAGCCGCGGTCGAGGCGCGCGATCCCGGCAAGGAGCGCCCGCTGCGGGTCGGGGTCGGCGGCCAGCAGCCCATCGTCGGGATCGAGCACGATCGCCTGGCCCTTCTTGACCTTGCGTCCCGACACCGTTGCGTCGCGCACCGCCTCGGTCACCTGCATCGACTGGACACCGCGGCTGGCTGCGGTCATGGCCGCCGCGTTGGTTGCGCCGTCGCAGGTCGGGTCGAGCTCGATCAACGCTGCGACGCCCTCGGCCACGTTGCGCGTCGGGACCACATGCACCGGGCGGTCCGTCATCGACGCCACCTGTCGCGCTGCCAGGATCACGTTCGGGTTGTTGGGCAGGATGAACAGCTCGTCGGCCTGCATCGCCTGCACCGCCTCGAACAGCTCACCCGTCGACGGGTTTGCGCTCTGGCCGCCGCGCACGACCCGGAAGGCCCCGTGCTCGCGGAACTCGGTGGCGGTATCCACCAGCACCTCGGCAAGTCCGTCCGAGGGCGCCACGGCGACCACGCCGATCGGCATCGGGCTCGAGGGAGCGGAATCATCGTCATGGGATGCCCGGTCGGCCGTGCGGGGCGCGATGGTCGCGGTGCCGGCGTCGAGGCCGTGCTGGCCCGACGCGCCGACCGGAGGCGGATCCGCATGGCCGGCGGCGTGATGCCCGGCGTCTCCGATCGCCGCGCCCACGAACGCGACGGCCCGCGCCTCTCGCACGTCATGTGCCTGGTTGTCGAGGTTCTCGATCGTGATACGCGACAGGGTCCCGACCGTCAGGCCGAATGCGATGATCCCGTCCGGCCGGTCGTTGTGGACATGGACCTTGGCCAGGCGCTCGTCCCCGGCAACCAGCACCGAGTCACCGATCGTCTCGAGATGTGCCTGGATCGCCCTCACGTCGAGCGGCACGCCATCCCGCGCCCGGACGAGGTAGACGGTCTCATAGCCGAAGGCTCCCTCCTCGGCACCGGGCGCCGCCGGATGGACGTGGCCGCCGTGGTCGCCGACCGGCACCGCCAGTGGCTGATGCCCCGCAAGCGGCTCTCCACGCGCGGCCGCCAGCGCACCCTCGAACAGGCGCAACAAACCCTGTCCGCCTGAATCGACAACGTGCGCCTCGCGCAGGACGGGCAGCAGCGACGGGGTCTTGGCAACGGAGCGCCGGGCTGCGTCCACCGTGGCAGTCAGCACCGTCTCAACGTTGTTGTCGCGCTCCGCGGCGGTCACGGCCGCAGCCGACGCCTCGCGGATGACGGTGAGGATCGTGCCCTCGACCGGTTTGGCAACGGCCTTGTAAGCCATCTTCGTGCCCGAATCCAGCGCGTGGGCCAGGTCCAGGCCGTTGAAGTGGCGCTTGCCTGCGAGCCCGTGAGCCATGCCGGCCAGGATCTGGCTGGCGATGACACCCGAGTTGCCGCGGGCACCCATGAGGGCGCCGAAGCTGATCGCCCCGGCGATGCGCCCCGCGTCCGCGCCGGGCTCGGCCTTGTCCGCTTCGTCGAGCGCTGCACGGACGGTGGCCAGCATGTTGGATCCGGTATCACCGTCCGGGACCGGGAACACGTTGAGCGCGTTGATCTCCTCGACGTTCGCCGCGAGGCTGGCGACCGCGCTCCTGAACGCCGTCAGGTAGCCCGCGCCGTCACATGATCGGCGGGGCATCAGGCGACGTCCGTCCCGCTGTCCGCGAGGTCGGCGGTGCCGGGAGTCTCCCCCGGACGAGGCATGGCCTCGGGCGCCACACCGTGCTCGTGGCGCAGGTGACCGATCCGGATGGAGACCCGGTCCGGATCGCGCTGGAGTGCGCTGACCAGCGTGTAGCGAACGGCCGACTCGACCTGGCGCGCCACCTCGGCGATGGGCAGGCCGTACGCGACGGTGAGATCCAGCTCGACCGCGAGCTCGTCCCCGACCTCGAGGCGCAGCCCGGGATGCGCCAGACCGAGGCGCTGCAGCAGGCGACCCATCGGACCCCCCCGCGCGAACCCGGACACGCCGTAGACGGACAGGGTGGTCGCGCGCACGAGGTCGCGAAGCGCTCGACGGGTAACCAGCGAGCGGCTGCGGGTGGGATCGGCGGTCACGCGGGTGACGTCCTCCTCGCGGCCTGGGCCCATGCGGCCTGGCCATCGTTCCGCGCCGGGTTCGGCAGCTGACGGTGGCTGGCAAACCGTCAGGCTGGCGGGCCAAAATGCTGTGCTACGATACCACCCCGTTCGCGTGAGATTGCTCACGCGTGCCCGCCTTTTGACACACATCTTCAAGGGATCAGACCTGACCATGGCCCGCAGCTGCGCCATCTGTGGCAAGGCATCGATGGGCGGCTTCAACCCCCAGTCCTCGGGGATGAACCGCGTCCGTGCCCATCGCCGCTACCAGCCGAACCTCCAGCTCACGACGATCGTGCAGAACGGCAACCTGACCAAGGTGCTCGCCTGCACGCGCTGCCGACGGACGCTGACCAAGAGCTCCCGCTAGCGCGGCGGACCCGTCCTGCGGGATGGCCCGGAACCACGAGCCGGTCGCCGATGCGGCCGGCTTCGTCGTGTCAGGGCCCCGCGCGGCAGCTCGGCGTTCGGACGGCGGCCCCGGTCATGCGGAGGGACCGCCTGACCCGCGATATCAGCGACTCGCGATGTCAGCGATCGGCGGTGTCGAGCCAGATCGTGAATGGTCCGTCATTGACCAGCTCGACCGTCATCTCGGCCCCGAACCTGCCCCGGGCGGTGCGAACGCCGAGGGCCTCGATCCCCGCCGCCACGCGCTGCCAGAGGTCCCTCGCCTGATCCGGCGGCGCCGCGCCCGTGAACCCCGGCCTCCGACCCCGACGCGCATCCGCGTAGAGGGTGAACTGGCTGACGACGAGCGCCTCGCCACCGACGTCGAGAAGCGAGCGGTTCGTCCGGCCGGTGTCGTCCCGGAAGATCCGCAGCTCGCATATCCGGCGCGCCAGCGCGTCGGCCGTCGCGGCGTCATCGCCCGCCCCGACCCCCAGCAGGACGAGCAAACCTGGCCCGATCGCACCGACTGCGTCGCCATCGACCCGCACCTCAGCCTGTGTCACGCGCTGGAGCAGGGCGCGCACCGGGGGTCGCTCCTACCGGGACGGCGCGGCCGCGCGGGCGGCGTTCGCGATTGACCGGGTCCGCGCCACCTCGGCGGTCATGTCGTCGGACCGGTAGAGCGCCGAACCGACCACGATCACGTCAGTGCCGCCGGCGCCGATGACGTCGGCGGTCTCGGCCCGCCCGCCGCCGTCGACCTGGACCTCACAGGCGCCCGCCGGGTCGAGCCAGCTCCGCGCAGCGCCGAGCTTGGCGCGTGCGATTTCCTCCATGAACGCCTGGCCGCCGAACCCCGGCTCGACCGTCATCACCAGCACGATGTCCAGCAGGTCTCGGTACGCGTCCAGGGCTGACAGCGGCGTCGCCGGCTTGATCGAGAGCCCCGCCGACCGGCCAGCCTCGCGGATCCTCGCCAGTGCGGGTCCGATCTGCGGCGCGTCGACCTCAACGTGGAAGGTGATCGAGTCGCAACCGGCGTCGAGGAACTCCTCCGTCCAGCGCCCCGGCTCACTGATCATCAGGTGGGCGTCGAACGGCAGGTCCGTGACCCGTCGAACGGCCTCGATCGTCCGCCAGCCGAAGGTGATGTTGGGTACGAAGTGGCCGTCCATGACGTCCAGGTGGATCCGGTCCGCTCCCGCGGCGTCCGCGCGCCGGATCTCGTCACCCAGCGCGCCCAGGTCCGAATCCAGGATGCTGGCAGCGATCAGGGCCCCGGATGGCCGGCGGCTTCTCGTCATCCCTCCTCCACCCCGGCCGGCACCGGCTCCCGGCTTCGCTCGCCGCGCAGCCCGGCGGCGCTCTCGGCGACGATCCGATCGCGACGCCGGCGCACCACGATCGGCGTCGGCTGCCCGGCGTGCTCGGCGGCAAGCTGGCCGCAGGCAGCCCCGATCTCCGTGCCGCGGTTGTAGCGGATGGTGGTCTGAATCCGCGCGGCCCGAAGATGCTCGGCGAACCGCTCCACGACCGGCAACGGCGTTCCGGTCCACGGGGTGTGGGCGACCTGGTTCATCGGGATCAGGTTGACGTGAGCGTGGTCGTCGCGGAGCAGGTCGGCCAGCGCGGCGGCGTCGGCCTCCGTGTCGTTGATCCCGTCGATCATGGTGATCTCGTAGGTCACGCGCCGGCCGGTGACCTGCGCATGCTCCCGCGCGGCGGCAACCACCTCCTCCACCGGCCACCGCCGATTGAGAGGCACGAGCACGTCGCGCAGCGGATTGCGCGCGGCGTGGAGGCTGACTGCAAGCGTGAACTGTGGTCCGAGCGCGGTGAGGCGCCGGATCCCGGGGACCACGCCCGAGGTCGAGATGGTGATGTGGCGCGCACCGAGCCCGAGGCGCCTGGGGTCGTTGAGCGCCGCGACCGCCTCGAGCACTCGATCGAGGTTGAGGAGCGGCTCGCCCATACCCATGAACACGACGTTGGTCAGGCGCTTGCCGGCCGCATCGAGCAGGCGCGCCGCGTGGCGGACCTGGTCCACGATCTCGGCGGTCTCGAGGTCGCGCTCGAAGCCGAGCTCGCCGGTCGCGCAGAACGGGCAGCCGACCGCGCACCCGGCCTGCGAGCTGATGCACACCGTGTGGCGCTCGCGCGATCCCTCACGCGCCGGATAGTGCATCAGCACCGACTCGACGAGCAGCCCGTCGGACAGCCGATGCAGGACCTTCTCGGTCAGGCCGCCGTCCGTGGCGCGGACCTCGCGTTCGACAGTCGTGTCGTACCGGAACGCCTCGTCCAGGGTCGAGCGGAGGTCCGTGGGCAGAGTCAGCACCTCGGCAAACGACGCCAGCCTGGCGCGCCAGGCGGCATCGAGCACCTGGGTGGTGCGGTACGCGGGCAGGTCGCGCTCGGCGAACCAGGCGCGAAGCGCGTCCGGATCCAGCCCCGAGATCCCCGGGCGCTCGTCGCGTGGCGCGGTGGCGGACGGGGCGGGCCGGAGCCCAAGGAATGGGACAACGGTCGGCTTCTGGTCGCTCATCGGAACCGATTCTGACACGGGATCCGTGCGCTGCCGTCAGAGCCCGTCGCCGGCCCACCGGCGCGTGCTCTCGTGACGCACACGTCGCGTCGCGCAGAGACGGGGATCACGGCAGCCCGCCATCGATGGCACGGGGCCAGTCGCGCAGGCCACGGACGAGCTCCGTTCCGGTCATGCGGCGTCCGCCCTCCGATTGGACCTCGACCAGGCGCAGGCGGCCGTCGCTCGCGACCATGGCCAGCCCGTTGCCACCGTCCGGAACGAGCGCGCCCGGCTGCTGGCCGGGCAGGGCTGGCAGCGCCTCGGCCGCAAACACCTTGATGCGGCCGGACGGCCCCTCGACGAACGTCCCGGGCCACGGCTGGAGCGCTCGAACCTGCCGCTCCAGCTCGGCGGTCGAACGGGCGGGGTCCAGGCGGCCATCCGCGCGGCGGAGCGGTCGGGTCAGGGTCACGCCCTCCGCGGCCTGGGCCGTGGCGTCGAGGGCGCCGCGAAGCCATGGCCCGAGCGATCGGTCCAGGAGGTCGGCAGCGACGCCTGCGAGCCGTGCCTCCAATGCGGGAGCCGTCTCGTCACCGTCGAGCGAGACACGGGCCTGGGCGACGATCGGTCCCGTGTCCAGGCCGCTGTCCATGCGCATCAGGGTCACCGCCGTCTCACGGTCGCCGGCGAGGATCGTCGCCGGGACAGGTGACGCGCCGCGCCAGCGCGGCAGCGCGGACGGATGCAGGTTGAGCGCACCGTGCGGCAGCTCGAGCAGGGGCTCGGGCACGATCTGGCCATAGTCGGCGAGGACCGCCAGGCCGGGGGCAAGGGAGCGCACGGACTCGATGGCGTCCGGCGCTCGGAGCCGGCGGGGGGAGAGCACGGTGTCGATGCCGAGCGCTGCGGCCAGCGCCCCAATGGGCGTCGGCGTGAGGACCTGGTGGCGACCGACCGGCCGCGGAGGCGCTGTCACGACGCCCACGATCGCGACGTCGGGGTGCGAGGTCAGCCGCCGGAGGATGGGCACGCCGAAGGTGCCACTGCCCAGAAAGACGGTGCGGACGCGATCACCTGCGTCTGTGCCGTCCACGTGCGTTCCGCGCTCCGCGAGCTCGCTCACGCGAGGGCGCTGGTCGCCTCGCGGACCTCCTCATCGTCCTCGTTGCTCTGCCCGACCGGGATCAGGTCGTCCATCGACTCCAGGTAGTCGATGTAGAGCTTGCCGTCGAGGTGGTCCAGCTCGTGCTGGAGCGCTCGGCCGAGCAGCCCGGACCCCGAGACCCTGTACTTCTTGCCGAACCGGTTCTGGGCCACCACCCACACCTTCTCCGGACGCGTCACGTAGGCGACGTAGCCCGGGATCGAGAGACAGCCCTCAAGGTCCCGATCCTCGCCGTTCACGCGGACGACCTTCGGATTGACCAGCTCGTAAAGGCGGCTCTCGACCTCGACCACGCACGCGCGCATCGGCTCGCCGAGCTGCGGAGCGGCGAGGCCGACGCCCGGCGCGGCGCGCATGGTGGCCGCCAGGTCGTCGAGGAGCTCATGAAGGTACTTCCCGAAGCCGTCCACCGTCTCGCCGCGGAGACGGAGGCGCGCATCGCCGAGGAGCACGATGGGTCGTACGCTCATGGTCGGCTGAGTATACGGAATGACCGATCCCCGCCGGCGGGCCGGACTCAGGCGCTGCCGGCGTCGTCGACGGCACGGGCCGAGGTCGGATCATCAGGCTCGGGCTCGGGCTCGGGCTCGGGGGCGGGCGGGCTGTCATCTCCGGTGGTGTCGGCCTCGTGCCCGTCGGACTCCCACAGGGCTCCCTCGCCCGACGACGACGTTTCCGGCGGCTCGGTCCGCAGCTCCGAGGCGACGGACTGCGCTCGCTCGGCGAACCTCTGGCTGTACTCCGCGGTCACGATGCCCGCGCGCTGCGCCGCGGGGCCGGCCTTGACCGCCGCCACAGCCGCGAGCTCTGCGGCCTTGGCCGCGACCTGCCGGGCGACAGGCGCTGCCTGATCGGCGATCTCCTGGATCAGCCGCTCAAGCTCGGCGAGCCATTCCCGCGTCTGCGCGCTGCCTTGACCGCCGGTCTCCCGGGCGCCGGGGTTCGGCGCGTCGGCCGATGCGCTGGGCGGCGGCGGGGCCTCGGACGCGGTTCCATCGGGTGGGGTTCCGCCAGGCGGCGGGGGCGGCCCTTCGGGCGTTTGATCAGTCACGGTGGACTCCCTTCGGCGCGGGTCGTGGTGTGCTTCCCGCATTACAGCAGGCTCTCGGGGTCGACGTCGACGGACCACGGCGCCCCGGGCGGAGGATCGAGCAGCGCCACCGGGTCAGCGCCCCGCAGGACGATGTTGAACCGCCATCGACCGGCGCGGCGCGCGATGTATGCGGGCGCCGGGCCGGCCACGATCACGGGCGGCGTTGCAGTGCCGGCGCGCGCCCGAAGCTCCCCGGCCATTGCCGACGCCACCCGCTCCGCCTCGGAGCGGTCGGGCAGCCCGACAGTAAGCTTCACGAGGCGCCCGAAGGGCGGGGAGCCGAACCGCTCGCGGAGAGCGAGCTCCTCGTCGTAGAACAGGTCCGGGCTCCGCTCGGTCACGGCCCGGATCGCGCGATGATCCGGGCGGTAGGTCTGGACGAACGCCTGCCCGGGCAGATCGCCGCGACCCGCCCGGCCAACCCCCTGGGCGAGCAGCTGGTAGGTCCGCTCCGCGGCCCGCTCGTCCGGTAGGTTCAGCGCGATGTCCGCCGACACGATGCCGACCAGGGTCACCTGTGGCACGTCGATGCCCTTGGTCACCAGGCTGGTACCGACGAGCACGTCGAGCATTCCGGCAGCGAACGCGTCGAGGATCCGATCCGCGGCGCCTCGGCGTTCGACGACATCACGGTCCAGGCGAGCGACCCGCAGGTCAGGGAACCGCTCGCGCATCTCACGCTCCAGCCGCTCGGTGCCACCGCCGATGTAGCGGATCCGCGGGGACTGGCACTCGGGGCACCGGCCCGGCAGCGGCCATGCCCGGCCGCAGTGATGGCAGCGCAGCGACGTCCCGGCGTGGTGGTAGACCAGCGGCCGGTCGCAGTCGGGACACGTCTCGACGTGGCCGCAATCGCGGCACAGAACGACGGACGCCGATCCGCGTCGATTGATCACCAGGATCGCCCGTTCCCCACGCCCGACATCGAGCGCCGCGAGGGCGTCCGCGAGCGGCGCGGAGATGAGCCCGCGATTGCCGGCCGCCAGCTCCGCGCGCAGGTCGACGGCCGTCACGTCCGGCTCGGCGCCGACCGGCCGGCTCGGCAGCTCCACGCGACGGTAGTCGCCGCTGCGCGCGCGACCGAGGCTCTCCACCGATGGAGTTGCGCTTCCCAACACCACGGCGGCGTCGGATCGCGAGGCGAGGAGCATCGCCGCATCACGCGCCTGCAGACGCGGCGTGCGGTCACTCTTGTACGCGGGGTCGTGCTCTTCGTCGACGATCACCAGCCCGAGGTCCGCGAGCGGGGCGAGGACAGCCGTGCGGGTGCCGACCACCACGTGCACGTCTCCAGCGCGGACCCGGCGCCATTCGTCCGCCCGTTCGCCCTCACCGAGCCCGGAATGCAGGACCGCGATCGGAACCGCGAGGTCGGTCCGCAGTCGGTCCACGATCGGGGTTGCGAGCGCGATCTCGGGGACCAGCAGCAGGGCGGGACGGCCAGCGTCGAGGCAAGCGACGATGGCCTCGACGTAGATGGCCGTCTTGCCTCCGCCAGTGACGCCGTCGAGGAGCAGTGGGGTCGGGTCACGCTGTGCGACGGCCTGCCGGATCAGGCCCAGGGCGGCCGTCTGTGCCGACGTCAGCTCCGAACCGGCGGGTCGAGCGCGACGGACGCCCGCCGGCCGGCCGGCAAGGGGTCGGCGAGGTCGCTCGCGAACCTCAGCACGGACCAGCCCGCGGCGGACGAGCCCGGCCAGCGACGAGGACCCGTGGCGCTCGGACAGGGCAGCGGCCGGGACTCCGGCGCCGGCGTCGCCATCCGTGGCTCTCGCGTCCACTGCGTCGGGTGTCTCTGCCAGCTCGGTCAACGCCGCGCGCTGACGCGGGCCCAACGGGCGACCCGTGGTTCGCTCGCCTGCCGCCACTGCCGCGGCTGCGGCCCGCCCGTCCCTGGTCAGCCACAACCGGCGCTCGTAGCGAGGGCCGGTCGCCGCGGACACCAGCGTCCAGACAAGATCGACCAACCCGGCATCGGCCATCGCGCGGAGACGGCGCAGCAGCGCCGCCTTGCCCTCCGGGGTCGAGAGGTCGCGTACCGGCCGCCCTCGCCCGGCGATCTCATCCAGCAGATCCAGCTCCACCGGCCCGAGATCGACGGGGCCGGCGGCGCCCCGCTTCGCGAGGGAAGCCTCCCCGTCCGGCGTGACCTCGACCATGAGCTCCAGCCGCTCGAGCATCCCCGGTGGCAGCATCGCGCGAATGACCGCCGCGAGGGGCGCCAGATACCGCTCTGCCAGATCAGAGGCGAAGTCCAGCGCGAGCGTCGGCAGCAGCGGTCCGTCGCTCCTGACCCGGGCCGCGACCGGCCGTAGCAACGCCGCATCGACCCCGCCTTCCCGGCCCCCCGCCTCGATACCAGGGCCATCGTGGACGACCTCGCCACGCGCAGCGGCATCCGGGCTCTCGGGTCTGTTCCAGCGCCGGCCGACCACGATGCCGATGGCCTGGCGCCCGCCACGGCCGAACGGGACGAGGACGGCCTCCCCCACCTCGAGCGTGCCCAGCTCGGCAGGCACGAGGTAGGTGTACGTGCGAGGGCCGGGTCGACCGGGCGCATCGACCGCAACCTCGACGCGCGGGGCCGCCGCGCTGACGGCGGCCGCGTTGTCGGCGCCACGGTCGGGGGGATGCGGGGGAGGCATCTCGAGGCCGGCCGGTCAGGTGATCCGGATTCGCCGATCGCTGTTGCGCCGCTTCTCCTGGGCGATGATCGCCTCGATCTCCGCCGCGGTGCGCTCGATCTCGCCCGTCTCATTGGTCACGACCCTGTCGTAGTCGCCCTGGCGCGCCAGCTCGATGGCGGCGTTGCGCTGGCGAATCTCGAGCTCGTCCGCGTTCTCCGTGGCCCGTGAGCGCAGGCGCTGGAACAGGGCTTCGAGTGACGGCGGGACGATGAACACGAGCAACGCGTCCTGGACTCGATCCTTCACGACCTGGGCGCCCTGGACGTCGATCTTGAGGATCACGTCGTGACCGGCCGCGAGCGCAGCGGCAACGTCGCGCCGCGGTGTTCCGTACCAGTTGCCGTGCACCTCGTTCGCCTCCAGGAGCTCACCCGCCTCGCGCAGCTCGCGGAACGCCTCGGGCGTGAGGAACTGATAGGACACCCCGGCCACCTCCCCGGGCCGGGGGACGCGCGTCGTGCAGGTGACGACGTAGTGATAGTCGGGATCGCGGGGCCGCGCGCGAAGCGCGTCGATGATCGTGTCCTTGCCCACGCCGGAGGGTCCGCTGATGATCACCAGCTGCGCCCCGGGGGCTCCGAGCAGGACCTTCGCAGGCGTCATCCCGAACCCCCTGGGAGGCGGCCCTCCGCCGACGCGTCGGCTGCGCGAAGCCCATCGAGCACGGCCTCCAGGGACTCGGGCAGCGGGGCCTCCGCGCGAACCAGGCCGGCGGACGACGGTGAGACGAGCTCCAGCCGCCAGGCGTGGAGGAACAGCCGATCGAGGCGGTCGGGACCCCGCTGCGCTGTCCCCGTCCCGTACACGGAGTCGCCCGCCACCGAGTGGCCCAGGGCGGCAAGGTGGACCCGGATCTGGTGGGTTCGCCCGGTGACGAGGTCGAGCTCAAGCAGCGTCCATCCCCGAAATCGCTCGCGGACCCGGTATCCGGTCACGGCACGGCGACCGTCGGGCACGACAGCCATCTTCTTGCGGTCCTTCGGGTCCCGCCCGATGGGCGCCTCGATGCGTCCGACCGAGGCCGAGACCGAGCCCTGGACCAGCGCCAGGTAGGTCTTTCGCACGCGTCGCGCCTTGAGCTGGGCCATGAGAGACGCCTGGGCCGCGTCGTTGCGCGCCACCATCAGCAGGCCCGACGTATCGCGATCGAGGCGATGGACGATGCCAGGACGAGCCACGCCGGCGATTCCCCCGTAATGGTCGCCCCGGGCCAGCAGGCCATTCACCAGCGTCCCGCGCCAGTGCCCCGGCGCCGGGTGCACGACGAGGCCGGCAGGCTTGTCCACGATCAGCAGGTCGTCGTCCTCGTACACGACCCGAACCTCGATGGTCGGGTCAGGCTCCAGATGGTACGGGACCTCGGGCGGCGGGACCTCGAGCACCACGCTTCCACCCCGGACCTCGCTGTTGGCGCGCAGCCGGCGGCCGGCATCGTCGACCAGGCGGCCCTCAGAGATCAGCCGTTGCACGTACGACCGGGACAGGCCGGTGCGGTCGGCCACGAACCGGTCCACACGCCGGACGACCTCGCCGTCCGGGACGGACAGGGTCCTGGGGCCAGGTGGAACGGACGGACGCCGCTCGTCAGTGGGCAGACCGGGAGCCAGCTCGGTCGCGCCCGACACCTGGCGGTCGGTGGCGGCCTCCAGATCGTCATCCTCGACGCCGTCGAGCTCCTCGTCGGGCTCGATCTCCGCGGCCGCGCGGGGCTGCTCAGCGGCCCCGGGCAGACGCTCGGCGCCCCCGAGCGGACGCTCTGCGGCTCCAGGCGGGAGCACAGCGTCCCCGCGGGGAGGCCCGGCGGCCGGATCGTCGCGTCCGTCAGCCATCCGGCGCGAGGTCGCCCAGACGCGGAAACAGCGCCATCGCGATCAGGAGCACCAACGAGGTCGAGATCGCAGCGTCAGCCAGGTTGTAGGTGTAGAAGCGCCAGCTGCCGATGCCCATGTCGACGAAGTCGACCACGGACCCGTAGTGGAGACGGTCGATCAGGTTACCCAGCGCGCCGCCCAGCAGGAGCGCCAGCGCGATCGTGACCAGGATGCCGCGTCCCGCACGGGCGTGATAGGCGACGATGAGCGCCACGACCACAAGTGACACGACGGCGAACGCGCCGGCCGACTGGGGCAGCATCCCGAACAGGATCCCGCTGTTCCGCCAGTGCACGATCCGCACCCAGTCGCCGAGGACCTCGAATCCCTCCCCCTGGACGAGGTTGGAGACGACCCACGTCTTCGAAAGCTGATCCAGGACGACGACGATCAGCGCGATCGCAGCGAACAGGATCCAGCGACCGAGGGACGGGTGTCGCCACACCGCCGAAACGTGCTCGTCTGCGCCATCTGGCCCGGTCGTGTGCTCCACCCCGTCGCCGGGCGCGCCCGCCGCCTCCTCCGCGTCCAGCTCTCCGGAGGTCACCAGCTCGTCAGCCACGCGGATCGATCCGACGGAGGCTGATCCGCACCTCGCCGCTCTCGAGACGTGCGACCGAGGCGCCGGTGTCGTCCGGGGCAGACCCGAGATGGAGACGCCCCGTCAGCGTCTCCGCCTCGATCGATGGCAGGTACGGCTCGACCGCGGCGGCGAGGCCATCCAGCCACAGCTCGATCCGGTCGTCGAGATCGAGCTCGGCTTCCTTGCGCAGGTCCTGGATCGCCCGCTGCAGCTCCCGGGCGTCACCCTCGGCCCGCAGCTCGGGCGTGAGCCCGGTGTCGATGACCACTACGAGGCCGGCATCGTGCGCGACCGCGGTCCCCGGGCGCGGCGTGGCCAGGACCTCGACCTCATCCGCGGCCAGCGTCTCGCCCGCGAGCACGACCGATCCGTCGGCCAGGATCTCGAACGCGCCGTCTCGGGCGGCCGCCATCACCGCCGGGATCTTCGATCCCAGGCGCTTGCCCACCTTCGGGAGGAGAACCCGGACGCCGCGATCGACGAGCTCCGACTCATCCCCGATCAGCTCGACGGTCTTGACGTTCGCCTCGGTGCGGACCAGGTCCAGCAGCGCATCGCGCTCGGGCAGCTCACCGCCGGGGAGCGCCAGCCACATGCGGGCCAGTGGCTGGCGCACCTTGAGCCCAGCCTGTCCGCGCAGTGTCCGGACCAGGTCGACGGCGCGACGCGCAGTCTCCATCGCTCGCTCGAGCGCCTGATCACGGAAAGCGGCCATATCGTCCGCCGGCCAGCCGGTCAGATGAACGCTGTCTGGCAGGTCGGGTGCGACAGTCCCGATCAGGTTTCCGTACATCGACTCGGACACGAAGGGGAGGATCGGTGCCAGCGTCCTGGCCAGCATGACCAGGGCGGCATGCAGGGTGGCGAACGCGGCCTCGCGGTCCGCGACCGCGGCACCGGCTCGCATCCGGTCGCGCGACCGACGCAGGTACCACGTCGACAGGTCGTCGATGTAGGTGCTGATGAGCCGGGTGGCGGCAACCGCGTCGTAGTCCGCGAGCCGTGCCCCGACGTCCATGGCGAGACCGGCCGAGCGCGACAGGATCCAGCGGTCAAGGGCCGGCCACGAACCCGCCTCGCCAACCGCCTGGGAGATGCCGGCCCGTGGTGTCCAGCCGGCGAGCCGCGCGTAGGTCACGAAGAACGCGTAGACGTTCCAGAGCACCAGCAGCTCGCGACGCGCCTCGTCTGCAGCGTGCCAGCCAAACAGGATGTTGTCCTCGGGCCGGGCCTTGGCGAACATCCAGCGCATGACGTCGACGCCCATCCGTTCGGCGGCCTCGTCGAACTCGATCGCGTTGCCCCAGCTCTTGTGCATCGGCCGGCCGTCCTCACCGAACACCAGCGCGTACCCGAAGATCGTTCGGAACGGCGGCTCGCGGCGGAGCACGCTCGACATCGCGAGCATCGAGTAGAACCAGTTGCGGAACTGTCCGGGGAAGCTCTCGGTGATGAAGTCGGCCGGGAACCACGCTGCCCAGTGCTCGGGATCCTCGCGGAAGTGCATCGTGGAGAACGGCACGATGCCCGCGTCCAGCCACGGGTTCCCGACGTCCTTGATCCGTTCGACGGGCTCACCACACGACGGGCAGGCGATCTTCACGGCATCGACATATGGGCGATGCGGCGTGTGGCCCTCGAACGCATCCCATCCTTCGATCGCACGCTCGCGGAGCTCCTCACGTCCGCCGATCACCTCGAACGTCCCGCACGCCCGACAGTCGTAGATGGGGAGCGCCAGACCGTAGTAGCGCTTCTTGGAGATCATCCAGTCGCGCATGTTGAGCAGCCAGTCCAGCTCTCGCTCGTAGCCGAAGCCCGGAAGCCACCGGATCTGGTCCACGACCTCCATGATCTGGTAGCGCAGGCTTGCGTCCACCTCGGCCGCCGTGAGCTCCGAGCGAGGCTTGTCGTAGACCTCGCCCATTCGGATGTACCACTCGTCGACGAGACGGAACAGGAGCGGCGTGCCGCACCGCCAGCAGTGCGGATAGCGGTGGGCATAGGGTTCGAGGTGGTAGAAGAAGCCGCGCTGCTCGAGGTCATCGATGATTGCCTCGGCGACGGCCGGCGCCTCGCGACCCGTCAGCCAGCCAAACCCGTCGTAGTACCGGCCGTCCTCGTCGATCGGACCCACGATCGGCAGCCCCAGCGACGCGCCCAGCCCATAGTCCTCGGCGCCACATCCGGGGGCGATGTGGACGATCCCGGTCCCCTCCTCCTCGCCAACCTCGGACCAGCTGATCACGCGGTGCTCGTAACCGGCACCGGCGAACGCGTCGCGGATCGTCGGCAGGTCGTCGAACGGGCCCGTGTAGCGCCAGCCCTCGAGCGCGGAACCGGGGAGCTCCTCCACGACCTCGAATGGTCCGCGCACCGCCTGCTTGAGGGCACCCTTCCCAACCCAGAACAGCTCCCCACCCTGGCGCACCTTGACGTAGGTCAGCGCCGGACCCACGGCCGCCGCAACGTTGGCGGCGAGCGTCCAGGGGGTCGTGGTCCAGACCAGGAGCGCCTCGCCCGGCCGGTCCACGAGCGGGAACCGCACGGTGAGGCCGGGGTCCTCGCGGTCCTGGTATCCCTCGTTCAGCTCCATCTGCGACAGGCCCGTCCCGCACCGGGGGCACCAGGGCATGGTGTCGTGACCCCGGTACAGCCAGCCTCGCCGATGGCACTCGGCCAGGAAGCCCCAGATCAGGTCGTTGTTCTCGTTGCTGAACGTGAAGTACGACCCTCCGACGTCGGGCGTGCCGAGCCGGCCGACCAGCATCTCGACGGTGTCGGAGATCGGGCCGCCAGGGCCCTCGATGGTGGCGTGCTGCGACGCGTCGTCGCCCAGCAGATCGTGGAGGCGGCGCAGCTCCGCCGGGTCATTCCAGTCCATCCACATGCCGAGGCGGATTGACTGCTCGGTCTGCCGTGCGGCGTACGTCAGGACCCGTTGCTTGCACAGCGTCACGAAGCGGTCGATGCCGAAGGCCTCGATGTCGCGCTTCGACGTGAATCCGAGGTCGCGTTCGACGTTGACCTCAACCCACAGCCCCTGGCAGTCGAAGCCGTTCTGGTACCGCTGTGCCTCGCCCAGCATGGCATGGAACCGCTGATAGACGTCCTTGTACGTGCGTCCCCAGGCGTGGTGGACGCCCATCGGATTGTTGGCCGTGATCGGCCCGTCGAGGAAGCTCCAGCGGGGGCCATCCGCGTTCTGGGCGCGCAGGCGCGCAAACGTGCGGCGGTCGGCCCATTCGCGCAGCAGCTCATGCTCCTGGGCGACGAAGTCTGGACGGGCGTTGACAGGTCGGAACATCGGCCTCGGATGGGTCGCGGGACGCGCGCCCCGGGCCCGGCGCCCGCGGCGGGCCACCAGTCTATCGGCAATCGGCGCCATCGAAGCGCTGCCAGCCGGCGTGATGACACGGGGCCGGGATCCCCGGTTCCAAGTATCATTCCGGCCGATGTCGACCCCTCCGCGCAATCCACGCCCGCCGCGGACGCGTTCGCCCTTCGCCGCAGCCTTTCTGTCCCTGATCTTCCCCGGGCTCGGCCACGCCTACGCTGGGGCCTACGGACGGGCGTTGGCGTTCGCCGCGCTGCCGATCCTGGCGCTCGCCCTGCTGGCCGGGATCGTCCTGCGGGTCGACAGGTTCGACCTCCTTGGCTTCGTCATCCAGCAGGAGGTCCTGATCGCCCTCCTGGGGGCGAACCTCGTCGTCCTCGTGTACCGGATCGTGGCGGCCATCGACGCCTGGCAGGTCGCGCGGTTCCTCAACACGATGGACGCGTCGGGAGGCGGCCGGCTGGGCCGGGCGCGGCTGCCGCTCAGCACGCTCTCGATCGCGGGCCTGATCGCGGTGCTCCTGGTCATGGCCGGCGGCCACGTGGCGGTCGCGCGCTACAACATGCTGGCGCTTGACCTCGTCGGGTGTGTGTTCTCCGAGGACGACAGCGCGAACTGCACCACCGCCGAGGAGTCCCCTTCACCGGGTGAGTCGCCATCGGCCTCTGGATCCGAGGAGCCATCCCTCGCGCCGTCCGACTCACCCGAGGCAGGGCAGAGCGCGGTGCCCGGCGCGACCGGGACGATCGCCCCAACGCTCCCGCCGTGGGATGGCAAGCAGAAGCTGAACATCCTGCTGGTCGGGGTCGACCAGCGCGGCAACCAGGGCTACTTCAACACGGACACCCTGATCGTGGTCTCGGTCGATCCCAAGACGCAGCAGGTCGCGATGTTCCAGATCCCGCGCGACACGACGAGCGTCCCGGTGCCGGCCAACGCGCGCTCCGTCTGGGGCAGCGTCTACGCCAACAAGATCAACGCCTGGTACGCGAACAACCGAGTTCGGCCGGACCTGTGGCCGGGCAAGAACGTGACGACCCGCGGCTTCAACTCGCTCAAGGCGATCCTGGGCGAGCTGTACGGCATCGACATCCCGTACTACGTGATGGTCAACTTCCAGGGCTTCCGCGACGCGGTGAACACATTGGGCGGCGTCCAGATCAACGTCCAGATCCCGGTCGCGGAGAGCGACTACCCGGTGGGTGGGGGCAAGGTGACCCGGATCTATATCCCGGCCGGTCCCCAGCACATGACCGGGGCCGAGGCCCTGATCTACGCCCGATCACGGCACCGTGCCCAGGGCGGCGACTTCGACCGCGGCCGGCGCCAGCAGCGCGTCATCACCTCGCTCAAGGCACAGACGAACCCGCGCGCGGTGCTGGCCAACCTGGACCAGCTGGTGAAGGACATGAAGGGCGCGGTCAAGACCGATATCCCCATCAGCCTGATGCCCAAGCTGCTGTCGCTCGCCGACAGCGTCGACCTCAAGAACATTCGCTCGTACGTGTTCGCGCCGAACTACTACGCGAGCCAGGGTTACAACAGCAGCGGCACCTACGTCGTCGAGCCCAACGTCGCGCGGATCCGCAAGGCCGTGAAGGAGGCATTCTCGACCAGCCCGGAGCTGCTCGACCTGCGCGATCGATTGAGTGCCGAGGAGGCGCGGGTGTGGGTGCTCAACGGATCGGGCCGCAGTGGGCTCAACACCGACGCGGCCGAGTACCTCGCCTACGACGGCCTGGATGCGTCAGCACCCAAGAAGAGCGCGCCACGCCAGGCCAAGACCACGATCGTCGCCTACAACGGCGCGGAGACCTCGATGCCGGCCACGGTCAGCTATCTCGAGGACCTGTACAAGGTGAAGGTCACGACCGCGACGGACCCCACCGTCCCGGTGGACCTGGTTGTCACGCTGGGCGCCGACGCGCCCGCCCTCAACGTCTCCCCAGTCAACTGACGTCGCGGCGTCTCCCGCCGCTTCGCCGCTCGCGGGACGCTAGTCCCCGATCGGCGTGAGCCAGCTCCGGTACTCGGGCAGATTCCCGCGCACGGCCGCGAAGTACGTCTCGCTGAGCTTGCGCGTGATGGGCCCGATCACGCCGTCGCCGACCGGACGATGGTCGACCTCGATCACCGGGCTCACCTGGACCCCGGTGCCGCACAGCAGCACCTCGTCGCACACGTAAAGCTCGGAGCGGTCGATCGATCGGACCTCCGTCTCGATGCCCAGGTCATTTGCGAGGGTCATCATCGCCTTGCGGGTCACTCCCTCGAGGATGTCGTCCGAGACCGGCGGCGTGAGCAGCACGCCGTCACGGACGGCGAACAGGTTGGCCGCGGAGCCCTCGGACGCGTGACCGTTGGGGGTCAGCACCAGCGCCTCGTCGAACCCATTGAGCTCCGCCTCGGACTTCTGGAACGCCATGTTGACGTACCCACCGACGATCTTGCCGCGCGCCGGCAGCGCCTCGTCGGCATTGCGGCGCCAGGACGACGTCATGACCCGCACGCCATGGTCGATGTCGATGTAGTTCCCGAACGGCAGCGTCAGCACGTACAGCTCGTTCTCGAGGTGGTGCAGGCGAACGCCGATCGTGCGGGTGCTCTTGTAGAACGACGGCCGGATGTAGACGTCCTCCTGAAAGTGGTTGCGGCGAACCGTCTCGACCACGATCGACATCAGCTCCTCGACCGACGGCACGCTGTCCATCATGAGGATCCGGGCCGAGCGGCGGATGCGCTCCAGGTGCTCGCGGATGAACAGGCCATAGAGCGTCTGCTGCTCGGCGTTCCAGTAGCCGCGGATGCCCTCGAACGTCGCCGTGCCGTACATGAACGCGTGGGTCATGATGCTGACACGGGCGTCCTTGAGGGCGACCCAGTCGCCCTCGAAATAGGCGATCAGATCATCCAGCGATCGGGACTGATCGGGTTTTGCTTCGGGGGTCGCGGAAGCGGACGGCTGGGTGAGCATTGGGTCAGCTCCGGATCACGTGCGGCACGTGGCCGCGGGTGCCTCGTTGGGTATTCGAGTCTAACACTCGGCCCCGTCCTGGAACCCTCGTGCGGGCGGCGTCGGACGCTCGTCAGCCGAGCGGCCCGAGCCCGGCCACGGACCCGAGCACGAGGGCCAGGTATGCGACGTAGAGGACACCACCCACCAGGAGCGATCGGCCGTCGAGCGCCGAGCGTCGCCGGGCCGGGATGAACACCGCGCCGACCGCGAGGAACGCGATCCCGGCCGAGGCAAATGCGAGCATCGAGTCCTGATTGATGTGCCATGCCTCGCCCGCGAGGATCAGCGCCACCACCGTCGGGATCGCCGACTGGAACACCATCGCGCCCGTGATGTTGCCCATCGCAAGCGTGTCCTTGCCCTGCCGCACCCAGATCAGTGAGTTGAACTTCTCGGGCAGCTCGGTGGCGATGGGAGCGATCACCAGTGCCAGCAGCAGCTCGCTCATGCCGATGGTCTCGGCCAGCCGACCCACGGCCCCGACGAACACATAGGCACCCCCGATGATGCAGGCGAGCGCGACCAGGACCTGCACGCTGACGATCCGCAGCCTGGGTGGCGTGCCGTCGGCCGACCGGCCGCGGTCCAGGGGATGGAACCGCAGAGGGGGAAGCTCGTCCCCGTCGGGTCCGGACTCCGCGTCGAGGTGCTGCTTCACGTACCAGGCGTAGATCGCGACCAGCACAAGCGCCACGACGATCCTGGCCGGCCCCATGTCCGCCGGCAGGAACGCGGCGCCGATCGCGATTGAATAGGCGACCACGAAGTACCGGATGTCGTGGGCGAGGACAGTCGTGTCGACCACCATCCGGGTGCCGCTCGGACGACGTCGCCGGAAGGCCAGCACGCCGATCCCGGTCACGAACATGGCCAGGGTCGCCAGCATGAACGGGGCGCCCAGGATCGCGCCGATGCCGATCTCGTCGGACGCCGCGCCCTTGCCCCCGAACGCAATCGCGATGATCGGGATCATCGTCTCGGGCAGCGCCGTGCCCACCGCGGCCAGCACCGACCCCACGGCGCCCTGCGCCAGCTCCAGCTTGCGACCAAACCATTCGATCCCGTTGGTGAACAGCTCGGCCCCGGCGAGGATGATCAGGAATGCGAGAGCGAGCAGGACCAGATCCATCAGCTGTCCAGCCCGATCGCCGCGACGATCGACGTGATCACCACCAGCAGCACGCCCAGGGACACCAGCGCCAGGCGCCGCTCACCGGCCGCCAGCAGGCTGATGCCCGCGAAGATCACCCGGCCGATGGGCAGCGCGATCACGGTCAGGATTCCCAGCCACAGGAAGCCCACGGGGCGGAGGGCGAGAATGTCGCCGGGGATAGCCGCGAGATCGAACGGCGCCAGTATCGCGTGGCTCATCGGGTTGATCGAGTCGACCAGCATCCCGAGCACGCCGATCAGGATGAACAGCATCGCCACGTAGGTGCCGACCACCAGCACGCGCCCGATGACGGACTCGACCGCGGCGGGGTCGACGGGACGACGCGCCCCGGCGCGGCGGTCCTGCTCGAGGCTCATATGCCCAGCGCCTTGCGGGTCATCTCGAACGCCGTGTACAGCAGCACCAGCACGAACAGCCAGCGGAGGATCCGGACGTCGATGCGATGGGAGACGCGCGACCCGAGCGAAGCGCCCAGGAACACACCCACGGCGGTGGGGCCTGCCACGAACGGGTCGATCTCACCGCGGAGGAGGTAGATCACGGCCGACGAGGTCGCGGTCACGCCGATCATCATGTTGCTGGTCGCCGTCGAGATCCGAAGGGGGACGCCGAGGATCAGGTGCATGAGGGGCACCTTGATGATCCCGCCGCCGACCCCCAGCAACGCTGACACCAGGCCGGCTCCCACCGATCCCAGCATGCCCACCGGCAGTCGGCGAACCTTGTAGTCGGCGCCACCAAGGCGATCGGTGAAGGTCACCGGGGCCGTTGGGGGGCGGTCGACCTCGATCGCGGGCTCGGGCGCGGATGGCTCGTTCCCTCCCCCACCCACTCGTTCCCTGCGCTCGGACGGCTCGCGGCGCCGCGCCATCGAGACCGCGACCCAGAGCATCAGCGCCGCGAACAGGCCCTCGAGCGCCTCGACCGGCAGCATGAATGCGACCAGGCCACCGACGAGTGCTCCGCTCGCGGTGAACAGCTCCAGCACCATACCCAGGCGAAGGTTGGCAACGTGGCGCGAGAGATAGACTGCCGCGCCGGCGTTGGAGGTGACGATCACCGACACCAGCGACACGGCGACGGCACCGCGCAGCGGCACGCCGAAGCCGAGCGTCAGCAGCGGCACGATGAGCACGCCTCCGCCGAGGCCGAGCAGCGACCCGAAGGTGCCCGCCGCGAAGCCGCCCGCGAGCAGGATCAGGCCGGCGATCATCGCAGCTGGTGGGTCAGGCCGGAACCGGGGTAGGGGCCTGACATGCCATCAGCTCGAGGTGTCAGGGCCGGAGGTGCTGGGGCGCGTACGGCAGGAGCGCGACGTGCCGAGCGCGCTTGAGCGCAACGGCCAGCTCGCGCTGGTGCGCGGCGCACGTGCCCGTCTTCCGGCGCGGCTCGATCTTCGCTCGCTCGGACAGGTAGCGACGGAGGCGGTTCACCTCCTTGTAGTCGATCGCGACCGTCTTGTCGGCACAGAAGGAGCACACCTTCCGCCGGCGTCGATCGCGGTAGTAGTCGTCGCGCTTCTTCGACTTGGGAGCCATGGTTCAAGTCTCCTGGGTGGTGATGGGCCGCGGCCCGCCGAGGCGGCCGCCGGCCGCAGGAACGGTCAGAACGGAAGGTCGTCGAGGTCGTCGTCGCCACCGCGTGCGGGGCTGACCGACTGGCCGCTGCCGCGCCCGGGATTGGCCGACTTGTCGCCACCGCCCGCAGCGCCACCGGCGTCTGCCGTCCCGCCGCCAAAGCCGCCGGCCGGGGCGCTGAACGATCCCTCCTCGTCGCGCTGGCGGGACTCGAGGCTGACGACGTTGTCGGCCGTGATCTCCAGCGAGATCCGCTTCTGGCCATCGCGCGTCTCGTACTCGCGGGTCTTGAAGCGGCCCTCGACGAACACCCGGTTTCCCTTGCGCAGCTGCTCGGCGACGCGCTCCGCACGATCACCCCAGACGGTAATCCGGAACCAGTCGGTCGCCTCGACCCATTCGCCGGTCTGCTGGTTCTTGGTGCTCTGGTTGACGGCCACGCTGAACTCGGTCACCGGCCGGCCGTTGGGGGTGTAGCGCATCTCGGGATCGCGTCCGAGATTGCCGATGATCATGGCCTTGGACAAGGATGCCATCGCGGGCTCCCCTCAGTCGATCGCGGCCGGAGCGGCTTCGCTCTCGGACTCGTCGATCTGCTCGGCGCTCTTCTCCTCCTCGTCTGCGTCGGACGGGGCGCCTGTATCGGTGTCCTCGGCATCGGTGTCCGCGGCGTCGGTGTCCTCGGCATCCGCAGCCGAGGCGTCGCGACGCTGTCGGACGGGTCGGAAGGTCCGGACGACCAGGTACCTGAGCACATCCTCGGTGATCTGGAGGCTTCGCTCGAGCTCGACAATCGACTCGGCGGGTGCCTCGAACACGATGATGTGGTACGAGCCGTCGCGGTAGCGGTCGATCGGGTACGCGAGACGTCGACGGCCCCAGGGAGCGACCTTGACAATCTGGCCGCCCTCGGCAACCACGTATCGGGTGGTGCGATCGATGACCGCGGAGCTCCGCTCGTCCGGCGCGTCGGGCCGGAGCACGAGCATCAATTCGTAGCGACGCACGCTGTGCTCACTCCTTCCAATGGGATCTGCCCCGCTGACGGATGACCGGCGCGGGACCGAAAGGACCGCGGCAGTCTAGCACGAGGGCATGCGTCGCCCCGCTGGAACGGCCGCGGTCGGCGATCCGACGCCGGCCGTGTATCCTTCCGGACGTTCGAAACAACACGATTTCGCGTCGGTCCCAATCGCCCATCTCCGGGGGAACCCGTTGCAGCTCTCGATCCTCCTCCTGTCCACCGACCGGATCGCGGCCGAAGCGCTGACCACGACCCTGTCCACCTCGGGCCACGGCGTCACCGTGCTCGCGGATCCGGCGCAGGTCGCTGCTGCCGCCGCCGGGCACAGCCTGGTCATCATCGACCAGATTCCGCCCCCCGCGACGATGGCCGGCGTGATCGGTGAGCTCCGCAACAACGAGCCCACGCACGAGATCCCGATCCTGGCGATCGCCCAGGCCGACGACGTCGAGGAGCGGATCGGCCTGCTTGAGGCGGGGACCGACGACGTCATCACCAGGCCGTTCGACCAGACGGAGCTCGAGGCGCGCATCGAGGCGCTCTCGTTGCGCGCACAGCGATCCCATGCGAAGGGCCACGTTGCGCCCACCGAGATCGGAGACGGCGGTGGCCGGCGATCCATCGTCGTGTTCAGCCCCAAGGGTGGCGTCGGCACGACCACCATCGCGACCAACCTGGCCGTCCTGGCCGCCGAGCGCAAGCCGGGCGGCGTGCTCCTCATCGACCTCGATCTCGCCTTCGGCCAGGTCGCGTCGCATCTCAACATCCAGCCCAAGCAAACGCTCGTGGAACTGGTGCGCGATGACGCCGCGATGCGTGACTCGGAGCTGTTTCGCACCTACACCGTCCACCATTCGAGCGGCATCCAGATCCTCGCCGCGCCGACCGCGCCTGGCTTCACCTCGCTCGTGGGCGCCGACCAGCTGGACACGATCATGATGCTGGCCAGCGAGGCATACGAGATCGTGATCGTCGATGCTGGCGCGCTGCTCGACGATCGGATGCTGGCGGTGTTCAGTCGGGCCGACACGGTCGTCGTGCCCGTGCTGCCCGAGATCCCTGCGCTCAATGCCGTTCACCTGCTGCTGGAGCAGCTGTCGGAGACAGGCCCCATGGGCGCGAGCACGCTGTTCGTCCTCAACAACGCGTTCGCGAGGGAGCTGCTCCGTCGTGCCGATGTCGAGAGCGCGCTCGGCGCCAGCATCAGCGCCGACCTGCCCTATGACCCGGTCTCGTACCTCAAGGCGGTCAACGAAGGCAACCCGGTCGTGCGCGGCGCCCCGAAGTCGCAGGCGGCCACCGGGTTGCGCAACCTGGCCACCGTCGTGCTCGGGCCCGCCCCAGCACGCGTGGACGCACCGGTCAGTCCGGCACCCAAGGAGCGTCGGGGGCTGTTCGGGCTGCGCCTCTGACCCTCAGCATCGGGGCCGCGGGGCCGCCTGGATTGCCGCGCTCGACGCACGGCCCCATCCCTGCCGCGTGCTCCCAGTACCAGGCTTCGCAGTCGGGGCACAGGCGATCGTCCTCGGCAGCCTGACGGGTGCCCGTGATCGGCGCGTCCGACCAGCAGTGCGACCGTGCGGCCGGATGGCTGAGCGTGCCGAAGAAGTGCGCCACGCCCGGCATGCCGTGGATGGCACGCCACGCGTGGTCATCGAGCGGACGCGGCGCCATGGATTGCATGGCTACAGTCATGATCCCGACGGTGTCGGCCCGCCATGGCCCGGAGGTACCGACCGAGCCCCGATCGGGCCGAACAAACGCGGCGATGATGCTCAACGGCGCGCGCATCCCATCCGGAGACGCATTGCAGCCGGATGCCGTCCCAGTTGGGCCCCCGCGACGGCGTCCGGCTATTGGGCAATGTGAGGCGCGCCTCCCTCGCCCCCATTACGGGCCGTCATACGGACGTTGCGCTCGAACATCCACACCTCCCCGCAGGGGCACATGTAGGACCAGCGCTCAATCTCCGGGCCACCGAGCTCCTGGGCCACGGTCGGAGTGTGATGGCGCACGGCGTCCAGCGTGCCGTTCGGGTGCCGGTGACGGACGCTCGGGAAGGTTCGAGCGTCGGAGGGTCGATCAACGAGCCAGTCAGCCATGGCAAACGCCTCACTAGAACAGGTGTTCTAGTCAGGATACGACGCCCACCGCGCCAGAACGTGGTGCCGAGGTCGGGATTCGAACCCGAACGGGGTTTCCCCCAGCGGTGTTTAAGACCGCCGCGTCTGCCATTCCGCCACCTCGGCGCCGACCATCGGCAGCACCGTCGCCATCGTAGCCGCCGGGCGGTGGCCGGGCAGAGGCGCCGGCGCGCACAGCACGGGCCGGATCCCGATCAGGGTCGGGGCGCGATCCTTCCTGGATGCACGAAGACCGCCCCGTCGGGCGGTCTTCGTGCTTGGGTCCATGGAGGCGACGGTCGGATTCGAACCGACGAATAAGGGTTTTGCAGACCCCCGCGTTAGGCCACTTCGCCACGTCGCCGGGCTCGGCGGAACATCCGCCCTCGGCGGAGCATCCGCCGGTGATAGATCAGATTGGCTGCCCCTCGAGGATTCGAACCTCGGCTAACGGATCCAAAGTCCGCTGTCCTACCACTAGACGAAGGGGCAGCGGTGGCCTGGACGATCTCGGAGTTGGGGAGGAATGGAGCGGAAGACGGGACTCGAACCCGCGACCCTCACCTTGGCAAGGTGATGCTCTACCAACTGAGCCACTTCCGCTCGACGCACCGACCGTTGTGGTGGTGCCGAGAGCCAGATTCGAACTGGCGACACCGCGATTTTCAGTCGCGTGCTCTACCAACTGAGCTATCTCGGCCCGGTCCCGAGGTCCCTTGCGGGGCCCCGTCGGCGGGGCGGAGGATATCACGCGAATCGAACGAGCGACAAGATACGGACCGCGTCGCTGACCCTCCCGGGACCGCCGCGGCCGAGCCCGGAATGGCCTCGGTCAGCCAACCCGCGGAGCCGCGGTGGCCGACGGCGGAATCAGGACGGATGCCGGATCGGACACGGGCGGCTGGCCGGTCAGGCTGCGCAGCCGGTTGATCCGATCCACCACCGGCGGATGGGTTGAGAACATGTCCGACTTGCGATCGCTGACCCCCTTCATCGGGTTCTCGAAGTACAGGTGCTGCGTGGCACGGTTGGCGACCTCGAGCGGCTCGTTGTCGAGCGCGATCTTGGCCAATGCTCGTTCGAGACCCACCGGGTTCCGGGTCAGCTCCACGCCCGAGGCGTCGGCCAGGTACTCGCGCTGACGGCTGATCGAGAGCTGGACGAAGCGCGCTGCGATCGGGGCCAGAATCGCCAGCAGGATTGCGACGGCGAAGACCACGATCTGCACGTAACCACCACCCTCGCCGCGGCCGCGAGATCCGCTCCGCCGTCCCCCACCCCAGAACGTGAAGCGCAGGAAGAAGTCGGCCAGGAGCGCGATCGAGCCGACCATCACGCCAACCATGAGCGAGAAGCGGATGTCGAAGTTGCGGACATGCGAGAGCTCGTGAGCCATCACGCCCTGGAGCTCCTCCCGGTCCAGCTTCTGGAGGAGGCCGATCGTGATCGCAACCGACGCGTGCTGCGGGTCGCGTCCCGTGGCGAACGCATTGGGCGCCGTGTCGTCGATGAGATAGACGCGGGGCATCGGGACGTTGGCCGCAATGGCCATCTCGCGAACCACGTTGATCAGCTGTGGCTGGGTCTCAGGAGTCACCTCCTTGGCCCCGGACGCGGCCAGCACCATCGCGTCGCCGAGATAGTAGGAGGCAAGGGATGCGATCACGCCGATGGCGATCGCGATCCCGGTCGACGGAAGCGCATATGCCGGGTCGCCCGTCACGGCCCAGCCGATGAACAGCCCGAGCAGTCCGAGCAGGACGATGACGGCGAGCGCGAGCAGCACCGAGTTGCGGCGGTTCTGCCCGATCTGGTCGTAGAACGTGGCCATGTGTCAGCGGTCAGCCATCGATTGCGCGCACCCAGGTGGCCACGACCGATTCGCGCCACAACCTGGGCACGGCACCGGCGCGGCGGAGCCCTCCTACCGGTTGAGGCTCAGATCGACGTTCGGCACCTGCTCTGCCTCGGGCTCGGCATCGAAGAACTCGCGCTTCATGAACCCGAACATGCCGGCGAGCATCACGGCCGGGAACGTCTGGATCGAGTTGTTGTAGTCGAGGACGGTCGCGTTGTAGTGCTGGCGCGCGAAGCTGATCTGGTTCTCGGTCGTCGTCAGCTGCTCCTGGAGCTGCATGACGTTCTGGTTCGCCTTGAGGTCGGGGTAGTTCTCGACCACGGCGAACAGCGATCGCAGGGCGCCGGTCAGTGCGTTCTCGGCCTGCGCCTGCTCGGCAGGTCCGCGAGCGCCCGCGGTGACGGCGCTGGCGCGTGCCTCGGTCACCCGCGTGAGCACGTCCTGCTCGAACCCCATGTAGCCCTTGACCGCCTGCACCAGGTTCGGGATCAGGTCGTGGCGGCGCTTGAGCTGGACGTCGATCTGGCCGAACGCCTCGTCGATCCGGTTCCGGCGTGTGACCAGGCCGTTGTACAGCCCGATCAGGAACACGGCGATGACCACGATGATCGCGATCAGGATGATGAGGACGATGGTGCTGTCCATTCGGTCTCCTCGAGCCGGCCGCAGGGCTCGCCCGCGGTCGCCTCAGGATACCCCGGGCCCGATCGGCCCCGCGGGCAGATGTGGTGGGCGGTGGAGGACTCGAACCTCCGACTTCCTCGGTGTAAGCGAGGCGCTCTGACCAACTGAGCTAACCGCCCGCCGCGCCGGGAGCACCCCGGGTACGGCAACGGGCGGCCATCGGCCGCCCGTTCGTGCGTCAGGTGAGTGGTGCCCAGGCCGGGACTTGAACCCGGATGAGTTGCCTCATACGCCCCTCAAACGTACGCGTATACCAATTCCGCCACCTGGGCCCGTGCGTCGCCGGCCGGTCGATCACCCCGCGGTGTCGGGGCATGGTACCGAGGGAGGGAGTCGAACCCACACGACCTTGCGGCCACTGGTACCTGAAACCAGCGCGTCTACCATTCCGCCACCTCGGCCCGACCTCGAACCCGCGCACCCGAAGGCTCACCGGTCCGCAGCGAGGCGCCATGCTAGCACATCCCAATACCGGTCGCCGGGCCCCGTGATGAGCCGTGTCGTGGCACCCTCCAGGCCGCGTGCGAGGACCACGTCGTCCACCCACGCAAGCGGCAACATGGGCAGACGATCGTTCAACGCGGTGAGCAGCGCCGTCCAGGCCTTGGCTCGCTCATCGTGCGTGCCCTGGGCCCTGGCGGCCTCCAGCAGCGCATCAAGCTTCGGGTCCTGGTAGCCGCTGATGTTGCTGCCGGCCGCGCGAACCTGGGACGACGCGAGGAGCGGGTAGAGATCGGGCTCGAGTCCCAGCGTGATGTCGATCACCGAGGCGGTGTAGGAGCCTGAGCCGAGGCGCTCGGCGAGGTCGCTCGCCGGGATCTCGACCAGGTTCACCATCATGCCGAGCTTGGTCCAGGCATCGCGCACGAACCGCCCGACCGCATTCAATTGAGGGTTCGCGTCGGCCGGCACCGTGAGCAGCTCGAGCGCGTAGGCCTTCTTGGCGCCGGGTGCGCGCCACTTGCCGTCGATCTTCTTCCAGCCCGCGTCCTTGAGCAGCTTGGCGGACGCTTTCGCGGCGTACTCGACGGGCTTGACCGCCTTCGCGTCGTACAGAGCCCACCCGGGCGGCACGAGCGTGTCGGCGCCCCGCGCGTCGCCGCCCATGACGTCAGCGATCAGGGCGTCCCGGTCGATCGCGCCCAGGAGCGCCTTGCGCACGCGGATATCGCGAAGCTCCGGATGATCGGTGTGCAGGTTCAGCGCGACTGTCGACAACGTGGTCGTGGGGTACACGATCTGCTCGACGCCGGGCAGGCTCCGGACCGTCGCCTCGGTCTCGGGACCCAGCCCGGCGACGCCGTCGATCGCACCGGCTCGGAACGCGTCGGCGGCCGCGGTGTCGTCCGGGTAGAAGTCGAGCTCGATCTCACCGAGCGGCGACGAGTCGGACGGGGACGTATCGGGTGGGCCGCTCGCAAACGGATCGACCGTCGGTGTTGCGGGTACCTCGTCCACCGCCGGTGTACCGAACGTCAGCGACGGCACCAGGATCGCCCGCTGATCGTTGATGTCCACGAGCGTGTACGGGCCGGTGCCAACGGGATGGCGCGAGAAGTCGCCGGTCGAAATGTCCGCCAATGGCTGCCCGGCGAGGAGATGCGCGGGCAGCAGCGGCTGGGTCGCCGCCGCGACAAACCCGCTGACGGGAGCGTCGAGCGTCATGACGACGGTCTTGTCGCCCGTGGCGACCGCCGTCACGGCAGCCCACGACGCTGCAGCCGCACCGTTCGCGTCGCGATTCTTGAGCGCCGAGATCGTGAACACGACGTCTGCGGCGGTCACGGGCTCCCCGTCCTGCCAGGTCGCGTCGTCCCGGATCTGGAACGTCCACGTCTTGCCGTCGTCGTCCACGCGCCACGACTGCGCCAGGTCAGCCTGCAGGGTGTTGTCCGGTCCGAGCTGGACCAGACCGCTGAAGATCAGGCCGACCATGGTGCGCTCGGAACGGGAGCGCGCGCTCACCGGGGTGATCGACTCAGCGACGCCGACCACGCCTTCGCGATAGACAACGGGGCCCGACGGCAGGGTCGAGGGATCGGGCTCGTCGGAGGGCGCGGCCGTCGCCGCCGGGCTCTGTGCGGGGATCGCGAGCAGGCCGCCAAGGACGACCAGCGCGAGGGTCAGCGCGACGACAACGGCGCGATCACGGCTGTTCAGTCTCATGGGCGAGTCGCCCGTCGATTGGGCCCCGTGCGGGCGTCAGCCAACGGTGACGAACGACACCAGCGCGAACACGATGAACAGCACGAGCAACACGATCGTGAACTGCCACAAGCGGCGCTCGACGCCGCGACGGCTGCGATAGACGGCCGAATCGCCGCCGAATGTCCCCGACAGGCCCGTCCCGCGGGCCTGCATCAGGATCGAGGCGATCAGGGCGATGCTGAGGATGATCTGGCCGATGGCCAGGATGGGGTTCACGTGTCGGGTGACCTCCAGGAGGGTGACGCTGGCGGATAGTAGCAGACCCGGCCGGATTGCCGGCCGTGCGAGCCTTCAGACCAGCGATCAGCCACGGTGCCTCACGTGTCCGCGAGCCGGGACTCGCCGGTCATCTCGTCCCATCTCGGCACGCCCGCCAGCTCAAGGATCGTCGGCGCGACGTCCGCCAGCACGCCATCCCGCAACGTCCTGCCGACCAACGAACGGCCCATCGCCAGAAACGGGACCGGGTTGAGCGAATGGGCCGTGAAAGGCTTGCCATCCCCGTCCTTGAGCTGGTCGGCGTTGCCATGGTCGGCAGTGATGAACAGCGCCGCGCCCGGCCCATCGAGGTCTGCCGCCTCGACATCGTCGATCGCGTCCGCCACCCGGCCCAGACACTCGTCGATCACCTCGAGCGCCTCGACGGTTGCCCCCCAGACGCCCGTGTGGCCGACCATGTCGGGGTTGGCGAAGTTCGCGACGATGAAGTCGTAGCGGCCGGATTCGATCGCTCCCACAAGCTCGTCCGTCACGCCCCTGGCGCTCATCTCCGGCTGCAGATCGTAGGTCGCGACCTTGGGCGACGGCACCAGCTTCCGCTCCTCGCCCGGCCACGCGGCCTCGCGTCCGCCGTTGAAGAAGTACGTCACGTGGGCGTACTTCTCGGTCTCGGCGACATGGAACTGGGTCCAGCCGGCGCCCGAGAACGCCCGGGCGAGCGAGTACGCCTCCTCTGGCCCGAACGCGACCTGCACCGGAAGCCCCGACTCGTACTCGGTCATGGTGACCACCAGCAGGTCGCGTGGAGCCGGCTGTCCGTCGGGTCCGGTGCGGTCGAAGGCGTCGAACCTCTCGTCGGCCAGGGCATGTGTCAACTGCCGGGCTCGGTCGGCCCGGAAGTTGACGTGGACGATCGGATCCCGGTCGCGCACCGTGCCGTCGACGCCCTCGATCACGGTCGGCGCCACGAACTCGTCGGTCTCGCCGCGCGCGTACGCCGCCTCGATCGCCGCGACGGCGCTCTCCGCGTGCTCCCCCGCCCCATGGACGATCGCGTCGTAGCCTCGCTCTGTGCGGTCCCAGCGCTTGTCACGATCCATCGCCCAGTAGCGCCCCCCGATCGACGCGATCCGCGCATCCGGATGGATGGCTGCGAGTCGACGCTCCAGGTCCGTCACATACCCCCGGCCGAGCGCCGAGCTCGGCGGCGTGTCGCGCCCGTCGAGCAGCGCGTGGACACGGACCGCCGGAACGCCGCGCCGTGCCGCGAGATCGACCAGCGCCAGCAGATGGCGGTCGTGGGCGTGGACACCACCGGGGCCGAGCAGTCCGACCGTGTGCAGCCGACCCGTGCCGAGGGCACGATCACACGCCTCGATCAGGGCCGGTCGCTCGAAGAAGCTGCCATCGTCGATCGCGGCATCGATCCGGGGCAGGTCCTGGAGAACGGGCCGGCCCGCACCCAGATTGAGGTGGCCCACCTCCGAGTTGCCCATCTGCCCCGCGGGCAGCCCGACCGCCCCTTCGGACGCCTGGAGGACCGAGTGCGGCCATCGCTCGAGCAGGCGGCGCCAACGCGGCATGCGCGCGGCCGCGATCGCGTCCACGGACGGATCCGGGCCGATCCCGAACCCGTCAAGCACGACGAGCACAATCGGGCGCGGCCGTGCCTCCGGTGTCACGAGGCGAGGCCGCGGGCTGCGGCGGTCACGCCCGCCCGGGCAACGATGCCGGCCATCTCGTCAGGCTTGAGCGATGCACCGCCGACGAGGGCGCCGTCGATCGCGGCCTCGCTCAGGAACTCATCGACGTTCGTCGAGGTGACGCTCCCGCCGTACAGCACAGGGGTGTCGTCGGCGAGGCTCCGCCACCCCACCCCGCGCAGGCTGGTGCGGATCGCGTCGGCCATCGCGGCGGCGTCGGCGCCGCGCGCGTTGCGCCCGGTGCCGATTGCCCAGACCGGCTCGTACGCGATGACCAGCCCGCACGCAGCGAGCGCTGCGGAATCCCGACCTTCGAGGGCACCGCGCAGCTGGTCGTCCACGACCGCGGTCGCCCGCCCTGCCTCGCGATCAGCCAGCTGTTCGCCGACGCACAGGATCGGGCGCAGCCCGCCCTCGAGCGCACGATCGAGCTTCGCACCGATGAGCTCATTGGTCTCGCCTGCATAGGCTCGGCGCTCCGAGTGGCCGATGATCACCCAGGTGGCGAGCCCGGCGAGCATGGGCGCCGAGACCTCACCGGTGAACGCGCCGGCAAGCTCGTGGTGAACGTTCTGCGCTCCCACCTCGACATCCTCGCCGGCCACCGCGTCGCGGACCGCGGCGATGGCGACGAATGGCGGGCAGATCACCCGGGTTACCCCCCGGACGCGGGTCCTGGACGCGATCGTCCGAGCAAGGTCCCCGGCGTCGCTCGGGGTGGTGTTCATCTTCCAGTTGGCGGCAATCACAATCGGGCGCATGGCCTGATCATGCCAGAGACGACTCTCCCCCCACCCGGCCGGTCGGCCCCCGACCGTGCGTCGCTCGGCCCGCCTTCGACGCGCCGGTCGACACCCCGGGACCGGCACCGGACGGCCGGTCCCCGTTGGTGTGGCGATCGCCGCGATGGGTCCGCCCTGCGCGCGCGGGGGCCCGGGTCCATCCGTCGTGCCCATGTCGCGCTCCACGCCGTCCCACACCCTCGTCGTCGTGCAGCGCGAGGCGCTCGAGCCGGTCGAGCGCGCGCTGGACGGCCGAGCGGTGGAAGTCGAGCCGAGCGGCGATCTCGGACAGGGGCGCTTCCGGCGTCTCCCGCCGTGCGGCAGCCACCGCGCGGACCGTCTGAGACTGCTCGGCCAGGCGGCCATCGGCGTCCAGCAGGTCGATTGCCGCGAGCTGGCGCCCGGCGGCCGCGACCGAGCGCTGGAGGTTGGCGGACTCCGCGTTGATCACCCGATTCAGATCGCCACGAAGGCTGCGCGCGACGCTCCGTGCCTCGAGCTCCAGCAGCGACGCATTGGCGCCGATGCGACCCAGGAACGCGACGATGGCCTCCGTGCTCTTCCACGTGACCACGCCCATCCGGCGTCGAACGCGCCACGGTGCGGGAAGACCGATGTCGCTCAGCCGACGGGACAGCTCGGGGGCATCATCGATCGGGACCACGAACTCGAGGTGGGCGCGCCCGCCCGCGAGGCTCAGCGAGCCACGGGCGAGGAAGCGGCCACGGAGCCATGCAAATCGACAGTGCTCCGCCGCGCCGTCCCAGTCGAGCGTCTCATCCGGCAGCACGAACGGCCGACGGCCACCCGGTTCGGCAGCATGACGCGCCCCAAGACGCACCGCGAGCCGGGCAATGGTGGGCTCCCTGCTGACAGGGCGGGAACCGAGCCCGGCGATCTCTGCGCGGCGGTCGCATGGGCGGGACGGATCAATGGCGGCCAGCTCGGCCCTGACGGCCGCGACGAGATCCCGGTCGGATGCCGACATCGGTCCGTCAGGCCGTCCGGTCCACGCGCGTGTCGCTCGGGCGTCGGCGATGGCCGCCCTCGCGTTCCCAGGCGGCGACGATCACGGCCGCGAGCCGCTCCGGATCGTGATGGTGCGCGTTGACCGGGTCAACGACGTCTTCCAGGACCAGGCGCGGTGGCGACGCCTCGGCCGGTGGCCAGCGCAGCGCGACGGGCGCCGCCGCCCACCCGCGGGGCGGCCTGGCGTCGAGCCGATTGTTGGCCAGCACGATGTGCGGCAGGTGACCAGCTCCATGCCGGGCCAGCGCGTCGATGTGGTCGGCCAGGTCAAACCCCTCGGTCTCGCCGGCCTGGGTCGCGACGTTGCTGACGTAGACGACCAACGCGCCGCTTGCGGCAATCGCCTCCCGGATCCCCGGTACCAGCAGCGCCGGCAGCAGGCTCGTGAACAGACTGCCCGGACCGATGACGACCAGCTCAGCGTCCTTGATCGCCCGAACGGCGTCGGCCGTCGCCGGCACGTCGGCAGGGGCAACCCACACCCGATCGACGCGATCGGCGCGCGCGATCCGGCTCTGTCCCACGACCTCGGTACCGTCGGCGAGCCGCGCGTGGAGCGTGATCGCCCTCCCGGTCGCGGGCACCACGCGGCCGCGCACCGCGAGCACCCGGTTCATCTCGCGCACCGCCTGCTCGAAGTCGCCATCCTCGAGGTCGATCATCGCGGCCGTGAGCAGGTTGCCCAGCGCATGGCCGCCGAGGCCTTCGGGCGCGCTCGCACCGTCGGCACCCCCGCGGACCTCGCCGCCGCCGTCATCGCGCGGCGTTGCCGTCCCAGGGAACCGATACTGGAGCAATCGCCCCATCATCGGCTCAGCGTCGGCAAGCGCCACCAGGCAGTTCCGGATGTCGCCCACGGCCGGGATCCCGAGCTGAGCCCGGAGCACGCCCGATGAGCCGCCGTCGTCGGCCACGGTCACCACGGCCGTCAGGTTCGAGCTGTGCTCCTTGAGACCGCGGAGCAGGGTCGACAGCCCTGTCCCGCCACCGATCGCGACGACGCGCGGGCCACGGGCAAGGAAGCGCTTCTGGTAGATGACCTCGACCATCGGCTGGTCGCGGCCCCACAGCGTGAACGGGTCGACCAGCGCGCGGATCAGACGATAGGCGCCCAGCAGGAACAGGGCGAGGCCGAGGCCGCCGGCAATCAGTCCGCGCAGCTGGTACGGCAGGAACTGGAGCGTCAGTGCCGACGCCAGAACCCCGAGCGGATCGCCGCCGTTCAGATCGGCGCTCATCTGGCGCAGCGCGTGGGCCACGCCGAGCGCCAGCAGGAGGAGCCCCACGAATGCCACCAGCACCCACCGCTTGACGCCGATACCGACCGTCAGCCAGCGGCGCAGGTTCACCGCTCCAGCTCGCGATGAAACACGGACACGGAGCCGAAGTCACGCTCGCGCAGCCAGCCCGCCAGCTCCTCCGACATGACGATCGAGCGATGGAAACCACCCGTACAGCCGATGGCGATGGTCAGGCGCGTCTTGCCCTCCTCGACGTATGCGGGAACGAGCAGGTCGAGGAGGTCGTGGAGTTGCGCGAGGAATGGCTTGGCGATGGCCTGCCCAAGCACGTACTCGCGCACCTCGGGAGTCAGCCCGGAGAGCGCTCGAAGCTCCTCAACGTAGTGCGGGTTGCGCATGAATTGAACATCGAGGACCAGGTCCGCCTCGAGCGGGACGCCGAACTTGAAGCCAAAGCTGATCAGCTGGATCGACAGCCGATCCGATCCCTGGACATCACCCAGCCGGGCGAAGATCCGCTCGCGCAGCTCGCGCAGCGACAGGTCGGACGTATCGAGCACGACGTCGGCCTGTGTCCGGATGGACTCGAGCATCGACTGCTCGAGCTCGATGGACGCCGCGATGCCGCGTTCGTCGGCGAGCGGGTGGCGATGGCGCGTCTCGGAGAAGCGACGGATCAGCACGTCGTCGCGCGCCTCGAAGAAGAAGATCACCGGGCGAATGCCACGTCCCTCGAGCGCCCCGCGCATGGCACCGAACGCCAGCGGGACGTCACCGGCTCGCACATCCAGCACGATCGCGGTCCGTGCGAATCGGCTGGGATCCGAGGACACGACGTCGGCCAGATCTGCCAGCAGCTCCCCGGGGAGGTTGTCGACGACGAAGTAGCCGAGATCCTCGAACAGCTTGGCAGCCGCCGTCTTGCCACCACCGGACAGGCCGGTGAGCACCACCACCCCGCCGACACCCGGATCGACGACGCCGACATCGGGCGCCTCGAGGCCCAGCCAACTTTCGGCCGGCCCCGGGCCATCCGCAGGAGCACGAGGCTCAGGCTCGTCCATCGCCTGCTACTTGCCGCTGCGTCGAATGAACAGCACGGTGCCCTCGAACAGGACATACATGGTCAGCCCCAGCACGAACGGGCTCACGAGGTCGCCACCCGGGGTGATCGCGGCCGCGAAGATCGCGATCCCCAGGATGATCATCCTCCGGGCACCGGCCAGCCGCTGTGACGTCACGATCCCGACCCGCGACAGACCGAACAACAGGATCGGGAACTCCATGATCAGCCCGAACGCAAGGAACATCATCGTCACGAAGTCGAAGTACGGCCCGGCGGTGATCAGCGGGTGAAGGTAGTCGCTCGAGAACGAGAACAGGAACTGGACGGCGAACGGCAGGATCACGTAGGCGATGCCGACGCCGATCGCGAAGAACGCCAGCGCGAGCGGGATCCAGGGTCGGACGGTTCGCTGTTCTTCCGGAGTCAGCCCGGGTGCTATGAACGACCACACCTGGTACAGGATCACAGGCATGGCCAGGATCACCCCGACCACGATCGCGATCTTGATGTTGATCACGAACGCGTCGCCCAGGCCCGTGTACTGGAGCTGGTTGCTGGGCAGCGGTGCGACCAGGATCCCGATGATCGGCGTTGCGAAGTAGAAGCCGACCGCACTTCCGAGAGCGACGGCGATGGCGATGCGCACGAGCCGGTCGCGGAGCTCCGAGAGATGGCCGACGAGGGTCATCTCGGCAGCCGGCGTGCCGGGCTCTGGATCGGATGGCGCTCCCGACGATGCGGGGGGCTCAGCCGGCGGACCAGGTTCGGATGCGGGCGTCAGAATTGTGGGCAGGCCGGCGTCTCGAATGGCGTCGGCATCGGCCATCAGGGGCCTCCGGTGACGCAGACCCTACGCGGTGGGGGTCGGCTGCTCGTCGGCCGCGGCCCTGGGAGCGTCGGCGGCCGGTTCGGCGGTCGCCACCGATTCCGGCTGTGCGTCCGGGGCAGGGGCCGTGGTCTCGGCGGTGGGCTGCGCGGCGGTGGGCTGCGCGGCGGTGGGCTGCGCGGCCGTGGGCTGCCGCGGCCGTGGGCGCCGCGGCCGGGGCAGAGGCGTTGGCCTCTGCAGCGGGCTGTGGGACCGCCGCTGCCTGCGGTGCCGGGGCGGGTGCTGGAGCCGGAGCCTGCGGGGTGGCGGCCGCGGCTGCGGCTGCGGTGGTCGTCACGGCGGGCTGCGTTGGCCCGGCTGAGCCATCCGACGGCGTCTCGAGCGAGGTCGTCTCCTTGACGTCGGCGGCCGCCTTGCGGAACTCGCGGATGCTCTTGCCGAGGGCTGACCCGACATCCGGGAGCTTTCCCGGACCAACCACGATCAGAGCGATGACCAGGACGATGATGAGCTCGCCCGGTCCGATGTTGAAGGGCATTTTGCGTCGGCAAACCTCGTGCGGGGCCGACCCTCCTCCGGGCCGGTCCGAAGGGCGTCAGCGTAGCACAGCGAGCCGGCGCCTCCACTCTGCAGCAGCCTCGGCGACGCGGGCCAACGGGTCCGTCGCGGCGGCATCCGGACCGGTCTCCAGCGCCGCGTGGGCGATGCCCCGCGACACGTTCACCAGAAGGCCACCACCAGGCTGCGTCCCCGCGGGCGCCATGGTCGCCGGCCCATCGGCCATCACCGGCTCCACCGCGCCGCCCTGGGCACCCACCCCCGGGACGAGGAACGCAAGGTGGGGCGCGATCGCCCGGGCGGATGCCAGCTCCGCGGGCGCCGTGGCACCGACCACCAGCCCGAGGGTACCGCCGGGACCCCACGTCGCAGCCCGCCGGGCGACGCGCGCCCACAACGGCTCGCTCGGAGCACCGCGCTCCTCGTCGGCGGCCACCACCAGGCCCTGGAGCTCGGTGGCTCCGGGGTTCGAGGTCCGGCACAGCACGTAGGCAAAGTGGTCCGTGCGCTCGAGCAGCGGGGCGATCGCTGTCTCGCCCAGGTATGGGTTGACAGTGACCGCGTCGGCCCCAAGCGCATCGAACAGGGCGGTCGCGTGTCTGGCCGCCGTCGACCCGATGTCTCCGCGCTTCGCGTCGGCAATCACGGGCACATCGCCCGGGACCCGGGCACGGACGCGCTCGAGGGCCGCCATGCCCTCGGATCCGAACGCCTCGTAGAAGGCGAGGTTCGCCTTCACCGCGGCCGCGTGCTGCGTGGTCGCCTCGATCAGCAGAGAGGCGAACCGCTCAACGCCCGCCAGCGTGGGCGGGAAGCCGGGCGGCAGGCTCCGGGGGTCGGGATCGAGTCCCACGCACAGCACCGAGCCCGTGACGGCAATGCGGGCGCCGAGGCGGTCGAGATACGCGGTCACCCAGCTCTCCTGCCGATCAGCCCGGGTGCGCGACATCGGTCGCCCGTGGTCGTCCCGGCGGTCCCCATCAGGAACCGGCTGGGCTGACGGCCGGTGCCTCGGTCGGAGACGGCGTCGGTGTCGGGAGCTGGTCCGCGGGGATCGTCCACCCCGGCCGCGATACGCCGTCAAGGCCCGCGTTGGTGGTGAGGTTGATCGGATCGCTTGTGGTCCAGGTGGGTCCCACTCCGTCGAGCTGGATCATGCGGAGGTCGATCACCTGGCCGACGACGTGGAGGTACACGATCTGGTCGCCCTTCGGGGACCACGTTGGCGCCCAGCTGTTCCCGTCATTGGTGAGCCGGGCCACCTCCGCGCCGGTGGAGGCGTCGAGGATCACGACGTCCGTCCCGTACGCGTTCGTTCGCGTCGCGGCGATGTAGCGTCCATCGGGCGACCACGACGGGTACAGGTAGCCCGGGCCGGTCACCGCCTTGGTCTTGCCGTTGGCGGAGTTGTAGAGATACAGCCGCGACGCACCCTTTGCGCCATCGCGATCGTTGCGCACATAGAGCAGCCGGCTGCCGTCCGGCTTCCAGACCGGGTCCTGGTGGCCCAGGGGCGGCACCTGGTCAAGCCCGAGGTCCTTGATCTTGTTCGTCTTGAGGTCGTAGAGCTTGATCACGACATCGCTGTGGGTCGGGTCCGGGAGATCGGTGGCAATGGCCACGTACCGCCCGTCTGGCGAGATGGCCGGCTCTCGGATGAAGCCATTCCACTTGAGGTTTCCGGAGCCCTTGACGATGCCGTCGAGCACGGCCGTCGGGCTGCCGCCTCCGGCCGGGACCTCCATCAGTCTCGGCACGTCCAACCGGTAGTCCTTCACGGTGCCGTCCATGGGCCAGCGGCCGTCGACGCGGCGTGTCCGGACGAAGTAGATGGACGTACCGTCCGGGGAGAATGTCGGCATCGAGTCCTTGCCGCCGGTGGTCAGCTGCGTGGCTGAGCCCGCGTCCTGGATCCAGATGTTGCCGTCCTTCGCGTACACCAGCGTGCCCGGCAGCTGCGTGCCCGGTTCCGGTGTGGCCACGATGACCACGTTCGACGGCGTTGGCGTCTTCTGGACGTTCGGGTCGTCGCTGGCACCGGGACCGCCCCCGGCGCTGTTGCTGGACACGAACGGCAGATCGCCATTGGTGACCCCGAGCGTGACGACCGCCACGAGCAGCAGACCGATGGCGGACAGGATTGCCGCGGTCGGGAACCCGTCCGCCAGCGTCGAGAACGACGGTCTGCGCGAGGAGGACCGCCGGGGCGCCGGGCGACCGCCGCGTCGCGACCCGCTCATGCTCCGGCCCCGGGGGCCGCCACGGCCAGCTCGGGACCGACGATTCCGGACGAGCGCTCCCGGGCCCGCGCGAGAACCTCTGCGGCGCGAGGGTGCGCACCCGATGCCGAGACGTCCCGGACCTCGAGCTGCATCGTCTCGAGACCCCCGAATGCCCGGCTCGTGAGCCGCGCCACCACGTCCACCCGATCTCCTTCGGACACCTGGTCGGCCAGGTCAGCCCAGCCGAATGCGATCCCGTCGAGCACGTCTCGCTCGCGGCGGAGGACGAGCTGCGTATGACCCCCGTTGGCCGCCCGCACGCGGTGCACCGTCAGGCCCAGCACGGCGACCAGGGGCTCGGGGTTGCCCGTCCCGAATGGTCCCAGCCGGCCGAGCTCCCGGAGCAGATCGTAGCTGACCATGGACGCCGGCAGCGCCAGGTCCACTGGCAGCGTCGCCCGCTCGGCTGGGGGTGCAGTCTCGGCCGCCAGTCGAAGGAACCGCTCCGCGAACGCGTCCCAGCGGGCGCGCGGGATCTCGAAGCCGGCGGCACCACCGTGGCCACCATGGCGGATCAACAGGTCCGAGCACGCGTCGAGCGCGACGGCGAGGTCGAGGCGTCCGTCGCCGCGGCATGAGGCACGAATCACGTCGCCCAGATCGCTGCCGATCACGGCCGGGCGTCCGGTCTCGTCGGCGACTCGCCCGGCAATGAGCCCGATGATCCCGACCGGGAGATCGCCCCAGGCAAGCATCGCCGGCGCATGCGGATCGGCCTGCGCGTGGACGACGCGGACCTCGGCGAGTCCGGTCGACACCGGGGCCTCGTCGCCCTTCGACACGTCGGGCGGAGCAGCGGCCGGGGCCGCGTGGACCACTGACTCCTCGACGGGCTCGGGCAACTCGAGCTGTCCCGGGGCCTCGCCAGGCGGGGTCAGCCCCAGCGCCTGGCGAGTCTCGGCGAGGGCCGCCCGCATCAGGTCGCGGCGCATCAGGTTGGCTGACTCGAGCGTGACCGCCAGCTCTGCGGCCTCCTCGCTCGTCTGGGCGAGCAGCAGTCGCGCGGCATCGAGCGCCTCCCCCACCCGGCCCGCGGCGTTGAGCCGTGGGGCGATGACGAAGCCGACCGTCTCGAGGTCAAGACCCTCGCTCGCGACGCCGGCGCGGGCCAGGAGAGCGGCAATCCCCGGTCGCGGAGCGGTGCGCATGCGCTCGATGCCGAGTCGCGCGATCGCGCGGTTCTCCCCGAGGATGGGTGCAACGTCGGAGACGGTCCCGATCGCAGCCAGGTCGGCGAGCGCCAGCGCCTCGGCCTCCGCGTCCGCCAGCTCACGAAGGAGGAGGCGGGCCACGGTGAACGCGACACCGCTGCCAGTCAGGCGACGCTCCGGGTAGGTGGAGTCGGCACGCTGCGGGTTGACCAGCGCCACGGCCGCCGGTCGATCGTCCGGGACATGATGGTGGTCGGTGACCACGACATCGATCCCGCGCTCGGCGGCGGCGGCAACCTCACCAACGCTGGTCGACCCAGTGTCCACGGTGACGATCAGCGAGATTCCCTCGCGAACCGATCGCTCGACCGCGGCCATCGACAGGCCATGACCCTCGTCGAGACGCGACGGCACGTACGGCACCGCGTCGACGCCGAGCATGGTCAGCGCCAGGACCAGCTGCGCCAACCCGGTCAGCCCGTCCGCGTCGAAATCACCGAACACCATCACCCGCTCCGCCCGGTCACGGGCGAGCGCGATGCGGTCCACCAGGATCGTCGCGTCCGGGAGGCGCCGGGGGTCATGCAGCGCGGCGCGAGGGGGCGCGAAGAACGCCGTCATCGACGCCACGTCATCGACGCCACGTCGAGCGAGCACGGTCGCCGCGACCGGGCCCAGGCCAAGGCTGCTGGCAGCGGCTCGCAGCTCTGGTGACAGGCGGAGCGGCTCGGGAAACACCCAGTCGTGACGCGGCTCGACCATCAGGGCCAGCATGCCACGGCGCGCTTATCGAAGCCTTCCACGGTCGGGTTCTTCGTGGCCGATCGGCCTCCCAATCACGTGATGGCGCGGCGGCCGCGGGACGGCTCACCGACCGCCGCCGCACGACGGCGGTCCTCCCACTGGTGCCACACGACCAGCAGCGGGCTCGCGTTGAAGATCGAGGAGTAGGTCCCCGAGACGATCCCGAGCAGGAGCGCGAGGACGAACGTCCCGATCGCCTCTCCTGCGAACAGCAGCAGCGACAGCAGCGTGATCACCACGGTCAGGCTGGTCGTGATCGACCGGCCGAGCGTCTGGAGGATCGAGTAGTTGACGACCTGCTCGAATGGCTCGCCCAGGTGACGCGCGCGGTTCTCACGGATGCGGTCGTACACCACGATCGTGTCGTGCACCGAGAAGCCGATGACGGTCAGCATCGCCGTGACGAACAGGCTGTCGATCTGGAGCCCGGCGAACGTGCCCAGGATCGCGAAGATGCCAACCACCACGAGCACGTCGTGGAGCAGGGCGATGAGGGCGGTGACACCCATCTTGAAGTCGCGGAACCGGTAGGTGATCCACGACAGGATCCCGACGGAGCCGATCAGGATGAGCACCAGGGCCTGGGTGATGAGGTCACTCGAGACCACGGCGCCGACGGCGGACAGCGAGCGCTGCTCGCTGATGGGGCCGAGCGCGTCCTCGAGCGCGATCCGGATCTCACCGAGCTTGCCCGTCGACGGCAGGATGCCGCTGGTCGTGCCCGACGGCGACGGGCTGGCGGCGCCGGCTGCGCCGGACGCGCCCGGCGATGCCGAGGCGGAGGAGGATGGCGCCGCCGAGGTCGACGCGGACGGTGCCGGAGAGCCCGATGCGGCCGGTGATGCCGATGCGGCCGGTGATGCCGACGGGCCGGGGGACGTTTCGGGTGACGCCGAGGCGCCGGCGGGTGACGCCGAGGCGCCCGGGGACGATGACGCGGATGGCTGCGTCGTCGGGAGCGGCGTCGGGGTCGGGGCCGGAGCGGCGAGGGCGGCTTCCTTGGTCCGGATGTCCATGAAGCCATCGCCCGTCTGCGTGACGTTTGCCTCGATCCCCTTGGCGGCGAACACGTCGACCACCTGCTGCGGCGTGACGTTGCTGTCCTCGAACTTGATGGTCCACACCGTGCCGCCGGTGAAGTCGATCGCGAACTGAAGCCCGACCTTCCCGCCGGTCATGGGGCCCAACAGGATGAAGATCAGGCCCGGGATGGTGACCGCGAGCGACAGCGTGAAGAACCAGCGTCGCTTGCTGATGATGTCAAGCACGGCCGCCCGCCTGTCCACGCATCCGACGTCCGGTCACAGGCCGGGCAAGGAACTCCTCCTCGGTCACGCCGTACAGGCCCGCGCGCCGGGCCCACGGCTGGGCAACCACGATGCGCATGACGGTGCGGGTCACGGTGATCGCGGTGAACATCGAGACGAGCACGCCGATGATCAGCACGAGCCCGAAACCGCGGATCGTCGAGGTTCCAAACAGGAACAGGATCGTGGCGGTGATCAGGCTGGACACGTTGGAGTCAAGGATCGAGTTCCAGGCCCGGTTGAACCCTGCCTCGATCGCAGCCGGCAGGCTCTTGCCCACCCGGAGCTCCTCCTTGGTCCGCTCGAAGATCAGGATGTTGGCGTCGACCGCCATACCCACCGAGAGCACGAAGCCCGCGATGCCGGCCAGGGTCATGGTCACCGGGATCAACCGGAACAGCGCATAGACCACGAGCGCGTAGTAGATCAGTGCGCCGCTCGCGATGACACCCGGCAGCCGGTAGTGGACGGTCATGAAGAAGATGACCAGCAGGATCGCGATCATGCCGGCCAGCAGGCTCTGGTGCAGGAAGGCCTCGCCCAGGGTCGGGCTGACCGTGGTGTTCGCCAGCTCCTGGATCGGGTACGGCAGCTGGCCGAACTGGAGGATCGTGACCAGGTTCTGGGCGTCCGCCAGGGGGTAGCCGCCGATCCCGTTCTGGCTGATCTGGACCTGGCCTCCGGGGATGGAGCTCTGGATGACCGGGGCCGTGATCACCTTGCCGTCCAGCACGACCGCGAAGTAATCGCCGACATGGTCGGCGGTGTAGTTCGCGAACAGCGACTTGCCCTCGTCCTTGAGGACGAAGTCGACCGTTCGCAGGCCGGCCTGGTCGTTCCCGATCGACGCCGCTGCGATCTGGTCGCCCGAGAACAGGACGCAGTTGACGGTCACCGTGTCACTGCACGGCGTGTTGATCGTTGAGTCAGGCAGCTGCTGATCCTGCTGGGCTGGAGTCTGGCCCAGCGGCACGAAGTCCAGGCGACCCGTGGTACCCACCAGCTGACGGATCTGGTCCGCGTTCTGGACGCCGGGCATCTCGACGATGATGCGGTCGTCGCCCTGGATGACCACCTGGGGCTCGGCGACGCCCGACTTGTCGATGCGGTTGATGATGACCTGGCGCAGGACGTTGAGGTCGTCGTGGGACGGTGTCTTGTCGCCGGCGGGCAGCACCTGGTACTCGATCCGCAGTCCGCCCTGGAGATCAAGGCCCAGCTTCGTCTCGAGATAGTGCGTCGTGCCCGCGTCCTGACCGCCCACCGAGGGCAGGGGAACCCTCACAAAGTCCACCAGGAGCGCAAGCACGCCGATGACAAGAATCAGGATCGGTCCGGCGCGTCGCATCGGGGCGGGATGATACAGGCAGCAGGGGTTCCGCGTCGCCGGTACGAGTGCCAACCGTCCTGATGCACCCTCCTCGCCGCGCGGCGAGCACCTCCGGGATCAGTCCTCGAGGTGGGCCTTGATGCGCTCGGCGAGCGCCCGGCTGATCCCCGGCACGGCCGCGATCTGCTCCACCGGAGCGTCGCGGACGCGCTTGGCCGAGCCGAACACCTTGAGCAGCTCGCGGCGGCGCTTGGGACCGACACCCGGGAGGTCATCGAACGCGGAGCGCGTTTGCCGCTTGGCCCGCAGGTTTCGGTGGTAGGTGATCGCGAACCGGTGGGCCTCGTCCCGAAGCCGCTGGACCAGGTACAGGGCAGGTGACGTCACCGGCAGCAGGACGGGATCCGGGCGTGCCGGAAGGATCAGCTCCTCGCGCTCCTTGGCCAGCCCGGCGAGCGGCAGGTCGGTGAGACCCAGCTCCTCGAGCACCTCCCGGGCCGCGCTCACCTGGCCACGCCCACCATCCACGATCACGAGGTCGGGCATCGCCCAGCGTCGCTCCTCCTCGTGGCCCTCCTCACCGGCGGACGCCCGCCGGAATCGGCGGCGCAGGACCTCCTGGTGGCTGGCGAAGTCGTTGGCACCCTTGACCGAGCGGATCCGGAAGCGGCGGTACTCACCAGTCCTCGGCCGTCCCTCCTCGAACACGACCATGCTGCCCACGGACTCGCTGCCCTGGAAGTTGCTGATGTCGTAGCACTCGATGCGCATCGGCGGTCCCGGTAGATCGAGCGCCTCCGCCAGCTCCTCGAGGGCGCCGAGCGTCCGCCCTTCATCGGCCAGCCAGCGAGCCGCCTCGCGCGCCAGCGCCTCCGAGGCATTCCGGGCGGCAAGGTCCATGAGCTCCCGCTTCTCCCCTCGCTGCGGCGTCCGCAGCCGCACGGTGGTGCCCCGTCGCCCGGTCAGGAACGCCTCGAGCTGGCCGGTGTCGGTCAGGGACCGGGGGACGAGCACCTCGCGCGGAATGGAGGTTGCCCGGGCGTAGTACTGCTCGAGGAAGCTGCGCAGCACCTCCTCATCGGCGACGTCGCGAGGGGCATCGAGGAAGAACACGTCGCGCCCCAGCATCTTGCCGTTGCGCACGACGAACAGCTGGACCGCCGCCTGATCGTCCTTGCGCGCGAGCGCGACCAGGTCGAGCTCGGTCCTGGCGAACGCGGCCATCTTCTGGCTCTCCATCGTCCGCTCGATCGCGCGGATCTTGTCGCGCATGACCGCGGCCTTCTCGTACTGCTGCCCCTCGGATGCGAACCTCATCTCGTGCCGCAGACCGTCCACCAGCGCGTCCGCGTTTCCCTCGAGGAACAGCTCGACCTGCTCGATGTCACGGCGGTAGGCGTCCTTCCCGATCGCCTCCACGCACGGCCCCTGGCAGCGCTTGATGTGGTAGAGGAGACAGGGTCGAGCCAGCGCCCGCTCCCCGTCCCGAATGTCGATGGTGCAGGTCCGGAACGGGAACAGGCGCCGGACCAGGTTCATCGCCTCGTCCACCGAGCTCGCCGACGCATACGGCCCGAAGTAGCGGCTGCCGTCGCTCGGCAGCTTGCGCGTGCGCTCGACCCGCGGGAAGTCGTCGGCGAGCGTGATCTTGATGTACGGGTAGCTCTTGTCGTCCTTGAGCCGGACGTTGAAGCGCGGCTTGTAGCGCTTGATGAGGTTCGCCTCGAGGAGCAGCGCCTCCGAGACAGAGTCGACCTCGGTGACCTCCAGGTCGACCACCCGGTCGATCGCCTGACGGATCCGGTGGACGTCACCCGGTCCGCGCGACGCCGCCTGGCGTTGCCAGTAGCTGCGCACGCGATGGCGGAGGCTCTGCGCCTTCCCCACGTACAGGACCGTGCCGCGGGCGTCCTTCATCAGGTACACGCCCGGGCGGTCGGGCAGGTTTGCGAGGGTGGCCTTGAGCTCCGGGGTCACCTGTCGATTGTGCGGCAGGTTCCCGCCACGCGGGGCGCCGGACCATGTGCTGGCTTGGCGCCCAACCCTGGGCGAGAGGTCGTCCAGCTCCGATTCGCGTCAGTGCCGGTCCGCTTCAGCGCCTGTGCGCCGCCACAGCGACCCCACCGCCCTCGAGCCGGATGACCGCGGTCGCGAACGTCGTTCCGCCGACACGCGCATCCAGCCGCCAGCAGCCGTGGCCCAGGTCACCGGTCTGGAGGTTCAGCTGCCATGTCCCGCTCCCCCACGCGAATGTGCCCGCGCTCCGTGCGGAACGGGCCGCGGCGTCGGTCGTGCATGCGGCGAGAGCGCTGATCGTCAGGGTCGGGGGATCGATCGCCACCGGTCCCTGCTCGACGCCATCCGCGGTCACGTCCAGCCTGAGGGGCACCGTTCGGCCGGCGCGACCCACGAGGGCGGGCAGCGCATCGTCAAGCGGCCGGCCCCACCGTCCGTCGAGCCGCGGCACGTGCACGACTGTCACGTCGAACTCGGCCGACGCCTGGTTCCCGGACGCGTCGATCGCGGTGCAGGTCACGGCCGTGGTACCGAGCGCGAAGGTCGAGCCGCTGTCGGGCGCGCACGCCACGTTCGGGTCAGCGTCGGTGTCGTCGGTCGCCGTGGGCAGCGGCCAGGTGACGATCGCGCTGTCATCGGACGTCGTCACCGCCATCGAGTCGGGCACATCGTGGAGAACGGGCGGAGTGGCATCGGTCGGCCCGGACTCGACCACGTCCATCTTGATCGAGATCGCTGTGAAGTTGGTGACCGCTCCGGTATCGGGAACAGGCGCAAAGAAGACATCGAACTCGAGGTTGGTGCCGGTGGTCGACGGGGCGGTGACCGCGACATGCGCAGGCGTGGCCGAGGTGACCGTCGCATCGGTGGGGCACGCCTCGCCCGATGCCGGCCAGGTCGCTGGAACATCGATCGACCCCGGCGAGACGTCAACCGATCCGTCACCGGGCACGATGAGCCCGGACAGCTCGACCCCCACGGTGGTCCCCGCCGCCACGTGGCTGCTGTTCCTGCAGGCAAGCACGAAGTCGACGTCGACGTCGCGTGTCTGACCCACCTCCACGACGCCCAGGTGCACCGTCGTCTGGGCCCCGGTTGTCACGGTGTCGCCGTCGGCCGTGATCGTGTCGGCGGCAGCGGCGGTGGACAGCGCGAGCGACAGCACGGCTGCAAGCGCGATCGCGCCCCGGATCCTGAGGGATGCCATGTCCCGACCTCCTGCCCCGTGACCGCGACGACTGGAGTCGCCCGTGGTCAGCCTCGCCGGTCGGGCGTCGTGGCGGCATAGGCCCGACGTCCCGTGTGGTGCGCCGGTGCGCCCCACTTCGGTACCGGTGCGCGGGCAACAGGCGGCCGTGACTGGACGCGGTGAGGCGCGGCAGAGCACGGTCCAGATGAGTCCGGGGTGAGCAACGCCCGCCAACCTTTGGCCATGGTCGCGCACCCGCACCCATCCGTGGCGGACCGGCTCGGTCGGCTTGCTCCCGACCAGCGCTCCGCGGCCACGGCCGCGCCCGGTCCCGTGCTGTGCGTCGCCCCGGCTGGTTCGGGGAAGACCACGACGCTCGTCGCGCGCGTCTCGTGGATGGCGGACCAGGGTGCGGACCCGGCGGCGATCACCGTGGTGGCGTTCAACAAGCGAGCGGCCGAGGAGCTGACCGTTCGGCTCGACGCCGCGCTGGCTCCTCTCGGGAACGGGCGCGCTCGGGTTCGTACGTTCCATGCCCTGGGACGGGAGGTCCTGGCCGAGGCGGGCATCGCCGTCCACCCGCTGGTCGATCGCGACCAGGTTCTGCGCGACCTGTTTCCGCACAGCACGACCGCGGACCGAGGTCGGCTCGACCTGGCAATCTCGAGGCTGAAGCTGGATCTCCGGGTGACCGCCGACGACGTGGGCAGAGATCCGGAGCCGGGACCGGTCGCGCGTGCCTTCATCGCCTACGAGCGCGCCGTCGCCGATACGGGCGGCGTCGACTTCGACGACCTGGTCGCCCGCGCCCTGGTCTTGTTGCGAGACGACGCGGCGACGCTGGCAACCTGGCGTGCCCGGTGCGAGCACCTGCTCGTGGACGAGGCGCAGGACCTCGACCGCACCCAGCTCGACCTCGCCCTGCTCCTGGCCGCGCCGGCAAACGATGTGTTCCTGGTGGGTGACGACGACCAGACCATCTATGGGTGGCGCCTCGCCGATGTTCGGCGAGTGCTTGAGCTGGCGGGCTCCTTGCCCGGGCTGCGGCGCGTTGACCTGGAGACGAACTACCGGTGCCCGCGGCCAGTGGTCGACCGCGCGGTGCGACTGGTCGAGCACAACAGGGAACGGTTCGCGAAGCGGATCCGGGCCGGTCCGGCGGCGACTGGACGACTGGTGCTTGCGCCAGAAGGGGCCGACGATCTCGTTCGAATCTCCCGTGCGATGCGGACCTGGCCCGCCGGCGACGAGACGCGGGCCGTGCTGGCGAGGACCAACCGGGAGCTGCTGGCTGCGATCGTCGCGGCGGTCGAACGTCGGGAGCCGTTCAGGGCACCCGACCTGACGCTACCGATCGAGGATGACCGCCTCGACGGCCTGCTGGCACGAGCCGACGTCATCGCCGCTGCGACGCGCGGGCCCGCGCTGCTGCTCGTGCTGGGCTCGCTTCGCGCCGAGGTCGAGGCGCTTGACAGGGTGCCGGAGCGCGACGGGGCGCGACCGGCGAGCGAGTCGGTGAGCAACCAGGCTGCCGTGGACCCAGCGGTCGACCGTCGCGACCCCGAAGATCGCGCAGCCGAGGACCCCGACCGCCCGTCTCGGTCAGAGCTGGTGACCGCGCTCCTCGGCTGGGCTCCGCCATACCGCTCGATCGGCGCGCTCCGCGCCGCGGTCGACGAACAGCGTGAGCGGTTGCGTGAGCTGCGATCCGATGACGCCACGCTGACCCTCGCCACCGCCCATGGCACCAAGGGTCTCGAGTGGGACCACGTCATCGTCCTCGCCGACGGGTTCCCCGGCCGCCGCTCCGTGGGCGACGCTGCCGAGCCTGAGCGCGCCCTGGAGGAGGAACGGCGGCTGGCGTATGTCGCGTGGACCAGGGCGCGCCGGTCGCTGACGCTGCTGTTCGACCCGGACGCACCGTCCCGGTTCCTTCTCGAGGCGTTCTCGCCGGACGAGCTGGGCCTGAGCGATGAGGCGGCGGCCGCGTAGACTCTCACCAACCCAACGATGCCCGCGACCCCGTCGCACCGGGCCCCCGCTCCGGAGTTCGCAATGGCCTTCCGACGCGAAGCGACCCAGCCGATGATCGCCCACGGGTCCGTGTTCCTGCGCGCCGCCGAACGCGACGACATCCCCCAATTCGTCAGCTGGCTCAACGACTACGCGACGTCGCGGACGCTTGGATTGCGCGCACCGCTGTCGATCCCGCTCGAGGAACAATGGTTCGAGCAGATGGTCGCCAGCCAGGGGAAGGACAGCTACCACTTCGTCGCCTGCCTCGCGGCTGATGGGCGCCCGATCGGCTCGATCGGCCTCATGGAGCTGGACCTGGTCAACGGCAGCGCCGCCGTGGGGATCGCGATCGGAACGGCCGACGACCGGGGCAAGGGCCACGGCACGGACATGCTGCGAGCGATCCTGGGCTTCGGCTTTGGCTTCCTGCGGTTGGAGCGGATCTGGCTCGACGTGTACCAGATCAACCCGGGCGCCCGACACGTGTACGAACGGGTGGGATTCGTGCACGAGGGCGTGCTGCGCCATGCCGCCTTCCGGGAGGGCCGATTCCTGGACGTGCACCGGATGTCGATCCTCGCCTCCGAGTGGCGCGCCACGCTCGAGCCGGGCCCCCCCGCAACATGAGCGCGCTGCCCTCGCTGGGACCGCGCGGCGAGGGGTGGGTCGCGATCCAGTTCGTGCTGCTCCCGCTCGTGGCGCTGGCGGGGTTGATGGGACCCGCATGGTCCGGGAGCCTGCGCGCGGCGACGGACGTGCTGGGCGCGATCCTGCTCGTGGCCGGCGTCGTGCTGGGCGCCTGGGGGCTGCTGATGCTCCGGACGGCGCTCACGCCGCTCCCCTACCCACGCGACGGAGCCCAGCTGGTCGAGACCGGCGCCTACCGCCTCGTCCGCCATCCAATCTACGGCGGGATCATCATCGGCGCCCTGGGCTACGGCCTGCTGATGGCTTCCCCCGTGGCGATCCTCGGGGCACTCGTGCTGCTGGGCTTCTTCCGCCTCAAGTCGGCGCGCGAGGAGGTCTGGCTGATGGCTGTCTACCCCGCGTACGGCACCTATCGAGCGCGAACGCCGCGCCTCCTCCCGTTCCTGTACTGAACGGCGCGCCGCGGTGAACCGACGCCGGTCGAGCCGGCGTCAGCGGTGAGCTTCGCGACGCGCGATCAGCTTGAGCAACCTGTCGATCGCATCGAGGAACGGCTCGGTCACGCCGAGGGGCAGGGCGTCGCGGATCGAGTCCTTCGCGCCGTACGCGGCGCGCGCTCGCATCGCTGTCCGGCGCAGGCCCGCCATGTCGTCATCCCGGAGTCGATCGGGCAGCGGCTCGAGGTACGCGACCCAGCGCTCGGCGCCACGCTCACGGGCCTCAGCCAGCAGGCGATCGGCGTCGCGCGCCGTCGCGAGCGCGGCCTCATCGATCGCGGGGTCTTGGTGCCGGGCCCATGGCGCCGGCTGGCGGCTGGACGGGGCGCCGGTCACGGCTCCGATACGGGTGCCGCACCGACGCCGCTGTCGGTCGGGCGCACCAGCACCAGGCCCAGGCGCTTGCGCTCCGAGCCGTTGACGAGGATCCGGAAGGAGTAGTCGCCCGGCGTCGGGAACGTCAGGTTCCAGAGGTCGATGCTGAAGGTGAGGATCGCGTCGCGGCCGTCGGGGTGGCCACGCGCAACCAGGCTGCCCATGGCGCCGGTCACCTCGTGCCCGTCCGGATCGAGCAGGACGATCCGAAGCTCATGCTCGCGATCCGTCTCGGGCGACGTGACCAGGAGCCCGACCACAAGCGCGATGTGCGGGTGGCGAAGCGGGAACGTGCGCCCGCCAATCCGGGTGATCCCCCCGCCCAGCACGTGGAACTTCTGGCCAGGCTGCGTCTCGGCGGCGTCCGCGAGGAATGCGTAGTCGATCTCGGGCATGCGCTCATCGTAATCTGCCCGGCCACCGACGGCGGGTCGGGCGAGTGCCTCATTGAGCCCGCGGTCCGCCGATCACCGCCCCGCTCGCCGCCATCGGCCCGTCGACTATCGTTCGCCGGCCGACCTGGCCGCCGCCACCCGCTTGCGCGCGGTCGGTATTGCGGGGGCCGCCTCCCCGTTGCCGCCGCCGACGCCCGGCCGCCCGGCCTCGTCCGCGAAGGTCACGTCGCTCAATGGCACGAGCGGCTCGCCACGCAACACACGACCCAGATACTCTCCGGTCGCTGATCCGGGCGTCGCGGCCACGGTCTCGGGTGTTCCCTCGGCCACGATCCGGCCGCCGCGGAGCCCACCCTCGGGGCCGAGATCGATGATCCAGTCCGCGGTCTTGATCACGTCGAGGTTGTGCTCGATCACGAGCACGGTGTTGCCCGCATCGACCAACCGGTGGAGCACTGCCAGGAGCTTGTCCACGTCGGCGAAGTGGAGACCGGTCGTGGGCTCGTCGAGCACGTACAGGGTCTTGCCTGTGGCTCGCTTCGAGAGCTCCGTGGACAGCTTGACGCGCTGCGCCTCACCGCCGGAGAGCGTCGTCGCGGGCTGGCCCAGGTGGATGTAGCCCAGGCCGACGTCGAACAGGGTCTGGAGCCTGGCCTGGACCTTGGGCACGGCGGAGAAGACATCGAGCGCCTCCTCGACCGTCATCTCCAGCACGTCCGCGATCGAGCGCCCCTTGTAGTGAACTTCGAGCGCCTCGCGCGTGTAGCGTCGCCCATTGCACACCTCGCACGGGACGTACACGTCGGGCAGGAACTGCATCTCGATCTTGATGATCCCGTCGCCCTTGCACGCCTCGCACCGCCCGCCCTTGACATTGAAGCTGAACCGGCCGGGCTGGTAGCCGCGCAGCCGTGCCTCGGGCGTGCCCGCGAACAGCTCCCGGATCGGCCCGAACAGCCCCGTGTACGTCGCCGGGTTGGAGCGGGGCGTCCGACCGATGGGACTCTGGTCGATCTCGATGATCTTGTCGATGAACCCCACGCCGTCGATCCGATCGTGCGCGCCGACCGGGGCGCGCGACCCGCTCAGCTCGCGTGCGAGGCCCCGGTAGAGGACCTCGTCCACGAGCGTGCTCTTGCCCGATCCCGAGACGCCCGTGATCGCGATGAACGAGCCCAGCGGGAACCGGACGTCGATCCCCTGCAGGTTGTGCTCACGCGCTCCACGGACGACGAGCCTGCGACCGTTGCCACGACGCCGGCGCGCCGGGACGGGGACCCGGCGCTCGCCGCGCAGGAAGGCGCCGGTGATCGAGCGCGGCTCCGACAGAACCATCTCGAGCGAACCGCTGGCGATGATCTCGCCACCATGCTCGCCCGCGCCGGGACCGATGTCGATCACCCAGTCGGCCGTCCGGATCGTCTCCTCGTCGTGCTCCACGACGACGACCGTGTTGCCCAGGTCCCGCAGCCGCGTGAGGGTGGCGATGAGCTTCGCGTTGTCGCGCTGATGGAGCCCGATCGACGGCTCGTCGAGGATGTACAGGACGCCCATGAGGGTGGTGCCGATCTGCGTCGCAAGCCGGATCCGCTGCGCCTCCCCGCCCGACAGCGTCACGCTTGCCCGATCCACGGTGAGGTAGTCGAGCCCGACGTCGACCAGGAACCCGAGCCGTGCCACGATCTCCTTGAGCACCTGGTGCGCGATCGTCCGCTCCCGCTCGGTCACGCGCTCGGCGAGACCGGACGCCCAGTCGAGCGAATCGGTGACCGACATCGTGGCCACGTCCCAGATGCTCCGCCCGTCGACGGTGACCGCCAGCACCTCGGGGCGTAACCGGCGGCCCCCGCAGGTCGGGCACGGCTTCTGGATCATGAACTTCTCGAGCTCGGTCCGGACGTACTCGGAGTCGGTCTCCCTGAACCGGCGCTCGAGGTTCGTCACGACACCCTCGAACGTCGCCACGTAGCTGTTCTCGCCACGCTCGTGGCGGTACCGGACGACGACCTTCTCGTCGCGCGGTGCGTGGAGCAGGTAGTCGACCGCCTCCGCCGGGAGATCCGAGACGGGCACGTCGATGCTCCAACCGTGGGACGAGAACACCGCATCGGTGATCTTCATCCGCCATGAGATCTCGGCCGGCATGCGGTTCCACGGGGCCAGCGCCCCGGCGCGGATGGACTTGGTCCGATCCGGGATCACCAGGTCGGCGTCGATCACCAGCTGTGTGCCGAGACCGGTGCAGGTGGGACACGCACCGTGCGGCGAGTTGAACGAGAAGGACCGCGGCTCAAGCTCGTCGATCGTGGTCCCGTCGTACGGGCAGCTGTAGCGCTCGCTGAATCGGCGCTCCTCGAAGGCCGGGGGCTCTCCCTCCCGCGGCGCGGGGGCAACGACCATCACGCCCTCGCCCAGGCGAAGTGCCGTCTCGATCGAGTCGGCAAGCCTCGACGCGTCGGGATCCGCAACCGCCTTGCCGGTACCGGGGTCGATCGGCCGGCCGAGCGCGTCGCGCTGCCAGTCCTCCGGAGCCTCGGCGCGACGCACCACGAATTGGTCGACGATGACCTCGATCGTGTGGCGCTTGTACTTGTCCAGCCTCACGGTCTCCGACAGGTCGTGCTGGATCCCGTCGACGCGGACGCGCACAAACCCCTGCTTGCGGGCGCCCTCGAACACGCGGTCGCCCTCGGTCTTGCGGTCCTTGACCAGCGGACCCAGGATCAGGAGTCGGCTGCCCTCGGGCATTGCGAGCACCTGGTCCACGATCTGGCTGACCGCCTGGCGCTCGATCTCGCGCCCGCAGGCGGGACAGTGAGGCCGGCCGATGCGGGCGAACAGCAGCCGCAGATAGTCGTAGATCTCGGTCACCGTGCCGACCGTCGACCGGGGGTTCTTCGAGGCTCCCTTCTGATCGATCGAGATGGCCGGTGACAGCCCGTCGATCTGGTCCACGTCGGGCTTGTCCATCTGGCCGAGGAACTGGCGCGCGTACGCGGACAGGCTCTCGACGTAGCGGCGCTGGCCCTCGGCGTAGATGGTGTCGAAGGCAAGGCTGCTCTTGCCGCTGCCGGACAGGCCCGTGATCACGACAAGGCGGTCGCGCGGGAACGCGACGTCGACGTTCTTGAGGTTGTGCTCGCGTGCGCCGCGAACGCTGATTCGATCCTGGGGCACGTCGTGCAGTCTAGCCGATCGATGGTGAAATCGAACAGGTGTTCTGCTGCTCGGGTGCTCGGTACGCCCGCGCTCAGGAGCGCCGCCGCGGCAGGAACATCGCGTGGCGATCCGGCAGGAAGCCCATCGATTCGTACCATGCCTCCATGCCCGGCGCCGCCTCGAGCATGAACTTGACGCCGGGCCGGTTTTCGATCAGGCGGCGCATGATCCGCTGCCCGATACCCAAGTCGTTGATAGCGCGGGTGGACGAGCACCGTGGTGATCAGCGCATTGTGTCCGCCCGTCGCCCATCGATCGACCGGTGGCGACGAGGCGCTCTCCGTCCCACGCGGTCGCGACCTCGGTCGTCCGCGCGAATCCCGTCGGCCATGAGGTCCGTCTGGGATGCCCGGACGTCCCAGCCCACGGCTCGCAGCAGGCCGCGGAGCTCGCTTGCCACCGAGACCCGGCGATCGAGCACGAGATCCAGGCGCTCGATCGTGCGGTCGGCACGCATCAGCCGCGTTTCGAGCTCCCACAGGTGGTCGAGCGCATGCGCCTGGAGACGCCGGACCACCTTGGCCAGGGTCCAGCGCTCGCCGTACCGATCGGTCGTGACGGAGCCGTCGTCGTTGGCAGCCAGCATCCTCAACCGCTCGGCGACCCAGGCCGAGGTCGCCCCGTGCAGCGCCCGCTCGTCGGGTTCCTCGAGCGAGCCGGGAAGGCCGCCGGCACCCGGCAGCCTCCCTACGAGCCACGCCTGTGCGGTGGCGAGGTGGCGCACGACCTCGCCCACCGTGCGCTCACCTCGTTCCTGGTCCGTTGGCAACGCGCCGCTCGCACCCTCGAACTCGTCGAGGCGCGCCAGCAGCGCCAGCAGGTCGCCGTGGGCCCAGCCCAAACGCTGGGTCGTGGCCGCCACGTCCTTGTCCGTGACCGCCCGCTCATCGGTCGGCAGCGTGGCCTGGACCCGGTGTGTGCCGTCCCGGCCACAGGGGATCACGCCGGCGACCTCTGGGCGCCAGATCGGGGCCATCCTGACCGTCTCCCCGTGGCCCTCCAGCCATTCGCGAACCCGGCCCGTCGTGCTGAGGGCCGCGGTCAGCGCTCGCTCAGGCGTCGTGGCGTGGGCGAACGCACCGGGCAGGACCGGGACCCAGGCGCCGACCTGACCCTCCTCCCACTCCGGCTCGAGCCAGACCGCCAGCGGCTCGAACCCCGGCATGGGCGGCGGCGGCACGGACCGGACGACGTCGGCGGGCATGGCGGCACGATACGGCGGATCGCGAAGCCATGGCGACGAAGCAACCCGCCGCGCGGCGAAGGCGCGGCGGGCACCGGACCTATTGCACTGTGTACCTGACCGCCGTCCCCTTCACCGCGACGTTGCCGTGTGCCAGGAAGACCTTGCACGAGGATCCGGCTGGCACCGTCTGCAGGTTGACCGACAACACGGCGTGAGGGAGCCCATCGAGCTCGTACGTCCAGTACACGATGTCATCGCGCTGGGTCGAGCTGCCGCTCCGATGCGGGAACTTGCACTCGTTCTGGATCGAGTACTCGTAAGCCACGACCGGGGCCTGGCTGGACACCCAGGCGTCGACCAACATCGTCGTGCCCGACTGCGGAGCATCGATGAGATCGATCCCGCCCGTGTACGGGGGTGCGGCCGACACGGGGGCGGTCGCGATGAATGCCGCCAGGAGCGCGGCGGCGAGAGCGGTCGTCCGACGAAGCATCGTCACACCCCTTGGCGTTTCGTGTGCGGAGCCATTCATTGGCACACGCTCGTGCTGGCCGGCTCTCCATAGCCGAGCAGCCACTTCAGCGGCGTCGTCCCCGGATCGATCGTGTCGGCGTCCCAGATGGCGTCCGCGATGCACTGCTGACCGTCCTTGTCGACCCACTGACCCATGCCCTCCGTGGTCTGCGAGACCTGCTGGATGATCACGGGCGGGTTGATGAGTGGCCCGGGGATCAACAGGTAGTCCGGGAACTTGCGGCCGGTGTCACCCTCGATCCACCACGGGTCGCTGGACCCGAGGTTCTGTTCGCCCGAATGGTTATCGATGTACTCAGCCTCCGTCCCACACAGGTGGCAGACCGTATCGAGCTTGAGGGTCACATCCATCTTCATCTCGTGGCCCTTGAACTTCGGGTACACATCGACGTACACCCAGCGGTGACCGTTGGGCCCCTGCTGGAAGGGCGCCATCGCATCCTTGAGCGTTTGGTTGAGCTTCTGGATCGCCTGGTCGATCAACTTGAGCGCGACCGGCAGCTGGAGCCAGCGCTGCAGGCAGCTCTGCAGGGCGTCGATCACGCCCACGCACATCTGGATGATCTTGCCGGTCAGCGTGGCGTTGACCTGCGGATACGGATCCGGGTAGTTGACGACGGCGACCACGAGCTCGGGCCGCTGGGCGGCCATGATCCGGGTCATCTGGAGGATGGTCGTGTAGTTGTTGCGCAGCTCGTCATACGCGTTCTGGTTCGCGAGCACCGCCGAGGCGCAGCCGATCGCACCCGAGAAGTCGTGGTCCTTGACCTTGTCGAAGCACTTCTTGATCAGGTCGACGATCGGATCGTTCTGCTCGCCGAGCTGGATGGTCAACAGGTCCGGTCGCTTGTTGTAGGCGTTGGCCAGCCCGCCTTCATCGATGAACTTCTTGGACGTCTGGCCGTTGTCGCCCTGGTTGTAGACGCACCACCCCGGGTCGTGGAGGTGATCCTCCAACAGCTGCTCCGGGTAGCGCGCCGAGTCGTCGTTGAGGTCGTGCCCGGCCGGGATGTCGTCGCCGGCCGCGACGTAGATCCGGCAACCGGTCGCGGCGTCCGAGGAGGGCACCGTGCCCGGGTTCACGGGGCTCCATGCCGCGCCGGCCAGGAGCGTCACCAGGGCAGCAACGACCACCAGTCGCTGCCGTCGTGGTCGATCATGTCGATCCCGTTGATCAGCCATCGTTCTTCCTTCGCAGCTCGCTCGAGGGCTGGGCGAGCGGGTGGCGCCGGCGGCGCCGCCCGCCCTGATCAGCACCTAGTTCGGGAACGACGTCTGTTCGATCACGAACCCATTGTTCGCATTCGTGAACTCGTCACCCGGGGACACGCCCTCGGGGAACAGGTCATCCGGATCCACGTAGGCGAAGCTGTAGAGGGTCTCGAGACCCGAGTACGTGTCACGCTCGGTGTCATTCGCCGTGGTGGTGATCGTCGCCACGACGCCCTGGCCGGCGGCGAGGTCACCAGTGCAATCGACGTAATCGCCCAACCCCATGCCCCCGCTCGGATCCGAGTAGGTGCACATGAACCCGGCGTTGGCGGTCGCCGACACGTAGTCGACGCCGATCGGGAGGTCGAAGTGCACGTCCACAGGTCCGTACCCGGTGGTCGGTATGTCGCCCGCGTTGCTGGCGGTCACGATGAACGTCAGCGTCTGGCCGTCGGCGACCGGATCCGGCGTATCGAGGATCCCGCCGATCACCAGGTCGATGCAGCCTGTGCACAGGGACCCGGCGATCGACGTGAGCTCCGTCTGCTGGTTGTTGGCCTCGCTGGCCTCGGCGACAGCGTCGCCCGAGTCGGCGTTCACGGTGAGCGTGTGCGTTGACGGCGAGCCGGCCGTAACCTGGAAGGTGACCTTGACCTCGGTCGTCTGCCCGGACGGGAGCCCGGCACCGGAGCAGGTCACCGTGTCGACCACGATGGCGCCGCAGGTGAAGCCCTGGGAGGCGCTGGCACCGATGAACGTCAGCCCCGTCATGTCATCCATGGCGGCCGTGATGTCAAAGGCGCCGCTCGCGTTCGTCCCCGAGTTCGTGACCTCAAACGTGTAGCTCACGTTCTGGCCGACGTTCGCGGGATCCGGCGTGTCGGTGATGTCGCTCAGCACCAGGTCGATCGAAGCGCCGCCGACGTTGGTCGTGACCGATGCCGACTTGCTCTGGCCGGCACCGCTCACCGACGCCGTGTTGGTGAACGAGGATGTCACACCGTCGTTCACCGTGACCTCGATCGTGACCACCGTCGAGGCGCCGGCCGCGAGGTCGGAACCCGAGCAGGTCACGGTGCCGGACGACTCCGAGCACGTGAAGCCGTTGGTGGCCGTCGCGTTCTGGTACGTCACCTCGGTCGGGAGCGTGTCCTCGACCATGATCGCACCGCTTGCCGTGGCGTTGCCGACGTTCGACGCGGTCACCGTGTAGTCGAACGTCTCACCGGCGGTGACCGTCGACTTGCTCGCGCTCTTGTTGATGTTGAGGTTCGGGGCCGCCGGGGGCTCGACCTCGGTCGTCTTGACCCGGCAGTTGTCGAGCTCGTTCGTCTCCTGGATCTGGTCGTCGGGGTCGACACACGCCTCGTTGTCCAACGGACCGCCGTCGGCGGTGATGAACACGTGGACCGTGATCACGACCGGCTGGCCGGGCTCGATGTCGCCGACGCACGTGACCAGGTTGACCGGGTTCTCCTCGATCTGGCAGCCCATGTTGCTCTGGTCGGCCTTGACCGAGAGCGGGATCAACCCGACCGGCAGATAGTCCACGACCTTGGTGTTGAACGCGATCGCCCCGCCGCCATAGTCGGCGTCGTTGGAAACCGTGATCACGTAGTCGGCGGTCTGGTTCTGGTTGGCGGTGCTGGGACCCTCCTTCTCGAGGGTCAGGTTGATCTTCGAGCGGACGGTGGTGCCGACCTCGGCGAAGTTGTTGGTCTCGCTGCCCTCGGGGATCGCGTTGTCAGGATCGACGAAGACCTCGTTCTGGACCTCGACCTGGATGTCGCTCAGATCGGACGCGAACTGGGTGATGTCCGTCGGTGCCGTGAGCGCGACGATGATGTCGCGCGAGCCACCCGGCGGGAGGGTCCCACCGGTGCACTCGACGACGCCCAGCGCCTCCGAGCAGGTGAACGCCCCCGGCGAGCCGAAGCCCGTGTCGAAAGCGTCGAAGAAGGCCGTATGGAGCGGCAGGACGTCCTGGACGCGGACGAAGAACGCGGTGCCAGCGTCAGGACCGGTCGCTGCATTGGTCACCGTGATCCGGTAGGCCAGCTGGCCACCCGGGGCAACCTTGCCGCCGTCCGTGGCGGGATCCGGGGTGATCTGGACCTTCGTGGCCGTCAGATCGATGTACGGGCCGTTGCCGCCGTCCACGACCACGGTGTCGATGGATGACTGATTGTTGAACTCGTTGCCCTCCGGGATCGCGTTCGCGGGATCCACGAAGGCGAGGTTGGTGTACGTGCCCGGCGTGTCCGGCGCAAACATCCGGATGCGGATATGACGGGTGGTGGGCGCCGGTCCCGGGATGACCGTGACGGTCCCGCTGAGCGAGCCGCCCGAGCAGGTGACCACGGACGACGCGTCCGGACCCGCGCAGGTGAACGCGCTGGTGTCGCCGGGTGCCGTGTCGGCGGCGTTGATGAACCGGAAGCCGGCCGGCAGCCGGTCGGTAACGACCACGCCATGGACTGGGTCGCTGCCCAGGTTGGCGACCTCCAGGTCATAGGTAACGATCCCGTTGCGAGCGACCGGGTTGTCCGGTGTCACCTGCGTCTTGTGGATCGTCAGCTCCTGGTACGCGTTCTCATCGGTGCAGCTGGTCAGGTCGGTGCACGAGACCACCGAGGTGGCCAGCTGTGAGTCGTTGTCGAACTCGTTGCCCTCGGCGACCAGGTTGTCGGGGTCGACGGTCGCGAGGTTGGTGGCCGTACCGGGAGCCGGTGGCGCGAAGACCGTGATCCGGACGTCGCGGGTCTTCGTACCCACGCCGGCATCGTTGATGGTGCCGTCGAAGTCGCCACCGGTGCAGGTGACCACCCCGCCGGTCGCCGAACCGTCGTGGAAGCAGAAGAACTGGTTGACGCCGGTCTGCGTGTCCGCGGCCGAGATGAACCGCGTCCCCGAGGGCAGGGTGTCCTTGACCACCACGTTGCTCACGGGATCGGTACCCAGGTTCGAGACGTGCAGGTTGTACGTCAGGACGCCATTGGTGGCCACGGTCCCGCTCGCCGGGTTGAAGTTGGTCTTGACCACGGTCAGCTGGTGGTACGCGCCCTTGTCGGCGTTGCCCACGGTGACCGTGGTGTCGTCGGTGGCTGTGTTGTTGAGCTCGTTGACCTCGGCGATGGTGTTGTCGGGATCGACCCGCACCTCGTTGTGCATCGTGCCCACCGTGGAGCGGGCGAAGACGCGGATCTTGATCGTGGCGAAGTCATCGCCGGGACCTGCCGGCGTGGGGCCGGCGGGGTCGTAGAACTCTGCCTCGGTCCCGAGCAGGTGCCCACCGACGCAGGTGATCACGCCGCCGGTCGCGGCGCCGTCGTGTGAGCATGTGAACCCGTGGGTGGCGTCGGCCACGACGGACAGGAAGACCGTGTCGGCGGGCAGCGTGTCCACGACCTTGATCCCGGTCGTGTCCTGCGTCCCCACGTTGTCGACGTAGATGGTGTAGGTCTCGGTGCCACGAGTGGCGATCGGGTCATACCCGTCGTTCAGGCTCATCGCGGTACCCGGGATCAGCACAGGCTCGGCCGCACCCGGCGACGCGGCATCCACCGAATCACTCTTCCACGCAACAAGATCGACACCGGTCACGACGTCGGTGGTCGCAGTGGCGGTGTTGTTGGTCTCATCGGGCTCGAAGATCGCGTTGTTGGGATCGACGGTCGCCGTGTTCGTGATCGTTCCGGTCGTCTTGGGCGGAACGACGACGAACGAGATGTTGCGCGTCCCGGCGGCGGGAATTGTCCCACCGGTACAGGTGACGACGCCGGAGGCGACGGAGCACGCGAAGCCCCCGTCGGTCGAGTAGCTGTCGAGGATCGTGCCCGTGGGAAGCGGATCACGAACAGTGACGTTGGTCGCCTCGCCGTTGCCGCTGTTGCCGACCACGAAGCCGTAGGTCAGCCCGCCCTGGCAGACCGGCGGCGCCAGGAGCGCCGGCGTGGTGCCGCCGGCGGCAGCCAGGCCGTCCGGCGGGTAGTCAAGGTGACCGCCATCCGGCCAGGACCGCGCGCACACCGGGTTCGGGCTGCCGGCCTTGGTGATGGTCAGGTCGACCTCCGGCCGAACCGTCGTGGACTCGGAGTCGGTCGCGGTCACACCCGTGTTCTTGATGTTGCCGGTCACGGTGGCCGTGTTGAAGATCGTCGAGCCGGCCGTGGCCACCACGGTCCCCGTGATCGTGATGGCGATCGTGCCCCCGGCGTCGAGCGCTCGCACCGAGCACCGGACGCGGGGCGCGCTCACGGTGCATCCGTCGGTCTTCGCCAGGCGGCCGCTGGACACGACCTGGCTGGCGACGATGCTCGACGCCTCGAGGCCCTGGGTGCCGTCGGTCATGACGACGTCGTCGGCGCGGGAATTGGCCTCGTTGGTGACCAGGATCTTGTAGGTGAGCTGGTCCCCGGGGTTGACCGGATCCGGGCCTGCGCCGTCTGACCATGGATACGTGTCCGGCGTGTTGTCTGTCTTGATGATGGTCAGCTGCGGGGTCGGCGGGGGCAGCTCGGCGACGGTCGTCTTGACGGTTGCCGAGGCGTTGTTGAGCTCGTTCGACTCCTCGATCGCGTTGTCCGGGTCCACGATCGCCGTGTTGGTGATCGTGCCCGTGGAACCCGGAGCCACCGCGTGGATCGCGATGGTCGCGTTCTGGCCCGCGTTCACTGTGCCACCATCACAGGTGACGGTGATCGGGTCCCCGGATGACGTGCAATCGAACAGGCTGGTGGTGGAGAAGGCGTCTGTCTGCAGGGTGACACCGGTGGGCAGCGTATCGACCACGCGGACGTTCGCCGTGTTTGCCGTCCCGATGTTGTTCACGGTCAGCGTGTAGTCAAACGGGTCATCGACCGTGACCGCGGTCGGGCCCGTCTTGTTCAGGGTCAGGTCCGGGAGATCGGTACCACCGCCGGTTCCACCGTGTACCAGCACCGAGACCGACGCATTGGTGGTGAAGTTCTGCGCCGACTTCGTGGCGCTCACGGAGGCGGTGTTGTTGAGGGTGGTGCCATCAGCGGCCGTGACCTGGCCACGAATTGTGATCGTCACGCTCTCGCGGCCGGCCATGTCGCCGATCTGGCACGACACCACGTTGCCGTTCGCCCCGCCCTGGGTACACGAACCCTTGGACGCGGTGATCGTGAGCTGCGGCAGGCCCGGAGGCTGCTGGATCGTGCCGACGCCGTTGACCTGGTCGGTCATCACGACGTTGGTGACCGCGGCACCACCGCTGTTCTCGATGCCGATCGTGTAGGTCAGCTGGTCACCCGACGCGACGGGGTTGGGGTTCGCGGTCTTGGTGACCACGAGCGGGCTTGACGGATCGGCCGACGCGGCCGGAGCGAAGCTCGCCTCGAGGAGCAGCGCCCCGAGAAGGAGCACGGCGAGGCCGGTCCACCGACCTCTGCGCTCCGAGCTCGCGCGCGAACCCGGACCTTTCCCTCGCCTGGTCGACCGGCCGAACATCGCAACCCTCCCCGCGTGACGCCCCCTGGGCGCACTGAACTAAGGCGATGGATCTCCACGACTTGAGAACTGGGGTTGGCCTGACCGCACGACGGCGCCACAACACGGCGGCACCACTGTCGACGTGCCTCGCCTGCCGGGCCACGCGCGGACGCGAACGCTCAACCCAAGCCCCGACTTCCCTCTGTGGCCGCCGGGCAGGACGCTCGCTCGGGCCGGCCACGTCGAACGGGCGGCACAATCGCGAGCGGCGTCAGCGGGACGCTGCGGGAGACTGGACCCTCCCGATCGAGGCCGCAGAGCCTGCTCGCGTCGCGCTGGTGCTGTCAATAGGCACGGGTGGGTATGGTGCCAGCAGGCACCAGCGTTCATCGCCTCCCGCGACGACGGTGTCCGGGCAATACGTCCGAGCGGTGGACTGCGGATCGAGTCCCCCGCGAGCCACCATCCGAGCGGCTACTGCAAGTCGACCTGATCCAGAGATCGATGTTCCGCCTGACGCGACACCGAGCACCGGCCCTGGTGACCCGCTCGCGAGTGCATCCGGGGCGTGTAGGTGATGCTGATCAGCAGACCCTCATGGCACCGGCCTCGAGCCGCCAGTGGCCGAAGTGGCGGACGCCATCCAGCTCGTTGGCCGCCATGTACTCGTCATCGTCTTCGAGCGGCAGGCCGAGCGTGTCGCGGTAGAAGGCGAGGCTTGCCGCAGGTCCGGACCAGCGGCCCGGAGCCTGCCACGAAGCCGATCCGCATCGATGCCTCCCTGCGCTCGGCGGGGACGCGCCGACGCACGCCGCTCAGTAGCCGCGGCGCCGTCGCGTTGGCCGCTGCCCGGTCCGGCGTCGGATGTTGGGCGTCACGGTCCGGTCCCAGGTCGGTCGCTCCAGCCAGCGCGCCTGCCAGCCCCCGTCCTCGTCCTCGTGCTCGTCGCGGATCCCGGGGAACAGCTCGGACGCAACGCCGACCGCACCGTCCTCGTCGGCGGCGACATCGCCATCCGCAGGCTTGTCGCTCCCCGGCTCCTCGCCCGACGGCAGGACCGTGACCTCGGTGACCTCGAACGCGGGAGCGTCCTCCCTCGCACCGCGATGGGCGGCGGCCCGCTCCTTTGCCGGAAGCGCCGCGTCGTGGGCAGCCCGCTCAGCGGCCCGTGCGACCACGACCGACGCGTCCTGCTCAAGGACGCGAAGCCGGATCTGCTGGATCTCGTCGCGCAGCGCTGCGGCACGCTCGAACTCGAGCTCCTTCGCGGCGGCCTTCATCTCGGCCTCCATGCGCCCGACCAGGCGCTCCACCTCGGCCTGGTCGGCGGCCTCCAGGTCGCGAGCCCGCCGTTCGGACGAGTACCCGACCGTGCTCTCGGCCACGACCCGGAGCCGGTCGTTGATGTCATGGATGCCCTTGATGATCGTCTGGGGCTCGATGCCGTGCTCGGCGTTGTACCGTTCCTGAACCGTTCGCCGGCGGTCGGTCTCGTCGATGGCGACCCTCATCGACTCGGTGATCGTGTCCGCATACATCACGACCTCGCCGCCGGTGTTGCGGGCAGACCGGCCGATCATCTGGATCAGAGACCAGGCGCTGCGCAGGAAGCCCTCCTTGTCCGCGTCGAGGATCGCGACGAGCGTGACCTCCGGGAGGTCCAGGCCCTCGCGCAGGAGGTTGATCCCGACCAGCACGTCGTACACCCCGAGTCGAAGGTCGCGCAGGATCGCCACCCGCTCCAGCGTGTCCACCTCGCTGTGCAGGTACTGGACCTTGATCCCCAGCTCCTTGAGGTAGTCGGCGAGATCCTCGGCCATCCGCTTGGTGAGGGTGGTGACGAGCGCGCGCTCCCCGCGATCGACCCGGGTACGGATCTCCTCCAGAAGATCGTCGATCTGGCCATCCGTCGGGCGGACGGTGATCGGCGGATCCACGATCCCCGTGGGTCGGACGAGCTGCTCCACGATCTGCTCGCTGCGCTCGAGCTCGTACGGGCCGGGGGTCGCGGACACGAAGATTGCCTGGTTGAGATGCGCCTCGAACTCCTCGAACGTCAGCGGACGGTTGTCGAGCGCCGAGGGCAGCCGGAACCCGAAATCGACAAGGATCTCCTTGCGCGTCCGATCGTTCTTGTACATGCCCACGACCTGCGGAACGGTCATGTGCGACTCGTCCACGATCAGCAGCCAGTCGGGCGGAAAGTAGTCCAGCAGCGTCCACGGCCGCGACCCGGGATCGCGCTGCGAGAGATGGCGCGAGTAGTTCTCGACGCCGGTGCAGTAGCCCAGCTCACGCAGCATCTCCAGGTCGAACGTCGTTCGCTGGCGCAGGCGGGCGGCCTCGAGCGCCCGGCCTTCGGCCTCGAGCTGGCCCACCCGCTCCTCCATCTCCGCCTCGATCGTCCCGGCCGCCAGCAGCAGCTTGTCACGCGGGGTAACGAAGTGCGTGGCGGGGAAGACGTTGAGCTCGTTGCGCTCCGCCAGCAGCTCTCCGGTCAGCGGGTCGAGCTCGGTGATCCGCTCGACCTCGTCGCCGAAGAACTCGACGCGGACGATGATCTCCGAGCTGGCGGGGCCGATCTCCAGCGTGTCGCCACGCACCCGAAACCGGGCGCGCGTAAGAGCCGCGTCGTTGCGCTGATACTGGAGATCGACGAGGTGCCGGAGGACGCTGTCGCGCCGGTACTGTCCCCCGACCCGGAGCCGCAGCACTGTCGCGCCGTAGTCCACCGGGGCACCCAGGCCGTAGATGCACGACACCGAGGCCACGATGATCACGTCCCGGCGCTCGAACAGTGCGTGGGTCGCGGCATGGCGCAGCCGGTCGATCTCCTCGTTCCGGCTGGAGTCCTTCTCGATGTAGGTGTCCGATCGCGGCAGGTACGCCTCGGGCTGGTAGTAGTCGAAGTAGCTGACGAAATACTCGACCGCGTTGTCCGGGAAGAACTCGCGGAACTCCGCGTACAGCTGGGCCGCAAGCGTCTTGTTGTGGGCCAGCACCAGCGTCGGCTTCTGGTGGCGCGCGATGACCTGGGCCATCGTGTACGTCTTGCCCGAGCCGGTCACCCCCAGCAGCGTCTGGCTGCTGGTCCCTCGGGCAAGCCCGTCCGTGAGGCGATCGATGGCCTGCGGCTGGTCGCCCGTGGGTTCAAACGGGGCGACGAGGCGGAAGTCGGGCACGGCCGGATGCTACCACGGGACGCCCGTTCGATTTCGAACGTCTGTTCGTGGTGCGCGCACCGCGCCGAACGGTTGTCGGCACCGGGACCAACGACCCATTTCCGCACCGATCGGTCACACCGAGACTGCTGGTGTCAACCCCTCGCCTCGGAGCGAGATACGCCCTGATGCCCGTCACACCGCCTCCGCTCAGCCCCGCCGAGGCACGCATGCGCCGCGGACGCCCGCCGATGCTGCTTCGCCGGACCGGACGGAGCACCGAGGACGGCCAGGCTCTGGTCGAGTTCTCCCTGATCCTGACGCCGCTCCTGTTCCTGCTCCTGGGCGTCATCCAGTTCGGGTTCGTGTTCAACGCGTATGTGACCGTGTCGACCGCCGCCCGTGAGGCCGCGCGGATCGCGACGATCTACCCCTACGATCGGACGCTCGGGCAGGGCGCAAACGATGCCGCTCGCAACAGCCAGATTCGGACCCAGCTCCTCACCTCGCTGAACGGGCTGTCCAAGAGCGCGCCCAACTTCACGAACGGCACCACGTGGACCAGCTCCACGAGCGGCACGACGACGACCTACACCAACGGCGACATCATCATCACGTACGAGCTCCCGGGCACCGTCACCGCCAACGATCCGCGGCAGGGCTACCGGGTGACCGTCAAGGCGACCTACCACCAGGACCTGGTGATCCCGCTTGTCAGCGAGCTGCTGCCGCACGACGCCGGCGGCCGTCTCGAGCTGGGGAGCGAGGTCACGATGGTCATCAACTGACGGCCGATGCGCAACGGATGCACGACTCGGCGCGACGCCGGGCAGGTGCTCGTCATCTTCGTCCTCTCGCTGGTGGCACTGATGGGCGCGGCCGGGCTGGCGTTCGACATCGGGCGCTTCTACACCGAGCGGCGGTTCCTGCAGAACGCCGCCGATGCGGCGGCCCTGGCGGCGGGCGAGGTGCTCGTCGAGGGTGGCTCGTCGAGCGCGGCACGAACCGAGGCGATGACCGTGCTCAGCCGCAACTTCAGCATTCCGCCCAACGGCATCGTCCCGTCTCTCCCGCCGGGTGACGGCAGCGAGGCCTATGCCTCCGGGCACGCGGGGGATCCCGTCTACCTCGTCGACGGAATCCTGTTCTCGGGCGGTTCGATCCGGGTCGCGGTCCGCAACACGATTCCATACACCTTCGGGCGGGCGGTCGGGCTCGACACCAACACGATCATCGCCCAGGCGCGGGTCAAGTTCGATGGAGACCTGCTGCCGATCGCGGTCCGCGAGTACGTGAACGCCCCGGGCACAGGGTCAGGTGCCTCCCCATGCAGCGACAACTTCAACGAGTTCACGGACTTCTTCGCGACCGCGAACACGGCGTGCCTGGGGACTGACACCGATGCCTCGCTGCGCACTGCTCCGAACCCTGGTCTGGCCTTCGACACGGTGAACCCGGACAGCGACCGGTCGAATCACGGCCCGGTGGTCGAGATCCTGGGCCAGGGCGCCGACCCCGACAACGGGGCCGACTTCCGAGGGTTCGTGGCCCTGGACATCCGCAACTTCCAGACCTCCTCCTCGCAGCAGTACTTCAACGGCGTCACGGCGTCCACGAACTCGAACACGCTCAAGTCGATGGAAGCGCAGTGGCTCATCGACGGCGGCTACCCGGGACCCATGTTCCCGGCGGCCATCACGCCACCCGATCCCAACGACCAGGTCGCGACGATGAGCGGCAACGCCGCCGGGGTCGCCGTCGACGGGTTCGCGCAGCGGTTCGCCCCGGGCGACGAGGTCATGGTCGCGGTCTATCCGGGCGTGACGATGCAGATCCCGGACTTCACGATGACCAGCCCCGGAACCGTGAGCCTGCCCGAGACCGGCACGACGGCCAACGTCGGGTCGATCCGCGTCGGCCGCAACCAGGCATTCAGCGGCACCGTGGCGCTGTCCACGGTTGCCGACGACACCGATCTCGCCAACCCGCTCGTGCTGGGCACGATGCTGAACCCCGCGTCCCCGATCACGTTCAGCCCCAACCCGGTGACTCCGTCCCAGGGCGCCGGCGCGGTCGTTGACCTGCAGGACGCCCAGACATCGGGTGCCGCCGAGGGGATCTACGCCATCTGGCTCAAGGGCGAGGCGGGCAGCCCGTACCTGACCGTCAAGTACGTCCCGTTCGCGGTCCAGATCGGGAGCGTGTCCCGGGACTTCGTGCTCAGCTCGTCGTCCAGCGAGGAGACCGCGGCCGCGAGCGGCGACACCGTCACGTTCGACCTGGCGGTCAAGAAGTCGGGCGTGGCGTTCGGGTCAACGGTCGACCTGTCCCTCGAGCCGCTGCCGGGCGCGGCGTGGCCGGCGGGCATCGGGGCGGTTGGCTTCTCGCCGGCCACGGTTTCGCCGGGCAATGGCAACGGCACCCCATCCACGCTGACGATCAACACCGGGACGATGCCGATCGGCATCTACACCTTCGTCGTCCGAGCCGCCGGCACCAACAATGCCGGCCAGCCGGTGACCCATCTCACGATCATCCGGGTCAACGTCGGCACGTCGTCCTCGGGCGGCAATCAGGAATACGTCGATATCGTCGGCTTCGCCGTCATGCGTGTCGCCGACATCTCATCCAACACCGTTTCGGCCTACGCGATCACCCCGGTGATCCCGGATCCGAACGACTCCCGGCTGCGCCGCGGTCAGGTGGCACGGCTGGCGCCCTGGAACTAGCCGGAGCGGGCGCGGCAGATCGATCCCGGGCGGCGCACACGGCGTCGGCCCGCCTTCCTGGGAGGCAAACGCGATGGAGATGGAATACAAGGATCCGTCCAAGCGGGGGCGATGGATCATCCTGCTGGGCGTGGTGCTCGCGCTGGCGGCCGGCGCCGCAGCGTTCTACCTGGTCAACAACGCCCAGGAGCAGGCCGGTCAGTCGGGGCTCAAGACGACCTCGGCGGTCGTCGCGATCCGCGACATTCCGGCGCGCAAGCCGATCGAAGCCGATGACGTGACGCTGCGCACCGACATCCCCCTCGACGGCACCAACGCCGAGGGGATCATCACCGACCCGGCGGAGGCCGTCGGACGCGTGCTCGCCGTCGACGTCAAGACGGGTCAGCTGGTAACCACCAACCTCATGGCATCGACAACGGCCGGCGCGCAATTCTCGATCCTCAAGCCTGACGAGACCGTCGGGCCTGACTCGGAGGCGTGGCGGGCCGTCTCGATCACCGTCACCGACGATCGCGCCGTCGGGGGGATGCTCGGCCCCGGGATGCTGGTGGACGTGTTCATGACCGCCACCGTGAACGTTCCGCAGTCGGTGATCGACACGGGTGACTACTACACGGACCGCTCGACCAAGATCACGTACCAGGACATGGAGATCCTCGCCCGCCAGGGCACCTTCTACGTGGTCAAGGCGACGCTGCCGGTGGCCGAGGAGATCACGCACCTGCAGGCCGCCGGCAACGCCCAGTTCAGCATGGTGCTGCGGCCCGACCAGGACACCCGCGTCCTCGATGTCTCGTCGCTCGGCACGACCACCAACCGGATCATCGAGCGCTATGGGCTGCCCATCCCCGAGCCGTACCCGGCCGGGACCGGTCCGTTGCCCACTCCCCCACCGATCCCGCAGATCACGCCGCCACCGTCGCCCACGGCGTCGGCCGAGCCCTCCGGCGCTCCTGCGCCATCGCCCGCGGCCAGCGCCGCGCCCTGATCCCGTGACTCCCGCGGACCGCCGGTCTCGATGCCGCACGGTCCGTGCCGCCGCTCCGGTGACGCCCCGTCAGGCGGAGCACCGGACGGCGGCAGAGTCGTGGAGGACACCGCCACCGGCGGCTCCCTCCGTCGCGCGTCGCTGACCCGACGCGCCTCCCCACCGCCCGGCCGGGCCTGCCCGGCCGGGCGGTGCCTCGTCCGGCACCCATGGTCCGATCCCCGGGGACAGTGACGTCCCCCGCTCCTAGCGGCGGCCCGCGATCGCCTCGCCAAGGGCTGCGACCACGGCCGCGCGCGTCTCGGCAGGAGCGCCGCTGGTGTCGAGGACCCACGTCGCCGCCGGGCGAAGGCGGTCAGCGAGGCCGGCCTGGGCGGCGATCCGCTGCTCGATGTCGGGATCGGCCATGCCCCTGGTGCGAAGGCGATCGTGTTGGGCGGTCGGGTCGCAGGTGATCAGCCAGACCTCGTCGCACAGCGCGGCCAGACCGCCCTCGACAAGCTTGATCGCCTCCACGGCGACGGCCGGCGCGCCGGCGGTCGCGGCCGATTCCATGGCGGCGAGGATCCGCGGTCGAACCGCGGGATGGACGAGGGCCTCGAGCGCCTCGAGCGCCTTCGGGTCGGAGAACACGATCCGACCCAGGGCTGCACGGTCCAGCGTCCCGTCGGCGCTCTGGACGCGATCGCCGAAGCGGGCGAGGATCGCGTCGTGCACCGGGTGTCCGGGTGCCGACACGGCCCGCGCCTCACGGTCCGCGTCGACCACCGTGACCCCAAGCTCACCCAGCCAGCGCACCACCTGCGACTTGCCGCAGCCGATCGGGCCCGTGATCCCGATCCGGATGGTCCTGCCACCCGTGTGCTGCGCGGCGCGGCGCGTCACGGCGCCTGCTCCTCGAGCTCGAGCCAGGCGTCCTCGGTCTCGACCAGCGCCCGCTCGACGTCGGCCAGCTCGCTCGTGACGCGCCGCATCTCGACGAAGTTGCCGGCGACCGACGGCGATGCCACGGCGAGCTCGAGCTGGCTGCGCCGGAGACCCAGCCGCGAGAGGTCGGCATCGAGCGTCTCCCGGCGGCGGCGATAGGCGTCCTTGGACAGCTTCGGTCGCCTCCTTGCTGCGGGTGCCCGCTCGGTCGCGGGCTCTCGTGACGCGGGCGTGGTGCGCCCGGGCGGTCCGCCCGCGGCTCGCCGCCCGGACTTGCCGCCCTTTGCCGCGCGGCCCGAGCCTGCTGGCGTAACGTCCCCCGGGCCGTCCGCGCGCGCGCCATTGCCCCGCTTGGATCGTCGCGCAGCCTCGGCCTCGACGGTCCATCCCTCGGTCACGGCCGCTCGCCACGACTGGTAGCCGCCATCGAACGGCACGGCCAGCCCATCCTCGACGACCCACAGCCGCTCACAGACCGTATCCAGCAGACGTCGGTCGTGGGAGACGACCAGCAGCGTCGCGGGCACATCCTGGAGGAAGCGCTCGATCGCCTCGCGGGCCGCGATGTCCAGGTGATTGGTCGGCTCGTCGAGCAGCAGCAGGTTCGATGGCAGGATGCCGAGCAGCGCGAGCTCGAGCCGCGACCGCTCACCGCCCGACAGCAGCCGAACCTCCTTGAACACGTCGTCGCCCCGGAACAGGAAGCGCGCGAGGTAGCCGCGCGCCTCTCCCGGGGTCACCGGAATGGCCTCGAGGACTGCGTCCAGCACCGTCGCACCCGGGATCGCCGCGTCGCGCAGCTGGGCCAGGTAGCCGGGCTGCACGTTATGCCCGAACGAGAGAGACCCGTCGAGCGGCGGCAGATCGCCCGCGATCGTGCGCAGCAATGTCGTCTTTCCCGCCCCGTTGGGACCCACGATCCCGATCCGTTCGCCTCGCCGCGCGGCCAGGAACGGTGCCCCGGCCACCCGCACCGGAGCGGCCGCCTCCGAGCCGTCTGCCGCCAGCGCGCCGCGGCCGGGAAGGTAGCCCACGGCCAGGTCGTCGAGGCGGATCACCAGCTCCCCCGAGCGCACCGGGCCCCCGGTCAGGGCGTGGCCCGGCATCGCCAGCGATCGACCGGACCGCGGCCGATCGAGGCGCTCGGCGCGCAACCGCTCCAGGCGCGCCTCGTGCTCGTGCATCTTGGTGTGCTTCCGCTGGCTGCGGTATCGCTGGACCAGCTCGATCTCGCGTTCGATCGCCTGGTCCTGCGTGTCGGCCTCCCGCTCCGCGCGCACGTCGCGCTCCTGGCGCTGCCGGTGAAACGCGCTGTAGTCGCCGCGGAAGATGGTCAGGCGTCGATCGCGCAGCTCCCAGATCCGGGTCACGGTCGCGTCGAGAAACGCCCGGTCGTGCGACGCGACCAGCAGCGCGCCCGACCGGCGACGCAGGTGCTCCTCGAGCCATTCGATCGCACCCAGGTCGAGATGGTTCGTGGGCTCGTCGAGCAGCAGCAGGTCGGGATCGGCGATGACCAGGCGGGCGAGGGCCGCGCGTGTCTGCTGGCCGCCCGAGATCGCGGTCGGCGGTCGCGCCCACTCGGACCGTGCGAAACCCAGCCCCGACAGCGCCCCGTCCACGCGCTGGTCGAGCGTGTAGCCACCGAGCACCTCGAAGCGGTGCTGCAGGTCCGCATAGTCGCCACCCGCGACGTGCCCGGCGTGCTCCATGCGGGCAAGCTCGTCCGCCATCCGCTCGAGGTGCGCCGCGCCGTGGCGGACGGCGGCGCGGAGGTCGGGCGCAGCCATGAACGCGTCGTCGAGGTGGGCCTCCTGACTCAGCAGGCCAAGGGTCAGCCCGCGCTTGCGCGCGCAGGTGCCCCGGTCGGGTTCGTCGCGACCAGAGACGATCCGAAGCAGGGTCGTCTTGCCGCCCCCATTCGGCCCCACCAGACCGACACGCTCGCCGGCGGCGATCGCCGCCGTCACCCCGTCGAGGATCACGAACGTCCCGACCTCCCGGACGACGCCCTCCAGCCGGACCAGGCTCACGATCCGGTCCCCGTGGTGGTCCCGCCACGCGCGGCTGCCCGGCGACTGGCGGCCGCGGCCTTCGTCCTCGCGCTTCGCGCCCGGGCGGCCGCGGCATCGGTCTCGGCATGGGTGCGTCCCAGTGACCCCTCGCCGGCCAGCTCCGTCCAGCGCCTGCCCCGTCGGTCGCCCGCCGCGCGCCCGCGTCGAGGCGTCATCGTCGCCAGCAGGGTCGCGGCGGCCGGGCGCTCCGCCGACGGCAGCCGTTGGCAGAAGGAGCAGAAATGCGTGGACCGGATGCCGATCACGATCCGTTTGATCGGGCGTCCGCAGCGCGGACACGGTTCACCGGTCCGCTGGTAGACATCGAGGCGCTCCTGCATCTCGCCGTCCCCATCGGGCGCGGTGTAGTCATCGATCGAGCTGCCGCGTCGCTCGACCGCCTCGGCCAGGATGTCGATCAGGCTCCGATACAGGCGGCGCTCGTCGGCGGGGCGCAGCGATGACGCGGAGCGCAGCGGGTGGAGGCGGGAACGCCACAGCGCCTCGTCAGCGTAGATGTTGCCCACGCCCGCTACGAATGCCTGATCAACGAGCAGCGGCTTGAGGCGCGCACGGCGACCACGGATTCGGGCCCGGAACGCGCGCAGCGTGAACCGCGGATCGAGCGGCTCGGGGCCGATCCCATCGAACGGGTCATCATCGGCCTCGTACAGCCCCACCCGCCCGAACTTGCGGATGTCGCGGAAGCGGAGCTCGCGTCCATCGTCGAACGTCAGCGCCAATCGCTCGTAGGGATCGACCGGCGTCCCGGCCGGCACGACGAACAGCTGGCCGGTCATCTTGAGATGCACCGTGAGGAAGCCACCGTCCTCGAGGTCCAGCACCAGCTGCTTTCCGCGCCGGCCCACCCCCTCGACACGTCGGCCGCGAACGACCTCCACGAATCGCGCCGGGTCCTCGTCCCGCAGGGTGCGTGCCCAGCCGACGCGCGCAGCCACGACCACCGGGCCCCGGCCGCCGTCATGAGACAGCAGGTGGCGCCGGAGATCGCGGGCGACGGTCTCGACCTCGGGTAGCTCGGGCATCGCAGGAGACGATAGGACACGCGCGCTCGCCGCGCGGCGGCACCGATGCGGATCTGCGCCGGGACTGCACCAGGAGCGCGCCGACGTGCGGTCAGTCCCCGGCCGAGAGCTGGTACCGCTGGAGCGCCCGGACCGCGAGCCCGAAGGCGACGACGAAGACCGCCACGACACCCACCATCGCCGTCGTCGTGTCGAGCGTGCTCGCCGAGCGCACCGTGTCCGACGGGTCGAGCTGGGCCACGATCGATACCACGTACTGGCGAACGGAGAACACCCGTGTTCCATCGAACAGACCCGCCAGCATGCCCTCCCAGATCGCGACATAGATCAAGCCGATGATCAACGCCCGGGAGCTGATGACACTGAGCGCCACGAACAGCGTGACGTACAGCAGGCTGCCAACGATGACGCCCACCACGAACGCCAGCGTCACGCCCATCGCACCTCGCTCGCCGCCGATCAGCAGGCCGGTCAGCAGCGTTGACGCGCCCACGAGCAGGGCCACGACCGGCGCGGCCGCGAGGATCTTGCCCGCCACGATCCGCCAGCGCGCGATGGGCTTGGTCAGCAGGTGGAGAGCGCTGCCGTCCTCGAGCTCGGCACCGAGAGCCGCGGTCCCGAACACCAGCGCGATCAGGGGCAACAGTGTCGCCACCATCAACGGCTCGAGCGCTCCCGCCGTCCGTCCGGCCGCATCCCCCGATGGCCCGCGGAGGCGAGCCAGCAGGCCGATGAGCACGGGCACCGCCGCGAGCAGGAGCATCAGCACGGCGCGCCGCCTCGCCAACAGGGACTGCAGCGTCACGCGGCCGATCGTCAGGATCATCGTTGCACCAGGTAGCCGAACACGCTCTCGAGCGACTCGTCGGTCGGGCGCACCTCGTACAGCGAGATGCCGCCCTGGCGCGCCAGCCCCGGGAGCCGCCGGCCGAACCGCGCGAGATCGACCGTACGGACCTGGAGACCGCCGTCGGAGAGCTCGGCGGCCATCACGGCCTCGCCGGCCATGAGTGCCGCAGCGAGGGCACGGTCATCCGAGGAATGGATCGTGTAGGTGTGTGGCCGGTCGATCATGAGGCGGCGGATCGCGCGGAAGTCGCCGGCGGCCGCGAGGCGGCCCGCGTGGATCACGAGCACGGTGTCGGCCACCCGCTCGACCTCCTCCAGGATGTGCGAGCTGAACAGGATCGTCCGCCCGGCCGCGGCAAGAGTCCGGAGCAACGTCATCATGTGCAGCCGCTGCCGTGGGTCCAGGCCGTTGAACGGCTCGTCGAGGAGCAGGACCGGCGGGTCGTGGACGAGCGCGGCGGCGAGCAGGATCCGCTGGCGCATGCCCTTGGAATACGTCGCGGTCCGGCGATCCGCGGCGTCGACGAGATCCACGGTCTCGATCGCCGTGCGTGCCGCGGCGTCGGCATCCACCAATCCCTCCAGCTGGGCTGCGTAGCGCACGAAGCCACGGCCGGTGAGCCAGCCGGGGACGGACTCTCGCTCGGGGACCAGCCCCACCAGCCGGTAGACGTCCGGGTGCTGCCAGGCAGGCTCACCCAGCAGCGTGACCGTTCCCGCCGACGGCGGCAGAAGCCCCGCGATCATGCCCAGGATCGTGCTCTTGCCGGCACCGTTTGGTCCCAGCAGGCCCGTGATGCCGGCACCCACCTCGAACGTGACGTCGTTGCACGCGACGACGTTGCCGAACCAGCGCGAGGCGCGGATCAGGACGATCGGCGCTCCCCCGGGTGCGAGCACTGGCGCCGGGGGCGGCGGCGGCTGGGCAACGCCATCACCTGCCGCTGGAGGCGGTGGAAGACGGGCCTCGTCGGCCACGGGTTGCGCGGCGACCTCCGTGGAGCCCTCCATCGAGCGGTGCGGCTCGTCCGGCCGGCCCTGCGTCGGGTCGCTCATGTCTCGATCCGCCGGTAGCGCACGATCAGCACGGCCGTGCAGGCGGCCGCCATCACGATCGCGGCGGCCACGTACGTCTCGCTCGACATGCCCGCGCCGGCGGGACCGGCATGAGCGTGGCCGTAGACGAACGCGTTCGTGCCCTCCAGCACGTCGGCTGGGCTGAACAGCGATGCGATCCCGGCCAGGTCCGGGCCACTGAGCTCGCCGATCGCCGCCACGGCCACGAGGGGCACCAGCACCGCGGCGAAGATTGCCGCGGTCGCGTAGGCGCGCCGGGGCGTGAACGCGGCAAGCGCGAGCGACAGGGCACCCAGCAGCCACGCCGTGAGCAGCGCCTGGCCGACAACCGGTGGCAGGTGCGGTGCCTCGTCCACCACGGCGCTCGTGATGTCGGTGGCCAGCAGCACCCGGCCGACGAAGATCAACAGCTGCGGCACCATGACGAGCAGGAACATCGCGGAGCCGAGTGCGATCAGCTTGGCGATCGCGTAGTCCTCGCGGTGGATCGCCCGGCTGAAGAACAACGCGAGAACCCGATGCCGCTGATCCCGTGCGAGCAGCTCCGGCGCCTGGGCGGCCGCGAACAGGAACACGACCTGGGCAACCAGCCCGTAGTAGGTCTCGTATCGGATTGGCGACGTCGTATCCGCCATCTCGCCGGCCCCGATCTGGTTGGCAAGCGCGATGAGACCCAACGCGACGACGGCCGGCACCGTCGCGATCGCGGCCAGGCCGAATGGGATCACCTTGGCGCGACCCGACCGCCCGATCCCCCAGCTCTGCCGGAACGACTGACGGACGAGCGATGCGACCGCGTGCCGGCGCCCGAGGCGAACGCCCTGGTAGCCGCGGTAGCCGAGGTCATAGATGCTGCTGCCGCCGCCGCCGGCCGCGATCACCTGGCCGGAATCGCCATTGGCGCCGCCGGCCGGGGTCGGTTGGCCCTGGGTCATGCCACGCCTCCAGCCGCCGGGTCGTCGCGGAACAGGTCCTCGAGCGTCCGGCGCTCCTGCTCGACCCTGATCAGGCCCGCGCCGAGGTCGGCCACCGTGTCGCGGATCGTGTCGTAAGCTCGCTCGTCGCTGAGGGTCACGATCACGTTGCGCCCGTCGACCCGGCAGCTGAGCCCGGCCACGCCAAGACGATCCGCCACCGCGGTGGCGTCATCGTCGAGCTCGATCCGCACGGTGCCGGTACGACCCGTGAACGAGGCGAGCGGTGCTGCCTGGACGAGACGTCCCGCCTCGATGGCCACGAGGAAGTCGCAGACCCGCTCGATCTCGCCCAGCAGGTGCGATGCGAGGACGATCGCGATGCCGAACTCCGTCCCGGTCCGGCGGATCAGACCCAGCATGTCCTCGCGCCCCGCCGGATCCAGCCCGTTGGTCGGCTCGTCGAGCAGCAGCAGGCGGGGGTCGTGGACGAGCGCCTGGGCGAGCATCACCCGCTGCCGCATCCCGGTCGAGTACCCGGCGATCGGACGGTACCGTTCCTCGTACAGGCCGACATGGCGGAGCACATCCGCGGTGCGCTCGCGTGCCGCTGAGCGTGGCAGTCCCGACAGCTCTGCCATGTGCGTGACGAGCTCGGTTGCCGGGAGGTCGGGCGGCAGGGCATCGTGCTCCGGCATGTAGCCGACGAGCGACCGGACGGCGGTCCCCTGCCGGGTGACGTCGAGGTCCATCACGAACGCCCGGCCCTCTGTCGGGTGGAGCAGACCGAGCAGGATCCGGATCAGGGTGCTCTTGCCCGCCCCGTTGGAGCCGACCAGCCCGATGATCCCCGGCTCGAGCTCGATCGACAGTCCGTCGAGCGCGGTCACGGGTCCATAGCGTTTGGTCAGCGAGTCGAGCCGGATCAATGCCATCGCGGGCTACCTTATCGCCCGGATGCGCCGCGAATCACGCCGTTTGGCCCGGGATCCACGGGCGACCCGTCGAAATCGGCCTATGCCTCGATCGGTGAGGCCGCATTGTCCGAGTGGTCCACCTCGACGACCGCGGCGTCGATGCGGGCGAGGGGCGTCATCCCCTCCCAGGAATTGCCCACCTTCGCCTCGACGGTGAGCGGCACCGACAGCGGCAGGGCACCCTCCATCGTGGCGCGCAGCACCGGCACCAGCCGCTCGACCTCGTCGCGCGGTGTCTCCAGCACCAGCTCGTCGTGGACCGACAGCAGCAGGCGCGACCGGAAGCCGCCCTCGCGCAGCTCGCGGTCGAGCCGGATCATCGCGATCTTGACGATGTCGGCCGCAGTCCCCTGGATCGGCATGTTGATCGCCATCCGCTCGCCAGCGGCCCGGAGCGACGCATTCCGCGCCTCGAGCTCCGGGATCCGGCGCCGCCGGCCCAGGAGCGTGGCCACGTATCCCTGCTCGCGCGCCGTCTCGCGGATGTGATGCATGTAGCGACTGATCCCCCCGTAAGCGGCGAAGTAGGAGGTGATGAACTCCTGCGCGTCCTGGCGGCTGATGCCCGCGCGCGTCGAGAGCCCGAAGTCGCTCATCCCGTAGGCAAGCCCGAAGTTCACCATCTTGGCCATCGAGCGTTCGTCGCTGGTCACATCGCCCGGCTCCTTGCGCAGCACCCGCGCCGCTGTCTCGCGGTGGATGTCGACCCCGCGCGCGAACGCGTCCGCGAGGTGCTCGTCGCCCGAGACATGGGCGAGGATCCGGAGCTCGATCTGGCTGTAGTCGGCGGCCACCAGCGTGGTGTCCGGTGCGCCAGCCACGAACGCCCGCCGGATCCGCCGTCCAAGCGGGGTCCGGATCGGGATGTTCTGCAGGTTCGGGTCCGATGACGACAGGCGCCCAGTGGCCGCAACGGCCTGGTGGAACAGGGTATGCAGCCGGTCATCGGGCCCCACCAGGTTGGGCAACGCCTCGACGTATGTCGATCGGAGCTTCGTGTACGCGCGCCACTCCAACACGGGCTCGATCACCGGGTGCACCCCACGCAGCTCCTCGAGCACAGATGCGTCGGTTGAGTAGCCGGTCTTGGTCCGTCGGCCCTTGGGCAGCCCGAGCTCGACGAACAGGATGTCGCCCAGCTGCTTCGGCGAGCCGATCGTGAACTCGTGCCCTACGGCCGCGTAGATATCCGCCTCAAGGCGTTCGATCTCGGCCGCGAACTCGCGCTCGAGGTCGGCGAGCGCCTCACGATCGAGCGCGACGCCGACCGCTTCCATGCGGGCCAGGATCGGGATCAGCGGCAGCTCGATCTCGGCCAACAGCCGCTCCACGCCCTCGTCACGCAGCGCCAGCTCCAGCGAGGGTCTGACGGCCACCGCGGACAGCGCCTCGAGACCGGCGATCGCGACGGGCGACAGTCCGGCAGCGGCCGGCGGCAGAACGAGGTCGAGACGCTCCGCGACCACGTCGGCGATCTTCTGTGCCCGCAGGGCAGCGTTGACGAGATAGGCGGCGACCTGGGTGTCGAAATCGATCGAGAGCGGCTCCGCCCCTGGATCCTCGACGAACCGTGCGGTCAGGACGGGCTTGACGTCATGGCCCACGAGCGGGATCCGCGCCGCCTCGACGGCGTGGCGCAGCGCGGTCGCGGCTTCAGCACCCTCGGCCGAGACGACACGCCCGTCTGATCCGGCAACGGCGAAGGCAAGCGGCGTTCCGGCCAGCGGCCTGGGATCGTCCGCGATCAGCGCCGCGCCCACGGACGGCTGCGAGCGGAGCCAGGGCTCGAGCTCGGCAACCCCGTCTGCGCCGATGACCTCGATCCGACCAGGATCTGCGATCGCCGCCGCAAGCGCACCGGGCACATCACCGGCAGCCACGGCCACCGCCTCGGCGCGCGCCTCGGGGGAGATCGTGCCTACCACTGATGCGTTGCCGGCACCACCCGACACCACGTTGAAGTCAAGGGACAGCTGCAGCGGCCCGCCAGCGCCCGACTCCTGGGTGCCAACACCAGCGCTCGACCCGGCCGGGCGTGTCACGCGGGCTGCGCCCTGGGCCGCGGGGAACCCCGCCTCGCGGAGCGCCCGCATCGCGGCAACGGCATCCTCCGGGCGCTCCCCGGCGAGCGGCGGCAGGCGGTCGATCAGGGTTCGGAACTCGTACTCGCGGAACAGCCGGACCACGGCCTCGCGGTCATACTCCCCCACCTTCCCCCGGCCCAGATCGAGCTCGACGTCAACATCGCGGACCAGGCGCATCAGCTCCCGGCTCTCAAGAACCGTCTCGCGGTGGTCCCCGAGCTTCCCTCGGAGCTTCTCGGGCTGAACCTCATTGAGGTGCTCGTACATCGCGTCGAGCGTGCCCCAGGCGGCGATCAGCTTCGAGGCGGTCTTCTCCCCCACCCCGGGCACGCCCGGAATGTTGTCCGTCGGGTCGCCCTTGAGCGCCTTGTAGTCGAGCATCTGGTCGGGCCGCAGGCCCCATCGCTCGTCGATCCGCGCCAGGTCGTAGCTGACCGTGTTCGCGATGCCGCCACGCAGCGACACCATCAGCTTCGTCCGGTCGCTGACCAGCTGGAGCATGTCGAGATCGCCGGTGAGGATCGTGACATCAAGGTCGGCCGCCTCCGCCTGGCCAACGAGGGTGGCGATGACATCGTCGGCCTCGAACCCCTCCTGCTCGTAGACAGGGATGCCGAGCGCCGTCACGACCTCGCGGACCTTGGGGATCTGCTCCCGCATGTCGTCGGGCATCCGCTGGCGGTTCGCCTTGTACTCGGCATACCGCTCGTGGCGGAAGGTGGGCTTGCCGAGGTCGAATGCGACGGCGAGGCGGTCCGGTGCCGCGTCCTGGATGGCACGCAGCACGATGTTGGTGAACCCGAACACGGCGGTCACGAGCTCGCCCCGGGACGTGGTCAGGGGCTGCTCGATGAGCGCGAAGTAGCCGCGGTAGATGAGCCCGTTGCCGTCGAGCAGCAGGAGGCGTTCCATCGGCGGGACCGTGCGGACTGGGACGACCCCAGTGTACCCGCCGGCCCAGTACGGTCGGCGGTCCTGGTCAGGCCATGCCCCGTGACGCAGCGAACGCCCGATCGACCGTCGCCGACGGCGCTAGGATTTGGGCATGGCGTCCAAGCGTCGCGTCGGGATCCTCACGGCAGGTGGCGACAGCCCCGGCCTCAACGCCGCTATCCGCGGCTTCGGGAAGGCGGCGATCAGCACCTATGGCATGGAGGTCGTCGGCTATCGCGACGGGTTCCGCGGCCTCGCAGAGGATCGAAAGGTCCGGCTCGACAAAGGGGCTTTGTCCGGGATCCTGACCGTCGGCGGGACGATCCTCGGGACCAGCCGTGACAAGCCCCACAAGATGCCCGTCGACGGCGAGATCCGGGACATGACGGACGCGATCGTCGAGAACTACCGAAAGGCCGATCTGGTGGCGCTCGTCTGCCTGGGTGGCGGCGGCACTGCCAAGAACGCGCTTCGGCTATCCAAGGCCGGGCTCAACGTCATCACGCTGCCCAAGACGATCGACTACGACCTGGTCGGGACCGATGCGACGTTCGGGTTCGCGACCGCCCTCGAGATCGCAACCGATGCCATCGACCGTCTCCACAGCACCGCCCACAGCCATCATCGGATCATCGTCGCCGAGCTGATGGGTCACCGGGCGGGCTGGCTCACCCTCGGCGCCGGGCTCGCGGGTGGCGCGGATGTGATCCTGATCCCGGAGATCCCCTACCAGGTGCCGACGATCGCCTCCGCGATCAAGCGGCGGGTTCGCCGGGGCACGAACTTCAGCATCGTGGCGGTCGCCGAGGGTGCGCGCAGCGAGGCGGATGCCAGGGCGCTCGAAGCGGCCGAGGCGCTCGTCCAACGGGCCGAGGACCCGATCGCCCGCGCCGCAGCCAAGGCTGAGGTCGCGCTGCTCGAGACGCAGCACATCGGCAATACCCTCCGACTGGCGAACCAGCTGGAGCAGCTCACCGGCCTCGAGTCCCGGGTCTCGATCCTCGGCTATGTCCAGCGCGGCGGCACGCCCTCACCGGTTGATCGCCTCCTGGCGACACGGTTGGGCAGCGCCGCGGCAGACCTCGTGGATGCGGGCACGTTCGGAGTCATGGTCGCGGCCCGCGGTGACGGCGTCGAGCCCATCCCGCTCGAGGACGTGGCCGGCCGGCGGAAGACCGTCCCGGTCGACCATCCGTGGATCGCGACCGCTCGGCACGTGGGGACCTGTCTCGGCGACTGACGCCGTCGCGCGCGCACGGACCGGCGCGCCCAGCCGCACGGGATCGGCATGGCCCACGCCCGGCCGCTGCACATCCCAGACGAGGCTTGAACCCGGCAAACAGCCTGGCCATGTGGTCGGACGGCACCGTTCTGGAGATGTCACAGGTGCGTGCCTTCCTGGAGTCCTGCGCCTTGACGCGCGCGTCGTGGCACGCGGGCGAGCCGCGCTCGGTCAGCCGGCGCGGCGCGCGATCAGCCGCAGCCCGACGAGCAGCACGCCCGCACCGAGAAGGAGGGTGGCGCCCAGGATGAGCCACGCGTCCGCCGGGCCCGTGCCCTTGACGCTGATGGCCTTCGTCGCACTGCGTTCCGCGCTGGCGCCCGGCGCGACGTTCGCCGTGTCGGATCCCGCCCGGGCGTCCGATGCCGCCACCCCGCTTCCGGGCGTGGCCGCGGCGGAGCCGTCACCGACCGCGAGGTCCGGTGAGGCGGCCGGTACCGGAGATGCCGGGGCCATCTCCGCGCCGTTCGCGGGGGAGCCATCCTCGAGCGCGGGCGATGGCGCAGCAGCACCAGCCGCCGCCTCCGGCGCGGCCTGGTCCGTGGTCGGCGCCAGGGCGATGTCGGTTGGCGGGCTCGACCCCAGAATGGGCAGCCCGGGACCCGCGACCAGCAGACCGACCAGGCCGAGGGTCGCCATCGCTGTTCCAAGGGGAGCGACGAATGAGAACCGAGGTCCGGCAAGCGCGGCAAGCACGCCCCGCCAGCCGGTCGGCCGCAGGCTCGCCGCCTGCTCATTCGTGAGCCGGAAGTCACGCGGCCGCGCGGGGGCGGGCAGGTCCGCGACGGCCGAGCTGATCAAGAGCAGGTCGTCGTACAGCCGGGCGCACTCGTCGCAGTCGCCGATCAGCGCGGACGCGCGGACGCGCTCCGCGTCGTCGGTGTCGCCATCCGCGTGCGCGGCGATCAGGGCGAGATCGTGGGATGCGTGGGGGTTGGTTTCGGGGACGTTGGTCATCTCACTGCCCTGACGGTGCATCGGGCCCTGGGGTTCCGGGGAGCGGGCGAATCGCGACGGGCTTCATGATCGATCCTCGCCGCCGCGGAACAGGTACATCGATCCCGCGAGGTGCTCGCGCAGCGCGAGGCGACCGCGGTGGATCCGGGACTTCACCGTGCCCAGCGACACGTCGGTGATCTCGGCGATCTCCGCGTAGTCGTAGCCCTCCACGTCGTAGAGCACGATGGCCGCTCGCTGGTCGGGCGCGATCGCGTCCAGCGCGGCGGTCAGGACCCGCGCTCGCTCGTCGCGCAGCGCCGCGTGCTCGGGATCTGCCTCGGGACCGGTTGGCGGCTGCCAGCTCTCGTCCTCGAGCTCCGGGTAGGGCTGGGCCGGCCGCCGCTTCTTCCGACGCTGAAGGTCCATGGCCGCGTTGACCGTGATCCGACTGAGCCAGGATCGAACGCTGCCGCCACGGAACCGATGCATGTTGCGATAGGCGGAGAAGAAGGCTTCCTGCACCGCGTCGGCGGCCTGGTCCCGGTCGGGCACCATCCGCACGACGAGGGCGTACAGGTGGTCCTGGTAGCACTCCACCAGGCTGTTGAACGCCTCGAGGCTACCCTCGCGCGCCTGCTCCAGGAGAACGAGGTCACGGCGCTGGATCGGGTCGTCGGCGGGCTCCGCCGGGCGTGCGTCCGCCACGAAGGGTGAGGCACTCCTGCTGGGGTGGTCTGGGCGCGGCGAGTCTAGCATCGGGCTGCGGCCAGCCACGGCTGCCGATCGACGGCTCGGCTACGATCATCGGACCGGGCCGAAGTGGCGGAATGGCAGACGCGACGGTCTCAAACACCGTTGAGTGCAAGCTCGTGCGGGTTCGAATCCCGCCTTCGGCACCAACCTTGGCAGCTTATCGAACCGAATGTGCCCCGGCTGCAGGGACTATCCACAGTCGGGTGCCAGATGTTCCTGACTGGCGAGCCGCCCAAGGCGCCGGCCTGGATCACGGACAAGTGAAGCCAGTGTCGGCGATGAACGACGTGACCTTGGGCGTCGCCTTGCCGAGTAGCTCGGCGGCCAGGTTCAGCTCCTTGATGCCGCGCTTCACCAACTTCGCATTGGCGCGGCGGGCGCCCTTCTCGAGATCCGTGAACGCCGGTCCAAACGCTGCCAGCGCCTTGCGCCACGCCTTGACCACTGCCTTCGCCGGCTTCCACGAAGGGGCCTGGGAGAGCGCGAGATCAAGAGTCTCCGTGTCGGCGTTGAGCGCATTGGCACTGAGCTCAAGGGCATCTAGATCCCCGGATTGGGCCGCATCCTGGAGCGCCTGAAGGTCCTCCGTGAAGATGCTCTGCTCGGTAATCGCAATGCAGAACCTCTCGCCGAACTTGGCGGGCCAGGGCGGAGGCGTCGCCGCGGCGGAAATCGCCTCGCAGATCGCCGCGCGTGACAGAGACGGCTCATGCGCGCAGCGGTCGGTCACGAACTCCATGGCGTCGGCGCCGTCGAGCGTATTCGGATACTTGGCGGCTGCCGCGGCGAACTCAGACAGGGAGCCGCAGGCCATGACGGCGGGGTCCAGATCAGTCACCGAGTCGGCCGCACCTCCGACCGCAGCCGCAGCGGCGACGGCGTCCTCGCACGCCGACGTCCCGGCGGCTCCGGTGGCTCCCGTGGCCGTCTCCGATGTGCCGCAGCCAACGCAGGCCACTGCGATCACCGTGAGCACCACGGCGAGCCTGACTGAGCGAGCGTCCACGGCGATAGCCCCCTTCCCAAAGTCGCCTGCCAGCCTGACTCCTTCTCCCTCATCATCTCACCAGGCCCGCAACGTCCGTGCCGCAGCCTTCGGTATCCTGACTAGAACACCTGTTCTATTGAGGCGTGCCGTGGCTGACTGGCTGGTTGATCGACCCTCCGACGCTCGAGCCTTCCCGACCGTCCGGCATCGGCACCCGAACGGCACCCTCGACGCGGTCCGCCACCATACGCCGACCGTGGTCCAGCAGCTCGGCCAGGGGACGCCGATGGAGCGCTGGTCCTACATGTGCCCGTGCGGCGAGGTGTGGGCGTTCGAGCGGCGGCGCTAGGTATAGAACTGACGGACGTCGTGTACACATTCGGGCCTCCGGCAACGAGGAGGACCGATGACCGGCTACCCTTCGGAGCGCCCCGGCTGTTTCCCGGCCGGGGCTTTTCTCTGTCCGGATGAGCCGCACGTGAGCCGAACCCCGTAGGGCTCTCCGTGCGTCTGCGACACACCGCGCCTGTCCGAGCTGCAGGGCCGGCGGCGACCGGGGCGCTCGGGCGCAGCGTCACCGACGATGGCCGGGGGCGTCAGGTTCGCCGGAGCTCGCGCGAGTCAATCCCTATCCACGAGACACTTCGCGGCGGTCAGGAGCCGGTCGCGATGTAGCCATATCTCGGCACCCTTGTCTCCAGCCTGCCGGAGCTGGCCATGGGCTCGTCGAGTACGCGCTGACACTCGCCCTCGCCGCCGTGGTGGCAATTGCGGCGCCGCTGTACCTCCGTGACGAGATCAGCGGCGCCCTGTCGCGCATTGGGGCGGCGATGGGATGCGCGCGCCTCCCCTCGCGCGAAACCTTTGATGGCCCCCCGGCCACAGAAGAAGGAATGATGACTGCCACCACCGCCATGTCTCGCGACAGACTGCGCGAGCAGATCGCGCTGCGAACGAAACCCAACGTCGCGACGCTCGATGGTGACGGCATCGCCAGCCTGTCCTTTGGGGCCTCGGACGCCGCCGCTGCGATCCTGGGGCGCAAGCCCAGCGACGAGCGGCTCGACGCCGCGGTCACCCAGGCCGTGGAACGCGTCCACATCGAGGTCACGGCCGCCGCGATTGATGAGGTGGCTTTCGACTACACCGCCGAGTGACCCAGCATCCCCACGCGCCCCGTCCAGTGTCCCCCTCGCTGGACGGGGCGCCTGTATCTCTGGCAGCACTTCTGGCAGCCTACCGCGGCCGTCCGTTGGCCGTTCGCGAGGCCGCACCACGCTCGAAGTCACGCACGAATTTGGTCGACAGCGCACCTTGGCCAACGATCGACATAAGTCCGAGTTCCACAATGCGGTCACCTGCGTGGACGTGCACATGGCCGCCTCGGTCAAGCAGGCCGCTGCCAGTGGCGGCTCCATCTCGAGGACTGTGCATCAGCCACCGCGTGGCCAGGCGAAGCGGACCGCGGCCTGAGCGCGTCTCGTCGGCCGCCCCGCGGACGGGACATGGCCCGACCTCAAGCACGACGGGCTATCTTCCTGTGGGTGTCGCGGGTACAATCCGCCGACCGGCAGGGTGGCATGGGACCGCAGGGTCCCGCCGGCGCGGCGTCCCCACTCGGTCGCCAACCGACGCGCTGGGCCAATGGCGAGACCGAATCCTCCGCGAGGCGCAACCGCGCCCAGGGATGGCACGCATGAGCATTTTCGGAGCCGCACGTTTGTTTGTGGTCGGTCGGAGCGCGCAGCAGAGCGGGCTCGGCGCGGGTTCGGGCTTGTCTCTCAGGGGGCCCTCGGGTGGAGCTTCGGGCGACGCATTCGTCGCGAATCAGCCGGCATGGGCCACATGGGCTGACTCCGGCCGCAGGCCATTGCCTGGGTCCGCGAGCGACGCAGCAGGTATCGAGGCGGTTCGGCCCCGATAGGCAGCGCGTCGGTGACAAGCCGCCACCTAGGGTCCGGGACGCCTGGAGACAGGCCCCCTACGTTCGCCGGGGCTGGCGGTCGAAGATGCGGAGCAGCGAGACGATGAGCGTCTCGACCAGGGTCCAGGCGATGAGGGCCACGATCGACGCAATGTCGAGGATCGACCCGCGATCACCGGTGATCTCGTCGAGCTGGAACATGTCTCGGAACGGTGCGACGAACGGCTCCGTGACCTTCAGGATCGCGGACACGATCTCGTTGTCAGGGTTGGCGATCAGCAGCAGGAGCACGATCCTGAGGATCAGCAGCGCCTGGAGGATGCCGAACAGGAAGGTCACGAGCCTGATCAGCGTCCGCGGCCATGTCCGTCGGCGAGGAGCCGGAGGCGGCGCGGCGACCGGACGCGGCGCGGCCGCGGTCGGAGCTGCCGGTGGTGGCGCCGCGATCGGGCCCGGTGGCGGCGGAGAGGGCGGCTGTGACGCCATTGCTGGCTCGTCGGCGTCGGGCGACGGCGCATTCGCCGGCGCCGCGGGGGGCTCGGTGACCGACTGCGACTCAGGTGGCTGGGCGACCTGCGGCCCCGGATCGGCTGCGCCCGGGTCGCTCTCGCCAGGTCGGTTCGCGTCGGTCATGGCGCCCTCCAGCTCCTAGTTGTGCGCGCCCCTCGGGGACGAGATCAGGGCGGTGGAGTCTCGTTCATCGTCACCGTACCTGAGGCATCCGCCCGTGGCCGGCTTCCTCCGCATCCTACCGGTCACGTCGACCGGGCAGCCGGCGCCATGACACGTGCCGGACACGTCGCACGCGGTGCGTCCAGACGACCCATCCGCAGTCGTCGCTGACCGGAACGCACAGGTTCGACGGGCTCGACTGCATCCCGTAGGCTCGGGATCGGGCGCGGGCGCGCCCAGGGGCCGCGGCTCGCCCACCCGGAGCCGGAGAGGGACCCGACGAAGCCATGACCGACGTGCCCGAGGGCCTCGAGATCGAGAACGTGTTCCTGGTCGAGGTGGCGTACACGCCCGACGCGCCGGAGCGACGACCCGCGCTCCGTCCGCGACACCTGACGCGCATCGCCCGGCTGATCCGCGAGGGGCAACTGATCGAGGCCGGCGGCTGCGCCGACTTCAGCAAGGCGGTCCTCATCGTCCGCGCCGAGAGCGAGGAGGAGGCGCTCGCGCTCATCGAGGAGGACGCGTACATGTCGGGTGGGGTCTGGCAGTCGCCCAGGGCTGTAGGCTTTGGGCGCGTCGTCCCGGCGCCCGAAGCATGACGACGGTTCGTACCCTGACGCCCGCGAGGTTCGGGCGGCACCCGGGGTAGACTCCTCGGACTGCCTGGCAACTCCCACGGAGTCACGATGAGCTTCCTGACCCGGGTCCTTGGACTCGACGCCCCCGCATCGCCGGGACTGCCTGTTGATCCTGACGCGCCACTGCCCGTCGCGGGCGTGGGCGAGACCGAGAGCGTGCACAGGATTGCCGCCAAGCTGACCGGCCTGCCCCCGGCGCGCGCACGGTACATCGCCGCGTTCGCGTACCTCCTTGGGCGCGCCGCGAACGCGGACCTGGCCGTCTCCGACGCAGAGGCGGAGGTGATGCAGCGCCTGATCGTCGAGATCGGCAAGGTGGACGCGGAGACATCGGCAATGGTCGTCGACCTGGCTCGCCTGCGCGCAGACCGGTACGGCGCGACGGAGGACTACCTCGTGAGCCGCGAGTTCAAGGCCATCTCGACCATGGAGGAGCGCGAGCGTCTGCTGCGCTGCTGCTTCGTGGTGATGGCGGCCGACGACGAGGTCGACGCGAGCGAGTCGTGGCTGGCTAACCGGCTGGCCGAGGAGCTGGACATCGAGCGCCCGGACCTCAACCGGATCCGCGACGAATTCCACGACCAGCTGTCCGGCGTGCGCGAGGTTCGCAAGCTCGCCGCGAACTGAGGACGGCCGGGCGCCGACGGGGCGATCCAACGCCTGGTCGGTCGATCGTGGCTCATGGGCGTGCAGCCGCGATCAGCCTCCCGGGGCCGCGCCCTGCCAGGTGCCGCGCAGGTCGATCAGCACGACGATCGTCAGCGTGTCCGCTGCCGCCGCCACGGTCAGCATCTCGATCTCGCCCGACATGACGTCGCCCCGGACGCTCCACCGCGTCTCGATGGTGCCGCCGGGCTCGCCCACGTACGACGTGGCTCCCCGGAACGTCGTCCCGATCCGTTCCAGCGTGTCGGTGATCCCGGAGGCGAGCTCGAAGTAGCGCGTTCGGTCGCCGGTCTCGTGCCGGCAGGTGAATACCCAGCCGCCGTGGTTCTGCGCCTCGACCCTTCCGCCGAGCCTCACGGATCGCTCCGATCGCCTGGGAATGGACTCGACGCTGCACTCGCGGTCCTGCGGGATGCCGAAGATGTCGGCGACGCCGATCCCCTCCAGCGCTCGGTCCACGGCGGTCGGCGCCGTCGCGCTACGGGTCGGCGAGGCTCCTGCCGACGGCTGAGGAAGGCCGGGCGTTGGAACGCCCGACGACAGTGATGGGCCCGGGACCAAGGGTGTGGCCGTGGGCGGCTTCTCGGTGTTGAGGCGGTACGCCAACGGGATCCCAACCAGGAGGAGTGCCACGGCCCCGATGGCCACGGCGGCTCTCAGCAGTCCACGGGGCGAGCTGATCGATCCGTGCCCCTGGTAGCGAGTGGGTTCCCGGTTCGGCCTGGTCATCGTTGGCTCCCGACCCCATCCGACGGCGATCAGCTCAGATTGAGATCGATGACACCTTCCCCGACGCGCCTCTGGACCTCGGCCAGCAGCTCAGCATCGTAGGCGACACCGACGCGCAGCTGCATGGGTCGGGCGGCGCCCCCCGGCGCCGGAACGTGGACGACGACCGGCGTCCCGCCTGGTCGTTCGCGGAGAACCATCCGGAATGCCTGCATCGCGGACACCACGCGCTCGGCTCCCGCCTCTCGAGCGAATCTGACGTTGAGCACCGCATCGGGTGCCGCGTCGATCGGAGCGCTCGGGGCCTCAGCGGCCGCCGCGGCACGTCGGCGCTGCTCGTCGGGGAGCGGCGGCTCCTCGGGATCGGGGCTGCCGTCCCGAGTGGACGCCGACACGAGATCGGGTGGCTCGACGTAGGTCGGCATTGGCTCGGCCGGCGCGACACGCGGCAGTGCGTTCGAGCCGCCGTCGGTCGCCGCGGGCGGCGCCCCGGCGCGGCGCGGTGACACCATCGGCACCACGGCAGACGACTCGCGACCGGGCCCCACGGCCACCGGCTGTCCACGGGCCATCATCGATTCGCCGCCACCCGGTCCATCCGATCCGCCGCGGGACGGCCCATGGCCGTTGCCGCCATTTCCGTTGGACGCTCCCCGTCCCCCACCCCGCCGGCTCCGCCGGTCGAGCGTCCCGACCTCGCGTCCGAACGCCTCCGGGCCCCTTTCGGCCACCGCGTCCCAGTCCCAGACCGCGTCGGCGAGCAGCGATGCCTCCTCGCCCCGGTGATCCACTCGCCCGGCCACGAGCAGGATTGCGCCATCACGCCAGGTTCCAAGGGTCTGCTCGTATGTCCGCGGGAAGACCACGACCTCGATCGTGCCCTGCAGGTCCTCCAGCGTGACGACGGCCATGGTCGACTTGGACTTGGTGATGATCGTGCGCGCGCCGGTCACGATCCCGCCCAGCACCACACGCTGCCCGTCGAGCGACTCGTCGCGCAGGTCGCCCGAGTAGGCCGTGACGAACTGCCCGACCTGGTCCGCAACCTCGCCCATCGGGTGGTCGGACAGGTAGAGCCCCATCAGCTCCTTCTCCCAGCGCAACCGCTCACGGACCGGGGTCTCGGGGGTCTCGGGCAGCGGCCGCTCCATGGCTGCCGCGTCGTCGCCACCCATGTCGAACAGCGACGTCTGGCCGGTGGCCCGGTCGCGCTGCGCCGCCTGACCTGCCGCGAGCGCATCGTCGAGGCCGAGCAGCAGCCGGGCAGGGTGGCCCAGGGCGTTGAGCGCACCCACCTTCGCCAGCGACTCGAGGACCTTCCGGTTGGCCAATCGAAGATCGACCCGGTCGCAGAAGTCGGCGAGCGAGCGGAATTCGCCACCCTCCTCGCGCGCCGCGATGATGGACTCGATGGCGCCCTCGCCGACGTTCTTGACCGCGAGCAAGCCGAACCGGATCGCGTCGCCCTCGACCGTGAACCCGAGGCCCGAGCGATGCACGTCGGGCGGCCGCACCTCGATGCCGAGCCGGCGACACTCGGCCACCGCAGCCGCCACCTTCTCCGCGTTGTCGCGGAATGCCGTGAGCACCGAGGTCATGTACTCCACGGTGTAGTTGGCCTTGAGATACGCGGTCTGGTACGCGATCAGCCCATAGCACGTGGCGTGCGCCTTGTTGAACCCGTAGCGCTCGAACGGCTTGAACGCCTCGAACACGGCGTCGATGGTCTTGGCCGGGACCCCGCGGTCGGCCGCCTGGGTGACGAACTTGTCCTGCATCGACCGCAGCACGGAGGACTTCTTCTTGCGGATCGCGTAGCCCAGGGTGTCGGCCTCGGGACCGGTGAACCCGCCCAAAGCCATGGCCGCGGCCATGATGTCTTCCTGGTACACGAAGATCCCGTACGTTCGGTTGAGGAAGGGCTCGAGCAACGGGTGCAGGTAGGTCACGGCCTCCCGACCGTGCTTGCGCCGGATGTAGGCCGGGATGTTGTCCATCGGTCCGGGGCGGTAGAGCGCGACCATCGCCGCGAGGTCGTAGACGGTGGTCGGCTGCAGCTCGCGGATGTAGCGGCGCATGCCCGCGGACTCGAGCTGGAACACGCCGGTCGTCTCGCCCGAGGCGAGCAGCTCGAACGTCTTCGCGTCGTCGAGCGGGATGTCGTCGAGGTCCACATCGGTGCCGCGGTCCTCGTGGATCAGGTCGACCGCCTTGCGCAGGATCGTGAGGTTCGACAACCCGAGGAAGTCGAACTTGAGCAGACCCAGTGCCTCGATGCCGTGCATCTCGTACTGGGTCATCAGCGCGTCCGAGTTGGTCGCCTTCTGGAGCGGCATCAGCTCGGTCAGTGGCTCACGGCTGATCACGACGCCCGCGGCATGGGTGGACGCATTGCGGGCGACACCCTCGAGCTGCCGCGCGAGGCCGATCAGCTTGCCGATCTGCGGATCACCGTCGTGCATCTCCTTGAGCGGTGGCGAGAGCTCGATCGCCTCCTCGAGCTTGATCCCCAGCTGGTTGGGCACGGCCTTCGCGATCCGGTCCACCTCGCCGTAGCTCATGCCCAGCACACGGCCCACGTCCCGGATCGCCGCCCGGGCGAGCATCGTGCCGAAGGTGATGATCTGGGCGACGTGATCCTGGCCGTACTTGCGGCTGACGTAGTTGATGACCTCGTCCCGGCGCTCATCCTCGAAGTCGACGTCGATGTCGGGCATGGTCACGCGATCGGGGTTGAGGAACCGCTCGAACGGGAGTCCATAGTGGATCGGGTCGACGGGCGTGATCCCCAGCGTGTAGGTCACGATTGAGCCGGGAGCGCTACCGCGGCACGTGGTCGCGATCCCCTGATCGCGAGCGAAGCGGACGAAGTCGGCCACGATCAGGAAGTAGCCCGCGTAGCCCATCGAGATGATCACGCCCAGCTCGTAGTCCAGCCGCTGCTGGAGCTCGGGCGTGACGGTGCCGTAGCGGCGCGCCAGACCCGCCTCGCACTCCCTGCGCAGCCAGGTCTCCACGGTCTCGCCCTCGGGCACCGGGAAGTGCGGGATCCGCAGCTCCCCCAGGGGCAGCTGCAGGTCGACCATCTCGGCGATCCGGCGGGTGTTGAGATACGCCTCACGCTGGTCCGGGAACAGGGCGAACATCTCGGCCGCGCTCTTGAGATAGAACTGGTCGGTGTCGAACCGCATCCGGTTGGGCGTGTCGACGTTGTTCCCGGTCCCAACGCACAGAAGGACGTCGTGGGCCTCGGACTGGTCGCGCGTGACGTAATGGAGGTCGTTGGTCACCACCATCGGCAGCCCGGTCTCGGGCGCGAGGCGCAGCAGCTGCTCGTTGAGCCGGCGCTGATCGGGAAGGCCGTGATCCTGGAGCTCGAGGTAGAAGCGGTCCTTGCCGAAGATGTCGCCGTACTCGCCGGCCAGGCGCCGGGCCAGGTCCCAGTCCTCGGCCTCGAGCGCCTTCGGGATCTCTCCGCTCAGGCAGGCGGACAGCCCGACCAGACCCTGGCTGTGCTTCGCCAGGTGCTCGCGGTCGATCCGGGGCTTGTAGTAGTAGCCGTCGATGTGGGCATCGGTGATCAGCCGGGTCAGGTTCTGGTACCCGGTCATGTCGGTCGCCAGCAGCACGAGGTGGTATGGCTGGCTGTCGGCCTTACCCTCCTTGTCGCGCATCGATCGCCGGGCGACATATGTCTCGACACCGATGATCGGCTTGATCCCCGCCTTGGTCGCCGCCTGGTAGAACGCGACCGCGCCATAGAGGGCACCGTGGTCGGTCACCGCCAGGGCATCGAAGCCGTGGCGGGTCGACGCGTCGACCAGCTCGGTGATCCGTCCGAGACCGTCGAGCAGGCTGAACTCGGAGTGGGTGTGGAGGTGGACGAAGTCGTTCGGGGCTATGGTCACGGGAGGTCCATGGTAGCCCGGCGAGCCATCGCTCATGGCGGGCTCGGCCAACCGGCTACGCTGGTACGGTCGCACCAAGACCGCCAGCCTTCGCCGACCGGCTTGTGGCGCGCCCTCCGCCGGAGGCTGGCAATCGGAGTGGGCACCTGCTCGGGAGGTGACCGGCTCGTGGGCAAAGCAGGCAACGGCAAGATCGGATTCTGGGCGGTTGTCGCGATCGGCGTCGGGGGGATGGTCGGGGGCGGGATCTTCGCGGTCCTCGGCCTGGCCGTGCAGCTGGCGCACGGCGGCACGCCTCTGGCGTTCGCGCTGGCGGGCGTCGTGGCGCTGCTCACGACGTACTCGTACACGAAGCTCTCGGTGGCCTATCCGAGCCGCGGAGGGACGGTCACGTTCCTGGATCGCGTCTTTGGGTCCGGCATGCTGACCGGCAGCCTCAACGTTCTGCTGTGGCTGAGCTACATCGTGATGCTCTCGTTGTATGCATTCGCGTTCGGCAGCTATGGCGCAACGTTCCTGCCACCGGCCTGGCAGGAGGTCGGCACGCATGTCCTGATCAGCCTCAGCGTGATCACGATCGCCGGGTTGAACCTCCTCGGCGCCGAGGTGATCGGGAAGGCGGAGAGCTGGATCGTGGGCTTGAAGATCGCGATCCTGCTGTTCTTTGTCGCGGTGGGCCTGACCGGCATCAACACCGCCCAGCTCGCGCCGGACACCTGGTCGACACCCCTCCAGCTGGCGGCCGGCGGGATGATCATCTTCCTCGCCTACGAAGGCTTCGAGCTGATCGCCAACACGGCGCAGGACGTCGACGACGTGGCTCGGACGCTGCCGCGCGCGTACTTCACAGCGGTCGGGTTCGTGATCGCCTTGTACGTGCTGGTCGCGCTCGTGGCCGTGGGCAATCTGTCGGTGGACAAGATCGTGGCAGCCGAGGACTACGCGCTGGCGGAAGCGGCTCAACCGTTTCTCGGACAAGCGGGTTTCACGCTGATCGCGATCGCAGCGATGCTGTCCACGGCCTCGGCGATCAACGCCACGCTCTACGGAGCAGCACGCGTGAGCTACACCATCGCGCGCGACGGCGAACTGCCGGCGACGCTGGAGCGAAAGGTGTGGGGTCAGCCCGTCGAGGGACTCTTGATCACCGCTGGGATGACGCTGCTGATCGCCAACGTGTTTGACCTGACGAGCATTGCGACGCTGGGCAGCGCCGGCTTCCTGCTGATCTTCGCCGCGGCGAACGCCGCCAACGTGCGGCACGCGTCTCACACCGGCAGTCTCGTCTGGATCTCGGTCGTCGGGACGGTCGCGTGCCTCGTTGCGCTGGGCGCACTGATCTGGCAGACGGCAACGACCTCACCCGCCAACCTGTGGATCCTGGTGGCGATGCTCGCGCTGGCCTTTGGGATCGAGGGCGCCTATCGACTCACGAAGCGAGAGCTTCGACTGCATACCTAGCCGGCCGACCTGGCGCGAGGGCCGCACCTGGCTCGGTCACGCGTCAGGCGCTGCTCTCGCCGCGGGCACGTGCCAATGGTCGCCGCGGACCAGGACGCCATCGGCCTCTGGCGGACCCCAGGACCCGGGCTCATAGACGAGCGGCCGGGGTGCCTGCGCCAGCACGCCATCCACGATTCGCCATGCCGCCTCGACCGAGTCCTCGCGGGCGAACAGGGACTGGTCGCCACGGGTCGCGTCACCGATCAGGCGCTGGTACGGCGGTCGCTCCGCGCCGCTCTGGTGGGAGGCGAAAAGCTCGACGGCCTCACCGACCATGGCCTCGCCGGGCTTCTTGGCGCGCGCCCCGAGCGAGATCGACATGTCGGGCGTCAGTCGGAACCTGAAGTAACCGGCGTCCGCCGGCTCCAGCTCGTGGAACACGGCTTGCGGCGGGCGCCGCATCTCGACCAGGACCTCCGTCGCGGTCACGGGCAGGCACTTCCCGGTTCGGACGTAGAAGGGCACGCCACCCCAGCGCCACGCGTCGACATGCAGGCGAAGCGCTGCGAACGTCTCCACCGTCGAGTCGGGCGCGACGCCCTCGACCTCTCGGTAGCCCCGGTACTGGCCGCGCACGAGGTCGCCCGGCCCCAGCGGCCGGATGGAGTCGAGGACCTTGAACTGCTCGTTGCCGATCGCCTCGGGCGAGTGCCCAGAGGGGACTTCCATCGCGAGCAGGCTCACGACCTGCAGGAGGTGGTTCTGGACCACGTCACGGACCGCCCCCGCCTGGTCGTAGAAGGCGCCCCGGTCACCGACGTCGAGGGTTTCGGGCATGTTGATCTGGACGCTGGACACGTGGTCGCGATTCCAGATCGGTTCCAGGAACGAGTTGGCGAATCGGAAGTAGAGCAGGTTCTGGACGGGTTCCTTGCCCAGGTAGTGGTCGATCCGAAAGACCGCAGGCGCCGGGAAGACCCGGCGGATCGTCGCGTTGAGTGCGACCGCTGAGGCCAGGTCGTGCCCGAATGGCTTCTCGACGATGATCCGCGCCCCGGCGGCGCAACCGGACGCGTCCAGGTTGGCGACGACCTCGCCGAAGAGCACCGGTGGAACCGCCAGATAGTGGAGCGGATGGCTGGCGCTGCCGAGCTCCCTGCGCAGGGCATGGAACGTCTCGATCTCGTCGTCCGAGCCCTTCACGTACCGAAGGTGATCGGTCAGCTTCCGGACCGCGGCGGGATCCGTGACCCCGTGGGCCTCGAGGCTCTGCCGGGCGCGCTCCCTCAGGCTCTCGAGATCGCCCGATCGGGCCACGCCGATGACCGGCACGTCAAGCCCCTCGTCGCAGATGAGTCCGGCGAGCGCGGGGAAGATCTGCTTGAACGCGAGGTCACCGGTGGCCCCGAAGAAGACGAATGCGTCGGAGCGTTCGCGTTCCCGGCCGGTGGGTCGCCCGCTGTGACGGGCAGCGGCCACGGCTCAGCCCTTGCCTTCCCGGTGCCCGCCGAAGCCGAAGCGCATCGCGGACAGGACCCGGTCGGCGAAGTCCGCCTCGCCGCGTGACATGAAACGCTCATAGAGCGCCGTCGTGAGAACGGGGGCCGGGGCGCTCACGTCGATGGCCGCGATGCTGGTCCAGCGACCCTCGCCCGAGTCAGAGACCCGGCCCTCGAAGTCCGCCAGGTCGCCGCTGCGCAGGAACCCCTCGGCCGTCAGGTCGAGCAGCCAGGACGCGATGACGCTGCCGCGCCGCCAGACCTCGGTCACCGCCGGAATGTCGAGCTGGTACTGGTACAGCTCCGGGTCGCGGAGCGGCGTGACCTCGGCGCTCACCTCCCGCTGGTGCAGCCCCGCGTCGGCGTGCCGGAGGATGTTCAGACCCTCCGCGTAGGCAGCCATCACGCCGTACTCGATCCCGTTGTGGACCATCTTGACGAAGTGGCCGGCGCCGCTCGGACCACAGTGCAGGTAGCCGTTCTCGGCGGCGTCGGGGGTGCCTGTCCGCCCCGGGGTTCGAGGCGCCGCGTCCACGCCGGGCGCGAGCGCCTGGAAGATCGGGTCGAGCCGCTGCACCGCCTCGGTCGGCCCGCCGATCATCAGGCAGTAGCCGCGCTCCAGGCCGGCCACCCCGCCGCTGGTCCCGCAGTCGAGGTAGGCGATCCCGTTTGGGGCCAGCTCCTTCGAGCGCCGGATGTCGTCGACGTAGTGGGAGTTGCCGCCGTCGACGACGGCGTCACCCGGCGCCAGCAGCGGCACGATCTCCTCGAGCGTGGCGTCCACGGAGGCGGCCGGGACCATGAGCCACACGGTCCTCGGCGTCTCGAGGTGGCTCACGAGGTCGGCCAGCGACGTGGCTCCGGCCGAGATCGCCTTGTCGGCGAGCAGCCCATTCACCGTCTCGGCGTGGCGGGCATAGCCGACCACGGAGTGGTCCGCCCCCAGCCAGCGGCGCGACATGTTGGCACCCATCCTGCCCAGCCCAATCAATCCGATCTGCATGCTTGTCTCCGTCTCTGGTGTGGCGCCGCGGCGCGATCGGCTCACGGTGATCATCCACCGTCGGGCAGATTCTCGCGCGCCGACGTGGCCCTGGGCTCCACGCGCACCCGGGCTCGGCTGGAGGGCTCAGGCGACAGAGACGGCTTCACGTGGATCCTCCGCTCCGGCGGCTTCGGACATCCCTTTGTGGCACCCGATGGCATGCCGAGGCGGTGAGCCAAGCCTGTCAGGTATGACCGGGCGCCCGCGTTTGCCAGGGGTACGCTGGATCCCGATGGACGAACGCAGCGACGACGACCCGTTCGAGGACTGGGTCGCCGAAGCGATCGACGGCCTGCCCGCGGCGTTCCGTGACCGCCTGGGCAGCGTCGCCATCGTCATCGAGGACGACCCCTCCCCCGCCCTGCTCGCATCGCTCGGGGTGCCCGGGCTGTACGGGCTGTACCAGGGCGTGCCTCGCTCCGCGCTCGGCGCTGACTATGCGGCGACCCCGTCGCGGATCACGATCTATCGCGAGACGATCCGGCGCCGCTTCCGGACCGAGTCGGCGCAGCGGGCCAAGGTGATCGACACGGTCCAACACGAGATCGCCCACCACTTCGGGATCTCGGATGCGAGGCTGCGCGAGCTGAAGGCGCCGACCAGCCGCCGCGGTTCGGGCTGACCACTCGGGCAGCGACATACTCGACCACGTGGACGCCCGAGTCCTGCTGGTCGAGGCTGGCGCGTCGATTCGTGAGGTCACCGCGCTGGGGCTCGAGGTCGGCGGCTTCTCGGTCACGACTGCCGACGGCGGGGCGATTGGCCTGGAGCGATGGCCTGGAGCGATGGCACGCCGAGCACCCGGACCTCGTCCTGCTCGAGGTGATGCTGCCCCGCCTGGACGGCCGCGAGGTCTGCCGCTTGATCCGTCGTGAGTCCACCCCACCGATCGTGATGCTCCCCGCGCGAGCCGACACCATCGACGTCGTGGTGGGTCTCGAGTCCGGTGCGGACGACTATGCCCGCAGACCGTCGGGAAGGCGACATGCGGCACGGGCTGCGGGGGCACCGTGTGCCGGGGTGTGGATCACGTCGGGGGGGCTGACAGCCCCTGGCCCGCGGGCAATGACCGGTCCCGGACCCGAGCTCTCGCTGCGCACGAGCGCGATCACTGCAGGTAGTCAGCGATCCTGACCGCACCCGACTCGATCTCGGCCCGGAGCTGGTCCACCTCATCCTTGAGGTCCGCAGGGATCTGTTCGACGAGCTCGTGGTACGGCGATAACGCGACTCCCCCGTTGGCGAGGGTGCCCACGAAGTCGTCGCCACCCATGTCGCCTTCGGCGTTCTTCTTGAGCGCGGCCAGCACGGCCACATCGACCCGCTTCTCGGCCGAGGTCAGGATCGATGTGGCGAGCTGGGTCGCGACGAGCGCCTCGTCGCGACCGCTCCCGATCGCCCATTTGCCGGCGTCGGCCATGGCCTTGATCGCGCCGCTGCCGGTCACGCCCGCAACCGGATACACCACGTCTGCATCCTGGGCGAGAAACGACTCGGCAAGCTGCTGCCCCTGTGCGGGCGCATCCCATGGGTCGTCGCCCCCGACGAACGTGCCGCGCTCGGTGGCGGCATCCCAGCCAAGCACCTTGACCTTCGCATCGTGCCGGGCGTTGTAGATGTTGGCCCCCGCGACCAGTCCGTTCATGGCCCGCTGCACGATCGGGGCAGGCTCGCCGCCGAACGTGGCGAGGATGTGAGACTGGCTGACGCCCGCGGCCAGGTAGCCGGCCAGCGCCGAAGCCTCATCGATCCGGAAGTCGAGGCCTGTGAAGTTGTCCGGGGCCGGTCCGTTGGCAGCCTCGTCCCAGACGGCGTCCACCTGGGCGAAAGAGATGTCGGGATTGGCCAGCGTGGCGTCGATCGTCACCTGCGTCTGATCGGGCCCGACCGTGATGACCGTCCTGCATCCTCGGTCGATCAGATCCTGGATGTTGGCCTCATAGCCCGTGGCATCCGCCGGCTCCGAGGACAGTGTGTCAAAGCCCAGCGCGGCAGCATCGGCGAGGCCCTTCAGGGCCAGGTCGTTGAAGCCCTGATCGCCGCGCACCCCGAAGTCCAGGGCGATGCACGCCTTGTAGTCCGCGTACGCGGATCGCTCCGTCGGCTGCGGCTGCGTCATCGTTGGCTCCTCGGTCACTGCCGGCGTGGACCGGGCGACCGAGCAGGCAGCGAAGAGGGCCGCCGACGCCACACCGAGAGCGACCAACCTCCGAGAGATCTGCAATATGTCTCCTTGCGACCGCGAAGCTTCGGCGGGCGATCTGGCCTGCGTACTGTAGCGCGAGGAGACGGACCTCCCCTGCCTGGTCCGGGCTCCAGGCGCGCCGCCACTCCGGGTCCGTGCGACCCGCTTCCCGCCTCCGCGATGCGCGATCACCGCGGGCGTCGGCGGCTGCCGCCAGCGGCGTCGCCTGCGATCCCGCGCTACGATGCAACGGCCGGTCGTATCCGGTTGTGTCGGCACGAGCCCGCACGACGAGGCACCCATGACCACCGTCACGGTTGATTTCCGCAAACCTGATCTCGCGGGCCCCGACGGCACCGCGCAGGCGTGGGCACGCGTGCCGCCGGTCCCGACCCCGACCGAGCGCGCAGAGCAGAAGGCGCGCGCGGCCGAGCTGGTGCGCGAGCACGACGCGGTGCTGGTGGCCCACTTCTACACCGACGGTGATATCCAGGACCTGGCCCTCGAGACTGGCGGCTGCGTGGCCGACTCGCTGGAGATGGCGCGGTTCGGGCGCGACCACCCGGCGCGCACCCTGATCGTCTCAGGGGTCCGGTTCATGGGCGAGACGTCCAAGATCCTGAGCCCCGGCAAGCGAGTCCTCATGCCTGACCTCGACGCGACCTGCTCGCTGGATCTCGGCTGTCCGCCCGCGGAGTTCGACGCGTTCTGCGACGCGAACCCGGATCGCACCGTGGTCGTCTACGCGAACACCAGCGCCGCGGTGAAGGCGCGTGCCGACTGGATGGTCACGTCATCGTGTGCCCTCGCGATCGTGCGCGAGCTGGCAGATCGCGGGGAGAAGCTGCTGTGGGCGCCCGACCGTCACCTGGGCGAGTACATCCAGCATGAGACCGGCGCCGACATGCTGCTGTGGCGCGGCGCGTGCGTCGTCCACGAGGAGTTCAAGGGCGTCGAGCTCGAGCTGCTCCGGGCCGAGCACCCCCAGGCGATGGTGCTCGCCCACCCCGAGTCACCGACGCCCGTGCTCGACCAGGCGGACGTCGTCGGCTCGACGTCGCAGCTGCTCAGGGCCGTCATCGACGGCGACGCCGGCCGAGTACATCGTCGCCACCGACAACGGGATCTTCCACCGGATGCGTCAGCTGGCTCCCGGCAAGACGTTGATCGAGGCGCCCACGGCCGGCGACAGCGCGACCTGCAAGAGCTGCGCGCACTGCCCGTGGATGGCGATGAACAGCCTGAGCGGCGTGATCCGGGCGCTCGAGACGGGGGCGGGCGAGGTGAAGGTTCCCGAGGCGACCCGGCTGCGGGCGCTCCGCCCGATCGATCGGATGCTGTCATTCGTCGCCGAGCATCCCGAGAGCGTGGTGCCCGCGTACCGCGGCCACGTCGCCCACCTCGGCTCGGCGTAGATCGCCCCCGCGCAGATGGCTGCCTTCGCCCGGCTCGATGCGAACGAGACACTCGATGCAGCGCGGGCGCGAAACGTCCGCGACGCCCTGGCGGAGGACATCGGCACCGGCGACTGGACGGCCGGGTTGGTCCCGGACGGGCCAGCGACCGCGAGGATCCGCGTTCGCGAGGCAGCTGTGCTGTGCGGGCGCGACTGGCTCGAGGGATGCGTGCTCGCACTCGATCCGGGCGCGCGCTTCTCGTGGGCCTACGCGGATGGTGCCGACATGACCGCCGACGCGCCGGTGGTCGAGATGCGCGGACGGGCACGTGCCCTGCTTTCGGCGGAGCGACCTGGTCTCAACTTCCTCCAGCTGCTGTCCGGGACGGCGACCGTCGCCAGGCGATATGCGCACGCCATCGAGGGCGCCTCGCCCAACCCGCGCGGCTGCGTGGTGCTCGACACCCGCAAGACAGTCCCGGGACTCCGCCTCGCGCAGAAGTACGCCGTCCGGACCGGCGGCGGCGCCAACCAGCGGGTCGCCCTGTGGGAGGGAATCCTGATCAAGGAGAACCACATCACCGCCGCGGGGGGCGTCGCCGAGGTACTGGCAGCAGCGCAGGCGCTGGGCGCCGGGCCTGGAGTCTCCGTCCAGGTCGAGGTCGAGCGCCAGGATCAGCTACGCGAGGCCCTCGAAGCCGGGGCGACCAGCATCCTGCTCGACAACTTCACGCTCGAGGCCATGCGTGAGGCCGTCCGGGTCACGGACGGTCGTGCCCTGCTCGAAGCATCGGGCGGTGCCGAGCTCGACGCGGTCCGCGAGATCGCGGCCACGGGCGTCGACCGGATTTCGGTCGGCGCCCTGACCAAGCACGTCCGGGCGGTGGACTTCTCGATGCGGCTGGTGGAGGCCTGACGAGTCCGGCTCCCCGGACCGCAGTGGGTACGTCGGGTCAGGCGCGCCGCGGGGCGTCGCGCACGAGGACGGTGGGCAGCGTGGCCGGCAGCGTGGCCGGGTAGTCGCGGCTGTAGTGCAGCCCGCGGCTCTCATGACGCGACAGGGCCGAGCGGACCACCAGCTCCGCGGTGGTGAGCAGGTTGCGCAGCTCGAGCAGGTCCCGAGTGACGCGGAACTGCGCGTAGTACTCGTCGGTTTCCGCGCGCAACAGCTGGATGCGATGGAGCGCCCGCTCCAGGCGCTTGGTGGTGCGCACGATGCCGACGTAGTTCCACATCGTGAGCCGCAGCTCGTCCCAGTTGTGTGAGATCACGACCTGCTCGTCGGCATCCTCCACCTGGCTCTCGTCCCAGGGCGGGAGGTCGGCCCCGGCCGGCACCGGCGAAGCGTCGATGGCCGCCGCCGTCGCGCGCCCGATCACGATGCACTCGAGCAGCGAGTTGCTGGCCAGCCGGTTCGCACCGTGCAGGCCCGTGTACGTCGCCTCGCCGACCGCGTACAGGCCCGGCAGGTCGGTGCGCCCGTCGAGGTCGGTCACCACGCCGCCGCACGTGTAGTGCGCCGCCGGAACGACCGGGATCGGCTGGTGTGCGATGTCGATCCCGAGCTCCAGGCAGCGGGCGTGGATGGTCGGGAAGTGCTCCTTGAGGAACGGCTCGCCCAGGTGCGTGGCGTCCAGCCAGACGTGGTCGAGCCCGTGGCGCTTCATCTCGAAGTCGATCGCCCGGGCCACGATGTCGCGCGGCGCGAGCTCCATCCGCTCGTCGTGCTGGGCCATGAACCGGGTGCCGTCCGGAAGCTTGAGCTGGGCTCCCTCACCGCGCATCGCCTCGGTGATCAGGAAGCTGCGTTCGACGGGGTGGTACAGACAGGTCGGATGAAACTGGATGAACTCCATGTTCGCGATCCGACAGCCAACCCGCCAGGCCATGGCGATCCCGTCGCCCGTCGAGGTCTCTGGGTTGGTCGTGTAGCGATACACCTTGCCCACGCCGCCTGTGGCCAACACGACCGCCGACGCCGGCAGTGTCTCCACGCGCCCGTGGTCGATATCCAGCGCGTACACGCCGTAGCAACGGTCTGGCTCGTCGCGCCGCAGGTGCCGCGAGGTGACCACGTCCACCGCCATCCAGCGCTCGCGGAGCGTGATGTTGGGGTGTGCCCGCGCCTGGTCCAGCAGCACCTCGTGGATCGCCTGGCCGGTGGCGTCGGCGGCATGTGCGATCCGCCGGACCGCATGCCCGCCCTCCCGGGTCAGGTGCAGGCCCAGCGGGCCCTCAGGGTCGGGCGAGAACGGGACCCCCTGCTCCACCAGCCAGCCGATGGCCGCCGCACTGTGCTCGGCGACAAAGCGCGCGGTTCGCTCGTCGACCAGGCCGGCCCCCGCGATCTGCGTGTCGCGGACGTGGAGCTCGACGCTGTCGTCCTCACCCAGGACACCCACGATCCCGCCCTGCGCCCGGGCCGTTGCCGCCTCGTCGAAGGGGCGCTTCGCGAGCACCACGATCGGCTGCCGGTCGGCGAGGTGGAGGGCGACCGTGAGCCCGGCCAGCCCGGCGCCCACGATCACGATCGGGGCGCGGTCGGAGGTCGAGAGATCCATCAGGGAGGATCGTACCGGGGCCGTGACGGGCCGTCAGTCCCGCAGCGGGTAGCGGCCGAGCTCCTGCGCGGCATCCACCATGGCCAGGATGTTCTCCGCCGGCACGTCGTCCATGATCGTGTGCACGGCGGCCACCAGGTAGCCGCCGCCGGGGCCGAGCTCGCGGATTACCCGGCCGACCTCGGCGCGCACCTCGGCCGGCCGGCCTGTCGGCAGCACGCGCTTGGTGTCGATCGCGCCACAGAAGCTGACCCGGTCGCCGTAGCGGGTCTTGAGCCCGGCCAGGTCCGACATCCGACCAGCCGAGGTCTGGACCGGGTTCACGATGTCGACGCCGATCTCGACCAGGTCGTCGAGCAGATCGAACACGTCGCCGTCGGTGTGGAAGAAGACCCGGGCCGTCGTGCGCTCGCGGATGAACGCGATGTACTCGGCGTGGATCGGCTTGAGGATCCGACGGTACATCGCGGGCGACATGAGCAACGACTTCTCCATGCCCAGGTCGTCGCCGATCTTGATGATGTCGACGTTGGGTCCCAGCTCGGCCAGGAAATGGCCCATCAGCTGTTGGCACAGGCCGGCGATCCGGCGCAGCAACGCCTCCGCAAGCTCGGGCACCATCGCCATGTTCAGCAGGAACGTGTCCATCCCCTGCATCGCGAACGCGCGCTCGAGCGGGAACAGAAGCCACGGTGTCGCCATGATCGCATAGCGCCCGTCGGCGGCCAGCGCCGACGACGCCTCGCGAACGTGCGCAACGCGCGAGGGATCGTCCATGTCCGGCCACGGATAGCGCTCGATGGCATCGAGGGTCTCGGCCTCACGCAGCGGGTGAACGCTCGGGAACCAGTGATCCTCGGACACCTCGACCTGGCCGCTGCCCCAGTCGTCGATGAACGGGTCGTGCGGCGGACGCTCCCGGTTGCGCCGCAGCGTCGCGGCGGGGAACGCGTCGAGCACGGGGCGAACGTCCGTCCCCAGGCGCTCCAGGATCGCCTCGGTCGGGAGCACGGTCCCGAGCTCCGGCCAGTCGTAGATATAGGCGTCGCCCGGGTCCAGGCCCAGCAGCGCTGCCAGCTCGCGGTACGGCCGGGCCTTGATCCCGGTGGCATTGCTGACGCCCACCACGATCGGGACGCGGTCCGGCTCCTCGTGCTCGAGGGCGGTCAGGACGCGTTCGCGAGGGGTCATCGGCATCGTGATCGGTCTCCGGATCTCAGGCTGGCGACAGGCGCCCTGGCCGAGCGGGGATGGGCGCCAGCCGTCATTATCGAGCCGCGCGACCCACCGAGACCGGCAGCGACTGCAATCCGCGCAGGATGAACGTCGGCTTCCAGGCGGGATCCGCGATCAGGTCGAGCCCCGGCATCCGCCGCAGCAGCGCGTCGAACAGGATCCCGATCTCAAGCTTCGCCAGCGGCGCCCCGAGGCAGTAATGGATGCCCGCGCCGAACGACAGATACGGGTTGGGCCGGCGGTCCAGCACGAGCTTGTCGGGCCGCTCGACACCGTCGGGATCCCGGTTGGCCGACGCGAACTGCAGCGCAAGCTCGGCGCCCCGCTCGATGCGCACGCCGTACAGCTCGATGTCCTCGAGCACCCAGCGCTCGAACATCGGCAGCGGGGTGTCGAAGCGCAGCAGCTCCTCGAGCGCCGTCGGCACCAGGGAGGGGTCCGCGCGGAGCGACGCCAGCGCGTCCGGGTGGCGGAACAGCGTCCACCACGCGTTGCCGGTGCCGTTGACCGACGCCTCGTGGCCGGCGTTGAGCAGCAGGGCACAGGTCCCGATCAGCTCGTCCTCGGTGAGCACGTCGCCGGCCTCGGCGACCTGCGCCAACGCGGAGATGAGGTCATCGCCCGGATGGATGCGTCGATCGCGGGCTAGGTCGCGCAGGTAGCCGCCGAAGGCGAGGCTCGCCGCGACCGCCTTGCGCTGGCTCTCCTCGGGCGGGTTCAGCTCGTACATCAGGCAGATGTCGGCCGACCAGGGGCGCAACAGGTGGCGGTCGGCCTCGGGAACCCCGAGCAGCTCGGCGATCACCGTGACCGGCAGCGGCTCGGCGACGTCCGCGATGAGGTCGAACTCGCCCGCGTCGAGCGCACCGTCCACCAGCCGGTCCACGATCGCCTCGATCCGCGACCGCAGGCCCTCGACGGTGGCCGGGGTGAACGCCTTCGAGACCAGGCGTCGCAGGCGAGTGTGATCGGGCGGCTCCCGATCGAGCATCCCGCTCTGGACGAGCCTCCAGAACGGATCATGCCACTCGGGCGGCTCGTCGTGGCCCATCTCGGCGTGGGTGGCGATGTGGAGGTACGTCCGGCCGAGGCGCCGGTCCCGGAGCAGCGCGTTGACGTCGGCGTAGCGGGACACGACCCACTGGTCCGTGTCCGGGTTCCACAGCAGCGGGTGGTCGGCGCGCAGACGCGCGTAGGCGGGGTACGGATCCGCGATGAACGCGAGATCGGTGGGGTCGAACCCGAGCGACAATGGACTCATCGCGTACGGGTCGCTGGTCGCGCTCGCGGGGCGCGGGGTGGCTGCCATGCTCAGGATGCTACGGGAAAGCCCGCGGCGACGTCGACGAGCGGCCTTGGAATGAACTCCCGGTCGAGGCTCACGCCGACGCTCGCATCCGGGCTCCGCCCCGACGACGGGGGCCGGACGGAGCGGCATCGGGGAGGGCGGCGACGAGCGCAGCCCGGTCGTCATCGGCGAGACCGCCGCTGTCAGGTCGCTGCCTCACGCTCGTACGGCTGGCCATCTGCGGCCGGCGGAACGCTCCGGCCGACAACGCCGGCGAGGATCACGATCGTGAGCAGGTACGGGAGAGCGTCCCACAGCTGCGCGGGCACCGAGCTCATGATCGTGCCCAGCTCGCCCGAGGGCGGCGCGATCTTGATCAGCTGGCTGATCTGCATGAACAGCGCGAACAGCAGCGCCGACCCGAACGCCCCGAGCGGCGTCCAGCGACCCATGATCATGGCGGCCAGCGCGATGAACCCGCGGCCGGCCGTCATCCCGATCTGGAACGAGTTCGTCGCCTCGATGCTCAGCCAGGCGCCACCCAGCCCCGCGAACACGCCACCCAGCAGGACGTTTCGGTAGCGCAGCTTGATGACGTCGATGCCGACCGTCTCGGCGGCTCTCGGGTGCTCGCCCACGGACCTCGTCCTGAGGCCCCAGCGCGACCGGAACAGCCAGACCTGGAGACCGATGACGATGACGATCGTGGTCATCGCGATCGGGCCCTGATTGAAGAACATGTCGAACACCCAGCCGACGATCGGCAGATCGGTCACCCACGCGGGTGGGACGAAGGCGAAGAAGCTGCCGGCGCCCGCCGGCGACGACTTGGAGATCAGCTGGTCGAGATAGCCCGTCACCCCGAACGCCGCGATGTTGATGATCGTGCCGCTGATGATCTGGTCGGCTCGCAGCGAGATCGACATCCAGGCATGGAGCGCCGAGATCGCGACGCCCACCCCAACCGCGCTCACGAGCGCGAGCAGCAGCGGGATCGTCATCCCGAAGACCGGACCCGGGGTCGGGCTGCCGAACATGGGGTTGATGGCGACGCCGACGACCCAGGCGGTGAACGCCGCCGCCAGCATCGTGCCCTCGATGCCGATGTTGACGACGCCGGAGCGCTCGCACACGACGCCGCACAGGGCGGCCAGGGCGAGCGGGGCCGCCTGGTTCATGATGTTCGGTGCGTTGGACGGGATCACGTCGACCAGGAAGCCGCCGACCTGGAACAGGAGCCCCAGGAGCGGGATGGCGTACAGCGCGTTGATCGGCCCGCTGAGGTCCATCAGATGACGCCTTCCCTGGCCATCTCGTTGGCGAGCGGGGTGGCCGCGCCCGCGGGTCCCGCGTGCAGCACGCGTCGGAGCACGGGGCTGGCAACCAGGAACAGCAGGATCACCGCCTGGAGGACGTCCACGAGCTCGACCGGGATCTGTGCCTGGATCTGCATCAGGCCGGCACCCGCGCGCATCCCGCCGAACAGGAGCGCCGCGGGGATCGTCACCAGCGGATCGGATCGCGCAAGAAGAGCAACGGCGATCGAGTCGAAGCCCACCGTCGTCCCGAAGCTCGAGGTCATGGTGTGGGTGACGCCCAGCAGGACGCAGGCACCGGCCAGGCCGGCCAGCGCCCCGCTGAACGACATGGTGGCGATGATGATCAGCTTGGGACGCATGCCCGCGTAGCGCGACGCATCGGGGTTGGCGCCGACCGCCCGAACCTCAAAGCCCCACGTCGTCCGGTACAGCAGCCACCACACGAAGACCGCAGCCAGCACGGCGAGCAGGATGCCCATGTGACCGTTGCGACCGAGGATGATCGGGAACGCGGCGTTGCCCACATCGAACGTCACCGGGGACGGCGACCGCGGGACCTTGAGCGGGCCGCTCACGAGCGCGGCCAGGAGCGCCACCGCGATGTAGTTCATCATGATCGTGCTGACCACCTCGTGGGCGCCCGAGACGGCCTTGAGGAAGCCCGGCACGAAGCCCCACAGCCCGCCCGCGATGAACGCGGCCAGGACCGCAAGCGGGATCGCCACCATCGGCGGCGCATCGGCCAGCCAGACGCCCACGATCACCGCGCCCAGCGCGCCGAGCAGGAACTGGCCCTGCGCCCCGATGTTGAACAGGCCGGCCTTGAACCCGAACCCGACGGCCAGCCCGCCGAACAGCAGCGGCGCGGTGTTCACCAGCGTCGACACGATCGCCTCCGGGCTGCCGATCGCGCCCTTGATCAGGGCCGAGTACGCGGTGATCGGGAGGCTCCAGTCGAACTCCTGGCCCGGCACCAGGAGCTCCGACACCAGGATGATGACGGCGCCCACCAGGACGGACAGGACGACCACGGTGACCGGCACCGCGAGCACGTTCCAGGCACGCGCGGCGAGGTCGCGCCCGCCCGGCGCATGCCGGGTCGGGGTACCCGCCGTCACGCCACGGCCTCCGTCCCCCCGCCCGGGTCGCCGTTCGGGCCGCCGCCGGACCGCTCTCCGCCGCCGGTCGCCATCAGCAGGCCCACGGCGTTCTTGTCGGCGGTCGGACCGTCGAGAACGGCCACGATCCGGCCCCCGTACATCACGCCGATCCGGTCCGACAGCTCCAGCACCTCGTCGAGCTCGGCGGAGACCAGCAGCACGGCCGTGCCGGCATCCCGCTTGGCGATCACCTGGCGATGGATGAACTCGATGCTGCCCACGTCCAGGCCGCGCGTCGGCTGGTCGAGGAGCAACAGCTTGAGGTCGCGATCGAACTCACGGGCGACCACGGCCTTCTGCTGGTTGCCGCCCGAGAGCGTGCTGACCTTCACGTCCGCCGATGGCGTGCGGATGTCGAAGCGCTCGACCGCTGACGCAGCGTCGCGCTCGATCGCTGCGTGATTGCGGAGGAGACCGCGAGCGTACGGCGAGCGGTGGTAGCTGGTGAGCACCAGGTTGTCCGCCAGTGGGAACGAGAGGATGAGCCCGAAGCGGTGCCGGTCGGCGGGCACGTAGGCGACCTGGGCCTCGTTCATGTCACGCGGGCTCTTGCCTGTCACGTCGGCACCGTCGAGCGTGACCGTGCCGGCCGTTGGTCGGCGCAGCCCGATGATCGCCTCGACCAGCTCGTCCTGGCCATTGCCGGCGACCCCCGCGATGCCGAAGATCTCGCCGGCTCGAACCTCCAGGTCAACCCCGTTGACCATCGGATGGCCGCGGTCGTCGTTGGCCGTCAGCCCGGCAACCCTGAGCATCGGCTCCGCGGGATGGGACGTGCCGCGATCGACGGTGAGCTGGACCTCACGGCCGACCATCAGCTCCGCAAGGTCGTCCTCGTTGGTCTCGGCCGGCTTTCGCTCGCCGACGACGCGGCCCCGACGGATGACCGTGATCCGGTCCGCGATCTCGAGCACCTCATACAGCTTGTGGCTGATGAACACGATGCTGTGCCCCTCGTCGGCCAGCCGGCGAAGGACCGCGAAGATCTCCTCCGTCTCCTGGGGCGTGAGCACCGCGGTGGGCTCGTCGAGCACCAGGATCCGGGCGTTGCGATAGAGCGCCTTGAGGATCTCGACGCGCTGCTGCCAGCCGACCGACAGCGTGCCGACCTTGGCTTCGGGATCGATGTCGAACCCGAACCGCCGGCCCAGCTCGATGATCCGCTGGTGAGCCAGCTTCCGGTCGAGGAACACGCGGTTGGCCATCGTCTCCTCGCCCAGGAGGATGTTCTCGGCCACCGTCAGAACGGGCACCAGCATGAAGTGCTGGTGGACCATGTTGATCCCGCGCGCGATCGCATCGGCCGGGCCGGAGATGTGCACCGGAACTCCGTCGAGCAAGATCTCGCCTTCGTTGGGGGTGGCAAGGCCGTACAGGACGTTCATCAGCGTCGTCTTGCCGGCGCCGTTCTCCCCGAGCAGGGCGTGGATCTCACCAGGCCGGACCTCGAGGCTGATCCGGTCGTTGGCCACCACCCCCGGAAAGCGCTTGGTGATGCCGCGCATCTCGAGCGCTGGGGCGTTGAGCGTGCCCGCCGGGTGGGTCATCCTGAGTCTCCGGGTGCTCAGCGATGGGGTGGGTACGAGGACGGGTCGGCCGCGAGGCAGCCGACCCGTCCGTGTGTGTCCTGGCTGGCGGCTACGGCGTGTAGACGCCGCAGTTCGTTTCGGGGCACGTCTGGAGCGTGCCGTCCTTCATGCCCTGGAGCGCCGTGTCGAGCGCGGTCTGGACCTCGGGGCCGAACATCGAGGCCGCGTCGTGGAACGGCGCGACACCGATGCCGTCGTTGTTCGCGTTGAACAGCACGTCACCTGCGGCCAGGCTGTCGCCGGCGATCCCGACGATCGCCTGATTGACGGCGGACTCCACGTGCTTCTCGGCGCTCGTGATGATGCACGAGTTGGCCGGGGCGCCGATCGACTCCCATTGGTCGACGTCGACGCCGATGCCGTAGATGTTGGCGGCGCAGGCGGCCTCCAGGACGCCGTTACCCGTCTTGCCGGCGACCTGGAACAGAACGTCCGGATCGTGGGCCTTGATGAACGTCTGGGCAAACGCCTTGCCGCCCGCGGGGTCGTTGAACGCAGCGTTCGAGAAGTCGCTGGTCACGTAGGCGGAGCTGACGGTGATGTCCGGATTGACGGACTTCGCCCCGAGCTCGTAGCCCTGGATGTAACGCACGCACGGCGCGCACAGGGTGGTCCCGCCGATGGCACCGACGGAGTTGTTCTTGGTGGCGTAGGCGGCGACGATGCCCGCCAGGTAGCCCGCCTGATCCTCGGCGAAGTACAGCGAGGTGTAGTTCGGAAGGACCGTCGCGGCATCACCCGCGCAGGTGAACGTCGGGTCGGGGTTGCCCTGCTCGTCGACGCACACAGGAGACTGGTCGACGCCCACGAAGCGGATCGACGGGTTGTCGTGCGCAGCCTGCACCGTGTCGGCTGTCAGGTTGAAGCCGACGGTGACGATGACGTCGTAGTCCTGACTCACGAACGCCTGGATGTCCGCGGCGTACTCGGACGCGTCCTTGGGGACGGTCGACTGGGGCTCGGCGGACCCGATGGCCTGGGCGCCATCGACGGCCCCCTTGAAGCTGTACTCGTTGTAGCCCTTGTCGTTGAGGGTTCCGATGTCGGTCACCACGCCGATCTTGAGATCGGCCTGGGGGACCGCCGCCTCCGACGGGCTGGGCGCCATCGACTCGGGCGCCATGGACTCGGGCGCCATGGACTCGGGCGCCATGGACTCGGTTGGGGCAGCCGTGGGTGCCGGGGTGGCGCCACTGCTGCAGGCGGCGACGACGAACGACGCGGCGCCCAGAAGAGCGACGAGCCGAGTGCTTGTCCGCAAGGTGTTCTCCTCCTTGTTGCTTCGGGACACGTGCTGGAATGTTCACGCGTCACCGACGTTCGCGGGACGCGACGGGCGTCCCGGCCGATCCGAGCCACGGCTCCCTGCGGCCATGATCTGGCTGGGCCCGGGCGGCTGGAAAGAGTATGCATGGCGCGCGGACGGCCGTGCAATCATCCCGACAACGCGTCCGATCCAGGATGGATTCAGATCGGCCCAACCAGGAGCAGCGTGACTGATCACGACGACACGTCTCACCCCGCGGTCTTGCATGACGCCGATAGCAAGGCGGATTCGGCCGTCCACGCCACCAAGCCCACCGACGGCGATCGCGCCAAGGTCGACCTCGACCGCATCCGGGCGATCATCGACCTGCATGAAGGGCGGGGGCCGATCCCCGTCCTCGACGACGCCGGGGTCGTTGAGGTGCTCCGGCGGGCGGGTCGGTTCGCGGTGATCGGGGCATCCTCGCGGCCGAGTCGACCCTCGCACGGCGTCATGGATGCCCTGCTCCGCCATGGTTACGACGTGGTCCCGGTGAACCCGCGCGAGGCGGAGGTGCTGGGCCGGCCCTGCTACCCGGATCTCGCGGCCGCTGTCGCCGCCGAGGGCCCGGTCGATATCGTGGACGTGTTTCGCAACGCGGCTGCGTGTCCGGAGCACGCGCGTGAGGCGGTCGCGGTCGGAGCGCGCTGCTTGTGGCTCCAGCTCGGCATCGTCAGCTGGGAGGCGGCGCGGATCGCCGCCGAGGCCGGGATCCCCGTGGTCATGGATCGCTGCACCGCCATCGAGATCCGGCGGCTCGGCCGCGGGTAGGCCGCCCGGGCAGGGCGCCGTCGCGAGGGACATGCCGACACGGCGGTCAGCCGATGACGAAGGCCAGCACCACGCAGACGAAACCGGCGATCACGATCGCACCCCCGATCTGCATCTGGCGGCGCAGGATGTCCATCGCCACCGAGGCACCGGTCTTCGAATCGCCCCGCACGCCGCCGCGCCAGGCCTCGTAGCGGGCGATGTTGGCGTCCTGCTCCTTGAGCGCGCTGTAGCGCTGATACGGGCGATAGGTGCGCGATGCGCCGAGCGCGATCAGCACGGCGCCCACCGCGAGGAGAACCAGGGCGACCACGCTCATGACTCGTCCGTGTCCAGCCGCTGGCGGACCAGCTCGCCCACCCGCGCTGCATCGGCAGCGCCCCTGGTGGCCTTCATCACCTGGCCCACGAAGAAGCCCGTGACCGGCTTGCCCGCCCGGTAGTCGTCCACCGCCCCGGGGTTGGCGGCAATCACGGCATCGACGTGCACCAGCAACGCGTCGTCATCCGAGATGGGTCCGGGTCCGGCCGTGGCCAGCAGGGTCTCGGCTGCGGTTCCCTCCGCGAGATGTCGATCGAGCAGGTCGCGACCAACCGGCCGCGTGACCGTGCCATCGACGACCGCGGCAAGCAGCGCGGCGATCTCGCCTGGCGACGACCGCCCCGCTGTCCCCAGCTCGCCCACGCCCTGGGCCTTGACCGCACGCGCGTGGGCACCGGTCACGAAGTTGGCAACCTCCTTGGCCGGCAGGGTCGGGCCGGCGGTCGAGATGGCCTCGAACGCGGCGGTCATCGCGGGGTCCGCGACGATCACCGCCGCGTCGTACTCGGTGATCCCCTGGGTCACGTAGCGCGACCGGCGTGCCGCCGGCAGCTCCGGGACGGTGGCCCTGATGGTGTCGATCCAGGCCGGCTCCACGCGGAGTGGCGGAAGGTCCGGCTCCGGGAAGTAGCGGTAGTCCTCGGAGGTCTCCTTGGACCGCATGCGATACGTTGCCTGCCGTCCGTCGTCCCAGCCGCGTGTCTCCATGGACAGGGGCTCCCCGGCATCGAGGGCCGCGCCCTGGCGCTCGATCTCGAAGGCGATCGCCCGCTCGACGGCACGGAATGAGTTCATGTTCTTGACCTCGACCCGCGTCCCGAACGCCTCCTGGCCGCGCGGCCGAAGCGAGACGTTCGCCTCGACCCGCATCTGGCCGCGCTCCATGTCCGCGTCGCTCACCCCGATCGCGCGCAGCAGCAGCTGCAGCTCCTCCGCATAACGTCGAGCCTGCTCTGCGGTCCGGATGTCGGCCTCGGTGACGATCTCCATCAGCGGCGCGCCGGACCGGTTGAAGTCGACCAGGGATGCCCGCTCGCCGGTCGGACCGGCCGCGTCGGCATGGATCAGCTTGGCCGTGTCCTCCTCCAGGTGCGCGCGGCGGATCCGGACGGTGAACGGACCCTCCGAGGTCTCGATCCCGAGGCACCCGTAGCCCGCGAGCGGGATCGCGTACTGGCTGATCTGGTAGCCCTTCGGCAGGTCAGGATAGAAGTAGTTCTTGCGCTCCCACTGGGTCCGCTCGGGGATCTCGGCCTCGATCGCGAGCCCGGTGGCGATCACGTATTCGACGGCACGGCGGTTGATGACCGGCAACGCCCCCGGCAGACCGAGGCACACCGGGCAGACGTGGGTGTTGGGCGCGGAGCCGTCGTAGGCCGTGGAGCAGCTGCAGAACATCTTGGAGCTGGTGCGCAGCTGGCAGTGGATCTCGATGCCGATGACGGCTTCGTAGCGCTCGAGCACGCTGCTCGCCGGCCTGCCCGACGCGGTCATCGCAGCACCTCGGCGCCCGCCGTCAGGAGGAACACCCCGTACATCGCGACCACGATCCAGGCCAGGGCGAAGGCAACGTGGCGCGCGGCCAGGCGCACCCGCGGGCGATCTCGGACGGGCCGCGATGCCTCGATCCGGGAGCGCGTCTCGTCGCCGTCGCGGAGGAGGGGTATCAGCGCGGAACGCGCGGCGCCGTAGCCGCGCCACGAGCCGTAGGTGACCGCCACGAAGCCCGTCAGCAAGAGGATGGCCCCGACCATGCCCCAGAGTTTGGCACAGACCCGCGACCGGGTCGCGCCGGGCGCCGCCGATCCGCTCGTGCCGCAACCCGCTGGAGCGCCGTCGCCGTCGGGGCCTCGCCCACCCGGAGGTCCAGGCGTGCGGCGGCCGCAGTGGTTGGCCGCTGACCGCGGCGGCTCAGCTGGCGGGCACGTTCCCCGGCGACGGTTCGTCCGCGGGGGCCCCGCCGACAGCCCCTGCTTCTCCGCCGGTCATGGCGCGCTGGATCGCGTCGTGCAGGTTCGCTCCGGTGGGCTGCCCCTGGAGCTCGACCACTCCCCGGTCGTCAGCCGGTTCCCACGTGTAGCCGATCCCCGGCGACGTGATCACCATCGGCACATCCGGGTGAAGCTCGCGCAGACCAGAGATCAGCTCGCCCGATCCAGACGCATCTCCGCTGGCCCACGCGTCGTAGACGAGGACGTCGGCAGTCGCTGCAAGGTCGCAGGTGCCACCGTTGAGGATCGGGCAGCTGTTGCCGGTCGGCCCGCTGCACTGCTCGACCTCGTAGCCGAGGCGCCGGAGCGACTCGACCTCCTGATCGGCGAGATCAATGTCGTGATGAACGACGAGCGCACGCGTCATGGCACACCTCCGTGGGGGGACGCGGCCAACGCCGGGTCACGTTCCCGGTGCACCGAGCGTGCGCCAGATCGGGGCGGGCGCAACAGGGACGAAGGTCACCCGTGGCCCGGGCGGGACGGCCCGCGGCTGAATGACGGTCAGGACGCCCGGGTCCGCTCCACGAAGCGACCGATTCGCGCGACCGCCTCCTCGAGCTGATCGTAGGCCGTCGCGTAGCACATGCGCACGTGCCCCTCGCCCGACGGTCCAAAGGCGCTGCCGGGAACGACTGCCACCTGCTCCTCGCGCAGCAGTCGCTCGGCGAACTCGTCCGAGGACAGCCCGGTCGAGGTGATCTGCGGAAAGGCGTAGAACGCACCCCGCGGCTCGAACGTCGCCAGCCCGATCCGGTTGAGGCCGTCGACCAGCAGTCGCCGGCGGGCGTCGTACTCGGCGACCATCCCCTCGACCGCGTGCTCGCCATCCTGCAGCGCGACCAGCGCCGCGTCCTGGGCGATGGTGGGAGCCGACATGATCCCGTACTGGTGGACCTTGACGATGCCCTCGAGGATCGGTGCCGGCGCGCACATCCAGCCCACCCGCCAGCCGGTCATCGCGTAGGCCTTCGAGAAGCCCCCCATCAGCACGGTCCGCTCTCGCATCCCGGGCAGCGAGCTGAACGCGCGATGGCGGTAGGTTCCGTATGCGAGGCGGTCATAGATCTCGTCGCTGTAGATGAGCAGGTCGTGTTCCCGGGCGATCTCCGCGAGCTCGTCCTGGATCGCGTCGTCGAGCACGGCGCCGGTCGGGTTGCAGGGATAGCCCAGGAACAGGGCCTTGGTCCTCGCGGTCACGGCGGCGCGCACCGCGGCCGGGTCGAGGGCGAAGTCGTCTTCGAACCTGGTCGCGACGGGCACCACGGTGCCACCCGCGAACACGATCGCCGGCACGTAGGCGACGTACGACGGCTCGTGCAGGATCACCTCATCGCCTGGATCGCAGGTTGCCCGCAACGCGAGATCGACGGCCTCCGACGCCCCGACCGTTATCAGGATCTCGGTCGCCGGATCGTAGCCAACGCCATGGCGTCGCTCGAGGTGGGCAGCCAGCGCGCGACGCAGCTCGAGCGTGCCGTAGTTCGACGTGTAGTGGGTGCGTCCCTCGCGAAGGCTCTCGACCCCGGCCTCGACGATCTCGCGCGGCGTATCGAAGTCGGGCTCACCGACCCCGAGGCTGATCACGTTGTCCATCGTGGCAGCGATGTCGAAGAAGCGCCGGATGCCCGATGGCGGCACATCGCGCACACGCTGCGAGAGGGCGCGCTGGGCGAGTGGGGCGCGGGCGAAGGCATCGGTCATGGCGATCGAAAGCGTACTCGATCGCGACGCGCGCTCGTCCCGGACGGGGTCACATCGGCGTGGCGGCGACCACCCCGGGGCGTTCGTCGCCGTGGTCGACCGGACCCAGGGCAGGGACGGATGCGCCGGCGACCCTGCGCTCTGCGCGCTCACGGATCCCCATCATCTGCCGCTGCATCATGACGAACACGCCGAAGCCAAGCACCGGACCGAGCACCTGCGTGCCCCGCGAGCCGCCGTCGACAGCCAGCCGCACCCGCTCGATGAGCCGCGTGCGATCGTCGCCCAGCGGCTCCAGGGCGAATGCCCACGACACCGCGAACCGGGGCGGCATCGCCGCGTCCATGAACCGGCCGGATGCGGCGAGGCCGGGGGCGTCGCTCACGGCGAGGTCGGCGCCGGCGGTGCCCCGCTGCTCGGCCGACAGATCGCTGTCGATGAACAGGACAAGCGCCTGGTCGGGCTCGAGGATCCTGGCCAGAAACCCGCCACCCGGGTCGGTGGGCAGCACATCACCCACCGCCAGCGCCTGCCATTCCGGATGGATCTCATCCGCGCTCTGACCGCGCATGTCCAGGCGGTCGTAGCTGTACCAGCCGGCCCGGCCGTACCCCATCTGGACCAGCCATGGCCAGACCGCCGAGGGCGGAGCGGCGATCGTGATCCCTCGCGTGTCGACCCGCGCCGCGTCCGGCACCAGCTCGTCACCCGGGAGCGCCCTGTCGGCGTCGGCGCGATCGACGCCCCAGCTTGCATACGAGCGGCTGGCCGCGTAGTAGGCAGCCCAGCCGACCGCCGCGATGGTCGACCCAACCAGAATTCGCTTGAGCATGCGCCGCACCTCCGATGGGCCGATGGTGGCGATCGTGCGTGCCCCGATCGAGGGCCGTCGGACCTACCCCGCGAAGGCGGAGGTCGCGATTCGTGCCGCGGGTGTCGGAACCGCCGGATCCTCGAGCGCGGGCAGGTCATGCGGCTCGACCCGGCGCCAGTCGGCATCGGCCGTGAGGCCCTCGTACGCACGGGCGCCCCGCAGCAGGGCGGCCTCGCTCCAGGCGGCGCCGATCAGCTGGAGACCCACCGGCAGGCCGTCGGCCAGACCACACGGAACGGAGATTCCGGGCAGCCCGGCCATGTTCACCGGCAGCGTGCACGCGTCGGACAGGTACATCTGGACGGGGTCCGCGAGGCGTGCCCCGAAGCGGAACGCGACGGAGGGCGACGTGGGCGCCACCAGCGCGTCGAACCCCGCCTCCCACAGCTGATCGAAGTCGCGCTTGATCAGCGTCCGGACCTTCTGCGCCTTGAGGTAGAAGGCGTCGTAGTAGCCCGCCGACAGGGCGTAGGTCCCGAGCATGACCCTCCGCTTGACCTCGGCCCCGAAGCCACCGCCGCGCGTGGCGAGGTAGTCGGCCAGGTAGTCGTCACCCCCACGGACGCTGTAGCCGAACCGGACCCCGTCGTACCGGGCCAGGTTCGCCGATGCCTCGGCGGGGGCCACGATGTAGTAGGTGGCAAGGCCGTAGTCGGTGTGCGGCAGGCTCACCTCCTCGACGCGCGCGCCCGCGTCCTCCAGGGCCGCCACCGCTCGCCGGACCTCCGCTTCCACGCCGGGCTCCATGCCCGCTACGAAGTACTCGCGCGGCAGCCCCAGCCGCTTGCCCCGCAGCCAGCTCGCCGCCTCGTCGTCGGATGCCGGAAGCCGGAGGAGATCATCGGGGACAGGCTCGGGTGCGGAGGTCGAGTCGCGGGCGTCGCGGCCGGAGACCGCGTGGAGCAGTGCCGCCGCGTCGCGCGTGTCGCGCGCGAGCGGTCCGATCTGGTCGAGGCTGCTCGCGAACGCGACGATCCCGTAGCGGCTGACCCGCCCGTAGGTCGGCTTCATGCCCACGACGCCGCACAGGGCCGCCGGCTGGCGGATCGAGCCGCCGGTATCGGTCCCGATCCCGAGCGGAACCTGGTACGCCGCCACGGCGGCCGCAGAGCCGCCGCTCGACCCACCGGGCACCCGATCGAGGTCCCATGGGTTCGACGTCGGGCCGAATGCGGAGTGCTCGGTGGACGAGCCCATCGCGAACTCGTCCATGTTGGTCTTGCCCAGGATCACGGCGCCCGTCGCCCGCAGCCGCTCCGTGATGTGGGCGTCGTACGGGGCCTCGTAGCCCTCGAGGATGCGCGACCCGGCGGTGCATTGGCCGCCCGCGACCGAGACCAGGTCCTTGAGCGCGACCGGGATTCCGAGCAGCGGGTGAAGATCACCCAGAGCCGCGCCGCCTCCCCGCCGCGCGATCTCCAGCCGCTCGTCAGCGGCGACAGCCTCGTCCATCGCCCGCTCGTCATCGATCGTAAGCCACGCGTGCAGCCCGCGATCGGTGGCGTGCGCCCGCGCCAGGTGCGCGGCCGTGATGTCGCGCGAGGACGTCTCGCCCGTCCGCAACCGATCGGCGAGCTCATGCGCGGTCAGGCGGGTCAGGGCCTCGGGCTGCGTCGTCCGGTCGGTCATCGACGCGGGCTCATTCGCCGCCCAGGATCGCCGGCACGACGAAGAACTCGCCATCGCGCTCGGGCGCATTGCCCAGCACCACCTCGGACGGCAGCGATGGCCCGGCGACGTCGTCGCGCAGGATGTTCTCGAGCTCGATCGTCTGGGCGGTCGGCGGGATGTCGTCGGTGTCGAGCTCGGCGAGCTTCGCGTACTGCTCGAGGATGTGGTTGAGCTGCCCCTGGAGGCGGGTCAGCTCCTCATCGGTGAGCCCGAGACGGGCAAGGTACGCGACGTGCTCGACATCCGCACGGGTCAGGGAGGCCATGCCCCCGATGATACGCGGCCAAGGCCGTCGCCTCGGCAGCGGCGCGCGTCTACATGTGGTCGTGCTGCTGCTCGATGCGCTTGATGTCATCCAGCGTGCGCTCGTGGGCGGGTCCCTCGTCGGCGTGGATGTGCATGGCGTCAGCGCCCTGCGGGATGTGCACGGCACCAGCGGCCTCGTGCACGTGGGCCTCGCCCAGGGTCCGGGCCAGGAACTCACGTGTACGGGCGTCGGCGGGGTTGGTGATCACCTGCTCCGGAGGCCCGACCTCGACGAACACACCCTCCTCGATGTAGTAGACGCGATCCGCGGCCTCCCTCGCGAAGGCCATCTCGTGGGTGACCACGATCATCGTCGCGCCCTCGTGGGCCAGGTCCTCCATGACGTTGAGCACCTCGCCGACCAGCGTTGGATCGAGGGCGGAGGTCGGTTCGTCGAACAGCAGGACCTTGGGCTCCATCGTCAGCGCCCGGGCGATCGCCACGCGCTGCTTCTGGCCACCGGACAGGCGCCCCGGGTACTCGTCGCGCTTCTCGGACAGGCCGACCTTGTCCAGGAACTTTTCAGCCGTCGCGATCGCCTCGTCGCGTGCCACGCCCTTCACTCGAATCGGGGCCTCGATCAGATTGTCGATCACACGCAGGTGCGGGAACAGGTTGAACTCCTGGAACACCATCTGGGCGCCGCGGCGGATCTGGCGGATCTGGTCACGGTGCTCCCGGCTCCGCGAGTGCAGCGGGTCCGCGGTGACGCGGATCCCGTCCACCTCGATGGCGCCGATCGTGGGCTCCTCGAGGAAGTTGATGCACCGCAGCAGGGTGCTCTTGCCGGAGCCCGACTTGCCGATGATGCAGATGGTCTCCCTCGGGTACACCTCGAGGGTGCAGCCACGCAGGACGTGGTTGGGCCCGAAGTACTTCTCAAGCTCGAGCACGCGAACGATCGGCTCGGCACCGGCGGGCGTGAGCGCGCCCGGCTTGGCAAAGGTGTCCCTCGGGTCGCTCACAATCGAACCTCGCTCTTGCGCAGGCGTGCCTCCAGCCGCTCCTGGGCGACCGAGAAGATGATCGTCAGGGTCCAGTAGATGAGCGCCGCGATCAGGAGCGTCTCGAACGTCCGGAAAGACCGCGACCCAGTGGTGCTCGCCCGCCAGAACACCTCCTGGATGGTGACCAGGGACACCAGCGCAGAGTCCTTGATCATCGCGATGAACTCGTTGCCGATCGCCGGGATCACGATCCTGATCGCCTGCGGCAGGATGATCCGGCGCATTGTCAGTTGGTCGGTCATCCCGAGCGCGGCGGCCGCCTCGATCTGACCCCGTGGGATCGCCTGGATGCCCGCCCGGAAGATCTCCGTCATGTAGGCGCCGTAGTTGAACGACAGGGCGAAGATTCCGGCGGCCAGCGAGGGCAGCACGATGCCGAACTGCGGCAGGGCGAGGTATACGAAGATGATCTGGAGGATCAGCGGGGTGCCGCGTACCAACGACACATAGAGCGACGCGACCGCGTAGATCGGTGCGAGCGTCGAGAGCCGCCCAAGCGCGCCGACCACAGCGAACATCACCGCGAAGATGATCGACATGACCGACACGAAGATCGTGACCGGGATGCCGCCCATGATGAACGGCGCCCACTCGAGCATGAAGTCCAGGTGGACTTGTCCGGTCTGGGCAATCGCGAAGGCCAGCGCGCCCACGAGCAGCACCCAGGTGGCGATGAACGCGAGGCGGAACCGCCGGCGATCGCGTGCCCTTGATGCGGCAATCTGCTCGACGACCTCTGCCGGGAGCGCGTCGGCTCCGAAGGCCGTCGGCTGGTGTCCGAAGCCGAGCATCACTCCTCCCGATACGACGGTGGGGGCACCGGATCCGGTGCCCCCACTTCGTGGCGCTGGCGAGCAGGACCTACGGGGTCGGGCCCTCCGTCAGGTCACCCTGGAACCACTTCTCGGAGAAGCTCTTGAGGGTCCCGTCCTGGTGCATCGTCTGGATGATCTCGCTCACCTTGGCGACGAAGTCCGTCGGGTCGGGTCCGCTCAGGTCGGTGGCCGCCGCGAGCGGCTCGTAGTAGACAGGATCGCCGACCTTCACCACCGGCTCGCCGGCGGCGATGGCCGAATCAACGGTCGTGCTCGAGCTGAGCCAGCCCTCGAAATCATTCCGGCCGGCCGCCCACAACTGCGGGCACTGCTGGTCGGTCTTCTGGGTCACCGCCTGCACGCCCGCCGGCGGCGTCGTGTTCGGTGACATGGTGCCGAAGTCGAGCGGCTTGCCCTGCAGCCAGTCAAGATAGGTCGTCGACTCTCCGACGCACACGGTCTTGCCCGCGAGGCCGTCGAGCGTGGTAATGCCGGAGGCTTCACTTGCGGTCATCTGCGCCGGCGTGAAGTAGTACGGGGTCGTGAAGTCAAGCACCTTCTGGCGGTCGGACGTGATCGTCATCGAGCCGACGCTCATGTCCCAGCGCTCGGACCAGCCGCCGGCGGTGATGATCGACCAGTCCGGCGTGACGAACTCGATGTCCACGCCGAGGCCCTGCGCAATCGCCGTGGCGACGTCGATGTCGAACCCCTCGAAGGTGCCGTCCGTGTTCTGGAAGGATTGTGGGGCGTAGTTCGCGTCGGTGGACACGACGACCTTGCCCGCCTGCATCACCTTGTCCAGCAGCCCGCCCGGGATCGGGGTGGCCATTGCCTCGGTGGGGGCCTCCGTCGGCGCCATGCTCTCGGCCATCGATGGCTCCGGTGTCGGCGCGACCGAGGGCGCCTCGGTTGGCGCTGGAGTCGCGGCACTGGAGCATGCGGCGGCCAGAACGGCCACCGACGCGAACAGGGAGATGCGTCCTTTGAGCGACATGGATCCTCCTCTCAGGGCGTCGTCGACCAAACGGGACGCCGTGAATGGGCGGCATTATGCGCCTCTGGGCGCGATGCGTCGGCGCGGGGGCGATGCCGGTTCCGTCGCGATCGGGTGGCGGGCGCCGCATCGCGCGAGGTCAGACGGGTCCCACCATCTGCCAGAAGGCGGCCGTGAGACGTGCCTCCGCCGCGAGCCGAATGACGTCCGTGATGGCCTCGATCGACGAGTCGCCGGTGGCCACGATATCCCGCGACATGCCGTCAACCAGGCACGCAACGCGGATCGTCACCGGGCCGTCGCCCTCGATCTCGAGGTCCTGGACCGCGATCCCGGTCCCGAGCACACGTTCGAGATCGGTGGTCAGCCGTGCGGCCAGCTGTTCCTCGGCATCGTTCATTTGCCCGTCTCCTCGCCAGGCGCGGCCGCGGCTGCCTCACCTGCCAGCAACCGTCGAAAGCCGTCGGCATCCAGCACCGGGATGCCGAGGTCGGTCGCCTTCTGGAGCTTCGATCCTGCGTTCGGTCCGGCCACGACATAGTCCGTCCTCTTCGACACCGAGCCTGCCGGCTTGCCGCCGGCCGTGCGCACGGCCTCCTCGGCTTCCTGTCGGCTGAAGCCCTCGATCGTGCCGGTCACGACCACGGTCTTCCCGGCCAGCGGACCGGCTTCCGCACCAACCGCGACGGCCGTGACGGCCGGCGGCTCCGGATCGACGCCGACATCCGCCAGCTCGTCGAGCACGCGCGACGTGGCGTCATCCGCGAACCAGGCGGCCAGCGACGCGGAGACGGTAGGCCCCACGCCCTCGATCTCCGCGAACCGCTCCGGGTCCTCGGCGGCCGTTGTGCGCAGGAACGCGGCGACTCGCGGCAGCCATTCGTCGCCGGGCGACACCTCGAGCGTCACCCAGCGCGCGAGGTCGATCGCGGTCGTCTCGCCCACCTGCGGGATGCCGAGACTGTTGAGCACCCGGGCCAGGGGCCGCGTCTTCGAACGCTGGATCGCGGTGTACAGGTTCTCCGCGCTCCTGCGCGCGAAGCGGTCCAGCGACTCGAGATCTTCCACCGTCAGCCGGTAGAAGTCGGCCCGGCTGTGGATCATGCCTCGCTGCAGGAGCTGGCTGAGGACCGCCCACCCGGCGCCCTCGATGTCCATCCCGCCGCGGCCGACGAAATGCGCGAACTCCTGGGAGACACGGGCCGGGCAGGCCGGGTTGGGGCAGTAGTGGCGGACTGCTCCCTCGTCGCGCACGATCGCGGTGCCGCACACCGGGCAGTCGTGGGGCATCTGGAACTCGCGCGCGTCGTCGGGCCGCTTCTCGAGGACGGGCCGGACGACCTCGGGAATCACGTCGCCGGCCTTCTGGAGCACGATCGTGTCGCTGATCCGGATGTCCTTGCGGCGCACCTCGTCGAGGTTGTGGAGCGTCGCGCGCGCGACGGTCGAGCCGGCGACCTTCGCGGGGCGCAGGTGGGCGACAGGCGTCAGGGTGCCGGTGCGTCCCACGTACGCAACGATGTCCTCGACCACGGTCTCGACCTGCTCGGGTGGGAACTTGAACGCGATCGCCCAGCGTGGGGCGCGACTGACCATGCCGAGCGTCGCCTGCTGGTCGAAGCGATCGACCTTGACCACCACGCCGTCGGTCTCGTACGAGAGATCATGCCGCTGCTCGCGCCAGGTCTCCGTGAACGCGATGACGCCCTCGATGTCCAGGCCGGCTGCCCGGTCCGGGTTGACCGGAAAGCCCAGCGCCGACATGCGCTCGAGGGCGGCGGACTGGCTGTCGATTGCCGGGCCGGTGTTGTCGGACGTCGTGACCGCCGGATCGAACAAGCCGGCTTGAACAGATGCCCCGTCCTCGACCAGCTGATACAGCCAGGTGGACAGCTGGCGGCTACCGGTGATCGTCGGATCCTTCTGGCGCAGCGATCCGGCGCCGCTGTTGCGCGGGTTGGCATAGAGCGGCAAGCCGGCTTCCTCGCGCTCCGCGTTGATCCGTGCGAACTCCGCCTTGGGCATGAAGACCTCGCCGCGAACCTCCAGCGAGACCGGATCCGGAAGCGGATCCGGGATGGCTCGGATCGTGCGCAGGTTGGGGGTCACGTCCTCACCGGTGGTGCCGTCGCCGCGCGTGGCTCCGAGCACGAACCGGCCGCGCTCATAGCGCAGCGAGATCGCCAGGCCATCGATCTTGAGCTCGGCGACGTAGGTGAGGCCGGGCGCCGGGTCAGGCGCTGCCACCAGCCCAAGACCGCGCCGGACGCGGGCATCAAAGGCGCGCAGCTCGTCGTGGCTGAAGGCGTTGGACAGCGACAGCATCGGACGCTGGTGGTGCACCTCGGGAAAGCGACCGCCCGCCGGGGCGCCGCCGACGCGCTGGGTCGGCGAGGCGGGCGTCACCAGGGCCGGGAATGCCGCCTCGAGCGCGACCAGCTCGCGGAACAGCTGGTCATACTCCGCGTCGCTGAGCTCGGGGTTGTCCTCCTCGTGATACAGGCGGTTGGCCCTCCGGACCTGCTCCGCAAGGGCCGCGTGCCGGCCTCCGGCGGCCGCCTCGCCCAGCGCCGCCGCGGCCTCCACCAGCGCCGGATCGACGGGCAGCGATTCGGTCATGCCCGCGGCCAATCGACGCGCGCGGTCACGCGGTCACGCCGGATGCCGTCCACGCTCGGAGCACCAAGCATCGACATCGCCCGCGAGACCTCGTCGCGCAGGATCGACAGGGCCTTCTCGACACCTGGCTCGCCGGCGCACGCCAGCGCCCACAGGAACGGACGCGCCGAGAACACCGCTCGCGCCCCTAGCGCGAGCGCGATCACGACCTGCGTGCCGCGACGGATCCCGCCGTCGAGGTACACCTCCGCGCGGCCGTTCACCACCCCCAGTACAGCCTCGATCGCATCCACCCCGGTCACCACGCGATCGAGCTGTCGGCCGCCGTGGGTGGACACCCAGACGGCGTCGACACCGTGCTCGACCGCAAGACGCGCATCCTCGGGCGTCAGGATGCCTTTGAGCACCAGTGGCAGCGGCGACCAGGATCGGATCTCCGCGAGGGACTCCCAGGTTAGCGGAGCCGAGCGCGCCTCGATGACGTTGTCCAGCTCGGTTTCCGCACCCTGACCGCCCGACGGCACGAGGTTGCCGAACGCCTCCGGCCCCGGGTTGAAGCGATCACGCAGCACGTCGTCCCGATAGCCGAGCACGGGCACATCGACCGTGAGCACGATCGCCTCGTATCCGCCCGCGGCCGCCCGTTCGACAAGTGACCGCGCCTGGTCTGGTGCCGCCTGGACGTAGAGCTGGAACCAGCGGCGCGCCTCCGGTACGGCGGCGGCCACGGCCTCCAGAGATCGCGATGACAACGTCGAGAGCACCATCGGCACCCCCGCTGCGGCGGCAGCACGAGCCGTCGCAAGCTCAGCATCGGCGTGGCACAGGCCGTGAAGTGCTGCAGGAGCGATGCCGACGGGCATCGAGACTGGCCGGCCGAGGATCGTGCTGTCCAGGCGAACACCAGAGACATCCACCAGCACGCGCGGATGAAGCCGGAATCCGTCCCAGGCACCCTGCTCGTGGGCAAGCGTGCGCTGATCCTCGGCACCGCGGTCGATGTAGGCCCAGGCGGCGGGATGGATCCGCTCTCGAGCCGGACCTTCGAAGTCCCGCAGCGCGACGAAGCGCTCAAGGTCAACCGGCGGGACGTCCGCAGGCGGGTAGGCGATGATCGGTCCCGGGTCGGCTGGCATGGCTGCAGCATAGGCCGCGGATCCGCCATGATGCAGCGGTTGCTGCCGTGGTCCTCATCCCACGGCGGCGCACCGAACGACTCGTGAAACATGACCGCACCTGACCGCACGAGGTCGCAGACTGCCGGCATGGACAAGACGACGTTGCTGCGCGACATGCGCGAGACCCATGCCCAGGTTCGCGCGGCCGTGGCCGCGCTCGACGACGACGCGCTGCTCGCCGAAGCGCCGGGGATGCCCGGCTGGACCCGGAAGGAGGTGCTCGCGCACCTCGAGTGGTGGAGCGACCACTCGGCGAGGGTCGTCACCGCCCTGCTTGCGGGTCGGGAGCCATACGATCGTGGCGTGCCGTTTGACCTCGACGCTCACAACGCGCGCATCCGCGACGAGGCCCGGAGCCGGCCGGCACAGGACGTCCGTGACGGGGAGATCAAGGCGTTCGAACGCGTTCTCGCGGCCGTCGAGGCGGCACCCGACGACGCGCTGCTGGAGGCCGGCCGCTTCGCGTGGCTGGACGACGAGCCACTCGTCGAGACCGTCGCCTGGGACACGATCCGCCACTATCCCGAGCACCTGCCGCACCTGGCCGCCTGAGCGGGTCGGTCAGCCCACGATGCCGGTGCGGAAGGGGGCCGACCCTGAGGATCGGCCCTCTCCGTGGCCTGTGGGCCCCTCGTCAGGCGCCGCTCAGGCCGGCTGCTCGAGCAGGTCGCACAACAGGATGAAGTCCTGGTCGTACACGAGGTCGTGCTTCCCCGCCTGCCACAGGGCGATCGTCTGGTCCAGATCGCCGTAGACGATCCGGCCGACCTCCTGCACGGTCACCCCTACGCCAGGTTCATTGACCAGGTAGCGGAAGCCACTGATCGACTTCGTGAACTCATCGGTACCGGGGGTGCGCTCGATGTGCTCCTGGAACTCGCCACGGACGACGATCTGGCGCCCGGTATCGAGATTCGTGAACACGTCGTGGGGCGCGCGCACGCGGTACAGGACCCTGTTGACGTCACCGTTCTCGTCGGCCCAGATCGTGTATGCCTCCCAGCCGTGCGTTTCGAGGCGAACGTGCATGCTTCGCCCCGCCTCAGCGCAGAAGTCCGGGATGTCGATCGTCTCGTCCCACGTGTCCGGACCGAAGCGGTCCGGGCCCTTGGCGAGGACACCCGGGGCAAGCAACCCGCTCAGCAACATGACCATTGCTGCCGCGACGGGCAGGCGTCGAATTGATTGACGGACCATGACCTGGCCTCCTTCCATCGCGACGCCGGGACTTCCATTGGCGCCGATTCGCAGCGACACTAGGAGCCCACCGTCGCCCGGACATCGAGGCTCACCTCAGAATCCGGGTGGCTCGGCATTGTGGCCAGCACGGATGACCCAGCTGGCCTGCGTTCTGACAATGAGGCGATGCGGCAGACCGTCCTGATCGTCGATGACAGCAGCACCTTCCGAGCATCCGCGCGCGCCCTGCTGGAGGCGGACGGGTACGCGGTGATCGGCGACGCGAGCGACGGGCGGGATGCGGTCGCGCAGGCCGTCCGGCTCCGGCCCGACGTCGTGCTGCTCGACATCCAGCTCCCGGACGAGGACGGGTTCTCGGTGGCGGACCGCCTGGCTCGGCTGCCCGAGCCGCCGGTCGTCGTGCTCGTGTCAGGAAGACCGGCTGCGACGTATGCAGCGCGCCTCGCGGGTACGACCGCTCGCGGGTTCGTGGCCAAGGACGAGCTGATCGATGGTGGCTTGGCTGCGCTCATCGGTTGACCGCCGCCCGGCCCTGATCGCGGCGCTGGCGGTCGCCGCCTCCGTCGGTGGCGGCATGGTGATCGAGGTCCTGGCGCTCCCGCGGCGGCCGGACATCGTCGCGATCGGTGTCGATCTCGTGACCGGGCTGGCCCTGTGCCTGTGTGGGGTCGTCGCATGGCTCCGCCGGCCCGACTCGCGCATCGGGCCGGCGTTCCTGCTTGCCGGCGTCCTCTGGTTCGCGAGCACAGCCCTGCCCGGCGACACGCTGCTCCGCTACGCGCACCGTGGCCCGGTGATCTACGCGCTGCTGGCGTTTCCGGCGCGCGGGCCATGGCAACGTGACCGGGGCGCGATCACCGCAGCCGTGCTGGCCGGAGCCGCCGGTCCCCTTTGGTCATGGACGCCCACCGCCATCGGGCTGGCTGGCCTGCTTGCCGTGTGGGCGATCGGCCGGATCCGAATCCCGGGCTGGCTCGACCGGCCGCGAGCGCGTGTCGCCGCATGGTCCTCGCTGGGGCTGGCCGCGACGATCGCGGCGATCCAGCTGGTCGGGGTGATCGGGCCATCGGCGGTCCGCTCGGCCTGGTCGATCGTCAGCTACGACCTCGTGCTCGTCGTCGTCGTCGCGAGCCTTACCGCCAGGCTCCTCGCGCCACGTGACGCCGTCCTCGCGGATCTCGTGATTGAGCTGGGTGTGGGCGAGGGTGGCACCGTCCGTGACCGCCTGGCGGACGCGCTCGCCGACCCGTCGGTCGAGATCGCCTACGCCCGGCCTGACGGACTCGGGTACGCGGACGAGCTGGGCGCTGCGATTGACGTCCCCGCCACCGGCCCATCACGAGCGATCACCCCGATCCTCCGTGACGGCCAGACCATCGCCGTCATCGTGCACGACCCGGGGCGGGCAGGCGATCCGGAGCTGGAGCGCGCCACCCAGGTTGCGGCCACGCTGCTGCAGCGGCACGCGGCGCTCAGCGGTGCGCTGGCGGTCGAGGTCGCGACGCTCGAGGCTTCCCGTCGCCGGCTCGCGCTGGCGGCTGACGTCGAGCGGGCGCGAATCGAGGGACGGCTGCGATCCGGCCCGATCGGACGCCTCCGATCCATCGAGTCGGCCCTGGTCCGATCCCGCCAGGCACTCCTGGCCGGTGGGGTCGAGGATCAGGCCGACCTCCAACGAGCGATGGCAAACGTCGCCGAGGGCATCCGTGAGCTGGAGACGCTCGGCCGCGGCCTCCGCCCGCCTCGGCTCGTGGACGCAGGGCTGCGCGCGGCGCTCGCTGACCTCGGCCGCGAGTTCGCGCTGCCCGTGCGTCTCCGCATCGACACGGACCGCCTCCCGGCCGCCGTCGAGACTGCCGTGTACTTCGTCGCCGTCGAAGCCCTCGTGAACGTGGCCAAGCATGCTCAGGCGACGCGGGCATCGATCGAGCTGCACACGACGGGAGATCGGGTCAGGCTGCAAATCGTAGATGACGGCGTCGGTGGCGCGAGCGTCGATGCGGGCTCCGGGCTTCGGGGTCTGCGCGACCGGCTGCTGTCGCTGGGCGGTGACCTGGACGTCTCCAGCGGCCGCGGGCGAGGGACGACCATCCGGGCGGCGATCCCGCTCGGGACCGTGACCGGGGAGGGTCGATGATCCGTCGCTACCGCTCGTGGTTCCCGCTGCTCGTCCTCGCGCTCTCGATGATGCTCGCCGCGTGCGGCGGCGCTGGGGTCGGAGAAGGCGCCGCGGTTCCACAGGCAGGCAACAAGGCGGGCGCACCGTACCAGCCGCGCACGCTGCGGCTGGCAACGGTCGATCAGCAGGGCAACTGGGATACGCCACTGGTGGAGGCGTTCGTCGCAGGCGTCGCGGCTTTGTCGCAGGGCACGCTCGCCATCGATGTGACCTGGGGGGTGGAGCCGGAGAGCAACGACTTCGAGCAGGCGATCATCGACCTCGTCCGGCGCGGCGAGTTCGACCTCGGCTGGGTGGGCGGGCGCGCCTGGGATACGGAGGGTGTCACCGCCCTGCAGGCGCTGCAGGCGCCGTTCCTGATCACCGACTACGGCGTGCTTCGGGACGTGTATGCGAGTGAGGTCCGGTCCCAGCTGCTCGCCGGTCTCGACGCCGGTGGCTTCACCGGGCTCGGTCTCTATCCTGGTTGGCTCCGCCATCCCGCATCGCTCCATTCGACGCTCACGACGCTCGAGGACTTCACGGGCATTCGCTTCCGGGTTCCGGCCTCGAACGTCTCTGACATGCTCGTGCGGGCGTTGCATGCACAGCCGATCCATGTGACTGGCCTCGCCGCGAGCCAGGCGATCACCGCCGGCGAGATGGACGCCATCGAAGGGACGCTCCAGCGGGTGCCCACCCCCACGATCGGCGCCACGGTCACCGGGAACATCACGTTCTACCCTGACTCGCGGACGCTGTTCGGCAACGCCGCCGCGATGTCCGGCCTGTCGGACGACGATCGCCAGATCCTCGATGCCGCGGCGGAGAAGGTCCTCGAGGTCGCGCTTGACCAGCTCCCGACGGCCGATGACGGCACCCAGGTGTGCGCTGACGGGCACTCGGTCGCGAATGCACCCCCGGCTGAGGTCGCTCGAATTGAAGCCGCGGCGGCGCCCGTCCTGGAGGCGCTCCGGAAGGACCAGACCGTGGGGGCATTGATCGACCGGATCACCCAGATCCGGGGCCCTCGTCCGGATCCGTCGGCGCCTCCCACCTGCTCATCGCCGGGTGCGCCATCGGCGGAGCCAAGCACTGTTGCCGCCGCCGACCCGTTGCTCGAGGGGACCTGGGAGACCCCTCGCCTCACCCGGGAGGTGCTCCGCGGGACGGTGACGCGCTATGGGATCGATCCCGGGTTCGTCGACTTCATGGCGACAAACGATGAGTTCCAGGACTGGATTGTCTACCAGGTCGAGATCCGGGACGGTCGGTGGACCATCTTCGACTTCCCCGACGGCCATCCGGTCGGGATCGGGTGGTCCGGGACCTATCGGGTCCCGGAGCAGGGCACGGCCATCGCGAGCGAGGGGCCATGTCCGGTGACGTATCACTACGAGGTCTCCGAGAGCGAGCTGCAGTTCAAGGATCTCAGCGATGCCTGCATGGACCCGAGTCCGTTCCAGGTCGCGATCTACCTGTCCGCTCCGTTTACGCGCGTGAAGTGAGCGCGGACGTGCGCGCGGCGAGCGATCCGTCGAGCCCGAGCGAAGGGCCTGCGATCCGGAATACCCAATGGATCCGGGCGCTGACTCGCGGGGCCTGGCTCGCGCCCGTCGCGGTCGCTCTGGCGGCGGCGACCGTGGTCATCGTTCCGACCACGGCCCACCTCGGCACGACCCATGCCGGGGCGTCGATCGCCGGCTTCGTCGCCGACGCGGCGGCCGGCTGGGTCCTGATCGCGGCCGGGGCATTCAGCCTCTGGCAGCGCGCGATCAGCGCCATCGGCAGCCGCACGCTCCTGGCCGGAGTCGCCTGGTACGCGGCGGACTGGGTGGGCTGGGTCGCAGGCCCTCCGCTGGTGCGATCGATCGCCGAGCTCGTCAGCGCCCTCTACCTGGCCATCGTGATCGACGTGGCGGTCTCGGCTCGCCGCCCTGCACCGGGCTGGTCATGGCGCGCGATCGGCGCAGCCTATGCGACGGCGGCGGTGCTGTTCCTGGCGACGACGCTTCTGCGCGACCCGCGGTTCGATGCGGGCTGCTGGCAGCATTGCGGCGATGCCGGGTTCGCGCTGCTGCCCAACACCACGGCGGCCGGTGCCCTGGCGACCGCCACGGCGGCGGCGGTCGTGGTTGCCGGGGCCTTCCTGGCCATGAACGCCCTGGACGAGATCCGTCTGCGACGACGGTCCGCCACGGCCGCGATCGCGGTGGCCGGCGGAGTCGTCGGCACCGTGTCTGCGCTCCATGCGCTGGCAGTCGCGTGGTGGCCCCCCGAAAACCCGTACGAGCCCGGATTCGCGTGGCTGTTCCAGGCGGCAGCATGGTCGGCGGTCGCCCTCGGTGGCGCCATCATCATCTCGGTGGCGAGGGTCCGTCGAGCGAGGCGCGCGCTCGCTGGACTCGGTTCGACGCTGGCCGAGGACCCTGATCCCCGCACCCTCCAGGGCACGCTCGCCAGCGCGACCGGAGACCGCTCGCTGCGCGTCGCCTACCCACGCGACGGATCGCGGCGCCCCGTCGATGTGGACGGTCGGCCGTTGGAGACACCACTCGGCGGCCCCGGGCGCGCCACGCTCGCACTCACCCGCGGCGGCAGGGCGATTGCGATCCTGGAGCACGATCCGGCAATGATCGACGCCGGGTCCCTGCGCGACGAGCTCGGTGCGGCAGGGCTGCTGGCGATCGAGAACGAACGGCTTCGTGCCGAGCTGCAGGCACACGCTCGCGATCTCCGCGCGTCGAGGCGAGAGATCGTCGCCACCATGGACCACGCCCGGCAACGGCTCGAGCGCGACCTCCATGATGGAGCCCAGCAGCGACTCATCGCGCTCGGCTATGACCTTGCCCTGGCGGGCGCCGCCGTTCGCGACTCGGCGCCGGCGACCGCAGACACACTCCGCGCGGTTCGCGACGAGGTTCGCCGGGCGCTCGAGGAGCTTCGCGAGCTCGCCCACGGCATCTTCCCGGCCGTGCTCGACGAGTCCGGGCTGACGCCGGCGCTCCACACGCTGGCGGAGCGCGCACCGATCCCCGTGGAGCTCGAGGCGCTGCCGGGGGGTCGGTTGCCCGCAACGGTCGAGTCGGCCGCGTACGTCACCGTCGACCAGGTCGTTGCGGGCGCCGCCCGACAGGGAGCGACCTTCGTCCGGGTGGCCGTGGAACCCGATGGCGACGGCCTCACCCTCGTGGTGGACCATGACGGCGACGCAACCCCGGCGGCCGAGATCACCTCGACCACGGACCGGGTCGGGGCGGTCGGCGGCAGACTGTCGATCGAAGCTGTCGGGGCCGTCACCAGGGTCCGGGCGTGGATCCCGCCCGTCGCGGACGGGCGGGCCTGAGATGCGCGTCGTCATCGCCGAGGACCAGTTCCTGACGCGCCAGGGCATCGCATCGCTGCTGGAGGCGATGAAGGTCGAGGTCGTGGGCACGGCCGAGGATGCGGACGCGCTTCGGCGCCTCGTCGAGCAGCACCAGCCGGACGCCGCGATCATCGACATCCGGATGCCGCCCACGTTTCGTGACGAAGGGCTCGTGGCCGCGACGGCCCTCCGCGCACGGCACCCGACCATGGGGATCCTCGTCCTGTCCCAGTACGTCGAGCCCGGCTATGCGCTCCGGCTCATCCAGGATCATCCGGAAGGGATGGGCTACCTCCTCAAGGAGCGGGTGTTCGACGCGGCCGTGCTCGTCGACGCGCTGCAGCGGGTCGACGACGGCGAGACGGTGGTCGACCCGACGGTGGTGGCGCAGCTGCTCGGGCGACGGCGCCGGCACGATCCGCTCGCCGACCTGACCGAGCGCGAGCGCGAGGTCCTGTCGCTCGTCGCCGAGGGGCTGTCGAACCAGGCGATCGCGGCCCGCCTCGTGATCACCGAGCGGACCGTCGAGGCGCACATCAACAGCGTGTTCGGGAAGCTCGGTCTCGAGCCGGCAACCGGCACCCATCGGCGGGTGCTGGCCGTGCTGACTTTCCTTCGCTCGAGCTGAACGCCGCTCCTCAACCGATGATCTCCAGGTTGGCGAGCGAGGCGAGCATCGTCTTGCGACCGACCTGCGCATCCTTGAACGCGACCGTGACCTCCTCGTCGTCACGCGTCAGCTTCGAGGTGATGACGATCCCGTCGCCCCATCGCTCGTGGTGGATCCGGTCACCGTCCCGGTAGCGACGCTCACCGGGGATGACCGGTCGGTCGGTCGACGTCGGGGCGGGTCGCGGACGCGGCCCAAGCGAGCCCGAGCGGGCGCCCGACGCGAATGCCTCGCGCCGCGCCCCGAGGTCGCGCGTCGGACGGAACGCCTCACCTTCCCCGGGCGCGCCGGGGCGGCCGCTCCCTTCGCGGTAGGCGCCACCCCCGGCCCGGATCCCGGATCCGAACCGCGAGCGAGGCTCGCGGAACACGAGGTCGGGATCGAGGTCGGCCCCGTCGTCGGCGTCGCGCCGCAGCTGCGGCCCGGTCATCAGCTCGGGTGGGATCTCGAGCAGGAACCGAGACGGTACCCCCATCCCGCCGCCGCCCCACGTCGCCCGCCGCCACGCGTGCGACAGATACAGGCGCCGCTTCGCCCGCGTAATGCCGACGTACGCGAGCCGGCGCTCCTCCTCGAGCTCAGCCTCGTCGTCGAGCGCCCGGTTGTGCGGGAACAGCCCCTCCTCCAGCCCGGCGATGAACACGACCGGGAACTCGAGTCCCTTCGCCGCGTGGAGTGTGATCAGCGTGACCGCGTCCTTGCCATCCTCATACGAATCCTGGTCGGCGACCAGCGCGGTCTCCTCGAGCAGGCGATCGAGTGCGTCGTCTGGCGTCAGGTCGTCATAGCGGGTCGTGACCTGGCGCAGCTCGAGCAGGTTTGCCCACCGGTCCTCGCCATCCTCCGAGCCGTCGGCGAGCATCGCGCGGTAGCCCGACGCCTCGAGCACCGCGTCCAGCAGCTCTGGCAGCGGCAGCACCCCAATCCGGGTTCGCAGCCGCCTGACGAGCTCGGCGAACTCACCCAGCGGACCCCGGATCCGCGTCCCCACTCCCTCGACCTCGCCCCGCGCCGCCGCCTCGACCGCAGCCCAGGTGCTGTCGTCGTGGGCGACCGCGTAGCGGCGCAGGGCATCCACGCTCCGATCGCCGATCCCCCGCGCCGGAACGTTGATGATCCGCTCGAAGGAGACGAGATCCGTGTCCGAGCGCAGCACCCGCAGGTACGCCAGCGCGTCCTTGACCTCGCGTCGCTGGTAGAAGCGAATGCCGCCGACCAGCTGATAGCGGACGCCGTAGCGCAGGAACGCCTCCTCGATCGCTCTCGACTGGGCGTTCATGCGATACATCACGGCCACGTCGCGCGGCCGGAAACGGCTCGACTCGTCGTCATCCGCCCGTCGCGTGAGCACCGACCCGCGTCCCCCGACCAGCGCCTCCACCTGACGCGCGATCCACTCCGCCTCCTCGTCCTCGTTGAACGCCTCGAAGCGCTGGATCGGTACGCCGCCCTGGTTCTGGGTCCACAGCTTCTTGTCGGTCCGACGGTCGTTTCGTGACACGACCGCGTGCGCCGCATCGAGGATCAGCTGTGTCGAGCGGTAGTTCTGCTCGAGCTTGACGACCGTCGCCTCGGGGTAGTCACGCTCGAAGTCGAGGATGTTCTGGACGTTTGCCCCGCGCCAGCCGTAGATCGACTGGTCGTCGTCGCCCACGACGCACAGGTTGCGGTGCGCTGCTGCCAGCGCCCGGATCCACAGGTATTGGGGTCGATTGGTGTCCTGGTACTCGTCGACGTGGAGGTACCGCCAGCGGGTCTGGTAGCGCTCCAGCACACCGGGCGCCTGCTCGAACAGCTCCACCGCGCGCAGCAGGAGGTCATCGAAGTCGAGCGCGTTGGCGGCCTGGAGCCGGTCCGCATAGCGCTCGGCAAGCCGCGCGATGACGCGCTCCCGGTGGTTGACCGCGTGCTCGGCGAGGAACGCCGCGTCGAGCATCTCGTTCTTGGCTCGGCTGATCGCGCCCAGCACGGCGGCCGGCCGGAACTCGCCGGTGGCGGGGAGGTCCTGCTCGGCAAGGATCCGCTTCATCAACTGCTGCTGGTCGTCGGTGTCGTAGATCACGAAGCGCCGGCCGAGCCCGATCGCCTCGCCGTCACGACGAAGCGCGCGGGCGCAGAGGGAGTGGAACGTGCCGGCATCGACCTCGCGGCCCACCTCCCCGACGAGCGCGGTGATCCGCTCCCGGAGCTCGCCCGCCGCGCGATTGGTGAAGGTCACGGCGAGGATCCGGTGGGGTGCGACCGCCTGGACGCCGATCAGGTAGGCGATCCGATGGGCGATGACCCGCGTCTTGCCGCTCCCGGCACCGGCCAGGATCAGCAGTGGGCCGTCGGTGGTGGTGACGGCGCGAGCCTGCTCGGAATTGAGATGGGAGACGATCTCCTCCGCTCGTGCGGCTCGTCGCGCGGCGATGGCCGCCTCCACTGCCTCGGGATCGAGAGCCGGCCCGGATTGCGAGATCTCGGACGCGGCCGGCGCGTCGCGAAGCCAGTCGGGTTCCTCGGGCGCGGCGGCGGGTTCCTCGTCGGCGGGGGCAAGGTCGATCCAGGTACCCTGGCCATCTGGCTCGGCGCGGCGGGTTCGACGGCGCTTCGACGGCTCGCCGGCAGGGGTGGGACTCACAACTCCATTCTAGGTTGGCCGCCGGGGCAACGGACCGTGGTCACCCCTGTGGCTGCCCCCACCCACTCGGTGGCGTCGGCGGCTGTGTGCTGTCGCCCCGGGCGGCCGGCGGGGTGGTCTGGCCCGTCTGGTAGGCGGGTGGCGTCGAGTAGGCGGCCGGGTAACCCGGGGCGGCGTAGCCCAGCCCCGCGCTGCCGGTCGGCGTCTCGAACACCACGTCCGTCTGCAGGCCACCGAGCCTGGAGGCGACGAAGTTGAACAGGGCGACCGCAATCGCGGTGATGATCCATCCCATGACCGCGTAGAACAGAGCACCCACCAGCGCAAGGATCAGGACGCCGATGACGCCCCCAGCCAGGATTGAGCCCACCTGCCCGTCGGTGGCCTGGCTGCCCGCGGCGCCGGCGATCAGGATGAGCGGGACGGCGAACACGAGCGAGAACACGATCACGGCGACCGCATACAGGGCCGCCGCGATGTTCGCGGCCCGGACCACCGGGATATGGCGGATGGATATGCGAGTCATGACCCTCGAACCTCCCAGCGATGGTGTGGCGCTCGGAGTCTACGGCCTCCGCCGGCGCGCACGGTCAGGGGACGCACGACGCGCGCTGTGGCTCCCGGCATGACACGGCCCCCGGTCGACGTCGTCGACCGGGGGCCGTCTTGTGCGTTGCGACGGACTAGAAGTCCATCCCGCCGCCGCCGTGCTCGTGTCCGGCGCCGGCGCCGGCCGTCTCCTTCGACGGCAGGTCGGTGATCAGCGTCTCGGTGGTCAGCACCATCGCGGCGATGGAGGCGGCGTTCTGGAGGGCAGACCGGGTCACCTTGGCGGCGTCCACGATCCCCTTCTTGAACATGTCCCCGTACTCGCCCTTGAGCGCATCGTAGCCCTCGCCGATCTTCATCGCGGCCACCTTGGACACGACGACCTCGCCGGGAGCGCCAGCGTTGTCGGCGATCTGGCGAGCCGGGGCCTCGAGGGCCTTGCGCACGATCTCGACGCCGACCGCCTCGTCACCCTCGAGCTTGAGGGCATCAAGCGACGGGATGGCCTGCAGGAGGGTGGTGCCGCCGCCGGCGACGAGGCCCTCCTCGACCGCCGCACGGGTGGTCGAGAGCGCGTCCTCGATGCGGTGCTTCTTCTCCTTGAGCTCGACCTCGGTGGCCGCGCCGACCTTGATCACGGCGACGCCGCCGGCGAGCTTGGCCAGACGCTCCTGGAGCTTCTCGCGGTCGTAGTCCGAGGTGGTCTCCTCGATCTGCGCCTTGATCTGGGTCATGCGGGCCTTGATCTGCTCGGGGCTGCCCTCGCCATCGACGATCGTGGTGTCGTCCTTGGTGGCGACCACACGACGGGCCTTGCCCAGGTCCTCGAACGTGACCGAGTCGAGCTTCCGTCCGATCTCCTCGGAGATGACGGTGCCACCGGTCAGGGTGGCGATGTCGCGGAGCATCTCCTTGCGGCGGTCACCGAAGCCAGGCGCCTTGACGGCGAGCACCTGCAGGCGACCCTGGAGCTTGTTCACGACCAGCGTGGCGAGCGCCTCGCCGTCGACGTCCTCGGCGATGATCAGCATCGGCTTGCTCTGCTGGACGCTCTTCTCGAGCGACGGCAGCAGATCCGCAACGGCGCTGATCTTCTTGTCGGTGATGAGGACCATCGGGTCCTCGAGGACTGTCTCCATCCGGTCCGGGTTGGTCACGAAGTACGCCGAGAGGTATCCCCGGTCGAACTGCATGCCCTCGGTGTATTCCTTCTCGAGGCCGAGCGACTGCCCTTCCTCGACGGTGATGACGCCGTCCTTGCCGACCTTGTCCATCACCTCGGCGATGATCTCGCCGACCTCGGCGTCTGCAGCCGAGATCGCGGCCACGGCGGCGATCTGCTCGCGCGTCTCGACCGGGCGGGCCTTGTCCTTGATCTCGCCCACGATGGTTTCGACGGCACGCTCGATGCCGCGCTTGACGACCATCGGGTTGGCACCCGCGGTCACGACCCGCAGGCCCTCAGCGACCATCGCCTGGCCGAGCACGACCGCGGTCGTGGTGCCGTCGCCGGCGACGTCGTCGGTCTTGGTCGCGACCTCCTTGAGGAGCTGCGCGCCCATGTTCTCGAACGGGTCCTCGAGCTCGATGTCGCGAGCGATGGTGACGCCGTCGTTGGTGATGGTCGGAGCGCCGAACTTCTTGTCGAGCACGACGTTGCGACCCTTGGGGCCGATCGTCACGCGGACCGCGTCAGCGAGGCGGTCGATACCCTTCTTAAGCGAGCGACGAGCTGTCTCGTCGAAGATGAGCTGCTTGGCCAACTCGTGGATCCTCCGGTTGCTGTTTCGGTGGGGGTGGTGTCGCGGGAGGGCGACGGTTCGGTCGCCCTGCGGCGGTTGTTCGGTCGCCCTGCGGCGCCTGTGGCCGTCAGGCCTCGACGATGGCGAGGATGTCCTTCTGGCTGACGATCAGCAGCTCCTCGTCGTCGACCTTGAACTCGGTCCCGGCGTACTTGGCGTACAGGACCTTGTCGCCGACCGAGACGTCCATCGGCTCGCGCTTGCCGTCGTCGCCGATCTTGCCCGGTCCGGCGGCGATGATCTCGCCTTCCTGGGGCTTCTCTTTCGCGGTATCCGGGAGGACGATGCCCGACTTCGTCATCTCCTCGCGCGGCGTGGGCTTGATGACGACGCGGTCGCCCAGCGGGCGAAGGCTCGTCGAAGAGGCGCTGGCCAAGGTGTAATCCCTCCTGTGGTGGCCAATGGAGCGACCGGGATCGGCCGATCCTGGATGGGTTGGGTCGCCATGGCGAAGCCGCTATGAACAGCCCAGAGATTCTCGATATCGAGCGCATCACCGCGGTCGCGGTCCATGCCGGCCGACGCCATCCCAGCGCCCTTCGGGCCTCTTGGGACGTCGGACGGCGGCTCGCGTTTCCGCCGGATTAGCACTCTCCAGTTGAGAGTGCCAACGTACCGGAGGCGTGACCCGGTGTCAACTGTCAAGGGCTATCGGTGGCTTCCGCTCACGTGCGCTGCCGGCGAGGTCTACGCGCCCTTGCCAGCGAGCCATCCGAATTCCTCCTCCAGGCGCGTGAAGTCGATGTGGCCGGCGTCACGGACCTCGACCCTGGCGCCTGGGATCCGGGACGCGAGCCAATCGCCGTGCGCCCTCGGCACCAGCCTGTCGTCAGTCCCGTACTGGAGCCAGACCGGCACGCGGATCTCGGCGACGTCGAAGCCCCAGGGGCGCACCAATGCGAGGTCGTCGTCCACCCAACCATCGACTCCCGGCGCGAATGCATCGGTCAGTTGGGCGGCAAACTGCGCCTGGTACACCTTCAAGTGCTCCTGGTCGGACGCCGGCAGCTCGGCGTCCTCGGGCAGCAGGTTCGCCTGACCCGCCGCGATCTGCGCGAGGATGGTCTTTGCGAGGCCCTCGCACAGGGCACGATCCGCCGCCTCCCCTTCGAGGGCCGCACGGACGGCGGCGACGTTGCCCGTGGTCATGCCGGCAAGGTAGTCAAGCTCCTCGGCGTCGTATGGGGCCGGCGAGACGACGCAGTGGCAGCGCAGGACCCGATCTGGCAGAAGCGCCGCACAGGCGAGGGCGTGTGGGCCGCCGCCGGAGGCCCCCCTCATGGCGAACCGCTCGATGCCGAGCGCATCGGCAATCGTGACGACGTCGGGAACGACATCGGCGACGGTCCCGGCCGGCCAGGCGTGTCGATTCGCCCCACCCCGGCCGGTCAAATGTGAGCCGGCGGATGCCGTGGCGCACGTCGAGGGTCGGATCGAGAGGCCAGAAGATTCGGCCGCCTGGATCGCCGTTGATGAAGAACGCGGGCACGCCGTTGGGGTCGCCCCATTCGGCGACCGCCAGCGTTCGTCCATCGGGTGTGGTGATGCGGTGCTCGATGTGCTCCGGGATGCCCGAGGACGCTGGGGCAGCCATGTGGTGTCTCCTCCCTGCGGACGTCGCCACCGAACCTACACCAACCTGTACAGGCCGACGGCGTCGTTGGCAGACGCCCTCGACGCGCCTGCGTTTCTGATCCCGATAGGTATCGGATGGTCAGCAACCATCCGGCCCACTTCTGCCATGGGAGCGGCCCGATTGCTGCGGCTGTGCTGGACGGTCCTCCGGACCCGCGTGGGCGCTTCGCGGCGCTTGCGCCTCGTGATCCAGCGAGCGAGAGGCGTGAGCGGGCGCGAGGAGTCAGCCTCGGCGGAATGTGGCGTCGTATGCCGCCACGAGGGCATTGCCAAGCTCGTCTCCCGGCACTCCCCGACGCTCCGCTGCCCAGCGAGCGGTCACGGCCACGTGCTCCGGCAGGTTGCGCGACCGCGGCGTGCCGGGCGGCGACAGGAACGGCGCGTCGGTCTCGACCAGGAGCCGCGACACCGGCACGCGTCGGACGACCTCGGCCGAGGGCTCCTCCCCCTTGCGGAACACGAGCCCTGAGACACTGATCGCGAACCCCATCTTGATCAGCGTCTCGCCATAGTCCACGGGACCCGAGAAGCTGTGGATCACGGCCGCGGGCCGGGTACCGAACGCCTTGCGCGCCGGCTCCCCATCGAAGCCGGTCGCGCGAAGCTCGGCCACCAGGGCGTCCTGCGCGTCACGCTCACCGGGCCGGGAGCGACAGTGCAGGATGGGCGGCTTGCCGGTGGCGAGCGCCAGGGCCAGGTTGCGGCGCAGGTTGTCGAGCTGCGCCTCCCAGGGCGAGAACATCCGGTCCGAGTCGAGCCCGGTCTCCCCGATCGCCAGCACGCGCTCGTCACGGGCCCAGGTCTCGATCGTGGTCCACTGGGCCTCGGTCGCCTTGTCGGCATCGTGAGGATGGATGCCCACGGCCGCGTCGAGCCAGCCGAAACGATCCACGAGAGCGAGGGCCCGTTCGGACGAGGCAGCATTCCAGCCCGGGACCAGGAGCCGTTCGATGCCGGCGGAACGCGCGCCCCGGAGCACCAGGTCGACGTCGTCCTCGAACCGGTCGGCATTGACATGCCCGTGGGAATCGATCAGCCGCATGACACAGAGCGTAGCCGGGGTGAGGCTCCTCGGTCACGAACCAAGCCGGACGACGCGGGCCTGATTGGAACTGTGCGATGTCCACCGCCATTCGCAGCGTCACCGCAGCGAGCCGCGGGCCGATCTCACGTCATCATCAGAGATGAGCCATCAACCGGCTGGGGCAGACTCCCACAGGCCAACCTCGGTGCCCTCGGTGTCGCGGACGACCGCGAAGCGACCGAACCCTTCGCCAATGTCCGTCGGTGGCTCGATGACGGTTCCGCCGTTGGCCTCGGCAGCCGCGCAGCCTTCCTCCAGCGAGTCAACCGTGATGTAGATGCGGAGCTGGCGGGCGATGGTCTCGCCACGCTTCCCGATGGCGCCGCCGTGGCGCTCCTCGGTTTGGAACAGGAAGTAGCCCTCCATCCCGGGCTGTTCGCCGTACTCCCAGCCGGCGACTGCGGCGTAGAACCGCTTGGCTCGCTCGGGGTCGTCCGCGGGGAGCTCGATATGCGTGATCTCGCCCTTGGCCATGGCTCGGAACCTCCTGGACTGGGAGTGGTCCGCCAGCATAGGCCGCGCGACCGAGTCAGGCCTCTCCCGTATCGGCGGCCACGACATCGACGCGTGGGAAGAGTGGCGTGGGCGTGTCGGTCACCCGGCCGGGTTTCGTGGCAGCCCCCCACCCGAGCTGTTCGAGAATTGGTGGACCGCCGTTCCCATCGGGTCCGTATGCGTAGTCGTGCCCAAGTTGTTCGAGGATGCGCGGTGCCATCGACGGCAGAAAGGGTGCGACAGCCAGCCCGACCAGCCGGCACGCCTCCACGAGATCACCCAGCACGTCGCGCAGGCGCGCAGCGGCCGCCTCGTCGCCCGTCGTTGCGGCCTTGTTCAGTGCCCACGGCTGCTCGGCATCGACGGTCTTGTTGGCGCCGCCCACGAACTCCCACAGCTCGGCGAGCGCCTCGTGCAGCAGGTGCGCATCGAACCGGCCCCTGTAGGCGCCCAGGGTGTTGGTCCAGCCCTCGCCGAGCGGAGAGACGGTCACGGGCCGGGGTGGCGGGCGCTCCCCGCCCAGGTACCGGTTGACCATCGACACGGTGCGGTTGACGAGGTTGCCGAAGTCGTTGGCCAGATCCGCGTTGTAGCGGCGGGTGAACGAATCCCAGGACACGTCCGTGTCCCGGTCAAATGCGATTTCGCGCAGCGTGAGATACCGCGTCCCGTCCACGCCGAAGGCCTCGATCATCGCGGCTGGGTCGAGGAAGTTGCCCCGGCTCTTGCTCATCTTCTCGCCCTGGACGGTCATGAAGCCGTGCACCCAGACGTGCTTCGGGGCCTCGATCCCGGCGGACCACAGCATTGCCGGCCAGTAGATCGTGTGGAATTGGGCGATGTCCTTGCCGATGACGTGCAGATCGGCCGGCCACCAATGGTGGAACGCGTCGAGGTCGTCGGGGAAGCCTGCGCCGGTGATGTAGTTGATCAGTGCGTCGTACCAGACGTAGATCGTCCCGGCCCCCGGGTCCCAGGTCCCGTCGGCGCGCAACGAGCTCGAGCCATCCTCGAGGATCGGGAACGGGATGCCCCAGGTCGCCCCGGCGCGGCTGATGGAGAAGTCCTGCAGCCCCTGGCGGATGAAGCCCAGCATCTCGTTGCGTCGGTAGTCGGGCTGCACGAAGTCGGGGTTGGCCTCGTAGTGCGCCAGCAGCCGCTCCTGGTAGGCCGACAGGCGGAAGAACCAGTTGCGCTCCGTCAGCCACTGGAGCGGGACGTTGGGGTGGTTGGGGCACTGCATCCCGCTGGCGCTCTCGATCAGGTCGGACGGGGCCTTGAAGCCCTCGTTGGGGCAGTACCAACCCTCGTAGCTGCCGAGGTAGATGTCACCGTTGTCGTATGCCCGCCGCACCATCTCCTGCGCCGACCGGTAGTGGTCGGGATCGGTGGTCCGGATGAAGCGGTCCGGGCTGATGAGCAGCGCCGCCTCGGCGCTCTCGAACAGGGCGACCTGCTCGTCCACGAACTCGCGCGGCGTCTGGCCGCGCTCCTCCGCCGTCTGGGCGATGTTGACGGAATGCTCGTCGGTGCCGGTCAGGAACCGGGTCTCGTGGCCCTGCAACCGGTGCCAGCGCGCGATCACATCGGCACCGATGACCTCGTACACAGTGTGCAGACCCGGCGCGTTGTTGGCGTAGGCGATGGCAGTGGTCAGGTAGAACCGCGGGCGATCCGGCATGGGAGGCGATGGTAGCAGCGGCGCCATTGTCTGCACGTGTCCGACGCCCGATGCCCGGGCCCGATCGCCTGGGCCTTGTCGAGGCAGCCGCCGCCATCTCGCGGAGCTCACGGCTCGGTCGCGCGCCACCCGCGCTTGCTCGGCCTTGCCGAGTCCCAATCACGCCCGTGATCCGGATGGTCGCGGATCAGTCCCCGGTGAGTGGCGGCTGGCAGGCTGCCCTCATGGACCCCGTCCGACTCGGTCTTCTCCTTCGCGCCCTGCGCCGGCGGCGCGGCTGGACCCAGGTCCGACTCGCGGCCGAAGCGCGGGTCTCGCGGAGCACCGTGCAGCTCGTCGAGCGAGGCGGATCGGACGACCTGACGGGCGGCACGCTTCGACGCGTCGCGGGGGCGCTCGGAGCGCGGTTCGACCAGCGGCTCCTGTGGCAGGGCGAGGCGCTGGACCGCCTGCTCGACCACGACCACGCCCGCCTGGTGGAGCACGTGGTGCGATGGCTGCGCGGGACCGGCTGGGACGTCGTCCCGGAGGTCACGTTTGCCGTGCGCGGTGAACGCGGCTCAATCGATGTGCTTGGCTGGCACCCCGCCCGCCGGACGCTGGTGACGGTCGAGGTCAAGACCGTGGTCCCGGACATGCAGGGCCTCCTCGCCGGCCTCGATCGCAAGGCGCGGCTCTCTCCGCTCATTGCTCGTGAGCGAGGCTGGGTGGGCGTGTCCACGACGGGCCGGGTCCTGGTCCTGCCTGCAGATCGCACGGCGAGACGTCGGGTGGTCGAGCACGGTGCGACGCTGGCCGCCGCGCTCCCCGCCAGGACCGTCGCGGTGCGGCGGTGGATCCGGGAGCCCCATGGTCCGATCGCCGGGATCATGTTCGTGTCAGATGCCGGTGTGATGAGCAATCGACACCGGGTTGCGGGTCCGCCACGCGCGTCGCGTGCGGAAGCCAACACTTGACCTGGCGCGTTCGGTGACTGCGGCCCTCCTGGCTGAGCATCTGGCCGCAGATCAGTGACGGGTGGCAACCAGGGCGGCAAATGGCAGGAACGTGGCAGAGACATTGAGACAGCGCGGACAGCAACGCGGAGCGGATCCCCGGGGCCACGGTCGCGATCGCATCGCGACGTGACACACGCGTGGCTACCCTCAGGCCATGGCCGAGCTGATCCATGTCGACGAGCGCAAGTGGCCGGACCTCGAGCATTGGCAGTTCGACGCGCGACGACTCGGCGATGATGAGCACGGGACGTGGCTCTACGTGCCGAGGGCGACGGTCGCGAGGCGGGGTCGCGAGCGGCCGCGTCAGCTCGCGACCGGATTCGTCCTGTGTGTGCCCGCGCATGCGTGGTGGCTCGCCGAGTTCTACTGGGATCACCCGTGGCACGAGGTGTACGTCAACATCGGCACCCCGCCGACCTGGGGCACGGGGCGGGTACGTCAGGTCGATCTCGATCTCGACGTGGTCCGGCGCGTGGACGGCACCGTCGAGATCCTGGACGAGGACGAGTTCCAGGAGCACCAGTTCGAGCTCGAGTATCCGCCGGAGGTCATCGACGGTGCACGAACGGCCACGGACCTCGCGGTCCGCATGCTGCGCCGCGGTGACGAGCCGTTCGGTGGGGCGTCAGCTCACTGGATCAGGATCGCCGGCCAGGGGCTTCGGGCCGGACACTGACCCGGACGCGACACACAGCGCCTGGACCCGGACGCGACACGCAGCGCCTGGATCCGGACGTCAGTGGCGGAAGTGCCGCTTCCCCGTCACGAGCATTGCCGCGCCCGCCGCCTCGACCGCGGTCAGCACCTCCGCGTCGCGCACCGAGCCGCCGGGCTGGATGATCGCCGTGACACCGCCCGCGAGCAGCGCCTCGGGGCCGTCAGGGAACGGGAAGAAGGCGTCCGAGGCGGCCACCGCACCGCGTGCGCCCGCTTCGCCCTGGAACGCCCGCGCCTTCTCGACAGCCTGCCGGCACGCATCGACGCGACTGACCTGTCCCGAGCCGAGCCCGACCAGCATCCCGTCGCGGACGAGCACGATGGCGTTGGACACGACGCTCCGGCACAGCCGCCAGGCGAGGTCGAGATCGCGACGCTCGGCGTCCGTGGGTTGGCGCGTCGTCGTCCAGGTCCAGGTGGTTGGGTCGTCGGGCAGCGTGTCGGGCGCGGTGACCAGCACGCCTCCGCCCGCGGTCCTGAACGAGCCCAGGTCGTCGACGTCGAACAGGCCGCGTGGCGTGGTCCCGGCACGGGACACCGCCGCGTCGAGGGATGGGTCGATGACCAGCCGCAGATTGGGCTTGGTCGCGAGCACCTCGAGGGCGTCGCGGTCGTACGCCGGCGCGACGACGACCTCGAGAAAGATCGAGGTCAGGCGCTCGGCCAGCGCGCGGTCCACCGTCCCGGTCACCGACACCACGCCACCGAATGCCGATACCGGGTCGCCGGCGAGCGCTGCGTCCCAGGCGTCGTGCAGGTTGGAGCGCTCGGCCGCGCCGCACGGGTTGGTGTGCTTCATGATCACCACCGCCGGCCCGCGGAGCAGCCGGGCGACGCCCGCGGCGGCGGAGGCGTCGAGCACGTTGTTGTAGCTCAGCGCCTTGCCCTGGAGCGGCGGTTGATCGGCGGCGAACGGTCCGTCCGCGGCTCGCGGCTCGCGATCCGTGCGCCGGTAGCGAGCCGCCGGTTGATGGGGATTCTCGCCGTAGCGAAGGGTGTCCACCTTCTCCATCGACACGGTCAGCACGGGCGGGTACGGGTCCTCCGCCCCCGGCAGCCCCGGCTCGGCGGGCAACGGCACGCCGGCCTCGTGCATCCGGAGCGGCAGCTCGGCCGCGATCCGCGCGTCGTAGGCGGCGGTGTGCCGAAACGCCTCCACCGCCAGCGCGGACCGGAGACCGAGCGGGATCTCGCCGTGCTCGTCGAGCGCGGCGAGGACCTCCTCGTATCGCGTGGGTGAGGTGACGATCGCGACCGAGGCATGATTCTTTGCTGCCGCGCGGACCATGGACGGTCCGCCGATGTCGATCTCCTCGACCAGCTCGTCGAACGAGAGCCCTGGCCTTCGTGCCGCCTCCGCAAACGGGTACAGGTTGACGACCACGAGGTCGAATGGGGCGATGCCGGCGGCGATGAGCGCCTCGCGATGGTCGGCTCGGCGCCGATCGGCGAGAAGCCCGGCGTGGACCCGTGGGTGCAGCGTCTTGACCCGCCCGTCGAGCATCTCGGGGAAGCCTGTGACCGCCGCGACATCGGTGACCGGCAGCCCGGCCTCGCGGAGCGTCCGGGCAGTGCCGCCGGTGCTGACGAGCTCCCAGCCGCGCACCACGAGGCCGCGACCGAGCTCGGCAAGCCCCGACTTGTCGCTGACGGACAGGAGCGCGCGCCGCGGGACGGGCACGCCGGCGTCTGCGGCGGTTGCGTCGAGGCGCGCGCGACGCGCGTCGGCCGGGACGTTGACGGCCCCCGCCAGCAGGTTGGCGACGGCTGCTGGCAGCAGCCGGTGCTCGACGGCGTGCAGGCGCTGGAGGAGGGACCCCTCGTCGTCGTCGGGCAGGACCGCCACGGCCTCCTGCGCGATGATCGGGCCGCCGTCGAGCGACGCGTCCACGATGTGCACGGTCACGCCCGTCGCCGCCACGCCCGCGCCGAGCGCGTCACGGACGCCGTGAAGCCCCGGGAAGGACGGCAGGAGCGACGGATGCACGTTGACGATCCGATTCTCGAAGGCAGACAGGACGGCCGGTCCGACGATCCGCAGGTACCCGGCGAGCACCACCACGTCGGGGGCGGCGGCCATGAGCGTCTCGGCCAGGGTCACGTCGTCACCACCGGGGACGAGAATTGTCTCGATCCCCTGCTCCGCGGCCCAGCCGAGCGCGGAACAATCGCGGTCAGCGAACACGAGCGCGACCTCGCCGCCCAGCTCGCCACGTGCGGCAGCCGCCGCCAGCGCCCGCAGGTTCGAGCCCGTGCCCGAGACGCCAACCGCGATTCGAAGGGTCACCGTGTCGTCCATGTCCTTCCCTGCCGTCAGCTCGGAGTGCCACCGTCATCGGGGGTTCGTTGCCCCCGACAGCCAGACCTGCGAGACAGCGTACCGTGCGCGCGACCGGTCGTTTACGCACGCTGCTGCCGACGCAGCGGCGAGATGTCCGTGATGACCGACGTGTCGCCCAGATTCCAGCGCCCAGCCTCCAGTGCCACCATCCGGGCGAGGGGGCGGAGTGTTCGTCACGCGAGCGCGAGGGAAGACGGATGCGCGCGGCTGCGCGCCCTCCACGCGGTTACGCCAACGCCGCGTGACGCGCGATCAGCGCCGCGACCTGAGGCGCATGGTCCTCCTGCAGGAAATGCTTGGCGGGCAGCAGGTGCATCGAGGGCAGATGCGTCGCCTCGAGCAGGCGCCATCCGGCGCGGCGGAGCGACAGCATCGGGTCGAGCCCACCCCAGACGACCTGGACCGGGTACGCGGTCGCTCGCGCATCGATCACGGCCCGGTAGCGAGCGGCGTCGTGGCCCTCCCGGAGGCGGCGCATGATCGCGAGATACCCCCGGCCGTCATCGGGACCGAGGGCGAGTCGACGGTACGCGTCGAGCTCCGGCGGTGGGCACGCGCTGCGATCCGCGACACCGACCCGGTACATCATCTGGCGCCACACCGCGGGCGAGGCCATGGGACCGCTGGCGCGGTCGATGAGGCGTGCGAGGAGCTCGCCCGGGAATGGGGGCCCCGTCGGCTCGAGAATGGTATTCAGGATCGTCAACGACTGGATGCGCGCGGGCGCGAGCGCGGCGAGCTCGAACCCGACGGGACCTCCGAAATCGTGCACGACGAGGTGGAACCGGTCGAGACCCAGGGCATCGACGGCTGCCGAGGCGAAGGCGCCAAGGCTCTTGACCGAGTAATCGAACGCGACGGGACGGTCTGCGAATCCAAGCCCGGGCAGGTCGAAGGCGATCGCTCGCAGCCCGTGTGCGGCGAGCTCTCCGACCACCTTTCGGTACAGGAAGGATGAGGCCGGCAGCCCATGCATGAGGACGACGGGCGGACCGTCACCATCCGCTCGCACGAAGCTGCCGACGCCGTCCGCTGTCAACGACTCCCCCGCCGCGAGGTGCTCAGCGAGGACGTCATCGACCGTTCGCTCATCCGCCATGCCCATGCCTCGACTGCGTCACTTGCAGCGAGTCTAGGTGGCCGCGCGTGGCGCAGGGTCAACCCATCGGGATGATGCCACTTCGCGGTCTGGGTGGCTGAATGGTCCCCGGCAGCATCCTGGCAAAGTCGAGCGCGAGCTTGCGCAGGAGGGCCGCGATCGAGGAGGGACACGATGAACGAGGGCGTGGTGCGAAGGGCCGTGAACCCCGCAGCAGCGTTGGCGCTCGTGGCGATCCTGGCAGCCTGCCAGCTGAGCTCGACGGCGGCCCCCTCCACGAGTCCCTCACCAACCGGCGAACCGGCCGGGACCCCTCCAGCCGAGAGCGCGTCGGCCAGCTCCCCAGCAGCCACGAGCGCCGCCGGCGGCGGCAATGCATGCCCGATGGTCTGGGATGCGTCCACGGCCTCGTTCTACCCGATCCAGCCGAGCTTCTCCGCCGGCTACACCGCCGCAGCCATGAAGCTGAACGACACCACCGCGAGCTGGGCCTACGTGGTGAGCGGCGACTTCCCGTACGCCTACTGGATGTCCTGGTACATGTACAGCACGAAGGGCGTGCCGCTGTACAAGATCGGCGACGCGGAGATCACGCCCGATCAGGGCTCCACGAACCCGTACGTCACGGGGAACCCGATCCTCGCGCCCACCCGTCACTACCACATCTACTTCATGCCCAGCACCACCCCCGCGAGCGTTGTCCAGCAGATGCAGGCCGAAGGAAAGAACGTCGCCCTGATGCCCGCCGTCGGCAGCGATGCCGGGGTCACCATCGTGTCCCGCGCGTACTGGCCGCTGTCCTACGACGGACTCGGCGACTACGACCGCTTCGGGTACCGCGGCCCCACGAATACGCCCCCGCACACGCTCACCGCCTACCTGACCGATCCGACCACGGGTGCGTTGACCGATACACCGGTCTCCGACTGCGGGTCACAGAGCCAGCTGCCCCAGGTCGCCTGGTACGACCCGGCGGCCAACAGCCCGATCATCTCGTTCCAGGAGGCGTCGCCGCCCGCCGATGACCAGCTCACCGACCTGCCGCACTTCCTGCTGCAGACAGGGTCGGTTGCCGGTGCGCTCGGGGCGGAGTTTCCACCCGCGCCCGTCCCGGATGAGGTGCAGTTCTACCGCAACGTCGCCGCCAACTCCCCGTACGCGGACGTCGCGAGCGCGCCGGCCCAGGGCGACCCGCCCGACGCGTGCGGTGGATACGTGTTCGCGAACCTGCCCAATGATGTGGTCTCGCTGATCCGGATCCCGCAGATCCCGACCTTCCCGGACTACCAGGGGGCGACGACATCGACGCCGAACAACTCTGCGGACTTCGACCTGAAGTTCTACAGCATCGTCATCTACGGGGCCCAGAAGCAGGCGGACGCCGTGGGCTCGGTCGAGAACTCCCAGATCGGCAACCGTCAGATCCTGGTCGACGCGGATGGTGGCGCGACGGTGGTCCTGTACCCGCGCTCGGCCACGTCCGACCAGGTCGCGGCGATTGATGCCGTTGCGAAGGCAAACGGCTGGAACATCCTCAAGAGCGGCATCCAGACGGACAAGGCACCCAACCTGCTCGTCGTTCGCGAGAAGGGCCCGAGCGACACCTGGGCGAACTCGCTGAGCCCGAACAGCGCCACGGCCGGGGCGCCGTGCCCGCAGACGTCCGACCCGTCCCTGCCGCTGGCTCAGGACCCGCCGAGCGCCCAGGTCACGCAGTCGAACGGCATGGGCCTGGCGGCGCCGCTGGGCGCCAACTGCAGTGTCGATGACTTCGTGTCCGGCGCCTGCCTGGCGACGCTCGGCCAGAAGATCACCCAGGGCGGCGGCGTCTGGTCGTCGACCAGCAGCACGCCCCCGGCGCAGAAGACCCCCTAGCGCGACGATCTGCCCCGGGTCCCCCGCGTCGCGAACGACGAGCCTCGCCACGCTGCTCGACGGCGAGCCCGCAACCGGTCAGCGCCCGCTCGTCGCCTCGACGTAGCGCCCGCCCAGCTCCGCCGCCTCCCGGACATCACCGACGACCCAGGCAGGAATTCCTCGGGCCGTCGCGAGCGCCACCGTCTCGGCTGCGGCCTCGCGTGGCACGACCAGGACCATCCCCAGCCCGCCGTTGAAGGTCGCCCGAAGCTCATCCTCCTCGAGCCCGCCCAGGGCACCCATCAGGCGCATCACGGAGGGCATCGGCCAGGCCGTGGGATCGAGTCGCCCACCGAGCGACTCCGGCAGCGCTCGCGGCACGTTGCCCGGGAGCCCGCCGCCCGTGATGTGGGCGATGCCCCGCACGTCGGAGCCGTCGGCCACCAGCGCCGATCGGATCTCCAGCACGTTGCGAGCGTAGATGCGGGTGGGCGTGAGCAACACCTCGCCCATGGTCGCCAGTGCGTGGTCGGGCTCGCCGGCCAGCGCCGCCGTCGCCTCGCGGTCGCCGAGCGACCGCCCGAGGACCTCACGGTACGGCGCGCTGAGGTCAATGTCGCGCTGCGCGATCAGCGCGCGCACGAGCGAGTAGCCGTTCGCGTGCAGCCCACTCGATGCCAGCCCGACGATCGCGTCGCCGGGTCGGGCCGCGGTACCGTCGAGGAGCATCGAGCGCTCCCCCACTCCCACGCAGAAGCCGGCCAGATCGAACTCGTCAGCCTCCATCAACCCCGGGTGCTCGGCGGTCTCGCCCCCGATCAGCGAGCAGCCGGCCTGCCGGCAGCCGGCGGCGACACCGGCGACCAGCTCGGCAACGTTGAACGGGTCGAGCCTGCCAACGGCCACGTAGTCGAGGAACGCAACCGGCTCGGCACCCGTGCACACCACGTCGTCGGCGCACATCGCGACCAGATCGACACCGATGGTGTCGAAGCGGCGAACGGCAGCCGCGATCGCGGTCTTCGTGCCCGCCCCATCGGTCGCCGACACGATCACGGGTTCCCGGACGCCGTCGGGGATCGTGAACGCCGACCCGAAGCCCCCGAGGCCGCCCAGCACCTCGGGCCGGCGGGTGGACGCGACCGACGAGCGCATCAGCTCGACGGCGTGCTCGCCGGCGGCGACGTCCACCCCGGAGCGCGCATACGCGGTGCGTCGTCCGCTCATCCGGGGAGCCCGCCGGCCACGGTCTCGAGCATGAACTTGCGGGCCTCGGCGTCGTACGGCACGGGCTCCGGGTAGTTGCCGTCGAAGCAGGCGAAGCAGAACCGCTCGTACGGCAGGTCGAGCGCGTTGAGCACGCCGCGGATCGAGAGGTAGCCGAGCGAGTCGGCGCCGATGAACTCCCGGATCTCCTCGACGCTGTGGGTGGCTGCGATCAGCTCCGTCTCGATCGAGGTGTCGATGCCGTAGAAGCACGGGTGGTAGATGGGCGGCGCGCTGATCCGGACATGCACCTCGCGTGCACCCGCGCGTCGCAGCAGGCCGACGATCTGCTTGGTGGTCGTGCCCCGCACGATGGAGTCGTCGACCACGATCAGCCGCTTGCCCCTGACCACCTCGCGCAGCGGGCTGAGCTTGACGTTGACCCCGCGTTGCCGCATCGCCTGGGAGGGCTGGATGAACGTCCGGCCGCTGTACCGGTTGCGGACCATGCCCTCGCGATACGGGATCCCGGAGCGCTCGGCGAACCCGGCCGCGGCCGGCGCACCGGTGTCGGGCACCGGCATCACGAGATCGGCATCGACCGCGTGCTCGAGCGCCAGCTGCATCCCCATCTGGCGGCGCGACTCATAGAGGTTGCGCCCCTCCATGTAGGAATCGGGTCGCGCGAAGTAGATCAGCTCGAACACGCACATTGCGGTCGTTGCCGGCGCGAAGCGGACCGAGACTGGCTCCCGTCCCGGTTCGAGGACCACGATCTCGCCGGGCTCAACGTCCCGGACGAAGTCGGCGCCGACGATATCCAGCGCTGCCGTCTCCGAGGCGAGGATCCAGCCCGCGGTGTCATCGCCCCACAGGCCGGGGCCAGCGTCACCCTCCGAGCCCGCCGCGAGGCGGCCGAGGACGAGCGGCCGGAACCCATGCGGGTCGCGAACCCCGATCACGTGCTGTTCGTCGAGCACGACCAGGCTGTAGGCGCCGCGCACGCGCGGCAGCACCCGGCACAGCGCATCGACGGTGTCGCCGGCGGGCTCGTCGGCAAGGAGCGCCGTCAGCAGCTCGGTGTCGGTGCTGGCGGGCAGGCGCCCTCGGCCGCCCTGGAGCTGGTCGAGCAGCTCGCGGGTGTTCACGAGGTTTCCGTTGTGCCCGATCGCGAGCGCTCGCCGGGGCCCGAGCCGGAGAGTGGGCTGAGCGTTCTCCCAGACCGTCGAGCCGGTGGTCGAGTACCGACAGTGGGCCACGGCCAGGTCACCGGCCAGAGACGGGATCCGCCGCTCGTCGAGCACCTGGCTGACCATGCCCAGGTCCTTGTAGATCATCAGGTTCCGGCCATCCGAGACGCCGACCCCGGCCGACTCCTGGCCACGGTGCTGGAGCGCGAACAGCGCCGTGGCGGCCACGGAGGCCGCCTCGTGGCCGCGATCGGGCAGGACGACCCCCACGACCCCGCACATCAGCCGGCCGCCAGCTCATCGGGATCGCCCGGTCCCGACGGCTCCGCGGCGACGGTCTCCCAGCCCAGCGCGCGTGGCAGGCCGTGCTCCCAGGCATGACGCAGGTCCGCGAGCGTCACCTCGACCGCGTCAGCGATCCGGCTGCCGCGCTCCTCGGCCGCCCCCGTGGCGCCCTCGCCCGCGAGCTCGATGACCAGCATCCCGCCACCGGTGGCGCCCAGCTCCTCGGTGGGCAGCCCATGCTGGCGCGCGAGCAGCACGAAGGCCGGCACATGTCGCGGCAGCACCTCGACCACGAGCCGGGACGGGCTCTCGCCGAACAGCGCCACCGCTGGCGAGTCGCCGACGCCCAGCCGCAGCCGCGCGCCACGATCGCCCCACATTGCCATCTCCGCCAGGGCCACGGCACACCCGCCGCCGGACACGTCCTGGCAGCTCTCGACCAGCCCCCGGGCGATCGCCGCGCGGATGAACGCCTGGACGGTCCGTTCACGGGCAAGGTCGAGCGGTGGCGGGCCGTCCTCGGGAGCCGTCCCGGCGATCCTCGCGTACTCGGAGCCGGCCAGCCCGGATCCGGCCTCACCGACCAGGACCACGACGTTGCCGTCCGCGGTGAACGCCGGCCCGACGCGTGTCGCCACGTCGTCCAGCAGTCCCACGATGCCGATCTCGGGTGTCGGAGCGATCGCCGAGCCCGGGGCCTCGTTGTAGAGCGACACGTTGCCACCGGTCACGGGAAGCTCGAGCGCGACGCACGCGTCGGCCAGGCCCCGAACGGCCTCGGCCAGCTGCCAGAACGCCTCGGGTCGCGTCGGATCCCCGTAGTTGAGACAGTTCGTGACCCCCAGTGGCCGGGCGCCGGTGATCGACACGTTGCGGGTCGCCTCGGCAACCGACAGTGCCGCGCCCAGCCACGGGTCGAGCTCCCCGACCGGAGCGTTTGCATCGGTCGCAGCAACCAGCGCCTTGGTCGTGCCCTTGATCCGCAGCACCGCGGCGCCGCGGCCCGGACCGGCGACGGTGTTGGCCTGGACGTTGTGGTCGTACTGCTCGAAGACGCTGCGGCGCGACGAGAGGTTGGGTGAGCCCAGGAGTGCCAGCAGGACCGCACCCGGGTCCTGCCCCCGGAGCGGCAGCGCGTCGCTGGGCTGCGCGGGGGCGCCGGGCGCTGGCGCGGCCCGACGGCGGGCGGGTGGGCGCGAGTCGCGCTCGAACACGATCGCCTCCGAGGCCAGCGCCGGTGCCGGGATCCGTGCCAGCTCGCGGGCGCCGGATACCGGGCGACCGTCGGCGTCCAGGGCGCCCGAGCCGTCGGGCCCGGCGAGCACGACGATGTCGGGCTCGACGGTGACCCGGCCGATGATCGCGACGGGCAGATCCCAGCGCTCGCACACGGCGCGAACCGCCGCCCATCGCGCCGGCTCGACGATCGCGACCATCCGCTCCTGCGATTCGGAGATCATGACCTCGAACGGCTCCAGCCCCGGCTCGCGACGCGGGATCGCGTCGAGGTCCACCAGCATCCCCGTGCCGCCCCTGTCCGCCGTCTCGCACGTGGCGCAGGTGATTCCCGCGGCCCCGAGATCCTGGACGCTGACCACGAGCCCCTGGGCGATCAGCTCGAGCGTCGCCTCGATCAGCAGCTTCTCGGCGAATGGGTCGCCCACCTGGACTGACGGACGCTTCGACGGATCGGCATCGCCGAACGTCGCGCTTGCCAGGACTGACGCCCCTCCGATCCCGTCGCGACCGGTCGCCGACCCGTACAGGACCACGAGGTTGCCGGGCCCGTCCGCCGAGGCTCGAGTCAGCATCCCGTCCTCGAGGAGGCCGATCGCCATCACGTTGACCAGCGGGTTGCCCTGGTAGCTCGGGTCGAAGACAAGCTCGCCGCCGACCGTTGGCACGCCGACGCAGTTGCCATAGCCGCCGACGCCGCGGACGACGCCATCCACGAGATGCCGGGTCCGATCGTCGGATGGGTCCCCGAAGCGGAGGGCGTCGAGGACGGCGATCGGCCTCGCGCCCATCGCGAACACATCGCGCAGGATCCCGCCGACGCCGGTGGCAGCCCCCTGGTACGGCTCGACCGCGCTCGGGTGATTGTGGGATTCGATCTTGAACGCGACCGCCAGCCCGTCCCCGATGGAGATCACGCCCGCCTGCTCACCCACGCCGGCGACGACGCCCTCACCGTGGGTCGGCAGCGTTCGGAGCAGCGGCCGGCTGCTCTTGTACGAGCAGTGCTCGCTCCACATGACGCTGAACATCGCCAGCTCGAGGTCGTTCGGCTCGCGGTCGAGCTTCTCACGGATCGCGTCCAGCTCGATGTCCTCGAGACCCAGGATGCGGTGGAGCGGCGCGGCGGCGGGCGTCGTCACCGACCGGCCCCCGCGGACGTGGCTGCAGTCGCCGCCGCTCCCGCGCGTGCGAGCGTGATTGACCCGGTGCTCGCCCACTCCTCCGCGCTCACGACGAGCGATCGGATGATCCCCAACCCGTCGTCGGACCCGATCAGCGCCTCGGATGCCGTCTCCGGATGCGGCATCAGGCCGGCCACGTTGCCGGCTGCGTTGGCAACGCCCGCGATCCCGCGCAGCGAGCCGTTCGGGTTCGCCGGATCGTCCGGACCGGCGACCTCGCCACCGGCGGTTGCGTAGCGCCAGAGCACCTGCCCATCGCGCTCGAGAGCGTCCAGCGTCGCCGCATCTGCGTAGAAGCGGCCCTCGCCGTGCGCCACCGGCATCCGCAGCGGACGCCGGGCGCCGATCTCGCGGGTGAACGGAGAGTCGGCCCGCTCGGGGAGCAGCGCCACCTCACGGCACACGAAGCGCAGCCCGACGTTGCGCAGCAGGGCGCCGGGAACGAGACCTGCCTCGGCCAGCACCTGGAACCCGTTGCAGATCCCGAGCACGGGTCCGCCACGCCCCGCGAACACGGCCACCGCGCGCATCACGGGACTGAACCGCGCGATCACGCCCGCCCGCAGGTAATCGCCGTACGCGAAGCCGCCGGGGAGCAGGATCCCGGCCACGTCGCCGAGATCGTCGGACTCGTGCCACAGGAGGACCGGTTCTGCGCCGGCGATCCGCAGTGCGTTGAACGCGTCGATGTCCCGGTTCGAGCCAGGGAACATCACGACGCCGATGCGGACGCTCACCCGGCGACCTCCACCACCGGGAGGGTCTCGATCTCGTAGGCCTCGATCAGCGGGTTGGACAACAGGTCCCCGGCCAGCCGCTCCACGACCGCGCGGGCGGCGGCCTCGTCGTCCGCCGTCACCGCCAGCTCGACACGCCGACCGACGCGAACGCCGCTCACGCCGTCGATGCCGAGGTGGGGCAGGCTGCGTTCGACCGCCTTGCCCTGGGGGTCGAGGATTCCGGGCTTGGGTGTGACGTTGACCGCGAAGCGGAAGGCGGAGCTGCTGGTGGGCTCGCTCATCAGGCGATCACATCCTCCGTGAGATAGCGGGTGAAGCTGGCCCCCGTGATCCGCTCGAACGCCTCGACATACCGGGCCCTGGTCCCGGCCACGACATCGGGCGGCAGGTCCGGCCCGGGCGCGGTCTTGGGCCACGGCTGGGTCTCGAGCCAGTCACGGACGAACTGCTTGTCGTAGCTCGCCTGGGGGCGTCCGGGCTCGTACGCCGCGGCCTCCCAGAAGCGGGACGAGTCGGGCGTCATCACCTCGTCGATGAGCAGCAGCTCGCCCGTCGGCAGCACCCCGAACTCGTACTTGGTGTCGGCCAGGATGATCCCGGCCGCGGCACACACCTCGGCGCCGCGCGCGTAGAGCGCGAGCGACGCGGCACGGACGCGTGCCGCCAGGTCAGCTCCGACGAGCTCCTCGACCCGAGCGAACGGGATGTTCTCGTCGTGCACGCCGGCCGGTGCCTTCCAGGCCGGCGTGAAGATCGGCTCCGGCAGGCGATCGCTCTCCCGCAGGCCGGGCGGCAGCGGGACGCCGCACACGGCACCATCCGCGCGGTACTCCTTCCAGCCCGAGCCGGACAGGTACCCGCGCACCACGCACTCGACAGGCAGGACATCGGCCAGGCGTCCGATCATCATCCGACCCCGAAGCTCGGCGGCCGCCTCGGGATCTGCAAACAGCTCGCCGGGCAGCTCCGAGGGGTCGGTGCCCAGGAGGTGGTTGGGCACGATGTCCGCCGTCCGCTCGAACCAGAACCGCGAGAGCCCGGTGAGCACGCGGCCCTTGTCCGGGATGGGTGTGGGCATCACGACGTCGAAGGCGCTGATCCGGTCCGATGCGACCAGCAGCAGCCGCATGTCGTCGATCCGATACAGGTCGCGGACCTTGCCCGAGCGCAGGAACGCGGCTTCAACGTGCGGCATGGGTCACCTCTGGCGCGGGTGCGGCGGACGAGGCGGTCCCCCTCGCGGACGGCGGACCGTCCGCCGCGTCCCGCCTGCGCTGCTCGATCGCCGCCTCGAGCGGCGCGAGGCGCGTCAACACCGCGGGGACGTGGCGCAGTACAGCGGCATCGTCAAAGCACGCGTCGAGGTCGGCGAGAGGCAGCTTCTGGGCGAGTGCCGGGTCCGTCGCGAGCAGTCCGTGGAGCGGCACCCGCTCATCGGCGGCGCGGAGCGCGTTACGCTGCACGATCGCATACGCCTCCTCGCGTGACATCCCTGCCCGATCGACGAGCGCCACCAGCACCCGCGACGACGCGTGGAGCCCCAGGCCGCGTTCGATGTTCTCGCGCATGCGCTCGGGCCGCACGACCAGGCGCTCGGCGAGCCCGGTCGCCTTGACCAGCATGTAGTCGAGCAGGATCGTGGCGTCGGGCAGGATCACGCGCTCCGCCGAGCTGTGGCTGATGTCGCGCTCATGCCACAGTGGCTGGTTCTCGAACGCGGTGTGCGCATAGCCGCGCAGCAGGCGAGCGAGGCCGGCGAGCCGCTCGGACAGGATCGGGTTCCGCTTGTGAGGCATGGCGGAGCTGCCCTTCTGGCCCTGCTTGAACGGCTCCATGACCTCGGCGATCTCCGTGTGCTGGAGGTTGCGGATCTCGGTCGCCATCCGCTCCACCGTCCCGCCCAGGATCGCGATCGCGGCCAGCAGCGCCGCGTGTCGGTCCCGCTGGACGATCTGGGTGCTCACAGGGTCAACGTGCAGGCCCAGCGCCGCCAGGACCTCTGCCTCGAGCTCCGGGTCGAGATGGCTGTATGTCCCCACGGGACCGCTGATCTTGCCCGTCGCGATCTCGGCCACGGCGGCAGCGAGTCGTTCCCGCCCGCGGGCGACCTCGAACGCCCATCCCGCACACTTGAGCCCGAACGTCGTCGGTTCCGCGTGGACCGAGTGTGTGCGGCCCATCATCACCGTGCCCGCCTCGGACCTCGCCCGCGCGATAAGCGCAGTCGTCAGCGCGTCGGCGTCCGTGAGCAGGCGCTCACCCGCGGCCCGCAGCTGGAGCGCGAGACCCGTGTCGACGACATCGCTGCTGGTCAACCCAAGATGCAGGTATCGGCCCTCTGGGCCGACTGTCTCGGCGACCTGCGACACGAAGGCAATCACGTCGTGATCAGTGGTTCGCTCGATCTCGGCGATCCGGTCCACGTCGACGGCTGCCCGCTCCTCGATCGCCGCCAGCGCGTCCACCGGGACCATTCCCCGCGCGACCTGCACCCGACACACGGCGATCTCGACCTCGAGCATCCGCTCGAATCGCGCCCGGTCGGTCCAGACGGCACCCATCTCGGGGAGGGTGTAGCGGCCAATCACGACCCGGCTCCAGGTGCGGTCGCGGTCCGTTCGGCGACGGTCGATCCAGTCGAGGTCTCGGCACCCGCGGCGCCAATGTCGTGCCGGCGCTGCATGCCGTCCCAGCGGATCGCATCGGCCGCGCGCTCGGCTCCTGTGCGGGCGGCAGCCAGGTCCACCCCCGTGGCAACGACCGCCAGCACCCGGCCACCGCTGGTCTCGAACGCTCCGTCGGCCCGCAAATGCGTCCCCGCGTGGAACACGAGCGCACCCTGCGCGACGGCGTCCTCGAGACCCTCGATCCGATCACCCCGCCGTGGCTCGGCGGGATAGCCGGCCGCCGCCAGGACGACACCCACAGCGGCATCCGCGATGGCCGGCACGCGTGTCAGGTCCTCGGGGAGCTGCCCGTCGGCCGCCGCAAGCAGGAGCGGTGCGAGCGGCGCCGCCAGCCGGGGCAGCACGACCTGGGCCTCGGGGTCGCCCATGCGGACGTTGCACTCCAGCAGGGCTGGTCCGTCGGCAGTGAGCATCAGGCCCGCGTACAGGAAGCCGCGGAACGGTGACCCGCGTCGTGCCATCTCGGCCAGGATCGGTCGGTGGACTGCGTCGATCACGGCGTCCGCCGTGACATCGTCGAGGTCCGGCAGCGGCGAGTACGCGCCCATGCCGCCGGTATTCGGCCCCGTGTCGCCATCGCCGAGCCGCTTGTGGTCCCTCGCCGAGGGCAGGGCGACGACCCGCTCGCCGTCACACACGGCGATGACGCTCGCCTCGGGTCCGATCAGGCGCTCCTCGACGACCAGCGCCGGAACGTGCGCGGGCCGGTCTGCGAGAAACGATGGCAGCAGATCCAGGGCTTGCTCGATCGATTCGGTCACGACAACGCCCTTGCCGGCCGCGAGCCCGTCCGCCTTGAGCACGACCCCCGCGCCATCGGCCGCCAGCTCTCGGGCAAAGGCGGCGGCGGCCACGTCGTCACCGCCGGCGAACGCCCGCGCGCGTGCCATCCGGATCCCGGCCGCGGCTGCCACCTCGTGACAGAACGCCTTCGAGGTCTCCAGTCGCGCTGCTGCACGGTTCGGCCCGAAGACCGGGATGCCGGCCTCGAACAGCGCGTCGGCGATGCCAGCGGCAAGCGGCGCCTCGGGCCCGACCACCACGAGCTCCACGTGCGCGGACCGTGCGAGATCAACCACGGGGGCCGGATCTGTTGCGTTCACGGACGCTGTCCGGATCCCCGGCTCGCGTGCGATCCCCGCGCTGCCCGGTGCAACGGTCACCAGCTCCACGCCCGGCTCGCTCGCGAGCTTCCAGGCAAGAGCGTGCTCACGGCCGCCGCCGCCCACGACAAGGATGCGGGCCGGCATCGCGCTGCTCACCCGCGACTCCATCTGGTCAGGCCGGCGTCGCGGGGCGATGGCGCATCGGTCGCCACGCCCGCTCGATCGTCTGGGTTCGCTCCGGACCGACCGATACGAATACGATCGGCACCCCCGCGTGCTCCTCGAGCGCGGAGACGTAGCGCCGAGCGTTCTCGGGCAGGTCGGCAAGGGATCGGACGTCATGGATCGGCTCGTCCCAGCCCGGGAAGTCCTCGTAGACAGGCACGGCCCTCGAGAGGGCCGCACCGCTCGACGGCCAGGTCTCGACACGCTGCCCGTCGATGTCGTATGCGACGCACAGACGGAGGGTCTCGAGCCCTGACAGGATGTCGAGCTTGTTGAGCACGATCGCGCTGTTGGAGTTGACTGCGACCGCGTAGCGGAGCGGCACGGTGTCGAACCAGCCCACCCGCCGGGGGCGGCCGGTCACGGTCCCGAACTCGCGTCCACGCTGGGCAATCCCGGTGCCGATCTCATCGTGGAGCTCGGTCGGGAACGGCCCCGAACCGACGCGGGTCGAGTAGGCCTTCATCACGCCGATCACCTCGTCCACCTGGAGCGGTCCGATGCCGCCGCCGGTGCACGCGCCGCCGGCGACCGGGTTCGACGAGGTCACGAACGGGTAGCTGCCGTGGTCGAGGTCGAGCAGCGTGCCCTGGGCGCCCTCAAGAAGCACGTGGTCGCCGCGGCGCAGCGCGTCCTGCACGATCCACGTGGTGTCGTCGAGGTGCGCCCGGAGGCGCTCGCCCCAGGCCAGGGCCTGCTCGACCAGCGCATCGACCTCGAACGTGGTCGCGCCCATCGAAGCCAGCAGCAGGTTCTTGTCGGCCAGCGCCCGCTCGATGCGCACGCGGAGGACGTCCGGGGTGAGCAGATCCTCCATGCGCAGGCCCAGCCGCCAGGCCCGATCGCCGTACGCGGGTCCGATTCCCCGTCCCGTCGTGCCCACCTTGGACCCGCCGAGCCGGCCCTCGTTGGCCTTATCCAGCGCCACGTGGTAGGGCATGATCACGTGCGCGCTGCGGCTCACGCGGACCTTCGTGACGTCGATGCCCTTGGCCATGAGCATGTCCAGCTCAGCCAGCAGGGTGGCCGGGTTGACCACGACGCCGTTCCCGATCACGGACGTGATGTGCGGGTACATGACTCCCGACGGACACAGCTGGAGCTTGAGCGTCTCCTCGCCCACAACAACCGTGTGGCCCGCGTTGTCACCACCCTGGTAGCGCACCACCACCGCGACCTGCTCGGCAAGGAAGTCGGTCGTCTTTCCCTTGCCCTCGTCCCCCCACTGAAGTCCGACGATCACGGTCGCAGGCATGGTCGCGCTCCGGACATGAAACGACCCCGGTCGATGCCGGGGTCCTGGATAGACGTCTCCCGCGACTGTCCGCCGACGGTTCGGCGGGCCATCCGGTCGAAGGTGCGGGGCCGTCTCACGGGGCGAACGCCGCGCCTTCCTCGAGCAATGCTCATTCCCTCCTTCGCGGGTCCGACCCCGCTCGGTCTCGAGGACGCCGCGAGTATACGCGACCGCACACGCCACCGACACGGCACCCGGGGTGCGAATGGGATACAACGCCTGGGCGCGCGGTGGCGACAGTGACTGCGATCCCGCCCACGCCATCGCTGGTAAGTGTGCGTGAAGATCCGGCCGCTAGGGTTGCGAACGACCGCCGAACTCGCCGGCTCCGCCAGGCAATCGCACCGCCGAACCCTGGCCTGGCCGACCGACAAGGACCCGCCGCCCGTCGCAGCCCGCCGCACGAGGATCGGCCGCCCTGGACCGCGCAGTGGTGCGCGGCGCGGCCACGATCGGAAGGAGACATGGACCGATGAACAGGGTCCTCCTCACCGGGCGCCTGACGCGCGATCCCGAGGTCCGCACCACGGCGGGCGGCAAGGCCGTCGCGCAGTTCGCGGTGGCGAGCCACGAGTACGTGTCGGGCAAGGAGAAATCCGAGTTCCACAACGTGGTCGCCTGGGACCGGCTCGCGGAGACATGCGGGCGCTACCTGGGCAAGGGCCAGCTGATCGCGATCGAGGGACGCGTCCAGACGCGCACCTGGGATGACGAGAAGGGCGCGCGTCACTGGAAGACAGAGATCGTGGCCCGGAGCGTCGAGATGCTGTCGGGCCGGCGTCGCAAGGATTACGCGGCCGAGACCGCAGCAACCGCGCTCGAGGCCCGGCGACGGCCAACGGCGTCGAGCCCGACGCCTCGGAGCCACTGGCGGACGAGGCCGGCTTCGGTCTCGGCGTCGCTGGCGATGACGAAGAGGACGAGACGCTCGAGGAGGCCATCGCGGCCGCCTGACCCCGCTCTCCCCCACCGGCGGCGGCGCGGTCCCCCTCCCGCGCCGCCGCCGCAACGATCGTGCACCGATCACCCATCGCGCCGGCGCGCCCCGTGGCCTGAGCCCAGAGGGCACAATGGGCGGGACGAGCACACAGGGAGCGATGATGATCCACGAGCACACGAACGACGACGACGCCCTCGCACCGGCCTATGCGGGACGCCTCAATCGGGCGCCGACCCCCAAGCACCGGCTCCCGGACGTCGAGTCGCCACCGACCGCGGTCTACCGACTCATCCATGACGAGCTGCTCCTCGACGGCAGCTCCCGCCTCAACATGGCGACCTTCGTGACCACGTGGATGGAGCCCGAGGCCGACCGGCTGATGGCCGAGACCTTCGACAAGAACATGATCGACAAGGACGAGTACCCGCAGACGGCCGAGATCGAGCGACGCTGCGTGAACATCGTCGCGAACCTGTTCCACGCGCAGGGCAGCGGGGATGCGATCGGCGTCTCCACGATCGGGTCCAGCGAGGCCGTGATGCTGGCGGGCCTCGCGATGAAATGGCGGTGGCGACAGCGCCGCGAGGCCGCGGGCCTGGCGACCGACAAGCCCAACATGGTGATGGGCTCGAACGTGCAGGTGGTGTGGGAGAAGTTCTGCCGCTACTGGGACGTCGAGCCGCGCTACGTCCCGGTCGCGCACGACCGGTTCGTCGTCGCGCCCGACGATGTGATGGCCCGGGTCGACGAGAACACGATCGGCGTGATCCCGATCCTGGGCACCACGTTCACCGGTGAGTTCGAACCGATCCGGGAGATCCACGATCGGGTGGTCGCCTACAACGGCGAGCACGGCACCGATGTTCCGATCCACGTCGATGCCGCCAGCGGCGGGTTCGTGGCGCCGTTCCTGCACCCGGATCTCGAGTGGGACTTCCGCCTGCCGCAGGTCAAGTCGATCAACGTCTCGGGCCACAAGTACGGGCTCACCTATCCGGGGATCGGGTTCGTCGTCTGGCGGTCGAAGGACGACCTGCCAGAGGACCTCGTGTTTCACGTGAACTACCTGGGCGGCGACATGCCCACGTTCACCCTCAACTTCTCCCGACCCGGCAACCAGATCGTCGGCCAGTACTACAACTTCGTGCGTCTCGGCCGCGAGGGCTACACACGGATCATGGAGTCGCTCCGTGACATCACGCTGTACCTATCGGGCGAGATCGCCAAGATGGGCCCGTTCGAGGTGATCAGCGACGGCAGCGCCATGCCGGTGATGGCGTTCCGGATGAAGGGCGAGCAGCCGTTCACGGTGTTCCACGTGTCGGACCAGCTCCGCAGCGGCGGCTGGCAGGTGCCCGCGTACACCATGCCGGAGGCGGCCACCGACGTCGCGGTGCTGCGCGTGGTCGTCCGCGAAGGCTTCAGCATGGATCTCGCCGAAGGGCTGGTGGAGGCACTTCACAAGGCGGTTGACCATCTCACCAAGTACCCCCCGTCACACCCGCCCGAGCGGACGCCCTTCGCCCACACCTAGATGGGCGAGGTTCACGGGTCGGCCACAGTGGCCATGACCTGGCGGCGGGAGGTGCGCTGGAACGCGCACCTCCTCGGCTGGCGGGTCGGAGCGCTGTTCATCGTCGGTTCGTTCCTGTTCGCGCTCGGCGCGTTCCCGCCGTACAGCCAGCTGGTCGACCCTCGCGTCGACGCCGCGACCTTCGCCCTCGGGTCCGTGTTCTTCACCGCGGCGGGCTACAGCCAGTTCCTCCAGGTCCTCAATGACGGATCCGCAACGTTCCGGTACATGGGAGCGCGGCCGCGCAGCCTGGACTGGTGGGCGGTGGCCGTCCAGCTGGCCGGCACCATCTTCTTCAACATCAGCACCTTCGGCGCGCTCGTCGAGGGTCTCGACGTCCAGCAGGTCGACCGCCTCGTCTGGGCGCCGGACATCTTCGGGTCCATCGCGTTCCTGGTGGCGAGCGCATGCGCCTGGGCGGCGCTGGTTGGGTTCCGCTGGGTCGTCCGATCCACTGACGTCAACTGGTGGATCAACCTTCTCAACTCCATCGGCTCAATCTTCTTCATGCTGTCTGCAATCACCGCGTTGGTCCTCCCCACCACGGGGGAGATGGTCAACGTCGCGCTCGTGAACCTCGGCACGTTCGTGGGTGCGGTGTGCTTCCTCGTCGGCGGCTACCTGCTCTGGCCGCCGGCCGATGCGTGACGCTGGCACCGAGGGACTGCGCCTCGCGGGGGACCACCTGTTCGGGACAGCCGTGGTGCACGGCGTCGAGGCCTCCGCGGACGTGGCCACCAGTGCGGAGCAGCGAGCGCCCGGGACGGCCAACGTGACGCGCGAGGGAACCAATCGCCGGGCGCGGTTCGCGCGACGGTGCGGCCCACGACCAGGTGATCTACGCGCGGCTTCGGTCCGACTCCGACTGAGGTCCTGCGCGCCCGTCATACAGCGCCCGGCGCGGCAGGCCCGTCGCCGAGGCCACCCGCCGGGCGGCATCCCCTCGGGCCACGCCATCTGCCACGAGGCGATCGACCTCAGCGCGAGCCTGATCGATGGCCGCGGCGCGTTCTCCGTCCCGTGTCTCGTCATCCACGCCGCTCCCCCACCCGACGACGATCACCATCTCGCCCCGGGCCGGGATCTCGCCGCTCGCTGCCATCACGGCCAGCTCGCCCAGCGACCCGCGGACCGTCGCCTCGTGGAGCTTGGTCAGCTCGCGGCACACGGCCGCCGGTCGTCGTGCCCCGCACGCCGCCGCGAGATCGCGGAGCGACGCCCCCAGTCGGTTGGGAGCCTCGAACAGGATGCTGCCACGCTCGTCGTGGGCGATCCGCGCCAGCCGCTCGCGCCGCTCACGACCGCTCCTCGGGAGGAAGCCCTCGAACGACCAGCGAGGGCCGGCGATCCCGCTCACGGCCACGGCCGCCATCACCGATGATGCACCGGGAACGGCGATCACCTGACCACCGGCCGCCGTCCAGGCTGCCACCATCCCCTCGCCTGGATCGGACACGAGCGGCGTGCCGGCATCTGTCACCAGCGCCAGGTCCTCGCCGCCCGCCAGGTGCGCCAGCAGCTCGGTCGTGCGCGAGGGTGCGCTCTGTGCGTGGTAGCTGACGGTGCGCGTCGGGATCTCGTACCTGGCCAGCAGCCGCTTCGTGACCCGTGTGTCCTCGGCCGCGATCAGCGGCACGGTTCGCAGGATCTCGATGGCGCGTCGCGTGACGTCAGCCAGGTTGCCGATCGGGGTCGCGACCACGTAGAGGATGCCCGCGTCCCGGGCAGAAGCTCCTGCCCGACCCGTGCCCCCGCCCCGCGCACGAGTTCCCTCGCGCGAGGAACCTCGGGGATCGTCCGCCGCCACGGCGCCCGGGCTCAGGTCCGTGCCGAACCGGGCCGGCGACGCGGATACAGGTAATCCACGCCCGCCGTCCGCGGTCCGAGCTTCGCGATCGGTGGCACCTGGCGCTTGAACTCGGAGGTTGCCACGAGCCTGTCGACGCGCTCGACCGCGACCGAGTCGAAGCCCATGGCGACCATCTCGTCCACCGCTCGGCGACGGTCGATCCGCCAGTACAGGACCCGGTCGAGCTCGTGATACGTGAAGCCAGCCTCAGTCTCATCGGTCTGGCCCGGCCAGAGATCCGCAGACGGCGCCTTGCGGATGATGGCCTCGGGCACGCCGATCGCCGCGGACACCTGGCGCACCTGGCTCTTGTACAGGTCGCCGATCGGATTGAACGCACACGCCGAGTCCCCGAACAGGGTCGTGTAGCCGATCAGGGACTCGGTCTTGTTGCCGGTCCCGACGACGAGGCCGCCCCAGGTGACCGATCGATCGTAGAGGACGCTCATCCGGACCCGGGCCATGAGGTTGCCGCGCCGCAAGGGGCTTGCCTCGAGGCCCTCCGGGCCGGCCGCGCCCGGCTCACCATCGCGCCCGAAGAACCCATCGACCATGGTGCTGATGTCGACCACCTCCGACGCGCAGCCGAGCTGCCGCACGACCTCCTCGGCGTCGCCGCGCGACGCCGGCGACGAGGTTCGATATGGCATCAGGACGCACAGCAGACGCTCCGGGCCTATGGCCTCCGCCACCAGGAACGCGACCAGGGCGGAGTCGATCCCGCCCGACAGCCCCAGGACCGCCCGATCGAATCCTGCCTGCTGGAGCTGCCCACGGATGAACGCCCCGATCACGCGTCGGGCGACTCCGGTGTCGATGGCAAGCTCATCGGGCAGCACGAACATGGGCACGACGTCGGTCATCGCCCAGTCGTCCGGGTCACCGGGGGCGATTCCGCCGTCCTTCCGGGCTCGGCCGGCAGCTCGGCGGACGGATCGTCGGTCAGCCCCGCACGCTCGGCCACGAGCCTGCGCCATTCGCGGGCCACCAGCTCGGGGCGCTCGTCGCGCAGCAACGGCAGTCCGATCCGTTCTCGGCGCACGTCGGCAAGGTCGATGTCGACCAGGTAGAGCTCCTCATCGAACATTGGTGCCGAGAAGATCGGTGCGCCCGTTGGACCGATGACCTCGGAGCCGCCCCAGAACGAGAACGACTCGTCGACGCCGACGCGGTTGCAGAACACCACGAACGAGGTCGTCAGCTGTGCATACGTGCGCATCAGCGTGCGCCACGAGGTCGCCGTGCCGAGGCCCACCTCGTTCGTCGCCGCGAGATCACGTCCCGGCGACGAGGAGACGTTGATCAGCAGCTGCGCACCGTCGAGCGCGAGGACCTGCGGGGTCGAGACGTGCCAGAAGTCCTCGCACACCGCCAGCCCGATGCCGACGCCAAGTCGCGAGTCGACGGCACGGAGCACACCGCCTGCCGCGAAGAAGCGCCGCTCGTCGAACAACCCATAGGTCGGCAGGTAGACCTTGCGGTGGACGTGGCGCAACTCGCCGTCCTCGAGCAGCGCGGCGGCGATGAACAACCGATGGTCGGTCGATTCCTCGACGAACGAGACCACGGCCGACAGCCCCGTTGTCTCCGCCGCCAGCGCCAGCAGGCGCGGATCGTCGGTCCGGATCGCGACCTCGGCGGCAAGGTCCTGGAGCTGGTAGCCGGTGAGCCCAAGCTCCGGGAACACCACCAGCCCCGCTCCGCGCCGTCGCGCGTCGTCGAGCAGCTCGCGGTGGCGTGCCAGGTTGGCTGCGAGATCCCCGAGGCGGGGTGCGATCTGGGCAAGCGCGATCCGCAATGGCTGCATCGTGCGAGTCTAGGCCGGACGACTGCGCATCGCCCGGTGATCGGGACCCTCGGTCCGGGCCGCCGCCGGCACCGAGGACGCCGCCGGTGCCGGGGACGCCGCCGGCCGGTCCAGCTCCACAGAGCGCCGCCGCTCGACCCGGCGGCGCCCGATGCTAGGCTGTCGCGGTCCGGCCGGACCGCCCACCCGCCCAGACCCCCGCTGCCCACTCCGCCGACCATCGACTTCTCACCGCCGGGTGCCGATGACGATCCGCCGCACGATTCCGCCCGCCCTCGTGGTCCTGGCCGTGGCCGTCGCGCTGCTGAGCGCTGCCTGCGAACCTGCCCCCGACGCGACGCCGACGGAGCAGGTCATGTTGCCTTCCCCGAGCGCGGGGGCCTCGGTGCCACCCGACGAGGTCGGCTTCAAGCCGGCTGCATGGCCGCCTGCCGGCTCCGCCTGCGACCGCCCGGGGTATGCCGGGCTCATGGGTCGGATCGAGGCAACCACGGCACGAACGGTGCGGTTCACGCTGTGCCGGCCCGACGCCGCGTTCCTCACCCGGATCGCCCATCCCGCGCTCGGGATCCTCGACACTTCGTCCATCGAGCGCCTGACAGAGGATCGGTCGTCCGCGACCGCGATCGTGGGCAGCGGACCATACCGCATCGGTGGCTGGACTCCCGGCGACAACGTCCGCCTCGTCCGCGTGGCCGAGGATTCCTCGCCCGACGTGGGCGTGGCCACAGTCGTGCTGCGCTGGTTGTCGAGCCCAGCTGGCAGGCTCGATGCGCTCCAGAATGCCGAGGTCGACGGCATCGATGCTCCGGGCTCCGGATCGCTCGACCGTATTGCGACGCTGCCCGAGCTCACCGTCATCCCGCGCGATGGGCTGGCAATGGCCTACCTTGGGTTTGGCACCGGGAGCGGGTTCGACAAGGTTAAGGTCCGGCGCGCGATCGCCCAGGCCCTCGATCGGAACGCGCTCACCGACGCGTTCCCGCCGGGATCGACCGCGGCGACCTCCCTCGTCCCGTGCGTCATTCCCGACGGCTGCGCTGGCAAGCCCTGGTACGAGTTCAACGGTCCAGCCGCAACCGCCGCGCTCACGGCAGCTGGGTTTGACCTCAAGGGCACGTATCCACTTCACGTTCCCGACCAGCCGGTGCCGGGCCTGCCCGACCCCACCGGCGTGGCGAACGCCGTCAAAGCTCAGCTCGCGGCCGCCATCGGCATGACCGTCGAGATCGACCTGCTGCCCGTCGCCGACTACAACGCACGCCTGGCCGATGGCACCCTCGACGGGCTCTATCTTGGCGGGCTCGCGACCCAGCTCGCCGACGCCGGGGCATTCCTGACGCCGCTGTTCGGTGAGCGAGCCACGGGGGTCACTCCGCGGTGGGCTCCGGCAGCCGCCGCGGACCTCGCGATTGCCGCGACGTCATCTGACCCCGCGGCTCGCACCGATGCGATCGCCAATGCCAACAACACGATCCGCCGTCGTGCCGCCGTCGTGCCGCTGGTCGAGCCTGGCACTGTCTCCGTGTTCCGGTCCGACGTCCAGGGCGCCGCGACCGCGCCACTGGGCCTCGATCCGCTCGCAGGCACCGTCCCCGGCGACCGGAGCCAGACCGTGTTCATGCAGGCGACCGAGCCCGACGGCGCCTACTGCGGGGATCAGGCCACGGACGACGCCTATCGACTGTGCGCGCTCGTGACCTCGGGCCTGTACGGCCTCGATCCTGCGACACTGCGGCCGGTGCCCCGACTTGCCCAGGCCTGTACCCCCAATGCGGGCGAGACCTCCTGGACCTGTCGGCTGCGCCCAAAGCTGGAGTTTCAGGATGGTGCGGCGCTGGATGCCGGTGACGTGCTGGACTCGTTCGTGGCCCAGTGGGATCGGTCCGAGCCCCTGCGACGCAGCGACGCGGCACCGTTCGACGCCTGGAACGAGCTGTTCGGGGCCACGATCGGCGGCTCCTGATCAGTCAGATGGCGGGCGGCCGACGTCGATCACGCCCGGCTGCTAACCCTTGGTGGACACCTCGGCACCGGTCTCGGACGACGCCGACTCGGCCTCCACCGCGGTCACCGAGCGCGGGGGCGGCGCGGTCGGCGGTACGGGCGTCGTGTCGACGCTTGCCGTGACCGACGGCACGGCCGCGGTGGCCGACGGCTCGGCGACCGGGAAGTGACACGCCACGAAGTGGCCCGGCTCGATCTCGGTCAGCGGCGGAACCTCGGCGGCGCAGCGGTCCTGCGCCTGGAAGCAGCGGGTCCGGAACACGCAGCCGCTCGGCGGGTCGATCGGGCTCGGGACGTCGCCCTGGAGCATGATCCGCTTGCGGGACCGCTGGCGCTCAGGATCCGGGATCGGCACCGCCGACAGCAGCGAGTGGGTGTACGGGTGCAACGGCCCCATGTAGATCGTTCGCCGAGGCGCCATCTCCACAATGTGCCCCAGGTACATGACCGCGACCCGGTTGGCGATCTGGCGAACCACCGCGAGATCGTGGGCGACGAACAGGTACGCGATGCCGAACTCGTCCTGCAGATCGCGCAACAGGTTGAGAATCTGGGCCTGAATCGAGACGTCGAGCGCCGACACCGGCTCATCGCACACGATCAGCTTCGGCCGGAGCGCGATCGCGCGCGCCACTCCGATCCGTTGACGCTGGCCGCCAGAGAATTCGTTCGGGTAGCGGTTGTAGTGCTCGGGGTTGAGCCCGACGCGCTCCATCAGCTCCTGCACGGCCGCCTTGACGCCGCCCGGTGGCTGTACCCCCTGGATGCGGAACGGCGCGCTGATGATGCCGCCCACGGTATGGCGGGGATTGAGCGCGTTATAGGGATCCTGGAAGATCATCTGGGCCTTGCGGCGCATCGGCATCTGTGCGCGCCGCGAGAGCTTCGAGATCTCCTCGCCGTCGAGCTTGATGCTGCCGCTGGTCGGGTCCACCAGGCGCAGGATCGTCCGGGCGGTCGTCGTCTTGCCAGACCCGCTTTCACCGACCAATCCGAGGGTTTCGCTGGGCGCCAGGGTCAGGCTGACGCCGTCGACGGCCTTGACCTGGCCGACCACGCGTGGCAGAAGTCCCCGGGAACGGACCGGGAAGTATGTCTTCAGGTCCGTGACCTTCAGGAGCTCCTCGCCCGTCGTCGTCGCGCCTCCGCTCATGCCGCCATCCGTCATTGCGGATCTCCGGCCAGAACGGCCAGCACGTCGTGCGCGATCTGTCGTCGTTCCTCGCCCGGAATGAAGCAGCGAACAGCGTGGTTGGGTGCCGTCGGCAGCAGCTCCGGCCGCTCCTCGGAGCACCGGTCGCCGGGAACGCGGCTCACGTACGCGCACCGCGGTTGGAATACGCAGCCCGGTGGCAGGTTGATCGGAGACGGCGGATTGCCCGGGATCGGGTCCAGGCGCTTGGGCAGCTCCTTGTCCATGCGCGGGATCGACGACAGCAGTCCGAGCGTGTAGGGCATCTCCGGACTCGCGTAGATCGTGGTCGTCGGCCCGACCTCGACCAGACGCCCTCCGTACATCACCGCCACCTCGTCGGCGACGTCTGCGACGATCCCCAGGTCGTGGGTGATCATGATCACGGTCGTGCCGAACTCCGCCTTGAGCTCGGTGATCAGCTCCAGGATCTGCGCCTGGACTGTCACGTCGAGGGCCGTCGTGGGCTCGTCGGCGATCAACATCTTGGGCGAGTTGATGAGCGCCATGCCGATCATCACCCGCTGCCGCATGCCGCCGGACAGCTGGTGCGGATAGTCGTCCACGCGACGCTCGGCGGCCGGAATGCCGACCTTCTTGAGCATCTCGACGACTTCCTTGCGCGCCGCGGCCGGCTTGACGTCGCGGTGTGCGCTGATCGCCTCGGCGATCTGGTCCCCGATGCGGTAGAAGGGGTGCAGGCTGGACATCGGGTCCTGGAAGATCATCGCGATCTGCGACCCGCGGAGCCGCTGCATGTCGGCCGGTGGCAGCCCGAGCAGCTCCTCGCCGTCGAGCCAGATCTCGCCATCGACGGTCGCAGCCTTCCGGTCGACCAGACCCATGATTGCCTGCGCGGTCACGCTCTTGCCGGATCCGGACTCGCCAACGATCGCGAGCGTCTGCCCGCGCTCGATCGAGAGCGTGACCCCGTCGACGGCGCGAACGATGCCGTCCTCGGTCTTGAACGCGACCGACAGGTCCTTGACGGACAGAAACGACTGGTCCGCGGCGGCGCTCTCCTGGCTCATGCGACCCGCACCCGCGGATCGAGCACCCCGTACAGGAGGTCGACGATCAGGTTGGCGAACAGGACGAACGTGGCCGTCGTCAGTGTGATCCCGGTGATCAGCGGCAGATCGGCCTGTACCACCGAGTTGACGGCCAGCGAGCCCAGGCCCGGCAGGCTGAAGATGCTTTCGGTGATGATGGCGCCACCGAGCAGCCCGGCCAGATCAAGGCCGGCCGCGGTCACGATCGGCGTCAGCCCGGCCCGCAGCGCGTGCTTGGTCACCACGGTGCGCTCGGGCAGGCCCTTCGCCCGCGCGGTTCGGATGAAGTCGTCCCCGAAGACCTCCAGCACCTGGTTCCGGGTGAGCCGCATGTAGAACGCCGCGTAGAGGACGGCGATCACGATCCACGGGAGGATCATGGTCTGCAAGAAGCCCACTGGGTCCTCGAAGGGGGAGACCCATTGCGGGAAGGGTAACCAGTTCCATTTGAGGACAACGAAGAAGATCAGCATGAGACCGATGAAGAACGAGGGCATCGAGTAGCCGACCAGTGCGACGCCCATCACGGACCGATCCTGCCAACGGCCGCGGCGTAGGGCAGCGTAGATGCCTGCGCTGATCCCGACGACGAGCCACAGGATGAAGCCGCCAAGCGCGAGTGCGATCGTGACCGGAAGCGCCCTGGTGATCAGGGTCAGCACCTGCTCGTGTCGGTTGAACGAGTAGCCGAGGCAGGGGGCGTTGCACACGATCGGCTGGGGCGAGTCGGGTGAGAACACCCGGCCGGCGAACAGGCCCGTGAAGAACTTCCAGTACTGGACCAGGACCGGGTCGTCCAACCCGAGCCTGTGCCGGTTGGCCTCGACGACCGCGGGCGTGCAGGACTTGCCGCAGGTCAGCCGCGCCGGATCACCCGGCAGCAGCGTGAACAGGAAGAAGACGACCACGGTGAGCAGGAACAGAAGCAGCACCATGAGCAGGACACGACGGATGGTGTAGCCGACCACGCTGCTCGCTACCTCCTCGAGATCCCGGCGATATGCGAATCAGGAATACCTGATTCCGGTGGGGATTGAAACTGGAGAGCGGCGGGGCCGCTCTCCAGTTGTCAAAGACTTTGCCTAGCTGTTCGAGCCGTTGCCGGCTTTACTGCTTGGCGTACAGGACCGCATACGGCCAGCTGCCGTACGGAGCCCAGCTGTACAGACCGCCGACCTGCGTGCCGCCCAGCTGCTGGGCCAGCTCGAAGATCGTCGGGATGGTGTAGACGTTCTGCGAGGCCTCGGTGTTGAGGTCATGCCACATGCTGGCCTGCTGATCGTGGTCGACCGTGCCGAGCGCAGCCAGGACCTTGTCGTTCCACTGCGGATCGTTGGTCCCGGGCTTGGTCTGGTCCACGTGTGACAGGTTCCAGCCGCCAGCGTCGGTCGTCAGCGGCGGGATGATGGTCGAGGCGTTCGGCCAGTCCTGTCCCCAACCGGCCATGCCGAACTCGTTGCCGTTGTCGTACACAACGCTGTAGTACTGGCCGGATTCGATCGGGTTCAGGGCGATCTGGAAGCCTGCCAGCTCCAACGAGGCCTTCACGGCCGCCGCGATCTTCTGACCGGTCGGCGTGTCGGCGAAATCGAAGGTCAGCTTCGGAGCAGCCTCGCCCGACTCGGCGATGAGCTGCTTGGCGTACTCGGGGTCGCCGTTGTCGGGGATCGGTGCCCCGAGCAGGCTGGTCCACATGTCGGTCGGAGCGTACTGGTCGCCCATGCTCGGCTTGATGAGGCCGTCGGCCAGATCACCGGCAAAGGCACCGCCGCGCGCGGTCCGGAGTGCGGCCCGGTCAAGGGCAGCGGCCATCGCCTGGCGGATCTTGACGTTCGGGACCTTGTTGACGTTCAGGAAGAAGTAACGAACGTAGATGCTGTAATCGCTGAACGCGCGCCCGGCGTATTCAGGGGCCGCCGTCGTCGCATCACTGAAGAGGGTCGGCAGGTTCTCGGGCTGAGGGTTGCCGTAACGCACCGCGTAGGCGTCATCGCCCTGGCTCTGCATGATGCGCTGATCGATGACCTGTGAGTCGAGGCCGAAGTCGACCTCCCACTTGTCGGGATAGGCCTTGCGGATGGTGTCCGTGGCCGGATCCCACTGGTCGTTGCGGACGAGGATGAACTTGCCGCCGTTGCCAGTCGTGTAGCTTTCGATCTTGTACGGGCCATTCGAGGCCGGGAACGGCGCGGCGCTGCCGTAGCTTTCACCGGTATCGAGCGCCTGCGGGACCGCGAAGAACCCGAGGGTGACCGTGTAGTTGAAGTCGGCCACTGGCTGGTTCAGGTTGAACGTGATCGTGTTGCCGTCGCAGGTCACGGCCTTGTCATACAGCGCCTGCTGGTCCGGGGTGGCCGTGTACGGGCCCGGGTACTGCGACGATCCGTCGTCGTTGGTCGGGATGTCGAGGTACGCGATCGCGTAGGTCGGACCCTGGTTGATGACGTCGGTCGCGAACGTCCGCGAGACGCCGTACTTGAAGTCCTCGCAGGTGACCGGCGAGCCATCCTGCCACTTCACGCCGTCCTTGAGCGTGAACGACCAGCTCTTGGCGTCGGCGCTGGCGGTACCGGTGTCGGTCGCCACGTCGGGCTGCAGCGTGTTGGCCTCGGTCGGGTCCGTCGAGTACGTGTAGTTCGTCAGCGAACGGTAGATCGTCCCACCGAAGAACGCCATGTCCTCGCCGGTGTACGCGCGCTGGGGATCGAGCTGGTTCCACTCCTCGTTCTGCGTGAACAGGTAGAGGGTGCCGCCCTGCTGGCCACCCTCGGGGGCCATGCTCTCGGGGGCCGAAGACGAAGGTGCCTCCGTCGCACCACCACCCGCGCTAGCCGCGGGTGCCGGGGTGCTGGACGAGCCGCCGCACGCTCCGACCACCAGCATGACAGTCATGCCGAGGGTCAGGACGCGCAGGCGCGTCTCGGTTCTGACCATTGTTCTCCTCCATGCGATGCCGGGCCATCCCGGCTTTCGGTTGATGGTACAGCGAGTGCCGACACTGGATGCGCGGACACCACGCTGCACGTTGGAGCGCTAGGCGCAGGGTAACAGGACGCTACGAGACCGTCTTCGGATCGAGAGCGTCGCGCAATGCGTCGCCCAGCAGGTTGAAGGTGACGACCAGGACCACGAGCACCGACCCCGGGATGAACAGGTAGCTGGGAACCACGTTGAAGTAGGCGACCGAGTTGGCCAGCATCGATCCGAACGTGACGTCGGGCGGGATCACGCCCACGCCCAGGAAGGACAGCGCCGCCTCGAAGCCGATGTACGTGGGCAGGAGCAGCGTCGCGTACACGATGATCGGCGCCCACAGGTTGGGCAGGATCTCCGTGAACAGGATTCGCCGACGATTGGCGCCCATCGCCACGGCCGCTTCGACGAACTCGCGCTCACGCAGACTGAGGACCTGGCCGCGCACGATCCGGGCAAGGTAGGCCCAGCCGAAGACGCTCATGACCAGGATCAGGTACATGATCCTGGAAGGATTTCCCTCGGGCACGCCCATGGCGGTCAGGCGCTGCGTGAGCACCCCGGACAGCGCCAGGACGATGAGCAGGAACGGGAAGGCGAGCACGAGATCGATCACGCGCCCGATGACCATGTCGGTCTTGCCCCCTGCGTAGCCGGCGACGATGCCCATGACCACGCCGAGCGCCACGGTCAGGAAGGTGGCCGTCGTCGAGATGACGAGCGAGATCCGCAGGCCGGACAGCAACTGCGCGAAGATGTCGCGCCCGGTGCCCCACTCCACGCCCAACGGGTGATCGGGGCTGATGCCGCCGTTGGGCAGGTTCGGCTTGCCGCCGAGGTCGCTGATCGCCGATGAATTGAACTTGTAGGGGTCGAAGCCGAGGGACCCGGCCACGGCCGGACCGAAGATCGCGACCAGGTAGAAGATGATCAGGGTCACCAGGCAGATCATCGCGACCCGGTCACGGCGGAGGCGTGCCCAGACGATCTGACGAAGGCTTCGGCCAACCATGCGGCGGAGGATAACAGTCCGCTGGTCCGTCGTGTCAAGCGCGGCCGTGGGTCGCGCGTCAGGTCAATCGGGGCACGGGGTCTGGGCGCCCGTCATGCCCCGCCAGCGCAGGTTCGGTTGGCGTGCCGCGGTCGCCTCGTCGAGCCGCCGCACCGGGGCATCATGAGGCGCGTCCGTGACCAGGCCTGGGTCCTCCTCCGCCTCGTGCGCGATCTCGATCAGGGCATCCGCGAAGGCGTCGAGCGTCTCCATCGACTCCGTCTCGGTCGGCTCGATCAGCATCGCCTCCTCGACCGTGAGCGGGAAGTAGATCGTGGGCGGGTGAAAGCCCTTGTCGATCAGCCGCTTGGCGACGTCCAGCGTGCGCACGCCGGTCCGGTGCTTGAGTCCCGCGGCCGAGGCAACGAATTCATGCTTGCACGCCCGGTCGAACGGCACGTCGAATGCCTCGGCCACCCGCACCCGCAGGTAGTTGGCAGCGAGCACCGCGTCATCGGACACCTCGCGCAGGCCGGCCTCGCCGTGGGCGCGCAGGTACGCGTACGCGCGCACGAGCACGCCCGTGCTCCCCACGAACGAGCGCATGCGGCCGATCGAGTCCGGTCGCTCGCCCCAGGACTCGAGGCGGTAGCCACCAGCGTCATCGCGCACGACCCGCGGCGCCGGCAGGTACGGCACGAGATGGCTGCGAACGCCCACCGGGCCAGCGCCCGGTCCACCGCCGCCGTGGGGCGTGCTGAACGTCTTGTGGGTATTGAAGTGCATCACGTCGAACCCGGCCTCGCCGGGCTTGAAGCGACCCATGATCGCGTTCAGGTTCGCCCCGTCCATGTAGGCGAGGGCCCCGGCCGCATGTGTCGCTGTGAGCAGCTCGCCGATCCGGCGCTCGAACAACCCGAGCGTGGACGGATTGGTGATCATGATCGCCGCGGTGCGAGGCCCGAGCGCAGCGCGGAACGCGTCCACATCCACGCCACCGTCGGGCGCCGACGGGATCGTGATCGTTCGGAACCCCGCCATGCTCGCCGTCGCCGGGTTTGTGCCGTGTGACGAATCGGGCACGAGCACCTCCGCCCGCTCGAGGTCGCCCCTGGCGCGGTGGTAGGCCCGGATCATCAGGATCCCGGTCAGCTCACCGTGTGCGCCGGCCGCGGGCTGGAGCGTCACCGCGTCCATCCCGCTGATCTCGGCCAGCTGCTCCTCGAGCTCGGACAGCAGCTGCAGTGTGCCCTGCGCAACTGCATCGGGTGCAAGCGGATGCAGGCCGGCGAATCCGGGCAGCCGCGCCGCCCACTCGTTGAGCTTGGGGTTGTACTTCATCGTGCACGAGCCGAGCGGATAGAAGCCCGCGTCGACCGCGTAGTTGAGCTGGCTGAGGTTCACGTAGTGCCGGACAACCTCGGGCTCCGCGAGCTCAGGCAGCGCGGCGGGCGTCGCCCGGCGCGCTGCCTCCGGGATTCGCGCCAGCGCATCTGCTGGCGGGTGCGGGATCTTGCCCCCGCCGCGGCCCGGGCGGCTGCGCTCGAACAGTGTGGGTTGCAGGCGCTCCCCCACCACGCTCATGCCACACCTCCGGTCGTCGCCAGCTCGGCGCGCAGCGCGTCAGCGAAGCGCTCGATCTCCGTGCTCGTGGTCACCTCCGTCGCACACACCAGCAGGCCGTCGTGCAGCAACGGCTCGTCGGGCAGCAGCCGGGCGGTGGGGATCCCGGCCAGGATGCCCCGGTCGAGAAGCCGCGCGTGGACGCCTGGGGCATCGGGCACGCGGACGACGAGCTCGTTCAGGTAGGCCCCGGGGTGGATCCGCGGAGCGCCTGCGCTCGCCAGTGCGGCCTCGAGCTCGGCGGCGCGGGCCGCGCCCATCGCCGCCACGTCCCGCAGGCCGTGCGGGCCGATGGTGGCCAGGTAGATCGACGCCGCCAGCGCGAGCAGCGCCTGGTTGGTGCAGATGTTGCTGGCGGCACGCTCGCGGCGAATGTCCTGCTCGCGGGCACGCATCGTCATCACGAATGCCCGCCGGCCGTCGAGGTCGGCTGTCATGCCCACCAGCCGCCCGGGGATCTGACGCACGAGGGGGTCGGCGCAGGCCACGATCCCGAGGTAGGGACCGCCGTAGGCCAGCGGGATCCCCAGCGGCTGGCCCTCGCCCGCCGCGATGTCCGCTCCGTACGCACCCGGCGGGGCAAGCACGGCCAGCGAGACCGGTTCCACCACGCTCACGAACAGCGCCCCGGCGGCATGCGCAAGGCGGCCGACCTCGGCCATCGGCTCCAGCAGGCCGAGCACGTTGGGCTGTGCCACCAGGACGCCCGCCACCGGACGCGCCGGGTCGGCGAGCAGTCGCTCGATCGCATCGAGATCGGTGGTCCCGGCTGCCGGACCATCGGCAACCAGCGGCAGCTCCTCCACGACGAGACCCGAGCCCGCCGCATACGTCTCAAGCGTCTGCCGATAGTGGGGATGGACGCCGCGCGAGACCAGCAGACGCTCCCGCCGCGTCGCCCGGCAGGTCATGAGGGCAGCCTCCGCGGTCGCAGCCCCGCCGTCGTAGTGCGATGCGGAGACCACGTCCAGCCCGGTCAGCTCCGCGAGCAGCGACTGGTACTCGTAGATGCTCTGGAGGGTGCCCTGGCTGACCTCCGGCTGATACGGCGTATACGCCGTGTACCACTCGCCGCGCAGCAGCAGCTGGTCCACCGCCGCAGGCGTCCAGTGGCGATAGGCACCGGCACCCAGGAAGCTGGCGAGATCGACCCGGTTTCGGGCCGCCAGGGCGGTCAGTCGGGCCGTCAGCTCCAGCTCGGGCTCCGGTGGATCAAGCCGCAGGTGCGTGGCCCGGAGCGGGGCCGGGATATCGTCGAAGAGCTCGTCAACCGTGGAGATGCCGATCGCATCGAGCATCCGGGCTCGATCATCGGCCGTGTGCGGGCCGTACGGCATCGTTCAGCCTTCGGAGATGAGCTGCTCGTACGCGTCGGCGGCGAGGAGCGTATCCGCCTGTGCCGGGTCCGCCAGGCGCAGCTTCACCATCCAGCCACCGGTGAACGGCTCGCTGTTGACCAGCTCCGGGTTTCCGGAGAGCGCCTCGTTGACCTCGACCACGTCGCCTGTCACCGGCGCGAACAGATCGCTCACCGCCTTGACCGACTCGACAACGCCGAAGGTTGCGAACTGCTCCAGCGTTCGCCCGACGGCCGGGAGCTCCACGAACACGACGTCGCCCAGCTGATCAGCCGCGTACTGGGTGATCCCGACGGTGGCAAGCTGACCGTCGATCGCGACCCACTCGTGCTCCTTCGTGTAGCGCAGTTCGGCGGGAACCATCAGCGTTCCTCCCTGATGCCGTCACGGCCGATGGCCGCACCAGCGGTACGTTGGGCGCGAGCGATCGTCCCGATGCGTTGCCCGTGGCGCGGGCGACCGCGCCTCAGCCGGGGCGCTTGTAGAACGGCAGCGGCACCACCTGTGCGGCCACCCCGGCACCCCGGATCTCGACTGACAGCATCGTACCGGGTTCGGCATTGGCGGTGGCCACGTACGCCATCGCGATTGGCTCGCCGAGCGTCGGCGACATGGTCCCCGACGTAACGGTCCCCGTCGGCCCGTTCGCATCTGCGACCGGATAGCCGTGGCGGGCGATCCCCCTCTCCCGCAGCGTGAGTCCCACGAGCCGTCGCGCCACGCCCGCCTCCGCCACCCGCTCGAGGGCCACCCGACCCACGAAGGCGCCCTCCTTGTCGAGCTTGACGACCCTGCCCAGGCCGGCCTCGAATGGGTTGGTCGAGCGGTCGAGCTCGTTACCGTAGAGCGGCATTCCCGCCTCGAGTCGCAGCGTGTCGCGGGCGCCGAGGCCGACCGGAACGAGGCCTGACGGCTCGCCGGCCGCGAGCACCGCGTCCCAGAGGGCACCGGCCTGCTCGCTCTCGATGAACAGCTCGAACCCGTCCTCACCCGTGTACCCGGTCCGGGCGACCTGAGCGGGGACGCCCGCGACCTCGCCCTCCGCGATCCCGTAATAGCGCAGCGCCCCGAGATCGAGCTGCGTCAGCGGGGCGAGAATCTCAGCGGATCGTGGGCCCTGGATCGCGATGAGCGCGGTCGAGAGCGACTGATCGTCCAGCACCGCACGACGCTTCTCGAGTCTCGTGGTCAGGGCATCGGAGACGACCTCGGCGTTCGCTGCGTTGGCGACCACCATGAACCGGTCCCCAGCCAGGCGGTAGACGATCAGGTCGTCCAGGATCCCGCCATCGGGCGCGCAGATCATCGAATAGTGGGCGCGACCCACCGTCAGCGCCGGCGGGTTCGAGACGAGCGCCGCTGCAAGCGCCGCGCCGGCCTCGGGACCTTCCACCACCAGCTCGCCCATGTGCGACAGATCGAACAGGCCGGCCGCCGCGCGTACCGCCCGGTGCTCCTCGAGGATGCCCCGGTACTGGATCGGCATCAGCCAGCCGGCGTACTCGACCATCCGTGCGCCCAGCGCCTCGTGACGCTCGAGCAGCGGGGTTGTCAGCGGCGCCGCGTCGTCGCTCATGACGCAACTCCCTCCCGCGACGGGAACGACACGTCGAGAGCGGCGGCGGCAGCCCGGGCGACAAGATCTCGCTCGCTCTCGAACGTGAGCAGCGCGGGCGCCTCATCGAACCGGAGCCAGCGGACCTCGTCGAACTCGTGGTCGTGTCGGTCCAGGTCGCCGCCCACCGGCACCATCAGGAAGTAGTGGACCGTCTTGTGGATCCGTTTGCCCCCCTGGCTGAACTCGTACTCGATCGAGTCAAAGGGCCGCACGACGCGGACCTCGAGGCCGGACTCCTCTGCCACCTCGCGCAACGCCGTCTGCTCCGTGGTCTCACCGGTGATCGGCGTGCCCTTGGGCAGGGTCCAGGTGGAGAAGTCGCGATCCCTGCGGCGTCTGCCCACGACCAGCTGGGGGGTGCCATCGACGAACCGGATGACGATGCCGCCGGCAGAAGTGGCGGTTGTCCGCCTCAGGCGGGCCACGCGGGGGCCAAAGACGAGCGACGATACCCGCCGCCGCGGGCAGAGCTCGTCCACTGCATGCCGGCCGCTCGCCGGACACGGCCGCTGCCCGCGTGGGGCGTGGCCGGGATGGTTGTCGACCGCCAGGGCGCGCGCAGGGCTGTCAGCGGTCCCACATCGGGACGCGACACGAGCGTCCGTCGCCCGGGGGCCGCGACGAACATCGTCGCGGGGCGCAGGCCGAGCCGCCGCTCCCGGGCCCTGGCTGACGGGTGGACGAAGCGCGCCGGCCAGGCCGCGAAGCGGGCGGCGATGCTGTGCTGCATGTCCGCATCCTACCGCGTCACGGGTCCCCTGCAAGTGCATTCCGGATGCGCCTCGCCGCGTCCGGTGTCAGGGTGCCCCGCTCCACCGCGATGTCCACGTCGCGGGCCACCAGCGCGCGGTACACCGGGAGCGCCGCCGGGGCCGCCTCGCGGAGCGCTCGCAGGTGCGCGTCGACCGTCCCCGCATCGCCCCGGGTTGCGGGTCCCGTCAAAGCGCCGGCCACGCCGATCGTCCGGGCATTGGACACCGCCTGCTCGAGCAGCGGCAGGTAGATGTCCAGGGCTCCCGCCTCGTCCAGCCCCATGTCGGCAGCAACCTCGCGGATCGTGTCCAGCAGCGCGACCACGCCGCCGGCGGCGAGCACCGCTGCCGCGTGGTAGGCAGCCTTCGAGCCCGGCTCGAGCCGGACGGGCACGCCCCCGATGGCCTCGGCCATCTCGGCCAGGTGCGCGGCCAGCTCGTCATCGCCCTCGATCGCGATCGTTGCTCCCTGGAGCGCGGCCAGCGCAGCGTCGAAGTCGGCAAACGCGACGAGCGGATGAAAGGCGCCGGCCTGGGTTCCCGCGGCCATCGCCGGCTGCAGCACCTCGGCGCCCAGCAATCCGCTTGTGTGCACGACCGCCTGTCCCGCGTACAGCCGCATGGACGACGCCACCTCGGCGACCACGTCATCGGGGACGGCCAGGATCACCAGCTCCACGTCGTCAACGAGAGCCGTGATCTCGGCAAACGCCCGCGCGCTCGGAACCCGCTCACGGAAACGCGCCCGGCGATCCGCATCCCGCGAGGCGACCGCGCCCACCGGCCACCCGGCCCGATCCAGCGCGGCGCCAAGCACCGTTCCCACCGCGCCGGCACCCACGATCCCCACGACCGGCCGCTCTCCGGGACCGCTGTGGGCGTGTGGATGCGTGTGGTCGCTCGCGTGCTCGAGATCGCCGTGGCGGTGCCGGCCGGCTGGTTCCGGGTCGAGATCGATGCCCTGCTCGTCGAGCTCGCGCAACCGCTCCTCGTCGTCCTCCGCGCGGCGTTCGGCGCGGCGCCGAATGACCTCATCGGCGTCGTCCCAGGCCCTCATCGAGCTGCCTCCAGTCCCTGGCCGCCGCTCGCGCGGTACGCTTCCACGCAACGAGTGTACCCAGCAGCCAGGGCCGATCCGCCTGCGCGCTGCCGACCATCAGAGGACCGTGAAGCGTGTCATCCCCCAACGCATTCGGTGCCCGCGCCTCACTTGGTGCCGGGCTCCCGGACTTCTATCGCCTGTCCGCGCTCGATCGCGCCGGCATCCCGCTCGGCATCGATCTCGGGCGAGCTCCGGTCACGGTCAAGATCCTGCTCGAGAACGCGATCCGCCACGCGGGTGGCGGGGTGGTCACCGAGGCTGACGTCGCCGCGCTTGCCACCTGGCAGCCTGGCGGTGCCGCCGAGGCCGACGTCCCGTTCATGCCCAGCCGGGTCGTTCTCCAGGACTTCACCGGCGTCCCGGCCGTCGTGGACCTGGCCGCGATGCGCGACGCCATGGCGGTCCTCGGTGGCGATCCCACGCGCGTGAACCCGCTGGTCCCGGCCGACCTCGTGATCGACCACTCGGTCCAGATCGATGCCTGGGGCGGCCAAGGGGCGTTCGCGTTCAACGTGGAGCGCGAGTACGAGCGCAACGGCGAGCGATACCAGCTCCTGCGGTGGGCGCAGACGGCGTTTCGCGACCTGCGCGTGGTGCCGCCGGGCACGGGCATCATCCATCAGGTCAACCTGGAGTACCTGGCAACGGTCGTCGCGGATCGCGCCGACGACGATGGGCGCGTCGCCTTCCCCGACACCGTGGTGGGCACCGACTCGCACACGACGATGGTCGACGGCCTGGGCGTGCTGGGCTTCGGCGTGGGCGGCATCGAGGCCGAGGCGGTGCTGCTCGGCCAGCCGCTGTACCTGCCGATGCCGCGCGTCGTGGGCGTCCGGTTGTCGGGCGAGCTCCCGAGCGCAGCGACCGCGACCGACCTCGTGCTGACGATCACCGAGATGCTGCGCGGGTTCGGCGTGGTGGGCTCGTTCGTCGAGTTCGCGGGCGATGGCCTGGCGGGACTCGCGCTGGCCGATCGCGCGACGATCTCCAACATGAGCCCAGAGTTCGGGGCGACGGCAACGCTGTTTCCGATCGACGACGAGACGCTCACCTACCTGCGGCTCACTGGCAGATCGGCGGAGCGGCTGGACCTGGTGGAGCGCTACGCCAAGACGCAGGGGCTGTGGCGCGAGCCGGGTGCCGGACCCGAGTTCAACGCGATGCTGGAGCTTGACCTGGCTGGTGTCGAGCCCTCGCTGGCCGGACCGCGGCGGCCCCAGGATCGGGTCGCCCTGGCGGGCATCGGCGACAACTTCAGGACGTCCTTCCCGGCGACCGTGGGTGTGCCGCCAACGACCGTCGAGACAGGGGGACGATCGGCGGCAGTGGGACACGGGTCGGTTGCCATCGCGGCCATCACCTCGTGCACCAACACATCGAACCCGACGGTGATGGTCGCCGCCGGCCTGCTCGCTCGCAACGCGGTCGAGAAGGGGCTGGCGGTGGCGCCCACGGTCAAGACCTCGCTGGCACCGGGCTCCAAGGCCGTCACCGGCTACCTCGAGCGCGCCGGCCTCATGGCCCCGCTCGCCGATCTCGGCTTCGCGCTGGCCGGCTATGGCTGCACCACCTGCATCGGCAACTCCGGCCCGCTTGATGCTCCGGTCGCCCACGCGATCGAGCACGACGAGCTGGTGGTAGCCGCCGTCCTGTCCGGAAACCGCAACTTCGAGGGACGGATCCATCCCCTGGTCCGCGCGGCCTACCTCGCCTCGCCGCCACTGGTGGTGGCGTTCGCGCTTGCCGGTCGGGTGGACATCGACCTCACGACCGAGCCACTGGGCCCCGGGTCCGACGGAGGGCCGGTGATGCTGTCCGACATCTGGCCGTCGCCCGACGAGGTTCGCTCGGTCATCGGCGATGCCATCGACCCGGAGCTGTTCCGCGAGACCTACGCCTCGGTGTTCGAGGGCGACGAGCAGTGGCGAGCGCTGCCGGTACCGTCTGGCGATCGATACGCCTGGGCTGACGACTCATCGTACGTGGCCAACCCGCCGTTCTTCGCGGACATCGAGGCCGAACCCGCACCGCTGACGGACATCGTCAATGCCCGCGTGCTGGCGCTGCTCGGGGACTCGGTGACCACCGACCACATCAGCCCTGCGGGGTCGATCCCGGCGTGGGCGCCCGCCGGGACCTGGCTCCAGGCCCGTGGAGTCTCGGTGGCCGATTTCAACTCGTTCGGATCCCGCCGCGGCCATCACGAGGTGATGATGCGCGGGACGTTCGGCAACATCCGCCTGCGCAACCGGCTCGCGGCGGGCAAGGAGGGGCCGTACACGCGCCACCAGCCCGACGACGCGGAGATGTTCATCTTCGACGCTGCCATGCGCTATCGGGACGAGGGGGTGCCGCTGCTCGTGATCGCCGGTCGCGAGTACGGTTCGGGGTCATCTCGCGACTGGGCTGCCAAGGGACCGGCCCTGCTGGGGGTGCGGGCGGTGGTCGCCGAGAGCTACGAGCGAATTCATCGCTCGAACCTCGTCGGCATGGGCATCCTGCCGCTACAGTTCCTGCCTGGCGAGAGCGCCGAGTCCCTGGGCCTGACCGGGCGCGAGGCGTTCACCATCACCGGTCTGAGCGAGCTGGCTCCGCACCAGGAGGTCGCGGTTCGCTATCGGGCCACGTCAGACGGCGCCGAGCGCGAGTTCCGGGCGATCGCGCGCCTCGACGGCCCGATCGATGTGGAGTACCTGCGACAAGGCGGGATCCTGCCGACCGTCCTGCGTCGCCTGGCGCGGTCCTGATCAGCGCATCGACGAGCCCTCCGGAGAACCCGTCGGCGGCGGAACGACAACACGAAGCCCCCTTGGCAAGGGGGCTTCGCGAACGCAGGGTCCGTCTCGGCGCGGGGAGGAGAAACCGCCGACACGGGACGGACCTTCCACCGTGCGACGCACATCTGCTGCGCCGTGTGACGTGGTCCCGAAAGATCCGGATGCCGTCCCTTTGGCCGGGACGCGGGACCAACGCCGTCGGTTCAACGGGGACGTCGGGGGTGGTGGGCGATACTGGACTCGAACCAGTGACCTCACGGATGTGAACCGTGCGCTCTAACCAACTGAGCTAATCGCCCCCAGACCTCGCGTGGCCGCCGCCCGCGGCTCCGAGGGACTCGCATTCTAACGCGGGTCGAGGCGGCGGCGCGGCCATCACCGATCAGCCGATCTCGAGGCTCGGCCAGCGTGCCACCAGGTCCCGCGCAGCGACGCCATCGACCGTCAGGACCTTGATCCGCGCGCCGGCTCCCGACACCAGCACGACCCGGCTCCGTGGCACCCGCAGCTCACGCGCCAGCAGCCGCACCAGGGCGTCGTTGGCGGCGCCGTCGACTGGCGGAGCCGCCACGCGCACCCTCAGCATCCCGTCGAGCACGCCGTCGACGCGGTTCACCCCACCGCGTGGCGTCAGGCGGACGCGGACCCGGATCATCGCGCTGGCTCATCCGGCGCGCGCGCGATCCGTCGACGCAGAGATCGCCGCGCATGGGCGCCCAAGCATCGAGGCGGTTGGAGCCAGCTCACGGTCACGAGTCTATCGAGCGGTACGAGCCCGCATGTCAGCGATCGGCGACCGCCCTACGGCTCCCGGTGCGGCCGATCGCCGAACAGGGCTCGCCCGACCCGGACGATGGTCGCCCCCTCCTCGATCGCCACCTCGTAGTCGTCGCTCATCCCCATCGACAGCTCGGCACCCAGCCGCGGCCAGCCGGCGCGGAGCCGCTCCGACAGCGCGCGGAGCGCGCGGAACGTGGGCCGGGCCGCCTCCGGATCCGCCGTCAGCCGCCCGATCGTCATCAGCCCCCGGATCTCGAGCCCGGTCAACGCGTCGAGCTGCCCTGTCGCTGCCTCCAGCGCCTCGGGGGCGAAGCCGGCCTTGGCAGGGTCGCGATCGACGTTGACCTGGAGCAGCACGGGCAGACGGGAGCGCCCCAGGTCCCCGGCGATCCGGTCGAGCCGTCGGGCAAGCTCGATCGAGTGCACGGATTCGACGACGTCGAACAGCTCGATCGCGCGGCGTGCCTTGTTCCCCTGGAGCGGTCCGATCAGATGCCAGGTGGCGCCATCGATCACAGGGATCTTGTCGGCCGCCTCCTGGACGCGGTTCTCGCCCAGCACGTGGATGCCGGCCGCGACCGACGCGCGGACACGTTCCGCGGGCACCGTCTTGGAGACGGCCACCAGCGTGACCTCAGCGGGATCCCGCTGTGAGCGGGCGCTGGCCGTCGCGATTCGCGCGAGCACCTGCTCGTGAGCGCGACAAAAGCGATCGACCTCGTCTGGGTCGACGACCTGTCTCGTCATATCGGATCCATGCCCGCCATCGCGGGCCCCGCAGTGCTAGCGCCGACGGAGGAAGCTCGGGATCTCGAGGTCGTCCGCGTCGTAGGTGGGGCGCCGAACCGACTGGGTCGGCTCACCCACAGATCGCTCCGGCTTCACCGGCACGGCCACGGGCTCAGTCACCTGCGCGGAGTCGTCGGAGGCGGCGTCGTCGCGCTGGCGCTCGAGCTCATCGAGGAAATCGCGCGCCGGGATCGTGGCTCCCGCCCCTGCCCCGGCCGCGCGGGACGCTGCGGCCACCGCGACCTGCTCGCCGCTCGCGGCGCGGGCCGACTCGGTCCGGCGCCGCCCGTCGAACCCGGTCGCGATCACCGTGATCATGACCTCGTCGCCGAGGCGCTCGTTGAAGCTCGTCCCGAAGATGATGTTGGCCTCGGGATCGGCCGCCGCGCGGATCTCCTCGGCCGCCTCCGTCACCTCCCAGAGGGTGAGGTTGGAGGACCCGGTGATGTTGAACAGGATCCCCTGGGCGCCCGCGATGTTGATCTCGAGGAGCGGGCTCGCCACAGCCTCCCGGGCCGCGTCGAGGGCGCGGTTCTCGCCGCTCGCCCGACCGATCCCCATGAGCGCCGAGCCGGCGTCCTTCATGATCGCCCGGACGTCCGCGAAATCGAGGTTGATGAGCCCGGGCTCAGTGATGATGTCACTGATCCCCGCCACGCCCTGGCGCAGGACGTCGTCGACCACGCGGAACGCATCCACGATCGACGTATTCTTCTGAACGACGTCGCGCAGGCGATCGTTCGGGATGGTGATCAGGGTGTCAACCTTGGCCTTGAGCTCCTCGGCCGCCTTCTCCGCGATCAGCTTTCGCCGGGCACCCTCGAAGCTGAATGGCTTGGTCACGACTCCGATCGTGAGCGCGCCTTCCTCCTTGGCGATCTCGGCCACCACCGGCGCGGCACCGGATCCGGTACCACCGCCGAGGCCCGCGGTGATGAACACCATGTCCGAGTCAACCAGGGCGTCGGCCATCTTGTCGCGGTCCTCCTCCGCGGCGCGCTGACCGATCGACGCGTCACCGCCCGCACCCAGGCCGCGGGTGATCTTGTCTCCGATCCGGATCTTGTGCGGCGCGTCAGACTGCAGCAGGGCCTGCGCGTCGGTGTTGCAGGCGATGAACTCGACGCCCATCATCTCGGCCCGGATCATCCGGTTGACGGCATTGCTGCCGCCGCCGCCGACACCAACGACGCGGATCAGGGCGAAGTTCTCGGAATCGGACCGCAGCGGCATCGGCGCTCTCCTCGGGTGGCGCGGGTATGGCGTCTGAACAGTAGCGAGCTGACGTCGGCACGCCACTCCCCCGAGCCCGTCGCAGCCGGTCGGGACGCCGGCCGACGTACGTCCGTCGGGTAGCGCGGAGTATACCCGCCGGTGTCCGTCCGTTGGTCCTGCGATCCGTGTTCCGCCGAACCGGCGACGCGCCCTCGAACGATTGACGGCGACGGCGCGCACGGGGCGCATCTGGACGTCGCGCGACTATCCGGGCAGGAAGCTCAGCCGCACCCGGCGCATCGCATTGTCGGCGTTCGGATCGAGCAGCGCGATCGACTGCCAGGTCCCCAGCTCGAGGCGGCCGGCGATGACCGGGATGACGAGCGACGGGGACGCGAACAGCGGGACCACGTGGTCGGCGCCGTGCCCCGGCGATCCGTGCCGATGTGCCCAGCGATCGTCGCGCGGCAGCAGTCGGTCAAGCGCGCGCATGGCGTCGTCGTCCGATCCCGCGTTCAGCTCGAGGACCACGATCCCAGCCGTGGCGTGGGGCACGAACACCGACAGCAGGCCATCCCCGTCGCCGGCGGCATCGGCCACGAACCTGGCGCACGCCGGGGTCAGGTCGGCAAAGCCGCGAACGCTTCCCGTCCGGATGTCGATCTCGACGGAGCGCATGCCGGTGTCGAGGTCCCAGGCCTACGGGAAGATGCTGCGGATCGCGTCCCGGATGCGACCCAGCCCTCCGCCCCCCGGCGCGGACTCGTAGCGCATGGGCTCGTCCAACGTCACCTGGATCGCGCCCCAGTGGAGCAACCCGACGGCGGTCGAGTACGACGGATCCTGGATCGTGTCGATGAGCCCGCCGATCCCCGAGGGGCCGGCCACGCGGACCGGCATCTGGAGCACCTCGCGGCCGAGCTCGGCGGTTCCGGCCAGCTGTGCCGCCCCACCGGTCAGGATGATGCCGGCCGGCAGCATCCCGTGGCCGCTGCGGTTCATCTCGCCGCGCAGCAGCTCGAACGTCTCGCGCATGCGGGCCTCGATGATCTGGCACAGCTCGGTGCGGCTGATGGTCCGGCCGGCGTCGTCGCCCATGACCGCGACCGCGATCTCCTCGTCCTCGAGGTTGCGCAGATCGCAGGTGCCATGGCGAACCTTGAGCTCCTCCGCCACCTGGAGCGTCGTCTTGACCCCGATCGCGATGTCGTTGGTGACGTTGTTCCCGCCAACGGGAAGCACCGCGGTGTGGAGCGGCGAGCCGTCGGCGAACAGCACGAGGTCGATCGTGCCGGCCCCGATGTCGGCCACGGCCACCCCGAGCTCCTTCTCTGTCTCGGTCAGAACGGATTCGGCCGCGGCCAGACCGTCGGCCACGAGCTCGTCGATCTTGACGCCGGCCGCCTGCACGCACTTGGTCAGGTTCTGCACCGCGGTCGCCGACGCCGACACGATGTGGGCCTCGACCTCGAGCCGGAGGGCGCTCATGCCCAGCGGATCCTTGACACCTTCCTGGCCATCGACCGTGAATCCGCGTCGCTCGACGTGGAGCACATCGCGGTTGGAAGGGATCGAGACGGCGCGGGCCACCTCGATCGCCCGATTGATGTCCTCGCGCGTGACCTCGCGATGATGTGCGGTCACGGCCACCTGGCCGGTGGAGTTGAGGCTCTCGACATGCTGGCCCCCGACCCCGACGAACGCGCGGTCGATCTTCCAGCCCGACAGGCGCTCGGCGCGCTCCACGGCGTCGGCGATCGAGCGGACGGTCTGGTCGATGTTGACCACGACGCCCTTCTTGAGCCCCGAGGCTGGCACCGTGCCGTGGCCCATGATCGTCAGTCGACCGTCGCGGCTGACCTCACCGATCAGCGCGCAGACCTTGGACGTGCCGACATCGATGCCGACCAGGACCGCTTCCCGTTCCACCTGCCTGTCGTCCCTCGCTGCTGCGCGTGGCGTTCGCCCGCCACCCTACCCGGTGATCAGATGAAGTGTCGCCGGATCAGAGCGACGTTGTTGAAGATCCGGAACCCGAAGTTGATCAGCGCGACCAGGTAGAGGTCGAGGCTCAGCCGATCGCCGATGAAGACCAGCAGCACCGCCACGATCGCGTTGGTCAGGAAGCCGCTGATGAAGATTCGATTGTCGTAGACGCCATCCAGCTCCGCCCGGATCGCCCCCAGCACGGAATCCAGCGCGGCCAGGATGGCCACCGCCGAGTAGCGCGAGAACTCGAAGCTGACGTTGACGTTGAGGAGGAATCCCGCCAGCACGCCGACGAGCAGACCCACGAGCGGCAGGAGCACGAGCGGGCAAACTCCCTCCGGTTGACCGTGGCGAATACGCTACCAGACCACCGGGCCGCGGGCGGCCAACGCGCTGCGGGCAGGGACCGCCGGCAGGTACGGGGTTGCCGGACCGTCGCCGTGACCATCGCGAGCTGGTCGCCATCATGACTTCGGAGTCGGGCTGGGTGACGGCGTGGAGCGCGGGATGTAGGTCCCGCTGCGATCGTCCGCCAGGATGGCTCGCTGCACATTGTTCTCCTTGCCGGCGAGGAGGCTGCGGAGCAGCCTCACCTGGCCGGGAATGAGGTCCGTTGTCCGAAGCGTGGGCGTGTAGAAGCCGAACACGGCGGTCCAGCCGATGGCCGGGGCCCGGACGACGAACCCGGAGTCGTCATCGATCCTCAACGTCAGCTTGGGCGCCGCGCTGCCGACGTCGACCGGTCGCAGGGAGCCGAGTCGAAGCGAGGCGTCGAGGATCACCGGGTCGAGGGTCGAACCGACGATGAGCCCGGCGGACAGCTCGCGGCGGTCGTCGACGACGGGCAGCGAATCCGCCACGGGCGGCGCGTTGTCGGTCAGCTCATCGAACAGCAGGCCCGTCTCATCGACCAGGAACTCGTGGTCGCCGACCTTCCATCGCAGGAGCGCCTCGCGCTCGTTCACATTGACCCGGATCGTGTCCGGCAACACGACGTTGATCGCGGCGCCGAGGATTGCCGGAAAGTCGTCCAGTCGACCCTCGAGGTCACCGGTCCGCACCGTGAACAGGTTCTGGTCATCGGAGATGGCCAGCGCCGTGAGCACCTCGTCGCGTCCGGTCCAGGTGAGCCCCGTGACCTCGACGTGGCGCACCGTGAACGCGCCCGAGGCCACGACACCGTACAGGCCGGCCAGGCCGAGCAGCAGCGCCAGCAGCGCTCCGGCCCGCGTCGGCGTCAGGCCAGCCGACGCCCGTCGCACGGGCCGGGTCCGCCGCACGCCGCCGCCGGGCCGTGCGCCCGGTCGCAGCGCGGACGGGGCTCTTGTCCGGGAGCCGGTGCGTACCTCCGGGGTGGTCTGCCGCCGTGCCATCGTCAGCGCGGGAGATCAGCGACGGATGGCCGGTGGCGCACACGCGTCGCGGCGCGCTCGAGCGCGAGGTCGATCACGCGCCGGCAGACGGCGGCGAAGTCGTACCCCCCGGCCGATGGCAGGGCCGGAAACAGGCTGATGGGGGTGAACCCGGGGATCGTGTTGATCTCCGAGATCACCAGCTCTCGGCCGGCGAGCAGGAAGTCGATGCGTGCGAAGCCCGCGCAGCCCACCGCCCGGTACGTGTCCCGGGCCAGCTTGTGGACGCTCGCCCGCTCGGTCGGGGTGAGCTCGGCGGTCAACACCGTCTCGGACGTGCCCGGGGTGTACTTGGCCACGTAGTCGTAGAACTCATGCCCCGACAGGATCTCGCCCGGCCCATAGAGCTCGAGCGCTTCGGGCTCATTGCCCAGCACGGAAAGCTCGAGGTCGCGGGCGCCGGCGAGATACCGCTCGACGAGCGCGAGGTCGTCAAAGCGGAATGCCTCGTCGAGGGCCGGGGCTCGCTCGTCCGGGCCGTGGGCCACGGTCATCCCGAGAGAGCTCCCGAGACGAGCCGGCTTGACCATCAGCCTGGGATCGCCCAGGCCGGTCGCGAATGCCTCGAGCTCGGCAAGGACCGCATCGCGATCGGACCCCCACCGGGCGAGCGGCACCTCGCGCCAGTCCAGGACGGGCAGACCGAGCCCGCGCGCGAGCCGCTTGAACACGGCCTTGTCCATGCCGATCGCGCTCGCGGTCACACCCGAACCCGTGTACACGAGGCCCGCGGCCTCGCACAGCGCCTGGAAGGTGCCGTCCTCGCCGAACGGGCCGTGCAGGGCGGGGAACACCACCGGCCTCGGCTCCCGCGCCGCCAGCTCGTCGAGGGCAGCCGCGGCCGACATCGGCCCGATGGCGCCGAGCGCTGCCGGATCGTCGTAGGCTGCGCCCGGGCGCCCGTCGCGGCGATGGTCGGCGGGCAGCCTCCACCACCGTCCGCCGAGCTCGATCAGCCACAGCTCGACCGGGTAGCCCGACCCGCGGAGCGCGTCGGCGATGTCGTTTCCGGACACGACGCTGACGTCGTGCTCCGCCGACGGGCCGCCGAGCACGACGGCCACCGGGGTCGTGGCGGGGTCGTGGCGCAGCTGCGGCACGGTCATCAGTCGCCCACCTCGGTCGAGGGCCCGCTCCCCTGCGCCCAGCCCGATCCGGGCACCCAGCCGGTCCAGTCGCCGACGAGCTCGATCTCGAACGTGAGCTCGACGCCGTCACGCTCGAGGATGGTCTGGCGAACGCGCTCCGCGAGCAGGCGCACGTCGGCGGCGGTGCCTCGCTGGTCGTTGACGATGAAGTTGGCGTGGCGCTCCGACACCGCTGCACCCCCGATCCGGGACCCCTTGAGGCCAGCGGCGTCGATCAGGCGACCGGCGGAATCGCCCGGCGGATTGCGGAACACGCTGCCGGCCGAGGGGATCCCGAGGGGCTGGTGCGTCCTCCGCCACCGTCGGATCTCGTCGAGGCGGGCCGCAACCTCCGCGGGATCGGCGGGGGTCAGGCGGAAGGTCGCCGCCAGCACGATCTCGGCGGGGTTCTCGGGACCGGAATCCCCCGACGCCTTGAAGCGACTGTGGCGGTAGGCGAACCCGAGCTCCTCGACCGGACGCGCGCGCTCCGACCCGTCGGCGAGCAGCACCGTCGCCGACTCGAGCACGCCCGCCGTGTCGCTGTCATGGGCGCCGGCGTTTGCCCAGATCGCGCCCCCCACAGTGCCCGGGATGGCCAGCCCGTACTCGAGGCCTGACAGACCGGCCCGCTGCGTCTCGGTGGCGGCGCGCGCCATCGGTACGCCGGCGTCCGCGCGGTAGCGACTTCCGTCAATCTCGGATGCCTCGGCCCGAACCTGGATGACGAGACCGCGCACGCCCCGATCGGAGATGACGAGGTTGCTTCCCCGACCGAGCACGAGGTGCGGGATCGATCGCGCGCGGGCGAACCGGATCAGGGCGCGCAGCTCGAACGAGTTGTGGGCGACGACGAACAGGTCTGCCGTACCTCCCACGCGCATGGTGGTGAACCGGGCCAGCGGCTCGCCCCGCACCGTCTTCACGCCAATTCGGCGCTGGATGTCCGTGGCCGTCGTGACCGGGTCGAACGCCATCGCGCGCTCGGCGCGCGCGTCCGCCGTGACCTCGGGGCCGCGCCGCCCGGTCACCCGGCAGATCCCTTCGCGAGAGCGTCGATGTGGAGCGCGGACGGAAGGTCCGAGCGACCGGCCGCCGCCAGCACCAGCTCGGCCACCGCATCGGCGGCCCCGGGACGTGCCAGGTCGCGTGCCGCCGCCGACATCGCGGCATGGCGCGCCGGATCGGCGAGCAGACCGGCAGCCTCGACCAGGGTGTCGGCATCGAGCGCCTCGTCCTCGATCATCAACGCGGCACCCGATTCCACCTGGATCTCCGCGTTTCGACGCTGGTGACCGGCCGCATGCGGGTAGGGCACGATCGCCATCGGCAGCGCGAAGGCGGCCGCCTCGGCCAGGGTCGATGCCCCGGCCCGCCCGACCGCCAGGTCGGCCGCCGCAAGCGCCGCGCTCATCTCCTCGTGCAGGAACGCGCGCGGCTGATAGCGATCCCGGACCTCCTCGGGGAGCGCATCGCGTGCGGCGATCGCCGCCGCGTAGCCGTCGTCGCCTGTGACATGGATCACACGCGCGCGTACGACAAGCCGGGGCAGCGCCCCGAGCACGGCGGCGTTGATCCGCCGCACGGCCTGTGAGCCGCCGAAGACGAGCAGGATCCGCTCGCCGGGCCGTCCGCCGAAGGTCGTCCGCGCCCCGTCCGGGTCGATCATGCCGACCGACCGGATCGGCGTGCCGGTCACGAACGCCCGTGGATGTCCGAGCATCTCGATCGTCTCCGGGTGCGTCGCCGTGAGCACCGTCGCCCAGCGGGCAACCATGCGGACGCTGCGACCAGGGATGGCATTGCCTTCCCAGAGCACGCTCGGGATGCGGAGAATCCGGGCTGCCAGCAGCACCGGGATCGCAACGTAGCCGCCCGTCGTGAAGATCGCTGCCGGGCGACGGGCCGCTAGCCGGACGATCGCCTGCGGGACGGAGAGCGCGAGCCGGACGGGGTCGAGCACGAGGTGAATGTCGCGACCGGCGGAGCGCAGCGAGCGCAGCCACAGCCGGTCGAGGGGGATCCGGGCGCGCGGGACCACCGAGCCCTCGAGCCCACGGTGGCCGCCCAACCAGGACAGCTCGGGCGCGTCAGGCGCGTCGGGTCGCGCGCGTAGCGACCGGGCGACGGCGAGGGCCGGATAGATGTGCCCGCCCGTTCCCCCGCCCGCGATCAGCAGGCGCATCGTTCCAGCTCCCTTTCTCGACCGTCTCGCGCGATATCGACAACAGGATGCCGACGGCGGCGAACGAGATGATCAGCGACGAGCCGCCTGCCGAGACGAACGGCAGCGGGATCCCGGTGACCGGAATCAAGCCCACGACAACAGCGACGTTGATGAACGCCTGGATGCAGATCCAGGAGGTGATGCCTGCTGCGAGCAGGGCTCCGAAGGTGTCCGGCGCACCCAGCGAGGTCCGGATCCCAAGATACCCGAACACCAGGAACAACCCGATCACCAGCAGCCCGCCCAGCAGGCCGAACTCCTCGCCGATGATCGCGAAGATGTAGTCGTTCGACGCGTTGGGCAGGAACAGCCCGCCGGCCAGCCGGCTCTCGCCCAGCCCGGCACCGAGGAGACCGCCGAGCCCCAGGGCCAGGAAGCCCTGAACGGCGTGATAGCCGTCGCCTGCCTTCTGGCTGAAGGGGTCGAGCCAGGCATCGATCCGGGCCATCTGGTACCCCCGCAGGAACAGCAGCGCGACCGCCGGCACGGCCACGGCCGCCAGCGCGGCCAGGTGCAGCACCTTGGCGCCGGCAACATAGAACATGGTGAACGCGGTCAGCGCGAGGACCGAGGCCGTGCCCATGTCAGGCTCGCGCAGCACGAGCACGATGACCGGAACCGTGATCACCAGGAACGGAATCGTGCCCGACCGGAAGCTGCGAACCGCGGTGCCGTGCTTCGCGAACCAGTGAGCGAGGTAGATGACGAGGGCGAGCTTCATGAACTCGGCCGGATGGACGGCCGGCAGTGGACCGACCTTGAGCCAGCGAGCGGAGCCGCCGACAACGACGTTGAGCGCCGGGACGAAGACGAGGATCAGGCCACCGATGCCGATCAGGAACAGCGGCACGGACAGGACCCGCAGCACGCGATAGTCGACCCGCATCATCACCAGCATCGCGACCAGTCCCAGCGCCGCCCACTGGATCTGCGGACCGACGATGGCGAACGTGTCGTCCTTCTGGAGGAACGCCTTCATCGCGGACGACGAGTAGACCATCAGGATTCCGACGGCCGCCAGCGCCACGATGGCGACCAGGACCCCGAACTCCGGTTCGTGTCGCTCGCGCTGCAGGGCGTTGCCCGCTGCCCGGGGCCCGATGGACCGGGCGCGAGCTCGAGCTCCGGACGCCGGCCGGACGATCGACAGCGGGGTGATGCTCATTCGATCCTCCGATCCGTGGGGAAGGGTTGCCCGGTCAGCCGCTCCACGGCGGCGATGAACGCCCGACCACGCGCGGCGTAGTCCTCGAACATGTCGAACGACGCGGCAGCCGGGCTGAGCACGACGGTCGCGATCAGGTTTGCGCCGCGCCGGGCTCGCGCGTCCTGCGCCAGACCAGCGGCGGTCACGACGGCCTCGTCCATGCTCGCGGCACGGGCGGTCCGCGGGACGCCCGCCTCGCGGAGGCGCGCCTCCAGGTCCGGGCCGCTCTCGCCGATCAGCACCGCGCCGTCCAGCGTCTCCCCCGCCACCCGGACGAGCTCGCCCAGGTCCACGCCCTTGTCTCGTCCGCCGGCGATCAGCACGATCGGCGGCCGGAACGCGCGCAAGGCCGCAATCACCGCGTCGGGCTGGGTGCCCTGAGAGTCGTTGACATAGCGGATGCCGTCGTGGAGCGCGACCGGCTGCAGGCGATGCTCGACCCCGGCGAACCTGCCGACGGCGCCTCTGATCGCATCGGGGGCGACACCGAACAGCATCCCGACCGCGATCGCGGCCAGGGCGTTGCTGCCGTTGTGGCGGCCGGGCAGCCGAATCTCCTCGAGAGGCATGATCGCGCCGCCCGGGCCGGTCGGTGCGGTGCCGCCACCGGCCAGCGGCAGTCGCTCCACGCCGGCGCCAACAACCCACCCATCGATCACGCCAAGTCCACCGGGAACCGGACGGTCGAGCCGGTACAGCACGGCCGGGGCACCGCCCAGGCCCGCGTAGCCGCCGACGACGGGGTCCTCGATGTTCAGCACCAGGGCTCCATCCGGATCGACGAGCTCGGCCAGCCGGCGCTTGACGCGACGATACGCCTCGACGCTGCCGTGCCGGTCCAGGTGATCGGCGGTCACGTTCGTGTATACGGCGACCGTCGTGCCTCGTGTGAGCGAGGGCAGCTGGAGCTCGGACAGCTCGACGACGACCCGGTGCTCCGAGGTGAGCTCCGGCAGTCGCTCGATCAACGGGGTGCCGATGTTGCCGCCGAGGACGGCCGGGTGCACCGGGTCCGCGGCCAGCACCGCGTGCGCGAGCGAGGCGGTGGTCGTCTTGCCCTTGGTTCCGGTCACCCCGATCGTGGGCGACGGGCACAGCCGCAGGAACAGGTCCGCCTCGCTGACGAGGGCGGGCGCCGCCGGGTTGCCGCCGGCTCGCGCCGCGACCAGCTGCCGCAGGGCGTCGCGCAGCCTCGGCTCGGTGGTCGGGTAGTCAGGCGTGATCGAGGGTGAGGTCGCCACCAGAGCGGCATCGGCCCAGGTCGCCTCGGGGTCGGCCCGCGGGCCAAGCGCGAGCGTCACGTGGCGGTCACCCAGCTGGGCGATGGCCGCGCCCAGCTGATCGGCGGTCCGTCCGTCGTAGACGGTCACCCGCGCGCCGGCGTCGGCGAGAAACCGGGTCAGCGCGATCCCACTGCGCGCCAGTCCGAGCACGGTGACCGGCCGGTCGTCGAAGGCGCCATCGCGCACGTCGGCCAGCGTCAGCGCGTCGAGGTTGATCGGTCGCACGGCGGTCATCTCAGACGAGCGCATGGATCGAAGCCAGGAACAGGGTGACGCCCAGCAGGCCGGCGAGGATGCCGACGATCCAGAACCGGATCGTGATCTTCTCCTCATCCCAGCCACCGAGCTCGTAGTGGTGGTGCAGCGGTGCCATCCGGAACACCCGCTTGCCGCCCGAGAGCTTGAAGTAGCCGATCTGGATGATGTCCGACATGGTCTCGATCACGAAGATCAGGCCGACCAGCGGCAGCACCAGGATCTGGCCTGTGATGAGCGCGATCACGGCAAGCGTGGCGCCCAGCGACAGCGACCCGGAATCGCCCATGATCACCTGCGCCGGATGGGCGTTGAACCACAGGAACCCCAGCAGGGCGCCGATGATCAGGGCGCACAGCAGCGCCGTGTTGGGCTGGGTGGGCTCGTTGAGCAGGGCGATGATCAGGAACGACACGAACGCGAACGCGAGCGTCCCGCCGGCCAGGCCGTCGAGACCATCGGTGATGTTGACGCCGTTGGACGAGGCCACGATCGCGAAGGCCGCAAACGGGACGTACACCCACGGCTCGACGGCCACGTCGCCCACGAACGGCACCCGGATCCCGGTGATCTGGTAGGTGCTCTGGATCTGCCACGCGACCACCAGCGCCACCACCGTCTGCCACAGCAGCTTCTGCCGGGCCCGGATCCCCTCGCCGGTTCGGGCATTGAGGTAGTCGTCCGCCGCGCCCAGGAGGCCGACGAACGCGAGCGTGGCCAGCGGGGCGATGATGCCGCCCTGTGGCGGCCACCGGAGGATGAGGAAGATCCCCAGCACGACCAGGATGATCAGCAGGCCGCCCATGGTCGGCGTCCCCCACTTGACCATGTGCGACTGCGGGCCCTCCTCGCGAATCTGCTTGCCGTAGCCGGAGTGGCGCAGCAGCCGGATGTAGGGAGGCATCAGGATGACGACCAGCGCGAACGCCAGCAGCAGCCCCTGGATCAGCTCGAGCGTCACGGTCGCCCGGCCGCGCGGTCGGGAACGCCGTCGAGCATCGCGACAAGGTCGTCAACGACGTGCCACAGCTGCACGCCGTTGGACGCCTTGACCAGGACGACATCGCCTGGACCCAGCCGACCGCGCACCGCAGCCACGGCCGCAGCCCGGTCGGCCGCGGGCAGCACGGCGCCGAACGCCATCCCGGCGGCTCGCGCACCGTCCACCATCCGCTCGGCGGGTCCGCCGACCGCGCCACCGACCACGACAAGCAGATCGAGCAGACGTCCGGCCGCCTCGCCGACCTCGCGGTGCCCAGCATCGTGACCGTCGCCGAGCTCGCGCATCTCGCCCAGGATCGCGACGTGCCGTCCGGGCAGCCCCGAGAGCAGCTCGAGGGCCGACAGCATCGATCCGGGGGAGGCATTGTAGGCGTCGTCGACGATCGCGACCCCTCCCGCGCGGACGATCCTCGAGCGGTGTGGCGCGGCGGACGGCTCGCGCAGCCCGGGCGCGATCTCGTCGACGGTCATCCCCGCCGCCACACCGACGGCGGCTGCAGCCAGCGCATTGTGCACAGCCATGCGACCCAGCCCGGACGTCTCGACCAGACGCTCTCCACCGGGCGCAACCAGGCGGAAGCGCATGCCCTCGAAGCCCAGGCTCTCGACGTCGATCGCCCGGACGTCGGCGGCGGCGAAGCCGTAGGTCATCACCCGCGCCCGGGTCCGACGCGCCATCCGGTGAACGCGCTCGTCGTCGGCATTGAGGACCGCGACGCCACCCTGTGCGGCCGGTGGCAGCGACTCGACCAGCTCGGCCTTCGCATCCTCGATCGCGTCCAGCGACCCGATACGGGAGAGGTGGACGGGCTGAACGGCGGTGACCACGCCGATCGAGGGCACGCCGATGGCCGCCAGGTCACGGATCTCGCCACCGACGTACATGCCCATCTCGAGCACGGCAGCGCCGTGCTCCGGGCCGAGGCGCAGGACGGTCAGCGGGAGACCGATCTCGTTGTTCTGGTTGCCCTCCGAGCGAAGGACGTCGAAGCGACGTCCGAGCACGGCGGCGATCGCCTCCTTGGTCGATGTCTTGGCGATGCTGCCGGTGACGCCAACGACAAGGGGGCTGAACCGGCGGCGCCAGTTGCTCGCCACGGCCTGGAGCCCGCGCAACGGATCGGCGACGCGTACCACGGTGGTGTCGTCCAGCAGGTCGGCGCCGGGCTCACCGCGCGCCGGATCCGGATCGTGCGCAACCAGGAGCGCGGACGCCCCCGCCATCACGGCATCCGCCAGGAACCGGTGACCGTCCGTTCGCTCACCGGGCAGCGCGACGAACAGATTGCCGGACTCCACCAGGCGCGAATCGACGGCCGCACCCCGGATGGGTCGTCCGCCACGGCGCAGGAGCGTGCCGCCCGTCGCGGAGAGGAGGTCGTCGGCGCCCAGCTGAGGCTCGGGCAAGCCGGCATCCGACGATTCGTGGTTCGTCACGCCGGCGAGTGTTGCATAGCCATCGGTCACGGGCCCGACGCCGACTGAGCCGTGTCGTCCGCCACCGGCGAGGCTCCCGAACCATCAGACGTCGCCGGATCGGCGGTGGCCGACCCGCCGAGGGCCGCGGGGGGAATTGCGTGCGTGTCAACCAGGAGGTCGGGGGTGTTGATCGCATCGTGGGCGATCCGTCTGAACAGCTCGAACGACATGACCGGCATCTCGAGCATCCCGAGCCGAACGACGGTCGGCGTCCCCTCCTCGATCCGGACCGCGACGACCAGGTCCGGGTGTCCAGCCTGTCGGCCGATGTAGCCGATGAACGAGTAGTTGAAGTCGTTGATCTTCCAGCGGTGCTTCTGCTCGTCCCAGATCTGCGCGGTACCGGTCTTGCCGCCAACCTCGAAGCCGGGGATGAGCGTTCGGGTTCGATAGAAGTTGACGCTGGACACGACATGCTTCATCAGCTTCCGCAGCGTCGTCGACAGCTCCTGGGACATGACCCGGCCCTTGTACACGGCTGCCGTCTCGGTGCTGCCGACGGCCTTGACCACTCGCGGCTGCACCATGATCCCGCCGTTGAGCATCGCCGCAAACGCCTGGGCAAGCTGGACCGGGGTCACGGCGACGCCCTGGCCGAACGCTCCGTTGGCCACGTCGACCTGGGACCATCTGCGCTTGGATGGGTCGTGCAGGAGGCCCGCGACCTCGTTGGCAACATCGATCCCGGTCGGTGCACCGAAGCCCAGACGCAGCCAGGTGTCATACAGGATCCGCGCCGACTTCGCGGTCGTCTTGCCGAGCCTGAGCGCGACCTTGGCAGCGACCACGTTGCGCGAGTACGCGATCGCGTCCTGATACCTCAGGCGGCCCATCGCGTGGTGATCCGCGTCGTCGACATGCGTCTTGCCGCCGTCCAGCCAGAGGGTGCCCGTGTCGCGGATCACCGTGTTCATGGTGACCGTGCCGGTCCCCAGCGCGGCGGTGGACGTGAGCATCTTGAACACGGAGCCCGGTTCGTAGACGGTGGACGCGACCGGGTCCAGGAATTGCGATGGGTCAGTGGTCGTGAACTTGTTCGCATCGTACGAGGGGTAGCTCCCGTACGCGTAGACCTCGCCGGTGTACGGATCCATGATCACGGCCGATACCGACTTGGCGCGATCGGCGATCCACGCGGCCAGCAGCTCCTGCTCCATCGCCACCTGGAGTGACGCGTCGATGGTCAGCGTGAGGTCCTGGCCCGCGAAGCCGGGATCGAGCACCGTCGTCGAATCGGGCACGAGATTGCCGGCGGCGTCCTTCTGCGCGGCAACCACGTGGGGCATTCCGGCGAGCTGGTCCTGGTAATACTGCTCCACCCCGTACTGCCCCTGCCCTTCGCGGTTCACGAAGCCGAGGAGCTGGGCCGCCAGCGAGGTGCTCGGACCACCGCCCGGTTGCGGGTACACACGCACCTGCTGCGGATCGAGCTCCAGCCCGCTGAGCACGGGGTGGTCACCGGAGCTCAGGCGGCGGATCTCGTCGGACTGCGCCGGGTCGAGGTCGTGTGCCAGCACCTTGTACTCTGCGTCGGAGGTCATCTTCGCGGTCAGCTGGGCGGCGGCATCACCCTCGAGACCCAGGATCCGAACCAGCTGGGCTGCGACCTCGGCCCGACGCTCGGGCGTCAGGAGCTTGGGGTTCGCGGCCAGCGTGTCGCGGTCGACGCTGGTCGCCAGGACCACCGTTCCGGTCCGGTCGTAGATCGAGCCCCGGGTGGCCGGGATCTTCTCGGTCATCGAAGACTGCCGGACGGCCATTGCGGCCAGCTCGTCGTGCCTGACCACCTGCCAGTATGCGAGCCGCACGCCGAGGCTCCCCGTCGCCAGGATGAATGCGACGAGGACGACGAGGGCGCGGAGTCGCGAATTGGTCCGACCGAGCATGCTGTGGGCTCCCGCTAGCGGGCGGCGATGACTTCGGGCTCGGGCAGCGGTCCGAGGCCGTTCTGGATGGCCAGCTTCCGGATCGCAGGAGCCTTGCCGAGCCGGTTCAGGTCGTTGCGCAAGTCCTCGGCCTGGGCCTCGAGCCGTTGCTGGCTCGTCGCCAGCCGGTCGAGCTCATAGCCCGTCGCGGACACGCGGATATCCTGCGAGAGCGAGAAGAACGCGCCGGCGAAGGCGAGCACGATCGCGGCCAGCAGGATCGCGAGGCGCGATGGCCCGCGCCGAACCCGAACGGCGGCGCGCACGCGGCGGCGCGGCAGGACAACCGCGGGAACGTCGACCCGGGGGCGGCGCGGCAGAGCGACGGTGCGCTGGCGCGCACCCTGATAGACGGCCATCGGTCAATCGCCCGCGACGTAGCGCAGGCGTGGTGTGCGCGGATCGAGGAATGAGAACCGATCGACCATGCTGCCCGGTCCCACGTCGTCGAGCGCGAGCTCATCGACCTGCGGCTGGCGGGCACGTTGTGCTCGCTCCTGCAGCTCGTGCTGCCGGCGGCCGTAGCTCTTGCGGCGGTTTGCTTGATGGCGCTTGCTCACGGGACTCCTCCTCCGGGAGCGGTGATGGCGATCGCGAACGTGGGCGATCACCGGTGGACGTCGCGGCGCGGGGTCGACGGCTGATCGGCGCTGTTGGCTCCTTTCCTGTTGTTCGTGGTGCTCGGGTCCGGTCGGGCGTCAGGCAGCCAGCCGCTCGGCCGCGCGAAGGCGGGCGCTTCGAGAGCGTGGGTTGGCGTCGATCTCATCGCGAGTCGGCGTCATCGATGGGCGGGTCACGAGTCGCAGGCGCGGCGACCGTCCGCAGACGCACACCGGTGCCTCGGGCGGGCAGATACAGCCTCGGCGCTCGCCGTTGAGGAAACGCTTGACGATCCGGTCCTCGAGCGAGTGATAGGAGAGGACGACGAGGCGGCCGCCCGGCCGGAGCAGGTCAACGGCGGCCGCGAGCCCCTCCTCGAGCGCATCGAGCTCCTCGTTGACCGCGATCCGGAGCGCCTGGAACACGCGTGTCGCCGGATGGATCCGGCGCGGCCGGCGCGGGTTGCCGGGCACCACCCGTTCGACCAGCGCCGCGAGCTCCTCGGCGCTGACCACCGGCGTCGTTCGGCGCGCCTCCACGATGGCCTTCGCGATCCGCCATGCGGCCGGCTCATCACCGTAGCGGCGGAACAGCGCCGCCAGCTCGTCGGCGTCGAGCGTCGCCAGCAGCTCCGCGGCTGGAACGCCGCGCGTGGTGTCGAAGCGCATGTCGAGAGGACCGCCGGCACGGAAGCCGAAGCCGCGGGCCCGGTCGGCCAGCTGGTAGGAGGACAGGCCGAGATCGAACAGGGCGCCGTCCACGGCCGCGAAGCCGGCCTCGGGCGCCACGAGCGCGAGCTCACGGAAGTTCGCCTGTCGCAGGACCAGTCGGTCACCGAACCTGGCGAGCCGCACGCCGACCCTCTTGATCGCCGCCCGATCGGCGTCGAGGCCCAGCACCCGGCCACCGGGGCTGGCGGCCTCCAGGATCCGCTCGGTGTGCCCACCGCCGCCGATCGTCGCGTCGATCAGGAGACTGCCGGGGGTCGGCGCGAGCGTCCCGATGACCTCGTCCGACATGACCGGCAGGTGCCCTTGCTCCATCACTCCTCCACGAGTCGGTAGCGGATCCCGAGCGGACCCTGGAAGCGCATGTGGTGCGACGTCAGATCCCCAGCCCGGCGATCGCGCGCGCGAACTCGTCCGGGTCGTCCAGCGCGTGCCGGTAGTCGTCCCAGCGGTCCGGTGCCCAGATCTCCGCGTGGTCCTGGAGGCCCAGCACCATCGCGTCGGACTGGAGGCCGGCCCACGAACGGAGTCCCTGCGGAACGAGGACCCGCCCCTGCCCATCGAGCTCTGTCTCGAACGCTCCGGCGAACAGGCGCCGCTGGAGCAGACGCGCGTTGGGATCCGTCATTGGCAGCCCGCCGACCCGCCCCGACAGCCCTTCCCAGGCCTGGCCCGGGAAGATCGCGAGACAGCTGTCCAGCCACTGCGCGACAACGATCTCGCCGGCGAGCTGGGCGCGGAAGCGCGAAGGAACGGCGATCCGTCCCTTCCCATCGACCGCATGGCGGTACTCACCGGTAAACACCCTTGGCACCGCTCCCTGACGTCGGTGGCGCCGGCGGGCCGATCAACCTGGGGCCTGCGTCCCGACATCCGGGATGTTCCCCACTTTCCACCACTTTGCGCCACTTGCGGGCATTCTAGCGCCCGAAACGGCCGCGTCAATGACGATTCCGCAATGGGACGGAAGCCGCAGGAGAGACTTGAGCGCCGGGGTGGCGCCGGGGTGGCGCCGTGGGGCCCGCAGTCGGGCACGGGATGACCCGCTTGAGGCGAGTGGGGACCGGGTGGGGCGTGCGAAGGATCGACAGCACGCCGGCGGGAGCTGCTGGCTAGGGCGCCTCGAACCTGTATTCGTCCACGTCGGTCACGGGTTCGTAGCCGACGCGCTGGTAGATCGCGTTCGAGGTCTGGTTCGCCAGGTCCGTGAACAGGAAGCAGAACCGCATGCCGTGATCGAGCTGGTCCTGACTGACCGCGGCCGTCAAGGCTGCTGCGTAGCCGCGGCGGCGATCGCCCGGCGGCGTGTACACGGGCCCGATCCTGCGACCGTTCGGGGTTCGGGCGCTGGCGACGACGAGCGACACGGGTCGCCCATCCACCTCCCACAGGTAGGGCAACCGCCCATCATGGCGAACGAGCCGGTCCACGATCACGGCTGGTGGGGGCGGCTGACCGGGAGGCATCGCCTCCTCGTGGAAGGCCCAGATCCACTCGGTCAGCAGGCCGCGATCCTCGTCCCCGGCGAGCCTCCACGAACCGGGGACGGTCGGCGGCGGGATGACTCGCGACAGGCGATAGATGCGCTCCGCCATCTCCAGCCGCGCGCTGCGTCGGGTCACCGCCGACCAGCGACGGACGAACGGCTCGATCGTCGACTTCGGCCCGCTGGCGGTCGGCAGGTCGGGCGTCTCGGCCGAAAGATCGGCGACCAGGGCGTGGACCGCGTCATCGATGCCCGCCGATGGCACGCCGGGCTCCGAGAGGATGAGCCCGCGCGGCGGGGTCCGCACGGCGACCAGGGCGATCTCGGCGCCGTCCCTGACCACGGCGAGGTACGGCGGCTCGGGGTAGGTGTCGGGATGGTCGCGCAGGGTACCCAGGACCCCAAGGGGCAGGTTGTGTTCGGCCTCACGGTCAACCAGGTAGTCGCCGCAGGCCGCCAGCATCGTCCTGGCGTCGGGAGAGCGGGCCAACTCCATGTCGAGTGCCCTATCGCGTGGGGGGCGGCATCTTGATCTCGTCGCCGGCCCGGAGCCTGCCGCCATTGGCGTAGGTCGGGTTCCAGTCGTAGATCGTGGTGAGAGGAACCCCGAAGTAGTGAGCGATGCTGTACAGGTTGTCGCCCGCGCGAGTTGTGTAGATGTAACAGTTCTTGCGGTTCGGGCACGGCACGAGGAGCTGGTATCGGTCGCTCGTCGGGGCCGCGGTCCGTCCCGGCGTGGGGCTCGCCGTCGGTCCTGGCGTCGGACTGGCCGGTGGTTCTGGTGTCGGGCTCGGCGATGGCGACGGCGGGGCGGTCGGCGATGGCGACGGCGGCTCGCTTGCCGGGACCGCGGAGACCGATGGCGCCGCCGATGGAGACGCCAGCGCCGACGGATCGCTCGGGGCCACCATGGCCGCGCTGGTGGAGCCGGGTCCGGCGGCGGCCGGGAGGTCGATCCCGCCACGCTGGACCACGAAGCCGAACGAGATCCCGGCGCTCAGGACCAGGATCAGCAGCGCTGCGACAGTCGCCCGCGGCACGGGCGTGCGGCGCCGAGGACCGGTGGCAGTTGCGGCGGCGCCACGCAGGTAACGGGGACAGTCGACGTGGGCCGATCCGAGGCAGACGAGCTCCTGCTGACGGAGCGACTGCGGGCTCGGCGCACCGATCGCGACGCACCGATGGCGGTCATCCGGACCCTCGAGCGGCTCCATGAGACGACCCTCCCCGGCGTACCGGAGAAAGGGGCAGACGGAAGGATCCGGCGACCGTGCATCGTCGATCGCGGACAGCGTGGTTCCGGACCCGGCCGAGGCGTCGGCGTTGGGTGGGGCGTCAGCGGACCGGGCGGCTGAGGGCGTCGTCGGCTCGTCGCTCAGTTGCCGTACTCCTCTTTCGGGCCATCCCCCAACCGCGGCGAGTCTAGTACCTCTTGCACATTGCGGGTGTCGAATGCGCGGTGGTAGGCTGCCTCCCCGGTCGATCTGGCGGCCTGAGTGGGGGGTGACATCATCGGCTCGGCCGCACCATCACCGATTGCGGCGACTACCGAGAGGAACCTCCGGCAAGACTCATGGCACTCCCGCTCACCGATCCGCCCGACGTCAAGCCCCCTGAGACCGATTCGCCGCGGCTTGCGCCACACCGGATCAAGCGCTGCACCTATCGCCGCCTGATTTCGCTCGACCGCGCGCACGAGCGGATCTACGAGGTCGAGTGCCTGTACCCGGACCGCAAGGTGCCGATCCCGCTGGGCGACCTCGACACCGCGATGCCGATCTGCAACGCGTGTGTCGCGGCGCACATCTTCCGCCCCGACGAGGATTAGCCAGCCGCCCGAGACGGGACGAGTGGGGCATCCCGTCGCGGACCAGACTCCCCCATCCGCCTCGTTCGTCTAGTGGCGTGCGCCTCGATGACTGGAGAACGACAACGCCGCTGGCCCGTGGCCCCGCCGATGCGATACTCCGCGCCATGTCGACTCGCCGCAGCCCGGCACTCGCCTGCGTTCTGGCGCTTGTTCTCGGCTCGTGCGGGACCCCTCCCTCCCCCGACTCCGCATCGCCGAACCTGACGGGTGCTCCCGAAAGCAGCTTGGCCCGGGCGTCAGCCACACCTGTCCCGACCGGGTGCACCCAGCCGCAATCGAGCGGCGCGGCGAGAGATGTCAGCTGGTGGCACGACGCGGTCATGTACGAGGTGTACGTCCGCAGCTTTGCCGATGCCGACGGCGACGGGATCGGCGATCTCCGGGGCCTCGTCAGCCATCTCGACGACCTCAACGACGGCGATCCTGCGACGACTAACGATCTCGGCGTCACCGCGTTGTGGCTGATGCCTGTTGCCGCCGCCGCGAGCGATCACGGCTATGACGTGACGGACTACTTCACGGTGGAGCCTGACTACGGCACGAACGCGGACATGCGGACGCTCGTCGAAGCAGCCCACGAGCGCGGGATCCGGATCATCGTCGACCTCGTCATCAACCACACATCGGATCGCCACCCGTGGTTCGTGGACGCGCGAACGCCCGGCTCCGCGCATGAGAGTTGGTACCTCTGGTCCGACCATCCTCCGACTGTCGTCGGGCCGGGCGGTCGACCCGTGTGGCACGCCGATGGCAAGCGCTGGTACTACGGCTACTTCCAGGCCGGGATGCCCGACCTCAACCTCGAGAATCCCGAGGTGACAGCCGAGATCGACCGGATTGCCCGGTTCTGGCTCGACGACATAGGCATCGATGGGTTCCGCATCGACGCTGCCCGCCACCTGGTCGAGGACGGTGCGACCCTGCAGAACACTGACGCCACGCCCATGGCGTGCCAGCGAGGCGTTCCTGCAGAACGGTGTCCACCGAATGAAGAGCGACGCCCTGATCCTGGGCGAGGTCCGGGAACTCGACGTCCAGCAGCATCGCGTAGTTCGAGGCGATCCGCGATCTGGACCTGCGTACTTGAGTTCGATCAACGGCGGCTCAGATGCTGCTCAGCTGTTCGGAGCGGTGACAGTGGCTACGCTGAGCGACATGGAGAGGCAGCTCATCGACGCGTACCCGGCTGGGCGAGCCCGTACGGGACGTTCCGTCACGATTGCTCGATCAGGACGAGCGACCAGTTCGACGTCAGTGGGTACTCGGGACGTGGCCAGGCCGAAGGCCCGCACGACCTCCGTCATGATGGCGCGGCACCGACCTGAGTCGACGAGGTTGACCAGATACGTGATCTTGTCCGACGAGTATCCGATCTCCGGGAAGGTCGCGGCGATCATTCGGGTGGCCATCGAGCGCACTGAGCTCGGCGGTGAGCACGTCGATGATGATGTCGGACGCGTCCAGGAGCGCGAGCGTCGGCTCGGCGAGGTTCGCCGGCGTATCGATCACGATTGCCTGGTACACCCGGCGGAGGATGTCCAGCACACGGCCGAGGTCCCGGCCATCGATGAGCTCGGCAAGCTCCGGGCGTGGCGGAGCGAGCAAAGCATCCACCCCGGGCGCAACCTGGACGACGGCCTCCGCGATGTCGGATCCGCGGATACTGTCGGTCGGCAGGTCGCAGATCGACGGCAGCGTCGGATCCATGCGCAGCAGGCGCCGGACGTCACCGAACTGCAGGCTCCCGTCGAGCAGCACGGTGCGCAGGCCGGTCCCGGCCAGGCTCGCGGCCAGGTTGTAGGCGATAGTCGTCCTGCCGACGCCACCCTTGGCCGAGAACACCGACACGATTCGCGACGTGGAGCCCGGGTCCCGCTCGGTAAGCGCCGCGTGCGCGGCCATGATCCCGCGTCGAAGATCGAAGGTGCCGAACGGAAGCGACACCACTGCGTCAGCCTGCTCGAGCATCGACGAGTCGGCAGGATAGTCGGGCACGGTCATCGCAACGATCCCGACTGGTCGCCCACCTCCGCGCAGGCGGTCGACGATCTGGCGAGCGCCTGTCTTCCCCTGCAGCAACGAGTCAACCAGCACCACCTCCGGGTCGAGGTCGCGGATATCGTCCACGGCCCGATGACCCTCGCGGATGGTCTGGACGAGCTTGAATCGGCCCTGCGGCCGAAGCACCTCCCGCACGTGTGCGGCAACCTCGGGTACGTCCTCGACCAGCACGATCCGGATCGGACGGTTGGCCGTCAGATTGACGTCGGCTGTCGCCGCGGGAGGTACCGGAACCGCTGCGCCGCGGCCCGTCGGCACCGACTCCCGCGAGCCTGCGTCGCTGATTGGCGTCGGCGCCTGCTCATGCGAGCCAAAGGCGATGGCATGCGGTGCCTCCAGGGCATGTGCAACCGTGGTCGCGCCGACCACAGGCGGGTCATCAGCTGGGTCCCGGGTGGGCATCGCCGAGACCTGCGCGCGGGAGGATCGGCGGATGAACCGGCCATCGGGACCCCGGGGCGGGAGCTGGCCCCGGCGAGACTCGGTGCTTGCCGGCGAAGCCGCCTCGCCCGCCCGAGCCGCGGTCGGAGAGGCGATACGGAGGCGGGCGATCGACGCGGATTCGTGGCGCGGCTCGAGCTCGAGGCGCAACGCGGACTCATACGCACGAGCCGCGTCCGAGACGCTGCCCGGCCACAGCACGCGGCCAGGAGAGGTGACGGGTTGCCCAGGATCAGACGCCTGCCCAGCGCTGACCCAGGACACACCCAACCAGTACGCCCAGAGCTCGCGAAGCACCAGGCGTGCGCGGCTGATGGGCAAACGAGGGCCTCCAGCGGGTTCCGAGGTCTCCGAGAGTAGGTGCCCGGAGGGCCAACCGGCAGCCACCTCTCGGTACCCCACCGGCATCACAAACGTCCCACCGCCCGCGCGCCGCATGAGCCGTGTGCCTTGCTTCGCCACAGTACGGTTTGCCAGATTGCAGTGCGGCGTCCGTCTGCCTCACCGGCCCTGCCGATCGGTCAGACGCGGTGCGGAGCCGGGGCTGCGCAGACCGTTGACGCCGCGACTTACGCGCGGCTTACCTAGCGGCTGGATTCCAGCCCACCGGCGGGCCGGGCGCCCTCATGCCAGGTGGTAGTCGTTCGCGCCGGAGTCAGCGTCGTACCTGCCCTTCTGGCCGTGCGCTGCTTGTCAAGAGCGGGTGTGCGGCCCATCTACCAGGCGGGCCAAGGGCGCACCGCATTGGGCAGCTGGTGCTGACCGCGCGCACCGGTGAACCTGCGCCGCGGGTGCCTCGTTAAGCCAGTAGTCGAAAGTCCTACGTGCGCCATCCCCTTCGCGCCCGACCGGAAAACGCCGGGCCATCGCAGGAGTTGCCAGCGATGCGGCCTGTAAGCCGGTTCGCGCCGACGGCGCGCTTGAGCGTGGTTAGGACCTGTCCCGTGCGCGTGAACGCGTCCATTCCCGTCCACGCACACCGAACCCACCTGTGTGCAGCTTCTTCGAGGCGGACTCCGCGTCGGTGAGGATCTCTGCGATCTCATTCTCCGGGCCGCAGTTCCTCAGCGAGGGCTGAGCTTCCCCGTCGCAACCATCTGACCGGCCGACTGGCGCCTTGCGGCGCACCTCACCGTCGCCCGCGCCGCCGCTTCCGTATCCCAGGCATGCGGATGGCGACAAGCAGGGCGAATGAGATGAGAGCCAGGGGGAGCCCAGTCGCAGGCCACGATCGGCTCCCTGCCGGACCCTGGCGCGGACTGGCCACGTCCGTGTTCGGCAGGGCGACTCCCACAGCCTCCGCCGACCCGGTCGGAGTCGGCGACGGCATCGGGGTCGGGGTCGGGGTCGGCGTCGGCGTCGGCGTTGGGGTGGGCGTTGGGGTCGGCGTGGGCGTCAGAGTCGGCATCGGGGTCGGCGTCGGCGTCGGCGTTGGGGTGGGCGTTGGGGTCGGCGTGGGCGTCAGAGTCGGGGTCGGGGTCGGCGTCAGAGTCGGGGTCGGGGTCGGGTCAGAGTCGGGGTCGGGGTCGGCGTTGGGGTCGGGCGTTGGGGTGGGCGTTGGGGTCGGGGTCGGGGTCAGAGTCGGGGTCGGGGTCGGCGTCAGAGTCGGGGTCGGGGTCGGCGTTGGGGTGGGCGTTGGGGTGGGCGTTGGGGTCGGGGTCGGGGTCAGAGTCGGGGTCGGGGTCGGCGTTGGGGTGGGCGTTGGGGTGGGCGTTGGGGTCGGCGTTGGGGTGGGCGTGGGCGTCGGAGTCGGCGCGATATCGTTGTTGACGATCGTGCAGGTGATCGTGTCGCCGAACCCGAGCGTCACCGAGGCCTCGGACCCGGTCTGCCCTCCCGTGCAGCTCCAGGCGCCGGCCGTGTAGCCGTCGGGACCCGACTCGGACAGCGCGTAGGTGCCGGCCTGGTTGGTCGCGAGGGCACCGGCCGCCGAGCCGGTCACGTCGTAGGCGCCCGCGGACAGCGTCCAGTCGCCGGCCGTGGCCGTGCCGCCGTCGTCGTTGACGACGGTCTTGGCGAGCGTCAGCGCGGTCGTGGTCGGGGCATCACATGCGCCCGCATCGATGATGTTCGAGTCCATGGTGACGTCGCCGTCGAGCGCCAGCGCACGACCCTCGATCGTTGCGCCAGCGCCCAGCGAGATCGCCGTCTGCCCCATGATGGTTCCCTTGAAGTCCGTCAATCCACCAAGGGTTACTGCGCCGCCGACCTGCCAGAACACGTTGCAGACATTTGCACCGTTGATGAGCGAAATGGCGGTGCCTGCCGTGGTGTTGAGCGCCGCCGGTGTCTGGAAGATGAAGAGGGGGTCTAGGTCGTTGTCGCCGTCGAGAACCAGGGGACCGGTCATAGCGAAGGCGGCGGCTGAGTAGTAGACGCCTGGGGTCAGCGTCTTATTGCCGAGGTCGGCAGGGATTGCGGCATCGGGTAAGACGCCCTCCGCGTACATGTACGCGGCGTCTAGGTCGGTTTGGGCTTTGGCAGCGATAGGGTCGCCGAGATAGGTGGCGCTGGCGCCCATCAGCGTCACGGTACCGTTATCCGTCATGGTGGTGCCCGGGCTCACGCCGACGTCACCGGTGATCGTGGTCGAACCGCCGTTGGTGATGGCGCCACTGGCCAGCACTGCGAAGCCTGTGGCCGTTCCGAGGTTCACGGGCGTTGCCGCTCGGGCGGACGTGCTGAACACGAGGAGGGCCAGCAGCGCGGCGAGGGGCAACACCCTCCGCGTGGCGGCGGGTACGAAGCGGCGTCTCGGTGCAGGCTTCATCGCCGCCAACCTCCAGGCTGCAGCGGGCCGCGCCACACAGCGCCGCCGGACAGCGCAGTGATCGCTGTCCACGACGATCGTGAGTCCCGACAGACCCCACGTCATTACGCTCGGTCACATCGATCGACCCGTTGAAGCCGTCCCCCGGAAGCCGGCGTCGCGCCGCCCAGGTCCGACGTCGCGACGCAGCATTCGTTCGGGGAGCTGTCGCCGTGGCCTCAGGGGGGGCTGACGTGAACCGGGTCCGGGATCCCGACGCCTGGGCCCTCGAGCCCTGGCGCATCGTCGCGACGGTCACGGGACGCGGACCCCGCGTCCCCAGCACGGTCACGTACCACCCCGAGGTCGCAGAGCTGATCGGCACGCCCCAGCGCACGGTCTATCGCCAGCTAGCCGAGGGCAGACTGCCAGCGATCCGAATCGGCTGGTTCGTTCTGGTGCGGCGCAAGGACCTCGAGGAGTGGCCCCAGCGGGAAGCAGGGCGATGGGATGGCGGCGAAGCCTACGATGCCTCGCGCGCGACACGCGAAGCAACCACGAGCAGTCGCGAGGCTACCAACGTGGCCCGAGCCCGGACCACTGACTTGCGGGTCAACTCCGCCACCGGGCGTGATGCGACCGCGACCGGGCCGGGCAGGATAGCGCTGACGCCGCCAGCGAACGCGCCCGCCCGCAGGGCGAGCCGCATCACGCGGTGTGGGATCGGCCGCGCCAGGTGGCTGACGAGACGCCGAACAAGCACCACTAGGGCCGATGGCGTGCTAGTTGTCGCCACGAAGGCACGCGAGCATGCCACCCTCGGTAGAACCCTGCCGGCCCTCGTGGAGGTCGAGACGTAGCCTCAACTGTGTGCCGACCCTCCGAACGACATCCGCCGGAGGTCCTATTCACACTCGAAATCGGGGAAGGCGCCAGCGAGGCGGCCTGTAAGCCGAGTTCTGTGCCGCGACCTGCGTCGCGGCGACGGTCATCCATCTGAGGCCGCCGGTTGCCCGACGGCTCGTGCGGCCGACCCGAGGGCTTGGCAGCGCGCCTGTCGCCCCGGCGGACCGGGACATCGCCCTCCTATTTGGCCTTGCTCCGGGTGGAGTTTGCCGCGTTTCACTCCGGCCCCGAAGGGCCGGCATCGTCACTGTGGCACTGGTCCTCGCCTCACGGCGGACGGGCGTTACCCGCCACCCTGCGCTGGGGAGCTCGGACTTTCCTCACGCCGTCCGGTTGCCCGGCCGACGCGCGACCGTCCGGCCGGCTCGCTGGCACACCGATTCTAGCTCGCCGCGTCCGGCGGTCAGGGAGTCGCCCGCCGCGCCCTGGCAACCCGAGCGGGGCCACCGGCCGCCACGCGGTCCAGGGCCTCGTTGGCAAGCCGATCGGCAGTCGCGTTCTGCGCTCGCGGCACGTGGGTCGCGGACCAGCGCCGGAAGCCGCCGAGCTGCTCGGTGGCCTGGGCCCAGAGCGGCTGCAGCTTGGCGTCCTTGACCCGCCATCGTCCGTGGAGCTGCTCCACGATCAGCTTGGAGTCGAGATACAGGTCCACGTGCTCCGCGCCAAGACGCCCGGCAAGCTCCAGCGCACGCACGACGCCGGTCCACTCGGCAACGTTGTTGGTCTGGATCCCCAGCGCCTCGGAGATCGTGGCGTCGGGCGGCGCCGATGGGTCACGTGCGTCGGGCCTCGACCCGTCGATGAGCGCGGCGCCCAGCGAGGCAGGGCCCGGGTTGCCCCGCGCCGCGCCATCGGTGCGGATCACCAGGTGCGGGTAGACCGGGAGCCTGGGCTCGCTCAGGCGTGTCGCTCCACGATCAACGATGACACCTCGAGGATCGCCTGCGTGATGTGGATCCCGCGCGGACACGCGTCGGTGCAGTTGAAGATCGTCCGGCAGCGCCAGACGCCATCCTTGTCGGCCAGGATCTCCAGCCGCTCGTCGGCCGCCTCGTCGCGCGTGTCGAAGATGAAGCGGTGGGCGTTGACGATGGCCGCCGGACCGACGTAGTCAGGCTGTGACCAGAACGACGGGCACGACGTCGTGCAGGCGGCGCACAGGATGCACTTGGTCGTGTCGTCGAAGCGCGCCCGCTCGGCCTGGGACTGGTGGCGCTCGCGCTCGGGCACGGGTCGCTCGTTGACGAGGTACGGGCGCACGCTCCGGAACTTGGCGAAGAACCCCTCCATATCCACGACGAGGTCCTTGACCACGGGCAGCCCCGGCAGCGGCGCGACGGTGATCTTCCTGGCCCGCAGCTGATCGACGCGGATCTTGCACGCGAGGCGGTTGCGTCCGTTGATCAACATCGCGTCGGAGCCGCATACGCCGTGGCCGCACGACCGTCGGAAGGTCAACGTCCCGTCCTGCTCGTACTTGACCTTGTGCAGCAGGTCCAGGACGCGATCCATCGGACCGGCCTCGAGGTGGTACCGCTCCTCGTGCGGTCGCTCGTCCCGCTCGGGATCGAAGCGGAGGATGCGCAGCTCGATCTGCATCGTGTCCCTCCGCTCAGTACACGCGCGGCTTGGGCTGGAACCGGGTGATCTCGACCGGCTTGTAGGTCAGATCGATCGCCCCGTCTCGCTTTGCCGCCAGCGTGTGGGTCAGGAAGTTGACGTCGTCCCGCTCGGGGAAGTCCTCGCGGCTGTGAGCGCCGCGGCTCTCCTTGCGCGCGATCGCCGACGCGACGGTCGTCTCCGCGCAGTCGAGCAGGTAGCCCACCTCGCGGGTCTCGAGCAGGTCCGTGTTGAAGGTCGTCCCGCGGTCCTGGACACCGACGTGCGCGTATCGCTCCCGAAGCTCCGCAACCGCCTTCTGCGCGCGTCGGAGCCCGACATCCTCGCGGTACACACCGACGTCGTCCATCATCACATCCGCCAGCTCGACCCGGATCGCCGGGGCCCGCACGCCGCTCTCGCGGCCGCGGATCGCCTCGAGCTCGGCACGGACGGGCTCGGCCGCGTCCTGGCTCACGTCGGGCATGCTCGCGCCCCTGATGTCTTCGATCATGCGCCGTCCGGCCCGCCGACCGAACACGAGCAGGTCAACGAGCGAGTTGGTCCCGAGCCGGTTGGCGCCGTGGACGGAGACGCACGCGGCCTCGCCGGCGGCGTACAGACCGGGCACCACCGTGCTCTGCGCGTCCCGTGTGACGCGGGCCTGGATATCGGTCGGGATGCCGCCCATCGCGTAGTGGGCGGTGGGCTGGATCGGGATGGGGTCCGTATAGGGCTCGATGCCCTGGTATTCGCGCACGAAGTCAGTGATGTCGGGCAGCTTCTCGTCGATCTTCTTCCGACCGAGATGACGCAGGTCGAGGTAGACGTAGTCCTTGCCGTCGATCCCCCGCCCTGCCCGGATCTCCTGGTAGATGGCGCGGCTGACCATGTCGCGCGGCGCGAGCTCCATCAGGGTGGGCGCGTAGGTCTCCATGAACCGGGCGCCATCCGTGTTGAGGAGATACGCGCCCTCGCCCCGCGCGGCCTCGGAGAGCAGGATGCCGAGGCCCACGATGCCCGTGGGATGGAACTGGTAGAACTCCATGTCCTGCAGCGGCAGGCCGTGCCGGTAGACGAGCGCCGCGCCGTCGCCGGTGAGGCTCCAGGCGTTGGAGGTCACGCGGAACATCCGGCCGAAGCCGCCGGTCGCGAGCAGGAGCGCTTTCGAGCGCAGCGTCACCAGCTCGCCGTCGGCGATCCGGTAGGCAACCACGCCCGCAGCCCGGCCACCATCTCCGAGGTCCCCGCCCTCGCTCACCAGGTCCACGACGTGATACTCGTCGTAGAACTTGACGCCGTGCTTGACGCACTGCTGGTACAGGGTCTGGAGGATCATGTGACCCGTCCGGTCGGCCGCGAAGCAGGCGCGCATGACCGGGCCCTCGCCGTAGTTGCGCGTGTGCCCACCGAATCGACGCTGATCGATCTTGCCGTCAGGCGTCCGGTTGAACGGCAGGCCCATGTGCTCGAGCTCGATCACTGTCTCGATCGCCTCGCGCGCGAGGACCTCGGCCGCGCCCTGGTCCACGAGGTAGTCGCCACCCTTGATGGTGTCGAACATGTGCCACTCCCAGTGGTCCTCCTCCTGGTTGCCGAGGGCGGCACACACGCCGCCCTGGGCGGCACCGGTATGGGAGCGAGTCGGGTAGAGCTTGGTCAGGACCGCCGAGTCGATGCCGGCCCGGGCGAGCTCGAGCGCGGCCCACAGGCCGGCCCCTCCGGCCCCGACGATGAGCGCGTCATGATCGTGGATCATGGCGTCGGGAAGGGCAGGGTGGCCACGACCATCGTGCCCATTGCGAAGATCACGAGCATGCCCGCGTAGAGGGCCATCGTGAGCACGGTTCGCAGCCCGCCGTGCGTGTAGTCCTGAACGACGGTGCGCATGCCCATGAAGGCATGGAACGCGACGAAGGTCAGCATCAGCCAGTCCACGGTCCGCCACGCGATGTCACCCCAGCGGGCCGAGATCCAGGCGGCGTCCTGGCTGGCCGGATCCGACAGGAAGTGGGTGATCATGTAGTGCGCGAGCGCGGTCACGAACAGGCCGAGACCGGTGAGGCGCATGCCGTACCAGACGGCCAGCTCCCAGCCGCCGCCTCCAGGTTTCGCGGAGCCCGAACGGGTGATCCTGGTCATCGCTACATCCCGAAGTGGAAGGGTGGCTCCAGGCCGAAGGCCGGCGCCATGATCTGGATCGCAACGGGGATGCCGATCAGCACGAACAGCACCCAGCTCATGTACCACAGCTGCTTGTGATAGCGGGTCATCGCGGGCCAGAAGTCCATGATGATGATCCGGAGCCCGTTGAGCGCGTGGTACAGCAGCGCCGCCCCGAGCAGCATTTCGAGCACGCGCCCGGGTAGGCTCGCGTAGACCTGCAACAGGAACTCGTAGGCGTCCGGGTTCGCACCCACGAGCCAGATGTCGAGGATGTGCAGGAGGATGAACGCCCAGATGGCGATGCCCGAGATGCGATGGAATGCCCAGGCGAGCATCCCCTCACTACCTCGGTATCGCAGCAGCATGGAGCCTCCCGTCTGGTGGGCGATCCGCCGTGACGGCGTGGTCAGGACGCGACCGCGGCCGAGGAGCCGAGTCGCTCGATGATGGCATCGGCGAAATCGCTGGTGCCCGCCGACCCACCGAGATCGTAGGTCACGTGCCGAGCCTCGGCGATCACCGCCCGCATCGCGTTCTCGACGCGCTCGGCGGCGGCCTGCTCGCCCAGGTGCCGCAGCATCAGGACACCCGACAGCATGAGCGCGGTCGGGTTCGCCTTGTTCATGCCCGCGTACTTGGGCGCTGACCCGTGAACCGCCTCGAACACGGATGCCTCGATGCCGATGTTCGCGCCGGGCGCGACGCCGAGGCCCCCGACCAGGCCGGCACACAGGTCGCTCACGATGTCGCCGTACAGGTTCGGCAGCACGAGGACGTCGTAGAGCTCCGGCTTCTGCACGAGCTGCATGCACATGTTGTCGACGATCCGGTCCTCGAACTCGATCCGGCCGTCGTAGTCCCCGGCGACCGTCCGACAGCTCTCGAGGAACAGGCCGTCCGAGAACTTCATGATGTTGGCCTTGTGCACGGCCGTGACCTTGTGGCGGCCATTGGCGATCGCGTATTCGAACGCGAACCGGGCGATCCGCTCGGAAGCCTTGCGGGTGATGATCTTGATGCTCTCGGCGGCGTCGTCGCCGACCATGTGCTCGATGCCCGCGTAGAGGTCCTCGGTGTTCTCGCGCACGATCACGAGATCGACGTCCTCGTAGCGGGTGGTCAGGCCCTTGATCGAGCGTGCCGGTCGGAGGTTCGCATACAGGCCGAGGGTCTGGCGGAGCGCGACGTTGACGCTCCGGAAGCCCGACCCGACGGGCGTGGTGACGGGGCCCTTGATCGCGACACGGTTGCGGCGGATCGACTCGATCACGTGCTCGGGAAGCGGCGTGCCGAACTCGGCCATGACCGCCACTCCGGCTTCCTGGACCTCCCATTCGAAGTCGACGCCCGAGGCGTCGAGGACACGGCGGGTTGCCTCCGCCAGCTCCGGGCCGATGCCGTCGCCGGGGATGAGGGTGACTCGGTGGGGCATGGCGCCATTCTAGCGGCGCGCCGGCGCCCACGAGCGGACGCTCGGCCCGGTGGCGGTGGGCCATTTCGCCCAATATCGCGCCGGTTCGCCGGGCCAGCTCCGGCGCCGGCCGATGAGGGGGCTATGATCGACTCCCGCCCATATGCGCTCCCCCCGGAGGTCTTGCTCGTCGCGTGAAGATCCACGAAGCCGACGCCAAGTCGCTGCTCGTCGCCCAGGGACTCCCCGTCCCAGCCTGGGAGGTCGCCCGGACACCCACCCAGGCCCGTGCTGCCGCCGTCCGGTTCCTCGCCGATCCTGCCAATGCCACCGGCAAGGTCGTGATCAAGGCTCAGGTCCTGACCGGGGGCCGCGGCAAGGCCGGCGGGGTGAAGCTGGCCGGCTCGGCCGACGAGGCAGAGGACGTCGCGGCCGAGATCCTGGCCCTCGAGATCAAGGGCCTTCCGGTCCGCCGTCTGCTCGTTGGTCCGGCCGCCGAGATCGTCAAGGAGTACTACCTGTCGGTGATGCTCGACCGCGCCACCCGGCGCCTGATGTTCATCGGCTCGGCCGAGGGCGGCGTCGAGATCGAGCAGGTGGCGGCCAACAACCCCGAGGCGATCGTCTACGAGCACACCGACCCGCTGCTGGGTCTGCCCGACTACGCGGCTCGCGAGCTCGCGTTCAAGATCGGTTTCGGCGGTCAATGGAAGGCCGGCGCGGCGATCGCCAAGGGCCTGCTCCGGGCGATGATCGCCAACGACGCTGACCTGGTCGAGATCAATCCGCTGGCGGTCATCCGGGAGCACAACGCGGACGGCACACCGGTCGAGCGGCTGGTCTGCCTCGACGCCAAGATGACGCTCGACGACTCGGCGCTCGCACGCCACCCGCAGCTCGAGGAGCTGCGTGACCTTGACGCGGAGGATCCCACCGACATCGAGGCGCGTCGCTACGACCTGACGTTCATCAAGCTCGACGGCGACATCGGGTGCATGGTCAACGGCGCCGGCCTCGCGATGACCACGATGGACCTCGTGAAGCGCGCCGGCGGCGAACCCGCCAACTTCCTCGACATCGGCGGCGGCGCCAAGTCCGACCGGGTCGCGGCCGCGATGCGGCTGATCCTGGCAGATCCCAACGTCAAGGCGATCCTGGTCAACATCTTCGGCGGCATCACGCGCGGTGACGAGGTCGCCCACGGGCTGATCGAGGCCAGGGCCCAGCAGAAGCGGGAGGTCCCGATGGTCGTCCGCATCGTCGGCACCAACGCTGCCGAGGCATCGGAGCTGCTCGAGGCCGCGAGCTTCGTGACCGCGACCAGCCTCGACCAGGCGGCGGCCAGGGCCGTGGCGGCGGCAAAGGGGGTGACGGCGTGAGCATCCTGATCGGTCGCGACACTCGCCTCGTCGTCCAGGGGATCACCGGGCGGGAGGGTGAGTTCCACAGCCGCGCGATGCTCGAGTACGGCACGCCGATCGTCGCCGGCATGACACCCGGCAAGGGTGGCCAGACCGCGCTCGACGGCCAGGTGCCCGTGTTCGACACCGTGGACGAGGCGGTACGCGAGACCGGCGCCAACACCTCGTGCATCTTCGTCCCCGCCGCCGGTGCGCCGGACGCGGTGCTCGAGGCCGTGGCCGCCGGGATCGAGACGATCTTCTGCATCACCGAGGGCATCCCGGCGCTGGACATGATCCCCGTCGTCGAGGCCGTCCGACTCGCAGGTGCGCGGCTGATCGGCCCCAACTGCCCGGGCGCGACCTCGCCGGGAAGAGCCAAGGTGGGGATCATCCCGGGCTCGATCCACCGCGATGGCCGCGTGGGTGTTGTCTCCCGCTCGGGCACGCTGACCTACGAGGCGGTCCAGGCGATGACCGATGCCGGCCTTGGCCAATCGACCTGCGTCGGCATCGGCGGCGACCCGGTCATCGGCACCCAGTTCCGCGACGTGCTGGAGCTGTTTGCCGAGGATCCCGAGACCGACGCGTTGGTGCTGATCGGCGAGATCGGCGGATCGGCTGAGGAGGAGGCCGCGGCGTGGGCCGCCGAGCACATGGCGGACGTGCCCAAGGTGGCGTTCATCGCCGGCCGCACGGCCCCGGAAGGCAAGCGCATGGGCCATGCGGGCGCGATCATCTCCGGCGGACGCGGCACGGCCTCGTCGAAGGTCGACGCGCTCGAGGCAGCAGGCTTCCGCGTCGCCGGCTCCCCGACCGAGCTGCCCGCCCTGTTGCGGGATGCCGGCTACCGCGGCTGATGAACGCTGGGGGATAGCGGTCCTGCCAGGCTGCTCGCGCGGCTGAGCAGGTCGTAGACTGGCTGATCGACGCGGCCTGATGGCCGCGGTGAGGAAGGAGGTTCGGCGCTTCGGCGCCTATGGGCAGTCTCATGGACCTCGTCGCGGGCGACGTGCGCGACATCGTCCTGGCCCTCTCCATCGACGACCTGGCCGCGTTCGACGACAGCGACCGCTTCGTCGCTCACCTGTCACTCGGCGGTGGCCTGGACCCGACCTGGCTCGACCTGTTCTCCGAGGCCGTCCGGTCAGTGACCGACAGCGAGGCGCCCGTGGACTTCCTCGACGCTCGAACCGAGCTTGAGGAGTCGGGAGCGACCGTCGAGCGGGTCGTGGAGCGTGTCGACCCTGACTGGATCGATGCGGTAGCGCAGGTCCCCGACGAGCTCACCGGCGCCCTTGCCGGTCGGTGGATCGGGCTGCTCGAGGAAGAGCTTGGGCTGCTGCCGCGCGAGGAGAAGCCCTGGATCCGTGACCTCGCGGGACGGATCGTCGGATTTGCCCGCCGCGCGGACCACGCACCCGACGTCGTCTTTGCCTGGTTGTTCTGAGGCCCCTGGAGATGGTCACCTTCGACGAGCGCGCCCGTGACTGGGACACGCCCGAGCACATCGAACGGTCCCGCGCGATCGCCGCGCTGATCCTCGACACGGTTCGACCCTCGCCCACGACACGGGTCCTGGAGCTTGGCGCGGGGACTGGCCTCCTGGGGCTCTCGTTGCTGCCCCACGTCGCCGAGGTCGTGCTGACCGACGCCTCGGGCGGCATGCTCGAGGTGGCCGACGCCAAGATCGCGACCGGCGCCCACCCGGGGGCACGGACGCTCCCGTTCACAATCGCCGAGGACGCCGTGCCCGAGGATCGGTTCGACCTGATCGTGAGCATGATGGCGTTGCATCACGTCCTCGACACGACGGCCGCGATCGAGGCGATGGCAACGCTCCTGGTCAGGGGCGGGCAGATCGCGCTGGTCGACCTCGAGGCCGAGGACGGCACGTTCCACACGGATCCCCCGGGGCCGGTGCTGCACGGCTTCGAGCGTGACGACCTGCAGGCCAGCCTCGAGGCAGCGGGGTTCCAGGATGTCGCGTTCCGGCCGGCCTCGGAGGTCATGCGTGAGGAGCGCGCCTATCCGCTGTTCCTGGTGACGGCGACCCGGTCCTAGCGGCCCACCCGCCCACGCGAGCGACTCCCAGGGCGGTCCAGTGGTCGCGACGTTCCCCGCTGACCGATCGTCAGGCGCCCGGGTATCCGAGCGACTGCCAGGCAGGTCCGCCCGGTGCCTCGATCAGCTCGACCAGGACGCCAAAGCACGAACGCGGGTGGAGGAAGGCCACCGGGCCTTCAGCGCCGCGCCGGGGGGCCGAGTCGATCAGCTCCACGCCATCGATCGCCAGGCGGGTGAGCTCCTCGGCGAGGTTTGCGACCTCGAGGCAGACGTGGTGGAAGCCCTCGCCGCGGCTCTCCAGAAAGCGAGCGACCCCCGTGCCCGGATCGGTGGGCTCAACCAGCTCCACCTTCGACTCCCCCACCCCCAGGAACGCGATCCGGACACCATCCGATGCGATGTCCACGATGCTTTCGAGCTCGAGGCCGAGCAGGTCGCGGTACAGGTCGAGGCTGGCCTCGATGGAGCGCACGACGACCGCGACATGGTGGACGCGCGAAGGTCCCTGCACCACGTTGCGCGCTTGATCCGCGCTCACCTCGTCCTCCAGCATCCCTGCCTGCCAACACGCCATGTGACGCTCGGCGACCATACCGCGACACGCGCCTGGCCACCAGTTCGTTCCACGGGCGTGACCCCGCAACCGCGATCGCCGGCCATGACGTCGGCCCTTGGGCCAATTTGGGCATATGCCCAACTCTCGCCCGTCAGACCGTGATCAGCTCGCGATGCACCCCCCAGGCAGCGCGAAGGCGGTCGGAGATCTCGCCCACCGTCGCGTACGCGTCGACTGCCTCGATGATCGCGGGCATCAGGTTCCCATCGCCCATCGCCTCGTCACCGAGACGTCGCAGCGCTGCCTCCCAGGCCGCTGCGTCGCGCTCGTGACGAACCCGCCTGACCCCGTCCACCTGGCGCCGCTCCCCCTCCGGATCGATCCGCTGAAGGGCCGGACCGGTGCCCTGATCATCGTCCCGGAACCGGTTGACCCCCACCACCACCCGATCTCCACGCTCGACCTCGCGCTGCACCCTGTAGGCGGACTCCTGGATCTGGCGCTGCTGGAAGCCATTCTCGATCGACGCCAGCGTGCCGCCCTGCGCCTCGATCTCGTCGAGATATCCGGAGGCCGCAGCCTCGAGCTCATCGGTCAGGCTTTCGACGAACCAGCTGCCAGCCAGCGGGTCCGGCGTCTCGGTCACACCTGCTTCATGGGCCAGGATCTGCTGGGTCCGAAGCGCCAGCCGCGCGGCCTCGGCCGTCGGCAGCGCCAGGGCCTCATCGCGCGAGTTGGTGTGCAGGCTCTGCGTCCCACCGAGGATGGCCGCGAGCGCCTGGACCGTGGTCCGGACGACGTTGTTGTCGATCGACTGCGCGGTCAGCGATGAACCGGCGGTCTGCGTGTGAAACCGGCACATCATCGACCTCGGGTTGCGTGCCCCGAAGCGGTCCCGCATGATCCGCGCCCACATCCGGCGTGCGGCCCGGAACTTGGCGATCTCCTCGAACAGCTCCGACCAGGCGGCGAAGAAGAACGACAGCCGGGGCGCAACATCATCGACCGCCAGCCCGCGGTCAATGGCGGCCTGGACGTAGGCGATCCCGTCGGCGAGAGTGAAGGCGAGCTCCTGCGCCGCCGTCGCCCCTGCCTCACGCATGTGGTATCCGGAGATGCTGATCGTGTTCCAGCGCGGCAGCTCTCGCGACGCGAACTCGAACACGTCGGTCACCAGGCGCATGGACGCCCGCGGCGCGTAGATCCAGGTTCCGCGCGCGATGTACTCCTTCAGAATGTCGTTCTGCGTGGTCCCGGACACTGCCGAGCGGTCGACCCCCTGGCGGCCGGCAGCAGCCACGTACAGGGCGAGCAGGATGGGCGCCGTGGCATTGATGGTCATCGAGGTGCTGACGTCACCCAGCGGGATGTCCGAGAACAGCACCTCCATGTCCGCCAGCGAGGAGACCGGCACCCCGACCCGCCCGACCTCCCCATCGGCCTCCGGGGCGTCGGAGTCGTAGCCCATCTGGGTCGGCAGATCGAACGCCACCGACAACCCGGTCTGGCCCTGTGACAGCAGGTACCGGAACCGCTCGTTGGTCTCGGCCGCGGTGGCGAACCCCGCGTACTGGCGCATCGTCCAGAGGCGGGAGCGGTACATGGTCGGCTGAACGCCACGGGTGAACGGGAACTCACCCGGGAGGCCGAGGTCCACGTCCGGATCTGCTCCAGCGCGATCGGCCTCGGTGTAGACATCCCGGATCGGGATCTCCGAGGTCGTGACGAATTGCCCGCGTCGCTCCGGGGCAGCACTGACCGCCTTCGCCCGCGTCGTCGCCCGCCAGCGATCGACCGCTCCTTCCCCCCTCTCCCCGTCGCTCATCACGGCCTCCGGTCAGCTGATGACGACCAGCAGGTCGCCGACCTCGATAGTCTCCCCCGGTCCCACGACCAGCCGCTCAACCATACCGTCGCGAGGGGCTCGGAGCTCGTTCTGCATCTTCATTGCCTCGACGACCAGCAGCTGCTCGCCGGCGACGACGGAGTCGCCTGCAGCGATCGCGATCGAGACGACGCGGCCCGGGATGATGGCCCGGATCTCCAGTGGGCCGCTGTGCGCGCTCGCGGCCCTCCCTCTCTCCGCGCGCTCGCGCAACGATGCGATCCGCTCTGACTCGACGTCCACCTCGAACCGGAAGCCATCGACCAGGACCTCGCGCCGGCGGCGACCACCGTCGACCATCCGGACCGGACCGAGGATGACCCGGCGTACCTCGCCTCGCTCCAGCAGCCGATGCCGACCGTGTCCATCCGACATCAGGTCGAGCTCCGTGGGCTCGCCGTCAAGCAAGAGCTGTCTTTGCGCAAGGACGATCTCTGGCGGCCGCGCCGCATCCACCACGGTCCCCCCGAGCGGCCCGGTCCCAGACGACGGGTTGGTCGGGCGGAGCGGCTCCGGGATCGGGCTCAGCGAGATCGGCGGCTCATCCCCGAATGCCGACAGCGGGCCGAGCCGTGCACGAACCGCCCGCGGGTCCGGGACGACATGCTGCCCTCCCTGGTCGCCCGCCCCATCGTCGGCGGAGATGCTGGTCGCCCCGTCCTCGGCGGCGAGGCTGTTCGCCCTATCGTCGGCGGCACCGTCCTCACGTCGACGCATCAGATCGGCCATCGGTCGACGGCCTCCGCCCGCGCACCCCCGCGCCACCGATGACCCGCGGTCGAGGCCGACCCTGCCGAGGCCCCATCAAGGCTCACGTTGACGGCTTCCTGCGACGAGCCTGCAGCCGAGGGCCCGGCCATCGCCGCCACGGCCGCCGACAACATCGCGCGGTGCGCCGCGGCCCGGCGTGCGGCTTCGCCGTCCCAGTGCTCGTCCACCCAACCCGTCGACAGCTGTGCGTCTCGGAACGTCTCGGCCCGCGCCACGGCGCGGTGAAAGGGCAGCGTGGTCTGCACGCCCCCGATCTCTGTCTCATCGAGCGCACGCCGGAGACGATCGATCGCGGCTGGCCGGTCGGGTGCATGGACCATCACCTTGGCGATCAGGTTGTCGTATTCGGGCGGGACTCGATCGCCGCTCTCGATTGCGGTGTCGACGCGGACGCCAGGCCCGGCGGGCATGACCCACCGACCAATCTCGCCCGGAGTCGGCGCGAACGCGCGAGACGGGTCCTCCGCCGCAATCCGGACCTCGATCGCATGGCTCCCGGGCGTCGCGGCTCGGTCGGCCGCGGCCAGCACCGCCGCGCTCAGCGGCTCGCCGGCAGCAATCCGCAGCTGCTCGGCGACGATGTCCACGCCGGCGACCAGCTCGGTGACGCCGTGCTCCACCTGGAGCCGCGTGTTGACCTCCAGGAACCAGAACGCGCCGTCGGTGTCCAGCAGGAACTCACAGGTGGCGGCATTTCGAAGCCCGGCCGCCTCCCCCATCCGGACGGCCAGCGCGTGGAGCGATCGACGCTCTGCCTCGGTCAGGCCCGGCGCAGGCGCCTCCTCGACAAGCTTCTGGTGGCGCCGCTGGAGCGAGCAGTCCCGCTCGCCGAGCGCAACGACATGGCCGTGCGCATCGGCGAGCAGCTGCACCTCCACGTGGCGCGCCGGCAGGATCTCGCGCTCGAGGTATACCGACCCGTCCCCGAACGCGGAGGCTGCCTCGCTCGATCCGGCCACCAACGCCGCGGGCAGCTGATCCGCGCGCTCGACCCGGCGCATCCCGCGCCCACCTCCCCCGGCCGCAGCCTTGACGAGCAGCGGATACCCGATGCGCTCGGCGGTTGCTGCGATGTCTGCGATCTGGTCCGGCCGATCGACCGGCGCGGGCTCCACGGTTCCGGGCACCGACGGAACGTCCACGGTCGCCGCCAGCCGGCGTGCGTGGAGCTTGTCGCCCAGCGCCTCGATGGTCGCGGACGATGGCCCCACGAACGTGAGCCCGGCGTCCTCGACTGCCCGGGCAAAGTCTGCCCGCTCGGCCAGGAAGCCGTACCCCGGATGGATCGCCCCGGCGCCCGACTCCAGGGCCGCCGCGACCACGGCATCGATTCGCAGATAGCTCTCGGAGGCGGCGGACGGACCGATCTGCACCGCCGAATCGGCCATCCGGACATGGCCGGCCTTCGCGTCGGTCTCGCTGTAGACCGCGACGGCCTCGAGACCCAGCTCGTGACACGCTCGGATGATCCGGACCGCGATCTCTCCGCGGTTGGCAACCAGCACTCGACTGAACGATGCGGCCCTCACGAGACCCGCCCTCGTCCGCGATCGTCGGCGTCGTCTTTGCGCACGGACAGCACCGCCGTCGGCGAACGATCAGAGGGGGATGTTGCCATGCTTCTTCCTGGGGTTCGTATCACGCTTGTCGGCAAGGACCTCGAGCGAGCGGATGAGCCGCGGGCGGGTCTCGCGCGGGAGGATCACCTCGTCGACGTAGCCGCGGCCCGCGGCGATGTAGGGGTTCGAGAACTCGGCCTCGTACTCCGCGACAAGGCGGGCGCGCTCCTCGGTCGGGTCATCGGCAGCGGCGATCGCATCCTTGAAGATGATGTTCACTGCGCCCTCCGCACCCATCACCGCGATCTCCGCTGTGGGCCATGCAAAGTTCATGTCACCACGGATGTGCTTGCTGCTCATGACGTCATAGGCACCGCCGTAGGCCTTGCGGGTGATCACGGTCACCTTCGGCACGGTGGCCTCGCAATACGCGTACAGGAGCTTGGCGCCATGGCGAATGATGCCGCCGTGCTCCTGGGCCACGCCGGGCAGGAATCCGGGCACATCGACGAACGTGACGAGCGGAACGTTGAAGGCATCGCATGTGCGGACGAACCGCGCCGCCTTGACGGATGCGTCGATGTCCAGGGCCCCGGCCAGCACCGCCGGCTGCTGGGCGACGATGCCGACCGGCCGTCCGCCAAGCCGTGCGAACCCGACCAGGATGTTCCCCGCCCAGTGCGGCTGGATCTCAAGGAACGCTCCGTCGTCGACCACACGTCGAAGGACATCGTGCATGTCATAGGGCCGTGACGGCTCGTCGGGGACGATCGCGTCGAGCGTCGGGTCCATGCGATCGGACGGATCGTCCGTCGTGACGACCGGGGGGTCGGCAACGTTGTTCTGCGGCAGGTGCGAGAGGAGATGTCGGACCTGGTCCATCGCCTCGGCCTCGTCCTTTGCGGCGAGATGCGCGACCCCGCTGCGACCGGTGTGGACGGCGGCGCCCCCGAGGGCTTCGGAGTCAATTGCCTCGTGCGTCACGGCCTTCACCACGTTTGGGCCGGTCACGAACATGTAGCTGGTTCCCTCGACCATGACCGTGAAGTCTGTCATCGCCGGCGAGTAGACGGCGCCGCCCGCACACGGCCCGAGGATGACCGAGATCTGCGGCACCACTCCGGAGGCGAGGACGTTGCGCAGGAAGATGTCCGCGTAGCCGCCGAGCGAGGCGACGCCCTCCTGGATCCGCGCGCCACCGGAATCATTGAGCCCGATGACGGGCGCGCCCACCTTCATCGCGAGGTCCATGATCTTGCAGATCTTCTCCGCATAGGCCTCGGACAACGAGCCACCGAAAACCGTGAAGTCCTGGCTGAACACGAACACCAGGCGACCATCCACGGTTCCATGGCCCGTGACGACACCGTCGCCCAGGAACCGCTGCCGGTCGAGGCCGACCTCGGTTGCGCGATTCGTGACGAACGCATCAAGCTCGACGAACGACCCAGGATCGAGGAGGAGGTCGAGCCGCTCACGTGCCGTGAGCTTGCCCCAGGCGTGCTGGCGTTCGACGCGCACCCGTCCCCCACCCTCGAGGGACTCTGCGCGCAGTTGCTCAAGGCGGGCGATGCGATCCGCGCTGGTCGACACGTCGTGCGCTCCCTCCGGGCGTGAAGGCCGCTGACGCAGCCGGGTGACGTGACGGCTGTCTGTACGCAAAGACGCCACTACGGCGAGCTGCGCAGCCCTCACCGCGCAATCATAGGCCGACAAGCGCTCGGCACCGACGGATTCCGTGCCAACCCGCACCCATCGACCGCGCTCCTACCGACCGCAGGCTCCGATGGGAGCCCCACGTCGCCTGCGCGATATCGCGTCGTTGTCGATGATGGGGAGACGCCGCCGGGTCACCCGGACCGACGCGTGCGGCGACAGGGATATCCACAGAACGGTGCACAACTCGCGTTTGGTGTGGACAACCTCGATGACCGGTCACCCCCGTCGCGAGGTAGCATTCACCACACTCCCAGCCGACCAGGCGACCCAGCTCGAGGTGAATCTCCCTTGACCCACGTGATCGCGATTGCCAACCAGAAGGGAGGCGTCGGGAAGACGACCACCGCGATCAACCTTGCGGGTGCGCTGGCAGAGGACGGGTACCGCGTGCTGCTGATCGACATGGACCCGCAGGCAAACCTCACGGCTGGCGTCGGCATCAACCTGAACCTCATCGAACGCTCCATGGCAGACGTGCTCGCAGATGGCCGAGCCACGCTGCCCGAGATCATCCTGGCGACGGAGACGTCCGGAATCGACGTGGCTCCCGCGCACATCGACCTCGCAAGCACCGAGGGCGAGCTGTTCACGGCACTTGGTCGCGAGTCGATCCTGCACGAGGCGATGCGCGACACCGTGAGCACCTACGACTACGTGCTGATCGACTGCCCGCCCAACCTGGGCCTCCTGACCGTCAACGGACTGGTCGCCGCGAGCGGCGTCATCATCCCGGTCCAGACGCAGTTCTATGCGATGAAGGGCCTGAACAACCTGGTCAAGGTCATCAACGCGATCCGACTCAAGCTCAACCGCGACCTGCGAATCCTCGGCCTGCTGCCGACGTTCTATGACGGTCGGACGAATCTCGCCAAGGACATGCTCGACGAGCTCCGTGTGGTCGGCGACCACCACGTGTTCGGAACGATCATCCGCACGACGGTGAAGCTCGGTGAGGCGCCGCTCGCGGGGCGGCCGATCACGTCCTATGCGGGGTCATCAGAAGCCGCCCGCGCCTATCGTGAGCTTGCCAGGGAGGTGATCGAACTTGACCAGGCGTGATTTCCGAGCGGCAGCCGTCCGGCGGCTGTCCGAGGAGCGAGAGCTCTCCCCCGCCATCGTCAGCCTCCTGTCACCCGATCCCGGTCGTCGGTCGACCGGCGTCAAGGTGATCGAGGTCGACCACATCGATCCCAACCCGGAGCAGCCTCGCCTGGCGCTCGACGAGGCGTCGCTCGAGGAGCTGGCTGCCTCGATCCGTGAGCACGGCGTGCTACAGCCAATCCTCGTTCGCCCAACCGACGCTGGTCGCTATCAGCTCATCGCGGGTGAGCGGCGCTGGCGGGCGTCGAGGATCGCGGGGCACAGCACCATTCCTGCGCTCGTCGAGGATATCGACGACGACACCGCGCTCGAGATCTCGATCATCGAGAACCTGCAACGAGAGGACATCTCGCCGCTCGACGAGGCGTCGATGTACGACCGAATGGTGCGGGACCACGGCTACAGCATCCGCAAGCTGGCCGAGAAGCTGGGCAAGGACAAGGGCTACCTCGAGAATCGGTTGCGCCTCGCGGACGCGCCGCCAGAGATCCGTGAGCTGGTGTCCGTACGCAAGGACACCCTGTCCCACGCCTACGAGCTGATGAAGGTCGAGGACCCGCGCAAACGCAAGAGGCTGGCCGGCCAGGTGGCCCGGAACGAGCTATCGCTGGTCAAGCTTCGCGAGCGAATCGAGGGTCGTCCGCCACGCGTCCCCGCGGTCCTGGACGGGGCTCGGAGTGACGAAGTCGCGGCATCAGGTGCCGACATTCCCACCGCCGATGAAGCTGACTGGGAGAACCGGCCTGCGGCTGCCGCGGCGATCAACGACGACAGCCTCGTCGCGGCGAAGCAGCAGCTCAATGAGGCGGTCGAGGAGCTCCTGGGCGTGCTGCGGACGCCCGACGTCATCGACGCGATCGGGGCAATCGACCGGGCGAACCTCGCGAAGTACCTGACGATCGCCAAGCTCCGGCTCGAGAACGCGATCGCTGTCGTCCGGCCCGAGGGACGGATCTCGCGCCAGGAGGACTGACGGGACCGGCCCCAGACGGCCCGTCCCCTCGACCCGGCTGTCGCGCCACAGGCAAGATGCACGGAAGCCGGCGCGGTCGCGCCGGCTTCGTCGATTCAGCTGGCTCCACGGGATCAACCCGGGGCCGTGACTCTGCTCAGTGCTGGTGCTTGGCCTTGGCGGCGGCTGCTTTGTCCTGACCCTTGGCCTTGCCGGCTGTGGCCTTCTCCTGGGCCTTGGTCTTGGCCGCTTCGGATGTGGCCTTCCCGGGCGGTGTGGCCTTGATGGTCGCGCACAGGTCGGGCGTGACGTCCGCGAGGACGACGGTTGCCAGCGTGCCATCCTTCATGTGAGCCACGCAGGATACGAACGCGCCGCGGTTGGCAAAGCCTTCCGGAAGGTCCATATGGGCAGCAGCCGAGACCAGTGCCCCGTGGGTGTCTTCAGGAGCACCAGTTGCATCGGCCTCGGCCGTGGGTGCCGCGGCGGCGGGTGCCGATGCCGTGGAGTCCTCGGTGGGGTCCTCGCTCGGCTCCTCGGAGGGGTCATCCGACGGCGACTCGGTGGGGTCCTCGCTCGGCTCCTCGGAGGCATCCTCCTGGTCGCTGTTGGCATTGGCGGCCGGGTTCGTGTCAGACGACGCCGGCGCGAACGGCGGGGCGGAGGCGAACACCACGCCGGCGGACATGGCCAGCACAACGATCGCGACGCCGAGCCCCCGGAAGCGACGAATTAGCTCAGTCAACGTGCATCCTCAGATTCAGGTGGTTGCTGTCGTACACCAACGATAACGACCGGCCGGCGACCGGCGTTAGGGGTACCTTCCGGTCCGGCACCCCCTACGAGCGGGGGCGCATCCGTGCACCAGCAGGTCAGCTAGCCGGTGATCGGGCGCTCGGCGGCGCTCAGCGCCGCGAGCCAGGCGACGGCCAGCAGACCCGTGCCGACGGCCTGGACCTCCCACGCCAGCTCACGCAGGGCGGCACCCGTGCGCCTGGCGGCGACCAGGCCGACGATGGCGCCGGTCACGGGGACACCGGCCGCGAGAACGACCATGAGCACCCACCCCGGCGGAACCTGGAGGATGAGCGTGGTGCCGATCGCCAGGGATGCGACGACGAGCTGCAAGGCGAGCACGACCACTCCGGCGCGACGAGGGCCCAGTGCCAGCGCGATCGACAAGCGATGTGCCTGCTCGTCTCGCTCGGCATCGACCGACGAGTTCGCGATTGCCAGGGCCGTCCCCGCGTTGGCCGCCGCCGGGACCAGGACCACGAACACGGCCGGGAGCGAACCGGTCGCGCCATACCAGCCGTACACGGGAAGCAGCGGGATCCCGATCGCGAACGGCAGCCAGGACAGCGTCGAGCCCTTGGCCTGCAGGTCGTACCAGGCCCCGATCACCAATCCGATGACGGCCAGGAGCAGCAGCCACGGACCCCCGATCATGGAGAGCACGAGCCCGAGGGCTGCGCTCACCGCGGCAGCCACCCACGCCAACCGAACCGGAACGATCCGGTCGGGGATCGGCTTGCCCGGCTTGAGGCCAGCGTCGGACGGCGCGTCGACGATGTCGTTGAGCGTGCCGATCGAGAACTGAAGGAAGGTCATCGAGAGGCCGAGCAACACGGCAACCCCGCCCGTGGCCCCGGCAACGAGCGCCACCAGCCCGACCACCGCGCCGTCGAGGATCGAGGGGAACGGATGCACCAGCCGAACCGCGCGCCGAGCCCGATCCCCGATCGCCACGATCGAACGTGGCCGCGGCTCAGACGTAGACGAGCTCGTCGAAGTTGGCCACGAGGTAGTCCACCAGGCGGTCGCGGCCGTCATCGATCTGCGAGCGGATCCCGGGCACCAGCGCCCACAGCGCGATCGCCGGCACGATCAGGTGACCATCGGCGTCCCGCCCGATCGAGGCGGCTGGGCCACCGCCAGATGTGAACACCCGTTCGAATTCAGTCTCGCTCAGACGGGCCGCGCGGCAAAGGTCATCCACGACGCGGACCACGCCACGACGGATGGCGACGTCGCGCATCAGCTCAGCGGCCCAGGCGTCGATCTGCGGGTCGGGCTGTTCGAGCAGCCGGGTACGGTACTCGGCGGCATCGGTCGAGAGGCCGGTCGCTCCCACGCGTTCTCCATGTCCGCCGGGCTCGCGGTTGCGATGGTGCATCGCGGGCTGCCCGGTGCTGCCATGCAGGATGCCATAGGCGGCCGACGCGATGCGCGGATCGCGGATCGCGTCGGATCAGGCGCCTCGCGATCCGCCCGTGCGACCGATCGCGTCAGGGTCCAGATCGGCGAGACGATCGACAACCGAATCGGCGAGAGTCCAGGCCTCCCGCGGCGGCGGCACGCTCTCGATCGGGACCAGGACGACAGACATCCCCGCGCCCTTCCCCGCTCGTACGCCGTTGATCGAGTCCTCGACCACCAGACAGCTGGCCTCGGGAACCGCCAACAGCTCGGCCGCGCGGCGATAGACGTCCGGTGCCGGCTTGCCGTTGGACACCTCGTCGGACGAGACCACAGCCCCGAACGCGCCCCGGAGCCCGAGCGCATCGATGGCGGCATCGATCACCGCGCGGTGGCCCGATGACGCGATCGCGACCGGCCAACGCCGCGCGATCCTGCGCACCGTCTCGGCGGCACCCTCGATGATCGGCACCGGTCGCGTGTGGTAGCGGTCCACCATCGCGCTCACGACGGCGTCCTGGATCTCGTCCTCGGTGAGCTGGGGCAGGTCGAGGCGTCGGCGCATCGTGATCGCCCACTGCCGGGAGTTCGCTCCCATCACCGCGCGTTGATCGTCGTCGGTCCAGGGCCGATCGTGGGCGGCCGCAAAGGCCTTTCGAACATCGTTCCACCACGGCTCGGAGTCAACGAGCACTCCGTCGAGATCGAACAGCACCGCGCGGAACCGGCTCTCCCCCATCCCACTCCTGGCATCGCCCGCAGTTGTCTGCATCAACCCTCCGACATCCAGCGGCCCGCACATGTCGTCTAGTCAGAAGGCTAGCGAATGGCGGTCCTCCCGGCCGGCGTTGCCATACGTCCGCGACACGGCTGAAGCCGATCGGCAGCCCGGATCATGTCGGATGTCCCTGTGCCGGCTTGTGGTGGTCGGCGATGATGTGCCGGACCGACCAGACGTGGGTCCAGCCTGGTAGCGACCGCCAGCGGTCGTTCCCGAACCGCCAGGCTTTGCCAGCAACGTGGTCGGATCACGGTCGGGAGGATGCGCGTGCGGGTCAATCGGCGTGTGCTCGGCTGGGGGGTCTTCTTCATCGTGGTCGGGCTCGTGCCGCTCGCGGTCCGGGCCAACCTGATCGACGAATCCACGGTCCGGCTTGCCTGGGGGCTCTGGCCGCTGATCCTGATCGGGATCGGCCTCGGGCTCCTGCTGCAGCGCACCGCGGCAGCAGCCGTCGGCGGCCTGTTGGTCGCCGTCACTTTCGGTCTGATGGTCGGCAGCATCCTCGCGGTCGGCTTCGGGCCGGTTGCCGGGGTCGGCAGCTGCGGGTTCGGGGCGGGGATCGGTGGGGGCCAGCCGTACCCCGAACAGACCGGGACGCTCGGGACGAGCGCAAACGTGACCATCGACGTGAGCTGCGGAAAGGTCACCGCGACGGCGAGCGCCGGCAGCGACTGGCGGGCGGCCGGGACCTCGGGGGACGGCACGTCGCCCAGGATCGATGCGTCCGCCGAGCGGCTGTCGGTCCGCTGGCCGGCACGCGGGGGCTTCAACGCTGCGGGCGGCGCATCGCTGGACATCACTCTCCCGCGCGACCCATCGACCACATTGTCAACGACCGTCAACGCCGGGTCGGCCAGGTTGCAGCTCGGTGAGGCACATGTGACCGGCATGGACGTCTCGGTGAATGCCGGCGACGCGCATGTCGACCTGTCGGGCGCCATCGGCACGACATCCGTGATCGCGAGCGTCAACGCCGGGTCGCTGGGTATCTCGCTGCCGGCACCCGAGGGCGTCCTCACCGCGAACCTGTCGGCCAATGCCGGCGCGATCAACGTCTGCGTCCCCGATGGGGTCGCGCTGCGGATCCAGGCCTCGACCTCCCTGGGCACCGAGAACTTCGGCTCCCAGGGCCTGACGAAGGACGGCGACGTGTGGAGCAACCAGGTTCCCGGCCTGAGCGCCAACCGGATCGAGCTCACAGCCAGCGCCAACCTCGGCTCGATCACCCTGAACCCGGAGGCCGGCTGTGACTGACCGTCTGTATCGATCTCCGACCGACCGTGTGATCGCCGGCGTGGCCGGTGGGATGGCCGTCTGGCTCAACCTCGACCCCTCTCTGGTGCGGGTCGGCTGGGTGCTGCTGGCGATCTTCTCCGGTGGGATCTTCATCCTGGTCTACATCGTGATGATGATCGTGGTCCAGCTGCCGCCACCTGGATGGGTACCGCAGCGCCCGCCGGCTGCCGCCGCGGGCGGATGGGGTGACGGCTGGAGTGGGGCCGCCGCGAGCCCGTCCGATAGCGGGGATCCCGGGTCGGCCGGCAGCCCCACCGAGGCCGGCGGCTGGAGCCCGCCGCCGGGACCGGGCACGACGCCAGGTGCCTGGGCAACGCCACCTCGGCCCGCGACGGGTGGTCCTGGGCCAAATGGAGGTCGCGGCGCCGGGATCATCCTCGGTGCCGTCCTGATCGTGATCGGCATCTGGTTCCTTGTCGGTCGCTACATCCAGATTGACTGGAGCCTGGCATGGCCGATCATCTTGGTCGTGCTGGGGGTCGGGCTCATCGTCGCCGCGCTCCGCCGAACCCCGCCGGGAGACGCCGGCTGATCGCGACGGAGGGTCATGGCGTCCCACCGGGGATCCGTCGATGAGCGGCGACTCCGTGGCCACGCTTGCCCTGTGCGCGGCGGGGATCGGGTTCGGGCTGCTGTTGCTGTGGCGCGGTTTCGGCGGCTATCGATCGGCCGGCAGGATCTCCGATACCTCCACGTCGCACATCGCCACGCTGGCCGCCGGTGAGGTCCGGGTCACGGGGACGATCGCGTCCGCAGAGGTCCTGCTCGTCTCCCCTCTTCAGGCGCGGGAGTGCGTCTGGTATCGGGCACAGATCACCTCGGGCGACAGCGATGACGTCGGGCTGCTCGACGAGGAGCGCGGGGTTGGCTTCCGAGTACGCGACGCGAGCGGCTCCATCAGGGTGTTTCTCCATGGCGCGCGAGTCGACGCCCCGACCACGTTCGATCAGCAGAGCGACGTGTTCGGCGATCCGCCTCCAGGTCTCGCGCCGCGGCGCGAGACCATGGTCGCGGGCGACGCTCCAATCGATCGGGAGGCGGCGATCGCGGCACTGCTCACGGTGAAGCGGCCCGATCCAACGCTCGATCTCGCAGACTTCGGGCGCCCCGATACCTCCAGCAACCGACGCCGCTACCGCGAGGCGCGGCTCGAGCCGGGTGAAGTCGTCACCGTCCTCGGGGCGGCTCGTCCATTCTCCCGGCTCGAGGACCCGTCGGGCGCCGACCGACTGGACCGCTACGACGACCCGCTTACGGGGCTTGCGGATCCGACCGTCGCCGCAGAGGTGGCTGCCGCCCGGGCGCGCGGCACGTTGCTGACCCCGGAGGCCGCGTGGGGCAATGCCGCCATCCCTGGCTTCGGGGTCGGCCGCCCCGTCCGCGCGCCCGAGCTCGACCCGGGAGTTGCCCGACCCACGCTCGCGACCCGCGACGAGGCGACGCGCGCCGAGCAGACCTTTGACATCGGCCCCGACGAGCTGGTCCTCGCGTCCGCACCCGACGTGCCCCTCCTGGTCGCCGCGGGATCGCCATCGGAGGCCGCCGCACGGGCCCAGGGCCAGTTCCTGGTCGGATTGCTCGGGGCGCTGCTCGCAATCGGATCCGCCGTGGTGGGTGCGATGGTCCTGGCTGCGCGGTGAGTCCATCGCGAGGGTTCGGGCGTCGAGCGTCTGCCGCGGTGGCCCGACGAACGGACCGTCCGTGCCCGATGATGGCCGGGTCATGACACCCGAGCAACTCGCCGCCTCCTTCGCCGTGCTCCTGGTCGTCGTCATCATCACGTTCCTTGCGATCACGACCTACAACCAGATCATCGCGCTCCACAACCGCATCTCGAAGGCCTGGGCGAACGTCGACGTCGCGCTCAAGCAGCGCTACGACGAGCTGCCCAACCTGGTCGAGGCCGTGCGCGACGTGATGGCCTGGGAGCAGGATGTGCTGACCGAGGTGACCGAGCGCCGCGCGGAGTATTCGGATCATGACTCGATCCCCCGCCAGGCCGAGACTGCCGAGGCGACCTCATCCGCCGTGCGTCACCTGTTCGCCGTCGTGGAGCGCTACCCGGAGGTCAAGTCGGCGGGCAACGTCGCGGCGCTGCAGGACGAGATCGCGCGGCTCGAGAACCTGATCGCCGACCGGCGTGAGCTCTACAACGATCAGGTCTATCGCTACAACACGCGGATTGCGCAGGTCCCGGCCAACCTGCTGGCCGGCGTGCTCGGTTGGCGCGGGTTGCCCTTCTTCGCGGCCGACGACGCCGAGCGAGAGCGTCCGTCGGCGAACCTGCGCGAGGCGTAGTCGCGGGACTCCAGGCGACGCGACGGGGACCGTTCCACCGTGCGTTCGACCCGGCGTCACGGCACGGTCATCGAGCGTGCGTAGACTGCAGGTCATCGGAGGTCCCATGCAATTCCTGTTCCGCAAGCCATCGATGCCCCGGCCCGACGAGGTCCTGGCCGGCCGTGCCGATGCGATCGTCCAGCCCGGCGCCCACTTCGTGAACGGCCGCTCGCTGACACCCCCCTACCCCGATGGGTTCGAGGTCGCCGACTTCGGCATGGGCTGCTTCTGGGGTGCCGAGAAGAAGTTCTGGTCGATCCCGGGTGTCTGGGTGACCGCTGTCGGCTACCAGGGTGGCGCGACGCCCAACCCCACCTACCAGGAGACGTGCACCGGCCACACCGGGCATGCCGAGGTCGTTCGCGTCGTGTTCGATCCGTCCGAGGTCACGTATGAGCAGCTGCTCAAGGTGTTCTGGGAGTCACACGATCCGACCCAGGGCTACCGGCAGGGCAACGACGTGGGTACCCAGTACCGGTCGGCTGTGTTCACGCATGGCGCCGAGCAGCTCGCGACCACCCTCGAGTCCCGCGACCGCTACGCACCGGAGCTGGCGAAGGCCGGCTACGGGCCGATCACGACCGAGATCCGCGAGGCCCCGGCGTTGTACTTCGCCGAGGACTACCACCAGCAGTATCTCGCGAGAAACCCGGACGGCTACGATTGCCACACGGCGACGGGCGTGGCATGCCCGATCGGGCTGGGAGTCGACGCATCAGCCTGAGCGCCCAGGCTTCCGGGCCCAGTGCTCCGCCCCGCGGCGACGGGGCTGCCGCCTGAGCTCGGGCGCCGCGGTCATGCTCCTGCGGCCTGTCGCGCGTAGTCGTCAGCGTCGAACCAGCCGCGCGACGACTTCACGAGGAGGTCCGTGTCCACGTCCCATTCCTCCCACCCGACGACTCGCAGCGGATTCCCGCTCGACGAGTGGGTCCCTGTGAACGTCCACAGGTAGACGACGTGATCCCCAGCGACGCGCAATCCGTCGCAGACGAGCCTCAGGTCAGGGACGTCGGCATAGAAGCCAGCCGCCATCTGCGCGACGCCTGCACGCCCATCCCAGGGCTCGCCGCGGTTGATGACAATCCGGCCATCAGGGGCGTAGAACTCCGCGACGGCCTCGGCTGATCCGGAGTTCCAAGCCGCGGTATAGCCGTCCGCGACAGCTCTCATCCGATCGTCATCGAGCATGTGTCTGACTCCCTCTCGCATCCAACAGCGTCGACGCAGGCTACACCGTGGCGTCAATGACATTCGGCCCACGTCTTGCGCAGTCCAGCGGCGAAGCTCGCGAGCGTCGTACCTTCGCCCGCCAAGAACCCGGACGGCTACGATTGCCACACGGCCACCGGTGTCGCCTGTCCGATCGGAGTCGGCGTCGAGGCGAGCTAGTTGACGAGACCGGCACGATGCTCCGCGAGGCCGAAACCGGCGAGCGACGACCGCCACGCCGCGACGAGGCTACAGCAGCGGTGCCGCCGTCTTCACCGCCTTCAGGTAGTTGTAGACCGCGCCGGGATAGTCCGCCTCCGCAAACGAGCCATCGCCGGTCTCGATCCAGCCCTCCATGGATCCGACCGTCTTGCGCTCGCCGCGCGAGCACGTCTTCGCGCTCGTCGGATCACAGCCGATGGCGGCTGTCGCCGCCTGGACCGTCTGCACCGTGACCACCCGGGCGATCTGCGCCACGATCCCCTGCTGGGCATCCACGTCGACGTCCGCGATGGCGTCGAGTGCCTGCTCGGCCGCGTACAGCTTGTTCACCGCGGTCAAGGGGTCACCGCCGAGAAGATGGTCCAGCGCGCCGTTGGTGGCCGTGCCATCGTTCGACCCGACGAGATCGTCGATCGCATCCTGGAGAAGGACTGCCGTGTCCGCGGACGAGCCGCTGAGCAGACCGGCGAGCTGGTCGGCGGCCCCACCGATGGCCTGCTCCGTGTCGACGACCTCCACCGTGGTCCGGACCACGTCGTCGGATCCGTCGCTGTCGGTGACGGTCACGGTGATCTCGTACGTGTCAGGGTCGTCGTAGGCGTGGGAGGCGCTGAAGCCGCTTCGGGCGACTGAAGCGAGACGGCTGGTCGAGCCGTCGCCCCACTCCACGGTCGCCGAGTGCGTGTCGTCGCCCGGGTCGGTGAATGTCGCCTCCAGCGTGAGCTCGAACTCGACCGGCACGAAGGCCTGGCCGGCGGCCAGCGACTGGATCGTCACCGATGGCGAAACGTTGTTGACGACCGTGGTGGTGGCGTCGTCGTCGGGAGTGCCGGCGGCATCGGCCACCGTCACGCTGACGGACTCGCTCGCGGGTCCATCGGCGAACGAACAATGGAACGAGCCGCCGTGCGACTCGACCTGGAGCGAGCCGGAGACCAGGGTGCCGCCGTCGCACGAGGGCGAGTCAGTGACGACATCGAACGTGTCGCCGGGGTCCACGTCGCTGACGGTGAACGAGTACTCGGCCACGGAGCCCTCGGAGACCGACCCCGGGCCGCTCACGTGCACCAGGGGGGCATCGTTGACGGGATTGACGTTGACCATGACGGTCGCCGTCGCACAGCCGCCGGCCGCGTCGCAAATCTCGTAGTCGAAGCTGTCCGACCCTGACCAGTCGGCATCGGGCGTGTAGCGAACGCCGCCCGCGACGTCCGTCACCGCGCCATGGGAGGGACCTGCGGCGATGGAGAATCCGTTCGCTGCCAGCGTGTTGTCGACGTCGCTGTCGTTGCCGATCAGGTCGGCGATGGCAAGCGTCACCGGGACGTCCTCGTCCGTGGTCGCCGCGTCGTCAACGGCGTGCGGCGGGTCGTTGACCGGGTTCACGGTAATGGTGACCGTCGCGCTCGCGCACTGGTCGAGCTCGTCACACGCCTGGAAGTCGAACTCGTCGCTCCCCGAGTAGTCGCCGTCGGGCTGATAGCTGAGGCTCGAGCCAGCGCCGGTCAGGCCACCATGTGCCGGGTCGGTGAGGGCAGTGATTCCGAGGTCGCCCGGGGCGGTCACCGTATCGGTCGCGTGCGGCGCGAGGTCGATGCCAACTGCCGTGTCCTCGTCGGTCGTGACGGAGAAACCCGTGACCACCGGCGGCGGGTCGATGACGTGGGCGACGGTCCCGGTGGTATCCGACTCGCCGTCGGCGTCCGTTGCCTCGACGCCGATATGGAAACCACCCGCACCTGACACGCCGGCGTAGAGATGCGTCGCCGAGAAGTAGCCGCAGCCCGCCTCGTTGAACAGGCAGGCGAACGACGACTGCAGGGGCTCCGACGGGCACGGCGCACCGGCCGTCGAGCAGTCCGCCTCGATGGTCGACGTGGTGCCGTCGCCCCAGTCGACCACGATGGCAACGGGTTCGATGCCGGGGTCGGTGACGCGGCCGCGGAGCGTGACGTCCTGTCCGACGCCCACGTCCAGGGCGGAGAAGACACCGCTACAGAAGATGACTCCGGACGATGTACAGCTCGCCGCGAGCGTCAGGGACGGGGGCAGGTTGTTGACCTTCGCATAGCCGGTCGCCGCGCTCGACGACGGTCCGTTCGTCTCCGTGGCCACCGCGCTGATCGCGAACGCGGGGCTGCGGCCGGCCGGGCCGTCCACGTAGACATGGCTACGCTCGAAGAACAGCCGGTCGCCACACTCGCCAAACAGGCCGCATGCGTTGTACCACGCTGGCTCGCTCTCGAGGCAGCTATCCGGGCTACACGGGTAGTCGATCGTGTCGGAGGTCCCGTCCCCCCAGTCGATCGTGATCGCGCCCGGCGAGAGCTCCACGTCCTCAACGGACCCGCGCAGCTGGACCGCCTGACCCTCGTCCACGTACCGGTCATCGAAGTCGCCGATGCAGATGATCCCTTGCGCCTGGGCGTCCACGTCGCAGGTCCCGTTGAGCACCACGACCGGCGCATCGTTCACCGGCGCCACGTCGAGGCGCACATCGCCGGTGTCGCCGTCCGGCCCGACGTACGTGAACGTGTCGGTGCCGGCGAAGTTGGGAGCCGGCGTGTAGTCGAACGATCCGTCGGGTGCCAGGGTCACCGACCCATGCTCCGGCTGGGATGCGAGCGTGGCAGAGGCCGGGCCCGACGCGGGCGGGTCGTCGTTTGCCAGGACACCGGGGGCAGGGACGACGAGCGGCGTGTCCTCGATCGCCGCATAGACGTCGTCCACGGCCGCGTCCGGCAGGACGGTCATGCGGACCTTGCCAATGGCGGTGTTGCCGGCCGTGTCGCTCACCAGGTAGTCAAGCCCCGTCGGCCCCGTGAACTCTGGATCCGGCGTGAACGTGACCGTCCCGTCGCCGTTGAAGATCCAGCTGCCGTGCGATGTCAGATACAAGCAGATGTGGATCGTGCACGGATCGGCGCGCGCCGAGGACGGGTCGAGGTTGCCGTCCGGATCCGTGTCGTTGGCCGTCAGATCGAGGGTGACCGCCGTGTCTTCCTTGGTCGTTGCGGTCTCGCCATTCACGACGGGCGGGTCCTCAACCGGCTGGACGTCGAGCACCACCTTTGCTGAGCCGGCACTAGTGGTGTACTGGAATTCGTCGTGGCCGTTGAAATCCAGGTCGGGCTCGTAGGTTACCGAGGCCACCTGGAGGTCGAAGCAGATGATGAAGGTGCAGCCGGTGGGTGAGGTCCAGGTGATGCGGAGCGTGGCGTGGGGTGTGCGCTCTAGTTGAACGCCGTTGGCGGCAGAATTGATCGCCAGAACGCTGAACAGACCGCTGTCGTTCGCGAGCAGGGTCTGGGCGTTGATCACCTGCGGAGTATCCTCGGTCACCTCGATCGGGCCGTCGTCGCGAGCCCGGACGGTTGGCGGCGCCATGACGTTCAGGGTGACCTTCGCAAACGGTGATAGCGGCTTGAGCTTGAACGGATCCAGCGTGGCGCCGTCCAGGGCGGGCACGCTACCGATCGACAAGAGGTGGGCGGGCACCGACCAGGAAATGTAATAGAACGCATCCTCGCCGACGAAGCCGGTGTCAGGGGTATAGGTGAGGTGCCCGTTCGCGGCCAACTTCGCCTCGCCGTGCTCAGTCTTGAGATATTGTCCGCTATCGGTGTATGCAGAGCCGTACTCATTGACCTTCTTGTAGCGAAAGATCGTCGCGGCCGGGCCGAGGTCGTTGGCCAGGACGCCGCAGCCGCTCAGCCCGCACACGTCGAGCGGGTCGTACACCTCGCCTGCCCATACGTTGACGACGTCGTTGACAGGCCGTGGCCGGGTTGGCGCGGCGAGCACCACGGTCGCGGTACTGGTGCACAGGAGCCCTGACTGCAGCACGTACTCGAACGAATCAGCTCCCAGGTAGCCGTCCTCGGGCTCATAGTCGACCATCCCGCTCTCGCTGAGGTCGAACGACTTCGCGTGGCTCGGCCCGGAGTAGAGGCGGAACTTCCACCCCGATGGGCCCGATAGAGGGGTGTGTACGTCGAGATAGAGCGGGCCGGACTGGGCCGTCGACGGCTCATCGCGGGGTATGACCTGGTCCGGTGGATCCAATTGGTCCCCGGTCTGCGTCCACACAGCCCAGTAGGGGCCACAGCTGGCGGGATCGAAGTCGGAGGTCGCGGCCGCCGGTGCTGGTGCCGCACCGGACCAGCCGAGCATCGACAGGGCCAGTGCGATGGCGATCGACAGTGTCACCAGGGGACGACGGACACGCATCACGACAATTCACTCCCTATGCGAGCCGCAACGGCCGATGATGCGCCCGTGCGCCCGCGCACGGCCCGGTTCACCTCGCCGTCTACCCGGTCGAGAGGGCCGCTGTCCTTGCGGGTTCCGGTGCGACCCTGCTGGGCGGAAGGTAGGGCTTGCCGTGCGACCGGTCGTCTGTCACTCGACAGACACGGAGGGCGCGTCGCGTCCCCGCGTGCCCTGGAGCTCCGCGTCGCTCGTCTCGGCCGGCATCCGGACGGTGCGCGGGTCCACCGCGTGTCGAGCCAGTGGCGTCCCGCTCCGGCGGCTGCCAACGACCCATGTCGCGATCTGGACCCGTGACGTCAGGCCGAGCTTGGACAGGATCCGTTCGACGTGGATGCGGACGGTCCCGGTGGCGATGGCGAGCTGTTCCGCCGCCTCCGAGTTGGTCAGCCCCTGGGCGACCAGCCGGGCGACCTCCTGCTCGCGTGGCGTCAGCTGCGAGCCGCGCGGCGCCCGCCCGAGACGTCGGGCGGCCACGGACGCGACCTCGGGCTTCGCCACCAGATCCAGCGCTGCGGCCAGCGTCAGCTCTCGCCCGGCCGCCCATGCGTGGGCGAAGCGGCGACGAGGCAGTTCGGCACGAGTGCGATCCAGATCGGCACCGAGCTGCTGCGCCGCGTCCGCGCTCAGGCTGATTCCCTCGTCATCCCGGAGACCGACTGCAGCGGCGAAGAGGGTGGCGGCTCGCTCCGGGTCGCCACGATCCAGCGCAAGGCGGGCGAGCTCCTCGAGGATCGGGATCGCCTCCAGGACGGACCCGTACTGGCCAAGCCAGGCCAGGCCATCGCGCAGCAACCGGTCCGCCTCGTCGACGTCTCCGCCTGCACGAGCCAGTCGGCCGAGCTGGCCCAGGACGCGACCCGAGTACCAGACCGGCGGCAGCGCCTCGAATCGGCGTCGCGCCTGCTCCAACCGATCCCGCGCCTCGGCGGGACGCCCCGCCCGCAGGAGAAAGGAGCCGGTGTTGGCGTAATAGAACGCCCAGGAGGTCTCGCTCCCGTCCGGCTCGATCAGTGCCCGCGCCTCCTCGTACCGCTCCAGGGCGGTTGCCAGCTCCCCCCGTTCTGCGGCGACATCGCCCATCATCCCCAGTGCGATCCGCCGTCCACGCGTGAGACCCGCGGCCGTGAACAGCGCGAGACCCTCCCGGGCATGTGCATCGGCACTGGCGAGCCCGCCGGCAAGCGTCTCGAGGTTGGTGAGCAGCAGCAGGATCGGGGCACGCTGGGCGGGCTCGAGACCGGTCAGCGCCAGGGCGGCGCGAAGCTGCGGGATCCCCAGCCGCAGAAAGCCGCGCGATCGCCAGAAATCCATCATGGCGGACACGAGGCCGCCGACCAGGTCGGCGCGCCCGGCCGATCCGGCCCAACGCAGCGCGGCCAGGCAGTTGTCGTGCACCGCGGCGATCCGGTCGGCCTCCGCCGGGGTCAGGTGCGGGAATGGGTGAGCACGCTGTGCGACGAGGCCGAGGTAGAGGCGAGCATGCGCGAGCGAACAGTCGGCATGCTCGCCCGCGGCCTCCAGCTGGGCACGTGCATGCTCGCGGATCGGCTCCAGGAGTCGATACCGGCTTGCGGCGGCGCCGGTCTCGGCAACCACGAGCGAGTGGTCCACGAGGGAGCGCAGGAGCCCCGCGATCGAGGACTCGTCGTCCGCGATCGGACCGACCACTCCAGCGCAGGCATCGAGCGTCCATCCATCGGCGAACACAGCGAGGCGGCGGAACAGGACCCGCTCCGCCTCGCCGAGCAGCGCCAGGCTCCAATCGAGGGTCGCCTGCATCGTCTGCTGGTGTGCCGCGCCTCCCCGCCGTCGCGGCGAGCCGAGGTCCCGAAGCGGGAGTCTTTCCGCTATCTCGTGGGGCGTCAGCGTGGTGACCCAACCAGCGGCGAGCTCGATGGCCAGCGGCAGGCCCGCGAGCCGGCGGCAGATCGCGGCGACATCCGCCGCGTTGTCAGGGCTGAGCTCGAAGGTGGACGCCGCCGCACGTGCCCTCGCCACGAACAGCTGGACGCTGGGTGAGTTCGCGATCGTCTGCGGCGCGGCCCGCAGTGACGGAACGGCGAGCGGCGGGACTGCGAACACGACCTCGCCCGCCGCGCCCAGTGGCGTCCGGCTGGTCGCGAGCACGCGAAGGTACGGGCATCGGGCGAGCAGCACCTCGGTCAGGTCAGCGACCCCTGCCGCCAGATGCTCGCAGTTGTCGAGTACAAGAAGCGCCTGTCGCGCCTCCAGGTGGTGCGCAAGGACCTCCGCCGGTTCGCGATCCTGGTCGGCCAGTCCGATCGCCATGCAGCATGCGTGGGCAAGGGATGTCGAGTCCGTCTCGGCGATCAGGTCGACGATCCATACACCGTCGGGAGTCTCGTTGCCGAGTTGCGCCGCGACCGTCAAGGCGATCGACGTCTTGCCAGTGCCACCGGCCCCGGTCAGCGTGACCAGCGGCTGGCCCCCGAGGCCAACCAGGTCGTGGACGGTCTGAACTTCCGCGTCACGGGCGATGAGGCGTCGTGCGGGCAAGCGCTCGTCCATGGTGGCCGGGAGTGTACGTCGCGATGACGTCAGCGTGGACCGGTTCCGCGTCGCCCAACACCGGGCCGGCCGGTCGTGACGGCACCATGAGTGCCTGCCGGATCGCTCGCCGGGAGCGGGGTCACCCGGGCCACGACATTCAGGTTCCGATCGAGCTCGCCTGACTCCTAGCGGGCGTGATTGCGAGCGGCTGGCCGCCATGTGATGGTCATTCAATGACGCCCGGCTGGCGGCTGTGCTACCAAGCGTGCAGCAGCACTTGGACGACTCCGATCTGGCCCGCCGGCCGCCCGGGCGACTGAACGCCCCGCGGTCGGCTGTACCGGACGCCGCGTGGCCTGCGCGGCGTGCCCCCACGCAAGCTCATCGAGGCTGCGCCGCGAGGCTTGGTGGTCGGTTGGCTTTAGGCCCTCGCGGTCAGCTGTCAGGTGTCAGGCCTGCTCCGTCGATCCCATTAGCCCCAACCGATCGCCGACGTGCGCGGCCTCCGCGCGGTTGGCGGCGCCCAGCTTGCCCATCAGGTTGGACACGTGAACGCCGACCGCCTTCTCGCTGATGAACAGGGCCTCGCCGATCCGCCGGTTGGTCGAGCCCGATGCCATGTAGCCGAGCACCTCACGCTCGCGCGGCGTAAGCGGCTCGACGAGGTCGTCCGGCGCGCGGGCGTCAGCTTCCCCTGCCCTTGGTCGCAGTCGTCCCGGCGGCCGCTCCAAGCTTCAGACGTCCCGTCGTCCGAGATTCCGGAAGCGGCGCCGAGCGGCGCACCCTGCCGGACGTCTCCGGCGTGGTGCGCCCAGCGCCACCGAACGGGACATTGGTCCGTTGCCTTGTTGCGGTGACTGGGTAGGGTAGGTGGAGGTTCGCGCTACGGAGGGGTTGCGCCATCAGCCGCCGGACGACGCGGATCGCTGTGGCCATGGGAGTCGCGGCGATCCTCGTGCTACCGCTTTCCGCGCCCGTCGCCGCGGTGCCGACCGATGTCGGCTACCGCGATTTCTCGTATGGCTCGAGCGTATCCGCACCCACCGGGCAGAAGCCGCAGAGCAAGCTCTGGGTCGCTGACGGCAAGTGGTGGGGCGCCCTGTACAGCACGTCCGCCCGCGCATTCACCATCCATGTCCTCGACTGGGGTACGCAGGAGTGGAGCGACACGGGCGTCGAGCTGGATACCCGCAGCTCGGCACAGCTCGACGCGCTCTGGGACGGCACGGCCCTTTACACCGTCGGGGCGGGAACGGGATCGGACAGCGCCGACTCCGCCCAGTTGCGGCGGTTCAGCTACATGCCATCCGGCGGCTACGTCATGGATCCCGGCTTCCCGGTCACCGTGGTGGACGGCGGCATGGAAGCCGGCGTGTTCGACAAGGACACGACCGGAACGCTCTGGTTCACGTACACGCGCTCCAACGCCGCCTACGTAACGCACACGACGACGAACGACCAGACCTGGGCGACACCGTACGTCATCCCGGTCGATGGGGCCGACACGCTTTCGTCCGACGACATCTCCGCCGTGGTCGCCTACGACGGGAAGATCGGCGTGATGTGGAGCAACCAGAACGACTCGACGATGTACTTCGCGATCCACGTCGACGGAGCGGCTCCTGATCAATGGACGGTCAACCCGGCGGTCCAGATGCCCGAATACGCCGATGACCACATGAACCTCAAGTCGCTCCAGGCGGATGCGGACGGGCGTGTCTACGCGGCGACGAAGACGTCGCTCAACGCCTCCGGCGCCCCGCTGATGCTGCTCCTTGTACTGGACGGCAACGGGAGCTGGCAGCGCCACACGGTGGCGACCGTCGCCGAGAACCACACGCGACCGCTGGTGCTTATCGACCAGGAGAACCGGCAGCTGTACTGGTTTGCGTCGTCGCCCTGCTGCAGCGGCGGAACGATCTACTACAAGCAGACTTCGCTCGACAACATCGACTTCGCTCCCGGCCTCGGGACGCCATTCATCGAGAGCGGCATCGATCTGAACGTCAATAACATCACCTCGACGAAGCAGGCGCTGGACTCCTCGACCGGGCTGGTGGCGATCGCCAGCGACGACCACACGCGGTACTACCTGCACAACGCGTTCACGCTCGGCGCGCCCAGCGGGCCTCCCGAGACCACGATCACCTCCGGACCGTCAGGGGATGTCGCGGTCGACTCGGCGACCTTCAGCTTCGTGTCGAGCATTCCCGGCTCGACCTTCGAGTGCTCCCTGGATGGGGCGCCGGCCGCGTCCTGCACGTCACCCGCGACCTATTCGGGGCTGAGCCTCGGCGCGCACACGTTCGACGTTGCGGCTCGCGATCCGGCAGGTGAGGTCGACCCGTCGCCCGCGCATGCCGGGTGGAACGTGGTGTCGCCGGGCGACGTGGTCTCCGAGCTCGATATTCGGATCACCTCGACCACCGATGATGCGGAGGAGTGGCAGAACGGCGAGGTCAACCTGGATAGCAGCGACCTCGAGCTTGTCGATGACTCCGGGCGCGGCAACCAGGCGGTCGGGCTGCGCTTCCCGGCGCTGACGGTGCCTGCCGGCAGCACCATCAGCGACGCGTGGATCCAGTTCCAGGTCGATGAGGCATCGACCGCGACGGCGTCGCTCGTCATCGAGGGGGACGCCACGGACGACGCGGCCGCGTTCACGGCAACGACCGGGAGCATCCGGGCGCGGCCACGGACGGGCTCGTCTGTGGCATGGGGCCCTCCAGGCTGGCCAACCGTCGGGGCAGCGGGCGCGGAGCAGCGCACGCCGCCGCTCGTCTCGATCCTTCAGGAGCTCATCGATCGACCGGGCTGGACGTCGGGCAATGCTGCGGCATTCATCATCACGGGTAGCGGCACCCGATGGGCCGAGGCATACGACGGCGACCCGTCCGGTGCGCCGCTTCTCCACGTGGCCTACAGCGGCGCCCCGCCCGCACCCCCGATGATCAGCGCAATCTCGCCTGCGATCGGCCCGCCCGGGACGCTCGTCACGATCGATGGCAGCGACCTCGCCGGCGCCACGGCGGTCGCCTTCAACGGGACTCCGGCCCCGTACACCGTCGTTTCCAGCGCGCAGCTGACGGCCACCGTGCCCGGGACGGCCACCTCCGGACCGGTATCGGTAACGACGGCCGGCGGCACCGCATATGGCGCGGACTTCACGATCACGGATCCCGAGCCGAGCGCGGCGATCCGCGTGCCTGCGGATCAGCCGACCATCCAGGCGGCCATCGATGCAGCCGTCGACGACGACGTGATCATCGTCGCCCCGGGCACGTATCACGAGAGCGTGACGATCTCGGGCAAGACGATCACGCTTGCTTCCCGGTTCTACGAGTCGGGCGACCCCTCCGCCATCGAATCGACCGTGATCGACACGGACGGCAGCCAGGATGCGATCACGATCCAGAACACCACCGGAGCCGGCCCGAGCATCGTGGGGCTCAAGCTCGTCAAGGGGACCACCGACATTGTCGACGGCATCCGCGTCGAGGGTAGCGCTCGCCTGCTCAACCTCCACATCGTTGGCTTCGACGACGGCGTGGACCTGGATCCCCTTGGCGGCGCCCTCTCGATCTGTGAGTGCCGGTACAACCTAATCGAGCTGGGCACCGACGATGGCTTCGACCTCGACGGCGCCGCCGGAGGCGTCTTCGCGCAGAACATCCTGCGAAACAACCACGAGGACGGGATCGAGGTCCGCCTGTCCGACACGTCGACGCCGGTGAACATTCAGATCCTGGACAACGAGCTCAGCGGCAACGGCCAGGATGGCATCCAGATCATCGACCTTCCGGGGCTGTCTGATCGCACCTTCACGATCGACCGCAACCTGTTCGTCGACAACGGCCGCGCGGGCATCGGCCTGATGGACAACGGGCAGTCGGGCGAGGACTACCGCGCAGCGAGCCTGCTCGATCGGATCAACCTGTTCAACAACACGTTCTCCGGCAACGACCATGCGCTGAGCGGTGGCGACAACATCATCGGCCTCAACAACATCTTCGCCGGCTCGAGCTCGATCGGTGCCAAGGGTGTCGACGGCTCCAGCCTGCTTGCCTACAGCACCTTCTGGGATAACGGCACGGACGCTGCCAGCTCCAACATCGACCCAGCGACGACGCAGTACGCCGACCCGCTCCTGGGCACCGACTACAGCCTGGGCTCCGGCAGTCCGGCGATCGACGCCGGCGTGGCCTCGTACACCTTCGGCGGCGAGACAGTGCTCGATCTGCCGCCCAGCGCCTACAGCGGGTCTGCCCCCGATCACGGGGCACGCGAGTCCGCCGGTACGGGAGGTCTGGCCAGCCCCGAGATCCTGGAGCCCACCACCGGGGTGACCGTGACCACCCGGACGTTCACGGTGCGCGGGAGCGCGCCCGGCGCCAGCCGAGTGCGCCTGCTCGTCGACGGGACCGAACGCTCATCGACCGCCGTCGGTGCCAACGACGGATGGGCGACGGTCGTGAACGGGCTCGTCGATGGCTCACACGTCATCGCCGCCGTGGCCGTCGACGCCTCGAGCAGCGAGTCGGCACCGTCGGCCGACCTGCCGATCACGGTCACGCTCGTACCTTCCGACTTCACGATCGCGGCCGCTGGCGATATCGCGTGCGATCGCGTGGGGACGACGGACTGCCAGCAGATGGCAACCTCCGACCTGCTGCTTGATGGCGCATACGACGCTGTTCTTCCGCTCGGTGACACCCAGTACGAGTGCGGCAGCGCCACCGAGTTCGCCCTCGGGTACGACCCGAGCTGGGGCCGGCTGAAGCCAATCACGCGACCGTCGGTCGGTAACCACGAGTATTTCACCGACAGGGGCACGGACTGCGATCTGAGCGGGACGGCGTCGGGGTACTTCGACTACTTCGGGTCCGCTGCCGGGACACTGGGCGAGGGTTGGTATTCCTACGACCTCGGCGGCTGGCACCTGATCGCGCTGAACTCCAACTGCGACAAGGTCGGCGGGTGCGACGTCGGGTCGCCGCAGGAGCAGTGGCTCAAGGCTGACCTCGAGGCCAGTGCCGCCTCGTGCACGGTGGCCTACTGGCACACACCGCGGTGGTCGAGCGGGAGCGTGCACGGTGGCGACTCCAGCACCCAGGCTCTCGTCGAGGCGCTGTACGACGGCGGTGCCGAGCTCGTGCTCTCCGGGCACGAGCACAACTACGAGCGCTTCGCGCCACAACGGCCAGACGGCACGCTTGATACCGATTACGGCCTGCGGCAGATGGTCATCGGGACCGGTGGTCGTTCCCTGTATCCGTTCGGCACCCCCGTGCCAAACAGCGAGGTTCGGCTGGACACGGCCTTCGGCGTCGTCTCGCTGACGCTCGGGAGCGGCACCTATTCGTGGGACTTCATCAGCACGACGGGCACTACGCTCGACAGCGGGAGCGGCACATGCCATGACGCGCCGGCCGGCGACACGACCCCGCCCGACACCACGATCACGTCGGGTCCCGACGATCCCTCGACCAGCGCCGATGCGGCGTTCACGTTCAGCGCGACCGAGCCTGGGTCGACGTTCGCGTGCGCGCTCGACGGTGCCGCGTTCACGGCGTGCACGAGCCCGCAGTCGTACCCGGGGCTCGCGGACGGCCCGCATACGTTCGCGGTCCGGGCCACCGACGCCGCGGCCAACACCGACCCGACGCCGGCCAGCTGGTCGTGGACGATCGACACCACGGCACCCACGGTCACCGACACGAGCCCCGCCGACGGGGCCACCGAGGTGGCGACCGACGCCCTGGCCACGGCCACCTTTGACGAGGCCATGGACGCCGCCACGCTCAGTGACACCACGGTCGGGCTCAGCCTGGGCGGCGCCCCGGTGTCGAGCGCGGTGACGTACGACGGCCCGAGCCGCACGGTCACCCTCACACCCCCGGTCGCGCTCGATAGCGGGGCGACGTACACGGTGACCATCGACGGCGCCACCGACCTGGCCGGGAACGCGCTGACCCCGTACAGCTGGACGTTCACCACCGCGGCCGGCGACACGACCCCGCCCGACACCACGATCACGTCGGGTCCCGACGATCCCTCGACCAGCGCCGATGCGGCGTTCACGTTCAGCGCGACCGAGCCTGGGTCGACGTTCGCGTGCGCGCTCGACGGTGCCGCGTTCACGGCGTGCACGAGCCCGCAGTCGTACCCGGGGCTCGCGGACGGCCCGCATACGTTCGCGGTCCGGGCCACCGACGCCGCGGCCAACACCGACCCGACGCCGGCCAGCTGGTCGTGGACGATCGACACCACGGCACCCACGGTCACCGACACGAGCCCCGCCGACGGGGCCACCGAGGTGGCGACCGACGCCCTGGCCACGGCCACCTTTGACGAGGCCATGGACGCCGCCACGCTCAGTGACACCACGGTCGGGCTCAGCCTGGGCGGCGCCCCGGTGTCGAGCGCGGTGACGTACGACGGCCCGAGCCGCACGGTCACCCTCACACCCCCGGTCGCGCTCGATAGCGGGGCGACGTACACGGTGACCATCGACGGCGCCACCGACCTGGCCGGGAACGCGCTGACCCCGTACAGCTGGACGTTCACCACCGCGGCCGGCGACACGACCCCGCCCGACACCACGATCACGTCGGGTCCCGACGATCCCTCGACCAGCGCCGATGCGGCGTTCACGTTCAGCGCGACCGAGCCTGGGTCGACGTTCGCGTGCGCGCTCGACGGTGCCGCGTTCACGGCGTGCACGAGCCCGCAGTCGTACCCGGGGCTCGCGGACGGCCCGCATACGTTCGCGGTCCGGGCCACCGACGCCGCGGCCAACACCGACCCGACGCCGGCCAGCTGGTCGTGGACGATCGACACCACGGCACCCACGGTCACCGACACGAGCCCCGCCGACGGGGCCACCGAGGTGGCGACCGACGCCCTGGCCACGGCCACCTTTGACGAGGCCATGGACGCCGCCACGCTCAGTGACACCACGGTCGGGCTCAGCCTGGGCGGCGCCCCGGTGTCGAGCGCGGTGACGTACGACGGCCCGAGCCGCACGGTCACCCTCACACCCCCGGTCGCGCTCGATAGCGGGGCGACGTACACGGTGACCATCGACGGCGCCACCGACCTGGCCGGGAACGCGCTGACCCCGTACAGCTGGACGTTCACCACCGCGGCCGGCGACACGACCCCGCCCGACACCACGATCACGTCGGGTCCCGACGATCCCTCGACCAGCGCCGATGCGGCGTTCACGTTCAGCGCGACCGAGCCTGGGTCGACGTTCGCGTGCGCGCTCGACGGTGCCGCGTTCACGGCGTGCACGAGCCCGCAGTCGTACCCGGGGCTCGCGGACGGCCCGCATACGTTCGCGGTCCGGGCCACCGACGCCGCGGCCAACACCGACCCGACGCCGGCCAGCTGGTCGTGGACGATCGACACCACGGCACCCACGGTCACCGACACGAGCCCCGCCGACGGGGCCACCGAGGTGGCGACCGACGCCCTGGCCACGGCCACCTTTGACGAGGCCATGGACGCCGCCACGCTCAGTGACACCACGGTCGGGCTCAGCCTGGGCGGCGCCCCGGTGTCGAGCGCGGTGACGTACGACGGCCCGAGCCGCACGGTCACCCTCACACCCCCGGTCGCGCTCGATAGCGGGGCGACGTACACGGTGACCATCGACGGCGCCACCGACCTGGCCGGGAACGCGCTGACCCCGTACAGCTGGACGTTCACCACCGCGGCCGGCGACACGACCCCGCCCGACACCACGATCACGTCGGGTCCCGACGATCCCTCGACCAGCGCCGATGCGGCGTTCACGTTCAGCGCGACCGAGCCTGGGTCGACGTTCGCGTGCGCGCTCGACGGTGCCGCGTTCACGGCGTGCACGAGCCCGCAGTCGTACCCGGGGCTCGCGGACGGCCCGCATACGTTCGCGGTCCGGGCCACCGACGCCGCGGCCAACACCGACCCGACGCCGGCCAGCTGGTCGTGGACGATCGACACCACGGCACCCACGGCGCCGGTCACCGTGGCCTTCACACCCACCGCCGACGCCCACGTCCGCGAGGCCGCCCCGGACGAGAGCTACGGAACTTCCCCGACTCTGCTCGCGGACGCCTCGGACAACCGCGGCGTCACCGAAGCCAACCTCCGGTTCACCGTGTCTGGCGTCAGCGCCGTACAGCAGGCGTTGCTCCGGATCTGGGTCACCGGGAAGACGAATGGTGGGCCGAGCGTGTACATGTCCGACGCCAACTGGGACGAGAGCGTGTCCTGGACGACGCGGCCCACCGTCACGGGCTCCGCCGTTGCGACGGCTGGGGTCATCGCCACAGGCTGGTACGAATACGACGTCACCACCGCTGTGAGCGGCAACGGCACTATCAGCTTCACGCTCGTTCCCACCTCGCCCGATGGTCTCGACTTCAGCTCCCGCGAAGGCACCGAGCGACCGCAGCTGGAGATCACGTACCTGGGCACCGACGAGACGCCGCCTCAGACGACCATCCAGTCCGGCCCGACAGGCCTGACGGACTCCAATAGTGCGACCTTCACCTTCGTGTCCAGCGAGCTGGATTCGACGTTCGCGTGCTCGCTAGACGGCGCTGCATATGAAACCTGTGCCAGCCCGCATTCGTACACGGCGCTGGCAAACGGGGATCACATCTTTGCGGTACGAGCAACCGACGCAGTGGGCAACACTGACGCTACCCCCGCCACGCAAAGCTGGACGGTGTTGACGGCGTCGGCGGCATCGTTCGTTGCAAGCGCGGATACCTTGGTCGACGAGCGACGAGACACCACCAACTTCGGTACCGCCACGACCCTTGAGTCGGATGGTGACAACGGCCGAAGCAAGCAGTCGTACCTCGGCTTCGAGGTAGCCGGCATCGGGACCCCGATCGTGTCGGCGACGATCCGGATCTGGGTGACGAACTCGACCGGCAATGGACCTGAGGTCTATGTCACCGACTCGGCATGGGACGAGACCTCCCTGACGTGGGTGACACGCCCGTCGTTGGCCCCCAGCCCGATCACGGACGCCGGGTCGATCGCGAGCGGCGACTGGTACGAGTTCGATGTCACGTCGGCGATCGACGGTGACGGGTCCTACAGCTTCGCCATGGTTTCGACGTCGACCGATGCGCTCAAGTTCGCGTCGCGCGAAACGGATACGCCACCCGAGCTTGTCATCGACTACGGCTCCTGACCGCGCCGCCTCGGCAGGTCCTTCGCGGGCGCCGCCGCTCGCCTTGCCCGCTCCGAGGATGCCGGCCTTGCGACAATACGCCGGAGCGCCGGATTACAGGCGACTGTGACCGGGCGACGCCAGCCGTTCGCCGTCCCCCCGGATCGGTCAGACGCGGAGCCGATCTGCGTCGCCGGACCCGCTCAAAGTTGCGGATCGAGGGACTGCGAGAATCGTTGACTTCGGAGGGGGGAGGGACGCCAATGACGAACGTGGAGACGCTGCTCGCAATCCTCGCCGCGTTCAACGGCAACGATATCGAGGGAGGCTCAGGTCTGGTCCATTCAGACCTGACGTACATCATTCGTGGGCACGGACCGTTCGCTGGAACCTATCGCGGCTTCGCGGAGGTCGCCGGGGTGATGCAGAGCATCCGGGATGCGACCGCTGACACGATGACCGCCGAGCCGGAAGTCGTCGTCGCTTCAGGAGACCACGTCATGGCGTACCTGCGAGTTCACGGGTCTCGACCGGACGGCAGGACCTATGACAGCCACCAGGCCTACCTGTACCGATTCACCGATGGGCTTCTCAGCGATGGTCAGTCGATCCCCGTCGACCAGAAGGCATTCGACGCGTTCACATCCGATTGACTTCGAGCCTGCCCGGTCGTCGGTCCCCGCCGCTGTAGCCCGCCAAGGACCCGGACGGCTACGACTGGCACACGGCCATGGGCCGACCTCGCGCCTGGCACGACCGTCGAGTCGATCAACGCCTCGGATCCAGCTGTGGCCGCAGCTCATCGGTCCCCGGGCTCACCGACCATCCGCGTGGATGGGCGCGACATCGACCCGACCTACGAGGATGCGGGCGACTACACGCCGCCCTGCCGCCTCTATCGCACGCCCAACGGGCTGGAGGGGGTGCCGCCGCGCCAGCTCATTGAGGCCGCACTCCGTCGCTAGCGCGTCTCATGTGCCACCGACCCGCAAGCCGCTCTTCGCTAGAACATGGTGTTGTCGTTGGCCGGCGTCCCGGAACTTCCTGCACGACATCCCGACGCTCCACGATCTTCGGGATCGATGATGCCCCGCCGGGTCCCCGGCGGGGCATCGGTGCCACTGCGCCGCTGCGCAGATGGCTCGCGTCAGCTGTTGAGGAACAGCGGATAGGCGCGCAGCCACTCAGCGTTGACTGCCTGCTTGTACGGGCCGCCGTAGATGCAGGGGCTGCTCAAGCCCCCGAACTTCATCGAGGTGCTTCCGTTCGTGTCCCAGTGCAGTGTCTCGCTGAAGTTGTTGTGGAGGTAGGTGAGGAACGGGAGGTCGTCGCTGCCGACGATGTCCCGGGCGACCGTGCGCTGAGCGGGATTGATTGCTGAGGGCTCCGTTCCGTCGCTCGCCAAGAGCTGGAGATCGCTCCCGTTGTTGGTCAGCAGGACGGCGCCCGGGTAGGGCGGTGCGGCGGGATCAACCTTGAAGCCGTTGGTGTCGGAGAAGGCACCCTTGACCTCCCAGCTCAGCGTGTGATCCCCCTCCGTCCAGTAGCCGGCAGGGAAGGAGACTGTGGCCGTGAAGACGTGAACATCCCCGCACGCCGAGGTGGCTGCGACCTGGGTCGCGGCCGGGATCTCGCCAGCACCGCGAGCGATGCCGCAACAAGCAGACCGAGGAGTCGCTTCGTGCGCGGGCCGCGGGCCATGACGGCGGATTCTGCAAGCATTCGAGTTCCTCCATCGTCCCCAAGGGACGCTGCTGATTGTCGATTCGGGGATCCGCCCTGCGAACCGGATCACCGACGGGGATCTGACTGATCGGCTGCCGGAGGCAGTCGGAGCCGTGGTGAACCTTCCGTCACCTCGGGTTACGTGAACCGCGCCGGACGCGGAGCTTTGGTCGACGGCTCGGCCTGCCGAGGATTGGCTCCGCCGAGATGGCACCCGGCCGAAGCGCATGCCATGAACCCGGGACGCGAGTCTGGGACAGCGCACCGGGGATATCCCTGGATGTGGCGCACTGGCACGCGACGTGGTCCGCGTGGTGAGTAGCCACGATCCGGGCAAATGCCGCCCGGTCTCCGGCCACCGCTCGCTCCGCGAGCTCCGCGCCCAAGGTCACGTCCGACGCGATCCATTCCATGCCCAGTAGATGCCGCGGCACACCGAAGTGTTGGCGGTCGCGGGAGAACGCCCAGGAGGACGCCTGACACGGTGGCGACATGAAAGACACTCCTCCCGCTCGCCAGGCGAGGAACACAGGACGGCCGAGGTCCGTCCTACCATCGTGATGACGCGACGGCTCCTGGTCTGGCTGACAGTGTTCACCGTTGTCGCGTGCGCACCACAACCCTCCCCATCGGTTGGCCTCGAGTCCCCGTCGCCCGCGCCACCGCCAACGCCGAGTACACAGCTCCCTTCGCCTTCACCCTTGGCTTCGCCACCACCATCGCCCAGCGTGCTGTCGGCCTCGCCGATGCCACCGTCAGGCATCACGCTCTATGACCTGCCGACCCTGGAGGAGATGGCCTTCAGTACCGTCTGTGCGGGGATCGGCCTCGAGGGCTTCCACCTGACGGGTGACCCGAGCGACGCGCGAATCGCGTGGCTGGTGAGCGAAACGGGCGGGCGACGCAATGTCCTGTTCCCGCCGGACCTCCAGGCGCGCTTCGTGCCAACGCTCGAGATCGTGAGCGCTGATGGCGTGGTAGTGGCGCGCGACGGCGATGAGGTCCGCGGGGGGTGCGTGACCGGCCGGCCGGGCCCCGACGACCTCGTCGTCGTCTTTCGCTGACCGGCGCTGTCGCGATGGCGGTCGGGCGACACGTGCCGCCCGGCGCGCGGCCTGGCGCGTCGAGGTGCCAGCTCTGGACCAAGGGCTTGTGCCCGATGGTAGGTTGGTGCCTCAATGGGGGTCCTGGAGGGTATCCATGCGGCGTCTCTGGCTTCCGATCGCCTCGATGATCATCCTCGGAGCCTGCGGGGGCAGCGGCGCCGAGACCGACGGCAGCGTCGACGACAGCACCGCAGGCGGTGGCGGTGGAACTGCCGTCGCGACTCCAGCCGGAGGGGGCACGGGATCGACCGGAGCCGTAGCGAACCGCCAGCCGCCGGGTCAGGGCGCCGCAACGGTGGACGGCCAGGAGTTCACCTTCAACACGCCGGGTGGGGTGGCCTGCAAGGTGACGGACGAGGAGTTCTCGTTCTCGTACATCATCGGCGACAACGAGATCACGATCGGTGGGGGCGCCAGCATCCAGAATGGCCAGTGGTTCGGGAGCCTGAGCATGCGCGTCACCGCGGACGACGGCACCACCGAATATGTTGCGAAGCTGAACGACAATCCCGGCGCGGTCGCCATCGATGGGGACAGTGTCTCGTACGCCGGGCCGATGGATAAATACCTGCCAGCTCCCCCTGGAGAGCTTCCCCAGCCTGTTGACGTTGGCGACGGCGTGTTCACAGCAACCTGCGGGTAGCAGCTGGCGCGTCGCGGCCCACTGACCGCCGTGTTGGTACGGCCACAGCGCCTGGGCGGCGCTGAAGAGAGCGCCACGACGAGATTCTGGGGCCGCGATCGGAGGGACCGCGGTCTGCGGAAGCGTAGGTTCCCGCTCGGCCTCCGGGCGACGGCCGTCGCGCCCCCGCTGGGTCACTCAGCCGGGGCGCTTGTCCTCGAACGACAGCCTCGCGTCCGTCCACTCCCCGTCGGCGTTGCTCGACGCGACGGCCGCTTCGACGAACTTCACACCGACGGCGCCGTCACGCTCGTTCGGGAACTGCAGGGCCAGCGGGTCGGGCCGGCCACCCGAGCGCCGCGCGGCGATGGCCTCGGCCGCGTCCGAGTAGACGTTGGCGAACGCTTCGTGGAAGCCCTCCGGGTGCCCGGCAATCATCCGGCATGCCCGGCGGCAGGCCGGAAGCGTCCCGGGACCGTTCGGCGTGTAGACGCGAACGGGTCCGTCGAGCGGCTTGAACGTGAGCCGCGTCGGCCGTTCCTGGTGCCACTCCAGGCTGCCCCTGGTGCCCGAGACGCGAATCCCGAGCCCGTTCTCAACTCCGGCGGCCGTCTGCGTGACCCAGAAGCTGCCTCGAGCCCCATTGGCGAAGCGCAACATCGCAGCCCCGTAGTCGTCGACGGGCCGTTGCGGGATCACGTGGCCGATCTCGGCCGCAACCTCGGCCACCTCGAGGCCACTCACGAATTGCACGAGGTTGTGGGCGTGGCTTCCGATATCGCCCATCACCAGGGACGGTCCGCCTCGCACCGGGTCATAGCGCCAGGGCAACCGGCCGGCGGGGTCGGGGTCGGTCTCGTCGGCCTTGCCACCCTGGACGTATTCGACCTGGACCAGCCTGACCTCGCCGACCTGCCCATCCTCGACCATCGCCCGAGCCTGGCGCACCATCGGATAGCCCGTGTAGTTGTGCATCAGGCAGAACACGCGTCCGGTGGCGTCGACCTTCCAGACGATGTCCATCGCCTCGTCAAGCGTATTCGTCATGGGCTTGTCGCAGATGACGTCGAACCCGCCGTCGAGGGCCGCCGTGGCGAACCGATGGTGGCTGTCGTTCGGGGTCATGATGGCGACGACCTCGGCACCGTCGTCGCGTTCCTTCTCGGCAGCGAGCATCCCCATGACGTCGGCATAGGCGCGAGCGGGATCGATGCCCATGCCGGCTGCAGCCGTGCGCGAACGCCCGGGATCGGACGCGACCACCCCGGCCACGAGCTCGTAGCGGCCGTCGAGCCGCGCGGCCGCACGATGTGTCGCGCCGATGAAGCTGCCCGGTCCGCCGCCGATCACCGCCAGTCGAAGCGGCCGACCGAGCATGTCGATGACTGGTTGAGCGTCCACGGCGATCTCCTTCGACGGGCGGTGGGTGTGGGAATCAGCCGACGAGCGTGGCCAAGAATGCGCTCGTGCGCTCGAGACCGTCCGCCAGGACGCCGGGCGCGTTCGCGAACCCGATCCGTACGACACCCTCGACGCCGAACGCGCTTCCTGGCACCAGGAGGACCCCCTGGGCCTCGAGCAGCTGGAGGCAGAAATCCTCAGATGACATCGGCGCATCGATCCGAAGCAGCGCCGTTGTGCCGGACGTGGGCCGCTCGTAGCTGACCCTCGGCTCGTCGGCGACCCACGCATCGAGAACTGCGAGGTTCCCGCGCACGATCGACCGGTTCCTGGCGAGCATGGCGTCGGCGTGCTCGAGCGCGATGGCGGCCAGCAGGTCGTCCACGGCCCCCACGCTGATGACCGAGTAGTCGCGATGTCGGCTCACGGCATCGAGCACCTGCGGCGGCGCGGTGATCCAGCCGAGCCGCAGGCCGGCAAGCGAGAAGGCCTTGGACATGCTGCCAACGGCAATCGTCCTCGGGTAGATGTCCGCGAAGGACGCGCTCGTCCCGTCGCCCGCCTGGTCCAGCCCGCGGTACACCTCGTCGGCAAGGATCCACGCCCCGGCCCGGTCGGCAAGGGCCGCGACGCCGTCGAGGGCGGCGCCGTCGAGCTGCGCACCGGTCGGGTTGTTCGGGTTGGTCAGGGCGATCAGCGTCGCGCCGTCTGCGGCAGCAGCCAGCTCATCGAGGTCCAGCCGCCAGCCGTCCCTCTCGCGCAACCAGACCTGTCGGACATCGGCCCCGAGACTCTCGGGGATCGCCACGTGCTGCTGGTAGGTCGGGACGACGGAGACGACGACATCGCCCGACTCAACCATCGCCTGGTAGACGAGATGGTTGGCCCCGATGGCCCCGTGCGCCACGAGCACCCGGTCGGGCGGCACCGTCGCGTAGAGCGCCGCAATCGCGGCACGCAGCCGGTCCGAGCCCTTGATGGCACCGTAGGTCATCCGGATCGGCGCGATCTCGTCGGTAAACGCGGTCGCGTCCTGTCCGGCAATCGCGAGCAGCTCACCGACCGTGACCGACTCCACGCACGTCTCGGCCAGGTTGTACCCGCACCGGGTCTCCCACCGGTTCATCCAGACCTCGACCCCGAACTCGGCGATGCGCATCCCTGGCATCATGCCGCAGGTTCCCGGCCCGTGGCGCGTTCCACGCGTCACCGGCGCCGGAGATTGACGCTCGGAGCCGCTGCTCACACACTGCGTGGACTCCGGCGCCATGGACGCCGTTGAGGGAGGAGCGGGTTGATGTCCGACCGCGTCACCGAGCGCGACCTGGCCACGGTGCCGAAGGTGGAGCTGCATGTCCACCTCAACGGCTCGATCAGCGAGGCGACCGCGACGCGCCTTGCCGAATCCCATGGCGCAGACCCGGACATCGCGCTGCCCTTCGTGGACGGTCGGTATCCGGCCAGCTACGTGGACTTCCAGGGCTTCCTGGAGACCTACCTCGCGGTGAACGAGTTCGTCCAGACACCCGGCGACCTGGAGTACGTGGCAGCCGAGTTCGTCCGCGCCCAGGCGCGACAGGGGGTCATCTATTCCGAGGCGATCTTCACCGCGCTGATCTACATCCGGAACGGGATGGCGCCCGCCGCGATGTGGGCCGCCCTGCGTCGCGGTTTGGCGGCGGCAGGGCCGACAACGCGGGTCGGGCTGGTCGTCGACGCGATCCGGGACTTCGGGAAGCCGGAGGCCGAAGCGACGCTCCGCCTCGTGGAGTCCGCTGACGCCCCGATCGTGGGCCTGGGGCTGACGGGCATCGAGGACACCATGCCGATCACCGACTTCGTCGAGCTCAGAGAAGGAGCACGGCGACTGGGCCTTGGCTTCGAGGTCCATGCCGGCGAGATGGGCCCGCCGGCGAGCATTGAGGCGACCCTGGACGTCCTCGGACCCGAGCGGATCGGACATGGCGTCGCGGCCATTCACGATGCCGCCCTGCTCGAGCGGCTCGTCCGCGAGCAGGTCGTGCTGGATATCTGCCCCACCTCCAACGTGCGCATCGGGCTCTTCCCCTCGCTCGAGGCGCATCCGGTGGCCGCATTCTGGCGGGCAGGCATGAACATCACCGTCTCGAGCGACGACCCGCCGATCTTCGGGACCACCCTGACGGACGAGCTCCGTCATGTTGTGGAGCTCGCCTCGCTCAGGCGCGCCGACCTCGCGGAGCTGCAGCGTCGAGCCGCGCGACACTCGTTCGCCGCACCCGCGGTCAAGGCCGCGCTCCTGGGCGAGATCGACGCCTGGGAGGCAACCACGAGACCCGAGCGGTGACGACGATCACCGACGGCGTGGGCGTGGTGCGGGAAGGGGACGTGCCCCGCCTGGTCGAGGTCTGGGAGGCATCGGTCCGCGCGTCGCACCATTTCCTGTCCGACGCGGACATCGTCGGCTACCGACCGATCGTGCGCGACCAGCTGTTCGGCTCCATGGAGCTGTACGCAGTCCGGGATGGCGCGGGCTCGCTGGTGGCGTTCTCGGGCGTGGCGGACGGCAAGCTCGAGGCGCTGTTCGTCCACCCCGACTGGATCGGCATGGGCATCGGCCGGCGGCTGGTCCGGCACGCGATCGACGAGCGCGGGGTCACCACCGTGGATGTGAACGAGCAGAACGAGCGGGCGCTGGCCTTCTACCTGCGAATGGGCTTCGAGGTGATGGATCGATCGGAGCTCGACGAGCTCGGCAACCCCTATCCCCTGCTCCACATGCGGCTGGCTCGACCGTAGTCGACGGCGAAGGCATCCCGGCGCCAGCGCACAATGCAGTCATGGCAGCGGCGATCGTGGTGGGCGGCGTCGTGGCAGCGGCCCTGTTCGTCCTCGGCGCGCGCCTGGAGCGTGGCCCCCGGGCGCCCGGACGTCAGCGGCTTCGCACATGGCATGCGCTCCCGTGGGTCGCGGGTGCGATGGTTCTCGTCGGCAGCCTGCTGAGCGCTCTGCCGATCTCGAGCTCGCTCGTGACGATCGGGCTTGTGCTCTACGCGGGGCTCGCGGCCGGCATTGTCTGGCGGATGACCATGCTCGATCGCGCCAGCGCGTGGCTGCCGCCCGCCCGTCGGCGAGCCCGGCTCGTGCTGTCGCTGGTCGGCCTCACCTGGCTCGGGATCGTGCTTGGTCTGCTGCTCTGGATCGCAGACCTGGTCGCGGGCTACGGAGCGGGCGCCTGAGGTCAGGGCCGACGCATGAACGTCGCGAGCGAGGCGACGGGCGGTCTGCTCGAGGCCGACGGGGATCAGCTCGAGGCGACGGGCGTCGGCGGCATGCTGTAGCCCGCCTCGGCGATCTCCTTGGCACGACCGCGATAGGCGTCAATGGTCGGTGCCGTCCTGGCGCGGAACCCATCCACCATCCGGTTGTACATCGAGAAGCCCGCCGCGATAAGCACCGCGAGCTGGATGTCCGCGTCGGTCGCTCCCGCGATCAGGGCCGCGGAGATGTCGGCATCGGTCAGCTCCCGGGCATTGCCTCCCACCATCCTCGCGATCGAGACCAGGGCGCGCATCTTTGGCTCCAGTCCGCCCTCACCACCAAGCTTGAGCTCGTCGATGACGGGCGCCTGATCTTCGAGGCCGAGGCGCTCGAGCAACGCGTACGCATGTGCGCCGTGCGAATCCATGCAGAAGAAGCAGTCGTTGGCGGCGGACACCGCGGTGGCCAGCATCTCGCGCTCGGCACGATTGATGGTGGCACCCGGGAAGTCGTGGACCAGCAGCTCGTCGGCGAGCCCGCGCAGGTGGAGGGCGAGCCCGGGCGTCAGGGACATCGCCGCGACGATCCCGGGGGCGTCGGGCAGGCTGCCCACGATCGGTGCTTCCTGGGCGCGCAACAGCCGATCTTCGTCCCGAGCCATGATGTCCTCCGATACCTGCGCTTGCCGACCCTTCCGTATGATGCCCGCTCCGCCGTGCCGACGCTTCGCGCGCGCTGGCGCCACGTGGTTTCGCCGCGCGCGAGTACGATCTCCCCCAAGATGCAGCGAGGAGATCGCCAATGGAGACCGTTCGCGACGTCATGACCCAGACGGTGCTGTCCGTCGGTCCGGACGCGCCGCTCAAGGATGTCGCCCGCGAGTTGATCGAGCATCGGATCAGCGGTCTCCCGGTCGTCGACCAGTCGGGCAAGGTGGTCGGCGTGATCTCCGAGGGTGACCTGCTGGCCAAGGGGCAGCGACGCGGGTCCATCCACCATCGGCCGCTGGCCCGCGTGTTCGGCGAGTCCGCGGAGACCCGTCGCCTCCTGGCCAAGGCCGAGGCGAGCACCGCCGGGGAAGCGATGACGACGCCCGCGATCACGATCGAGGCCTCGCAGCCGATCGACGCCGCGGCCACGCTGATGATTGAACGCCAGATCAACCGCCTGCCGGTCACCGAGGGCGGAAAGCTGATTGGTATCGTCACGCGCTCGGACGTGGTGGGAACGTTCGCTCGGTCGGACGAGACGCTCGCCGACGTGATTCGCCATGATGTCCTGCTCCAGGCCCTGTGGCTGGATCCGGCCACGTTCGAGGTGACCGTGACCAATGGCGCGGCCGCCATCAGCGGCGAGGTCGAGCGACGCTCGACCGCCACGGTCCTCGAGCACATGGTCGGGATGGTCCCGGGCATCGTCTCCGTGCGCGTGGACGTCAAGTGGACGCTCGATGACCGCGACATCGAGGCACCGGGCCCCGACTACATCTCACCCAAGAACTGAGCCGCAGCTCGCCCCTGTCCCGGAACGCTGGCGCGCCCACCGCGGACCCACCGTCCGGACGCGACCCCAGGCCGCCCTGGCGTGGCGGGCGCTGGCGGCAGGGCCGGCAAGCGCAGGACGCAGGCTGTCGGCGTCCGACGATCCTCATCCCACTGGACGGCGAGCCCAGCGGCCCCTCGTGCTACTTCAGGGCGTCGCGCAGGGCGGCCTCGGTCTCCTCGTCGAGCGACGTCTGAATGATCTCGCCGTGGTACTGGCGCAGCGTCGCGATCGCCGCGCCCCGGTCCGCAGCCTTGATCTGCAGGAACAGCGCGGAGCGGCCGGCAGGCAGGTTCGCCTTGACGTCGTCCACGAACTGGCCGTCGATGCCGCTGCCGACGGCCGCGCCGACGCCGGCCCCGGCCAGCGCACCCAGCGCGATGCCGGCAACCGGGAAGGTCACCAGCAGGACGCCACCAAGGATCGCGCCGACAACCGCGCCACCCTCGGTTGCCGAGCTGGCCTCGTTCTTGACCGCAAACTCCCCGTTCTCGTGGTGGGTCACGACCGCCGTGTCCTCGAACGAGATCCGGCCCTGCTTCTCCAGTCCGCGCAGGGATTTGAGCGCGTCGCCCGCCTGTGATTCGGTGTCGAACCCAATGACGACGATCTGGCTCATGGTCACCTCCTCGAGCGCGTGCCTCGTTGTCCGAAGGGTAGCCCGTTCGTCGACGCGGCGCGTGCGGGACGGTCCCCGAACCCTGCGTGCCGGACGAGCCGCCGAGGTGCCTCGGGGACCTCAGCCGGGGGCGGCGCGGAGATCGAGCGCGCGGCCCCAGTGGAAGGCGCGCACCGCGAGCAGCACGCCCAGGGCGGCGAGGACCAGGATGACCGCCGCCGCGATGGCGGCGTCGAGGTCACCGGCCTGGAACTCACCGTAGACGACGAGCGGCAACGTCTGGGTCCGACCCGCAATGTTGCCCGCGAACATGATCGTCGCCCCGAACTCGCCGAGCGCGCGCGCCCAGCTCATCACCAGGCCGGCACCCAGAGCGGCCCCCGCGAGGGGCACTGTGATGTGTCGGAACAGGTGTGGCTCGGATGCCCCGTCAACACGTGCCGCATCCTCGAGGTCAGGGTCCACGCCCGCGATCCCGGCCCGCGCCGAGCGGACGAAGAACGGCGCCGAGACGAAGACCTGGGCCAGGATCACGGCCAGGGTCGTGAACGGGATCGAGAGGCCGACCAGCTCCAGCGAGCCGCCCAGCAGCCCGCGCCGGCCGAAGGCGAGCAGCAGTGCCAGCCCGGCAACCGACGGCGGGAGCACGATCGGGAGGTCGACGAGAGCCTCGACCAGCCACTTGCCTCGGAAGGCCCGCCGGGCAAGCACGACCGCGAGCGGCAGCCCCATGACGACCGTGGCCACCAGGCTGATCGTGGTGGTCCAGAGGCTCAGCGTCAGGGCCTCGAGCACGACGGAGGTTGTGACCGCTCCGGCGAGCGAGCCCTGGACCACCGCATGGACGATGAGGGCAACGACGGGCAGGGCGAGGAACAGCGTGAACAGCGCGGCGAGGAGGGTCGGCAGCCTGCCCGTCATGACGCCGACGTGAATCCGAACGAGGCCAGGATCGCCTGCCCGTCGGGACCGTTCAACCAGTCAAGAAACGCCGTCGAGGCAGCCGACTCGCCGCCCTTTACCGCAACCCCCGCATAGCTGGCGACGACGTTGGCTCCCACGGGGACGTTGATCACCTCAACGCTGGACGTTGCCGCCGCGTCGGTGCGGTAGGCAATCCCGGCGTCCCCCTCCCCCAGCTCGATCTTGGCCACCACGGCCTTGACGTTGTCCTCGCGCGAGACGACGTTCGCCTCGTACGCGTCGACGAAGTCGGCTGGGTAGCCGGGAAGGGCGCCGAGGTTCGCGACGAGCTGGGTCGCATAGCGCGTGATCGGGACCTCGTCACCCGCGGCCACGATCTTGAGACCGGGGCGTGCCAGGTCGGCCGCCGCGGCCACGCCGGCCGGGTTGCCGACGGGCACGATGATTGCCAGCTCGTTGCCCGCAAACACGACCGCGTTGCCGGCGGCAAGACCATCCTGGACGAGGCGCTCGGCATTCTCGGTGTCGGCGGACAGCAGCACATCGGCGGGCGCTCCCTGCTCGATCTGCGTCGCGAGCGCGGCCGAGGAGTCCGTCGAGATGAGGATCGTGAGACCCGGATGTGCGGCTTCGTATGCCGCCTTGACCGTGCCCAGGACATCGGTCAGCGAGGCCGCGCCGAACACCGTAAGGTCCTCCCGGGTGGCGCCATCATCGGAGCCGCCGGATCCCGCCGCAGGCGCACACGCGTTCGCGACCACGATCAGGGCGATGGGGACGAGAACGCGGGTCAATCGTCCGGCCGCCGTGCGGCGCTGGCTCACGTCCGAGCGTCCCTGCGGCCCCCAACCTCGACGATCACGTTGGTCGCCTTGACCACGCACGTCACCTCGTCGCCGATCTCGAGCCCCAGGTCCTCCACGGCCTCCGCCGTCAGGAGGCTGACCAGTCGATGCGGGCCGGCCATGACCTCGACGACCGCTGCCACGCGATCACGCTCGACCCGGGTCACGATGCCCGGCATCCGATTGCGCGCCGAGGCCCCGCTGGTAGGCCGATCCGGCGCCATCGCCCGGCGCTCGGCGAGCAGGCGTGTGACCTCACTGATCGGCACGCGGCGCTGCCCGCCCGTGGATCGGGCCATGTGCAGCCGGCCTTCCGCCTCCCAGCGTCGCAGCGTGTCCACCGAGACCTGCAGCATCTCGGCGGCCTGGCCGACGCGGAGTGGACCGGCGATGGTTCGCTGGCGCTCGCCGTGGTCGTGCGTCATACCGATGGATCATCGCACCAATTCATTGGTTTGTGAACGCCAGAGGTGTCATACACATAGGTATCTGTCCGCGCGCGACTGAGGTCGTGGACGCGCTTGATAAATTCTTGGTACCGGCGGAGATCCGGTTGTCGGGTGCGAGATGGGGAGATATCGCGCGCGGCGACGGTCTCGAGTCCAGCCCCGTCGCGGCGATCGAGAGCCGCGGCCGGCGCCGTGGGGCCTCGCATGGATGGGCCAGGCTCGTTCCCATCCACCGCGGGATCGTTGCGCGCAGGGAGTGCGCTCGGTCTTCCGCTGCTCGTCGGCGTCCACGGGCACACAGGAGGGAAGTGCATGAACCTGGTCGACACGCTCACTCAGAGTTTCAACGACGCGATGGGCGCGCTTGTTGCGGCCATACCAACGCTCATCGGCGCTCTCGTGATCCTGCTGATCGGCTGGATCGTGGGCAGGTTCGTGGGCGGGGTCGTTACCAACCTGCTGTCGCGGGCCGACGCCGACAAGTGGTTCTCGAAGTACGCAGGCGGCGTCTACGGCAGCAACACCAACGCCATGGCGCCGACGAGGCTGATCGGCACCCTTGCCCGCTGGCTCATCTACCTGGTGTTCTTCATCGCGGCCGCCAACTACCTCGGCTGGCCACAGGTGTCGGCGCTCCTCAACGACTTCATCGCCTGGCTGCCCAACCTGGTCGCCGCGGTCGTCATCGTCATCGCAGCCCCGGTCCTCGGCCAGATCCTGCGGACGACGATCGAGGCCTCGTCTCAGGGGCTCGGCAGCGGCAGTGCGGCCATCCTTGGACGACTGGTCCAGATCGGCGTCATCGTGTTCGGCGTGATGGCAGCCCTGTACCAGGTAGGCATCGCCTCGGATCTCATCAACACCCTGTTCCTGGGCATCGTAGCCGCGACCGCCCTGGCGCTCGGCCTCGCGTTCGGGCTCGGCGGCCGCGATGTGGCCGGCGACATCACCCGCGCGGCGTACGAGGCGACGCGGTCAGCCAACATTCCGGATGCGGCCGCACGACCGGCGTCAACGCCGCCCCCGGCTCCGCGCGACGCGGGAGGCCAATCCGCCTGACAACACCACGATGCATCGCCGGCCCTCGGCCGGCGCGAGGAACCCCGTCTCTCGCAAGCGAGGCGGGGTTCTCTTCTTGCCCCGCCTCCGGGGTTGCATGCTCGCCCGGCTCCCTGGACCAGCTCCCGGACTTCGGATGAGCGACGATCGCAGCCCCGCAGCCGCACCATTCCTCGAACCAGTCGGGACCCACGTGAGTTGTTCCCGCCTGCGGCCGTCAGCTATCGTGTGGCCGTCGGCGATCGTGCGACCCGACTGGAGGTGACCCCGATGGCCCGATCCATCCTCGAACGGTATGGCGGATTCCCATTCCTGAGCCGAGTGGTGATGTCGTTCTATGACAGGGCGCTCGATTCGGACGTGCTCGCTCCATTCTTCGAGGACGTGGACATGCGGCGGCTGATCGATCACCAGACCAAGTTCGTCGCATTCCTCATGGGCGGTCCAGCGAGCTACACCAACGACCACCTGGGCCATGTGCACGCCCACCTCAAGATCGATCGCGAGTCGTTCGACGTTATGGTCGGGACGATGCAGGAGACCCTCGAGGACTTCGACATGGACGAGGCCGACGTCGTGACCGTCGTCCACGAGCTCCGATCCCGCGCCCCGTGGATCATCAACGTGCCCGGCCCCGAGGCGGCCGTCGCCAGCTGATGGACCTCGACCGGTTCAACCGACTGCTGCTCGAGTCAGCGGGCGTCGGGCTGGCGCTCGCGGACCCCGAGACGCTCGCGATCGCGTTCGCGAACCCGCGCTTCAGCGAGTGGTTCCCGGGTTGCGACGAGGCGGAGCGGCGACTGGACGAGCTGCTGACGGGCCTCAACGTCGAGCGCATGAGAGCCCGGCTGACCGACGGCAAGGCGTACCGGACCGACCTCGAGCTCAAGGTGAACCGCCGTTCGGTGACGCTTGCCGTCGACGTCAAGCGCCACGAGGCCGACGACACCGACCTGCTGGTCGTCGAGTGCCAGAACATCACCAAGCTGCGCGAGCTCGAGTACATGGTCGAGTCCTACTCGAAGATGGTCGAGCGGCAGAATCGCGATCTCCGGAAGGAGAAGGATCGCGTCGAGAAGCTGCTGCTCAACATCATGCCCCGCAGCGTCTACGAGGAGTGGAAGGAGTTCGGGGTCACCGCGCCCCAGCGCTTCGACCAGGCCGGCGTGCTGATGCTCGATTTCGTGTCGTCGACCGAGATGGACATCGCGTCCGATCCGCCCGCGCTGGTCGCGGAGCTGAACGACGTCTTCACCTCGTTCGACCGCATCGTGGAGCAGTTCGGCGGCGAGCGCCTCAAGACCATCGGCGACGCGTACATGGCCGTGTGCGGCGTGCCCGAGCCAGGTGGTGACGACGCCCGAAACGTCGCCCGGATCGCGCTCCGCATGGTCCGCTACCTGCAGCGGCGCAATGCCGCCCAGGCCACCCAATGGGTGTGCCGGATCGGGATCAACGCGGGCCCGGTCGTGGGCTCGATCATCGGCGTCCAGAAGTACGTCTACGACATCTTCGGGCCGGGCGTGGGGCTGGCCGCGAGGATGGAGGCGCTGTCGGGGCCGATGGAGATCACGCTGGCCGAGGACCTCTACGAGCTGATCCGCGACGACGTGATCGTCGTGGAGCGCGGCGAGGTCGAGATCAAGGGGTTCGGCAGCAAGCGGGTCTACACGCTCGAGGGGATGTCCGACCTCGACGACCGACAGCTGATGCGCTGAGACGGCAGGCACACCCGGCCGGTGCGCCGGCCCTCCCCGTCGCCACCAAATACCCTGACGCCCTGATCAGCCGGCGGGTGCGCGCGCGGCACTGCCACCACCGTCCCGCTGGCGCCACTGGAACGCGGCGAGCACGAATGCTGCGCCAAGGAACATGGCCGCGAAGGCGGCGCCGAGCGCAGCGTACCCACCCCAGACGAGCGCCACGCCGCCGACAGCCGCGCCGATGAAGTATCCGAACTGATTGGCGGCCGTCCGTACCCCCATCACCGCCAGTCGGCGACCAGGGTCGGTACCCAGCGCAAACGCTCCCGCGACCAGGGTCCGCCCGCCCACGACCAGTGCCAGGCACGCGAGCAGGACGGTGGTCAGCGCGATCGACGTCCGGGCGAGACCCGTCGCGAAGACCAGGAGCGCCGCCCCGGCCGCCAGCCATGGCAGCAGCTGGAGCGGAGCCCAGGTACGCAGCATCCTCGACGCCAGGAGGTTGCCCGGGATGTATGCGGCCGCGACGATGGCGAGCAGCACACCGGTCAGCTCGGACGACGTCGAATAGGTCTCGACGTACAACGCACCGCAGAACACGAGCGTTCCCACCCAGGCCGACTGCGCAAGCGTCTCCGCGATCATCCATGCGCGCAGCGCCGGGTCGTGCACCAGGTCGCTGAATTGGACGATCGGGCGCGCCTTGGGCAGGGTCCCCGGGCGGCACAGCGCGAGCGAGCCGGCCACGATCAGGCTCGCGACCAGCGGGAGCACCAGGAACGCCAGCCGCCAGTCAGTCTGCGCGACCAGCCCGATGACCGGCATCCCGACGATCCACGCGGCCGGCGGACCGACCAGCGTCCTCGCGAGCACGCTGCGGCCACGGGCCGGCGCCCATTCGCCCGCGGCAGTGGTGCCGGCCGATATCAGCAGGGCAACCGCGACCCCGATTGGCACCTGGGCGGCCACGAGCACCAGGAACGTGGGGGCGGCAGCGCTGACGAGGCAGCCCACCGCGAGGAGCACCGCGCCAGCGAGCAGCAGATCCCGAAGGGCGATCCGACGCCAGTAGCGCCCGAACACCAAGGCGGCACAGCCGGCGACGAACCCCCCGACCATCCGCAGCTGCCCGGCGACGGCCGTCGAGGTCCCGAACTCCTGCGCGACCTGGACCAGGATCGGAGTCAGGACGATCACGCCCGCCTGGCTCGCGAACAATGCGAGGAACAGGACACGGCTGGGTGCCGTGATCCACGCGCGAACGCCCCCTGGCGCGCCCTGGGCGTTCAGGTCAGGCAGGCCCGATGACCACTCGCTCGTCGCAGGTCTCGCAGCGGTACACCGTGGCGCCCGGCCACGGCAGCGACGCGTCCTCCCGGCGACTGTGCTGCTCATCGGGTCGCAACGTCACCCAGGTGTCCCCGTGAAGGTGCGCGATCCGGTACAGCGGATGGTCGAAGGGATCGACGTTCGCCCCTTGCTCGGGTCCTGCGTTCACGGCGGTTCCTCCAGCGCTCGTTGGCCCATTCTGGCATCGGAGGTCAATCCCAAGCCGTCGGCCCTCGCCACCCGGGAGCGGGGCTGGCCGGGCCTGCGACCATGAGTGGGTCCGGGGGGAGGTGCGGCCACCGCCGGCCGTGGTCCGCGGCGCGTCGAGTGCGGCCCACGATGCGCCCGCCGCGCGGCGACAATCGAACCCATGTCGAGGGACGCTCTCCCCTCCCCTGCCCCCGCTGTTCCGAAGTCCGGCGTCAATGCGCGATTGGCCCGACTCGCGGCGCCGATCATCGTGTCCAACGTCACGGTGCCGTTGCTGGGCGCCGTCGACACCGCGGTCGTCGGCCACCTGCCCGACCCGGCATATCTCGGCGGCGTCGCGGTCGGCGTCATGATCTTCAACTTCCTCTACTGGAGCTTCGGGTTCCTGCGCATGGGCACGACCGGGTTCGTCGCCCAGGCCCGCGGGGCCCGTGATGCCATGGAGGTGCGGGCCGTCCTGGGACGGGCGCTCGTCATCGCGGGTGCCATCGGGCTGACGATGATCGCCCTCCAGGTGCCCATCGCGACCACCGCTCTCGGCTTGGTGGGCGCCAGCCCGAGCGTGGAGGCCAGCGCCGCCGACTACGTCGGCGTCCGCATCTGGAGCGCGCCGGCGACCCTCGCCAACTACGCGGTGCTGGGCTGGCTGTTCGGCATGCAGCGACCGAAGACTGCGCTCGTCCTGCTGGTGTTCACCAACACCCTCAACATCGTCCTCGACCTGTGGTTCGTGGTCGGCCTGGGCTGGGACGTGCCCGGCGTGGCAGCCGCCTCCGTCGTCGCCGACTACGCGGGGTCCGGCCTCGGGCTGTTCCTGATCCTGCGCACCCTGCCCGGCCGCGCCGGCTGGGAGCGAGCCCGGCTGTTCGAGCGGACACCGCTGCTCGCGATGCTCCGTGTCAACCGCGACATCTTTATCCGCACGCTGTGCCTGATCTTCGCGTTCGCCTGGTTCACGGTCCAGGGCGCACGGCTCGGGGACATCACCCTGGCGGCCAACGCCGTGCTGCTCAACCTGCAGTCGATCATGGCCTACGCTCTCGACGGCTTCGCCTTCGCAGCCGAGGCAATGATCGGCGCCGCGGTCGGTGCCCGCGATCGCGTCGCGTTCCTCGCGGTGACCCGCGCGGCCGCGCTGTGGAGCGTTGCCGTCGCGGTGGGAGTCGCGGCCACGTACGCCATCTTCGGCGACCAGATGATCGCGCTGTTCACGAACCTGCCCGAGGTCAGGGCCGCCGCCGCCACATACCTGCCCTGGATGGTGCTCTCGCCCCTGGTGTCGGTGTGGAGCTACGTGCTCGATGGCATCTACGTGGGCGCCATCCGCGCCGTCGAGATGCGCAACGGCATGCTCATCGCCCTCGGCACCTACCTGGGGGCGGCCGCGCTGCTGGTTCCCACATGGGGCAACAACGGGCTGTGGCTCGCCCTGATGATCCTGATGCTGGCTCGCGCCGTCACGCTCGGCACCTGGTATCCACGCCTGCTCCGCAGCGTGGGATGAGCCACCGCGCCACTGTGTGCCGCCTACAATCGGCGGCCATGGCTCCGGCATCGGATCCGCCGCTCTGCCCACGCTCCGACCGATGCCGATGATCCCGGCCTCGCTCGGCGCACGACTGCGTGCCATCCGCATGCTCGAGCCGCTCGCCAATCGCAACTACGCGCTGCTCATGGCGGCAGCGGTCATCTCGCTGCTGGGTGACGGCTTCTTCAGCGTCGCCCTCGCCTGGCAGGTGTACGCGATCAGCAATGTGCCGACGGCGCTTGCGGTCGTCAGCATCGCCTGGAGCGTGCCGCTCGTGGCGATGCTCCTGCTGGGCGGCGTGTTCACCGACCGCTACGACCGCCGCTGGCTGATGATCGGCGCGGACCTCGTCCGAGCGGCGGCGGTGGGCACGATGGGCCTGTTGTCGGTTGCGGGCGTCCTCGAGCTGTGGCACGTCATCATCCTGATCGCCTTCGTCGGGCTGGGCGATGCGTTCTTCAACCCGGCCTCGACCGCGATCGTCCCCGACCTCGTGCCCGAGCACCAGCTGCCCCAGGCCAACGCGCTGCAGGGGCTCATCCGTCCGCTGATGGTCCGGTTGGCCGGGCCGGCGATCGCGGGCTTCGTGGTCGCCGTCGTCGGGCCGGGCTGGGCGTTCGTGGCCGACGGCGCCTCGTTCCTTGTCTCCGCGCTGGCGCTGGCCGGGATCGCCGCACGACCGAGGGTTGGCGCGGTCATGCACGGCTGGCGCCGCACGTTTGCCGAGATGGCGGAGGGCCTGCAGTTCGTGCGCGCCAATCCCGTGGCTGTGGGCCACGCTGGTGTCGGCGATGTTCAGCCTGCTGGCGTTCGTCGGCCCCGTCCAGGTGCTGTTGCCGTTCCTGGTCAAGAACCAGCTCGAGCTGGGACCGGAGGCGCTGGGCCTGATCTTCGCGGTCAGCGGGATCGGCTCGATCGTGTCGGCGATCGTCATGGGCCAGCGTGGCCTGCCGCGCCGGAAGATTACCGTCATGTATGTGTCCTGGACGGCCGGCGTCGCGTTCATGGCGGGTTACGGCATCATGGGCGAGCTGTGGCAGGCACTGGTCGTCGCCTTCTCCACGGCTGCCCTGTTCCAGGTCGGTCAGATCATCTGGATCACGCTGCTCCAGCAGCTGGTGCCGCGGCGACTGCTGGGTCGCGTGGCCAGCCTCGACTGGCTGCTGTCCAGCGGGCTCGTCCCGGTGTCGTTCGCACTGACGGCGCCTGCCGCGGAGATGCTCGGCGCCGGCACGACGATGGTCGCGGCGGGCCTGATCGGGGCCTTCCTGATGGGGATCCTCCTGTTCGCGCCACACGTCCGCGATCCGGAGCGCGTGCCGGCGGATGCGGTGGCCGCGGGCCCGTAGGGCCGCAGCGCACGCCACGCCGTGCCGGGGGGCTGGCGCCCGGTCGTAGGATTCGGGCACGCCGGCGAGGCCGAGGCAGCTCCCCGTAACTCGCGGCCGGCGGTGCTCGGATCGGTGCCGCCCACCATGGAGAAAGGTGGCGCACGATGACGAGCGTCCATGTGGTTGGCGGTCGCAGCATCGCCTCGATCGCCTTCATGGCACTGTTCGCGACGGCGAGCTGTGGCGGGGCCACGACCTCGGACACCGGCTATGGCGGGGGAGGCGGCTCGTCGCCCGAGGCCGCGACGGACGGGCAGGGTGGTGGCAACGAGGGCGGCGGTAATGAGGCCGGCGGTGCCGCGGCAGTGCCGGGCACCAACCTGACAGCGTGTGAGCTGGTCACGGCCGATGACGTTGCCGCAGCCCTGGGTCTCGATGCCGGGAGCGTCGCTGACGGCGACCTTCACCAGCTCGAGTCGGATGTCGACCCGAACGTGACCGAGTGCCGCTGGGCCGCCCAGGACTGGGGCGGTCTGTCGGTGATCGTCGCGCCTGGGGAAGGGGCCGACGACTTCGCGACCGCGAAGGAGTCGCTGGCTGACCGAGCGGAGCCGCTCGCCATCGGCGACGAGGCCCTGTGGGTCGATGACATCGAGCGCGGCTACTTCCTGAAGGGCACCGTGCTGGTCACGGTGCAGTTCATCTTCCTCACCGACCGAAGCCCATTCCGCGAACCGACGATCTCGTTGGGCACGGCCGCGGTCGCCAAGACGTAGCCGACAACGTCAGGCTGTTCGGGGCGGCCGCGCGCGGGCGGCATCGACGCGCGCAACCAAGGCTCCCGGAGCCTCACTCGACCGCGCCCCGCTCTTCTACAGGCGCTCGCTCGCGATGTGGTTGAGGGCCCGTGCCAGGGCCGCCTCCTGGGGCCCGGTCAGGCGATCCTCTAGGATCGGGATGTACAGCTCCTCCTCGGAGAGGTGGGTCCGCAGGAGAGTATGGAGCCGCAACAGGATGCGGCGGAGGGCGAGGACCGAGGAGCGGTCGCGATGCGCCGGCTCGTCATCGTCGACGAAGGCGCCAAGCGCGGCCACCAGCCGCCGGATCTCCCGGTGCTCCCCCACCATCGGGATCGTGGTCTGCTCGTCGGCCACGAGACGCTCGAGAGCGGGATAGACGGCGGCCTCGACCGCGTCCATGTGCGGGATGAGCTGGGTCGTCAGCCCCGCGTACGCCTCGCGCAGCCGGGGCAAGCCCTCGGCGAGCCCTGGCGTGTCGAGGCAGTCGCTTTCCAGGCAGTCCGCCATGTCATAGAGGTCGTTCACGTATCGCCACAACACGTCGTGGTGCTCGTGGGAGACCTTCGTCAGCGGCAACATCGGTTCCCTCCTCGGGACGCGTTGCGGACACGTCTTCCTGCATGCCTCGACGGTGGGTGGCGCGAACGCCTAGGACGTGGCGGTCCGCTCGTTTGAGCCCTTCAGCTCGGCGAGCTCGGCCTCCAGGCGTCCGATCTCGGCACGAAGATCCTCGAGCGTCGCCACGAGGTCCTGGGCCATGGTTTCGCGCCCCGGGGGCCGGGCGCGCCGCTGATCACGACGCATCGGCCACGGCTCGTCGTCGTCCTCGTACCAGCCGCGCGGTTCGTACCAATCGGGCTGCCCGTGCCAACCCGAGCGCCGGTACCAGTCCGGCCCGTACGTGGGTCCGCAGCCATGCCAACCATGTCGGCAACTCACGTCAGCCTCCTTTGCCTCGACCGTCTCTTCCTCGATCGAGATTCTCCGTGCCATCGAGAAACGCGTCGATCAGGCGCGATCGCTCGCGCATGACCGCGATCCATTCGTCGAGCGCCGCCCAGCCCGCGTCGGTCAGTCGATACGTCCTTCGTGGCGGGCCATCGTCAGTGACCCACGCCGAGCGCAGCAGCCCCTCGGATTCGAACTCGCGCAGGGTTCGATACGCCATGCCCACATCGACGCCGTCCGGGGCAAGGCACAGCTCGTCCAGGCGGTTGATCAGCGCGCCGCCGTACGCTTCGCCGTCAGCCACCAGGCGGAGCACAAACGGCTCGAGCCACCGGCCGCGGCGCCCGTTGGGCCGGACCCAGCCCCGGTAGCCGTCCGGGTGATGGTGGGGGTCTCCATGATGTTGATGGTGATCAGTGGCATCCATATGCCAATAGCATGTACTTCACGATCAGAAATCGCAAGGGCCGCTTGGCTCTGCCAGAGCACTTGCCGCGGATCGATCGCTCACGCGTGCCACGTGCATCCGTGCGCCGCGGCCCCGGTGACAGCCCGAGGGCCGACCCGCGACGCGGGCCGGCCCTCGGGTCCCGGATCGGTCGGCGTCAGGCGCTGGCAGGCAGCCCCTCGACCGGCACGGGCCCGGCGCCGCGAGCGTCCCCGGTTGGCGTTCGGACCCCCTTGATCAGCAGCCAGGCCATGAACGACAGCTCACCGACCATGCCGGCCACGGCCGACAGCGGCAGCACCATCGGCTCGAGATCGGGCGCCAGGAAATAGGCGAACAGATCGAGGACGTAGAAGGTGCAGGCGATCACCAACAGATAGCCGAGCGCGCGAGGGAACCAACCCGACGTGACCACGAGGTAGCCGAGCGGCACGAGCCACAGTCCGAAGAACATCTGGGACAGGACGAACGCGTCATGCTGGAGCTCCACGGCGAGAAGGACCAGCGAGTTTGCGGTCGCCTGCCCCATCGTCGCTGCGATGTCGTCACTGGTCGCGATCGACAGCGCGGCGAGCTCGCCCACCAGGCTAACGACCTGGATCGCGACGCTCACCGCGACCAGGACCACCATCGCGCCTGCGGCCAGGCGGTTCACGTTGCGCAACAAGGCGAACAGCGCCATCGCTGTCAGCAGGAAGAACGTGGCCTGCACCAGGTCTGACGTCACGCCCACCCGGAACAGCGCCTCTGAAGCGCGGATGTTGGCTGCCGTTGCGGCAGCGTCCCCGGGCACCGCGATGGTGGTTCGCGCGTAGCCGGCAACACCGGCGGCCACGGCCATCCCCAGGTACAACAGCCCCGCGATCCGGGCCTTCGTCTTGCTCGAGCGATCTGTCAGCATTCGGTGCCTCCCACGCACAACTTATGTTGTAAGCTTATGCTGTAAGCATACCGTGTACGCTACAGTGTTGTCAACACCAGCCAGGGAGATCGCGCCGATGGCGAACGCAGGCACTCGACGGGCGGGCCGGCGCGCGCGCGTCAGCCGGGACATGGTGCTCCGAGCAGCGCTCGGACTCGCTGACGAGGGTGGTCTCGAGGCGGTCACCATGCGCGAGGTCGGGCGCGCGGTCGGTGTCGAGGCCATGTCGCTCTATCGCCACGTCGAGGACAAGGACGACGTCCTGAGCGGCATCGTTGATCTGGTATTCGCCGAGATCGAGCTGCCCGACGACACCGGCTGGCGGACGTTCATGCACCAGCGCGCGATCAGCGCACGGGCGGTGCTGGCACGACACCCCTGGGCTCTCGGGCTGCTCGACGCGCAGGCGCGACCGGGACCCGCCAATCTGCGCCATCACGATCGAGTCCTGGGCGTGCTCCGGGAGGCGGGCTTCTCGAGCCGGATGGCAACTCATGCGTACAGCCTGCTCGACAGCTATGTCTATGGGTTCGTGCTCCAGGAACGGAGCCTCCGGTTCGGCACGCCTGAGGCGATGACAGACTCCACCGAAATGATCCTGCAGGAGGCTTCGATGGATGTGTACCCCAGCCTGACGGCCGTTGGCCGGGCGCTCGTCGATGCCGGTTTCGACTATGGGGACGAATTCGAGTTCGGGCTGGACGTGATCCTCGATGGCATCGCGCAGGCTCATGCCACCGGGTGAGGGGCGGTCGCTGCCCGCGGGCAGCGGCACCTCGCGCACGTCTTGACCGCACCCCTGCCCCCGGCGCGTTTGATGACGTCCGATACCCTGATCCTGCCCGGGTCGACTCCCCCCTCGACCCGGGCACTTTGTTGCCCGCGTCTCGCTGCTCGTGCGCTTGCCTTCAGCTGGATGCAGAGTGGCGTGGCACGTGTCCGTCAGGCATGCCTGGCGACAGTGGCCAGTGGATCCCGTCAGGCCCGCTCATCGGCGCATCTGGACCAGAGTGCAGCGAAGGTGCATGATGGCTGAAGCGCTGCAGGCATCAGGGCTCGCACTCGGTGGCAACTCGAGGTGCTCCCGCAGGATTGTCGACCTGGCTGCTGCGACGCGAAGCGCCTTGATCGAGTTGAACACGCCTGACTGATGTTCGCGAAGACGAGATGGAGACGGTCCCTGGCAGACGAGGAGAGGCGAGACCGATCGCCGCAGAATCCCTGCAACGGGCACACACCTCTCGAGGGCTGAAATGAGCGAGATGGTCGCGACCGACGAACCGGCGGAGGCGTCGGAGGCCGAGGCGCGCCGCGCCCTGGTGCTGCACGAGCAGCCGCTGGTCGTGGACCTCATCGAGCTGACACTGAATCACGGCCTGTTCGTCGTTCGCGCGGCGCGCAGCATTGGTGAGGCGGAGGGGATTCTCGCGGAATGGAACCCCCACGTGGCCGTGGTCGACATGGACCACGACGACAGCATGGCGCTTCTCAACCGGGTGGGCGCATCGAACACCCTGACCCAGAGCGTGATCCCCGTCCTTGGGCTCACTCGCCGTGGCGACCTCAGGACGAAGCTGCGTGCCTTTGATCTGGGAGTCGACGACATTCTGACCGTGCCGTTCTCGCCCGAGGAGCTGCTCGCGCGCGCGATTGTCGTCACGCGCCGGACGACGGGCGGCGACATCCCCATCGTGCCCACCATCTCGCTCGGCGAGATCGAGATCGACATCGTCAACCGCGTGGTGCACGCGGGATCGTCGGTGATCCATCTCTCGGGCATCGAGCAGAGCCTCCTGTACCTGCTCGCCAGTCGCGCCGGCCGCACCGTCACCCGCGATGAGATTCTGGACGCCGTCTGGGGCACCGACTTCGTGGCCGAGAGCAACATCGTGGACCGCCACATCCGCAGCCTGCGCATCAAGCTGCAGAACGACTACCGTCATCCGCGCTTCATCGCCACCGTGCCGGGCAAGGGCTACCGCTTCATCCCGACGTTCTCGAACCGGGGCTGGGCCGGCGAGGCGCCCGACAGTGAGCATCCGCTCCACTGAGGATCGGCCGGGCACCCTCGATTCCGCGGCGCCGGTGAGAGATGACGGGCCGTCATGACACAAACGCAGCGGGACGCAAGACTGCCGAGTGGGCCAAGACGTCCATCGGCATCTCGATGGACGCATGAACCCGTTCCGCAGGAGCCCGCTCATGACGACCGTCGCAGCCCCGCAGCCGCGCGAGGAGTCGGGTGATCGTGTTGAGGTAATCGACCCCAGCGCCCAATCCGGCGCACTGCGCTCGAGCCGGCGCGATGAGCTCGAGGCGCTCGGATTCCTGCTCGGCCTGACCGGCGTCCTCCTGGGTCTCGTGCTCACGCTGGGCGCCCCCATCCCGATCGGGCAATGAGCGGCTGGTCACGGTCGACCTCGCCCTCGGGGCCTATCGCCGCACGGCGTGGCGGCGCCGGGCTATTGCGTCGCGACGCGATAGCTCCCGTGGTGGTCCGGTACCTCGCCTGGATCGCACTCGCACTGCTCCTCATCCTCGTCATCCTCCCAGCGGTCCTGAGCGGCGCCGCCGGGATCCAGGCGGTGCCTGCCAGTTGACATCACCTGCCTCATGCCGTTCGGTCCAACGACTGGACTGACCGGCCACCGCGACGGGTCGCGGTTCCTCAGCGGACGGAGCTCGCCCGCAGCCAGCGTGGTCCACGGTGGGCCGCGCAACAGACAAGAACGGACGGTTGACATGGGCTTCATCGCCTGGATCGTCGTCGGCGCCATCGCCGGCTTCCTCGCCAGCAGGATCATGGGCTCCCACGAGGGGCTGGTGATGATGCTTGTCCTGGGCATCGTGGGTGGGCTCGTGGGCGGCTTCGTCGCCACGAGCGTCCTCAAGATCGGAACCGTCAACGGCATCAACGTCGAGAGCATCGTCATCGCCACCCTGGGCGCCATCGCGGTCGTCTTCGTCTGGGGCCTCGCCAAAGGCTCGCGCAGACTCAGCCCCCGTTAGCACCGACCGCTGGCCCCGTTGACACCGACCGCTGGGTGGGTGTCAAACCATCGCCTCGCACTCTTCGGCAGCGCGTTCGTTGCGGCATGCGCGCCATGTGCAGTCGCCGTGCATTCACGGGACGGCGCCCATCACCACTGATGGTCACGTCTGATCAGGGATTGTGGCTCCGGCGGTAGGATTCGAACCTACGACCAAGTGATTAACAGTCACCCGCTCTACCACTGAGCTACGCCGGAGCGAGGGCGCTTCGGGTCTGTGGGAACCCGGCGCTGGGGCGCCATCGCGGCGCCGCGGGAGAGCATAGCAGGCGGCCCCGGGCCACGCGATCGGACCGTGCGCCTCGCGTAGACTGCCGGGCGATGAGCATTCTGATCTCGCCCGAAGCCCTCCTGGGGCGCATCGACGACCCGCGTCTCCGCCTTGGGGACGTCCGCTGGTGGCTGTCCGATCCCGACAAGGGTCGCCGGGACTATGGCAACGCGCATCTCCCGGGCGCCGTGTTCGTGGACGTGGATGCGGACCTGGTCGCCGGGTCCGGTCCGGGCCGGCACCCGCTCCCCTCCCCAATGGCGTTCACCGAGCGGATGGCGAGCCTGGGGTTCGGCGACGAGCACGCGATCGTCGCCTATGACGACGCAGGTGGGACGATCGCGGCGCGATTGTGGTGGATGCTCGACGTCCTCGGTCATCCCGACGTCTCGGTGCTCGATGGCGGGATCCAGGCGTGGGGGGCGATCGACGGACCGCTCACCGACACCGTCCCGACGCGACCGGCCGCGACGTTGACGCTGCGAGACACCTGGGCGCGGACGATCGACCGCGAGATGCTGGCCGAGCGGCTCGGCACGGTCACGCTGATCGACGCCCGCGCGGCAGAACGCTACCGGGGCGAGGTGGAGCCGATCGACCCCGTGGCCGGGCACATCCCCACCGCCCGCAGCCTGCCGACCGAGGGCAACCTGGGTGGTGATGGACGTTTCCTGTCACCGACGCTGCTCCGGGCCCGCTTCGCGGGACTCGGAGGCGAGGTCGTCACCGCCTGCGGCAGCGGGGTGAACGCCTGCCACCACGCGCTTGCGATGCGGGTGGCCGGACTCTCTGACCCGATCCTGTACCCGGGTTCGTACAGCGACTGGTCTCGCGCGGGCCTGCCGATCGCGACGGGCGATGACCCCGGCTCAGCACCGGGGCACGGGCGCTAGCTCGAGGTTGGCGCCCCCGCCGACCGCCGCTGGCGCGTCCGTGTGAACGCGGCCTGGAGCGACGCCACGCCAAACGCGGCGAGGAACCCGATCGCGAGATCCCCGAGCAGGGCCACCTGGAACCCGAACAGCCCGATCTCGGGTCCGACGGAGATGCCCAGTCGATGCCCGATCAGGTAGAAGGCGCCGAACGCCGCAATGATCGGCGGCACGTAGGCAACCCGGCGGCGCGGACCGCCCGTCCGGCGAACGAGCCAGACGGCGAGCACGCCCACAATGACCGAGCAGATGGTGAACAACGTGACGAGGGCGTAGGCCTGCGGCGGCATGACGCGACTGTACCGGCGATCGACCGGGCGTGCCGGCAGCTAGATTCCACTCAAGCCTGACGGGCCGGGACCTGCGGAGATGCTCATGGACAACGACTGTCTGATCTGCGCCAAGCACCGCGGCGGCGGGCCGCTGGGAGGCGAGCTGGTGGCTCGCCTCGACGGCTTCTGGCTGTGGCACGCGGCGGTCGGCGAGGACGGCCGCTACGCCCTCGGACACATGATCATCGAGAGCGATCGCCACGTGCCGTACCTCGATGACCTGACGGTCCAGGAGGCTGCCGATCTCGGACGCATCCGGTCGGATGTCGCGCGTGCCCTGCGTGCCGAGCTGGAGCCGGCGTTCGTGTTCGCCGCCGTGATCGGTCAGCGGATCCCCCACTTCCACGAGCACCTCATCTGTCGCTTCCCCGGAACGGATCCGGACATCCCGTGGCATGCGAGCGACGACGCGGCGCCGCAGGCTGAGGAACCCGAGATCGCAGCCCTCGCGGCGCGGCTGCGCACATTTCTCACGGGCCACTCCGGCCCCCGCTGAGGCGCGGGGCAAGGCGCGGGTGTGGACACGACGACGCCCGGGCCGTTCGGCTGCTCGCCGGACCCGGGCGCTTGCGGTCGTCGGTGAGCCGGTCCATTCCCGGACCGGCGGAGGATCAGGAGCCGGCCGCCTCCTCCGCGGCCGCTTCGGCCGCCTCGGCAACCTCTTCGGTCATCTCAGCGGCGTCTGAGCCACGCATCTGGTTCACGCGGGCCTCGACCATGGACTGCATCTCCGCGACCCGTGCTTCGAGCCGAGCGCCGAGCGCGTCGAAGTCGCCCTTGGAGATGTCCGATCGTGCCCCCGCGTACTCCTCGCGCAGATCACGATCCGTCTGGACCGAGTAGGCCACCGCGGCGGCGAACCCGACGATGATTCCGGTCAGGAACCCGAATGCCCATTTCATCTGTGCTGTCTCCCTTCGACCCTCCGGCGCGCCGGTGCGCCGGCTTATTCCAGGTAATCCTTGAGCTTGCGCGAGCGCGACGGATGACGGAGCTTGCGCAATGCCTTTGCCTCGATCTGGCGAATCCGTTCGCGAGTGACGTTGAACTCCTTGCCAACTTCCTCTAGGGTACGCGCCCTCCCGTCCTCGAGGCCAAACCGAAGCTGCAGCACGCGGCGTTCGCGGCCGGTCAGCGAGTCAAGCACGGCCTCGACCTGCTCCTTCAGCAGCTGGTGCGAGGCGGCTTCGGCGGGTGCCAGCGCACCGCGGTCCTCGATGAAGTCCCCGAGGTGCGAGTCCTCCTCCTCGCCGATCGGCGTCTCGAGCGACACGGGCTCCTGCGAGACCTTGATGATCTCGCGCACCTTCTCGGGCGTGACCGCGACCTCCTGGCCCTTGGACATGGCCTCCGCAATCTCCTCCACGGTTGGCTCGCGGCCGAGCTCCTGGAGCAGCTGTCGGGAGACGCGGATCAGCCGATTGATCGTCTCCACCATGTGGACCGGGATTCGAATCGTCCGGGCCTGATCGGCGATGGCCCGGGTGATCGCCTGGCGAATCCACCACGTGGCGTATGTCGAGAACTTGAACCCCTTCTCGAAGTCGAACTTCTCGACCGCCCGGATGAGCCCGATGTTCCCCTCCTGGATCAGGTCCAGGAACGACATCCCGCGGCCGATGTACTTCTTCGCGATCGAGACCACCAGCCGCAGGTTGGCCGAGGTCAGCTGCTCGCGGGCATCGCGACCGATCCGGACCACCTCGCCCTTGCGGTCGCGCATCTTGGTCTCGGGCGGGACCTCGGGGTCGAAGCCCATCCTTCGCAGCAGATCGGTGTCGTGCTCAGCCTCGATCCAGGCCTGGACGGCGGGGAATGACATGTCGTCCCGCGTCCAGTCGTAGATGGCGCGCAGACCGACGTTGTCGCGCGAGTCCAGATCGCCGTTGTGCACCGAAAGGTACGACCAGTCGAGCAACGTCTGGAACGTCTCGGCGTTGGGGCTGGCGTTGTAGGCGGAGACCAGCGCGCGGGCCTCCTTGAGCAGCGCCCGCGTTCCGTCCGACTCCGCATCCTTGCCCGCCCGGATCAGGTGAAAATCGGGAGAGGCGACGTACAGCTCGACGTTGTCGGGCCAGGCGAGCGCGTCCGCCACCATGCGGTGGGTCTCGGGCCCGAACGGCAGCTGGTGCTGGGGCTTGGTGGTCCGCGTCTTGCGCTCCGTGTCGTGCAGGGTCCACTCGTGCAGCGACACGATCGCCTTCCACGGCTCGACGATGATCTGCTCGCCGAGCTCGATCGCCTTGGCCAGCACGACCTCCTCCTCGGCCGTGAGCAGGGCGACCTTGCCGATCTCCTTCAGGTACATCCGGACCGGGTCGTCGATCCCGATCACGTCGGCCGACAGGGCCTCGAGGTCTGCGGCCGACGGCTCGTCGACCGACTTGGAATCGATCTTCGACGGAGCCTCGACGCCCGCCGGCACGCGCACGCCCCGCACGGCCGCCGCCTCCACGACCTTGACGCTCAGCGTCTTCTTGCCGCGCCGCGCGCTCTTGCCGGTCTCGGTGTCGGCGACGCGATCGTCGACACTCTCGTCGAGGTCCTCGTCGTCGTCCTCGTCGAGCTCGAAGTCCTCGTCGTCGAGGTCCATCTCCTCGTCGTCGCTGGTCTGGTCCTCGGCATCCTCGTCGTCAACGCTGCGGGGCGGCTTCGCGGGCGCCGCCGCGGATCGTCGAGGGCGCATGGTGGCAAGCTTCGCCTCCTCCACCTCCTGGCGGGTCCGGCGCGGGCGCGACGAGAGCACGGCTTCGACGAGCTGCTTGTCGAGGGGATTTGCCATCGTCTCGGGTCCTCCGTCTGGGTCGTGGTGGGCGCGTGAGGGTCCTGTTGGTCGGTGTCGGGTCAGCCCGTGGCGACGGCCGCCCGGGCGAGAAGCCGGGTCTGGTCGCGGCGCCGGTCAAGCGACCGGCGCTGCTCGTTGAGGAGGCGGCGCTCGAGCGTCAGGTGGCCGATAGCCTCCTGGTCGCGGTCACGTTCAGCCTCGGCCATCGCATCGCGGTTGAAGCTGCTGCGGTCGTGCCACTCGGCGTCGTCAAGCTCCAGTGTCAGGCGTTCGATCTCGTATGCGAGCGCTCGGTCGCCGAGGTCGCGCGGGTCTGGCCCGGTCCGTGATACGAGCGCCTGACCGAGGGCGCGGCTCTCGTCGTCGAGCGAATCCAGAATGGTCGCCAAGGCGAAGGGCGGACGGACGCCGTGCTCGTCTCGCTCACGTGCGATCACGATAGCCCGGTACAGCTCCCGGGCCACCTGCGACGGCAATCGATCGGGGCCCAGCCCATCAAGCACCGTGTCGTGAAACTCGGGAACGAGCAGGACCAGGCGCAACAGCTCCTGCTCGGTACGCGACACCCCGCGCAGAATGTCATTCACAGGAAGCGCATCGGCGGCACGGGTCACTGCATCGGCGGTGAACCGCCCGTCACCCTGGGGACCACCGCCGCCGCGCAGCGCCATCGACAGCGTGCCCTGATCGAGGCCGGACAGCGTCTGGATGCGCTGGAGGTAGGGCTCGCGCATCAGAGGTGGCAGATTCCGCAGCACGGGCATCACTGCGTCAACGAAGCGCGCCTTGCCCCCGGGGGTCTTGAGGTCGTGGGCGCGGGCGTGGACATCGATCAGGTGATCCACGATGGGCAGCGCCGTCCGGACCTCCTCGCGCCACCGATCCGGCTCCTCGCGCAGGATCTCGTCGGGGTCACGGCCCTCGGGCAGGCGGACGACCCGGACGTCGTCGAGCTGGACGCCGGCATCGTCGCGAGCCAGCTGGCGAATCACCTCCTCGAGCGCGGTTGCGCCGAACGTGCCCGCCTTCTCCCCCGCCGTGTCCACGTCATAGGCGAGCGCGATCCGCTTCGCGTAGCGGGTCAGGAGCGCGACCTGCTGCGGCGTGAGCGCGGTGCCCAGGCTGGCGACCACGTTGTCGAAGCCGGCCTGGTGGGCCATCAGGGCATCGGTATAGCCCTCGACGATGACCGCCTGGCCGGTCTTGCGGATCGCCGACTTGGCGCGGTCGATCAGGTACAGCGTCCGACTCTTGTCGAACAGCGGCGTCGCCGGGGAGTTGAGGTACTTCGGTCCGTGATCGACGCCGCCCTCGCCCTCCCTGCCCAGGATCCGGCCACCAAGGCCGACCGCGTGCCCGTTCGCGTCCCGGATCGGGAAGATCACCCGCTCGCGGAACCGGTCGTAGACGCCCCCGCCCCGCTGGCGCGGGCTCGCCAGCCCGACGTCGACCAGCTCACCCGGCGCGACCTGGCGCCTGGTGGCGAGCTGACGGGTCATCGTGTCCCAACCACCCGGCGCCCAGCCGAGCTGCTGGCGCTCGATCGTCTCGTCCGTGAACCCCCGGCCGCGCAGGTACTCGAGCGCCGGGGCACCGCCCCTGGAGTGCAGCAGAACCGCGTGGTAGAAGGCGATTGCCGACTCGAGAACCTCCCGCAGCCGAGCGCGCCGGGCGTCCTCGCGCTTCGTGCGCTCGTCGATCTCGATGCCGGCGCGAGCCGCAAGGGTGCGCAGCGCCTCCGGGAACGTCAGCCCGTCGCGCTCCATCAGGAACGTGAAGATGTCCCCGTGCTTCCCGCACCCGAAGCAGTGCCACGTGTCGCGCGCAGGGGTGACGACGAAGCTTGGGGTCTTCTCGCCGTGGAACGGGCACAGACCCTTGAGGGTCGTGCCGGCCTTCCTCAGCTGGACCGACTCCCCCACCACGTCCGCGACGGGGAGCCGGCCCTTGATCTCGGCGACGACGCCGACGGCCAAGCGGTGCTCCTGTCCCGTGGTCCGGCCGCGCCATCCTCAACCGGGGACGCAACGGCGGATACAGCTACCGGCCTGTCAAGTCTTGACAGGCCGCCGGTTCTGCAGGGTACCCCTTGACAAAGGGGTTGACAAACGCCCAGTGCCATCGCTGACCTGCCCAGGTTCCTTGAAGGGCGCTCAGTCACGCCGCGCGGTGGCGGTGCCCCGCCGAGGCGGGGCACCGAAGGCAATTTCAGTGGACTCGCTCCAGGTTACGGAGCGATCTTGGCGAAGTAGCCGTCCTCACCCGACCGCGTCACCCCGGCGAAGGTGGCGTTCTCACGCAGGTCGGTCCAGTAGGCGACGATGCCACCATCGGGCGTGGCCGCGATGTTGCTGTAGTCGCCGAGGAATGTCGTTGCGTACGGGTAGCCGGCGGCCGGGCTGGCGGCGAACCAGCGGTTGTCGGTGGTCGGATCTGACTGCGTCGTGGTGACGACCGTCCTGGAGAAGGAGCCTCCGCCGGTGTCGGTCAGCAGCGAGTAGTCGTACTTGTGGTTGGCGGGATCGCCGCTCCGGTCGAACGTGCCGACCTGGAGCGTGCCGCTGTACTCCGCATCCTATGCGCGTCGGGGAGATCGCACAGAAACGGCCCAATTGACCCCAGGGGCGCCCGAAAAGGCTGCGGAGCGCAAAGGCGGCCAACGGCGCCCAAGCGAGGTCCACCCGGCGGCGCACGCCGCAGGTCAGTCGACCAGAGGCGCCAGCCCGAGGCACTCGCGGACAGCATTCTCGAGCCGGGTCGAGCGGTCGTGGTCCGCGATCTCGCCGGTGACGAAGCCGAACGCGTACTCGCCCTCGCGGCTCCACCAGCCAAGGCTGCCACCGAGGCCGCCCATCCCGTAGCCATCGGGCTCGATCAGCCACCCGAGACCCCATGACCGCTCGTCACCCAGGACGTGATCCATCCCCGAGCCGGCCACGGCGGTGGCCTCATCGCGCATTGCCGCGGACAGGATCGGTCCCTGCTGAAGCGCGACGTAGAGACCGGCCACGCCGCGAGCGGTCCCGTGACCGTTGACCGCCGGGACCTCGGCCCGCCTCCATCGCTCGCCGTTGACCACCTTGGGATCAAGGCAACCCGGGGGGTTGGTCAGCGCCCGCGACATGAGCCCGGGCGCGTTCGCGATGCCCTCCTGGAACGATGGTCCGAAACCGGTGAGGTCGACCGCCCGCGCGAGCTCCGCGTCCGTCAGGCCGATGAACAGGTCCAGTCCGAGCGGTTCGCAGATCTCGTCGCGCAGGAAGCGCCCGAGCGTCCGCCCGTCGATCCGCCGGACCACCTCGCCCACGAGATGGCCGTAGAACAGGGCCGCCTCGCCCTGCGCGGTGCCGGGCTCCCAGGCGGGCGCCTGCTCCGCGAGCAACGCGCACAGTCGATCCCAGTCGTACCACGCGTCCTCGCCCACCGGCCGGTCCAGGACCACGTGACCCGAGCGATGCGCGAGGACCTGACGCATCGTGGTCCTGGCCCGCATCTCGGGCCAATACGTCGTCAGCGGCGCGTCGAGATCGAGCACACCCCGATCTGCCAGCACGAGCGCGGTCAGGGCTGCGAACGGCTTGCTCGTCGAGTAGACCATCGCGATGCTGTCGGCCCGCCATGGGTGGGTCCGCTGGGCATCGGCATAGCCACCCCAGAGATCGACCACCCAGGCTCCGGCGTGCCAGACGGCCAGCGCAGCGCCGGTCCCGCCATGACCCGAGACCACCTCTGAGAGCGTCTCCGCAACCCGTTCGAACCGCGGCGCGACGGCGCCTTCGACATCGGCCATGGGCCACGACCCTCCATCGAGCAGACCGGGAGTCACACCAGGTGGGCCGAAGCATAGGCGCTACGCGGGGGCCGGCACACTCCGCCGTCGGCCGTGGATCGCCCCATTCCGGCGAGGCGGCGCGGAGCGGTGCTCGGCTCTCCTGGCCGGCGTTGGCCTGTGACCGGCGTGATGGGTTGGTTCAGATCAGACCGCGGTGTGGACGTCGGCCCGCTCGCGCTGGGTGATGGCGAACAGCAGGAGCTGCCGGCCCGCGCATGGTCAGTCGTCCAGGAGCTGCTGGCGCAGCGACGCCGCGAGCCATGCTTCGTACTCGTCGGGCGTCCAGCCCTGGACGCCGACCAGCTCGACGTAGACGTCGGGCAGCGTCAGGGCGTCGAGGACCGCGACCGCGTGAGGAATGTCGATGCCCGTGGCGAGACCGTCTCCGAGCACCTCCCCGAGCTCGCGGAGACCGCCGCGGCGGCGCGTGTAGACGGCTTCGTGCTCGCCGCGGAGCTCCATGTCGGTGGACGCCGCATCGGCGTAGATCCGAACCACGTCGCTACCGGCGTCCCAGCGCATGCGGATCGAACGCGCAAACAGATCCAGGGTTGAGCCTGCATCGGCGGCTGCCAACGCATTGGCGACGAGCGCCTCGGCCTCGGGCTGGTGAACGACCGCGTCCCGGAGCTCGCGCAGGATGCCGGCCTTCGATCCGTACACCGCGTACACGGTCTGGACAGCCACGCCCGCCTCGTCGGCGATGGCCTGGAGCGTCGTCGCGCCGTAGCCGTCGCGCACGAACAGCTGGCGCGCTGCCTCGGCGATCCGGTGGCGGGTGGCTGCGGCACGTTCGGCGCGGAGCGTTCGGTGGCGGGGCTTGACGTCTTTCGCCATGTCGCTATAGTAGCACTCTATTCAGTAGAGTTGGACTCTATCTAAAGGAGCGTCCTGATGTCCGGCAGCGACACCGAAGCCCGGGTCCGGCGGCTGATCGAGGTGGGTATTGGTGGCGGTGCCGCCGCCGTGATCGCCGAGCTGGTCGCACCCGACTGCATCGAGCATCAACGGGGCCACGGGCAGGGCGTGGCAGGCGTCCACCAGCTGGCCGAAGGCATTCACCGACAGCTGTCCGACCTCAACCTGCGCGTCGAGGAGTGCGCCGTCGTCGGCGACCGGGCCTGGGTCCGGAGCCGCGTCCGCGGCGTGAGCTCCGGCAGCGTGATGGGGATGGCTCCGACCGGCCAGACCGTCGCGATCGACGTGTTCGACCTGGTCCGCGTCGAGGATGGCCGGGTCGTCGAGCACTGGGGCGTCGCGGACCAGATGGGCCTCCTGCTCCAGCTCGGGTTCGAGCCTGCCGGGGCTGTTGCCGAGGCCGCGGCAGGGTCCACCAGGCCGTGACCGCCGAGGCCACGCACCACATGACCCAGGAGGACCGGTCGATGCAGGTCGAGGGACACGACGTCATCGTCATCGGCGGTGGCCAGGCGGGACTGGCCGCATCCCATCACCTGGCCAGGCGCGGTATTGAGCACGTGGTGCTCGACGCGGGCTCGGCCGTGGGAGAGACGTGGCGTCGGCGCTGGGACTCGCTCCGGCTGTTCACGCCGGCCGCGATGGACGGGCTGCCCGGCATGCCCTTCCCTGCCGATGCCGCCACGCTGCCAACCCGGGTAGCGATGGCCGACTACCTCGCGACGTACGCGGACCGGGACCGGACGCCGATCCGCCTGGGTGTCACGGTCGATGCGCTGGCCCGGGCCGATGGCGGCTTCCTCGTCTCCACTCGCAACCAGCGATTCACCGCCCCGGAGGTGATCGTTGCGACCGGCTTCCTCACCAGGCCGTACCGACCTGAATTCGCGAGCGATCTCGATCCGTCGATCGTGCAGCTTCATTCGGACGACTACCGGAACCCGGCGTCCCTGCCGGGTGAACGGGTGCTCCTCGTCGGCGCGGGCAACTCGGGTGTCGAGATCGCCATGGAGCTGGCGCAGGCCGGCCGCCAGGTGGTCGTCGCGGGCCACAGCACATTCCTGCCGAGAATCGCCACGATCGGTGGCGGACGGGCCTTCTTCAGCTTCGCCCGTCGGGCCCTGACACTCGAGACGCCGCTCGGTCGGCGAATGCGTGACCGGATGGGTACGCACGGCTCGGCACCCGTGATCCGGGTCCGACCCGCAGACCTCAGCGATGCCCGCGTACACCGAGTCGAGCGCGTGCAGGAAGTCCGGCACGGACGGCCCGTGCTGGCCGATGGGCGCACGCTGGATGTGGATGCCGTCGTGTGGTGCACGGGCTTCCGGCCGGGGTTCGACTGGATTCGCCTGCCGATCCTGGAGCCGTCTGGACTACCCCGGCACGACCGTGGCGCGGCAACCGGCATGCCGGGGCTGTCCTTCGTCGGTCTCCCCTTCCAGCGTTCGTTTCTCTCGCCGCTCGTGGGCGGCGTTGGCCCCGATGCCGAGGTGATCGTCGACGCGGTTGTGAACCGTCTCGCAGAGCCACCTGGAGTTGCCGTCGCAGCCGGGTCCGGCGCCGTCGCATAGCGTGATCGGCGGGTCTGACCCCGCCGATCAAGGGCCGTCGAACTCGACTGAATTCTGTCGAGCCTGGCGCTAGGCTTCGCCTGAGGGGCCGATGCGGCAGGCGTGCCGGTCACGACGGCGACAGGAGCAGGAGACCCATGGAGAAGACGGCCACGACGGGAGCGCGCATTGGAGCACGTCTGGCGGACGCGCGCCAGTCGCTTGGTCAGGCAAAGCTCGCCGACCTGTTCCCGGACGAGGCGGGATTCCGCCGCTCGATTCAGACGTATACCGTCCTGCTCGCGCTGTCCGGGATACTGGCCGCATTCGGCCTCTACCAGGACTCGACTGCGTCGATCATCGGGGCGATGCTCGTGGCGCCGCTGGGCGGCGCGATCATGGCCCTCGCGGGTGCCCTCGTCACGGGGCGAACGCGATGGCAGACCATCACGTTCCTCCAGATCGTGCTGGGGGCGTTGATGGTGGCCGCGATCGGCTACGGCCTGGCGTGGCTTCTGCCCGACCCGATCACGCTGACATCCGCGATGCTCGCCCGCACGTCGCCTGGCTTGCTCGATCTCGGCGTCGCGCTCGCGGCCGGCGCGGCAGGCGCATATGTCGCTGACCGACGCACGGGCACCGATGCGCTGCCGGGCGTGGCGATCGCCGTGTCGCTCGTCCCGCCGTTGGCGACGGCCGGGATCTGCGCCCAGCTGGGTCGCTGGGACGACGCTGCAGGAGCGACGCTCCTGTTCCTCACCAACTTCTCCGGGATCGTGGTCATCGCCTGCGTGGTGTTCGTCATCTTCGGCAACTCCCCCACCGTCGAGCAGCTCCGCGAGCGCCACCGGCTGCGTAACGGATTCATCGTCGCGATGGCTGCATTGGCGATCATCGCGGTCCCGCTCGCCGCCCACTCGTTCTCGGTCGCCCGGTCGGTCATCCTGGGCGCCCAGGGCGCGCCGATCGTCGCGACGTGGATCGGTGATCGCGACCTCCAGGTGACATCGTGGTCGATCGATGATGACCAGGTCACCATCGCGTTGTCCGGTGCCGCGTTGCCACCGGATGCCCAGTCGCTTGCCACCTCACTGGCCAAGTCGTTCGGGGAGTCCGTTGACCTCGAGATCCGGTACACGCCGGTGTCCCGGGTGAAGGTGTCAGCTTCTCCCTGAGGAGCAGTCACTCCCGGTGGCGGCGACGCACAAGCAGGCAGGCGCCTGCCAGCCGACCGTGGCGCGAGCGTCAGCCCGCCGCCGTGGGCTGGCGCCCGGCGGCCCGGAGCGCCACCTCGATGAACGGCCGCAAACGGGCCGAAACCTCCACCTGGGTACGCCGGAACGCCGCCAGCTTCTGCTCGTCGGTGCCCTCGACCTCCGACGGGTCGTCGAGACCCCAATGGAGCGTGTTCTGTGAGCCCGGGAACACAGGGCAGGTCTCGCGAGCGCGGTCGCAGACGGTGATCACGTAGTCGAACTCCTGATCGAGGAACTCCGTGATGACCTTGCTGCGCGCGCCCGACCAGTCGATGTCGAGCTCCGTCAACACGCTCACTGCGAACGGGTTGACCCGGGTCGCCTCGGTGCCTGCCGAATGCACCTCGAAGTCGGGACCCCCGTAGCGCGCAAGGAGCGCCTCGGCGATCTGGCTGCGGGCCGAGTTGTGAGTGCACACGAACAGGACGCGAATGGGCGAATCAGGCACGTTGGTGATCCTCCTGGCGCGGCCCGCGGCCGCCATCGTCAGCTCAAGGTCCAGCAGCTCGGACTCAAGCCGGTCAAGGTCGTCGCGCTGGCGGGCGATCGCGGCACGTTGATCCGCAAGCACCGGGGCCAGGTCGAGGTCGATACCGCCACGCTCGAGGCACAGCCCGGCCAGCCGTCCCGCGTCGACCGGGGGCAGACCCAGCCGGCGGAGCGAGACGAGCAGCCGCAGTCGCGCGACGTCCGCGGCGTCGTATTCCCGGTAGCCGTTCGTCGTGCGATCCGGCGTCGGCAGCACGCCGGTCTCCTCGTACCAACGCACGGCGGACGGGGCGAGCCCCACCCGGCGTGCCACCTCTCCGATGCGCATGCGCGGAGGCTAATCCTTCAAGTCACTTGAATGTCAAGTCCCTGGGCGACAGCAGACCGGGCGCGGCGGGGGCCCCGTCGACCGTGGGGCGCGGGGCTGGCACCTGCCGTGCTGCAGGCACCCGTCGTCAGCGTCGGCCGGCGCTCCGACGTACCAGCGACACGGCCGCTCAGGTGGCTGGTGCGGGGCGGCCGAGCCCTGGGCGGTTCGCGATCGCTCAGCGGGCCGCTACAGTGGTGCCGTGACATCCGAACCGCGCACGGGGTATGTCGGGGCGACCGAGGATGAGCGCGCTCCCGGGGCCGACGGCGGCGTCCCCGACCCCGGTTCGGGCGGCGTCCCGGACCCCGGTTCGGGCGGCGTCCCGGACCCCGACTCACGCGCCCGCACGCACCTGGCAAACGAACGCACCTTCCTCGCCTGGTTCCGAACCGGGCTCACCTTGATCGCGCTCGGCATCGCAGCCGCCCAGTTCCTGAGCCGCGACGTCGTCCCGGGGATCCCGGTGGTGCGGATCCTGTCCACCGTGCTGGCGATCACCGGGATGTTCGTGGTGCTCGTCGGCGCCCGGCGATACCTCGAGGGCCGAACGCACATCGACCAGGCCGACTTCCAGCCCGCGTACACGTCGATCCTGGTCACGGCGGGCGCCGCGCTGGTGACCGGAATCCTCGCCATCGGCTTCGTCTGGCTGCTGCGCGAGGTGTAGGGGTCACCCGAGGCGGGGTGGGCGGGCGACGAGCGCCGCCGCGCGGTGGACGTGGCATGCTCTGCCCTGCCGGACGGGCGGCCAGATCGATGGAGAGTTCGATGCATTCCCTGCGCACGACGAGCGAGGAGCACCACGCTCGGATGCTGCCCCACGTCGACCGCCTGGTCGACCTCGCCGACATGGTCGGCCACGTCGAGTGCTCGGCCATCCACGAGGCGTTCGAGCAGGAGTACGAGTTCATCATCACGCAGCTCGTGCCGCACATCGCGGCCATCGAGACCACGCTCTATGACCGTGTCGAGGAGCTCCTCGATGGACGCCACTCGATGACCCCGATGCGCACAGAGCATCGCGAGATGGAGCGCCTGATCAAGGAGCTGGGCCGCTACCGTCGGCACGTACAGGGATGCAGCTGGAGCGCCGTCGAGGGCATGGCGCTGCGGCGCGCGCTGTACCGCCTGCACGCGATTCTCAAGGTCCATCTTGCGGAGGAGGAGCTCTACCTCGAGGTGCTCGAGCAGCACCTCACGGACGAGGAGAAGGACGTGCTCGCGCGCGGGATCGACCACGCGGCGGCCGAACCGCTGTGAGTCAGGAGGAGGTCAGCCCCTGGGCGCCGGGGCCACGGAGCGCTTGCGCCGTCCGGCGGTCCACTCGAGGTAGCGGGCGTCGAACTCGGCGATAAGCCGGCCACGCTCCTTCATCACCGCCGCCCATTCATCGAGCGCGGTGTGGCCCGCCTCGGTCAGGTCGTAGTCGCGGCGGGCCGGCCCGGTCCCGGTGGTCCACGACGAGACGACGTGGCCCGCCTGCTCCAGATCGCGCAGTGTTCTGTACACCTGCCCGACGTCGACCGGCCCATTGGTGATGCCAAGGCCGGCAAGCTCGCCCACGATCGCATAGCCATGGCTGGCGCCGGAGGCGAGGAACGCCAGCACGAACGGCTCCATCCAGCGATGGGCGCCTACCGGCGCCCATCCTCGGTGGATCGGGATGCCCACCGGGTCGCGGTCGGAGGCGATCACGAACGTGCCGGCCGTCTCAGTGGAGGCAGGGCCGTCGGCGGCGGTGGCGTCGTCGGCGGTCGGCGCAGGCTCGTCGGGTTCGTGTCCGCTCGTGGCATTCGAGGCGGCGACGCGGTCGGATCGCGGCGGGGACATGGCGCCAACGAGCATAGAGGCTCGTCGTGCGACCCGTCGCCCCCGCCGGCCCGTGGGTTGGCCGGTCACCGGCTCGACCCGAGCGGGGTCAAACGGGCCGTCACCGGCTCGATCCGGGCGTGATCGAGATCTCAGTCTGCCGGAGCGAGCGGATGCTCCATCGCCGCCGCCATCAGCTCGGCGACATCACCCGTCACGCCCCGGTCCACGATCCTGAGGTATGCCTCCTCCTCGGCGAGGTGAATCTTGAGAATCGCGTAGAGCTGGAACATCACCCGGCGGATCGCGAGCGATCGACCGAGCGTCATCGGCTGGGTCTGGAACTCACCGGCCAGCTGCACGTAGGTGGCGATCAGCTCGCGAACCTCCCCGTGCTCGCGACGCATGGGCGCCATCGAATGGCGGTTCTGGAACATGCGCTCGAGCTCCGGGTACATCGTGCGCTCGGAGGCATCGATGTGGGACAGCAGCGAGCCGGTGAAGAACTCGCTCAGCTCCGCGAGATCGGGGCGGACGTCGGCCGCCGGAGCCGTGAGCAGCCGGTCGGCGAGCGCCGGCATGCGATCGACGTGGTGCAGGATCCGCTCATGGTGCTCGTGCGTCACCTGCGGCAGGGTCTGCGTCATGGTCGAGCCTCCTGGGCCTCCGCCGGCGACACGGCGCCGGCCAGCGAGCTGGAATGGATGGTGGTTGCGTTCCGTGGTGCCGAAGGCGTGCATCATGCTTCCTTCACCGGCGATCGGGACAGGGCCACGTAGAACAGCGCGACAGGCCGATAGACCGCATGCGCCAGCTTCATGAACGGCGCCAGCAGGACCAGCTCCATCGCAACCGCGACGTGGAACAGGAACACCCAGTAGCCCCAGGCGGGCGCCGACGGCAGGTAGAGGGCGACCTCGAGCACGAAGCCCGTCACGCCCGTGATCCATAGCAGGGCCAGCAGCAGCCAGTCGGCCGTCGTCGACGAGCGGACCGAGCGGTTGGCCGCGCGAAGGCGATCGATGATCAGCATCGTGGTCCCATAGATCAGCATCAGGCCGGCGATCGTCCCCAGCAGACGGATCGGGTACCAGACCGGGACCGGTGTCCCGGTGGCCTTGATCCCCAGCACCGCCAGGCCGTAGTCGAGCGCCGTCGCGGCGAGCAGACCCAGGAAGCCCCAGACCGTGACCGCGTGGAGCAGCCAGCGCTGGCGGTACCAGGGCATCGTCTCCTGGTCCACGTCGCACTCCTTGCGGAACTGGACCTGGCCCAGCGACTCGCGGCCGATAGCGGACCATGCAGCCCGCGAGGTACGTGCCAGAGCTGCCCGTCCGCCGAGGACGGAGCCCCAGCCGACGCCCTCGCGCCGCCCGATCGCGCGAGCCATCGAGGCGACCCCGGCCAGGCCCGCGAGCAGGACCACGATCATGACCACGATGCCGGTGTTGTGGATCAGCTCTTCGGGGATGAACTCGAAGATCGCCAGCGACTCCCCGCTCTGCGGGCCGTGCGCCGTGTACATGAACAGGGCGAAGAACGCCGCGACCACGACGGCCAGCACGGTGGCCAGCACGGGCTGCGTGTACATCGTTCGGGCGATACGGGTCTTGTCGTAGCTCGCGATGGCGTAGCGGCGGGTCGCGGCCATGAACTCCGATGGATCCGCCTGCGTGGGGCACGTCTCGGCGCACTCGCCGCACTGGTAGCAGGCCCACAGCTCCTTGGACGAGAGCAGCGCGTCCTTCATGCCCAGCTGGGCATAGCGGATCATCCGCCGCGGGAAGGTCGAATCGGTCTCGGAGAGCGGGCAGCTGGCGGTGCAGGTGCCGCACGAGAAGCAGGCCGAGACGTCACTGGCGCCGTAGCGCTGGATGTCTGGGTAGAGCCCCAGGTCAAGGGGCGTCGCGGCCGGCAGGTCGGCGGGCGCGGGGATCGCGGCCATCAGGAAGTCCTCCCGGTCGGCTCGTACTGGAAGTAGCCGTCGGCGTCGCTGCCCTTGATCTCGGCCAGCCAGCCGTAGCGGCGCATGCCCATGACCCAGAACACGACCTCGTGGGTGGGTGCGTGGATCGCCTCGGCGATCTCGGGCACGGTGAGTGGGCCCTCGCGCAGGGCGACGAGGATGCGGGCGCGCATCACGGGCTCCTCGCGGATCACCTCGCGCACGTCCCGATTGGTGGTTGTCATCAGGCGGGCACCTCCGCGAGGCTTTCGATCATGGAGCTGATCTGGGCGTTGGTGTAGCCGAGGAGGTCGATCGCGTTCTCGGGGCAGATCGGCACGCAGCCGCCGCACCCCTTGCACCCGGTCGGGCTGATCACGGCGAAGTGCCGGTCCTGCTCCTCGGCCATCGTGATCGCGTCGTACGGGCAGGCCGTCAGACAGTCGCCGCATGCCGTGCAGGCATCGGCGTCGACCACCGCGACCAGCGGGTCGAGCTCCGTGTAGCCCTTCTTGAGGACGGCGGCGCTCTGCGTGACCGCAGCCAACCCCGACGCCACGCTCTCGGCCGAGGTCTTGGGACCCTGGCAGGCGCCGGCGATCAGCACGCCGTCGACCACGGTTTCCACCGGTCGCAGCTTCGGATGGATCTCGTTGAAGAAGCCGTCGCTGCCGGCCGGCAGCTTGAGCACGTCCACGAGCGACTGGTTCTCGCGCGGGACCATGCCCGTCACGAGGACCACGAGGTCGACCGGGATCGACACCTGGGTGCGCTCGGTCAGCAGGTCGCGAACGGTCACGGCCAGCGTGCCGTCAGCGTTCCGGGCGACCTCGGGCGGTTCCTCGTTGTCGAACTTGAGGAACACCGAGCCCGCCTTGCGGGCCTCCGTGTACAGCGGCTCGAACTTGCCGTAGGTGCGCATGTCGCGGTACAGGTGGAACTGGCGGACCGACGGATCGAGCCCGGCCACGTCGATCGCCGTCTGGACGGTCGCGGCGCAGCAGTAGCGCGAGCAGTACGCGTTCGAGCATCCGCCGGTGTTGCGGTTGCCCACGCAGTAGACGTAGGCCACGCTGCGCACCGGGCGGTCGTGCCAGCTGAGCGGGCCGGTGGCGCCGTCAACCATCGCCTTGAACTCGGGCAGCGTCACCACGCCGTCGATGCCGTAGCCGAACTCGCCCGCATCGGGCTGGTAGACGTCGAACCCGGTTGCGGTCACGATCGTCCCGACCGCGACCTCGATCGTGCCCGCTCCCTCTCCGCCGACGCGGACGCTGACCCGGTAGTTGCCGAAGGATCCGGCCTTACCGACCACCTCGGCCCCGGTCAGCACGGTGATCGCCGGCCGCTTGCGGACCTCGGCGATGAGCGTCTCGATCAGCTCGGAGCCGCGCCTCCCGTGCGGGTACATGGGGCCGAAGCCGCGAACCCAGCCACCCAGCTCCAGCTCGCGCTCGACGAGCGTGACCTGGAGCCCGATGTCGGCCAGACCGATCGCCGCCCGCAGGCCGGCGATCCCGCCCCCGATCACCAGCGTGTGGGGCAGCGTCTCGACGACCATCGGCTCGAGCGGTGTGGTGAGCCGGGTCCGGGAGATGCCCGCGCGAACCAGCGCGGTCGCCTTCTCGGTGGCCAGCTTCTCGTCGTCCGTGTGGACCCACGAGCACTGCTCCCGGATGTTCACCTGGGTGTACTCGTAGGGGTTGAGCCCGGCGCGCGAGGCGACGCCGCGGAACGTGTAGGTGTGCAGCTTGGGTGAGCACGACGCGACCACCAGCCCATCGAGATCATTTGCCTCGATGTCGGCCGCGATCTCGGTCTGCGTCGCGTCGGAGCACGCGAACATCTCGTGCTTGGCCACCACGACGTCACCGTCGTCGGTGATGTCGGTGACGACCTTCTCCACGTCGACGTAGTCGGAGATGTTGCCGCCGCAGTGGCAGACATAGACCCCGATGCGACGACCACCATCGGGTGATCCCGGGGCCGGCTGGGGGGCCGTGGGATCGATGCTCTCGTTCATGCGTGCACCATCGCGATCGTCTGCACCGGGGTCTCGGTCTTCGTCTGCTCGAGGTGGGCCGCGACCTGCGCGACCGAGGCCCCGGCATGGATGATCGAGTCGGCGATGTCCTTGGCGCCGGACGCGGCGCCCGAGACGAACACCCCCGGAATGTTGGTCTGGCCGGGGTTGAGGTCCTCCTCGGGCTCGGCCACGTAGCTCCATTCGTCGAGCGACAGCTCACCAACCTCGAACAGCTGCTCGGCATCGTGGTTGGGCTGGACGCCCACCGCGAGCACCACGAGGTCGTACTCGGCCTCGACGATCGCGCCGCCGTTCTCGATGTCCTCGTACTTGAGGACGAGGTCGCCGTTCTCCTGCTCGCTGACGTCGGCAACCCGTCCCTTGACGTAGCTGGCGCCCATCGCCTTGGCCTGCTCGTAGAACTCGTCGTAGCGCTTGCCCGGCGCGCGGATGTCCATGTAGTGCACGGTCACGTCGGCCAGCGGCAGCGCGCCCATCAGGAGCTGGTTCTGCTTGATGGAGTACATGCAGCAGAACCGTGAGCAGAGCGGGTTGCCGACGGTCTCGTCACGCGACCCCGTGCACAGGATGTAGGCGATGCGCTCAGGAACCTTCCCGTCGCCCGGGCGCAGGATGGTGTTGAACGGCCGAGTCGGGGCGAGCAACCGGTCCATCTGCATGCCGGTGATGACGTTCTTGAAACGGCCGAAGCCGTACTCGGGCTTGAGGTCGGCCGGGAACAGCTTGAACCCGGTCGAGACGACGACCGCACCCACCTCGGCCTCGAGGTGCTCGTCACGAGCCCGAAGGTCGATACAGCCATCGACCGGGCAGGCGTTGACGCATTCCTCACATTCGGAGCACACGGCACAGTCGATGCATCGCCCCGACGCCCGTCGTGCCTCGGCCTCGCCGAGCGGCGCCTCGATCTCGCGGAAGTCGGTGGGCACCGGCTGGAGGTCCATGCCGTCGGGCGTGGGAGCGGAGGCGGTGTAGCCCTTCTGCCGGGCAAGCACCTGCTCCTTGTCCACGACCGGCAGGCGATTGTCCCAGTCCTCGAACGCGCGGCCGTTGAGCCAGGCGTCGATCTGGCTGGCGGCCTTGCGGCCCTCCCCCACGGCGCGGGTGATGTCGGTCGGGCCGTTGACCGCGTCGCCTGCCGCGAACACGTGCTCGACGGCGGTCTGGCAGGTGGCCGTGTCGTTGGCCAGCCGGCCGTTGGGCAGGACGGTGACACGGTCGCCGAACGGCGTGGTGTCGGGCCGCATGCCGATGGCCGTGATGATCAGGTCTGCCTCGATGGTCACCGACGAGCCCGGGATGGGCTCGACCGACCTGCGACCGGAGGACTCGGGAGAACCCAGCCGCATCTCGGTGCAGCGGAGGCCCGCCACGGCGCCCTCGCTATTGCCCACGACCTCGGCCGGGGCCACCAGGAGCCGGAACTGGACGCCTTCCTTCTCCGCGTCCACGGACTCCACGTGATGCGCAGGCATCTCCTCCCGGCTGCGGCGGTAGGCCACCGTCACCGAGGCGGCGCCGAGCCGACGGGCGACCCGCGCGGCGTCCATCGCGACGTTGCCGCCGCCGACCACGATCACGCGCCTGCCCGCGACGTCGAGCGGCTCATGCAGGTTGACCTTGCGCAGGAAGTCGGTGCCGCCCATGACGCCCAGCCGATCCTCGCCGGGCACGCCAAGGCTGATCGAGCGATGGGTCCCGGTCGCGACCAGAACGGCGTCAAAGCCATCGTCCCTGAGTGCGGCTGGGTCGGTCACGGTCGTGCTGGTCGCAATCTCCACGCCCAGCCCGGTCACGTTCTCGATGTCACGCTCGACGATCGCCTCGGGCAGGCGGTATGACGGGATGCCCAGGCGGAGGAAGCCGCCGGCCACCGGAGATGCTTCGTAGACCTTGACGCCGTAGCCGAGGCGCGCGAGCTGGAATGCGGCGGTCAGGCCCGTGGGTCCGGAGCCCACGATGGCGACCCGCTTGCCGTTGGGCTCGGGGAGCTCGATCCCGTTGTCATTGCCCGAGGCGTCGTGCTGATCGGAGGCGAAGCGCTTGAGCCTGCGAATGGGCAGCGTGCCCTCGAGGCTTCCCCGCGTGCACTCGCCCTCGCACGGCGCGTAGCAGGCGCGCCCGAGGGTGCCGACGAGCGGCGTCGCGTCGAGGACCAGCCGGAAGGCCTCCTCGTCGAGACCACTCCGGATGAGCGACACGTAGCCGTGGGCCTGGATGCCCGCCGGGCACGCGAACGAGCAGGGCGATGATCCCTGGCGATCGATGACCGCCTTCTTGGGCACGGCCTGCGGGAATGCGATGTGCGCGGCGCGGCGCGCCACGAGGTCGGCGTTGAACTGGTCGGGCACCGCAACGGTGCACGCCGTCTCGCACTTCTGGCAACCGGTGCAGGCATCGATGTCCACGTACCGCGCCTTGCGCGTCACCGACGCGTGGAACCGGCCGTCCGCGGACTTCCGGATCCCGTCCACCTCGCTGTAGGTCAGGGCGGTGATGTTCGGGTGGTGGATCGTCGCCGCCATCTTGGGCGTCGAGATGCAGCTGGCGCAGTCGAGCGTCGGGAACACCTTCGACAGCAGGATCATCTTGCCGCCGACGCTGGCCTCCTTCTCGACCAGGAGGACCTTGTAGCCCATATCGCCCAGCTTGAGCGCGGACTCCATGCCACCGATGCCGCTGCCGACCACGAGCACGTCGTAGTCCACCTTGTTCGCGGCAGGCACCGCACATGCTTCGGTCATCGGGTTCACCTCGCGGACGCCTGGCCGAGCTCGGCCAGGACGCTCGAGAACTGGGTCACATGCTTCGTGAACGGCTCGGAGCAGACCGAGCAGATGGCGGCCATGCGGACCCGGCTCGGGTCCAGGCCGCGCTCCCTGAGCGCCTTCTGCGCGTCGCCCACGACCGTGGCCGACCGCTTGCCGCAGTCCGGCAGGTAGGCGCACTCGTCGCCGTCAGATGCGACGAACACGCCATCGAAGCCGGACTCCAGCGCATGCAGGATCCAGGAGGGGCGGATGCCGCTGGTGCATGGCAGGCCGATCACCCGGACGCCGGGCGAGTAGTGCATGTGGGAGCTGCCGGCCAGGTCGATACCCGGATCGGAGATGTTGTTCGTGGAGAACACGAGGATCTTCGGCATGAAGGTTTCCGCGGGGGCCTTCGGCACGGTGGCGACGGGGGCGGACATCGAGGGACAGCTCCTTGGTCGACCCGGGGCGCCGACGTGACGCCCCGGCAGACCGGTTGTGGCTACTTGCGGCGGACGACGAACACGCGGTCGTAGCCGTCGGCGGCGAGCGCGCCGAGGAAGTCGTGGCCGACCTTGGCCGACCAGGCGCCGATGTCGGTCTTGGTCACCGGATCGGTGGACCAGATCTCGATCGTCGAGCCCACGCCCACGCTGCCCATGGCCTTCTTGGCCTCCAGGAGCGGGCCGGGGCAAGCGGCGCCGCGGGCGTCGATCACCTTTTCGGCGGTGATGGTCTCCAGCTCTTCGAGTGTTGCGGTCATGTGACGGCCTCCTGGTAGGTGTGGGTTCTAGTAGTTGAGGGTGCTGGTGGCCGAGGTGATCTCGGCGATGAACCGGCCGGCAGCGACGATCTCGGACCCGGGAACGAGGTCATCGAGCGTGATCGAGCGACTCTTGCAGCAGGGTCCGCAGACGAGCAGCTTCCCGCCCATCTCGCGGACGTCGGCCATGAGCTTGGTCAGCGGCGGGAACTCGGGCGCCTGAACGGTCTCGGCGACGCCCATCTTGACCAGGTCCACTCCCGGGCCCTGGAAACCCATCACGACCTCCACGTCCGAGGCCAGCGCAGCCGCCGCCATCACGAACGGGATCGATGCGTGCTCCGGGAACTCCGGCCCGTGCATCACCATGAACACGAGCTTCTCGGTATCGGCCATCGTTGCTCCTTGCTGTTTCCGCTTGATCAGATGAACAGGACCTGGCCGTCCTCGGCCGTCATCAGGAAGGTGGCGATGCCGCCGGCGGCGTCGACCAGTGGGTCGAGGTCGGCGATGTCGATGCCCAGCACCTCGAGCGACCCGGAGCAGGCGAAGATCGACATGTCGCCCAGCTCCTTGGCCATCCGGAAGGTGTCCAGCCACGGGATGGCCTTGGTGCCATCGACCGGCTTGCTGGCCCCGGGCGCCATCGAGTCGTACGCCAGACCGTGATCGACCTCGACCCGCTCGGCTCGGAAGGCGTCGAGCGCCCAGTACTGGAGCAGGACGTTCACGGGCCGGCCCATCGCCGCGGCACCGGCCGCCAGCGTGGCCGCGGCATGCAGCTTGTCGGCCGTGCCGGAGAACATGACGATGGACAGCGTGTCGCTCATCGGGGGGTCACCTGATCTGCCTGGTTCGGATGGGCGGCGGTGTGCCGCCGCGTGGGTGTGGCCCGCGGGCCGTCCTTGGGCCGCGGCGCCGGGGTTGCCTGCGACACGCGCCCCTCGGCCGCGGCGAGGCTTCCGAGCACGGACAGGCGGCGGACGATGACATTCCGCATCAGGTCGCAGGCGGCGAGGATCTCGGGGTCGGCGAGCCGGTAGCGGACGACCCGTCCGTCACGGGCGGCCTCCACGAGGCCGACCGAGCGCATCGCCGCGAGATGCTGGGACACGGTGGCCTGGGCGAGCTCGAGCTCGCCGGCCAGCTCGTTCACCTCCATGGTCCGCTCGCCCAGCAGATGCACGATCCGCAGACGATGCTGGCTTGCCAGCGCCCGGATGAGCGATACCTGGATGAGGTCGATCTCGTTGACGGGGTCGAGCACTCGATTTGCTCCCGCGGTCATCGGCCGAGCGGGCAGTGGTCCCTGGACCAGCGTCCGCATGGATGCAGATGTCTCATATTCGTCATGCCTATATGTATGTCATTAGCATGTATAAGATCCGAGCCACTTGGCATGGATTGTCGGTGACCGGCCCGGGACGCGCGCAGCCAAACGGCCCGCCGCCGGGGGGCCGGTTGTGCATCCGGCGTGCGGCAGCACGGCCGGCTCGGCTCCGACTGCTCCCGACTGGCGGCGGTCGACGCGGTGGCCCTGTGGCGTGCTGACGCTCTCCGACCGGCCGGCACGTGCGCGGCTTGCTGGTCGACTGCGGTGTCACACATCGGCCGGGACACGATCCCCGGCGGCGTCAGGCGCTCGGCAGCTCCAGCTCGAAGCGCGCTCCCCCACCCGGCTCGTTGGCCGCCCGGACGGTGCCGCCGTGAGCCTCGACCAGCGCGCGCACGATCGAGAGCCCCAGGCCCGAGGTTCCGGTCGTTCGGTCCCGCGCGGCATCCGCCTGGTAGAAGCGCTCGAACACGTGCGGAAGGTCCACCGCCGGAATCCCCGACCCGGTGTCAATGACCGCGATCCGTGTCCGCGCCGGCCCGGCGGGTTGCGCCAGCAGCCGGACCCTTCCGCCGGGCGGCGTGTGGCGGATGGCGTTGTCGGCGAGTGCCGCGAGGATCTGCCGCAGGCGATCCGGATCTGCCATGACGATGCCGGGCGGACCGTCCTCCACCTCGATCGTGATCCCGGCCACCGTCGCTCTCGCCTGAAGGTCACGGACCACTGTCGCCAGGGCCGCCGCCACGTCCACCGCCTCGCGTCGCAGCGGGAGCACGCCGGCATCAGCCAGGCTCACGACCCGCAGGTCATCGACGATCCGCTCGAGCAGGCGCGCCTGGTCCCGAATGGTCTCCAGGTGCCGGTCCTCGTGCTCGTACACGCCATCGATCACGGCCGATGTCGTGGCATCGATCACCGCGAGTGGCGTCTTGAGCTCGTGGGCCGCGTCCTGAAAGAAGCGCCGCCGCGCGATCTCGGTCGCCTGCAGATCCGCGGCCATCGTGTCGAACGACCGAGCCAGCGAGCCGATCTCGTCGGTGCGGTCGTCGAGTCCGGAACGCGTGTCGAGGCGGCCCTGCGCAACCGATGCGGCGGCGTCCTCGAGGCGTGCCAGCGGCCGGGTCATGCGCGTCGCGATCAGCAACCCGAGGAGCGTGGCAAGGCCCGCGGCGACGCCTGCCACGACAATGATCGTGAGCGTCGTCTCCTGCTGGATCTGCTGATTGTGGATCCCACCGCCGGGACCGAGGCCCATGCCCTGCCCCGGGCCACGACCGCCACCCGGTGCGGTCGTGCCCTCCATGGCCGCGAACCCGCGCCCGACGATCGCCGGCGCGGTGATCGCCACCGCCGCCGCGGTCAGGACGGCGACCACCGCCATGGCGACCGCGAGCCGTACTCGAAGTGTCACGGTCGGGCCCCCCGGTAGCCGATGCCGCGGACCGTCTCGACGTAGGGTTCGCCATCCGGCCGCCGCCCGATCTTGTGGCGCAGGTTCTTGACATGCGAATCGATGGTCCGATCAAACGCATCGAAGGTCTCGCCGAACACGGCCGCGCCAAGCTGCTCGCGCGTCAGCGCATGACCGGGATCGGTCGCGAACACCGCCAGCAGGTCGAACTCGACCCGGGTCAGCGGCAGGATCTCTGCGCCACGCCGAACCTCACGCGCGGCCCGGTCGATGACAAGGTCGAAGAACGGCGCCGAGGCGGCGGTCGGAATCGCCGGCGGGACCCCCTCCGCGGCCAGCGACGCCTCCTTCCGGTCGGTGGTGCGTCGTAACACGGCGCTCACGCGGGCGACCAGCTCGCGGGGCTCGAACGGCTTGGTGATGTAGTCGTCCGCCCCGATCTCGAGTCCGGCGACCCGGTCGATCACGTCGTCGCGGGCGGTCAGCATGATCACCGCCGCCCCGCTGCCCCGGGTCCTGAGCTCTCGCAGGACGTCGAACCCGGAGCGTCGCGGCAGCATCACGTCGAGCACGATCAGGTCGGGGGCCAGGTCCGCCGCCAGGGCAAGCGCGCCGTCGCCGTCCGACGCAGTCTCGACCTGGTGGCCATCGCGCGACAGGTAGGCGCGCACGACATCGAGGATGTGCGGCTCGTCGTCAACGACCAGGATTCGTGCCATGGACCGGAAGCATACGGAGACGACCGGACCCACGGACAGGTCCGGTCGTCCCGATCGGTCGTCCCGACGCTAGGAGCTCGCGCCGTTCGGGCCCATGCCATCACAGGACCCGTTGCCGTTGCCGGCACGTCCCGCGTTGTCGTTTCCCGCACGACCTGCGTTGTCGCTGGGGCCGTTGCCGGCGCGGTACCCGTCACCGGTCCCGTTGGCTCCGTTGCCGTTCGCCCCGTTGCCATTCGCCCCGTTGCCATTCGCCCCGTTGGCTGCCGGCCCGGCGCCGACGGCCGCACCGCGCATGCCGCCGGCCGTTGCCTGGTTGACCATGGCCTTGGCCTTGAGCTCGACCTGGGCCTTGAGCTCCGTCGCCTGCTCCTCGGTCAGCGCGCCGTTGGTGACGCGGGCCTCGATCCGCTCGGTCCACTGCGCCCTGAGCGCGTCGATCAGCTCCTGGTCGTCCACGCCCTGGCGCTCGGCGATCTGCGCGAGGGTCATGCCGTCGTGGCGCAGGTCGTTGATCTGGACGTCGGTGAGGCGCAGGATCTCGGTCAGGGTGGTCTCGGTCTGCGCCTGCTCCCGGGCCTGGTTGCGCGGCCCAGCCGCCACGACCGCGGTCGCGACGGCGAGGACCGCGAGCGCCCCGACGGCGAGCGCGATGGGGAGTCGTTTCATCATCTACCTCGGCGGGTCATGACGCCGGTCTTTCGGCGAGCACCACGGCGGGTGCCGGGATCGATCGTCGCGGAGACCGATGAACCGACGATGGACTGCCCGCGGAGCATCCGTGGAGATTCACCCGTGATCGCGGGCGCCAGAACTGGCCGAGCACACCCGGGCGATGCCCGGAAGCCGGTGCTCAGACGGGGCAGGCGCCCCCGGCCCGTCGGCTGCGGAACCGCCAGGCCAGCGTCGCGGCCAGCAGGACCAGCGATGTGGCGCCAAGGATCGGCTGCAGCGGCGCCCAGATCGTCAGCGCCCCCGAGGTGCCCAGCAGGACGAGAGCGACCTTGTTGCACACGGGGCAGCCAATCGCGAGGAACGCGCCGAACCCGGCGACCGTGCCGAGTCGCCCGGCCCGCCGCTCCGCCGTTGCGTCAGCGGGCTGCAGTGACATGGCGAGGGTCGCGCCCGACGCCGACGTGGCGGCAGCCTTCGGTGCGGAGTAGGTCGCTCCGATCAGCCCCACGAGCGGGGCGGACAGCATCCAGACAGCGATCGCGAACGGCTCAGGCGGAATCTGGCGCCCGAACACGGGGTTGGGAATGATCGCCGATGTCAACCCGAACAGGATCAGCGACCCCAGGCCCCACGCGATCGCCCAGCCCATGAACCGGCGATCGAACGCGAGGGAGGCGAGGCAATCGCGCATCGATCGAGGCACAGGGTCCCCTATGAGCGGTTGAGCTGGACAAGCGACCGACCACTGGCCGCCCACGCGTTCATGCCGCCGTCCAGGTTCTCGATGTTGGTGTAGCCGAGGTCGAGCAGGGTCTGGGAGGCGATCGCGCTCTCGTTCCCGGATCGGCAGTAGACCACGATCGGGGCGCCCTTGTCCGTCGGCAGCTGATCGGCACGGGCCACAAGGTCGTTGTACGGGATGTACAGGTCGGTGCCCCTGATCTCGCCGATGTAGGGCGTCTTCACGTTGAGCAGCGTGAAGTCCTTGTTCTCGAGCTTGGTCGCCAGCGTATCGGCCGAGATGTTGGTCCAGCTGCCGCCGTTGGCGCGAACCAGCGTGCCGTCGGACGGTCCGCTCGAGCCACCCATGGCCATGACGAGCACGACAGCCACGGCGAGGATCGCCACCGCGATCCCGCCCACGAGCCACGGCCAGGTGGCGCGCCGGGAGCTGGTCGCCACCTGTGCCTTCGTTCCACGGCCTGTCGCCTGGCGCCGGTTCGCGCTCTTGCCTGCCATCGTTCCGTCCTGTCTGCTTCGGTCCATGGCGGCGACGCCACAGCGATCATCGCCGGTCGCCTGGGCGGGGCGCCGGACTCCTCTCCGCCATCCTCGCACGATACGCGCGCACCCTACCTGTGATTGCGTAGTTGCGCAAGTTCTGAAACACCGCGCCGGCTCGCGAGGATCGCCAGGGCGCCGAGGGCGGAGCGGTGACGTCCGGTGAGGGCCGGTACCTTTGGCTGCCCCGCCGGACCAACCGATGCATGGCGCAACGCGACGCCACGACGCACGATGCCGGGACCGGGGATGGCATGTCGAACGCGGGACGCCGACCGACCAGGCGGAACTGCGACCGGACCACCGAACGTGACCAAAGAGGAGCGCAGCGGGAGCGATGGAAAGCGGCCGAATCCCCGAGCCCCAGGGTTGGCAGGATGCGCTGACGGGCCTGGAAGGACCTGAATACTGGCAGCGGGTTCTCGTCGGGGAGCATGCGCGATCGCTCCGCTATCGCCGGCCCATGACCGTCGTCGTCGTGGAGCTGACGGGCCTCGCCGAGCTGGTCGACACAGGGGGCCCGGAGATCGGGCGCCTCGCCATCCGCGAGGCGGCGCAGTGTCTGCGCCGAAACTCGCGCAGCAGCGATTACTGCGCGCGCATCGGGCCCACCCGCTTCGGCGTGGTCCTGACCGAGACCAACGAGATCGCGGCCATCAACTTCGTCGAGCGCGTGCGCGAGTCTGGGCCCGGGCTGATGCCGAGAACCGGGCCTGGACTCGAGTTCACGTTCGGCTGGGCCAGCCCCGGTCTCGGCGAGTCGCCCGAGGCGCTGGTGCTCCGCGCCACGCGTCGTCTCGATGACGAGATGGCCAGCACCCACTCAAGCCTGACGGCCGGCTGACCCAAGGCTCCGGCGGTCGGCCGGGCGGGCGCGGCGCGCCGGCGACGGCAGCCGATGGCCCCCGCATACGAGCCTGGTTGGCCAGTTCCACCACCGCGCCCCGAGAGGCCGAACTCAGTGCGCGGCGATCCGCTCCGCAAGGCTCCGACCGGACGGTGGTCGGCCGGAACGCGCGGCCGACGCGTCCAGGCGCCCGAGCGACCATTGTGCGTACCGCACCCCGATCCAGCGAAGCGGCTCGATCTCCCAGTTCTGCGATCGGTGGTTGACCACCGGCAGCTCGGTCAGCGCGCTCCGCTCGCCGGTGATGAGGTCCGTCAGCGTGCGCCCGGCCAGGTTCGTCGCCGACACCCCGTGTCCGGTATAGCCGCGCGCGCTGGCGATCCCGCTCGCCGCGTTGAACGCGACGGTCGGGTGCCAGTCCCGAGGCATCCCCAGCGGACCTCCCCAGGCGTGGGTGAACCGGGCGTCCGCGAGCACCGGGAACCACGCGCGAACGAACGCCCGGAGCTGGTCGAACGTTGGCTCGTGGCGATCGTACTCGGATCGGATCGGCGATCCGAATCGGTACGGCGCCCCACGACCACCGAACAGGATGCGCCCGTCCTCGGTACGCGACAGGTAGTCGATCGAGAGCCGCGTCGATGCGATGACCTCCCGGTTAGCCCAGCCGATCCCGGCCCACTGCGCGTCGTCCAGCGGCTCGGTGAGCACGATCAGGGACCAGAGTGGCACCAGCTGGCGGTGGAGCGGCCGCAGCTCCGTGAGGTAGGCCTCCCCCGCGAGCACGACCACCGGTGCCCGGACCTCGCCGCGCGGCGTCACCAGGGTGGCCGTTCCGCTCGAATCACGCGGCCGGAAGTCGGTGACCGGCGTCTCCTCCACGATGCGGACGCCCGCACGCTCGACTGCCCGAGCGAGTCCCCGCACCAGGCGCCCCGGATGTACCACCGCCGCGTCGTCGCTGACCAGGCCGCGAACCGCGCCGGCGATTCGGATGCGTTCGCCGAGGGTCTTTGCGTCGACGAGCCGGTACCGGTCCCCGAACCCGAAACGCTCGTACTCCGCATACGCCGCCTCGAGTGCTGGCACGCCGTGCGGACCGCGCGCGACCGTGATCTCACCGCCCTGGTGGAACCCGCCGTCGATGCCCGCCTCGCCACACGCCCGACCGACCTCGTCGACAGCATCGTAGGTCGCCTGCTGCATTCGCCGTGCCGCGTCCTCGCCGTGCAGGCGGGCGAGACGCGTCATCGTGATGTTGAGGTCAGGGGCGCACCAGGCACCGTTTCGACCTGACGCGCCGAACCCGGCGATCTCGCGCTCCACCACCAGAATGCGCAGCGACGGATCACGCCGTTGCAGGTACCACGCCGTCCAGAGACCGGTCAGACCGGCGCCCAGGATCGCCACATCGACCTCGGCAGAGCCGTCGAGCGGCGCCCGCGGGGTCAGGTCGTCGCCCGCGGTCTCGAGCCAGAACGAGATGGCGGCGTGATCGGTCATGAAGCCGATGGTATTCCCTCGTGGCTTGGTAGCGAGCTGCCACAGGGACTCGGTTCCGAGACCGGGTCCTTCTCACATGGACGCTCTCGTCTTGGTCACAACGGGGCCGACACTGCCCACCGCTCAACCCACGCAGCAGGTACCGAACCGTCCACCACCTGAGCCTTGATCACGGTGGTCGCTCCGTTGGCTCCGACCGGGTCCCGCCCGTATGCTTGGCCAGTGGAAGTTGAAACCGGCCGCGCACCGCTCGTCAGCGTGATCGTGCCGGTGTTCAACGGACAGGATACGATCGAGACGGCGGTCCGTTCGGTGCTCGAGCAGGCTGGTGCGGAGGTCGAGTGCATCGTGGTCGATGACGCGTCGGCCGACGCGACACCGACCGCACTGGCGGCGCTGGCCGCCGCCGACGAGCGCGTCATCAGCATCAGATCACCGGTCAACGAGGGCGCGTCGGCGGCGCGGAATTGGGCGTTGGCGGTGGCGCGCGGAGCATGGATCGGGTTCCTCGACGCTGACGACGTCCTCCTGCCGGGTGCGCTCCCCGCGATGATCGAGGCAGGGACACGGGCAGATGCCCTGGCTGTCGTGGGCCAGCGAATCTCCTCCGACGGTACCCGAACCTGGTTCCCGCGCTCCTATGACATCCCGGACATTCGGACGTCGGGCGTCAAGTCGATGGTTACCCATCCGGGGCTGCTCTACTACGTGGGCCCGGCTGGCAAGCTGTTCCGACGCGACATTGTCACGGGGATGCGATTCGCGGGGCGGATGCTGGGCGATCAGCCCTGGATCATCGAGGCACTGCTGCGTGCGGGCGACCGCATCATGGTCATCGAGAACGTCGTCTACGAGTGGCGTCGCCCGCGTGATCATGGTGACTTCTCAACCATCACGGCGGCTCGAGTCCGATCGGCGCGCCTGGCCGCCGAGGCGACCCGCATGGCAGCGGATACGTATTCGCGCGTGTCTGCACTGCTCGACCGGTATGTGGCACCCGAGCATCGCCGTCGGCTTCGCGTCACCTACGTTGAGAGATTGGTCCAGGCCGACCTCGAGGCGCAGCTGCACTCGGCGCTCGAACGGACGGACCCGTCGCTTTCAGAGCTGTTCATGGAGCTCGAGGGCTTCCTGCGGACGGTCGAGAGCGACGTGGTGCGGTCGGTCAACGTGATCGAGCCGTCTCTGCTCGTGCCGGCGGCGCGGAGATTGAACCGCCTCGCCCTGCCTGCCAGGGACGCCTTCTGGTCGTTGCTCCGGGCGGCGGCCGACCTTCGGGTCGGTTCTGACGCCCCGTCGCCCGGCTGGAGGCGTTTGCGAATGATCATGGCCCTGCCCGGTCCCCTGCAGCGACCGATCGGAGAGCCTGCCCTTCGACTCCCCCCGATCGTGTCTCGGGCCGATCGACGGTCGCGATGACGGAACGCACGGACCTGACGCCGACGCGCGCGTCGCGGGACGGCCAGTCCCGGCAGCGTCCTCATGGCAGGGACAATGGGACCGTGGAGGAGCGACCGGACCGATGAAACGGCCACACGGCGAGGACCTCCGCCTTCCCGACGGGTCCCGTCTCCTCCACATCGGTCCACCGAAGACCGCCACGACCACCGTCCAGGCGTCGTTCTGGACCGCTCGCCAGGAGGCCCTGGCGCAGGGCGTCAGATACGCGGGTCGGTCGCGCCACTCCACCCAGGCGATGCTCGCCGTCACGGGCCGCCCATCGATTGGCAATGATCGCAAGGTCCCGCCGATCCGACACTGGGAGCGCCTGCTCAAGGAGATCCGGGGAGCTCGCGAGCCCCTCGTCGTGCTCAGCAGCGAGGGGTTCTCGTACGCCAGGGAGGCGGTCATCCCGCGAGTGATCGAGGACCTCGATCGGACGCGCGTCCACGTGGTGGTGACGCTCCGCCCACTGCCAAGGCTGCTTGCCTCGCAGTGGCAGGAGCACGCACAGAGCGGGCTGGAGATCCCCTTCGATGAGTGGCTCGACATCCTGTTCAACCGGCCCGACGAGCGAGAGGTGCGGGGCTTCTGGCATCGGCATCGGCACGACCAGCTGATCGACCGCTGGGCCGCCATCGTGGGGCCAGATCGCGTCACCGCGATCGTGGTGGACGAGCGCGACCCAGCGTTCGTGCTGGGCGCGTTCGAGGAGCTCACCGGGCTGGTGAGGGGCACATTGGTGCCGGTCCGCGACTTGGCAAACCGGTCCCTGACGCTCCCGGAGATGGCATCGATCGCCGCGCTCAGTCGCGAGTTCGACCAGGCCGGCATGTCCCGGTCGGCATTCCACAGGATCGTGCGAATGCAGGTTGCCCAGCACATGAAGACCCGCGTGCCGGCGCCCGACGAGCCGCGCGTCGAGGCGCCACAGTGGGCCCTCGATCGCGCCGGCGAGGTAGCCGGCTCCATCGTGCATGAGATCCGCTCACGGGGCATCCGGACCCTGGGCGACCTCGATTCGTTGACGGTGGTCCCGAGGAGCGCACGCGGCAACGACCCGCTGCCGGACGTCGATATTCCCCCCGAGATCGCCGCCTCGACGGTCATGGGTGCCCTCCTCGCGGGTGGCCTCGTGCCGCGCGGCACGCGTGGTGCCGCGGCGGCCGGTCCCCCGGGCCGTGAAGCCCTACCTGTGAGCCGGACCCCGACGTCCGGACTGGCGCGGGTCGTGGCGCGACGCATGGGGCATCGCGTCGGACGACTGATGCGTTCGCACGACTCTCGCGGCTGATTCCCGAGCGCGCCGATTCGGCCCGCGGGACGTGGCCGAGCATGCCGACGCTGCCGGCGGACGCTCCCCGCCCGTGTCGGCTGGTCGCCGGGTCGCGTATCAACGCTCGGGTGCCGAGCTCGGCGGGCTCCGCATGGGGCGGTCAGCCTCGCCATATGAGCGGCAGGACCACGGCGCGCGATCCTTCACGCCCACCCGGCTCGCTTCGCTTCGGACGCGAATTGGCACCGAATCTCGTCGAACGCTGGTCGCGGAACCGGGAGCCGAACCTGGGTCGCGTGTCGCGTATGCTTGCGGCCATGTCGCCCGACGTCCGCCTGGCAGCCTGGTTGATCGCCACTGGTTGGGCCACGCCCGCCCCCACCACCCGGACTGGCGAAGGCGTTGCGCGCCATTCGTACGCGCTCGACCAGATGAGAGGGTGAGCACGGGTCGCTCCATCCGCAGGCGGCTGCGCCGGGTCGCAGGCAACGCCAGGATGATGGTGCGGCGCCGGGTGCCCGGCGACCGCGGCATCGCTGCCCCGACAGGGCAGATGCAGCCGATCTTCGTGGGTGGAACCGGCCGCAGTGGCACGACCGTGACCGCGCGACTACTCGGCGCCCACCCAGCCTGTTACGAGATCCCGATCGAGGTCCGCTTCATCACCGACCCTGGGGGGCTGTGCGACCTTGCCGACGGACGGACAACCTTCCGCCGCTTCCGGAGGCGGCTGCTCAATCACTGGTTTCGTTGGCAGCTCGCCAGTGGAGAGGAACGGGGCCTCTACCTGGTCCTGGAGCGGGAGGCGATCGAAGCGGCCCTGCCGGCGCTGCGCGACGGCCTCGGGCGGAGTCCATGGCAGGCAGCCGGCGCCTTCGTTCACCAGCTGCTTGATCCCCTCGCCGCGAGTGCCGGGGCCGGGAACTGGGTCGAGATGACGCCACCCAATGCCCGGACCGCCCCCGATCTCCTTCGCATGTTCCCAGACATGAGACTCATCCATAGCGTCCGGGACGGACGCGACGTCGCGTGCTCGGTCGCCGCGCTGCATTGGGGCCCGTCCACGCCCCACGAGGCGCTTGACTGGTGGGCAGACTCGCTCGAGGAGGTGTTCGCGGCCGGTGAGCGGGTGCCACCGGATCGAGTCCTGATCGTGCACCTCGAACAGCTCGTCGGCGACGACCGCGAGGCCGAGCTCGGGAGGATCTGCGCGTTCCTGGGGCTCGACGTTCATCCGGCGCTGCGCGAGTACTTCGGGGCGAACGTCACGGCCGAACGGGCTCACGTTGGGCGCTGGACGGACGACATTCCTCGCGCCGGGTGGCCGGCATTTGAGACGCACTACGAAGCGCTTGTGGATCGCATGCGCGAACGCGGTCGCCCGATCTGATGCAGGCCGCGGCAGCCAGCCGATCTGGCCTACGATGAGGTCGTGAAGAGGCTGAAGCGCCTTCGGCGCGCGGCAGAGTTCGGGCTGGTGGTCGGAGCGGGGGCAGCTGTCGTCGCAGCGCTCGCATCGCTGCTGCCGGCGCCGCTCAACGCCGCACTCTCGATCGGGATGCTCGCGGCGATCGTGGTCGTCTCGGCCGTCCGTGTACAGGATCGCGTGCTGAGCACGGTCGGTGCGCTGGAGGCGCAACTGGCTGACGCTCGGTCCGCCATCGATCAGCTCACGATCCAGAATGCCGATGTAGGGTCGATCGCCGCGATGTCCGCGATGGACGTTTCCTACCCGTTGCCGCTCGGTGGCAGGTATGCACTCGGCTGGGATGCGGCGGTCATCCTGGCGAGGGAGGTCGGCTCGACGCAGCCCGGCACGGTCGTGGAACTCGGTTCAGGCGCATCCAGCCTCGTGATCGGCCTCCAGCTCCGACGTGCCGGCCGAGGCCACCTGGTCACGCTCGACCACGAGCCGGGGTACGCCGCGATCACCCGGCGCCACGTGACCGCCCTCGGGCTCGACCCCTGGGTCACCGTGCTGGACGCACCCCTGGTCGAACACCAGATCGGCGATGAGCATTACCGCTGGTACGAGCTGCCCGACGAGCTCCTCGCGCAGGGGCACATCGACCTGCTCGTCGTCGATGGCCCACCACAGAAGACTGACCTCGCTGGCACCCCTCGCTATCCAGCCCTGCCGATGTTGCGCGACCAGCTGGGTCAGGGGTCGAGTGTGTTTCTCGATGACGCGAATCGCGATGCGGAGCGGCGGATGCTCGATCGCTGGCTGCGCGAGGAGCCACGCTGGTCCAGCGAGATGATCGCCACCGGGCACGGCACGGCGATCCTGCGTTGGACCGAGTAGCGCCTGCCGCCGCCGACTGCGTCCCCTCGAGCCGCCTCGCACAGCGTCGTGGCAACGGGCGCCTGAGCGTGCGGGCTACGTCAGATGCCACCACCTGGCGCCCGTTCCAGCAACGTCTCATAGATACCCAGCAGCAGCTCGACCTGGCGCTCCCAGGTGTAGTGCTCGTGGCCGATAGCCAGCACGTGGCGGCGCATCGCCTCGCGCCCATCGGGTGACTGGTCCACGAGCGAGCGGATAGCCTCGGCAATGGACGCCGGCCGAGTCGGGTCGCACAGCTCCCCCAGCCCCGCCGTTCGGACGATCTCCGCCATCCCCGGCAGGTCGGATGCCACCACCGGTACGCCGGCGGCAATAGCCTCCCATAGCTTCTGGGGCGTGGTGAACTCGTGGTTGGTCGAGCTGGGCTGGATCGGCATCACCATCACGTCCGCGGACGCTGTCCAGCTCAGAAGCGCCTCGGGTGGGACGGCCGGCAGTACGAACACCTTGCCGGCAAACGGCGGCTCGGTGCAGATTCGGGCCAGATGCTCCTGCCACACGCCGTACCCGAGCAGCACCAGCACTGCTCCGGGGACCTCGAGGATGGCCTGCATCGCCTGCTCGATGCCGCGCTGGCTCATGAGCTGGCCCTGGTACAGGACGACCGCGGTATCGGCCGGGATGCCGATTGCCTGGCGCACGAGGTCGGGCCGCGGGTCGGGCGGCGTCCAGCGGTTGGAGGCGTTGAGGACGACTGGCGGCCTCGGGATGCGCAGCTGCCGCGCGATCAGATCCGCATATCCCTCGTTCACTGTCAGGACCTGGTCCACCTGGTGCGCCCAGCGACGCTCCAGACGCTCCAGCATCGGCCGGACCGGCCACTCGAGATGCATGAAGCTGCGCGACAGCATGTAGACGTCGCGGCTGTCGTACACGGTGCGGCCGCCGTGACGTCGTTGGAGCCGCACCAAGGCGGGCAGGCTGCCGGCCCACATCCCGTGCCAGACGTCCGCCGGGTCGGCGACCTCCTCAACGGCCCGCGCCCAGCCAAGGGGTCGGAGCGGAAACATGAGCAGAGCGGTCCGCCATCGACCCAGCATTCGGCGCACTTCGCGGATCTTGCGCCGGCTGAACCGGACCGGCCAGGTCAGCGGATTCCCCGTGAACCGGCGTCGTGGGGCCGAGGTACCCGTGGCACGTGTGGCGACCGACGGCGGGGTCGTGGACGGCTCGAGGTCCGTCCGGGTGCCGACAACCTTGGCGCGCGCCACTGCGGCCCGTCGGCGGCGCCGCACGATCCCGCCGACCAGCGGCAGCGCCTGACGCGGATCCGCATCGATGCGGACGAGCTGGTAGCCGTCTCGCTCCTCGGTCCCTGGCAACCCCGGATACCAGCGGGAGTAGACGACGACCTCCCAGCCAGCCGCGATCGCCGACGCCGCTAGCCGGAACGATCGGGCATCGAACTCCCCGGAGGAGAACGACAGAATCGCCAGGCGTCGCGGGACTGTCCGGGAGGCGTCGGCAGCGGTCATCGGGCGTGACGATGCCAAAGGCCCGACCCGCGCGTAGACCGTCCTGCCGGCCGTCGGACCACGTGTCAGACCCCCGACGAGCGGGGGACCAGACGCGGTGCCTGCCGGCCCCGGGCTGCCCGAGCCCGAGCGCCCGTCATCGCGTCGCCGACCAGGTCGGCGCGGTCGCAGACTGAGTCCCAGGCGATCGCCTCGAGGGCCAACAAGAGGCGGAGATCGGTCACAACGTGGGTCCTGGCCATACGACGGCGGCACCTCGGGCGTCCGAGCGTGAGCCGCTCGACGCGCGCAGCATAACCGCCGCCAGACGGCCGCGGCGAGTGACGCGTACCAGCGCCCCGTCCGGCGTGTCACCGACCCCCAGCCAGCCTGGACTATCCGCCAGCGCGATGCGAAACCGATGAGCTGGTGGCATCCAGGAGGAGAGCACCATCCTGGGCGTCCCGTGCCTCACGGTTCGGCCCAATACCGAGCGACCGATCACCATCACGCCCGGCACCAAGTCGCCTCGTTGAGCCCGAGGACGTCGAGGGTATGGTCGCCTCGATCCTCGCCGCCGTCACACCCGTCGAGTCGACCGAAGCCGGTCCGGGTAGGTCAGGCGGCCGACCAGCCGGCGCCCAGGCGGAGCACCTGTCGGTCACGAGCGGCATGCCCACGGGCGCTGTTCACCGTGTCGACGACCAGCGTGGCGCGCTCGTACACCATGTCGAAGTCGATTGCCTGATGCGCCACGAGGGCCACCGTGACGTCGGCCCAGTCGAGCAGCTCGTGCAGGTCGTGCGTCTCGCGGGTGGTGCCGGCAGTGTCACGGAACGAGGGCACGTGTGGGTCGTGATAGCGGACGACGGCACCACGCGCCGCCAGCCCGGCCAGCACGTCCGCGGCCGGCGCGTTCCGCGGGTCGCCAACGTTGGGCTTGAAGGCCACGCCCAGCACGCCCACGCGGGCCCCCTTGAGCGCTGCGCCACGGTCGTTGAGCGCCTCGGCAACCAGGTCCACGACGTGGCGTGGCATCGCGAGGTTGGTGTCGCCGGCGAGCTCGATGAAGCGGTCGGTGAAGTCGAACTCTCGAGCGCGCCAGGCGAGGTAGTAGGGGTCGACCGGGATGCAGTGACCTCCGACGCCTGGACCTGGCGTGAAGCGCATGAAGCCGAACGGCTTGGTCGCGGCGGCATCGATGACCTCCCAGACATCGAGGCCCATCCGCTCGCACAGCAGTGCCAGCTGGTTGGCGAACGCGATGTTGACGTTGCGGAACGTGTTCTCGAGCAGCTTCGCCATCTCGGCCGCGTCGGGCGATGACAGCTCCACCACGTGGTCGTTGATGTGGCGCAGGAGCGCGGCGGCGCGCGCGGTGGCCGCTGGCGTCGAGCCGCCGACCAGGCGCGGGACCTCGCGCGCCGCGCTTGCGGGATCGCCCGGGTTCACCCGCTCGGGCGCGAACGCGAGGTCGAAGTCCGTCCCCGCTCGCAGGCCGGACCGCTCGAGCGCCTCACGGAACGGGCCAGTGGTCGTGCCCGGGTAGGTCGTCGACTGGAGGACCACCAGCTGCCCCGCACGAAGGCCATCGCGCACCGAGGCGGCCCCTGCCAGCACAGGCCCAAGATCCGGGTCCTTGGTGGTCGTGATCGGCGTCGGCACGCACACGAAGATCGCGTCGGCCTCCGCGAGACGGGCCTCCGAGACACCCATGATCACCAGGCCAGCGTCGAGCGCGGCCGCCAGCCGCGCATCGGTGACGTCCTCGATGGGCGAGTGACGGGCCTGGAGCTCGCGGACTCGCGACTCCGCGGCATCGATGCCCACGACCTCGAGCCCGGCCTCGGCAAACGAGATCGCGAGTGGCAGGCCCACGTAACCGAGGCCGATGACGGCAACACGACGGTCTTCGCTCATACCTTCTCCAGTAGCCACCCGCGCAGGCACCCCGGAATGCACGACGCTGGACGTCGGTGGGATGGGTACAGGATAGCCAAGGTCTCCGAGCGGAGGCGCCGACTATCCGATGCGTGAACCGGGAAGCACCCGGATTGGACCCATGGGTGTCACGCCCGGCCAGCCCTTCGCCAACGACCGACGCGCATCCCGATCCGGCATGTATCGTCACGGTGCCCCCGCAACCTGTTTCCATCGAGGTTCACCGTGCCGCTTCCGTCGCTCGCCCGAGTCCCCGCCCCGCCCGACGGCATCCTCGGTCTGGCCGAGGCGTACCGCGCCGATCCGCGCGAAGAGAAGATCAACCTGACCGCCGGGGTGTTCCTGGATGCGACCGGAACCACCCCGCTGCTGGCCTCCGTCGTGGAGGCCGAGCGGCGGCTGCTCGATAGCGGCGGCGGGAAGGCATACCGCCCGATCGACGGCGATCCGGCCTACCGGGAGCAGGTGCGTGCGCTCGTGCTGGGCGGGAACCACGAGGCCGTCTCCTCGGGTCGGGCCCTCGTCACCCAGACGCCCGGTGGCACGGGCGGTCTCCGGGTGATCGCCGACCTCCTGCGTCGAACGGGCTCTGGAGCGACCCTGTGGATGAGCGAGCCCACCTGGCCCAACCACCCGACCCTGTTCCAGGCCGCCGGGTTCAAGATCCGCAGCTACCCCTATACCGATGCCACCGGACGCAGCATCGACGAAGACGCGATGCTCGACGCCCTGCGTGGCGCCTCGCCCGGTGACGTCGTGCTCCTCCACGGCTGCTGCCACAATCCGACCGGTGTCGATCCGTCACCCTCGCTCTGGAGCCAGGTCGGCGACCTCGTCGAGGAGCAGGGTCTGCTACCGCTGGTCGATCTCGCCTATCAGGGTTTCGGCGACGGCCTGGAGCAGGACGCGGAGGGGCTGCTCGAGCTCGTGCGCCCCGGCGCCGAGCTCCTGGTCTCGACCTCCTACTCCAAGACCTTCTCCCTGTATGCGGAGCGCGTCGGTGCCGTGCTCGTGATCGCGCGCTCGCCCGAGAATGCCGCCGCAGTCCAAAGCCACGTCAAGGCCGCGATCCGTGTCAACTACTCCAACCCACCGGCCCACGGCGCCGACATCGTGCGCACCATCCTCGCCGACGATGGCCTGCGCGAGCAGTGGGAGGGCGAGCTGGCCACGATGCGCTCCCGGATCAACGACAATCGTCGTGCGCTCGTTGAAGCGCTCGAAGACCGAGCGGTGCCGGGCAGCTGGGGTGCGATCGCACGCCAGCGCGGGATGTTCGCCCTGCTCGGCCTCACGCCGGAGCAGGTCGCCAGGCTCCGTGAGGACCATGCCGTCTACGTCGTCGGCGGTGGCCGGATCAACGTCGCCGGCTTCACGGACGACAACCTCGACCGCTTCGCGGACGCGCTGGCTGCGTTGCTCAAGGCGGCCTGACCGACCTCCGCGGGGGGGCTAGACCCCATGTCCCACGCGGCAATTGGCCGCCCGAGTCAGGCGGTGGCCGACTCGCGCCGCCATCCACGCCGGACCCGGTCCCACGCTCGGCGTCGCTCGGTGGGTGTCGTCAGTGGGATGACGCCCAGCAGCATCGACAGGGACCCGTACCAGAGCGCCGGCAGCGCCAGCATCGCTCCCACCGGCACCACCCAGCGCTGATTGCGCGGCGCGCCCCACGCGATCAGCAGCACACCGAGCGGTCCGCGGATCACGAGCGGGATCGGGATGGCGGCCCAGGTGCCGCCCTTCCCGGTGTTCGAGACCAGGAGGTCGATCCATGACTGCCAGGCGCCGGGCAGAACGATGTACGAGACGGCCACGACGGCCGTTGTCGCTCCAACGGCGACAGCCAGCTGTCGCCACTCGCGTCGCAGCGCGAACCACAGGAGACCGATCCCCGGCGTGATCTTGGTCAGCAGGACGAACGCCCAGGTCCAGGGATGGCGGAAGCCCGCCACGATCGCCAGCGTGAGCAGCAGCGAGATGTTGCCGCCCGCGATCTCCATGAGACCCACCAGCAGCCCCACCAGGAACAGCTCACGCCCGGTCAACAGGAACACCGCAACCAGCAGGATCGCCGTCCATGCGGCGACGAACGCCGGCCATGGCAGGAGGTCGAGCGGGTAGACCAGCTGGGCAAATGCCGGCGAGTACGGGTACGCGCCAACGGCGTTCCAGTCGGTCCGACCGGCATAGAGGTCGGACAGGTTGAGCCCGTAGTACGAGCGTGCGTCCTGGGCGGTGACGAGCTGTCCGCTGAGCGGATCCGTCACGTCGATGGTCGGGTCCGAGAGGGCGATCGCCAGCAGCCACACGACGACGGCGGCCAGGATCCCGGCCACCAGCAGACGCGTGGGTCGATCGGGTCGCCGGCGCGCGGATGCAGTCATGCGAGGCCATTGTCGCGGATGGGGACGGCGCACCGTACCATCGGATGATGAAGATCGGAACCGTGCTCCCGATGAACGAATCCGACGGCCCTGGCGCGCAGTCCTGGCGCAGGATCAGTGCCCTCGCCAGGCAGGCCGAGGCCGGCGGACTCGACAGCCTGTGGGTCTACGACCACTTCCTGTTCCGTGAACCAGCCGAGCCGGACGACGGGATCCACGAAGCCTGGACCCTGCTGACCGCGGTGGCCGCCGTGACCGAGCGGGTCCAGGTCGGCAGCATCGTCCTCGGCACCGGCTTCCGGCCCCCCGCGCTGACCGCCAAGATGGCGGCCACGGCCGACGAGATCGCCGACGGTCGCCTGATCCTGGGTCTCGGCACCGGTTGGTATGAGCCCGAGTACAAGGCCTTCGGCTACCCGTTCGACCACCGCGCAGGCCGGTTCGAGGAGGCGCTGGCCATCATCGTCCCGATGACGCGCGGTGACCGGGTCACCTTCCACGGGCGCTGGTACGACGTCGAGGATGCCGTCATCATCCCGGCGCCGCCCCGCCCGACCAGGCTCGAGGGCCGGATCCCCATCCTGATCGCGGCCAAGGGCGAACGCGTCCTGCGCCTGACGGCACGCTACGCGGATGCCTGGAACACGGCCTGGTTCGGGTTCCCCGACGAGCGGTACCAGGGGCGTGTCGCCGACCTGCGGCGAGCGTGCGAGGCGGAGGGGCGTGACCCGGCGACCATGGAGGTCACGGTGGGCGTGATCGTCGACACCGGCCCCGAGGGCGGCGACAACGAGGACGACCCCTCCACTGCCCTGCGCCCGGACGTGGACGAGATCGCCCGGGCGTTCGACGCCTGGCGTGAGCTTGGTGTCGGGCACCTCCAGGTGAACCTGCGGCCGGCCGACGAGCGGGCGGTGGACCTGCTGATCGCGGCGCGGGCGAAGCACCTCGGCGAGGGCTGAGGTGTCGATCGACGAGCACCTGCCCGAGCACGTCGCGCTCAATCGCGCGTACTGGGACGGGCAGGCCGCCGACTACATCGTGTCAGGCGAGCGATCGTGGGCCCTGCAGACGGGCGACGAGTGCTGGGGCATCTTCGGTGTCCCCGAATCCGAGGTGGGGCTGCTGCCCGACGATCTCGATGGCCTCGACGCCGTCGAGCTCGGCTGCGGCACCGGTTACGTCTCGGCATGGATGGCCCGGCGCGGCGCCCGCGTGGTGGGGATCGACAACTCACCCGCGCAGCTCGCGACGGCCACCCGCCTGCAGCACGAGCATGACCTCGACTTCCCACTGCTGCTGGGCAACGCCGAGCGGGTGCCGTTTCCGGACGCCTCGTTCGACTTCGCCATCAGCGAGTACGGTGCCGCGCTCTGGGCGGATCCCTACGCCTGGGTCCCCGAGGCCGCGCGACTGCTCCGGCCCGGTGGCCGCCTGCACCTGCTGACCAACAGCCTGCTGACCTATCTCACCGTCCCCGACCTCGAGACGGATGGACCCGCGGACGAGCGGCTGAAGCGACCAGTGTTCGGGATGCATCGCACCGTGTGGCCGGACGAGCCGAACTCGGTCGAGTTCCACCTCGCCCACGGCGAGTGGATCCGGCTGTTCACGAGCTCCGGCTTCGAGATCCTCGAGCTGGTCGAGCCGAGGATCCCCGAGGACGCGACAACCCGCTACGCGTGGATGACGGTCGACTGGGCTCGCCGCTGGCCATGCGAGGAGATCTGGAAGGTTCGAAAGCGCGGCTGAGCCGCGCCCGCTGAGCGGACACGGCTCGATGCCGCCGTTGGGCGACCGTCAGTCGCTGACGATCCGGACGACCTCGCAGTCTGGAGCCACGACGTCGGTCGGGCCGGCGATCACGACATCCCGGCCGGTGCCGCAGTGGACGAGGTCGGTCGCATTGTCGTGGCCGACGACGATGCGGTCGTTGCCCGAGCCGCCGTAGATCGTGTCCACACCCGCGCCACCGTAGATGCGATCCCCGCGCGCCCCACCGAAGATCACGTCGGCACCGGCGCCGCCGCGCAGCAGGTCGCGACCGCGACCTCCGAAGATGTGGTCGTCGCCGGCGTTGCCACGCACCGTGTCGGCCCCCCGGTTCCCGTACAGCCAATCGGCATCCGCGCGGCCGGCGATCCAGTCGGCGCCCGCGCGGCCGTGGATCGTGTCCGGATCCGGCGTGCCCACGAGCCGGTCCGGGCCCGCGGTCCCGTTGATCGGCGCGGCCAGCGCGGCGGCCGGCAGGGCGAGCGAGGCGACCACGGTTCCGACGATCAGAGCACTGCGAAGACGAGCAAAGGGCATCGGGCATCCTCCCGCGTTGAAGGCCCGGTCACTCCGGGGCTCGGCCCACCCTAGGCGCTCCGCCTGTGAAACGGCTTGGAGACGCACTGGCCGGCCACACGGGAGTGGTGCGGCGGCGCACCACGAACCGGGCGCGCTCCGCGAACAGCATCGCGGGCCGTCGCCGACGACTCACATGACCGCCACGCTGGCACCTGACCTTGCGTCGCGGTCGGGCGACCCGCACCATGGCCCCGTGCCGCCAGTCGCCCCTCCCAGGCCCTGATCGTGACCACCGAACCAGACACCGAGCGCCGCCCCGTCGTCCTGCGTGTCCAGGATCTGCACAAGCGGTACGGTGCGATCGAGGCGGTGCGTGGCGTCAGCTTCGTGATCCACGAAGGCGAGACCTATGGCCTCCTCGGGCCGAACGGGGCCGGCAAGACCACCACGATCTCGATGGCCTGTGGGCTCCTGGAGCGCGACGGCGGCGAGGTCACGCTTGACGGGGCCGAGATCAATGTCGGGGCTGTCGCCGCCAAGGCCGGGATTGGCTACGTGCCGCAGGACCTGGCCATCTATCCCGACCTCTCCGCACGCGAGAACCTGCAGTTCTTCGGCCGGCTCTATGACCTGACCGGACGCGAGCTGGCAGTCAGGGTCGATGAGATCCTGGCGCTGACCGGTCTTACGGAGCGCGGGCGGGACCGCGTGGCGACCTACAGCGGCGGCATGCAGCGCCGGCTCAACATCGGGATCGGCCTGCTGCACCGACCGCGGCTCCTCCTGCTCGACGAGCCCACCGTGGGCGTGGATCCGCAGAGCCGCAACGCGATCCTGGAGTCGATCGCCGCGCTCGGCGCGGCGGGGATGGCCATCCTGTACACCACCCACTACATCGAGGAGGCGGAGCGGCTCTGTCACCGGGTCGGGATCATCGATGGCGGCGAGATCCGTGCCGAAGGAACCCGGGCGGAGCTGGTCGCGCTGATCGGCGGCCAGGATGAGGTACGACTGGTGATGACCGGCGACACGGACGCTGCCGCTCGGGCCGTCTCGACAGTGGAGGGTGTCGTCAGGAGCGGCGTCGATGACGGGCAGCTGGAGATCCTGGTCACCGATGCCCACGGGCTCCTGCCGCGACTCCTCGCCGCCGCCGAATTGGCGGGCGGCGTCGTGCGTGGTGTGAACGTGGTCGAGCCCGATCTCGAGGCTGTGTTCCTCCACCTCACCGGACGCGCGCTGCGCGATGTGGACTAGGTGCCGGCTCCGATGAGCCGCCGGGCGTGGCGCATCGTCGGGTACATCGGCGCGAAGGATCTCCGCCAGCGGGTCCGCGACCGATCGGCGCTCCTGCTGTCGATCGTGGCGCCCTTCGGGCTGGCGCTGATCTTCAGCCTGTTGATCGGTCAGGCGACGCACTTCCACGCGCGATACGCGGTCGCCGACCTCGACGGTGGCCGCCTGGCGGCGTCCTTCCGTCAGGATGTGCTCGACCCGATCGCCGCGGCGGGCGTCGCGGAGGTGGTCGACGAGCCCACCGAGGCCGCCGCGCGCGATGCGGTGGGAGAGACTGTCGACGCCGCGTTCGTCATCCCGCAGGGCTTCAGCCGGGCGATCGAGGCTGGGCAAACGACGACGCTCACGATCGTTGGCTCGAGCAGCGATCCCCTTGCCGCGGACGTGGCACGGGCGGTCGCTCGGCGGTTCGGCGACCAGGTCACCACCGTCCAGCTCTCGGTCGCGACCGTCGCCGGGCTGCAGGGAGCGCCACTCGACGCGGAGACCCAGGCGCGCGTGGCTGCCGCAGCCGGCGATGCCACGCCGCCGATCGCCCTCGTGGACGTCACCGCGGCGTCGCGCCAGCTCGACCTCACGACGTTCTTCAGCGCATCGATGGCCATCCTGTTCCTGTTCCTCTCGGCTCAGGTCGGCCTGGTCAGCATGTTCGATGAGCGCCGCCGCGGGACGATGGCCAGGATCCTGGCCGGGCCCGTGGAGCCGCGGACCGTGCTGGGCGGCAAGATCCTGGGCGCGTTCACGATGAGCGTGATCGCGATGGCCGTCCTGGGCGTCGGGACATCGCTGCTGGTCGGCGCCGACTGGGGTCCCCCGCTCGCCGTGGTGCCGCTGGTCCTGGCCGCGATCCTTGCCGCGCTCGGGATCTCGCTGCTCGTCGCCTCGTTCGCGAGCTCCGCGGAGGTGGCCAGCGCAGCGGGCGCGGCGGTGGCGATCACGCTGGCCATCGTCGGTGGGACCTTCACGCCATCAACCCAGGAGCCGGGCGTGATGGCCACGCTGGCGCTGCTCACACCGCATGGGTGGTTCCTGCGCGGCCTGGCCGAGGTCCACGGTGCGAACGCGTCGGTGACCGGCGCCCTGCCGGCCATCGTCACCCTGCTCGCGACCGGCCTCGTCACCGGAGGACTGGCGATGGTGCGGGCTCATCGCCTGGTACGCGCCCGATGATCGACCCGGGCAAGACGATCGAGATCGCCCGCGTGAACCTCGTTCGCCAGGTGCGCGATCGCGGTGATCTGTTCTTCGTGTTCGTCCTGCCCACGCTGATCATCGTCGCGCTCGGGCTCCAGTTCGCAGGCGGCGATCGACCACGGCTGGGTGTGGTCGCACCTGCCGGCGATCCAACGGCGAACGCGCTGGTTGAGGCCCTCGGGGCCGACGGCAGCGAGTTCGACGTCCATATCGTGAACGACGAGCCGTCGCTCCAGGACCAGGTCGAGCACGGCCAGCTCGAGGCCGGGATTGTGATCCCGGTCGGGCTGGGCGACGCCATGCGTGCCGACAGCACGGCGAGCGTGCGCTTCCTGGCCACGCCCGCATCCGTGACCACGGGCCTGCGGGCCTCGGTGGATGCCGCGGTGGCCCACGTTGGGGCCGTGGCCACGGCGGCACGCACGGCGGCTGCAATCGGTGCCGGCACGTACGACGAGGCGCAGTCGGTCGCGCACGATACGATCTCGGCCGTCCCCGGGGTGGCGGTGGACGTGACCTGGCTCGGCGAGCCTGCCCCCTTCGCTGACTTCTCGCAGTTCGCGTTCGGGGCCTCGACCCAGCTCGTGCTGTTCATGTTCCTGACGTCGATGACCGCGGCCAGCCGATTGGTCATGACCCGGGAGCTCGGCGTGTCGCGACGCATGTTGTCAGGCCCGACCTCCGCCGGAACCGTGGTCGCCGGTGAGGCGCTGGGGCGTTTCGCGGTGGCGCTGCTGCAGGCCGGCTTCATCGTCGCGGTGAGCGCCCTCGCGTTCAACGTCAGCTGGGGTGATCCGCTGGCCGCGGGCGCGATCGTCGCTACGTTCGCGCTCGTGTCGTCGGCGATCGCGATGCTGGTCGGCGCGATCGCCCGCAACGCGGACCAGGCCGGATCGGTGGGAGTGTTCATCGGCCTCACGCTGGCCGCGCTCGGCGGGTGCATGGTCCCATTCCAGGTGATGCCCGATGCGATGCAGGCGGTTGCTCGCCTGATCCCCCACTCCTGGGCCGTGCTGGGGCTCCAGGACCTGATCGGCAGCGGCGCCAGCGGCAGCCTCGCGACCGTGGCACCCAACCTCGCGGTCCTGGCCGCCTACGGCATGGTGGTGATGGCATTCGCGGCATGGCGCTTCAGGCGCGCGATCACCGCGTAGCCCGCCCGGTCGGGGCCACTGTGGACAGGCAGCCGCGCATCGCATATGCTTCACGCCGCATTGATAATCTATCCATGACTAAGGGAGTTCCCGAGACCCCCGTGAACCGCAGGGACGTGATCGAGGCGGTGCTTGACGAGCTCGCCGCCAACGCGCCGTTCAGGATGATGCGTTCGATGCGGCGATGGCCGACCGGACCGCTGAGCCTCGTCCACCTCCACGTGCTGATGCTCCTGGCAGAGGATGGCCCGCAGCCGATGCGCGCGCTCGCGGACCCGCTCGACGTCTCACAGGCAAGCATGACCGGGATCGTCGACCGCATGGAGCAGCGTGGCCTCGTCGAGCGCCATCGCGACGACGAGGATCGGCGCGTGATCAGGGTTGCCCTGTCTGACGGCGGACGGCAGATCCTCGAGGGCATGGGCACGGAGCGGCGAGGGCGACTGGCCGCGCTGCTCGACGAGCTCACCGACGAGGAGCTCGAGGGGCTTCTCCGCGGCTCGCGCGCGCTCCATCGGGCACGCGAGCGGATGCATGCCGACGAGACGGCCCACGAGACCGGTTCGTGCCGGCCGGGGCAGGCGGCCCAGACCGCCCCGGAGGCGTCCCGATGATCACCGTCCTCAGGCGCTACCTGCCGCCGTACCGGTGGTCGATCGTGCTGGTGCTGGGACTGCTCCTGGTCCAGGCGATCACCAACCTCTACCTGCCCGAGCTCAACGCAGACATCATCAACAACGGGATCGCCAAGGGCGATACCGAGTACATCGTGCAAACCGGTGGCTTCATGCTGCTGGTGACGCTGGTGTTGGTTGTGGCGTCGATCATCGCCGTGTACTTCAGCGCCCGGGTCGCCATGGGCTTCGGTCGAGACCTGCGCTCGGGGATCTTCCGCACGGTCCAGACGTTCAGCCAGGTCGAGGTCAACCACTTCGGCGCGCCGACTCTGATCACACGCAACACCAACGACGTGCAGCAGCTCCAGCAGGTCGTGCTGCTGGCGCTGAACATGATGATCAGCGCGCCGATCCTGGCCATCGGCGGGGTGATCATGGCGTTCCGACAGGACGGCCCCCTCACGGCGATCCTGCTGGTGATCATCCCGATCATGGCGGTCCTGGTCTGGGTCGTGATGAGCCGGGCGATCCCGTTGTTCCAGGCGATGCAGCGCAAGATCGACCGGATCAACCTGCTGATGCGCGAGAAGCTGACCGGGATTCGGGTGATCCGCGCCTTCGTGCGCACCACGCACGAGGAGGAGCGGTTCGACGTCGCGTCGCTCGACCTCATGGACACCGGGCTCCGGGTCAACCGGCTGTTCGCGATCACCATGCCCGCGTTGATGCTGATCATGAACCTGTCGACCGTCGCGGTGCTGTGGCTCGGCGCCTTCCGCGTCGATTCCGGCGAGATGCCGATCGGGAACCTGGCGGCGTTCCTCCAGTACATCATGCAGATCCTGTTCGCGATCATGACCGCCGTGATCATGTTCGTGATGGTCCCGCGGGCGGCGGTGTCCGCCGGGCGCATCCTGGAGGTGCTCGACACCGAGCCCACGATCTGGGACCCGCCCACCCCGATCTCACCCGAACGACGTGGGCACGTCGAGTTCCGGGACGTGGAGTTCCGCTACCCCGGCGCCGAGGAGCCGGTCCTGTCCCACATCAGCTTTGTCGCGAAGCCGGGCGAGACCACGGCGATCGTGGGCTCCACCGGCGCCGGCAAGTCGACCCTGATCAACCTGCTGCCGCGCTTCTACGATGCGACCTCGGGCGAGGTCCTGATCGACGGCGTCAACGTGACGGACATGGATCGCCACGACCTGTGGGACAGGGTGGGCCTGGTCCCCCAGAAGGCGTTCCTGTTCTCGGGCACGGTGGCCAGCAACCTCCGCTACGGCGACCAGGCGGCCAGCGAGGACACCCTGTGGCGGGTGCTCGAGATCGCGCAGGGGCGCGACTTCGTGAGCGAGATGGCGGAGCAGCTTGACGCACCGATCGCCCAGGGCGGCACCAACGTCTCGGGTGGCCAGCGCCAGCGGCTCGCGATCGCCCGGACCCTGGCCAAGAATCCGGATGTCTTCGTGTTCGACGACAGCTTCTCGGCGCTCGACTTCCGGACGGACGCTCGCCTCCGCGCGGCCATCGACCGAGAGCTCGGCCACATGACGGTGATCATCGTTGCCCAGCGCGTGGGCACCATCCTCCATGCGGACCGGATCGTGGTCCTCGAGAACGGCGGCGTTGCCGGCATCGGCACCCACGACGAGCTCATGGCGACCTGCGAGACGTACCGCGAGATCGTCCTGTCCCAGGTCACCGAGGAGGAGGTCGCATGAGCGGGCCGACGGGCCGCGCCGGCGCTCCCCGCGGCATTGGCCCCGGGACCGGCCGGCCGCGCCCGGGCGCGGGGCCGGGCTCCGGGCCACCGCACATGGCGATGATGATGCCGACGGCCAAGCCGGCCAACTTCCGGGTCTCGTTCGGCCGGCTGCTACGCGAGCTGGGGCCGGAACGGTTGCTCGTGCTCGTCGTGTTTGTCCTGGGCGTGATCAGCGTGTTCTTCGCGATCATCGGTCCCAAGATCCTGGGCGAGGCCACCAACGTCATCTTCGCCGGCGTCGTCGGCGAGCAGCTGGGCAAGATCCCGGGCACCGAGAACCTCTCGGTCGACCAGATCGTCGCGGGCCTTCGGGCCGCAGGCCAGGACAACCTCGCGGACATGCTGGCGTCCATGTCGGGCGTCGTGCCGGGCCAGGGCATCGACTTCACGACGCTGGCTCAGATCCTCGCGCTCGCGGCCGTCCTGTACACCGCCAGCGCGCTGTTCCAGTGGGCCCAGGCCTACATCATGGCCGGCGTCACCCAGCGGACCGTGTACCGCCTGCGCAGGCGGGTCGATCGCAAGCTGGGCCTGCTGCCACTGGCCTACTTCGATCGCGAGAGCCGCGGGGACATCCTCTCCCGCGTCACCAACGACATCGACAACATCAGCCAGACGCTCCAACAGAGCCTGACCCAGCTGATGACGTCGACGCTGACCGTGGTCGGCGTCCTGATCATGATGCTCACCATCAGCCCCATCCTGGCCCTCATCTCGCTGCTCGCCGTCCCGGCATCGATGGCGGTGGCGATGGTCATCGCGCGGCGCAGCCAGAAGCAGTTCGCGGCCCAGTGGGAGCACACCGGGAACCTCAACGGCCACGTCGAGGAGATGCACACCGGGCACGCCATCGTCAAGCTGTTCGGCCGCCAGGAGGAGGCGATCGAGGAGTTCGACCGCCGCAACCAGGAGCTGTACGAGGCAAGCTACCGGGCCCAGTTCCTGTCCGGCATGATCCAGCCCGCGATGATGTTCATCTCGAACCTCAACTACGTCGCGATCGCGGTCATCGGGGGTGTGCGCGTGGCCACCGGCCAGATGAGCCTCGGCGACGTCCAGGCGTTCATCCAGTACAGCCGCCAGTTCACCTTCCCCATCGTCCAGGTCGCGTCGATCGCCAACGTGCTCCAGAGCGCGGTCGCGTCCGCCGAGCGGGTGTTCGAGCTTCTCGACGAGGGCGAGGAGATCCCGGATCCGGTCCCCGCCACGGCGATCGTCGAGCCGGCCGCAGGTCGGGTGGCGTTCGAGTCCATCTCGTTCCGCTACGAGCCGGACAAGCCGCTGATCGAGAACCTGTCGCTGTCCGTGGAGCCGGGGCAGACGGTGGCGATCGTCGGTCCCACGGGCGCCGGCAAGACCACCCTGGTCAACCTGCTGATGCGTTTCTATGACATCGACGGCGGCCGGATCACGGTCGATGGCGTCGAGACGCGCGAGGCCACCCGCGACAACCTGCGACGGACGTTCGGCATGGTCCTCCAGGACGCCTGGTTGTTCCAGGGCACCATCCGCGAGAACATGGTCTATGGCGCCGAGGGCGAGGTGACCGAGGAGCGGTTCCTCGAGGCGGCGGAGGCCGCACACGTGGACCACTTCGTGCGCACGTTGCCCGAGGGCTACGAGACGGTTCTCGACGACGACGCGACCAACGTGTCGGCCGGCGAGAAGCAGCTGCTCACCATCGCCCGGGCGTTCCTGGCCGACCCGCCCGTCCTCATCCTGGACGAGGCGACCTCCTCGGTCGACACGCGGACCGAGGTGCTGATCCAGCGCGCCATGTCGCGGCTGATGAAGGGCAGGACCTCGTTCGTGATCGCCCATCGCCTGTCCACCATCCGCGATGCCGACATCATCCTCGTCATGAACCAGGGTCAGATCGTCGAGCAGGGGACGCACGAGGCCCTGCTCGCCGCAGGCGGCTTCTACCAGGAGCTGTACACGAGCCAGTTCGAGGAGGCGCTCGACCCGGTCGCCTGAACTCCGCGCCGGGCCGCAGGGCGGATCGAGCCGACGGTCTGTCCGGCCCCCCGGACGAGTGCACCGATCGGGACCTGGCACAGCATCGGACGGGCCGGAGGTCCCTTCTCACCTGCCGTTCCTGGCCAGAGCATGAGGGTCGATCGACCGGCGCCCACGCCAGTCGGGATCGAGCGTTCTCGCGAGGCGTTGCGCGTCGACGCCGAACGACCCCGCAGCGCCAGCGGAGGTGTCGATGGCCCGGACCGTCATCGAGGCCGTCGGCCTCACCAAGTACTACGGCTCGCGCCGCGGGGTCGACGACGTCACGTTCGCGATCGAGGACGGTGAGGCGTTCGGGTTCCTGGGCCCGAACGGGGCCGGCAAGACCACCACGATTCGGCTTGTGCTGGGGTTCCTGCGCCCGACGCAGGGCACGATCCAGGTGTTTGGTCGCGACGCGTTCGGCGACGCGCCGGCGATCCACACCGAGGTCGCCTACCTGGGCAGCGACCCGGGCTTTCTCGGCGAGCTGACCAGCGCGGAGCAGCTCGACTACCTGGCGCGAATGCGGCATCTGCCGCGCGGCGCGTGGCGCCCCCTTGCGGAGCGGTTCGAGCTCGACCCGGGCGTCCGGATCCGACGGCTGTCGCGCGGCAATCGCCAGAAGATCGGCGTGGTGGCGGCGTTCATGGGTCGCGAGCCGCTGATCATCCTTGACGAGCCGACGAGCGGTCTCGACCCGCTGATGCAGCGCGAGTTCCTGGCGCTCGCCGCGGAGGCTCGAGCCGATGGTCGGACCATGTTCCTGTCGAGCCACAACCTGGTTGAGGTCGAGCGCGCCTGCAACCGGGTCGCGGTGATTCGGGACGGCCGGATCGTGGACGTGAGCACCGTCGGCGAGCTCCTGGGTGCTCACTGGCGATCGATCAACCTCGTGCTCGATCAGCCCCCGGGGGCGCACCACTTCGACCTGCCCAACGTCGAGATCGCAGCCTCCACCGGTCGCGAGCTGCACCTCATGGTCCGCGGCGACGTGAACCCGCTGCTCGCTCGCATCGCCCAGCTCCACGTCCGTGACATCTCGATCACGACGCCTGACGTCGAGGACCTGTTCCTGCGCTACTACCGGGACGACGAAGCTGAGCATCTGAACGCCGGGCAGGACGCGGATCTCGCGGGCGAGGGCGAGGAGGTGCCGGAATGACCGCGTTCCGCCTCGAGCTCCGGCGGAATCGGGGCCTGCTCCTCGGCCTGGGTGTGGGTTTCGGGGCCTATGCCGCCTTGATGGGGCTCATGTACCCGATCATGCGCGAGAACGACGCCCTGTTCGCGTCATACATGGAGACGTTCCCCAGGGAGTTTCTCGCCGCGTTCGGGATGACCGGCCTGCTGTCCGATCCGGGCGTGTTCTTCACGACCTACATCGGGAGCTGGCTGTGGCCGATCGTCGCCGCCGCCGCCGGCCTGCTTGCGGCAACCAGAACGGCCGCCGATCTCGATCGTGGCTTCCTGGACCTGCCGCTGTCGACCCCGATCTCGCGGACGCGCTACCTGGGCGTCTCGATCGCCGTCCAGATCCTGATCATGGCTGTGCTGGCCGCGGTCAGCGTCCTCGCGCTGTGGGGCGCCGGCACTGCGGTGGGCGCGGAGTTCGACCTCGGACGGTTCGCGATGGCGGGCGTGTTCGCGTTTGCATTCGGGTGCGCGATTGCCGGGCCGGCCACCCTGCTCTCGGTGCTCACCCTGAGTCGCGGCCTCACGTCCGGGATCGTTGGTGGCGTGCTGATCCTGATGTATGCGCTGTTCGTGCTGTCCGGGATCTCCGCGGACTGGGACTGGGTCGGCAGGCTGTCCGCCTGGAACCACTTCCCGACCACGTCGCTGATCGACGACGGGGTGCTGCCGATCGGCGACCTGCTGCTGTTCGCCATGATCGCAATCGGGACGTGGGTGGCCGCAGTTGCCGCGTTCCGCCGGCGCGACCTCGCGGCCTGAGCTCGCCGAGGCCGCCCGAGCGGTGGCGGTCAGCGACCGAGGTTGGCCCAGTAGCTCCGGAACAGGTGGTCCGATTCGAGCTCGGCGCGCGCGAGGTCGTCGCGCGCCGAGTCGAGCCAGGTCGAGCTCGCCAGCAGCCAGGCAGCCGCGGTCGGCGGCAGGCCGATGACGACCCAGGCACAGGCCAGCGCCGGGTTGGCATCGGTGATGTGCGGCCAGACGAGCAGGAGCAGCGCGGCAACCAGGCCGATCGGCACCCAGATCCACACCAGGCGCCCGAGCATGGCATCGTCAGCGTCCGCCTCTCGTGCCCGCACCCACGCCAGCTCCCGCTGGTCCTCGGGCACCGGCCCGACGACCAGCCTCCGGCCGTGGACCAGCAGGCTGTAGCCGACCAGCAGCGCCGGCGCCGCCATCGCCAGCGCATCGCACGTCGCCGGCTCGAGGGCACACACGACGGGGCAGACGGCCAGCGCCGCCACCGCGATGAACAGGGCCAGACCACGGACCACGAGCCACAGCAGCTCACGGCGGATCGGGGCGTCGATCGCACCGCGCGGATCGTCGGATCCAGGGGCGGGCTGCATGCCGTGACTGTCGGGCACGGCCGGACCCTTCGACAAGAGAGGATCGGCCCATCCGTGGCGGGACCCGACGACCCCGGCGGGCGACCCTCAGGAAACCAATTCGAGCGAGCGAGCGTCTGTGTGCTGAGACCGGACAGCGGGCCCCGCCGGTCCCTCAATCAGCCGGGGCCCGGACCGGTGCCGCCAACATGTCCACCTCGCCCTCCCGCTCGACCGCCGGCTGGATCACGATCGTCGCCGTCGGCGCGCTTGTCGTCGGTCTCCTCGCTGGCCCCGCCTTCGCGGCCGTGGTCAACCCGCCGACCTATTCGCCGGCCATCGCCGCAGGCTCCGACCAGCCGGCCGAGCACACGCTGAGCGTGACCGGCAACGGCAAGGTGACCCTCACTCCCGATATCGCGACCGTCCAGCTGGGCGTGCTGACCGAGCGACAGAGCGCCAAGGCTGCGCGCCAGGCGGCCGCCGTGGCGATGACCAACGTCGTCGACGCGATCCGCAAGCTGGGCATCGACGACAAGGACATCGCGACCGCGAACATCTCCCTGTCGCCCGTCTACAACTACCCCAACAACGCGACGCCCACGATCCGCGGCTACCAGCTCCAGAACACCGTGACCGTCACGGTTCGCAAGCTGGATCAGCTGGGTGACCTCCTGGACAACAGCGTCGTCGCCGGGGCGACCACGATCAACGGGATTACCTTCGACGTCGCGGATCGCGCGGCCGCGGAAGCGCAGGCACGCGATGCGGCGGTCGCCGACGCGAAGGCAAAGGCCGACACGCTGGCCAACGGCCTCGGCGTCCGTATCGTCGGTGTGGCCTCGGTCAGCGAGCAGGTCTCGACCCCCGTCTGGTACGGGCGCAGTGTCGCCGGAGAGGCCCTCGGCGCCGCCGACGCTTCGACGCCGGTCATGCCCGGCACAACCGACGTGACCATCGACGTGAACGTCTCGTTCCTCATCAACTGAGCACCGCGCGTCAGAACGCCCCGGGGTCGCGGTCGGCCCCGGGGCGTACGATTCTCCTCGGCCCACGGCAGGGTCGAGGAGGTGCACGATGTCGAGCGAGGCGTCCAACGCCGGCATTCAGGCGTTCGCCAGGGCGATCGTCAACGGGAACGACGACGTGATCCGGGAGTTTCTCTCGGATGACTACGACGGCCACGAGCGTCAGCCGGACGAGCCACCGCAGGTCGAGCGCTGGCTGGCCCTGGGTCCTGCGCTCAGAGAGGCGATGCCCGATCTCGCGATCGAGGTCGAGTCGCAGGAGGGCGACGACGGGACCACGGGCGTGCACGCGACGGTCTCGGGAACCCACACTGCGACCCTGTGGGGGGCCCCGCCGAGCGGGCAGGCCCACCGCTGGACCTTCGACCTGACGCTCGGACGCGCCGCGGACGGCTGGCTGGTCAACGCGGACGGGCCGCCGACCATGGCCATCGCCGCGCTCCGGGACCTTGGCGTCCTCCCGCCTCCGGAGAAGATGCACCTGCCGCCGCCCCATCCGGTCGAACCCCCGGAGTTCCTGCTCAAGCTCGCATTCACCGGCCAGGCCGCGGACCGACCGTGCACGCACCTCGCGGACGCCCGCGTGTTCCAGCCGGCGAGCGACGAATGTGCCCAGTGTGTGGCCTCGGGTGGTATCTGGCCGGCGCTCCGGATGTGCCTCGTCTGTGGCTTCGTCGGCTGCTGCGACACCTCGACCAGCAAGCACATGCGCCAGCATTTCGAGGCAACCGGCCACCCCCTATTCCGTTCGATCCGCCGCGACGAAGGGTGGATCTGGTGCTACGAGGATGCCGCGTTCTTCGAGCGCGCGACGCTCGACAGGCTGGCGGCAGCGGCAGCGGGAGGCTGACCGGATGGCGTACATGGCCCAGCAGTGGGTGACGGATCGCGTTCGGGAGGCCTACCGGGATCGGACACGCGAGGCATCGACGGCGGCCGAGGAGGCCCAACGGGTCCGAGCCTGGCTTACGACGCTCGTGCTCGACACTGCCGTGGTGGCAGTCATCGACGAGCCGCTGGCGGCCCTCGAGAGCGGCTTGCGATCCGCGGCCCAACGGCCCGCACGAGCACCTGGCGCGCCCTGACGCGATCGGCTTCATCCTCGCCGCGGCCGACACCGTGTCGCGAGGTCCTTGGCGACGAGCCGACCCACCGCTGGGCGGACCACGTCGCGGCATCCTGAATCAGGTACCCCCGGGCTCCGCTCGACCTGCCGAGCGCTCCGCGCCCGCGCGCGGATCGGTGACAATGAGGCGGCTGCTCCAGGCTCGCGCAGATGAGGTGTTCGTGTCCACCGAGGCTTCGATCGAGATCCGGGACAACCCGGCCGAACGCCGGTACGAGGCCCTGGTCGACGGGACCTTGGCCGGCTGGATCGACTACAACCCCAGGGACGGCTGGCTGATCTTCGTCCATACGGAGGTGCTGCCTGCCTTCGGAGGCCGCGGCATCGCGGCCAGGCTCGCCGCTCGCGCGCTGGACGACGTTCGGTCGCGCGGCCTGCGCGTGACGCCCCAGTGTCCGTTCGTGGCCGCCTACATCCGCTCCCATCCGGCGTACCAGGACCTGGTCGTCGGGCAACGCGGAACCCCCGTGCCGCGTCATGGACAGGATCCTCGCGACGCCGACGCCGGTCGCGAGCTCCGCTGAGGAACGCCGCCCGCGCGCCTCCACGGCAACGACGGCGCCAACGCAGCTGCGGTCAGCGGCCGACCCGGCGCTCGATGCGCGTGTCGGGCACGATCCAGATCGCCGACACGGTCACGTACAGCGCGAGCGATGCGTACGGTGCCACCAGCGCGATCGGGATCGCGATCGCGTACAGCGCCGGCGAGACCTTGCCCTTGGTATCGCGCCCGATCGCGGCGGCCAGCGGCGCATCGTCAGGCTGGATCGCGATCAGGGTTCGCACGAGGATGAAGTACGCGGCCGCGGCGGCCAGCAGGACGATCCCGTACAGCGCAACCGGTGGACCGGCGAAGGTCGCGTCGCCCATCCAGGCCGTTGCGAACGGGAGCAGGGAGAGGCAGAACAGCAGCAGCATGTTCGCCCACAGGACGCGGCCATCGACGACCCGTACGGCCTGGAACAGGTGGTGATGGTTGTTCCACCAGATCGCGAGGTTCGCAAAGCTCAGGACATAGGCAAGGAACACGGGAGCGAGGTCGAGGAGGTCTGAGAACTCCGTGCCGTGCGGCGGCACGAACTCGAGGACCATGATCGTGATCACGATCGCCAGCACGCCGTCGCTGAACGCCTCGAGCCGGCCCTTGCTCACACGCTCACTCCGGTCCGGCCCGGCTCGCCGAGCCGTTGCAGCCAGGGATGCCCCAGGTGCACCAACCGCAGCGCACACCGCGGGTCGTGCAGTCGTGCGGGGTCATGGCCAGGTTCCTCCTCGCTCTCCACGGGCCAAATGTAGCCGGGCCGTCCATGGCCTGACACCTTGACGGCGCTGTCCACGCTCGACTATCGTCGGCAATCGATTGCACCCACACGATCGGGAAGACCCGGCGCGGCAGCAGGGGGCAGCGAGAGGGCAGCGCGTCGCAATGGACACTCCGCGGGTCGTCGCCCGGTCGGCCGAGGGATGACCGATCGCCAGTCGCCGGCAACGATCCGCGACGTCGCGGAGCGGGCGGGAGTCTCCACGGCCACCGTCAGTCGGGTGCTGGCGGGCATCGGCCATCCGAGAGCGGACACGGTGGCCGCGGTCATGGCGGCGGTGGAGGAGCTCGGCTACCGACCATCGATCGTCGCGCGCTCGCTACGTATGCGGCGGACGCGGAGCCTGGGCCTCATCGTGACCGACATCCAGAACGCGTTCTTTCCGGATCTTGTCCAGGGGGCCGACCAGGAGGCCCGCGCCCGCGGGTACTCGATCCTGCTCGGCAGCGCCGCCTACGACGAGCGACGTGCGGTGCACTACCTCGACCTGATGGTCGACCGCCGCGTGGACGGAATCCTCGTCGCCTCCAGCCAGGTGTCGGATACGAGCGGTGGCTGGCTGGCCACGGCACCGGTCCCGGTCGTGGTCGCCAATGCCGAGCCGGGCACCCTGCTGGTCACGGTCATCACCAGCGACAACCGCAACGGCGCCAGGATCGCGGTGGAGCACCTGCTCGCGCTGGGACACCGGCGAATCGCGTATGTCCGGGGCGCCGAGACCTTCACCGCCGATCGGCCGCGCCTGGAGGGCTTCCGAGAGGCCGTCCGCCGGGCGGGCCTGGCCGCAAGCGACACCCCCGAGCTCGACGGCGACGGCCGGTTCGAAGGCGGCGAGCGGGCGGTTCGGACGCTGTTCAACGACCACGCCCCGGTCACTGCCATCGCCTGCTACAACGACATCACCGCGATCGGCGCGCTGCGCGCGCTGCGGAACATTGGCGTCCGCGTACCCGAGGACGTGAGCGTGATCGGCACCGACGACATTGCGGCCGCGTCCTGGGTCGTGCCGGCCCTGACCACGGTCGCCCAGCAGCGTGGGGAGATGGGGCGCCTGGCCACGGAGCGGTTGATCAACACGATCGAGGGGACGGAGGATCCGGCGGCCGCGCGGACGGTGCGGCTGCCGATGACCCTGACGGTGCGCGAGTCAACCGGACCCGCGCCCGAGTAGCCCGTGCCCGTGGGGGGCGGACCGAATCGATCCGCCCCCGAACGCGTCGACCTAGGCGTTGCCCGGGAAGACGAGACTGAGGGGTCCTTCCTTGCCCGGCTCCGGCCAGCGCTCGGTGACCATCTTCTGCTGGGTGAAGAAGCGGATGCCGTCCTCGCCACGCATGGCCAGGTCGCCGATCGCGGAGTCCTTGGTACCGCCGAAGCTCATGTAGCCGGCCGGCACCGGAATCGGCACGTTGACGCCGATCATGGGCACGTCGACCTCGAGCTTGAACCGACGGGCCGCTCCGCCGTTGGTCGTGAAGATCGCGGTGCCGTTCGCGTACGTGTGGTCGTTGATGAGCTTGAGCCCCTCCTCGTACGTCTCGGCATGGACGATCCCGAACACCGGCCCGAAGATCTCCTCCTGGTAGATCCGCATGTCCGGCGTCACCTGATCGAACAGCGACACGCCCAGGAAGAAGCCGTCGGGGTTGGGTCCCTCGAATGTCCGGCCGTCGACCACCAGCTCCGCGCCCTCGGACTCCCCCACCCCGATCCAATCGATGACCGACGCGCGGTGCTCGGCGGAGTAGATCGGTCCCATGTCGGCGCCGGGCTCCATGCCATCGGTGATCCTGAGCTTCTCGATGCGCTCAAGGATCTTCGGGCGGAGCCGCTCGCCCGTGTCACCCACGGCGATCATCAGCGTCTGCGCCATGCACCGCTCACCGGCCGAGCCGTAGCCAGCCGCGACGGCCGAGTCGGCCACGAGGTCGAGGTCGGCGTCCGGCAGCACGAGCATCGCGTTCTTGGCGCTGGTGAACGATCCCACCCGCTTGCCTCGGCGCGTGCCCTCCTCGTACACGTAGCGCCCGACCTTCGTCGAGCCCACGAACTGGATGGCCCTGACGTCCGGGTGCTCGACGATCGCCGCCACCGCCTCGCGGCCGCCATACACGATGTTGAACACGCCATCAGGGAGACCGGCCTGCTTCCACAGGTCGGCCTGCAGCTGGCTGGCGCCGGGCGTGTGGCTCGACGGCTTCCAGACCATGGTGTTGCCGGCCATCAGCGCGATCGGGTAGATCCACATCGGGACCATGACCGGGAAGTTGAACGGCGTGATGGCCGCAGTCACCCCCAGCGGCCCGCGAAGCGTAAATGCATCGACGTTGGTGGAGACGTTGGGAGTCATCATCCCGGCCAGGTGCGCCGGCAGACCGCACGCGAAGTCGATCGTCTCGAGACCGCGCAGCACCTCCGCCAGCGCGTCCGGGAATGTCTTGCCATGGTCTCGAGTGATCAGCCGCGCCAGCTCCTCGCGGTGCTCGTACACGAGGCCGCGATACACGAAGAAGATGTTGGAGCGCGCGATCAGCGGCATGTCCCGCCAGGCGGGGAATGCAGCCGCGGCTGCGGCCACCGCCGCGTCGACCTCGGTCTGCCCGCCGCGCGGCACGCGCGCGATCACCTTCCCGGTGGCCGGGTTGTAGACGGGGCCAGTGTGCTCGGGCAGGACCTCAACGGGCGCGCCCCCGATCCAATGCGAGAGGATCGGCGTCGGTGTCTCGGTCAGAGCGCGAGGGGTCTCGATGGCCATCGGATCTGTGCCTCCACGGTGCGTCATTGTTCGCGTCCGCACGGACCGGCGCGGCCGGCAGGCGTCAGAGCGCTCAGTGGCCGGCGAGAGCCACCGTCGCCCCTTGATCCGGACCCGTGCGTGTGCGACGATGTAATCGGTTACGTGATGTTGACTGACGGCCTGGCGATTGGGCGAGTGCCAACCGGCACGTTGTCGACCGGGACGACCGGCGCTCAAGGCGACCGGCGCCCTCGAGGAGATGCAGAGTGACTGCGCTGACGAGCAAGATGGAGCTGCCCCTGGCCACCAGTCCACTGGGCCGGACTGTCGCGGAGACGGCGACCGACGTCTGGAACGATTCGTGCGCCATCGACGAGCTCAAGTACGCGCTGAGCTTCGGGGCAGTCGGGGCGACCGCCAACCCGACGATCGTCGTCGACGTATGGAACAAGGAGCCTGCCCACTGGCGGGAACGCGTTGCCATGCTGGCAGCCGAGCACTCGACGGCGACCGTCGACGAGCTTGCCTGGATGGTGGTCGAGGAGATGTCGGTCGCCGGCGCCCGACTGCTCGAGTCGGCCTTCGAGACCCACGCCGGTCGCCAGGGCCGGTTGTCGATGCAGACCAACCCGTCGTTGTTCCGCACGCCGTCGGCCATGGTGGACCAGGCGGTCCACTTCTCCGCGCTGGCCCCCAACATCATCGTCAAGCTGCCGGCCACGTCGGCCGGTATCGAGGCGATCGAGGAGGCTACCTACCGCGGCGTCAGCGTCAACGTGACCGTGAGCTTCACGGTGGCCCAGGCGTTGACGGCCGCCGACGCGATCGAGCGTGGGCTGCGGCGGCGCGATGCCGAGGGGCTCGACACAGCGCACATGGGTCCCGTGGTCACGATCATGGTCGGCCGGATCGAGGACTGGTTGCGGGTCGTGCTCGATCGAGACCGGTTGATCGCCATGCCCGACGCCATGCCCTGGAGCGGGATCGCGGTGTTCAAGCGCGCCTATGGGCTGTTCCGTGAGCGTGGCTATCGGGCCCGACTGCTCGCCGCGGCGATCCGCCACCAATACCACTGGTCGGAGCTGATCGGCGGCGATGTCGTCCTCACCCTGCCATCCGCGTGGCAGAAGCGGTTCAACGCGTCGGCGGTCGAGGTCCGGCCCCGAATGGATGATCCTGTCCCGGCCGAGTTCGTTGCGGAGCTCGAGGCGCGCTTCCCGGACTTCGTCCGGGCGTACGAGCCCGATGGCCTTTCGGTCGCCGAGTTCGACACATTTGGCGCGACCGCCCGGACGCTGCGATCGTTCATCGGCTCATACCACGAGCTCCTCCAGCTCGTCACCGGGGCCCTGATCCCCAACCCCGACATTCGACAGTGAAGCGCGGGGCCGCACGCCGGGGTGCGGCGCCGATCGACGCGGCGGTGCTGCCACCCGACGGAGCCACGTCGGCGGCCCCGGGTGCCGCCCCGGCAGCCGGCCTCCACCGACGTGCGGGATCGACCGCCACCGGCGGCTGGAGCGTGGTCGTCACGCCCGAGACCGCCGGATGGCAGTACGCGGGCCTGCGTGTCGCCGACCTTGCGCCCGGAGGGCGCATCACGTTCTCGTTCGACGAGGAGGCAATCGTGCTGCCGCTCGCGGGCAGCGCTTCGGTCACCTGCGACGGACAGCGCGCGAAGCTTGCCGGCCGTCCGGACGTGTTCAGCGGCCCGACCGACTTCGCGTACCTGCCGCCTGGCGCGTCGGTCGTGATCGAGAGCCGGGGCGGCGGTCGGTTCGCCGTCGCCACCGCGCGTGCCAAGGGTGGGCTGCCCTTCCGGGCTGGTGTGGCGGAGGACGTCTCGCTCGAGCTGCGCGGTGCCGGCAGCTGCTCCCGGGAGATCCGTAACTACGCCATGCCGGGTGGCTTCGAGGCCCGCCGCCTGCTGGTGGTCGAGGCGGTCACACCGGGCGGCAACTGGTCCTCATACCCGCCCCACAAGCACGACGAGGAGCGTCCTGGCGAGTCGATCCTCGAGGAGCTCTACTACTTCGAGATCGCGCCGGGTCCGGCGGGTCCCGGGATCGGCTACCAGCGGGCGTACGGGACGGCAGCGCGTCCCTTGGACCTGCTGGCGGAGGTCGTGAGCGGCGACGTGGTCCTGATCCCCCACGGCTGGCACGGGCCGTCGATGGCCGTGCCCGGCTACGACATGTACTACCTCAACGTGATGGCCGGGCCGGGTCCGGAGCGTGCGTGGCGGATCACCGACGACCCGGCTCACGCGTGGATCCGTGACACGTGGCCCGCTCTTGCGATTGACCCTCGGCTGCTGCGCGACCGCTAGGCGAGCGCGCAGGCCAGGCACGGGTCGGGGGGCGATCAGGCGTCTTCCTCGAGCAGCTCCCGGGCGTGACCGATGAGCTGATCGACCTGCCGGTTGGTACGCCGGTCCAGCGGTCGTCGCACGTGGATCTCGACGTCGGGGGTGATCGAGATCCGCTCCCAGGTCGAGCGGCCCGTGCCCCGGGGCGACGTCACAGGCGGGGTTGGCAGCAGGGGCGGGACGATCGTCGGGGGCGGCGGAGCGGACCCCGGGGCGGCGGGGACCGGAGCCTCGCGTATCGGGAACCCATCCGGGACGGTGCGTCCGAACTCGTCCGCCGACGGAGGCTCGGGCGTGTCGTAGAAGCGCGGTGACACTCCCGCCCGGGCCATCAGCTGGCGCACCACGGCCAGGGTCTCGTCGGTGGACATCGTGGGCCTGACCGTGGGCATGCCGGTCTCACCACCGAGCGCATCCTCGACCTGCCAATCCTCCATCTGCTCGAGGCGGCCACGTATCGCGGCCAGTGGGAGGTGGTCGCGCTGGAGGCGACGGATGAGACGAAGCCGCATCAGGTGGCGATCGCCGTAGCGAGTTGCCGGACCGGCTGGATCAGGGGCCGGCAGCAGGCCCTGGTGGACGTAGTAGCGAACCGTCCGGGGTGTGACGTCCGCCAGTCGAGCCAGCTGCGCCAGGGTGTAGCGATCGTCAGCCATCGGCTCGATCATCACACCGCTACGTGCGACTGTCAACATAACCCGTCTCAACAGGCGGGTTGGCCGTCTCCAGAGGGGCATCCGGACCTTCGCGCACGGTCCATCCGCGCCTACGGTGACGGGACCACCCGGGAGGTTGCGCGTGCCCACCATGACCAGGCCGATCACCATCGGCTTCCCTCGAATGCACAAGGAGCCCGGCGAACGCCGTGACTTCCTGCCACCCCTGATCGGCATGCTCGCCGGGCTGGGCGCCGAGGTGTACGTGGAGACCGGCATCGGGTCGGGCATGGGCTACACCGACATCGACTACATGCTCGGCCCCAACGTCCACGCGACCGATGAGGAGACGACGTACCGGCAGGACGTGGTGGTGGTGCTTCGGGCGCCGGAGGGACGATACGAGCTCCTGCGACCGGGCGCGGTGCTGGTCTCGATGCTGCACTTCCCTACCCGGCCGGCTCGGGTACGGATGATCGAGCGCCTTGGGCTGGAGGCGATCTCGCTCGACACGATCACCAACGACGAGGGCAAGCGCATGGTCGAGAACCTGCGCAGCGTGGCATGGAACGGGGTGGCGTCGGCGTTCGCGGCCCTGGAGCGGCAGTGGCCGGCGCTCACGGTACCCGGCCGGCCGCCCGTGCGCGTCACGATCATGGGCGCCGGCCAGATCGGCAAGCACGCGGTCGAGTTCGCGACCAAGTACGGCGACGACGCTCGCAACGAGTCGTTCATCCGCAACGGACTGCCGGGCGTCGAGGTCGTCACGACGGGGCGCAACCTGACCCGAAACCAGGATTACCTGCGCGCCCGCCTCTCGATCACCGACGTCCTCGTCGATGCCACCCAGCGCCATGATCCGGCGGTGCCGATCATCCCCAACGGCTGGCTGGTCCTGATGCCGGAGCACGCGGTGATCTGCGATCTCGTCGTTGACCCGTACCTCCTCGACACCGAGCCGAAGGTCGTGCGGGGTATCGAGGGAATCCCGCAGGGCAGCCTCGACCAGTGGGAGTTCGCGCCCGACGATCCGGCGTGGGACAACCTCCCGGCCGAGATCCCGCACAATCACCGACGGACAACGGTCTCCTGTTACTCCTGGCCGGGGGTTCGGCCAGAGCCGTGCATGCACGTCTATGGATCGCAGCTGGCCCCGCTGCTGGGGGAGCTCGTCCGTGTGGGCGGCATGGTCGGTCTGGCCGAGTCCGCCACCTACCATGGGCGGGCCCTGTGGCGGGCCAGCCTTCGCCACTGGCTGGATGGCGGTCGGACGACGTCTGAGACCGCCGAGGTCGACGGGAGGGCCCCCAAGCTGACGGCCGCGACAGCTGCGGTCACTTCGCGGGACTGAGCCTCTGGGCTCCTGCGAACGGGCAGGAGACGTGTCCCGGTCGGTCGCATCAGCCGGCCTGCCATGTCCGCGGCCTCAGCGGTCCAGCCGCGGCCGCGGCGACCCGGACGGGTTGCGCGCGTCTGTCACCCTTCATGTCGTGATCCCTGCCGCGCTTCGTCGCCACCGCGCGTCGCAGCCTGCCGTCCCCCGCCGAGACCGGCTCGTGGGGATTCGGCGATTCGTGGGGCTCGCGGTTGCCATGCTGATCGCGCTCCCCGCTGTCGCGCCCTCCGCGGTCGAGGCCGCCGAGCCCGACTTCCCGGCGAGCATGAGCGGCTACCACAACTACCCGGAGATGGTTGCCGAGATTCAGCAGGCAGCCCTCGACTACCCCGACATCGTGCAGGCCTTCTCGATCGGCAGGAGCGCCCGCGGTCGCGACATCTGGGCCGCCAAGGTCAGCGACAACGTGGCCACCGACGAGGACGAGCCCGAGGTCCTGATCGACGCGCTCCATCACGCCCGGGAGCACCTCACCACCGAGCAGGCGCTGGCGATCCTGCGCTGGCTGACGCAGGACTACGGCAGCGACGAGACGGTGACGCGTCTGGTGAACACGCGCGAGACGTTCATCATCTTCGCGCTCAACCCCGACGGGATGCGGTTCGACCTCACCGGTGATCCGTTTCGCGCCTGGCGCAAGAACCGTCAGCGAACCTCATCGGGTACCGCGATCTTCACTGACCTCAATCGCAACTACAGCTACCGCTGGGCCTGCTGCGGCGGCTCGTCGGGCAAGCGCTCCTCGATCACCTACCGCGGGCCGTATGCGTTCTCCGCACCCGAGACGCGCGCGCTCCGCGACTTCGTGAACAGCCAGGTCAAGCACGGCATCCAGCAGATCCGGACCCACATCACGCTCCACACCAACGGCGAGCTCATCCTGTGGCCGTACGGCTACACCAAGAGGAACGTGCCCTCTGACATGACGACCCTCGACCACAAGGCGCTGGTCGCGCTTGGGAGGGCGATGGCCGCCCGGAACGGATATACGGCCGAGCAATCGTCCGACCTGTACATCACCGACGGCGACCAGATCGACTGGATGTACGGCGCGTATCGGATCTTCAGCTACACGTTCGAGCTGTACCCAACCGAGAAGCCCACCGTGTGGGGCGATCACTATCCGGACGATTCCAGGATCCCGGCCCAGACCGAGCGCAACCGGTCGGCGATCCTGCTCCTGATCGATCGCGCGGCGTGCCCCTACGCAGACCTGGGCGCCGCGGCGGCGCGCAAGAACTGCGGCCCGCTGTACGACGACCTCGAGATCAACCGCGGGTGGCGGCGCAATCCCGATGGGACCGACACGGCCACGCGGGGCCTGTGGCAGATCGCCAACCCGGCCCCGACACGATCCTCCGGCAAGAAGCAGCTCGGGAGGCCCGTGTCGGGCTCGAAGGACCTCGTCACCGGCTACGCCGCCGGCAAGCATGCGACGAGCAATGACCTCGATGGCGGCGTAACGACGATCCGCAGCCGGTCGATCAGCCTGCCGGCAGATGCGGCGGACGTCGGCAGGCTCACATTCCGCTACTACCTGGCCCATCGGCCGAAGTCGTCGGCCGCTGACTACCTGCGCGTCATCGTCGAGGGCGCGGATGGCACGCGAACCACGGTGTTCGAGCGACTCGGGTCACCGCGGGATGTCGATGCCGTCTGGTCGTCGGCCTCGGTCTCGCTGGCAGACTGGGCGGGGCAGACGATCCATCTCGTGCTGGCCGCGGCAGATGCGGGTCCGGCGAACCTGCTCGAAGCCGCTGTCGACGACATCCGGATCCGGCGTCCGTAGCGAGCTCCGGCGGCAGAAGCGACGTCTGCCCCTCTTCTCCGGCGTGGCCGGCGAGGCGGAGCTCAGGGTGCGAGCGTCTGGCCCGACACCGTCCCCGCGACAGCTGCGATCCCGACGATCAACAGCATGGCGCCGAGGCCCGCCACCAGGACCGCGGCCGTCAGCCGCCCATTGCCCCGCGCCACGACGTCCGAATCGCGGTGTCGGCCACCGACCAGATCGCCCCAGGCGAGGACGATCCAGATGGCCGACAAGGGGGCCGCGATCATCGACGCAAGACCAGATGCGAGACCGGCGACGAGGTGGCTGTCGGTCGCCGAGGCGATCAGCGAGCTCCCGTAGCTGCCCAGGCTCGAGCAGAGAGCAACCACGAACCCGGTGACGAACAGCATGATCGCGTGGCCGCGCGTGAGCTGCCACGTTCGTGAGACGGATCCGAGCACCCCCGTCCGCTCCGCGACCAGCACGACCAGGATCGGCGTCAGGCGAACCGCAACGAAGACAATGCCGACCACCGCCGCCCCGGCCAGGGCCGTGAACCCGAGCAGACCCAAGGTGTCAGCGGCGCCAACGAGGATCATGGCCGCGACCGAGGCGACGGCAGCGATCGCCACGACCACCAGGACCACCAGGATCCACAGCGCGATCGCCCGGGGTGTCGCCCGGAGCGCGCCCCGCAGCGCATCGATGACGCCGGTCGGCTGCGCCTGCCACATCCGATCCGCCGCCACGATCATGGCCAGCGCCCCGATGCCGGACAGCACGGCACCAAGGAGGCCCACGCCGAGCAGCACGGCGAGATCCCCGAGCACACGCTGCGGGTCGGTGTTCGCCGCGATCGTCCAGCCCTCGTATCCACCCTGGATGTAGTCGGGCACGACAAGAGCCTGGGCGACACTCACGACGCCGGCAGGCAGCGCCAGGACGAGGAACAGCGACCACTCGCGGCCGTAGGTGTCGAAGGTGCGGCCGACGATCGAGCCGACATCGAGCCTCGGCCCGCCCGGCGGGTCCGCGGGTGTGGCCCAGCCGGATCGGATCGGCGGCGGGGGCGGCGGTGGAGCAGGCGGAGGCGGGGGCCCCGGTACGTGGGTTTCGGTCGCCGCCGGGTCGGTCTCCGCCGCCGCCGGGTCGGTCTCCGCCGCCGCCGGGTCGGTCCCTGCCGCCGCCGGGTCGGTCTCCGCCGCCCCGGGTTCGAGGTCGTCGTCCATGGCCCCCTGCGCTGCGTGTCCGCACGAGTCCGGACATGTCTGGACGAGTATGCGGGGAATCCCGCAACACCCGTCCGCCGTGAACCCGCTGCCGTCAAACGGTCCTGACCTCGGCCATCGCGCTAGGCTGGATGGCGTGGGCATGCAGCCGATCCGGATTGTGGTGGTCGATGACCATCCGGCGATCCTCGACGCGATCGCGACAGCTATTCGCGGTGCGCCGGATCTCACCCTCGCCGGTACGGCCGGCTCGCTCGACGCCGTCCGCACGCTGGTCGGATCGGACGCGCCGGTGGACGTGGTGGTCGCCGACGTGCAGCTTGACGGGGATGCCGAGGGGCTGCGACTGCTCGACACGCTGGGCGCCGACGGTCCGGCGGTGCTGCTGCTCTCTTCCTTCGATCAGCCCCCGCTGATCCGAGCCGCCTTCGAACGAGGGGCAGCCGGCTACCTGCTCAAGACCGCGGAGGTGACCGAGATCCTGGCTGCGATCCGGATCGTGGCCGGCGGAGGAACCGCCTTCTCAGCCTCGATGCTCAGCACCGTCCGGAGCGCGCCGCGTCGGCCGTCCGACCGGGAGATCGAGGTGCTGGCGCTCCTGTGCGCCGGTGCCTCCAACGACGAGATCGGCGCCCGCCTGGGCGTGACCGAGAAGACCGTTGAGAGCCACCTTCGTCGTCTGTTCGATCGGTACGGCGTGCTGTCGCGTACAGAGCTCGCGGTGCTCGCGCTCCGCGAGGGATGGGTGTCCGAGCGACAGCGAGCATGACCCGGCCGCTCCGGCTGGTCGCGGCGGCGACGGCATCGCTCACCGCGGGCGCGGTCCTGCTGCGGCTCGCCAACCCCCTCGGTCTGCCGGTGCCAGCACCCGCCGCGGCCGTTCCCGGGCTCTTGGCGCTCGCTTCCGTGATCGCGGTCGTCCTGGTGGCGGGCTGGGCGCCAACGATGGCCTGGGTCACCATCGTCGCCGGCTCCATCTCGGCGTCGGTCTCGGTCACCGCGATCACGGACGTCGCCCTTCCGCAGCACGCTGCGCCGATGGCCCTGCTTCAGGCCGTGCTGGTTGCGGCCCTGCTCATCCCGCCGGCCACGGCGGGTGCCTACGCGGTGCTGGCATCGCGCCGGCAGATCATCATCGCCACCGCCTGGCTGGTCGTCGCGAGCCTGACGACCGAGCTCGTGTTCCGGGCCATGGCCAGGACCGGCGGCGCTGAGGTGCGTGGCGGCCTCCCCCGCTGGGCGTGGCTGGGCCTCATTGCCGGGCTGACGGCGCTCGGACTCGTGCGTGACCTTGCGCCCGTGCTGCGCCGCACCCGCGCACGCCTGGCCCGGGAACGTGCCGAGCGGCAACTGGCCGATTCGAGGCCGGGAGCGAACCAGGGCGGCGTTGCCGGAGCGCTGCCGGCCTTGCGGGTGCTGATCGACGAGCTCGTGCCCGGCCGCGACATCGGGCGTGTCCAGGCGGTCGAAACGGAGCGGGGGCGTCTGGCTGCCGACCTCCACGCGCAGGTGCTGCCGTCGCTCCATCGAGCGCTGGCCGAGGCGGAGAGCGGCGGCAGCGTCGAGCGGCTCGCTGCCGACCTGCGGAGCGCGGTCGACGACGTCGAGTCGCTGCTCGTCGCACGCCGGTCGATCGTGCTCGAGGAGATGGGCCTCCTGGCCGGCCTCGAGTGGCTCGCGGAGCGCATCGAGGACCGGTCGGCCATCCGGGTCGAGATCGAGGTCCTCGGCACGGTCCCCTCGGACGTGAGCAACGGGGCCTCGGGCACCGCCAGGCCCCCGCGGGACGTCGAGCGGGCGGCGTTTCGGATCGCGCAGCTCGCGCTCGACAACGTGCTGCGCCATGCTCGGGCACGTCGCGCCCAGGTCAGCGTCGACATCTCACCGAGGGCGGTGGCCATGACGATCGGTGACGACGGCGATGGTCCGACCATGGACGAGGCCGCCGCCGCGCGCAGCGGCCGACGCGGCATCGCCGACATGCGGGCCGAGGCCGGCGCCTGCGGAGGAACGTTGACGACCGGTCGCGATCCAGCTGGCTCGGGAATGGTGGTCGCGTTCGGATGGTCGGCGTAGGACCCGGCATCGTGTAGCCTCACGAGGCGCGGCAAGGGGAGAGGGTCCATGCACGAGCTGGCAACGATTCGCGGGGTCTGGAACATCGTGCCCACGCCGTTCGATCCCAACGGCGACCTCGACCTGGACTCGATCACCACCCTGGTCCCGTTCGTCCGCGCGACGGGGGTGGATGGACTGACGATCCTGGGCGTGCTGGGCGAGGCCGGACGCCTGGGTGACACCGAGCGCTCGGCCGTGATCGACGCCGTCATGCGCGCGGCCGATGGATCGATCCCGGTGTGCGTCGGTGTGTCGCATGCGTCGACGGACCGGGCGATCGCGTACGCGCGCGAAGCGGAGCGTGGCGGCGCCGACGCTGTGATGCTCGCGCCCCCACCGCTGGCAAGGCCCAACGACACGACCGTCCGGCGCCACTACCTCGCGGTTGCCGGCGCGGTCGATCTGCCGATCGTGGTCCAGGATCATCCCGCCAGCTCGGGCGTGCGGCTGTCGGTCGATCTGCTTCTCTCACTCGCGGACGAGGCGCCATCATGCCGGGTGATCAAGCTCGAGGACGAGCCGACCCCGCCCAAGGTCGGCGCCCTGGTTGCCGGGTCGGACGCGGTGGTGGTGCTTGGTGGGCTCGGCGGCTCGATGCTCCTCGAGGAGCTTCGCCGGGGCGCCCACGGCACGATGACGGGGTTCGGGTTCCCGGAGATCCTGGTCGCCATCGTGCGTCGCTGGTTCGCCGACGATGCCGAGGGAGCGGCATCGCTGTTCGACCGCTCTGCGACCGTGATCCGGTTCGAGAACCAGGCACTGCTCAACCTGCCCATCCGCAAGCTCGTCTATCAGCGGCGCGGCGCGATCGCGCATCCGACCGTGCGCTCGCCAGGCTCACCCGCGGATCCGGGCACGGTCGCCGACCTCGACGCGCTCCTGCGGCGATCCGGCCTGGACCAGCACCTCGCGGCCGGCTCGCTCCTCCGCGAGCTCGACACGATCTGAGGCTCGCCTCAGGGCAGCGCGCGGATCATGCCTCCGTCCACGGGCACGATCGCACCCGTGACGTAGCTCGCGGCGGGCGACAACAGGAACGCACCGACCCGTCCGATCTCGCCCACGTCCCCATAGCGGCCGAGCGGGATCGTCGCGCGCGTCCGCGAGGCAACCTCGTCCACCGTGATCCCGGCGATCCGAGCCCGACGCTGATCGATATTGCGCACCCGATCCGTATCAATCCGACCGGGCGCCAGGCCGTTGATTCTGACCGGGGCCATCTCCTCGCACAGCGTCTTGATCAGCCCGGCCAGGCCGGGACGCAGCACGTTGGACGTCACGAGCGCGCCGACCGGGACCCGCACCGACGACGAGAGCACGATCAGGATCGACGCCGCGTCGCTCTCGCGCAGGTGGGGCAGCGCCGATCGGATCAACCGCAGGGTGGACTGGAGGGTGCCGGCGATCGCGCGCTCCCATGCCGCCTCGTCGACCTCGTCGAATGTCCCCTGGGGCGGCCCACCCGTGTTGACGACCAGCAGGTCCAGCCCCCCAAGGCCGGCGACCGCTCGCGCAACAGCGTCCGCGGGGCCTTCGGGCTCGGCCAGATCGACCACCACGGGGAGGCCGGCGAGTCGCTGCGCCCGCGCCTCGACCCGCTCCGCCGAACGGCCCATCAGGGCGACGCTCGCCCCCTCGGCCACCAGCACATCGGCGATGCCGCTGCCGATGCCCGAGCTACCGCCACCGACGAGCGCACGCCGCCCGCGCAAGCCGAGATCCATGTCGTCCTCCGGTGCATCACATCTGCCCGCACAGCGTACCGGCCGTGGGCTAGGCTCTTGGGGCCGGCGGACGTCCGCGTGCCGGCTGGAGAGTGATGAGCGAGACCCAGACCGGCGGCCTGGTACCGGTCGAGCTGTTCGTGCTGCTGGTCGCGGTGGCGACCACGGTCGCGCTTCTCGCCCGACGGGTCGCGCTGCCGTACACCGTGGCGCTGGTCCTGGCCGGGCTCGGCATCTCCGTCCTGTTCCCGGGGTCCCAGGTCGAGATCACGCCCGAGCTGATCCTGGCCGTGCTGCTGCCGGGCCTCGTGTTCGAGGCCGCCTACAAGATCGACCTGGGAGAGCTGCTGCGCGCGTTCGGCTCGGTCGCCATCCTTGCCGCTCCCGGAGTGCTGATCACGGCCGGGGTCGTCGCCATCGTCGTGTCCACCCTGACCGGTCTCGACCTCCCGTTGGCATTCCTGCTCGGGGCGATGATCTCGGCGACCGATCCCGCGGCCGTCGTCTCGCTGTTCAAGCGACTCCACGCCCCACGCCGACTGGCCACGGTGGTGGAGTCCGAGAGCCTGCTCAACGACGGCACCGGCGTGGTGCTGTTCGCGATCGCGCTGAGCGCGGTCAGCCAGCCGGTGTCGATCGCCGACGCTGCCATCTCGTTCGTGCTCACGGTCGTCGTCAGCGCCGCAATCGGTGCTGTCGCCGGTCTCGCAGCGGAACGCCTGATGGCGCGTGCCGACGATCACCTGATCGAGGTCGCGATCTCGGTCGTCGTCGCCTACGGGACGTACCTGATCGCGGATCGCATCCACGAGTCGGGGATCATCGCCACGGTCGTGGTCGGTCTGGTCCTGGGCAACGAGGGCACCGGGCCGTCGCTCAGCCGTCGGACGCGCGAGGCGCTCGACATCACGTGGGAGTTCACGGCCTTCCTCCTGACAGCTCTCACGTTCCTGCTGATGGGGCTCGTGATCAGTCCGCAGCTGCTCCAGGAGGCGCTGCCGCTGATCGTCACCGGGTTCATCGCGATCACGCTCGCGCGTGCGCTCGTGGTGTATGTGGTCATCGGCGGCGGCGGCCGACTGCTGCTGGGTCCGATCCGGATGCCGGTCGGGTACCTGCACGTGATGTTCTGGGCCGGCTTGCGCGGCGCCGTCGCCGTCGCGCTCGCCCTGTCATTACCGACCTCCCTTCCCGACAGGGGCCTGCTCCAGGGCGCTGTCTACGGCGTGGTGCTGATCACCCTGCTGGTTCAGGGCACGACGGCGGGACTCGTTGTCCGCCGCTCGGGCATCCTCGACCGACCCTCCGGCTGATCGGCCGGAGGGTCCGAGCGGCCGATCAGGCCCCGGCACCCCACGCATCGCTACTGAATCGCAACCTTTCTGCTGCCCGGTCAATGTCGCCACGGTCGGGCCGCGCGAGCAGGATGCGGGACCCGGCGTCGCCCGCCCAGCCCTTCCGCGGACCACCGGTCCGCTGCTGGCTCGGCAGCCACGTCAGGTCCCATCCGGAGGACCCGCCATGACCTACCCCGTCTACGACACCAGCCATATTCCCGATCCGCTGGATGTACGCGGCGGCCCTGTCACGTGCGCGGCCTGTGGCTGCCGCCTGCGGGGCTCGGACGACGGCCGCGAGGTCTGGCTCCACTTCGCACCACTCGGCGGACGCGACGCCCGCGGCTGCCGGGTCGACTGTGTCGACAAGCCGCACAACTCGCGGGGCAAGGCGATCCTCCCGGCATGACGGCCGGCTCGCCCACGTGACGGGCTCACCACACCGCGACGGCCCCGGCTACGCCCCGGGGCCGTTTCGATTCGTGGCTCGAGGTCTGGATCCCACGATGCGGAGAGATGGCACGCCGGACACTGGGATCGTGCCAGCTCAGGCTGGCTCGTCCGCCTCGATGCGATAGCCCACCGAGCGCACAGCGACGATCCGCGGCCCGCCCGCGGCCTCGAGCTTTGCCCGAAGGCGCGCGAGGTGCGGCTTGAGCCACAGCAGGTCCGGATCGGGCTCGGCCGGCCAGCCCGCCCGGGCCAGCCGATGATGCGCGACGAGGTCGCCGCCGGCGCGAACCAGCGCCTCGAGCAGCCGGAACTCGGTCGGGGTGAGGTTGAGCGCGATCGCCCCCACCCGAGCCTCATGGCGCGCGGGCTCGAGCGTCAGCGAGCCCGCGGTCAGAACACCCGGCGGCCCATCCCCCAGCCCGCCGATCCGGCCCGTTCCGGCCAGGTCCACGCGACGCATGACCGCGGCGATCCGCGCGAGCAGCTCCTGCTTGCCGAATGGCTTCACGAGGTAGTCGTCGGCGCCGATGCCCAGGGCCTTGACCTTCGCCGCCTCGGCGCTCTCGCCCGAGACCACGAGCACCGGCACGTTGCCAGTGGACCGCAGCTGGCCGATCACCGTGAACCCGTCCGGACCCGGCATCGCGAGGTCGAGGAGCACGAGGTCCGGGCGCTCCTCACGGAACCGCTTGACGGCGGTCAGGCCGTCGTAGGCGGTGATCACCTGGTGTCCTTCCGTGCCCACCAGGGCGGTGATCGCACCAACCATCGCCGGGTCGTCGTCGACCACGAGGATTCGAAGTGGCCTGGTTCCGATCATCTGGTTGCTTCCCTGCCTTTCATCACACCGCGACCGCGGCCGGCAACGCGAGCACGAAGCGCGCGCCCCCGGTCGGAGCGGGCTCGCACCACAGCCGCGCGTCCATCGATTCAGCCAACCGTCGAGCCGCGTACAGGCCGATGCCCGACCCGCGTGCGGTCGACGTCTCATGTCGTGCATAGGGTTCGAAGATTCGCTCCCGCCACTCGGACGGGATCCCGGGCCCCTCGTCGGTCACCGAGAGGCGCACGATGCCTTCCTCCAGGGTCCATCCGATCTCGACCCGGGTATCCGGCGGCGCGTACTTGACCGCGTTCTCGAGCAGGTGCTCGAGCACCTGACGCAACCGGCTCACATCAGCCATCGCGTGCAGCGCGCGAACACCTGTCACGACCGCGCGATGCCGATGCAGCATCGGCTGCAGCTCCTCGATGAGCGCCGTCACCAGCGCCAGGACGTCGACCGTCTCGACCGCCGCCGGCTGATCCGGGACGATCCGGACCGATTCCAGGATCGAGTCGACGAGCCGGTTCAGGCGCTCGATCTGTTCCAGCGTCCCCGCGTGCCACGCCGCCCGGGTCGCCCGTCGATGCGGGTCGCGCGACGAGCGCCCGACCAGCGGCGGCTCGTCGGCGAGCAGGTCGGTGTAGGCGCGGACCACCGCGAGCGGCGTCCGCAGCTCGTGCGTGACGAGCGCGATCAGCTCGTTCCGCGCCTGATCGAGGGCCTTGAGCTGCGCGACCTGGGCCTCGGCCTCGCGCTGCAGCCGGCCCTTCTCCACGATGCCCGCCAAAACGTCCGCGATCGCGGCCAGCTGGGTCGCGTCGTCGGCATCGAAATCGCGATGCGCCTCTGTCTGGACGTTGAGCACGCCCACGACCTGGTCATGCCAGGTGAGTGGCACCGAGAGCATGGATCCGACAAGCCGGCGTTGGTCGATCCCGCGCACCCACAGGAACCGGGGGTCTGATCGGGCATCCGCAACCGCGATGGCCTCGCGCGATGCCGCGACGCGGCCGGTGATCCCCTCCCCCACCGGAATGACGGCACGGCCGATCTGGTGGCGGTCCAGCCCGTTGGTCGCCGCCAGGGTGAGATGCGCTCCGTCGCGGTCGAGAAGGTACAGGGAGGAGACATCGGCGCCCAGCGCGTCGCGGGTACCGTCCACAACCGTCTCGAGCAGCTCGTCCCACGTGCGGGCCGTGGTCGCCAGGCGTAGCAGCTCGTAGAGGAACCGGCGTTCGGCGACGAGATCGCGACCCGAGGCCGAACGGCCGGCGGCTGTCACGGCTGCCGGCGCGGTGTGCTCGCTCGTCACCGTCCTCGTCACGGGCCAAGCGTAGGCGCCCTTGCAACCAAGTACGGTTGCGGCACGGTAGCGAGACGGTGCCCTTGTCGTCGAACCGAAACCCGAAGCGAGTGGCCAGCACCATCGACGTTCCGCCATCCTTACCTGGTGTCCAGACAGGCTGACCGCTCCGCGCGACGGTGCTCCGGGGGCCGGCGAGGCCGCTTCGCGGCGGTGGCGGCCGAGCCCCCGGGCCCGGGCCTGGGCCGCGCGCAAGACCCGCTGGCGCGCGAGGTGCGTCTCCTCGGAGCGCTCCTCGGGCAGGTCATCGCGGAGCAGGCCGGCCCCGAGCTGTTCATGCTCGTCGAGCGCATCAGGCGGCGCACCATCGCCATCAGACGCAGCGCCCCGGACGCCGAGGTCGAGCCGGATCAGGAGCGCGGGCGGCTGGCCGAGGAGGTGGCGAGCCTCGATCTGACCCAGGCCGCCGCGGTCACGCGCGCATTCACGCTCTACTTCCAGCTCGTGAACCTGGCCGAGGAGCGCCAGCGCATTCGGGTCCTCCGGACTCGAGCGCGCCGCGCGCGGGGTCGCCCGATCAACGACTCGGTGGGCGACGCGGTGGAGCAGCTGGTCTCCGAGATCGGTCCGGCGGGGCTGCGCGACGTCATCGCCGGGACGATCGTGCATCCCGTCCTCACGGCGCACCCAACGGAGGCTCGGCGACGAACGATCCTGTTCGCGCTCCGCCGGATCCGTCGCCTGCTCGATGCGCTCGACGGCCCATTGACGACGCCCGACGAGGACGCCGACCTGCGCCGTCGCCTGCGCGAGGAGATCACCATCCTGTGGCATGTCGCCGGCGTGCGCTCGATCGCGCCGACGCCGCTCGACGAGGTCCGGTCGGCGCTGGCCATCTTCGACGACACCCTGTTCACCGTCGTGCCCGGCTTTCAGCGCGCGCTCGACCGCGCGATCGACCGTGCCGGCGCCGGGGATGCGACTGGCGACGACGCGAGCCCGGGCATGGACGGACCTGCCTACGCGACCGACGCGGGCATGACGGGAACGCGCCCGCCGCTCGCCGCGGCCGTGCTGCGCTTCGGCTCCTGGATCGGCGCAGACCGGGATGGCCACCCCGGGGTCACGGCGGACGTGACCCTCCAGGCGGCCCGGCTCCAGGCCGACCACCTGCTCCACGGCTACGAGGCGGTCGCCTTGCGCCTGATGCAGACGATCTCGGCCCGGGTGGACCCGGAGAGGATCGATCGCGCGCTGGGCAGCGCCCTGGCCCGCGATGCCGAGGAGCTGCCGGATACGATGCGCCAGCTCCGGCGGCGATTTCCGAGCGAGCCCTACCGCCAGCGCCTGGGGGCAATGGCCGAGCGCCTGCGGCGCACACGCGCGGTGCTCACGGGCGCGACCGCGCCGAGATCGGGCGCGTACCACGATGCCCGGGCACTGGATGCGGAGCTGATTGTGCTCCAGGACGCCCTGATCGCAGACGGCCTCGGCCGTGTCGCGCACGGCGAGGTGATGGATCTCCGGTGGCAGCTCGCGACGTTCGGGTTCCACCTCGCCTCGCTCGAGGTGCGCCAGCACGCCGATGTCCACCGGGCGGCGATCGCCGCCCTCGCCGCGGGTGCCGGTCCGGAGGTCGAGGTGGCGGCCGGCGTCTCGCTGGCCGAGGTCCTGGCAACATTCCGGGCGGTCGCCCGGATCCAGGACCGGTTCGGGATCGAGGCCTGCCGGCGCTACGTCATCTCGTTCACGACCCGCGCCGACGATGTGGCCAACGTCCTCGCGCTCGCCCGGGCTTCCGCCGAGCCCCACCCCTTCGACCGCCCCGCGCCGGGTCTCGCCGACCTGCCGGCTGCCCGCCCCGTCCTCGACGTCGTTCCGCTGCTCGAATCATCCGAGGCGCTGGAGGGTGCGGCAACGCTGCTCGACACCCTGCTCGCCGATCCCGGATACCGGGCGCATCTCCGTGATCGCGGCGATGCCCAGGAGGTGATGCTCGGCTACTCGGACTCCTCCAAGGAGAGCGGCTTTCTCGCCGCCAACTGGCAGCTGTATGAGGCGCAGGAGGCCCTCGTGGCCGTCGCGCGGCGGCATGGCGTCACGCTCACCCTGTTCCACGGTCGGGGTGGGGCGATCGGGCGGGGTGGCGGACCCGCCAACCGGGCGATCCTCGCCCAGGCACCGGGAACCGTCGACGGCCGGCTCAAGTTCACCGAGCAGGGTGAGGTCATCGCCGCGCACTTTGCGGATGCCACGATCGGCGAGCGCCACCTGGAGCAGGTGACGGCAGCAGCGCTGCTCGCGTCAAGCGGCGCGCACGCCCGGATCACGACCGAGGCGGCGGCGGCCGGCCGGGAGACGATGACCGAGCTCACGGCGATCTCGCGGACCGCCTACCGGGCGCTCGTCGAGCGACCCGCGTTCGCGGACTTCTTCCGCACCGCCACGCCGATCGACATGATCGCGGACCTCGGGCTGGGATCACGCCCTGCCTCGCGCCCAAAGGCCGGCAGATCAGCGTCCGCGGCTCCGCCCGCGTCGCGCGCAGCCGGGGCGGTTCGGGACGCCGGTCGACCAGCAACCGAGCCTGACGACCTCGTCCGGACGCTGCGGGCGATCCCGTGGGTCTTCGCCTGGTCCCAGGCGCGGGCGAACCTGCCCGGCTGGTACGGCCTCGGAACCGCGCTCGAGGCCGTCACGGCACGCGGGGGCCGCGAGATCATCGAGCACCTGGCCTCGCTCTACCAGCGGTGGCCGTTCTTCGCCTCGGTGCTCGACAACGCGGAGCTGTCGCTCGCCAAGGCCGACATGGGGATCTTCCGTCGATATTCGGCGCTGGCGGACGGTGCGGACGCGGTGGCGATCCGGGGGATGATCGAGGCGGAGCATGCGCGAACCGTCCGGCTGCTCCTGGTGATCACGGGTCGCGAGCGGCTGCTCGACGGACATGCGACGCTGGCCCGGGCGATTGCGCTGCGCAACCCGTACGTCGACGCACTGTCGGCGGTCCAGGTGGAGCTGCTGGCACGGCTCCGCCAGCCAGGGGTGGAGCCGCCGGAGGCAGCTGCGGTGCGCGGCGTCATCGGGTTGACCATCAACGGGATCGCAGCGGGGCTCCAGAACACGGGCTGACGACGGAGGGGACGGACGATGCGCGAGATCGAGGCGGTCGTCATCGAGCGCGCGGGCGCGGAGCCCGCGGTGGAGCGGCTCGGGCTGGACGACCCGCACCCCGGCGAGGTGCTGGTCCGGATGTCCGCGTCCGGCGTCTGCCACTCGGACCTTCACGTGCGCGATGGACACTGGGAACGGCCGGGCCCGATCGTGATGGGGCACGAGGGTGCCGGCGTGGTCGAGGCGGTGGGTGCCGGGATCGACTCCCGGCTGGTCGGGCGCCAGGTCGCGCTCTCCTGGTACGCCCCGTGCCTGCGGTGCCGTGAGTGCCAGCGGGGACGACAGTGGCTGTGCAGCGGCTCGCCGTCCCTGCGGCACGCACAGGCCGACGGGACCACTCGACTGGTCCGTCCCGACGGCACGCCCGTGCTCGCCTACCTGTCGATCGGAACCATGGCGTCCGCCCAGGTCGTGCCGGCCGCGGCGGTTGTTCCCATGCCCGACGGCGTGCCGCCGGAGGTGGCCGCGCTGATCGGGTGCGCGGTCTCGACCGGGGTGGGAGCCGTGGTGAACACGGCCGCCGTTCCTCCCGGCTCCACCGTTGCGGTGATCGGGCTCGGTGGCGTGGGCCTGTCGTGCGTCATGGGCGCGGCACTCGCGGGGGCGCGACGGATCATCGCGGTCGATCTGAGCCGCGCCAAGATCGACCTCGCGGGCGAGCTGGGCGCCACGCACTGGGTCCAGGTTGACCCGGCCAACCCGTCGGCGGCGACGGAGGCGATTCGGGCCGCGGCAGGAGACCGTGGACCCGACTTCGTGTTCGAGGCGATCGGGCTGCCGGCGACGATCGAGCAGGCGATCGCGGCCCTGCCACCCGGGGGCACGGCGGTCCTGGTGGGCCTGACGCGGTTCGGTGAACGGGTGAGCTTCGAGGCATTCCCGTTCGTGGACGGCGGACGCCGGATCCTCGGGTCGAACTACGGCGCGACCGTGGCAGCCGTGGACTTCCCCCGCCACGCGGAGGCGTTCCTGGCCGGCCGGCTGCCGATCGACCGCCTGGTTGGGCGCCGAATCCGGCTGGCCGACATCGAGACGGCGTTCGAGCATCTCCGCGCCGGTGACGTTGCCCGCCAGGTGATCCTGTTCGACGACTAGCGGCGTGGGCCCGACGGGCCGCGCGCAGGCGGCGACGGGCCCCGGCGACCCGCGTCCCTGTCACCCGGTGCGGCCGACGCCTGGTCGGCGGCCGGATCGAGTGCAGGATCGGGGAGGCCGGGCGCCACGATCGGTGGGATGAGCGGTGAGCCGGTGATCAGCCGGGTCGATCGGCCACGCGTCAGGAACGACCACGCCCAGCGGACCGAGACCACGATCCGGTTCGCGAACCCGATCAGGTACACGATGTGGATCGTGAGCCACATCACCCAGGCCGGGAAGCCACCCAGGCGACCGAACGGGCCAAGCCACGGGATGTCGGTGACGCCGGCCAGGCGCCCGATGACCGCCATGTCGCCCCGGTTGCTGTAGCGGAACGCCGGCACCGGCTCGCCCCGCAACCGGCGCAGCACGGCCTCACCCGCGTGGCGACCTCCCTGGATGCCGCCCTGCGCGACGCCGGGTACCGGCCGATCCTGCTTCCAGGGCTGGATCGCCGCATCGCCCACCACGAAGATCTCCGGGTGCCCGGGGATCGTGAGGTCGCTCAGGACCCGGATCCGCCCGCTGCGATCCGTCTCGGCCCCGGCCGCGGTCGCGACCCGCCGCCCGAATGACGATGCGAGCACGCCGGCGGCCCACAGAACCGTTCGGGTTTCGATCGCCTCGAGCGATCCGCCACCCGCATCCACCCTCACGCCGCGGTGGTCGATCTCCACCACGCGGGTCTCGGTGCGGACCGTCACGCCCAGCCGCTCCAGCTGCCGTCGCGCTGATCTCGACCGCCCGGGTGGGTACGTGGGCAGGATGCGGTCGAGGGCCTCGACCAGATCGATGCGGGCGTCCTGGGTGCGGATCGAACGGAAGTCGGACCGGAGCGTGTCGTTGGAGATCTCGCCCAGGGCTCCGGCCAGCTCGACGCCGGTTGGGCCTCCACCGACGATCACGAACGTCATCCAGGCACGCCGAATCTCCGGATCGGTCTCACGCTCGGCGGCTTCGAACGCGATCAGGATCCGGCGCCGCATCGCGATCGCGTCGTCGATCGTCTTGAGGCCCTGGGCGTACGGCGCCCACTCGTCGTGGCCGAAGTACGAGTGATGCGCCCCGGTCGCCACGATCAGGGTGTCGTATGGGACGGGGGCGCCATCGGACAGCTCGACCATACGGCCAGGGACATCGACCCCCACCGCCTCACCCAGCAGCACGCGCGTGTTGGATTGGCGGCGGAAGATCGAGCGCAGCGGCTGCGCGATCTCGCCCGGCGACAGGGCGCCGGTGGCCACCTGGTACAACAGGGGCTGGAACAGGTGGTGGTTGCGTCGATCGATCAACGTGACATCGACGTCGCGGCCGCCCTTTGCCAGGGCCCGGGTGGCGTACAGCCCGGCGAACCCGCCGCCGATCACCACGACGCGATGGGGAGCCCGCGGGGACGCAGGGGGACGCTCGCTCATGCCTCGCCCATCGTACGCCCGGGATCGGTGCCCGAGGATCCGCCGCGTCACGCGGAGTCTCGGACGCCGGCCGCTCCGAATCGAAACGCCCGGCGGGTACCCGCCGGGCGTCGTTGGAAGGGACGCTGGGTGCGACTCCTACCTGTCGTTCTCGGCGGCGTTGACGAGCACCGCCTGGGCGGCAGCCAGCCGCGCAACCGGCACGCGGTACGGGGAGCAGGACACGTAGTCGAGCCCGATCCGCTCGCACTTGTGAATCGACTCGGGGTCGCCGCCGTGCTCGCCACAGATGCCGAGCTCGATATCAGGCCGCGTGGCGCGGCCCTTCTCGACCGCGATCTTCATCAGCCCGGCCACCGCGTCGTCCAGGGTCTGGAACGGGTTGACCGGGAGGATGCCCTCCTCGACGTACTTGAGCAGGAACCCGCCCTCGGCGTCGTCACGGCTGTAGCCGAACGTCATCTGCGTCAGGTCGTTGGTCCCGAAGCTGAAGAAGCTCGCCTCGCGCGCGATCTCGTCGGCGGTCAGGGCGCCGCGCGGCACCTCGATCATGGTCCCGAACTTGTAGTCCACCTCGACAGCCCCTTCTGCCGCGCGGACGGCCTCAGCCTCTGCCTCGAGCAGCGCACGCGTCCGGGCCAGCTCGTTCACATGGCCGACGAGCGGGATCATGATCTTGGCGATCGGATGGCCGCCAGCCCGCTTGACTGCGATCTGGGCGTTGAGGATCGCGCGCGTCTGGATCTTCACGAAGTCCGGGATCATGAGCCCCAGGCGACAGCCACGGAGCCCGAGCATCGGGTTCTGCTCGTGCATCGACTTGATCGTCGCGAGCAGCTGCTTGTCCTCCTCCGAGGCACCCCCGGCGTCCTCGGCGCGGGTCACCTTGACCAGCTGCTCCTCGAGGTTCGGCAGGAACTCGTGGAGCGGCGGGTCGATCAGGCGGATCACGACCGGCAGGCCGTCCATCGCCGTGAAGATGCCCTCGAAGTCGCCCTGCTGGAGGCGCTCCAGCTTGCCCATCGCGGCGTCGAAGGTCTCGACCGCAGCCTGCTCCTCATCGGTCAGCGCGTCGCCGGCCGCGACCTTGGCCTTGGCGCGGGTGGCGACGTTGGCGACCAGGATCGCGCCGCGCACGATCTCGAGCCGCTCGCCCTCGCGGAACATGTGCTCGGTCCGGCACAGGCCGATCCCCTGGGCACCGTAGGCGCGCGCCTGCGCGGCCTCCTCGGGCTTGTCGGCGTTGGTCCACACGCCGAGGCGGCGGATCTCGTCGGCCCAGCCCAGGATCTGCTGGAGCTCGGGCTGCTCCTCGAACCGGGCAGAAACGGTCGGCAGCGCGCCCAGGTAGAGCGCACCGGTCGAGCCGTCGAGGCTGACCCAGTCACCCTGCTTGAACTCGACCCCGGTCACGTTGCAGTGTGCCTGCTTGCCGGCGTAGTCGACGATCAGGTCCGAGGACCCGGCCACGCACGGCTTGCCGATCTGGCGCGCGACGACCGCCGCGTGCGAGGTCGCCCCTCCGCGGGCCGTGATGATGCCCTGGCTGATCGCCATGCCGTGGAAGTCGTCGGGCGAGGTCTCGATCCGGACCAGGATCACCTTCTCACCGCGCTCCGCCCATTCGACCGCGTCGTCGGCGTCGAACACGGCACGACCAACAGCCGCACCGGGCGAGGCGTTGAGGCCGTTGACGATCTTCCTGGCCTCCTTGAGCGCACCGGGGTCGAACGTGTCGCGCAGCAGCTGGTCCACCTGTGCGGGCTCGATCCTGGCGACGGCCTCCTCCTTGCTGATCAGGCCCTCGTTGACCATGTCCACCGCGATCTTCACGGCCGCCGCGGCGGTCCGCTTCGCATCGCGTGTCTGGAGCATGTACAGCCGGCCACGCTCGATCGTGAACTCGAGGTCCTGGACGTTCCGGTAGTGCTGCTCGAGCTGCTGGCCGATCCGCTGGAACTCCGCGTAGACGGCAGGCATGTCCTGTGCCATCTGCGCGATCTTGGGTGCCGTCCGGATGCCCGCCACGACGTCCTCACCCTGGGCATTGGTGAGGTACTCGCCGTAGAGCACCTTCTCGCCGGTGTTGGGGTCGCGGGTGAACGCCACCCCCGTCCCGGAATCATCGCCCATGTTGCCGAACACCATCGTCACGACGTTGACGGCCGTGCCGAGGTCGTGCGCGATCTTCTGGCTGTTCCGGTAGTCGTTGGCGCGCTTGCCGAACCACGACGCGAACACCGCCTTGATCGCCAGGTCAAGCTGCTCGTCCGGATCGGTCGGGAAGTCCCGCCCGGTCGCGTCGCGCACGACGCCCTTGTACGTCTCGACCAGGCCCTTCAGGTCATCGACGGTGAGGTCGGTGTCCTTGGCATCGGCCCCGTGGATCGCCTTGGCCTCCTCGAGCGGCTCGTCGAACGCTGCGCCGTCGACGCCCATCACGATCCGCCCGAACATGGCGATGAACCGCCGGTACGCGTCCCAGCCGAAGCGCTCGTTGCCGGTCAGCGCGATCAGGCCCTGGAGCGTCTGCTCGTTGAGGCCCAGGTTGAGGACCGTGTCCATCATCCCGGGCATCGAGAACTTGGCGCCCGAGCGGACGGACACCAGCAGCGGATTGGACGCCTCGCCGAAGCCCTTGCCCGATCGCTGCTCGACCTCCTTCATCGCCGCCAGGACGTCGTCCCACAGCCCGTCGGGGAGCTGCTTGCCGTTGGCGAAGTAGTCGTTGCACGCCTCGGTGGTGATCGTGAAGCCGGGCGGTGTCGGCAGCCCGGCGAGGGTCATCTCCGCGAGCCCCGCGCCCTTGCCACCCAGGAGATCCTTCATCTTGCCGTTGCCTTCGGCGGCGCCAGCGCCCCAGGCGTAGATGTAGCGCTTGGCGGCGGCGTGGGATCGATCGGCAGTCGTGGTTGGACTGGTGGCCATCGTGGCTGGGCTCCTTGCTGACGGCGCGGGCTGGGTTCCGGGGACGTGGCCCGCGAGACGTGTGTCGTTGGGGACCTCGCGATTGTACGCTGCAACCCCCGCTGACCCGGTCTGCACGACGGGAGGCCGGCCCATGGGCCGAAGCGCCCGTGGAAGCAGGACGCCGGGGCACCGTCGACGGGCTGGGGCGCCCTGGTGGCATCCGGGGTCGCGCCGGCCGGACGGGCCATGGCGACGCCCGCGCCGGGGGCCCGGCGTTACACTCAGATCCGGACGTCGTCCCTCAGAGCCGCGACCAGACGCGATCCACCGGGAGCCCAAGTTCCGTGACCGAAGCCGACCACGACAACCGAGTCATCGAGCGCGACGCCGAGGCCTACAACGCCACCCTCGTTCGCCGCGAGGAGCTCACCGACGAGCTCGCCTACTTCTGGGTCAAGTTCGACGGGCCGGCGACACCGTTCGAGCCCGGCCAGTACATGACAACCGGGGTGGTCACCGACGGACGCATCCTCCAGCGGCCGTACTCGGTCGCATCGGGCCCGTCCACGGCCGACACCGAAGGCTATGAGTTCTTCGTGCGCCACGTGCCGGTGATCCGGTTCACGACCGCGCTGTGGCGGCTGCCCATCGGGCATCGGATGCGGATGATCGGTCCCAAGGGCCGGTTCATGCTCGAGCCTGACGACAAGCGGACGCACCTGTACGTGAGCACGGGCACCGGAATCGCCCCGTTCATCTCGATGATCCGCGAGACCATGGCCCATGGGCAGCCTCGGCGGACCGTTCTGCTCAACGGCTGCTCGTTCCAGGACGAGCTCGGCTATCGCACCGAGCTCGAGGCATGGCAGCAGGACCCGGCCTACAAGCTGACCTACCTGCCGACCATCTCGCGCTCCGCCGATCCGCGCAACGCCAACTGGGACGGGCTCACCGGGCGTGCGGAGCAGGTGGTGTGGGACGTGTGCCGGGACCAGGGCCTCAAGCCGGATCGTACGGTTGTCTACATCTGCGGCAACCCCGAGATGATCCTCAACGTCGAGCGGATCCTGATGGACCACGGCTTCCCCGAGTTCCACGTCAAGAAGGAGCTCTACTGGCCGAAGGGCAAGAAGCCGAGCGCGTAGTGGGCGCGGTCGGCTGACACAGCGGCCAGTGGCCCGCGCGATGCGGCGCGGGCGTCGCATCCACGACCTAGCCGGATCGTGGCCGGCTCTGCGCGCGGAGTGCCGCCCAAACGCGCGGGGCGGTCATCGGGAGCTGGCGAATCCGGACACCGGTGGCGGCCGCGATCGCATTGGCAACGGCCGCAGGCCCGGCCACGACCGGGGCCTCCCCGATCCCTCGGGCGCCGAACGGACCCTCGGGCGCCGGAACCTCCACGATGCGCGTGTCGATCGCCGGCACCATCGTCGCGCGCGGCAGCGCGTAGTCGAGGAACGTGCCGGTCACGAGCTGGCCGTGCTCATCGTGAATGAGCTCCTCGAACAATGCCCGTCCGATCGACTGCACGGCAGCGCCCGTCATCTGTCCCTCGACCAGCGCGGGGTTGAGCGCCCGTCCGACGTCCTGGATCACAGCGTAGCCGAGCAGCTCGACCACGCCCGTCTCCTCGTCGACCCGGACATGGGCGAGGTGAGCCGCCACGGACGGCGCGCGGACGGTGTGCGACGTCGCCCCGTGTCCCTCGATCGGGGGGTACGGCGAGTCGAACTCGTCGCTCAGCGAGCGCGCAAGATCCGCGACCGGGCGGCCGGCCGCTGGACTTCCCCGAGGTCGCACAATGGCGTCGACGATCTCCAGGTCACCGGGTTCGATCTCGAGCATGTCGGCCGCCACGCGAAGGAGACGCTCGCGAGCGTCGGCGGCCGCAGCCTGGACGGCCGGACCGACCGCGTAGGTGGTCGCGCTGGCATTGCTCGAGGGCGTCGCGGGCGCGGTGCTCGAATCGGCCGCGACGACGGTCACCTGGTCAACGGGAACGCCGAAGGCCTCGGCCGCGATCGCGGCCAGACTGCTCGTCGCTCCGCTGATGTCGACGATGCCCGTAACCACCGTCAGGGCTCCGTCAGGCTCGAGACGACAGGAGGCCGCGGCAGGCTGCGCCGAGCCGGGCCACACGCCGATCGCGATGCCGACGCCCTCGCCGTGCGGTAGCTGCCGACGTCGCGCCCAGATCGGGTGCGCCTGGACCTGGTCCAGGCACTCCGCGGCTCCGATCCGTGGCCAGGGCTTGCCGTCCGCCATCGGATCGCCGGCGCGCGCGATGTTGGCCTGCCGCAGGGCGATGGGATCGATGTTCAGCCGGTGCGCGAGCTCATCGATCAGCGACTCGAGGGCGAACGCACCGGGCGGCCCCGACGGTGCCCGGTAGTTCCCGGTTCCGAACCGGTTCGTATGGACGGCCACGGCGGTGACGTCGAAGGCCGGCCATCGGTAGGGTCCCGTGATGAGCCGGGGCGCGAACCAATGCCACGAGTCCTCGGCAAACGCGCCCGAGTCGTACGTGATGTGAGCCTTGATCCCCTCGAGCCGCCCCTGGGCATCGGCACCGATCCGGAGGTCGATCACGAGCCCCTGCGACGGAGACGAGATCGCCAGATCGTCCCGGCGGTCGAGCACCAGCCGAACCGGCCGGCGGAGGCGGAGCGCGGCGCCCGCGACCAGAGTCTCGAGCGCCAGCTGCTTGACACCGAACGCGCCACCGCTGGGGGCAGCGATGACCCGGACCCGATTGATCGGCAACCCAAACGCCCTGGCCAGCTCGTCGCGCGTGAGGAAGATGCCCTGCATGCTTGCCGAGACGACAAGCGAACCGTCATGGTCGATCCACGCTGTCGCCGCCTGCGGTTCGATCGGGGCCTGGTGAGCCCAGCCCGCCTCATAGCGACCTGAGACGATGACCGCGCTGCTCCCGAGCGCCGCCTCGATGTCGCCGCGATGCTCGTGAAGTGAATCGAACTGGTTGCCGGCCGCTGCCCCGGCGGCTTGCCCCGCACCATCGCCCGACCCGAGTGCACGATGCTCCGCGCCGACCCCAGCACCGGGTGTGCTCGGATGCGTGCTCCGAGCGAGCGGCGCGCCCGGCCGGCGCGCAGCGAGCACGTCGATCGCGGGCTGGAGGAGCTCGAGGTCGACGTCGACCAGGTGCACCGCGTCCGCTGCCGCCGCCTCGGACTCCGCAACCACGAGCGCGACCGGCTGGCCTGCGAAAACCACCTCGTCGCGCGCCAGCGGTTCGAGGTGCCGCTCCGAGCCGGGCGGCCGTATGCTGAGGTCTGCGGCCGTGAGCACGGCCCTCACGCCGGGATGTGCGAGGGCGGCATCCGTCTCGATCGAGCGGATGTGTGCGTGCGCGTACAGGGCGGGCACGATGCGTGCGTGCAGCGTCCCCGGGAGCGCCATGTCAGCCGCGTAGCGTGTGGCGCCCGTGACCTTGTCGCGCCCGTCGGCGCGCGGTCGGCGCATGCCGACGTACCGCAGCGGCTCGGTCATCTCGGCCTCCTCTTGCGCATGGTACGGGCTGGCATCCGTCCCCGGGGCGTGAACAGGCGGCTGCCCGGCTGCATGAGACACGTTCCCGACCAGGGCTCGGCCAACCACGCAGACCAGGCGCGACCACGGGCTCGGACTGGACCTCCTCCTGTCGGTTCGCCCCCGATCGTCGCCGGACGGCCCGTCCCGCTCGTGACCTTCGGACCGCATCCGCGTGCCCGTGGCAGGTGATCGCAATCGGGCCGATCAGCGACCATCAACCACAGGTGTCACCATGTACTTCGTGAGGTCACATGTATCAGGTCGTTGAGCGCGAGCAGCTCTCGCCGAACGTCGTCCGCCTCGTCGTCGAGGCTCCACGGATCGCAAAGGTCCGGCGTCCCGGACAGTTCGTCATCGTCCGCAAGGGCCAGGGCGCTGAGCGAATCCCGTTGACGATCGCCGACAACGATCCCGAGGCCGGCACGATCACGCTCATGATCCAGGCCATCGGCGCAAGCACGACCGACCTGTGCGCGCTCCAGGAAGGTGAGGCAATCCAGGACGTCGCCGGGCCGCTGGGCCGCGAGACCGATCTGATCGCGTCGGGTCATGCCGTGTGCGTGGGCGGAGGAGTTGGCACGGCCGTCATCCTGCCGATCGCGCGTGAGCTCGCGCATCGCGGGGTCAAGGTCACCAGCGTCATCGGGGGTCGCTCGCGCGAGTGGGTGATCCTCGAGAACGAGCTGGGCGAGGCCGGTGACGTCGTCGCCTGCACCGACGACGGCAGCTATGGGCGGCCCGGGTTCGTGACCGAGGCGCTCAAGGATCTGCTCGACGCGGGCGGGGTGGATGCCGTCTACGCGGTCGGACCCGTCCCCATGATGAAGGCCGTCTCCGGTCTCACCGCGCCGTACGAGGTGCCGACCACCGTGTCGCTCAACGCGATCATGGTTGACGGCACCGGGATGTGCGGCGGCTGCCGGGTCACGGTCGGCGGCGAGACCAAGTATGCGTGCGTCGATGGACCCGAGTTCGACGCCCACCAGGTCAACTTCGCCGAGCTGGCCGACCGGCTCACCACCTACCGCTCCTTCGAACAGCAGGCGCTCGACAAGCGCGGTGCCTGCGCCACCACCGAGGTCAAGGCATGACCGATCCTGCGTCCCCTCGCCCGACTCGCGAGCCGGGTGCCGATCATTCGTCCGTGGCCCCGGCTCCCGAGCCGGGTGCCGATCATTCGTCCGTGGCCCCGGCTCCCGAGCCGGGTGCCGATCCGTCAACCGAGCCCGTGAAGCCGCTCAGCAACAAGGAGCGGATGACGATCGGGCGCGTCTCGATGCCCGAGCAGGAAGGCGAGGTCCGCGCCGCCAACTTCCGCGAGGTCAACCTCGGCCTGACCTATCAGCTCGCGATGCTTGAGGCCGAGCGGTGCATCCAGTGCCCCAAGCCGTTCTGCGTCGACGGCTGCCCGGTTCGCGTCAACATCCCGAACTTCATCAAGCTGATGCGCGACGGCGACATGGCCGGCGCGGCCGACAGCCTGCTCTCGGACAACGCCCTGCCCTGCGTCACCGGGCGCGTCTGTCCGCAGGAGACCCAGTGCGAGGGCGTGTGCATCCGGACCAAGAAGGGCGACCCGGTCGCGATCGGGTACCTCGAGCGGTTCGTCGCCGACTGGGCAATGGACCACCCGGACGAGATGGCGAAACGGCCTCGACCCGCGTCGACCGGACGCAAGGTGGGCATCGTGGGCTCGGGACCCGCCGGCCTGACCGCCGCGGGCGAGCTGGTGCGCAAGGGTCACGACGTGACCGTGTTCGAGGCGTTCCATGCGCCGGGCGGGGTGCTGATCTACGGCATCCCCGAGTTCCGGCTGCCGAAGGACATCGTGCAGTCCGAGGTCGACCGGCTGCAGCGGGAGGGCGTCAAGATCGAGGTCGACGCGATCATCGGGCGCACCTATACGATCCCCGAGCTCCGCGAGGAGTACGACGCGCTGTTCCTGGCCGTAGGCGCCGGGCTGCCCGTGTTCATGAACGTTCCGGGTGAGAACTTCAAGGGCGTGTACTCGGCCAACGAATACCTGACCCGGGTCAACCTGATGGGCGCCTGGAACCCGGAGTCCGAGACACCCATCCTTCACGGCCAGCGCGTGGTCGTCGTGGGCGGCGGCAATGTCGCCATGGACTCGGTCCGCACGGCGCGCCGGCTGGGCGCCGCGGAGGCGACGATCGTCTACCGGCGCTCCGCCGATGAGCTCCCCGCCCGCGCGGAGGAGGCGCACCACGCGAAGGACGAGGGCGTGGTGTTCCACTACCTCGCGGCACCGGTCGAGGTGATCGGCGACGACGAGCGCTGGGTCACGGGTCTGCGCTGCGTGCAGATGGAGCTGGGTGAGCCGGATGCCTCGGGACGTCGGCGGCCGCAGCCGATCCCCGATTCCGAGTTCACGATCGACTGTGATCTGGTCGTCGTGGCCATCGGCACCCGGGCCAACCCGCTGCTTACCGGCAGCGCGCCCGGTCTCGAGGTCAACGAGTGGGGCTACCTGGTCACCGACGACCACGGGATGACGAGCATGCCAGGCGTGTTCGCCGGCGGGGACATCGTGCGCGGCGCCGCCACGGTGATCCTTGCGATGGGCGACGGCAAGCGGTCGGCCGCCGCGATCGACTCGTATCTGAGCGGCGTCTGGCCCCCCGAGCCGGCCGAGGTCGAGACGCCTGCAAAGCCGGCTGCCAGCCCCGCAGCGAAGGCCCCCGCCTCCGCCTGAGTGACGCTCGCCCGGGATCGTGGCCCGCGATCGGGGATCGTGGCCCCGATCGGCAAATGGTTCGGCCCGGACATGGATGGGCGCGGCCGTCAGCATGCGTGCACGACGACCGCGTCCCTGGCGACGATGGTCAAGGACGCGGCCCGCGCAGGCCATGACCTTCTAGTCCCGCTCGTTGCTGGCCTGCACCGGACCCGTGGCGGGATCCAGCGACGGGCGTCGCTGCGCGACCGCCCGGCGAACCGGTGGGTGCGGCGTGGGCCCGCTGATCGCTAGGGCCGGGCAGCGGCCATCCGGTCCAGGATGAGGCTCTTGACGCTCTCGAGCGGCACCCGCTCCTGGGTCATCGAGTCCCGGTCGCGGATCGTGACCGCGCCGTCCTCGAGCGAGTCGACATCCACGGTGACGCACCACGGCGTCCCGATCTCATCCTGGCGCCGGTAGAGCTTGCCGATGGCGGCCGTGTCGTCGTATACGGCCATGAGGTCACGCTTGAGGTCGGCAAGCAGCCGGTGGCACATCTCAACGATCTCGGGCCGCTTCTTGAGCAACGGCAGCACCGCGACCTTGTACGGCGCGAGATCGGAGTGGAGCCCGAGCACGACCCGCTTCTCGCCCCGGACCTCCTCCTCGCGGTAGGCGTCGATGAGAAACGTGAACGCTGCCCGGTCGGCCCCGGCCGCCGTCTCGACGATCCACGGGATGAAGTGCTCGCCGGCGGCCTGGTCGAAGTACTCGAGGTTCTCGCCTGACGCCCTGGCGTGGTTGCCAAGGTCGAAGTCGCCCCGATTATGGATCCCCTCGAGCTCCTTCCAGCCAAACGGGAACCGATACTCGATGTCGATCGCCTTCTTCGCGTAGTGGGCCAGCTCGTCCTTGGCGTGCTCCCGGAAGCGCAGACGCGTCGGCTCCACGCCATACGCCTCGTACCACGCGCGACGGCGGGGCAGCCACTCCTCGAACGCCGCCGCCGCACCCTCTTCGGGACGCACGAAGTACTGCATCTCCATCTGCTCGAACTCGCGCATCCGGAACACGAAGTTGCCGGGGCTGATCTCGTTACGGAAGCTCTTGCCGATCTGGGCGATGCCGAACGGGATCTTCTTGCGCGAGCTCTGCTGGACGTTCTTGAAGTTGACGTAGCTGCCCTGGGCCGTCTCGGGGCGGAAATAGACGATCGATCCCTCTTCCTCGACCGGACCCATGTGGCTGGTGAACATCAGGTTGAACCGGCGCGGGGGCGAGAGGGGGCCACCATCGTTGGGGCACACGAGGCCCAGGCGCTCCGTGATCGTCTCGTCGCGGAGCTCCGTCTGGGACAGCTCCTCGGCACCGGGCAGCTCGTCGAGCCGGTAGCGGCGGTGACACTCGGCGCACTCGACGAGCGGGTCGCTGAACGAGCCAACGTGGCCTGACGTGACCCAGACCTGCGGGTGCATCAGGATGCCGGCATCCAGCCCGACGATCTCGTCGCGGTCCTGGACCATCGCCCGCCACCAGGCGCCCTTGACGTTGTTCTTGAGCTCGACGCCCAGCGGGCCGTAGTCCCACACGGCGTTGATGCCGCCGTAGATCTCGGACGAGGGAAAGATGAAGCCGCGCCGCTTCGACAGGCTCACGATGGTGTCGAGGTTGGCGACGGCAGGCGCGACCGCCTTGGGGTCGGTGTCGGGGGTGGTCACCGGAGGTCTCCGCTGGTACGCGACCTTGGCAGGGCCGCGCGGGAAGGGTTGGCCGATCGATGCTAGCAGAGGCGGCCCGCCGCGCGACCGTGGCATCTCACGTCGCGTGGCGCGGGTAACCGACAATCCGACATCTGTCTGGCGCGAGCTGCGACGACCGGATTGCCGGCGCGAGCCAGCCGGGTCCGTGCCTGGTAGCGCGAGATGGCGGCGACCGCATGGCGGGGCAATCGTGGAACGCTGGGCGTTCACTATGGCGCTTGGTGGTGGAACACGCCGTCGGTATCCGCCAGCTGAACCGCCCAGCGTGCCGTGCAGCGGCCGGCGAGCCCGCCTGACGATCAAACGGACGGTCTGGCGGCCACAGGCAGGGGACGTCAGGCCCGGCAACCGCTGGTCTGAACGCGGGGCGTTCCAGGCGGACCATTCCAAGGCGGGGCACGCCGGGCCTCGCGGGCAACGGAGGCAGGACGCGAGCTCAAACCCGGGGCAGCGTCTCGCCCAACAGGCGCAGCACGTTCTCACCCATCACGGCACGAATCGTCCGCTCGTCGAGGCCGACGCCGAGCAGCGCGTCGGTCAGGCGGTCGACGTGCGCGGCGTCGAACGGGACCGGGACCGCGCCGTCCCAGTCGGAGCCGAGCGCCACGCGGTCGGGCCCGATGCGCTCGACCGCGTACGCGATGGAGCGCGCGATATCCGCGGTCTCCGGCCCACCGCACGCCCAGGGCCAGAACCCGATCCCCACCAGCCCGCCCGTCGCGGCGATGCGGGACAGCTGCCCGTCGGACAGGTTGCGAGCGTTGTCGTGAACACCCTTCACGCCGGTATGCGATGCGACCACGGGGCGGGTCGAGATCGCGAGCGCATCGTCGATCGTGGCCGCCGACGCGTGGGCCACGTCGAGGAGCACGCCGCGCGCCTCCATGCGCCGGACCATCTCGTGTCCCAGCCGCGTCAGCCCACCCTGGACAGCACCATGCGCCGAGCCGCCGAAGACGGTGTCCGTGAGGTGAGCCGGCGAGATCATGCGGAAGCCCGCGTTCGCCACCAGCTCGACGTTGGCCGGATCGCCGTCGAGCGCCGTCGCTCCCTCGATCGATAGCAGCCCTGCGGTGATGGCCGGATCCGCCTCACGAACGGCCAGGTAGCGCTGGAGGTCCCCGCGCGTCTCGATCAGCCGGAAGCTCCCGCCCGAGCGCTCGGCGAACCCACGTGCGCGCTCGGCCATGTACAGCGCCCGCGCCAGGATGCTGCGCCACGTTGGTGGCGGCCATCGCTTGGCAAGCGCGATCGCCAGGACGTCGTCGCTGGCGTCCTCGTTGCGCTCGATGTTGATGTGGCGCGGAACCTTCATCGCGCACGACAGCACCTGGAGCGCGACGTGCCCCTCGATCAACCGTGGCACGTCGACATGGCCCCGGTCGCCGCGCAGCAGGAGATCCCGGCCAAACAGCAGCGAGTCAGCGTGCAGATCCGCGACGCGGAGCGTGGCGTGCAGGTCCCTCGCGCGGTCCGAGACGGGTGTCGTGATCTCCGGCGGCGTCGGGTTGTGCCTCCGCTCAGTGCGGGCGACAACCCCGTCGAGCACCGGGCGAGCCGCTGCCAGCGCGCCGATCGCGACAGCCCCCGCCGCCAACGTCAACGGGGTCCGCAACGACATGCTCAGCCTCCGAATGCGACCCCGCGCATCGGCCGGATCCGGAGCGGGACGTTGTAGATGGTCGCCATCTCCTCCGGCGTGTGGAAGTCATTGGCGATCGGGTCCGCGTACTTGGCCACGTAGGACGCGTTGGCGGGCAGGGCGACCGTCTCGGGGTCAATCCGGGCCTCGCCTTCGATGATCACGACGTCGTTGCCCTGGCCGTCGTCGGCCAGATGGAACGACACGCGAGGGTTGGCCTCGACGTTGCGGTTGCGCCTGGCACGGTGGTCACTGTAGATCAGGAGGTCGCCGCGCCCGCCATCCGCGGCGTCGTCCCACAGGAACCAGATGGGGAACGTCTGCGGCTGTCCCGACGCGGTGACCGTCGTGAGCCAGGCGATCCGCTCCGAGCGCAGGCGATCCCTGACGTGGCTGTCGCTCTCGCTGTCGGTATCGAACACCATGGACTCTCCCTCCTCTATGCCGGCGCCGGCCGGGGTGTCGCCCGAACCTCGTCGAGAAACGCAAGAGACCGCGGGTCACGCTCGAGCGCCACCCGCATGAAGTCGCGCATCGCACCTTCGACCTCGCGCTCGACGGGTGGCGACAGGCGGAGGGCGGCGATCGCCTCGACATCCATGCGCTGGTAGGCCTTGAGCACCTTGAGCGCCTCGAGCGAGAGTTCCGTCCGGTCCGCCGGTGGCGCGGGACACCGATGGCACACGACCCCGCCCAGCGGTGGGACCCAGCGGAAGCGCTCATTGGGCTCCAGGACACGGTCGCACTCCACGCAGCGATCCACCTCGGGCCGCTGCCCGAGCTCGTCGGCGAGGTGCATCTCGTACCACCGCGCGACGCGACCGGGCGCCATCCCCGCGTCCAGCAGCTCGTAGGCTCGGCGCAGCAGCGCGTACAGCTCCTGGGCCGCGTGGCGCTCCTCCAGCGAGCGGTCGGCGAGCTCCGCCAGGTACCAGGCCGTGGCGGCGCTCTCGAGGCGGTCGCGGAGCGCGAGCCACGCGTGTCCGACCCGCACCTCGGTCACGACATCGAACGTCCGCCCGCGCGCGAGGGCGACGTTCAGCTCGGCAAACGGCTCCAGCGAGCCACCCAGCCGTGATGCCGGCCGGCGGATGCCCTTCGCGATCGCCTTGAGCTTGCCGTGATCGGGCGTGATGAGGGTCAGGACGCGATCCGCCTCGCCCAGGTCGAACCTTGACAGGACGATGGCATCGGTCACGTAGCGGCGGGGAACGGGCACGTCGCGACGGTACCACCCTGCGCGGTCGATGGAGCTGGCGACGACGGGTACTCACAGGGTCAGCGTGGACCGCCGGCCCGCCCCGGGGCGCGGCCACCCACTGGCGCACGCCGCGCACCCAACAGGCTACTTTCCCGGGTCACGTTTGCCGTCCGAGCCGGTACACTGACCGCGATGACGGTGACCAGCAAGCTCGACGTCGATCTGAGCGTCCTCATCGCCGATACGGAGGCGGAGATCCTGCGCGTGGTGGAGGACCACGACGCGCCGACCGCCGAGGTGTACGCGATGATTCGCTATCACCTTGGCCTCGATGGCACATCCGGCACGCGTGGCAAGCGCATGCGGCCTCTCCTGGGCCTGCTTGCCTATGCCTCGATCGCGGGTGACCATCGCGCGGCACTGCCGGGCGCTGCCGCTGTCGAGCTGGGCCACAACTTCAGCCTGGTCCACGACGACATCGAGGACGGCGACACCGAGCGGCGCCATCGAGCCACGTTGTGGACCCTGCACGGCGTGCCACAGGCGATCAACACCGGCGACCTGATCTTCAGCCTGTCACGTATCGCCCTTCACCGCCTGACCGAGCTCGGCTTCAGCGACGCCAAGGTGCTGCGCCTGATGCGCCTCTACGACGAGACCTGTGTGCGGCTGTGTGAGGGCCAGTACCTCGACATCGCCAGCTCGTCCTCGGACGCGCCGATGACGGTCGAGCTGTACTTCGACATGATCGGCCGCAAGACGGCCGCCCTGATCTCGGCGTCGATCGAGGCGGGTGCGCTCCTGGCCACCGACGACGAGCGGATCATCACGGCCTATCGGCGCTTCGGCTGGGCGCTGGGCATCGCGTTCCAGCTCAACGACGACCTGCTCGGGATCTGGGGCCAGGAGCGCCATACGGGCAAAGAGCCCACCGACGTGGCGCGACGGAAGAAGACGCTGCCCGTGCTGTACGCGTTCGAACACGCAACACCTGCGGATCGCGACCGCCTGGCCGCCCTCTACGTCATCGACGAGCCGACGCGGGCGGAGGTCGACGAGATCGTGGCCATCCTCGAGCGGGCCGGCGCCCGTGAGTTCACCCGAACCGAGGCGCGTCGCCATCGCGACCAGGCACTGGCGGAGATCGACGCGGTCGAGGTCATCGACCCCGAGGTCCGAGATCAGCTCGCGGGGATCATCAACGGCGTGATCACCGCCTGACGAGCGGCCCGGACCTGGGGCCCGACCACCCGCACCTAGAACTCGTCGTCCTCGTCGGTCTCCGGCAGCGCCTCGCGGACAACAAGGACCTTGCCCACGCGCCGGCCATCGGTCGACTCAACCGTGAGTCGCAGCCCGTCCACCTGCACCTCGTCGCCCGGGCTGGGCACGCCGCCCACGCGGTGGTACACGAGCCCGCCCACGGTGTCGTACTCGTCCTCGTCCTCGAGCTGGACCTTGAGATCCCAGACGTCGAGCAGGTCCTCCACGGCAGCACGCCCGTCCACGCGCACCCGGTTGTCGTCCAACCGCTCCAGCATCGGCTCCTCGACGTCGTACTCGTCCTGGATCTCCCCGACGATCTCCTCCAGCAGGTCCTCGATCGTCACCAGGCCGGCCGTCCCACCGTACTCGTCGAGCACGATCGCGATGTGGACCTTGCGCCGCTGGAACTCGTGGAGCAGGTCGTCAATCGACATGGACTCCGGAACGAACACCGGTGTCCGCAGCAGATTGCGCAACTCGGGCCGCCGCTCGGCGTCGGTCTTGAGCAACGGAAGCAGATCCTTCGCATACAGGATCCCGACGACCTCGTCCATCGAGGCGGCATAGACGGGGACCCGGGAGTGGCCGTCCTCGACGATCGTGTCGATCGCCTGGTCGAACGTGGCCGTGGTGGACAGGGCGACGATGCTCGTCCGGGGCACCATGACCTCGTGCAGCCGCCGCTCGCCGAGCTCGATGACGGCGTTGATCATCTGCTCCTCCTCGGCCTCGAGGATCCCCTGCTCGCCGCCACGCTCCACGATCAGCCGCAGCTCCTCGGTGCTGATCTGCATCTCGGGCGTCGCCTCGACGCCGAACAGGCGCGTGATCCACTTCGTCACCCCGGTCAGCAGCGCAACCACCGGCCACAGGACCCGGCCCAGAAAGTCGAGCGGACCCGACAGAGCCAGCGCGAACCGTTCCGTGTGGGCCAGGGCGATCGACTTGGGCACGAGCTCGGCGAAGACGATGGTGAACAGGGCGAGGACCACGGTCACGATCACCAGGGAGACGCCCTCTGCGGTTCCGCGGTCCATCATCGGCCCCAGCGCGTCGGCGACCTCGTTGGCCAGGGTGACGGCAGCGAACGCCGACGCCAGGAAGCCGATGACCGTCAGGCCCAGCTGGCAGACCGCCAGGAAGCGACCAGGGTCCTGGAGCAGGTGACGGACCCGGCGCGAACCCGGGCGGCCCTCGTCCACCATCTGGTCCACCCGGCTGCGCCGGATCGAGACCAGCGAGATCTCTGCCGTGACGAAGAACGCCTCGAGAAGGGTGAGAACGATCAGCAGCAGGATCGTCCCCGGGAGGCCGTTCATGGCTGATCCCCGGTGGCGGGTGGCGGATCAGGCGCGGACGTCGCATCCCCCTCTGGCGTTGCGTCGGGCTCGCGAACGGGTTGGCCTGCCGCGGCTCCCCCATCACGCGGGGTCCGGATGCGGGCTGGCACACCAACGGCGAGCTTGCCAGGTGGCACGTCCCGGGTCACGACCGCGCCAGCCCCGGTCTTCGATCCCTCGCCCAGCGTCACGGGTGCCCGGAGCATCGTGTCCACGCCCAGGAAGACCCGCTCGCCGATGGTCGTCCGGTGCTTGCGAACCCCGTCGTAGTTGGCGGTGATCGTCCCTGCGCCGACGTTGGTGTCGGCACCGACGTCGGCGTCGCCCAGGTAGCTCGTGTGGTGCTGGCGAACGTGCTCGCCGAGGTGGCTGTTCTTGAGCTCGGCGTAGTTGCCGATCTCGGACCGGCGGCCAACGTGCACCCCTGGACGCAGGTGGCTGAAGGGGCCGATGGTGACCTCGCTCTCGACCTCGGAGCGCTCGACGATGCTCGCCCACACCCGGCAGTCCGCCCCGATCACCGAGTCGAACACCTGCGAGCCGGAACCGATCCGCGTGCGCGCCCCGACGCGCGTCGCACCGCGCAGGATGACGTTGGGCTCGAGAACCACGTCCGGTGCGAGCTCGACGGCGTGGTCGAGGTACACGGTCGAGGGATCGACCATCGTCACGCCTTCGCGCATCCAGCGGTCGTTCAGCTCGACCCGCATGTCCCACTCGACTCGCGCCAGCTGCGCCCGATCATTGATGCCTGTCAGGCGTCCGTCGTCCTCGATGTCCAGCGCGGCCACGATGCGGCCGTCCTCGCGCGCCAGCGCCACGAGCTCCGTGAGGTACAGCTCACCCGTGGCCGCCGATGGCCGGAGGTCCTCGATGCGCCGGCGCAGCCATCCCGCGTCGAAGGCATACAGCCCCGCGTTGATCTCCGTCACCCGGCGCTCGTCCCCGGACGCGTCCCGGTCCTCGACGATGCGATCGACCGTGCCACCCTCGCGGCGCACGACCCGACCCAGCCCGGATGGATCGATGGCGTCGACCACGACCAGCGACATCGCCGCGTGGTCCATCGCGCGTGCCTCGAGCAGGGCCCCGAGCAGATCGGGTCTGACGAGCGGTACGTCCCCCGACAGCACCAGGACCTCGTCCACGTCATCGGCCAGCACGGCCATCGCGGACCGCAGCGCATCGCCGGTCCCGCGGGGCTCGGCCTGGACGACGGTGTCGGCGGTGGAGCTCACGGCATCACGCACGGCATCGGTGGACGGCGGGCAGACCACGATCGGTCGTGACGAGGTTGCGGCGACGGCAACGTCCAGCACGTACTCGATCATCGGGCGTCCGCACACCGGGTGCAGCACCTTTGGCAGCGACGAACGCATGCGCGTGCCAAGACCCGCGGCGAGAACGACGGCAGTGACGCGCGACCCTGAAGACCCCAGGGAGCCCGACTCCGAGGGCCCGGCCGACCGCGGCTCCGACGGCTCCGGATCTGAAGGAGTCACGAGGTCGGGCACCAAGCGACGGGCGACGAGGTCGTCGATCGTGGAACGGCGCTGGCGGCGCCCGAGGGGGGTGTCTGCGTGATCATCGTCGGCGCGCCGATTCTGGGGTTGGGCTGTCCGCAGTGTCAACCGGGCGGGCGATCACCGGTCTGACCGTCGGGCAATCGCCTCGATCTCGACCCGTCCGGCCATTGGCAGCGCGGCAGCCTGGACGGTCGATCGAGCCGGCGGCGGATCGGGCATGTGGCGCGCATACACGGCGTTGACAGCCGCGAAGTCTGCCATGTCGGCGAGGAAGATGGTGGTCTTGACAACGTCGGCCACCGTCACCCCCGCGGCGTCGAGGACGGCCGCGAGATTGCGCAGGGCGCGATCCGCCTGCGCCTCGACGCCGTCGGCGAGCTCGCCCGACTCGGGATCCAACCCGATCTGTCCGCTGCAGAACACGAGGCCGTCGGTCGCGACCGCCTGGCTGTAGGGGCCGATCGCGGCCGGCGCACCGGCCGTCGAGATGGACTGGCGCGTCATCCTGCCCTCCGAGCTGCGTCTCTCCTGCCGAGTATCCGTGTGGCCGCGACGAACGGTGCCTGCCCTCCCGGCGCGGGCAGCTCCCCGGCGGCGTGTGCCCCTCGCACGAGGTCGGCGGCCACCGCCGCCTCGTCGAGAGAAGGATAGAGCGCCCAGTGCGTCGGGCCTGAGCCGGATAGCCCGACGGGTCGGGCCAGCAACCGCAGCAGCGCGCGCTTGAACGGCACCAGGCCAGGTTCGAGCGCAGCAGCCGCGGGCGCCAGGTCGTTGGCCGCGGCCAGCACCGATGCCCGTGCCATCAGATCCGCGAGCCCAAGACCGGACCGCAGCTCGTCGGCAAGATGCGCCGAGACCAGCCGTGCCGCACCACCCGGCGAAGTCATGCCCGCATCCCACAGCTCGAACGAGGCCGGCGTGGCGAGCCCAACGGCCGGCGTCACGAGCAGGAGGCCCGGGCGATCCTCCGCGTCACTCGCGTCGCGGAGCCAGGGCAGCGGAGTCAGCCGTTCCCCCCGACCCTCGACCAACGCCGGACCCCCGGCCAGGAAGAAGGGCACGTCCGACCCGAGCCCGGCTGCAAGCCCGACGCGGGTGCCGGGGTCGACGTCCACGCCCCAGGCCTCGAGCGCTGCGTCGATCGCGGCCGCCGCATCGGACGACCCGCCAGCGAGCCCGGCGGCGATCGGGATCCGCTTGTCCAGCCGGATTGCGAGGGGGGCCAGGGGCTCGGCTCGACCGGATGCGGGCTGGGCCACCCGCCGACCTGCAGCGATCGCCCGCAGCACCAGGTTCTCGGCGGTCGGCCCAGGGTCGAAGCCGTCGACGTGCAGCGAATCGCCCGCGCCCGGCGTCGATCGTGACACCGCCAGCCGGTCCGCAAGATCCAGCGGCACCATCACGCTGTGGAGGTCGTGATAGCCGTCGCGCCGGCGGCCCAGCACCGCCAGCGTGAGGTTGACCTTGGCCGGGGCCAGCCGAATGACCGGCGTCAGCCGCCGCTCGGGATCGACGGGCTGTGCCATCAGGCGCTGACCGGCAGTGGGCCGAGCGCCTCGGCCAGCGCGATCCACTCGCCGACGGCAAGCGTCTGCGGCCGACGCTCCCGGGCAATACCCGTGGCCACGAGCGCTGCGTCCACGCGGTCGGGGGTGACCGGCAGCTGGCGGGTGAGCACGTTGTGGAGCATCTTGCGCCGCTCGCGGAACGCCGCCTGGACGACTCGCCACACCTGCTCCTCGGCATCCGGGTCGAGCCGGTCATCCGCCGCGTACGGCTCGAGCACCAGGATCGCCGATGCCACCTTCGGCGCCGGCTCGAACGCCTCCGGGGGCACGATGCGCGCCACCCGGGCGCGGGCGTGGTACTGGACGAACACCGACAGATAGGACATGGAGCCTGGCGGGGCGGCTACCCGTTCGGCCACCTCCCGTTGGACCATCAGCACCAGGCGCTCTGCTCGCGGCGCCTCACCCAGGAGCCGGTGCAGCACCGGGCTGGTGATGTGGTAGGGCAGGTTGGCCACGACGTCGTACGGCGGTTCCACCAGGCGGACCAGGTCCTGGTCGAGCGCGTCGCCCTCGATCAGGCGGAGCGCGCCCGTCTCGAGCTCGGCGGCATACGCATCGCGGAGGAGGGTGGCGATGGCCGTGTCCAGCTCCACCGCGATCACGACCGCGCCGGCCGCGATGAGGCCCCCGGTCAGGATTCCCAACCCGGGACCGATCTCGAGCACCCGGCGACCGGGGGCCGGGGCAGCCTCGGCGAGGATGCTCTCGAGGACATCGACATCGGCTAGGAAGTTCTGGCCCAGGCCGTGACGGGGCCGGAGTCCGGACCCGCGCAGCGTGCGCTGCACCGCGGCGGGATCGAGGCGCACCGGCGAGCCCTGCCCGGAGCTGTTCACGTGGCGAGCGGGAGCGATGGCCGGGCGTCGAGGTCGAGCCCCGCCAGCACCCCGGCCTCGAGCCGGCGCGCCCCGGCAGCGCCGATCATCGCCCCGTTGTCGGTGCACAGCCCGGGCCGTGGAATGGCCAGGGCCAGCCCACGAGCCTCCACCTCGTCCGCGATCCGCGCCCGGAGCTCGGCGTTCGCGGCGACGCCGCCACCCAGCAGCACGCCACGAGCCCGGGTCTCGTCGACCGCCCGCATCGTCTTGGTCACCAGCACGTCGACCACCGAGTCCTGGAAGCCCCATGCGAGCTCAGCCACGATCGCCGCCGGCAGGCTGCCCTCGCGCTCGTCGGGCGACAGCCCGGCGTCCGACCGTGCCTGACCGATGATCCGGCGCGCCGCCGTCTTGAGCCCCGAGAAGCTGAGGTCGAAGGAGTCACCCATCCATGCCCGTGGAAACACGCGATCGCGGGCAACCGCCGATTCCGCGGCACGCGAGATCGCCGGTCCGCCAGGGTAGCCCAGCCCGAGCAGGCGGCCCACCTTGTCGAACGCCTCGCCAGCGGCATCGTCGACCGTCTGGCCCAGGAGGCGGTAGGTCAGGTGATCGCGCATCTCGACCAGGAACGTGTGGCCGCCCGAGACGACCAGGCCGACGAGCGGGAAGGACGGCGCGTCGTGCTCGACCGCACCCGGATCGAGCAGCCACCCCGCATACACATGCCCCTCCAGGTGATTGACCGGCACCAGCGGCTTCCGCTGCGCCCACGCCACCGCCTTGGCCGCGTTGATCCCGACCAGCAGCGAGCCGGCAAGGCCCGGCCCATACGTCACCGCGACCGCATCGACGTCCTCGAGGGAGGCACCCGCGGTGGACAGTGCCTCGTCCATGACCGGCACGATCCAGCGCAGGTGGGCACGCGCTGCGACCTCGGGGACGATGCCCCCGGTGGCGGCGTGCAGCGCCACCTGGCTGGCAACCACGTTGGCATGGATTCGTCGTCCACCTTCGACCAGCGCCACGCCCGTCTCGTCGCAGCTCGACTCGACGGCCAGGATCAGAGGCCCGCTCACGGTCGTGCCTCACCGGCCGCAGCGTCGGCCGGCGCGCCACCCGATCCGTGCGCCCCGTCGCCCGTCGTCGCAACGGGTTGCGCGCCCACCAGCTCATCGCCGTCCGCATGGGTCGCGATCGGCTCGCTCGTTCGCGGGCTGTCGAGAGCCGCTCGCAGACGTGCCATCCGGGCCTGCATGTCCGGCTCGGCGAGCGGTTCGGTGGTCATGATCAGCCCGTCCTCGCCGTTGTCCGTGTAGTAGCGCGGCCGGATCCCGACCGGTCGGAAGCCGTACTTCTCGTACAGGCGCCGGGCCGGCAGGTTCGACAACCGGACCTCAAGCGTCGCCTCGCGGGCGTGCCGTTCGATCGAGAGGTCCAGCAGCGCAAGGAGCAGCTTCTCCCCGATCCCCTGCCGGCGGTACCGCGGATGGACGGCGAACGTCGTGACATGGGCCTCGTCGACCATCACCCAGACCCCGCCGTAGGCAACGATCTCGCCGCGTCGCACCACGACCAGGTAGTGCGCGAGCCGGTTCGTGGCCAGCTCCTGGCGGTAGGCGTGCGGCGGCCAGGGCGTCGTGAACGACGCCCGCTCGATGACGTGGACTGCCGGCAGGTCGTCGAGCGCCATGGGCCGAATACGCAGGGCCGTCTCCTCGCTCATCGCGCCCCCTCGGTCCCGGTGATCTCGACCTCCGTCTCCGGAACCGCCGTCCGCACGCCGCGCGGGAGGGTCACGTACTCGGGGCTGAGCTCGGGCAACGGGTCGCCCTCCGCGTCGCCCTCGGCGAGCCGCGTGGCGCCGGCGCGCAGCATCGCCGCCGCCAAACCCGCCAGCGCCTCGGTCCCGCGGACCGCGGCGGCCTCGGGCACGCGACCGTCCAGGTCGACCGCCACCAGGCGCTCACGCTCGGTCAGACCCGGATCGGTGCCGCCGGGGACGATCCGTGGACGCTCACCTGGTCGCGACAGCACCGTGTCCGACGGCCCGGCGGGCTGGAGAAGAACGAACGGTCCATCGGACCCGGCCGAGAGCGCCGAATCGCGGCGGCCGGATGCGGCCCTGGAGGCGGCGGCCAGCAGCGCCTGGCCGGTCGGAACGCCCGCGGCGGGCAGCTCGAGCGCGTAGGCAAGGCCCTTGACCGTTGCGAGCCCCACGCGCAGCCCCGTGAACGCACCCGGTCCTGTCCCGACCACGAGCCCCCCGAGCCTATCGATCGACACGCCCGACTCGTCCAGCAGCGCCTCGACCCGGGCCAGCAGCTCCTCCCCGTGGCGGTAGCCGGCAACCCAGCTGCGCTCGTGCAGCAGCGTCCCGTCCCGGTCGCCCAGGGCAATCACTGCGTGCGTCGTGGCCGTATCGACCATCAGCAGCGCACCGGATACCGACCCGCGGCGCGTCACGCGGCCACCTCGAGATAGCGTCGGTAGCCGTCGTCGGCGGTGCGCAGCGCGATCCGGCGCGGGTCGTCGCCCGCACCATCGATGATCACGTCCAGCCGGGCAAGCGGCAGCGCCGGCCCGAGGCGCTCGGCCCACTCGACGACCGCGACGCCCCCGAGCTGGCGCTCGTCAAGCAGCCCGCCCGACAACGCATCGGCCGCGTCATCGAGCCGATACAGGTCAAGGTGGAACAGGGGCAGCCGACCCGGATACTCGGCCATCAGCACGAACGTCGGCGAGTTGACGGTCGCGGTGATACCCAGGCCCACCGCGAACCCCTTCGCAAACTGGGTCTTGCCGGCGCCGAGGTCGCCGACGAGGCACACGAGATCACCCGGGCGCGCCACGGCTGCCAGCCGGGCGGCGAGCGCGCGGGTCTCGTCGGCATCTCGGGTCGTCACGCGTTGCTCGCGGACCGTGCGTTCGGGCATCGAGCCGAGGGTAGCCGAAGCGAGGTACCGCCGCCGGCGTCAGACGAGCCGCTCGAGGTCGCCGACCGCCACCATCAGCGTCGTGCCGCCGCCAATGACCACGGGCGCGGCCTCGAGATGAACCCCTGTCGCGAACCAGTACGGAACCGTCGGCCCGGTCACCCGCCCCTCCGTCCCCGCCATCGGCCCCGACCGGATCCGCACCCACGCGGGGTCGACCACCGGCAGAATCGAGTCGTCCGCGGCGAACACCAGCGCCGGTGGGTCTGTCAGCAGCCCCACCTCACGCCCCGCGAGCCGCTTGAGCAGCGCTGCGATCGGACCCGCGATGGGCCGTCGCACGGTCCCGTCCAGCGCGACCACCCCGAACGCGGGAGGACCATGGAGCGACGCACGCTGGCGGCGCTCCGATGCCTGGAAGTCGCGCAGGTCCTTACCCGACAGCGATGCGACGATCACGCCCCGGACGCCCATCGCTCGCGCGCGCGTCAGCGCCTCGGCATCAACCCGGTCCCCGACGACCAGGATGCTCCCGGCGCGTCCGACGTCGATGTGCCCGGCGCCGAGCTCCCCGTATGGATCGGTCGCGAGCTCGAGCCGACCGAAGGCGGGCGCGCCAGCGGCCAAAGCGCCGCGGAGCGCGAGCCCGTCGGGGCGGACGACGATCTCCGTCCCCGGGACGACCGTCGTCACCGTCCCGGAGATCGGTGATTCGATGCGGTCCCGGTGATCCCCGACGATCAACCGCCAGCGATCCGGCCGTCCCTCGAGCGGCGCCAGCAGCTCGCCCTCGGTGCTGATCGCATTCCGGCGACGACGCGATCCGGTTGACGACATCCAACGCCGGCCTGTCACCGGTCGAGCGTGCGTTGGATCATCCGCCGGCTCGTCGCCGGCGGATGGGATGGTGACCTCCTCGACTCGCCGATCCCGCACGCGCTCGAACAGCACCTCGCCCTGCACCACCCTGGTACCTGTCTCGACGAGTGGGCGGTCACCCGGCGCCAGCGTGAACCGGGCCTCCAGCGCTCGATCGACGACGGACCGCGCGGGGATCTCGGCCAGCCAACCCATTGACTCGCCGGCGGTCGCGTCAGTGGCCGGCCCGGGCGCCGCTGCAGGACCCTGACGGCGGCCCGCCATGACGGAGCTCACGACGACCCTGCGGGCCAGACCGCCCGCTGCCAATCGGCCAGCTGCTCCCGTCGAAGCTCGGAGCGCTGGGGCAGCCGCAACGGCACGTCGCGCAGATCGATCAGCATCCCGGCTGCGCCGCCGACCACCTCCATCGCCACATTCCGGGTGCGGACGCCGAGATCCACCCGGTCCCGGAACTCAAGCTCCGCCACCGCCCGCTCGCCCGGGTCGAGCTCGACACGCTCGATGCTGCCCGGATGAAGGTCACGGCTCGAGCTGGAGCCCGCCCGCCGCACATGGGCCCGACCCGCCGATCGACCCGGCCGCAGACCGGCAGGCATCACGATGCTGCCAAGTGGCGCAACCAGCTCGTCGCGCAGGTCGGTCATGACCTCGCGTCGCTCCGTCGCGTCGGCGATGGTGCCCAGCGGTGCCAGCAGCCGGGCGTGGTCCAACCCGAACGCCCTGACACCGGGGAGACGCACGGCATCCGCGAGGGCGAGGGCGACGACCGGCGCCGGTGCCAGCGACCAGACACCCCCGGCAGCGACCACGATCCCGGGCGGCCGGCCATCGAGGTGTGGGGTCGCGGCACCCAGGCGATGCAGCGCGGCACGCGCCGAGGCAAGACGGAGGGCAGTCCCCTCCTCTCCCACGTCGGCCCAGGGTGCCACCGCGACCTCCCGCAGCCGGTCGCGGATCCGGAGCCGGTCGAGCGCGATCGTCAACCAGCCAATGACGGCGTCGAGGTGGCTGTCGGTGAAGCCCCGCGGCAACAGCGCCGCATCGGCCACCACGGCGGATTCGACCGTCGCGGTCGTGCCCGGTGCGTGGTCTGCGACGGCCCGCATCCCCGCCGACTGACCGATCTCCACCAGCTCCACGGGCTGGCGGAGCACATCCGCCAGAGTGGCCGTTGCCGTGGCCAGCGCCCGACGGCCATCATCGTCCCGCGACCGAACGCCATCGAGCAGCCGCCGGAGCGGCGCTCCGTTGCCCGTGGCCGGAGCGGGCCCCATGATGGTGGCGCCCGGTCGTGCGGGGCGCACCGCCAGCTCGTACCGACTGCCTGCCTCGGCCAGGCTGCCAGTCAGGACGATCGTGAGGTCCGGTCGGCGATCCGCAACAGCCGCCACCTGCGCGAGCAGCTCGCCCATGAGCGGGCGCTCGTCCGCGCCGGGGGGATCCCCGGCCCCTGCCAGCACCGCCGACAACCGGGGGTCCGCGAGCGACCCGGCCACCGTCACGATCTGCGCTCCCTCGAGTGCCACGGGCCTCACGCGCCAGCCACTGGTGCGGGCAGCTGCGGCAAGCGGCGCGACGGCACGATGCGTCGCAGCGATGACGGCGATCTCGGGCGGTGGCGTCGTTGCGCAGACGCGTCGCGGGAGCTCGTCGGTGGAACCGGGCCGCTCGAGGTGGAGCCCGTCGCTGATCGCAGGCGCCGCGTCCCACAGCCGACGGCGGAGGCGCTCCGTGAGCGCCTCCGGTGCCACGCTGGCCGGGCCGGCGGTCGCGCCCAGCAGCCGCCACCGATCGTCGATCCGGCCGATCAGGGTAACGGCGGTCGACGCGGTCCCCCGGTCGATCGTGACGAAGGCGTTGGACTCGCTTCTCACCGTCGCGATGCTACCAGCGGGCGAGCTCCCGCCGCGGTCTCGCTCAGGCGTCCCAGCCGTCGGCCTCGTCAAGCTCCTCGAGCCGATCGATCAGGGCCTCGATCCCGGCCTCGTCGCGGAGCAGCTCGGTGGCCACCGGGGTCTCACCCCCGAACAGGTCGCGCAGGACCGGATCGAAGAACAGCATCGCGGGCGCGCCGAGTGGTCGATATGGCCGGCTTGCCTCCAGGAAGTGAACGGCCGGACCGGTCAGACCGCGGAGCCGGATCTCGCGAGCAACCGCCTCAACCAATGCCTCGCGCCGCTCGTCGAACGGCTCCAGAGGCATGCTCATCTCGGGTCTCCCGCCACGGCCTCGGTCACGAGGACGGCCCTGCTCACGGGGACGGCCAGCGCCGCGGCGAACGCTTCATACGCCGCCGCGCCGCGCAGCGCGAACACGACATGCTCGATCGTGGACGGCTCACGGAGCTCATCGCGCACCGCGGCCACGGCGATCCGTGCCGCGTCGCTCAGCGGGAAGCCTCCGATCCCTGTTCCCAGCGCGGGGAAAGCCACACTGACGAGACCGAGCTCGCGAGCACGTGCCATCGCGCTTCGCGCGGCCCCGGCGATCGCCGCCTCGCTGGTTCGGTGGTCGCGGTCCAGCGACACCGCGTGGATCACGTGCCGCGCGGCGAGCCTTCCCGCCGGCGTCACCACCGCGCTGCCGACCTCGGCCGGAGCCTGTCGCAGCGCCGCGAACTCGATCGCATCACCGCCGGCGCGCTTGAGCTCACCCGCAACCCCGGTCGACATCCACAGCGAGGTCGTGGCAGGGCACACGATCGCGTCGACCTCGAGCACACAGATGTCGCCGTTCCAGAGTTCGATGCGCGTCACTTGGTCCTCCCGCCCGCGAGAAATCGGACCTCCACGGGCGAACCCGCGGCATGGTACACCCGGGGCATGCGGCGGGACATCCCCGTGACGATCTCGTAGCTGATCGTCCCGCATGTCGAGGCGAGCTCGTGGGCGGTGATCTGTTCGTCCCCCTGCCGCCCGATGAGCACGAACTCGTCCGCCTCGGTCACGGCCGGGCCCGGCACGTCGGTGACATCCGCCATCACCGCGTCCATCGAGACGCGGCCCACCAGCGGTACCCGGACGCCGCGCACCAGCGCATGGGCGCGATCCGAAAGGGCCCGTCTCCAGCCGTCGCCGTAACCCAGTGGCAGGGTCGCGATCCGGGACGGGCGGGCGGTGACGAACGATGGCCCGTAGCTGACACCGTGGCCTGCCGGCAGCTCGGCGACGCGGACCGGCCGGGCCACCAGGCGCATCACCGGCCGCAGGCGCCCCCCAGCTGCCAAGATCGAGGTCGGGAGCTCGAGCCCGTCGGGGATCAGCCCATAGATCCCCAGTCCGACGCGGACGGCATCGTAGCGTGGGACGTCGTCGGCCAGCACGGCTCCACTTGCCGCGAAGTGTCGCCGGGTATGGTCGGTCCCGAGATCCACGGCCTCGGCCAATGCCCCGAGCGCGGTGGCGAACCGTCCGTCCTGGTCGCGGGTCCGGGGCAGGTCATCGGCCGCCGCCACGTGGGTCCAGAACCCATCGAGTCGCACACCGGGCGCCTGCCGGATGGCCGTCACCAGCCCGGGAGCCTCGTCCACGGCAACACCGCCGCGACCCAGCCCTGTCTCGACCTCGAGGTGGACGGCGAGCGGCTCCCCGGCCGTGCTCGACGCCGCCGTCCTGGCCGCGGCGTCCAGTGCGCGCCCGAGCGCATCTCCGCCGCCCACGGCGACGGCGATACCCAGCTCCATGGCGGTCCGGATCTGGTCGGCCGGCACCGGGTACAGCACCAGGATCGGGAGGCGCATGCCCGCTTCCCGCAGCTCGATCCCCTCGTCCAGTGAGGCGACCCCGACGCCGTCGGCGCCGGCCGCCTCGAGCGCGCGCACGATCGGCACGGCGCCGTGACCGTAGGCGTCTGCCTTGACGACGGGCTCAACGCGGACTCGAGGCCCGACGATCTCTCGCAGCACCGCGAGGTTTCCCTGGAGCGCGCCGATGTCGAGCTCGAGCCACGCCGTCTTCGGCAACCCGGGCAACCCGGCCGTGGCCAGCCGCTGCTCGATCGGGGGTCGCGCCGGCACCCGATCCAGATCGCTCAGCTCGCCCCTCCCGGGTCGTCGGCGTCGGCGTCGATTGCCGGATCGGGTCTCGTGGGGCCAGCGTCATGATCGGCCGCGCCCGCCACGCGTGACGCGCCGAACCCGAGCCGCCGTCCGGTCCGCCCTCGCTCGGCGAGGCGCGCCAGCCGGCGGCGTCCGATCGGCAGCGCATCAGGCAGATCGCCCGCGAGCAGGCCGGCATCGCCGATCCGGTCGCGGACCACGTCGCCGGCGAGCCCGTGGAGGTAGACGCCCAGGCAGGCGGCGTCGAAAGCATCCAGTCCCTGCGCCAGCAGGCCGCCGATCGTGCCCGAGAGCACGTCACCAGTCCCACCCGACGCCATTGCCGGGTTCTCGAACGGCGCCACGGCGAGCCTGCCGCCCGGATCAGCGATCACCGTTCGGGCACCCTTGAGCACCACGACCTGCTTCCATTCGCCGGCGGCGGCGGCCGCGGCGCGGGCCCGGGCATCGTCGTCGGTATTCAGGTCCCCGTCGTCCGTCGGATCGTGTCCGCTGCCGGCCCGCAGCCGCGCGAACTCGCCGGCGTGCGGAGTCAGGACGCACTGTCGACCGACCCGCGTCCACCAGGAATTGGCCGAGGCGAGGGTGCGCAACGCCTCGGCGTCGAGGACGACCGGCGACGCGTCCCCGGACCTCGCCGGCTCAGCCCCCTGCCGGGGTTGCTGCTCCGGCCAGCCCTCCGGGGGCTCGTCGGGCGTCGTGAGCAGGAGCCGCAGCAGGTCGGCCGTGGCCAGCGAGGGGCGCAGGCCGGGGCCGATCACCAGCGCGTCGTGATCGTGATCCAGGATCTTCGCCAGCGCCGGCTCCGGATCGACCTCCTCCACATCGTCCTCGGGCAGGGCCATCGTGGTGGCCTCGACCACCTTGGCCGCAAACAGCGGCTGGAGCGAGTCCGGCACCGCCAGCGTCACGAGGCCGGCGCCCGCGCGCCCGGCCGCCCGACACACGAGGAGCGCGGCGCCCGCATAGTCGATGGACCCCGCGATCACCAGCAGCTTGCCGAAGCTGCCCTTGTGGCCACGCTTGCTCCGCTCCGGGACGAGGTGGGCCATCGACTCGTCATCGAGCACTCGGGACCCGGTGGCGGTCCCGGTCGTCGCCGGTCCGGCGGCAGTGCCACCATCCGGGTCGCCGAAGCCCACCGGTCGGCGGTCAGCCACGCGGCGCCCCCTTGACGACGTCGGAGTCGGGCGGGGCGCCGTCCGACTCGATCTCGTCCGCCAGGGCACGGGTTCGCGCCTGGAGGTCGCGCATCCGTTCGAACCGGGCCATCAGCGCCCGCTCCCGCTCGTCAAGGCGCTCGTCGATGTCGGGTGGGAAGATGTAGCGCCCGCCGGCAGTACGCACGCCGAACGCGATCGCAACCGCGAACTCGGCCTCGTGGGTGATCGACACCGCGATACGGGCCATCCCCAGCTGATCGGCCCTGGCCGCGGCGCGGCCGTGGAGACGGATCGACGGCTGGCCGGTCGGCAGACGCTCGACCTCGATGTCGCGCCAACCGATGCCCCGGACGCCGAGACCCAGCACCTTGGACACGGCCTCCTTGGCTGCCCAGCGGCCTGCGAACGTCTCGGCGCGGTCGCGGACGTAGCGTCGCTCAGGGTCGGTCAGGACCCGTCGCGAGAATTGGTCGCCGAAGCGCGCCATCGCGGACCGGATCCGGTCCACCTTGACGATGTCGATCCCGAGCTCGGTCGTTCCGTCCGGTACGCCGCCCAGCGGGCCCGGGTTTGAGACGCGATCCGGGTCGGTCATCGCCTACTCCACCGTGACCGACTTCGCGAGGTTCCGCGGCTGGTCGACGTCCGTTCCGCGGGCCACGGCCGTGTGGTACGCGAGCAGCTGGAGCGGGATCACAGCAAGCACCGGCGACAGCGCTTCGTGCGTATCCGGCACCCACAGCACGTCGTCGGCGAACCGCTCGATCTGGGCGTCGCCCTCGGTTGCGACAGCGAGCACGCGCGCATCGCGTGCCCGCCCCTCCATCACGTTGCTGATCAGCTTGTCGTAGCTTCGCGACCGCGTCGCGATCGCGACCAGGGGGCATTCCGCATCGAGGAGTGAGATCGGCCCGTGCTTGAGCTCGCCGGCCGCATAGCCCTCGGCGTGGATGTAGCTGACCTCCTTGAGCTTGAGTGCGCCCTCGAGAGCCGCCGGCAGGGTATAGCCGCGCCCGATGAACATGAACCCACGCGAGTTGACGTAGCGACGCGCGAGGTCGGCAGCACCCGCGCTCAGCTCGAGCGTGCGGGCGGCGGCTTCGGGCAACGCGCGAAGCGCGTGTCCCAGCTCCAGCTCGCCCGCTTCGGACATCGTGCCCCGGGCCCGGGCGATCGCGGCGGCCAGGACGACCAGCGTTGTCACCTGCGTCACGAACGTCTTCGAGGCGGCGACCGCGATCTCGGGGCCTGCCTGGAGAAAGAGCACTGCGTCCGCCTCGCGGGTAATGGCGGAGCCGACGGTATTGGTGACCGTGACGATCGGGCAGCCGCGGGCGCGCGCGAAGCGCGTCGGCGCGATGGTGTCGGCAGTCTCGCCCGACTGGGTGACCGCGATCACGAGCGTGTCCTCATCGAGCGGTGGTGGTGCATACCGGAACTCCGAGCCCACGGTCACCCGCGCCGGCAGACCGGCCCACTCCTCGATGGCGGCGGCACCGACGAGACTCGCGTACGAAGCTGTCCCGCACGCCACCAGCTCCACGCGGGTCACCCGTCGGAAGGCGTCCACCATGCCGGCAACCTCGAGCACCTCGACGTGACCGTCGGGCGTGACGCGCCCGGCCAGCGACTGGCGCAGCGCGGTCGGCTGCTCGTGGATCTCCTTGAGCATGAAGTGGTCGTAGCCGCCACGCTCGGCGGCCTCAGGCGACCAGTCCACGACTGTCGCGACGCGTTCTCGAGGCAGACCGTCAACCCCGGTGATCGTGGCACCCCACGGCCGCAGGTCAACCACGTCCCCTTCCTCGAGGAAGATCACCCGATCGGTGTGGGCGAGGATGGCGGCAACGTCCGAGGCGAGGAACGCCTCACCATCACCGATGCCGACCACGAGCGGAACGTCCTGGCGGGCGCCGACGAGCCGATTGCTCTCGCCGCGGTGCATGACCGCGACCGCGTAGGCGCCTTCGACCCGGCGCAACGCCATCCGCACCGCTTCGGCGAGGTCACCCTCGTACGCCTCCTCGACGAGGTGAGCCAGGGCCTCGGTGTCCGTCTCCGACGTGAGCTGGTGCCCGCGAGACTCGAGCCCGTCGCGCAGCTCACGGAAGTTCTCGATGATGCCGTTGTGGATCACCGTGATCTGCCCGGTGCAGTCCTGGTGCGGGTGCGCGTTGAGGTCGTTCGGGCGACCATGGGTGGCCCAGCGCGTATGGGCCAGCCCGATCGCGGCGTGGGGCGTTCGATCCGCGATTGCCGCCTGGAGGTTGACGAGCTTCCCGGCCTTCTTCTCGAGAAACAGGTCGCCCCGCTCGTCGACCATGGCGATGCCGGCCGAGTCGTAGCCGCGATACTCCAGGCGCTGCAGGCCCTCGATGAGGATGGGGCCGGCCTGGCGAGGGCCCGTATAGCCGACGATTCCGCACATGCGCTGGGTGTCTCCTGGGTCGCGGTCCCGCGGCCCCGTCACGGGCGGCTAGTGTAGACGCTCGGCCGCGAGGGCCACGATACCGTCCGCGAGCCGAATGACGGCGTCGGGGTCGTCGCCCTCGACCATCACCCGCAGAACGGGCTCCGTACCCGATGGACGGACCAGGATCCGCCCGTGGGGCTCGAGCTGCCGCTCGGCGTCGGCGATCGCCTGGCGCAGCACGTCGTCGTTCTCCCACTGGTCGCGGTGCCGGACCCTGACGGCCCGCTGTGCCTGCGGCAGGAGCTCGATCGCCCGCGCGAGCGTCCCGAGGCCCGTGCCGGCCGCGCACATCACGCGGAGCAGCTCGACGGCGGTCACGATTCCGTCACCGGCGAGGCTGTGCTCCCGCACGATGACGTGCCCACTCTTCTCGCCGCCGAGCCCGGCACCGGAGACCAGCATCGCCGCCAGGATGTGCTTGTCGCCGACCGGCGTGCGGACGATGCGGCCACCGGCGGACTCGACCGCCGTCTGTAGACCGCCGTTGGAGAGCACCGAGACCACCAGGCTGTCCCGGTCGAGAGCGCCGCGCGACAGTCGCTCCAGTGCGAGGATGCCCAGCACCTGATCGCCATCGACGAGCGTTCCATCCGCGTCAACGGCCACGCACCGGTCGGCATCGCCATCGAGCGCGAAACCGACGTCCGCGCCGGACGCCCGGACCGCGTCGCTCAGGGATGCGGGGTCGGTAGCTCCACATTCCCGATTGATGTTGTCGCCGTCCGGCGCGTCGTTGATCATCGTGACCCGCGCGCCCGTCGCGTGCAGGATCTCCGACGCCACTCGGAACGCCGCCCCGTTGGCTGCGTCGACGACCACGTGCATCCCGCCGGCGGGTACGGCGCGAGCGAGCGCAACACGATGCGTCACGTACCGCCCGCACAACATCGACGCCTCGATCGCCCGGCCCACCTGGGCTGCCGGAACGGACGGCAGCTCGTCCGCGCGCAGGACCGCGTTCTCGAGGTCGTCCTCGACGTCATCAGCGAGCTTCAGCCCCCGCGGGTCGAGCACCTTGAGCCCGTTGTCCTCGGCCGGGTTGTGCGACGCGGACACCATGATGCCGGCCGCGAACCCACCGCTGTCGGCGAGGTAGGCGAGCGCCGGCGTGGGCAGGACGCCGGCATTGTGGACGTCGACGCCCATGCTCGTCGCACCAGCGGTGATGGCCGCCACGAACATGTCCCCCGAGCGACGCGTGTCCCGGCCGACGACCAGCGATCCCCCCACGCCCACGATCTCATGGGCCGTCGCCCGGCCGAGCGCATACGCCAGCGAGGGGAGGAGCTCGTCGTTAGCGATACCGCGGATCCCATCGGTGCCGAACAGCCGGGTCATTGCGGATCGCCTGGTCCCGCGCCGCTGGTGTCAGGGGTCACGAGCTGCCCGGAGTCGGCGAAGGCGTCGCGTCCGGCGCCGCCGACGCGGCCGGGGTGGGTGTCGCCGGGCTTGGAGTTGCCAGCGCGGTGATCAGGACCGTCACCGTCTCCGGGGACTGGGCGGCGACGGTCACCCCGGATGGCAGCGACGGGACCACGTTGAGCTTGTGGCTGCCTGGACCCAGGCCTGCCACGTTGAGCCCGAGCACGAGCGGCGCGGACGACAGCCGGTCGAGGTCCGCCACCGAGCCGTACAGTGTCATCAGGACACGATCGGCCGAGAGCTGGTAGTCGTACCCGGTCTCACGCCCATCCAGGCGCAGACCGGCGGTGTATGTCCGGGTCTCCGTGACCGGCTCCACGGTGACCGTCACTGACACCATCGCGACGCCCGTCGGGACGACGCCGGTCGGCAGCGCGAGCGCGACCGTCTGGGTCACGTCGCTGGTCGCGCCGAACAGGGCGACGGGCGCGGTGTCCACCTCGGTGATCGAGGCAAGCTGGTCGCCGTCACCCTCGACCAGGACCGTCTGCGGATCGACCTTGATGGCGGCGATACGGAAGCCCGGCGCCGGGGCGCCGGTCACGATCGGGTTGACCGGCAGCGTGCGCGTCTGCTTGTCGGTGAACAACGGGATGGTGACGTGCACTGTCGATGGCTCGACATCGACCCCGGAGACGACGTTGCCGGCGGAGTCGACCGGAGTCGCATCCAGGTCGCTGTCCACGTTGAGCCCGCTGGGGTCAAGGGTGGCGACCACACGGGCGGCCACCACCTGGTCAACCAGCGTCGCCGGCCCTGACACCAGCACCGCGGCGGGATCGACCGTGGTGTTGCCGACGGTCACTCCGTTGGGGACGGCGCTGCGCTCGACATGGACCGGCACCGACTTCTGCTGGAGGGTGTCGAGCACCACCTGGATCGAGCGCGGTGTCACCTCCACGATCGTCACCTGCGGATAGATCGAGCTGACGACCACGTTGACCGAGGTCGGCTCGCCGTTGGGTTTGACGTTGGTGAGATCGACGGTGGCCTTGAAGTCCTCGACCCGCAACCTGGGCACGTCCGATGAGGCCAGGTAGCGGATCTGCTCGACGTCTCGCAGCTGGTTCGTCACGACCGTGTCGGGCGGCTGGTTGATCGTGGTCACGGTGACCGGTCCCGTCAGGGTGTTGGTGTCCTGCGACGCGACGAGGCCCGCGTAGAGCAACGTCGCGAGGGCGATCGCCGCCAGCTTGAGCGGCCAGTTATGCACGATCACGTGGACGAACCGTGTCAGGAGCGTGCGCACGGTCATCGCGGCGCGACGGCGGTGGCGGTCCCCCCGCTCTCCCCGTCGTCACGCGGCGTCCCAGAGCCGGCCGGCGGCTCGGTTCGCGTCGGTCGCGGCGTGCGGCGGAGTCGTCGCCGGGTGCGCCCACCCAGGCCCGAGAGCAGGCCGAGCCCGGTCGGCACCGGCGTCTCCAGGCGCCCGGTCAGCGTCCGAACCAGCTGCGCCTCGGTCGGCACGCGCACGATCCGTGCCCGCTCGACGACGCTCATCTGACCGCTTTCCTCCGACACCACGACCGCGACCGCGTCGGTGTCCTCGGTGATGCCGAGCGCGGCGCGATGGCGCGTCCCGAAACGCAGCGAGAGCTCCATGTCGGTCAATGGCAGCAGCGCGGCCGCCGCGAGGATCCGGCCCTCGCGGATGATCACCGCGCCGTCGTGGAGCTCGGTCTTGGGCGCGAAGATCGTGCAGAGGAGGTCACTCGACAGGTCCGAGTGAAGCATGATGCCGGTCTCGGCGATCTCCTCGAGCCCCGTGTCGCGCTCGATCACGATCAACGCGCCCTGCCCGCGCCGCGACAGGATCCCGGCCGCCCGTGCGACCTCGGTGGCAACGTGCTCGATGGCACGCTGCGCGGTGGGTGCCACGAGCCAGCTCATGGTGCCCACCCGACCGATCCGCTCCAGCGCGCGCCGGAGCTCGGGCTGGAACACGACGACCAGGGCAAACACGCCGACGACCGCGCCGGTCTGGAGGAGCTGGGTGAACAGGCGCAGGTCGAGGAACTGCGCCAGGGCGTAGATCCCGAGCAGGATCGTGACCCCGATCACGAGGGTGACCGCGCGAGTCCCGCGGATCAGGCTGAACAGCGCATAGATCGCAAGCGCGGTGATCGAGATATCGAGCAGCGTCGTCAGCGTGATCTGCCGGACGAGCGACTCGACGAACGGGATCATCTTCGGGGGAGTGTAGCACCGGGCCTATCGACGACCGACCCCTCCGGAGCGCTGACCGGGGGCGCTGCTCAGGGCCTCGCAGAGCGAACCTGAGCCAGCTCGGCGACGATCGACTCGTCGCCGTCGAGCGCCGCCAGCCGGTCAAGGAGCGCGAGCTTCTCGCTCGCCAGCTGGCGCCAGCCCCGCTCGTCGTACAGCTCCACGAGGGCCAGATGAAGCAGGGCGCTGTCAGGGATGATCGAGAGCCCTGTATAGCAGGCATCGAGCGCCGCGTCCGGGCTGCCCGCCCGCCGATGCGCCGTGGCCAGGTCGAGGAGTCGCTCGACCGCGACCGTGGGATCCTCCGATTCGACGGCCGCCTCGGCGGCCAACGCCAGCGATGCGGGATCCTGGTCCGGCGGGAGGTCCCGGTCGAGAATCGCGCGTCGAACCGGCGCCGGCATGGCATCCGGGGCGGCCGGCTCGATGCCGCCGGCACCGGGACCAGGATCGCGGCCCGTGATGTCGCCGGGTGCCACCGCACCCGTGGCGGAACGGTCCTCGTCGAGAACCCGCAGCGCACGCTCCAGGGCGAGCCTTCCCTGGTCCTCGGGCTCGGCCGCGCGGAGCTGCTCGACGAGCGCCTTGAGCGTTCGGCGCCGCTCGCGACCCTCGGCCAGCTCCAGCCCACGACGCGTGGCATCGACCGCGTCGGCCAGCTTGCCGGCCGACGCGCACGCATCCGCCAGGGCGTCGTACGCATCCGCTGCCTCATGACCGCGGTCCAGCGCCTGCAGCGCACCGGCTCGGCCGCGCAGCGCCGCCAGGTCGCCTGGGGCCAGGCGCAGCGCCACCTCGTACTGCTTGGCGGCCTCGCCCGGGCGCCCGCTGCGCATCAGGGCCGTCCCGGCGCTCGTATGGGGCGTGGCTCGCTCGGGTGCGATCTCGGCCGCCTGGGCATAGGCAGTGAGTGCGTCCACGATGCGCCCCTGGACAGATGCCACATGCCCTTGCTGGAGCGCCGCCTTGTACCGCTCGTACAGCGCCTCGCCGCTCATCCGACCCGCCTTTGCGCCATCATCGCTGGCCCAGCAGCTCCACGAGCAGGGCCTTCTGCGCATGCAACCGGTTCTCCGACTGCTCGAAGATGATGCTTCGCGCACCGTCCATCACGTCCGAGGTGATCTCCTCGCCGCGGTGTGCCGGCAGGCAGTGCATCACCAGCGCATCGGGCGATGCCGCGAGCAGCCGCTCGTTGACCTGGTAGCGCGCAAACGCATCCCGGCGCTCCTCCGCCTCGGCCTCCTGGCCCATCGAGGTCCACGCGTCCGTGTACACCACGGCCGCTCCGGCGACCAGGTCATGCGGGTCGCTGCCCAGCACGATACGTCCACCGGATCCCTGCGCGAGCTCACGCGCGCGCGCGACGATCCTGTCGCTCGGGCCGTAGCCGGTCGGGTACGCGAGGCGAATCTCCATACCCATCGTGGCCCCCATCAGGGCCAGCGAGTGGAACACGTTGTTGCCGTCGCCCACGAACGCGAGCGGCAGTCCCCGCAGGTCGCCGAATTGCTCGTGGAGGGTGAATATGTCGGCCAGCGCCTGGCAGGGGTGCTCGCGAATGGTGAGGCCGTTGATGACCGGAATCGACGCCCGATCGGCCAGCTCGACCACGACCTCGTGTGGGCCCGTTCGCGCCATGATCGCGTCCACGAAGTTCTCGAGGTTCCGGGCCACGTCACCGACCGACTCACGACCGCCCAGGACGACGCTCTCGGTCAGGTAGATCGCGTGGCCACCAAGTTGCGTCATGCCGGCTTCGAACGTGACCCGGGTCCGCAGGCTGGGGCGCTGAAAGAGCATGGCCAGGGAGCGGCGCGCCAGCGGTGGCGCGGCGTGTCGCCCATCGGCCGCCAGCTCCTCCTTGAGCTCCGTCGCGACCGCGAAGAGGTGGCCGATCTCGTCCGCCGACAGGTCGGCGCCGCTGATCAGGTCACGCCCCTGCAGCGGGGATGCGGTCGTCATCGACTCAGCCTACCGGACGGGTAGCGGTGATGGCACCTGATGCGAAGACGGCAGCCGGCACCAGGCGTGCGCGTGGAACGCGCCGAACGGTTACCGCTTCGTGTACTGGGGGGCCTTCCGGGCGCGCTTGAGCCCGTACTTCTTGCGCTCCTTCATCCGCGGATCGCGCGTGAGCAGGCCCGCCTGCCGCAGCGGCAGCCGGTTGGTCTCCGGGTCGACCTGGAGCAGGGCCCGGGCGATGCCGTGACGAATCGCGCCGGCCTGGCCGGTGACCCCGCCACCCTCGACCTTGATCATCGTGTTGTAGCGGCCCTCGGTCCCGGTGACCCGGAACGGCAGGAACAGCTCGGACTCGGCAAGGATCCCGCCGAAATGCTCCTCTGGGGTGCGGCCGTTTACGACCATCTCGCCCTCACCGGGGATCAGGCGAACGCGGGCCACGGCCGTCTTCCGGCGGCCGGTGCCCCAATAGAACGCAGGCGTCGACATCAGGGCTCCTCGCTCAGGCAAGCGGCTCGGGCTTCTGGGCCTGATGGGGGTGCTCGGCACCCGCATAGACCTTCAGCTTGCGCAGCATCTGGGTTCCCAGGCGATTGTGGGGCAGCATGCCCTTCACGGCCCGGCGGATGACCTCCTCCGGGCGACGAGCCAGGAGGTGCCCGAGTGTCTCCTCCTTGAGGCCCCGAGGGTAGCCGCTGTGGCGGACGTACACCTTCGACGTCAGCTTGTCGCGGGTTACATGGATACGAGCGGCGTTGAGCACGATCACGTGATCGCCGGTGTCCATGTGCGCCGCGTAACCGGGCTTGTGCTTGCCCTCGAGGACGCGCGCGATCCTCGTCGCGAGGCGTCCGAGCGTCTCGTCCGTCGCGTCGACGACGTACCAGCGTCGCTCGATCTCGCTCTCTCGAGGCGTATAGGTCTTCGCGCTCATTCCTCGTCTTCCTTGTCGGTCCCGGAACGCCGTCCGAGGACGACGCGCCGGAGGCTCAGCCCCTTGGCCGGGGCAAGCGCCCCGTTCAGCGCCGGCTCCCGGGCGACCATCGCCGCCCGAAGGGCCGCAGTATCCATCTTGCCCAGCCCGACCTCCAGGAGTGCAGCGACCATTCGCCGCACCTGTCCCCGCAGGAAGGCGTCGGCCCGGACGTCGATCGTCACCAGGCGACCCTTCCGGCGAACCCGAACCGCGTGGACGGTTCGGACCGGTGGCCGGTCCTCGCCGCTGAAGGCCGAGAAGTCGTGCCGGCCCACGAAGACCGACGCGGCGCTCGCCATGGCGGCGATGTCGAGTGGGGTCCGCACCCCGAGCGCATAGCGCTCGTGGAGCGGGCTGCGCGGCCCGTTCCAGACGGTGTAGCGATACTCCCGGTACCGCGCCGCGTAGCGAGGGTGGAACCCGAGCGGGACCCGGCGGACGTCGCGAATCGCGATGCCCGACGGGAGCTGGGCGTTGATCGCCCGCTGGACCTCCGGTCCGGTCAGCCGGCCGTGGTAGGTGAACGCGATCACCTGTGCCTCGGCGTGGACCCCCGCATCGGTGCGTCCTGCCCCATCGACCACGATCCGCTCGCCTCCCGAGAGGCGCCGCAGGGTGGCCTCGAGCTCTCCCTGGACCGTTCGTGCGTTCGGCTGCAGCTGGAAGCCACCGAACTCGGTCCCGTCGTATTCACACCGCGCGCGATAGCGCACGGCGCGCCCTCTCGGGCGCTGCATGATGTCGTTCGAACCGCCGCCCAGTGACCGTCCTCAGACCAGCTCGATCTGAACGATCTCGGCAGCATCGCCCCGCCGCTGGCCGATGTGCACCAGCCGGGTGAACCCCGACTGGCGATCGGCGTACTTGGGAGCGATCACGTCGAACAGCTTGTTGACCACGAGGGGCTCGTTGGGCATCTGTGCCAGCACGCTGCGCCGGGCGGCCAGATCGCCGCGCTTGGCGAGCGTGATCATCCGCTCGACCTGACCTCGGATCTCCTTGGCCTTGGCCTCGGTGGTCTGGACGCGTTCGTAGCGAAGCACGGACACGGTCAGGTTCCGGTACAGGGACATCCGTGGCCCGTGCTTGCGGGACAGCTTACGGCCGTCGATCCGGTGCGCCACGGCTCAGGCCTCCCCCTCGTCGTCGAACGAGCCCTCGGCGTCAGCGATCTCGTCGCCCTCGGTCTCGGGCAGGATGAAGCCCCGCATCCGGAGGCGCTCCTTCATCTCGTCCAGCGACTTCTTGCCGAAGTTGCGCATGCGGAGCAGGTCGTCGTCCTTGAGCTGCAGCAGCTGCCCGACCTTGACGATGTTGTTCCGCTTGAGCGAGTTGTAGGCCCGCATCGGGAGATCGAGCTCCTCGATCGGCATGTCGAGCATGTTGGGCGGCAGCTGCGGCACGCCGGCGGTCGCCGGGTCCGGGGCGGGCACGGGCACACCGACGGTGACGAACGGCTGGAACTGGCGGACCAGGATGTCCGCCGAGTGAGACAGCGCCTCCTCGGGCGTCACCGTGCCGTCGGTCTCGATCTCGATCGTGAGCTTGTCGAAGTTGGTCATCTGGCCGACGCGCATGCTCTCGACCCAGTAGTTGACCTTGCGCACCGGTGTGAAGATCGCGTCAACCGCGATGACACCGATCGGGAGCGCCTCGCTGCGCTCCGCGGCAAGGTAACCCACGCCGCGCTCCACCGTGAGATCCATCTCGACCGTCACGTCGTCCGAGTCGATGGTCATCAGGACCAGCTCGGGGTTGACGATCTCGACATCGGCCGTCTCGGCGATATCGGCCGCGATCACCGGCCCGGCGCCGCTCTTGATCAGGCGCAGCTGGACCGGATGGGTCGCGAAGCTCTTGAGGCGGAGCTTCTTGACGTTCAGGACGATCTGGGTGACGTCCTCCTTGACGCCCGGGATCGTCGAGAACTCCTGGTACACATCGCGCACCTGGATGGACGTCACCGCGGCGCCCTCGAGCGACGACAGCAACACACGCCGGAGCGCGTTGCCCAGCGTGACGCCGTAGCCGGCCTGGAGCGGACCGGCCTCGTACTTGGCGTACGTGCCAGCCTCGGCGACGGGCTCAATCTGGGGGGTCTCGAGTTCGATCATGAAGGGCGGCTACCTCGAGTAGTACTCGACCACGAGCTGCTCGTTGAAGTCGAGCGGCATCTGGTCGCGGCGCGGGAGGGCGACGACGGATCCGGAGAGGTTCGCGGCGTCGAGGCTCAGCCAGTCGGGCGCCTGGTGGGACGACAGCGAGTCTCGGACCGTCTTGAACAGCTCCCGGCTGCGGTGCGACTCACGCACCTCGAGCCGGTCGCCGATCTTGAGCCGGTAGGACGGGATGTTGGTGGGGACGCCGTTCACCGCGAGATGGCCATGCGCGACGATCTGGCGGGCGGCGGCGCGTGACGGCGCCAGCCCGAGGCGGAAGGCCACGTTGTCCAGGCGCAGCTCGAGCGTGCGGAGCAGATACTCGCCGGTGACGCCCGACTGCCGGGAGGCCTCGAGGTAGTAGTTGCGGAACTGCTTCTCGAGCACCCCGTAGACGCGGCGCACCTTCTGCTTCTCGCGCAGCTGCAGGCCGTAGTCGCCGACCTTGCGGCGACGGACGCCGTGCTGGCCGGGCGGAGACGGTCGGCGCTCGAAGGCGCACTTCTTGGTATAGCAGCGACTGCCCTTGAGGTAGAGCTTCATCCCCTCGCGGCGGCACTGCCGGCAAACGGCATCGGTGTAACGGGCCATGGTCTCTCGATGCTCAGACGCGGCGCCGCTTGGGCGCGCGGCAGCCGTTGTGTGGGATGGGGGTGACGTCGGTGATGGCGCTGACCTCGAGGCCGGCGGCCTGGAGCGACCGGATCGCCTGCTCGCGTCCGGCACCGGGTCCCTTGACGTAGACCTCGACCTGGCGCATGCCATGCTCCATGGCACGCTTCGCGGCCCCATCGGCCGCAAGGGCGGCGGCGTAGGGCGTGCTCTTTCGTGATCCCTTGAAGCCGGCCACGCCGGCCGAACCCCACGCGATGACGTCGCCACCCTGGTCGGTGATCGTCACGATCGTGTTGTTGAAGGTCGCCTGAATATGAACATGCCCCTGCGGGATGTTCTTTCGCTCCCGGCGCCGCGTCTTGACGGCACGCTTTCGTTCGGCCATGCGCTAGGGGTTCCTCGTCACTTCTTGCGCCGCGCGCCGACCGTCTTCTTCGGTCCGCGGCGCTGGCGAGCATTGGTTTTGGTGCGCTGACCTCGAGCCGGGAGGTTGCGGCGATGACGCATGCCGCGGTATGAGCCGATCTCGATCAGGCGCTTGATGTTGAGCGCAACCTCGCGACGCAGGTCGCCTTCGACCTTGTAGCTGCGGTCGATGACCTCACGCAGCCGGGCCACCTGGTCCTCGGTGAGATCGCGCACCCGCGTGTCGGGGTTGACGCTGGTCAGCTTCAGGATCTTCTGGCTGGATGACAGCCCGATCCCGTAGATGTAGGTGAGGGCGATCTCGACCCGCTTCTCGCGCGGGATGTCGATACCTGCGATACGAGCCATCGTGTCAGCCCTGCCGTTGCTTGTGCTTCGGGTTTGAGCAGATAACCATCACGGTGCCGTGGCGCCGGATGACCTTGCAGTTGTCGCATCGCGCCTTGACTGACGCTCTGACCTTCACCGGGTTCCTCGATTACTTCAGGCGATAGGTGATCCGACCCCGGGTGAGGTCGTACGGGGACAGCTCCACGCGGACCCGGTCCCCCGGCAGGATCCGGATGAAGTTCATCCGGAGCTTGCCGCTGATGTGCGCGAGAACGCGATGGCCATTCTCGAGCTCCACCGCGAACATCGTGTTCGGCAGCGGCTCGAGGACGGTCCCTTCGACTTCGATCGCGTCCTTCTTCGCCAACCTAGCTCCCAAGTCCGTTGCAGCACGAGTGCCGGCCCGACCGGGCCGACACACGAACGTTGAGGATATCAAAGGCCGCCCATTCCGACAACCAGACCGATGCAAACATCGTCACGCGACCCGGGTCAGGATCTCGGGCCCGGAGTCGGTCACCGCGATCGAGTGCTCGAAGTGTGCCGCGAGCGACCCGTCCTGGGTGGACACCGTCCAGCCGTCAGCCAGCGTCCGCGTGGCCTCGGAGCCCAGCGTGAACATCGGCTCGATGGCAAGGCAGATCCCGGGGGCCAGCGCGATGCCCTTCGATCGGGACCGGAAGTTGGGCACCTGCGGATCCTCATGCATCGAGGTGCCGATGCCGTGGCCGACGTACAGGCGGACGATGCCGTAGCCATGCGGGCGGGCGACATCCTCGATCGCAGCCGAGATATCGCCGATGTGGTTGCCGGGCACGGCCGCGGCGATCCCGGCCATCAGCGCCAGCCGGGTCGTCTCGACCAGGTCCCGTGCCTCGGGGGCGACCCGCTCGATCCCGCCGCACACGAAGGTCCTCGCGCCGTCGCCGTGCCAGCCGTCAAGGATCGCGCCGACGTCGACGGACACCAGCTGCCCTGCGCGGAGCTCGCGGTCGCCCGGGATCCCGTGGACGATCTCGTCGTCGAGGGAGATGCAGGTGGAAGCCGGGTACGCGTGCGGGTGGCTCGGATCGTACTCACGGGCTCCCATGTAGCCGAGGAACGAGGGGGTCGCGCCGGAGGCGCGGATGTGCCGCTCCGCGATGCGATCGAGCTCGGCCGTCGAGACGCCGGGCGCGATGTGCTCCTCCATCAGGGCGAGCACCTCGGCCACGATGCGCCCCGCCCCTCGCATCCGCTCGATCTCAGAGCGCGACTTGCGCGTGATCACCGGCTGCCCGCCCCGCGGCCACCGTGCTGTCCGCCAACCCCGGCCGCGCCCACGGCCGCGGCGATCGCCGCCGACACGACGTCGATCGGCTGCAGGCCGTCGACCGTTCGCAACAGGCCCGCCTCGCGATAGTGGGCGATGACCTCGTCGAGCGCCCCGAGCTGTTGGGCCATCCGCGCTCGGATCGTGTCGGGCCGGTCGTCGGCCCGCTGGTACAGCTCCGAGCCATCGATATCGCAGCGACCAGCGACACGGGGCGGGCTCGAGGTCTCGTGATAGGGGTGGCCGGCCGCCCGGCAGATCCAGCGGCCGGACAGGCGGCCCACCAGCTCCTCGGCCGGCACGTGCACGAGCACCGCAACGGCCACCGCCGAGTCACGCTCGCCGAGCACGGCGTCGAGCGCCTGCGCCTGCACGCGGGTCCGGGGGAAGCCGTCGAGGATCACCCCGCCGGCCGCGTCCGATTGTCCAAGGCGATCGACCAGCAGGCCGATCGTGATCTCGTCGGGCACGAGCTGACCGGCATCCATGTAGCGCTTTGCCTCGGTGCCGAGCGGTGTCCCGTCGCGGACCGCAGCCCGGAACAGGTCGCCAGTCGCCACAGCCGGGATTGCCAGCCTGTCCGCCAGCAGCGGTGCCTGGGTGCCCTTGCCGGCACCCGGAGCACCGAGCAGCACGACGACCCTCATCGGGTCCGGGCAGGCGCCGTGGCGGGACGGGGCACGGGTACGACTGAGGTCATCGGATGAAGCCCTCGTACTGGCGGACCAGGAGCTGTGCCTCGAGCTGCTTCATCGTCTCGACCACGACCGACACCACGATCAGGATCCCGGTGCCGCCCAGCGCGATGTTCGAGAACTGGGGCTGGATCAGGGCGATGAACGGTGGCGCGGCCGCGACGATGCCCAGGAACAGGGCTCCGGCGACGGTGATCCGGGTCACGACGCGGGCCAGGTAGTCCTGCGTGGGACGCCCAGGTCGGATACCGGGAATGAAGCCGCCGTTCTTGCGCAGCTGCTCGGCGGTCTCGTCGGGCTTGAAGGTGAACGCCGTGTAGAAGTAGGTGAATCCGACGGTCAGCAGGAAGTACATCGCGACATACAGCCAAGACCCGCGACTCAGCCAGCTCACGACGCCCTGTGCGATGTCGCCGACGATCCCCGACGAGCTGGTGAAGTAGCTCGCGATCTGGCTCGGGAACAGCAGGATGCTGACCGCGAAGATGATCGGGATGACACCGGCCTGGTTGACGCGCAGCGGCAGGAACGTCTGGCCGCCCTGGTACATGCGCCGGCCACGAACCCGCGACGCGTACTGGATCGGGATGCGGCGCTGGCCCTCCTGGATGAAGATGATCACCGCAACGGCAGCAACCGCCAGCAGGCCCAGCAGCATGAGGCGTGCGAGGTCGGGGTTGTCCAGGAATCCAATCAGCGCACCGGGCGCCCGGCTCACGATGCCCGCAAAGATGATGAAGCTGACGCCGTTGCCGATCCCCTTCTCGGTGATCAGCTCGCCCAGCCACATCAGGACCACAGAGCCTGCCGTCAGGGTCACGATCTGGGTGATCGTCTCCCAGCTCCCCAGGTCGAACGGCGTCGAGAGGACGTTGCTCGCGTTGAGCAGGGCGAGGAAGCCATACGACTGGAGCAGCGCCATTGGCACCGACAGGTAGCGCGTGTACTGGTTGATCTTGGTTCGCCCGTACTCACCCTCACGCTGCAGCGCCTGGAGCGACGGGACCACGCCCGTCATGAGCTGCATGATGATCGACGCGTTGATGTAGGGGTTCACCCCGAGCGCGACGACCGAGAACGTGGCCAGGCCGCCTCCCGAGAACAGGTCCAGCAGACCAAAGATCGCATTCGAGTCGAGGAACGCGCTGAGCTGGTTGCGATCCACGCCCGGAACCGGAACGTGGGCCAGCAACCGGAACACCAGCAGGATTCCGGCAACGAACAGGATCCGGCGCCGGAGGTCCGGCGCCCGGAAGGCGTTGAGCAGGGCCTCAAACACGTGGGCTAGCCCTGGTTTGCGTCGTCAGGCTGATCAGCACCGGCCTCGGGCTCGGTGGCCGGCTCGGCCTCTGCGTCGGCCGCGTCATCGGCGGCTGGCTTGGTGGCTGCCTTGCGGGTCGCCGGCTTGCGGGTCGCCGGCTTGCGGGTCCTCTTCGCGGCAGGCTTGCCGTCCGGTGCCGCGACCGCGGCGTCCTCCGACGTGGCGCTGGGCGCGTCCGGCGCCTCTGCCACCTCTGCCGCCTTGGCCGTATCGGCGTCTGCCTCGTCCGCCGCGCCCGTGGCCGGGACCTCGACACCCAGCGCGGCAAGCGGGCTGCTCGGGATCTCGATCACCTGGGCGGTGCCGCCGGCGGCCTCGATCTTGGTTCGCGCGCTCTTGGTGAACGCGTCGGCGAGCACGAACAGCTTGGCGCTGACCTCGCCCTGACCAAGGATCTTGAGCGGCAGGCGGTCGCGTCGGACCAGGCCGGCCTGCTTGAGCGTATCCGCGTTGACGGTGACCGGTGCGTCCTTCTGGGACTCGAGTCGGCCGGCCTCGACAGCCGCGCTGATCGCGCCCACGTTGACGACCTCGTACTCGATGTCGTTGATGTTGCGGAAGCCGTGCAGCTTGGGGATCCGGATGTGGAGCGGCGTCTGACCGCCCTCGAACCACGCCGGGATCGAGGCGCCCGCGCGGGATCGCTGGCCCTTCGTGCCGCGGCCCGCGGTCTTGCCCTTGCCGGCCGCGATGCCACGACCGACGCGGGTGCGCTTGGTGACCGACCCCTTGGCGGGATGCAGGTCGTGAATCTTCATCAGTGCTTCTCCGGCGTCACGTCGGCGCCCTCAGGGATCTCCTCGACGGTCACCAGGAATCGGACCTGGCGGACCATCCCGCGCACGGCGGGGTTGTCGGGCAGGACAGACGAGCTGCCGATGCCATGAAGCCCGAGGGCGCGGACTGTCGCCCGGTTGCGGGCGATGTGACTGATCGTGCTCTTGGTCTGGGTGACCCGCAGCCTACCGGCCATCGGCCACCTCCTGGCCGTTGCCCGCGGCTGCGGGCTGGCCGGGAACCACGAGGCGCAGCTTGATGCCGCGCTGGCGGGACAGCTCGTCGACCGATCGAAGCCCGCCCAGCGCGTTGAGCGTGGCGCGGGTCACGTTGACGGGGTTGGTCGAGCCGTGAACCTTGGCCAGGATGTCGCGGATGCCGGCTGCCTCGACGACGGCGCGGACGGCACCACCGGCGATCACGCCCGTGCCCTTGGACGCCGGCTTGAGCATGATCCGGGCGCCCGCATACTGCTCGTGCACCTCGTACGGGATGGTGGTCCCGACCATCGGGATCTCGACCAGGTGCTTCTTGGCGTCCTCGACACCCTTGCGGATGGACTCCGGCACGTCGCCGGCCTTGCCCAGGCCGACGCCCACGTGGCCGTTGCCGTCGCCCACGACGATGACCGCCGAGAACGAGAACCGACGGCCGCCCTTGTGGACCTTGGCGACGCGGTTGATCTGGACGACGCGCTCCTCGAGCGCGAACTTGTTGGGATCGATACGAGCCACAGGCGTGCCCTCTAGAAGTCGAGGCCGGCTTCGCGCGCCGCCTCGGCGAGCGAGCGAACCCGCCCGTGGTACTGGAACCCCGCCCGGTCGAACACGACGGCCGCCACGCCGGCGGCCTTCGCTCGCTCGGCGACGAGCTGGCCGACGCGCTTGGCGTCGTCCGTCTTGGTGCCGTCGCTGCCGCGCAGCTCGGGCTCCAGAGACGATGCCGACGCCAGGGTGCGACCGCTGGTGTCGTCGATGACCTGGGCGTAGATCTGGTTGGTGCTGCGGAACACCGCCAGCCGGGGCCGTTCCGGGGTGCCGGAGAGGCGGAGGCGGAGTCGCTGATGGCGCTTGGTGCGGGCCGCGGTGCGGCTGGCGATCTTGGTCATGGGTCTACTTCCCGCCGATCCGGCCGGCCTTGCCCGCCTTGCGACGGACCTGCTCGCCTGCGTACCTGACGCCCTTGCCCTTGTACGGCTCGGGCTTGCGTGTCGCCCGGACCTGAGCCGCGACCTGGCCGACAAGCTCCTTGTCGATGCCCACCACGGCGAGGCGAACGGGGCTCTCAACCTCGAAGCTGATGCCCGAGGGCGGGTCGATCTCGATCGTGTGGCTGTAGCCGAGCGACAGCTGAAGCTTCTCGCCGACCTTCTGGGCGCGATACCCGACGCCGACGATCTCGAGGCCCTTGCGGTACCCGGTCGTCACGCCAACGACCATGTTGTTGACCAGCGTCCGGGTCAGGCCGTGGAGGCTCTTGTCGAGCTTGGTCTCCGTCGGCCGGGTCACCACGAGGGCATCGCCATCGCGGGTGACCTCGATCCGGGGCGGCAGCTCACGGGTCAACGACCCCTTGGGGCCCTTGACGGTGACCACGCGCCCGTCGAACGCGACGTCGACGCCGGCGGGGACGGTGATGGGGAGACGGCCGATTCGTGACATGTCGCTACCAGATGTAGGCGAGGATCTCGCCGCCCAGCTGGGCCTGCTTGGCCTGCGAGCCGGTCATGATCCCCTTGGACGTGCTGACGATCACGACGCCCAGGCCGCCCAGGACTCGCGGAATGTCCGTCTTGCGCGCATACACGCGCAGGCCCGGCTTGCTGATCCGCTTGAGGCCCGACACGACCGGCACCTTGCCGTCGACATACTTGAGCTCGATGCGCAGCAGCTGCGCGACGCCGTCGCGCTCCTCGCGGACGTCGGCGACAAAGCCTTCCTCCTTGAGGATGCGCGCGATCTGACGCTTGGTGCGCGACGCCGGAACGACGACCTCCGTGTGTCGTGCCCGAGACGCGTTGCGGACCCGCGTGAGCATGTCCGCGATGGGGTCGGAAACGTTCATGTGCCTACCAGCTCGACTTCGTGACGCCGGGCAGCTCGCCCACCAGTGCGCGCTCCCGGAAGCAGATCCGGCACAGTGCGAACCGGCGCATGTAGGCACGCGGTCGGCCGCACACCGAGCAGCGGTGATACCCCTGGACGGGATGGCGCGGCGTGCGCGCCGCCTTTGCGATCATCGATTTCTTGGCCATTCGGACTCCTCCCCGCCCCCTACCCGGCGAAGGGCATGCCGAGGAGCTCGAGCAGGCGCTTCGACTCCTCGTCGTTCTTCGCCGTCGTCACGATGCTGATCTCCAGCCCGCGGAGACGGTCCACCTTGTCATAGTCAATCTCGGGAAATGCCAGCTGCTCCCGGAGGCCGAGGGAGTAGTTCCCACGACCGTCGAACGACCGCCCGGGGATCCCCCGGAAGTCGCGGATGCGCGGCAGCGCGAGCCGCGTCAGCCGCTCCATGAAATCCCACATCCGCTCGCCACGCAGGGTGACCTTGAGCCCGATCGGGTTGCCCGTCCGAACGCGGAACTGGGCGATCGACCGCTTGGCGCGGGTGACGATGGGCTTCTGGCCCGAGATCAGCGTGAGGTCACCGACCGCGGCGTCGATCGCCTTGGCGTTCCCGAGCGCCTCCCCGAGCCCGATGTTGAGCACCACCTTCTCGACCCGGGGTACCTGCATCGGGTTCGTGTAGCCGAACTGCTTGGTCAGTGCCGGCACCGTCTCGTTCGTGTATTGCTCGCGAAGCTGGCCGCTCACGACTCCACCTCCAGCGGCTCGCCGCAGTGCTTGCACACGCGCACCCGGGTGCCGTTGTCGAGCGTCCGGTGCGCGATCCGCGTGGGCCGATCACAGTGCGTGCAGACGAGCATCACCCGACTGATGGGCAGCGGCATCGCCTGGTCCAGGATCCCGCCGGGATCCATGGTCGGGGCGGCACCGGCGATCGAGTTGCCACCCGTGCGCTGGCGCGGCTTCATGTGCTTGCGGGCGATGTTGAGACCGTCGACGACCACCGTGACACCCCCGGCGGACGAGGTCCGGCGATACCCGGATCGCTGGGCCGAGGGGGACGGCGCGGTCCGGATCACCCGGTCCACCTTGCCCCGCTTCCCGGCATCCTTGCCGGCGAGGACCACCACGGTGTCGCCCTTGCGGATCTCGGGCAGGGGCGTGCGTCGCTGCGGCGTCCGGATGGCCATCACAGCACCTCCGGTGCGAGCGAGACGATCTTCATGTAGTTGCGGTCCCGGAGCTCGCGCGCGACGGGACCGAAGATCCGGGTGCCACGCGGGTTGCCCTGGTTGTTGATCAGCACGGCGGCGTTCTCATCGAACCGGATGTAGCTCCCGTCGGGGCGCCCGTACTCCTTGGCCGTGCGCACGATCACCGCGCGCACGACGTCGCCCTTCTTGACGGCGGCGTTCGGGATCGCGGTCTTGACGCTGGCCACGATCACGTCGCCGACGCTGGCCGTGGTCTTGCGGGAGCGGCCCATGATCCGGATGCACTGGATCGTGCGCGCGCCGGTGTTGTCGGCCACGCGCAGCCGCGACTGGACCTGGATCACGCTTCCGCCTCCTCGGCGGCAGCCGTGTCCTCGACCTGATCGTCGGCAGCCGTGGCCTGCGCCTGATCGTCAGCCGCCGGCGTCTCGGCCGCCGCGCGTGCCGTGTGGTGGATGGCCTCGGTGGTCTCGACCTCCTCGGCGACGAGGTCCTCGCTCGCGGGGATGTCGCCCGAGGTGGACAGGACGGACACCAGGCGCCACCGCTTGGTGGCCGACAGTGGCCGCGACTCCTCGATCAGCACCGTATCGCCGATCCGAGCCTGGTTTGCCTCGTCGTGGGCCGCGAACTTCGTCGAGGCGCGCACGACGCGCTTGTACAGCCGGTGGCGCGTCAGGCGCTCGACGGACACGACGATCGTCTTGTCCATCTTGTCGCTGACGACGCGGCCGACCTTGGTCTTCCGCTGGCCCTTCACGGGATTGGTCGCTCCTGCGGTTGGCATCCCGACGCTCCTACTCCGCCACGCGCAGCGCCGTTTCGCGCTCGCGCTGGACGGTGAGGATCCGGGCGATCGTGCGTCGCGTCGCCGGGATCTGGCTGTAATCCTTCAACTGCCGGGTTGAGAGGGCGAAGCGGGCCTGCCACAGGTCCTGCTTGGCCTCCCGAAGCCGGTCTTCGAGCTCCCGATCCGAGAGCTGACGGACCTCACCGATCTCCATCGGTGACCTCCTTCGCGGACTCGCGGACGACGACGCGCGTCGCCACGGGGAGCTTGTGCGACGCGAGGCGCATGGCCTCGACGGCCGCCTCGTGCTCGACGCCGGCCATCTCGAACAGGATCCGGCCCGGGCGCACGACCGCGACCCAGTGGTCGGGGGCACCCTTGCCCGAGCCCATCCGCGTCTCGGCGGGCTTCTTGGTCGCCGGCTTGTCCGGGAACACCCGGATCCAGATCTTGCCTCCGCGCTTGACCGAGCGGGTCATCGCGCGGCGGGCGGCCTCGATCTGGCGAGCCGTGATCCAGGCGGGCTCAAGCGTCGCCAGCCCGTACTCGCCGAAGGCGACGGTGTGGCCGCCCTTGGCCATTCCGGACATGCGGCCGCGCATCACCTTGCGATGCTTGACGCGTCGCGGCATCAGCATGGTGTCAGCCCCCCTGCGCGGCTGCCGGCTGTCCGGCGGCCGTCTCGCGGCGATGGCGCTCGATGGGGATCTCGCCCCGGTAGATCCAGACCTTCACGCCGATCCGGCCATATGTCGTATGGGCGTGCACCTGGCCGTAGCTGATGTCGGCACGCAGCGTGCCCAGCGGGATGCGGCCCTCCCGGTCCCATTCCCGGCGACCCATCTCGGAACCGCCGAGGCGGCCCGCGAGCGCGATCTTGACGCCCTTGGCGCCTGCCTTCATCGAGCGCTGGATCGACTGCTTCATCGCCTTCTTGTAGGCGACGCGCCGGGACAGCTGCTGCGCGATGTTGAGAGCGACGAGATGCGCGTCCAGCTCGGGCTGGCGGATCTCCTTGATCTCGAGCTTGACCTTGCGCTTGCTGAGCTCACCGATCTCGCGGCGCAACAGCTCGACGTTCTGGCCACCGCGGCCGATCACGATGCCCGGCTTGGCGGTGTGGATGGCGACCGTGACGTGGTTGATGCCGCGCTCGATCTCCACGCCGCTGACGCTGGCGTTCGCCAGGCGCCGATCGAGCAGCTGGCGGATCGCGATGTCCTCCCGGAGGAGGGTGGTGTACTCCTTGTCGGCGTACCACTTGGCCGTCCACGGTCGGGTGTAGCCCAGGCGGTAGCCGTACGGATGGACCTTGTGTCCCATGCCTAGGCCTCCCGGTCGGCGACGACGATGGTGATGTGCGTCATGGGCTTGTGGATCGGGAATGCCCGACCCTGGGCCCGGGGGCGCCATCGCTTGATCGTCGGGCCCTCGTTGGCGATCGCATCGGCGACGAACAGCTCGTCGGCCGATCGACTCAGGTTGTTCTCGGCGTTCGCCGTCGCACTCTTGAGGACGCGGGCGACGTCGCGCGCCGCGGCCTGCGGCATGAATCGCAGCAGCGCGGCGGCCTCCTCGACCGGCTTGCCCTTGATCACCGCGGTGATGAGGCGGGCCTTCCGGGTGGAGCCCCTGAGGTACTTGGCGGTGGCGGATACGCGCATCGTGTGGCTCCCCTACCGCAGTCCGCCGGACCGATCGGCGTTCCGGCCGTGCCCGCGATAGGTGCGGGTGGGGGCGAACTCGCCGAGGCGGTGACCGACCATGTTCTCGGTGACGTAGACCGGCACGTGCTTGCGGCCGTTGTAGACCGCGATCGTGTGCCCGATGAAGTCCGGGAAGATCACGGACGCACGCGACCAGGTCTTGAGCACCTGGCGGTCGTTCCGCTTGTTCATGTCCTGCACCCGGGCGAGAAGCCGGGGCTGGACGAACGGTCCCTTCTTGACCGATCGTGACATGCGCTAGCTCCTCTCCCTACTTGCGGTGACGGCTGCGGACGATCAGCCGGCCGGTGGTCTTGGCGCGCCGGGTGCGATAGCCCATCGCGGGCTTGCCCCAGGGCGTCTTGGGCGGCATGCCCGTGGGGCTCTTGCCCTCGCCACCACCGTGTGGATGATCCCGCGGCGTCATCGCCACGCCCCGGACCTCGGGGCGCTGGCCCATGTGCCGAGCGCGCCCGGCCTTGCCGAGGTTCTGGTTCTCGTGATCGACGTTCGACACCTGGCCGACCGTCGCCATGCACTTGATCGGGATCCGGCGCACCTCGCCGGAGGGCAGGCGCACCTGCGCGAGCTCGCCCTCCTTGGCCAGCAGCTGCGCAGCAGTGCCGGCCGATCGGACGATCTGGCCGCCCTTGCCGGGCACCAGCTCGATGTTGTGGATCGTGGTGCCCAGCGGGATGTTCCGGATCGGGAGCGCGTTGCCCACCCGGGCGTCCGCGCCCGGCCCGGCAACCACGACATCACCGACCTTGAGGCCGTTCGGCAGCAGCATGTAGCGCTTGTCGCCGTCGCGGTAGTGGAGCAGCCCGATGCGAGCCGATCGGTTGGGGTCGTACTCGATCGTCGCGAGGCGAGCGGGCACGCCCAGCTTGTCGCGCTTGAAGTCGATTCGCCGGTAATGCGCCTTCTCGCCACCACCGCGGTGGCGGACGGTCCGCCGCCCCTGGTTGTTGCGGCCCGAGCCCCGCTTCTGGGGTTCGAGCAGCGGCTTGTGAGGCTTGTCGGTGGTGATCTCCTCGAACGTCGACCGGGTCATCCAGCGACGGCCGGGAGAGGTCGCCTTGTAGCTTCGGAGCGGCATCCCTACACCCCCTCGAAGAATTCGATCTTCTGGCCAGGGGCCAGCGTGACGATGGCCTTACGCCACGAGGACGTGTAGCCGACGATCCGGCCGCGACGGGTGCCTCGGTGCTTCTCCTTGGCCTTCGAGGTCAGCACGTTGACGGCGACAACGGTCACCTTCTCCTTGCGATAGAGCTCCTCGACGGCGGCCTTGATCTGGATCTTGTTGGCCTTCTCGTGGACGGCGAACGTGTACTTGCCCCGGCCCGACTCGTCGATCGACTTCTCGGAGATCACGGGTCGCAGGATGATGTCGGCGGCGCTCAGCTCGCTCACGCGTACACCTCTTCCATGCGAGCAAGCGCGGGCTGCTCGATCAGCACGGCATCGGCGTTGAGCAGGTCGACCACGTTGAGCGAGTCGGCCAGGATCACCGACACCGACGGCAGGTTGGCGGCCGAGCGCACGAGCGGCTCGTCCTTGGCGGGCGCGACCACGAGCACGCGTCGAGCGTGCCCGTCACCGGCGCCGAGCGCCTCGAGGACGGAGACCAGGGCCCGGGTCTTGGGCTCCTCCGCCATGCCGAAGCGGTCGACCACGCGGATCGCGTCGTCGCCGAGCTTGGAGGTCAGCGCCGAGCGCAGCGCGATGCGCCGCATCTTCTTGGGCAGCCGCTGTGCGTACGAGCGCGGATGCGGACCGAACACCGCGCCACCGCCGCGATAGTGCGGCGCCGTGCGCGATCCCTGCCGCGCCCGGCCCGTCCCCTTCTGGCGGTACGGCTTGCGGCCACCGCCGCGGACCTCGCCTCGAGTGCGGGTGTCGTGGGTGCCGATGCGACGACCTGCCATCTGGGCGATCGCGGCCTGGTACAGGACGGCCTCGTTCACCGGAGCGGCGAACAGGGTCTCCGCCAGGTCCACGCTGCCGAGCGTGGCGCCGGTCCTGTCATAGAGCGTGGTCTTGGGCATGGTCAGGCCTTCTTGACGAACGTCAGCGCGCCGGGTGCCCCGGGCACCGATCCGCGAACGAGGACCAGGTTCCGGTCCGCGTCCACGCGGACGACGCGCAGCTTCTTGATGGTGACCCGCTCCTGGCCCATGTGGCCGCCCATCCGCAGGCCCTTGTAGACCCGTCCGGGCGTGGTGCCGGGCCCGATCGAACCGGGCCTGCGATAGCTGTCCGAGCCGTGGGTCTTGGGGCCGCGGTGGAAGTGATGGCGCTTCACGGTGCCAGCGAAGCCCTTCCCCTTCGAGACCCCGGTCACGTCGACCAGGTCGCCCTCGGCGAACACATCGCCGACCGCGAGCTGCTGCCCGACCTCGTAGCCATCAGCGCTGTCCAGGCGGAACTCGCGCATGGCGGCCACCCGCGGCAGGTCCCTGAGCTGGCCGGCAACGGGCTTCGTCAGCCGCCGGCGCTCGCCCGCGCCGAGCTGGACGGCCGTATAGCCGTCGCGCTCGGACGTCCGCAGCTTGGTTACCGTGTTCGGCGTCACCTCGACCACCGAGACCGCCACCATGGTGCCGTCCGGCTGGAACAGCTGCGTCATGCCGACCTTGCGGCCGATGAGGCCGATCGTGTGCTGGCTCATCACATCTTGATCTCGATGTCGACACCAGCCGCAAGGCTGAGCCGCATCAGGGCGTCGACCGTCTTCGACGACGGGTCCAGGATGTCGATCAGCCGCTTATGGGTGCGGATCTCGAACTGCTCCCGGGAGTCCTTGTCGATGAACGGCGAGCGCAACACCGTGAACTTCTCGATCCGGGTCGGCAGCGGCACGGGACCGACGACGTCAGCGCCCGTGCGCTGCGCCGTCTCCACGATCTGCGCGGCCGACTGGTCGAGCAGTCGGTGGTCGTAGGCCTTGAGGCGGATCCTGATCCGCTGCTTCGCCATCTCGGTCCCTACTCGATGATGCTGGTGATGGCGCCGGCACCGACGGTGCGGCCACCCTCGCGGATGGCGAACCGCTGGCCGACCTCGAGCGCGATCGGGGTGATCAGCTCGACGGTCATCTCGACGTTGTCGCCGGGCATGATCATCTCGGCGCCGTCAGGCAGCCCGATGGACCCGGTGACGTCGGTCGTGCGCAGGTAGAACTGCGGCCGGTACCCGTTGTAGAACGGGGTGTGGCGGCCGCCCTCCTCCTTGGTCAGCACGTAGACCTGCGCCGTGAACTTGACGTGCGGGGTGACGGAGCCGGGCTTGGCCAGCACCTGGCCACGCTCGATCTCGTCGCGCTCGATGCCGCGCAGCAGGCAGCCCACGTTGTCGCCGGCCTCGCCCTGGTCGAGCAGCTTCTTGAACATCTCGACGCCCGTGACCACCACCTTGCGGGTGGCCTTGACGCCGACGATCTCGACCTCCTCGCCGACCTTGACCACGCCGCGCTCGACGCGGCCGGTGGCGACGGTGCCCCGGCCCTTGATGCCGAACACGTCCTCGACCGGCATCAGGAACGGCTTGTCGACCGGGCGCTCGGGGGTCGGGATGTAGGAGTCGACCGCGTCCATCAGCTCCTGGATCGGAGCGTAGGCCGGGTCGTCGGGGTTGTCGGGAGCCTCGAGGGCCTTGAGCGCGGAGCCGCGGATGACCGGGATGTCGTCACCCGGGAAGTTGTTCTTGGTCAGCAGCTCGCGTACCTCGAGCTCGACCAGGTCGAGCAGCTCGGGGTCGTCGACCGCGTCGACCTTGTTGAGGAACACGACGATGTACGGCACCTCAACCTGGCGCGCCAGCAGGATGTGCTCGCGCGTCTGGGGCATCGGGCCGTCGGTCGCGGCGACCACCAGGATCGCGCCGTCCATCTGGGCCGCGCCGGTGATCATGTTCTTGATGTAGTCCGCGTGCCCGGGGCAGTCGACGTGCGCGTAGTGGCGGTTCTCGGTCTCGTACTCGACGTGGGCGATCGCGATCGTGATCCCGCGCTCGCGCTCCTCGGGCGCGTTGTCGATCGAGTCGAACGCGCGGTACTCGGCGTCACCCTTCAACGCCAGGTACTTGGTGATGGCGGCGGTGAGCGTCGTCTTGCCGTGGTCGATGTGGCCGATCGTGCCGACGTTGACGTGCGGCTTCGTGCGCTCGAACTTCTTCTTGGCCATGTCCCGGTGGACTCCCTGCTGCTCGCTCGCTCGGGGCGAGCCGACCCTTGTTAAACCTTCGACTTCGCAACGAGCTCCGCCGCGAGGTTCGAGGGAACCTCGGCGTAGTGGCTGAGCTCCATGGAATAGCTGGCCCGACCCTGGGTCATCGACCGCAGGTCCGTGGCGTACCCGAACATCTCGGCCAGCGGCACGGCCGAACGGACGACCTGCGTCGATCCACGCGGATCCATGCCCTCGATCTGGCCACGCCGGCTGTTGAGGTCGCCGATGACGTCGCCCATGAACTCCTCGGGCATCGTCACCTCGACGTGCATCATCGGCTCGAGCACCACCGGCCTCGCCCTCTCGACCGCGGCCTTGACCGCCATCGACGCGGCGATCTTGAACGCCATCTCTGACGAGTCGACCTCGTGGTACGAGCCGTCGTGGACGGTCGTCTTGACGTCGACCATCGGGTAGCCGGCATAGACGCCGGTATCGAGGGTCTCGCGGATCCCGTGCTCGACCGCGCGCATGTACTCGCGCGGGATGGTCCCGCCCACGATCTTGTCCACGAACTCGAAGCCGCTGCCCTTTTCGCCCGGCTCCAGCGTCAGCACGACATGGCCGTACTGGCCCTTGCCGCCGGTCTGGCGGATGAACCGTCCATTGCCCTCAGCGGCGCGGCGGACCGTCTCGCGATACGACACCTGCGGCTTGCCGACGTTGGCGGCAACCCGGAACTCCCGGACCATCCGATCCACCAGCACGTCGAGGTGCAGCTCACCCATGCCGGCGATCAGCGTCTGCCCGGACTCCTCGTCGGTCTTGACCCGGAACGTCGGGTCCTCCTCGGCGAGCCGCTGGAGCGCGACCCCCAGCTTGTCCTGGTCGGCCTTGGTCTTGGGCTCGATGGCGACCTCGATCACCGGCTCCGGGAACGTCATCGACTCCAGGATCACGGGATGAGCCGGGTCCGCCAACGTGTCGCCCGTGAACGATTCCTTGAGACCGACGGCGGCCGCGATGTCACCCGCGTAGACCTCCTCGATCTCCTCCCGGTGGTTGGCGTGCATCTGGAGGATGCGGCCGATGCGCTCCTTGCGACCCTTGGTCGCGTTGAGCACGTACGAGCCCGACTTGAGCGTGCCCGAGTAGACGCGGAAGAAGGCCAGCTTGCCCACGAACGGGTCGGCCGCGATCTTGAACGTCAGCGCGGCGAACGGCTCGCTGTCGTCGACGGTGCGCAGGACCTCGGCGCCGGTGCGCGGGTCCAGGCCGATGACCGGCGGCACGTCGAGGGGCGACGGCAGGTAGTCAACGACCGCGTCAAGCATCGGCTGGACGCCCTTGTTGCGGAGTGCCGAGCCGCACAGGATCGGCACCCACTTGTACTGGAGCGTGGCCAGCCGGATGCCGTGCTTGATCTCGGCCTCGGTGATCTCCTCGCCCTCGAGGTACTTGTGCGCGAGCTCGTCGTCCACGTCGGCGACGGCCTCGACGAGCGCGTCTCGGTACTTCGCTGCCTCGTCGACCAGGTCGGCCGGGATGTCGATCTCGTCGAATGTGTCGCCCAGGTCGTCGCGCCACACCAGCGCCCGCATGCGCACCAGGTCGACGATGCCCCGGAACGTGTCCTCGCTCCCGATCGGGATCTGGATCGGCACCGGCTTCACGCCCAGGCGATCGCGGATCATGTCCACGTCCTGCCAGAAGTTGGCACCGGTGCGATCGAGCTTGTTGATGAAGCAGATGCGCGGCACGCGGTAGCGATCTGCCTGGCGCCAGACCGTCTCCGACTGCGGCTCCACCCCCGCGACCCCGTCGAACACCACGACCGCGCCGTCGAGCACGCGAAGGCTGCGCTCGACCTCGACCGTGAAGTCCACGTGCCCGGGCGTATCGATAATGTTGACGCGATGATCGTTCCAGAAGCAGGTCGTTGCCGCGGCAGTGATCGTGATGCCGCGCTCCTGCTCCTGGGGCATCCAGTCCATGGTGGCCGCGCCCTCATGGACCTCGCCGAGCTTGTAGATCCGCTTCGTATAGAACAGGATCCGCTCGGTGACGGTCGTCTTGCCCGCGTCGATATGGGCGATGATTCCGATGTTCCGCGTCTTGGCGAGCGGAACCGTGCGTGCCACGGTGGTCTGGCTCCTCTCGGCCTGGACTACCACTTGAAGTGGCTGAAGGCGCGGTTCGCCTCTGCCATCTTGTGCGTATCCTCACGTCGCTTCACCGCCGCGCCGAGGCCGTTCATGGCATCGACGAACTCGCCGGCAAGCTTGTCGCTCATGCTCTTGCCGCTTCGCTTGCGCGCGGCCTGGACGAGCCAGCGCACGCCGAGCGACAGACGACGATCGCCCCGGATCTCGACCGGGACCTGATAGGTGGCGCCACCGACGCGGCGAGGCTTGACCTCGATGATCGGCGTTGCGTTGCGGAGGGCCGCCTCGAGCACCTCGAGGCCCGGCCGATCGGCCTGGAACTCGGCGCGTGCCAGGGCCTGGCGCAGGATTCGGTCGGACAGGGTCCGCTTCCCGTCGCGCATCAGCTTGGCGCGGAAGCGATCCGTGACCCGGGTCGAGTCGGCCTGGTACTTGGCCTTGCGGGGGATCGACGTACGACGCGGCATTCTGCTACTTCCCCAACCCGGCAGAGGCCTTCGCCCCGTACTTGGAGCGCCCCTGCTTGCGGTCCTTGACCCCGGCGGCGTCGAGCGTCCCCCGGATGATGTGGTATTTGACGGACGGCAGGTCCTTGACCCGGCCACCGCGCACCAGCACCACGGAGTGCTCCTGGAGGTTGTGGCCGACACCGGGGATGTAGGCCGTGACCTCCATCTGGTTGGTGAGCCGCACGCGCGCGATCTTCCGAAGCGCCGAGTTCGGCTTCTTCGGAGTCATCGTTCGAACCTGCAGGCAGACGCCGCGCTTCTGGGGAGCACCCGGGATCGGCACCTGTCGCTGGCGCAGGCTGTTCCAGTTCTTGCGCAGCGCGGGAGCCTTGACCTTCTCGATCTTCGGCTTCCGTCCGTGGCGCACGAGCTGGCTGATGGTCGGCACGGAGACGCGGCTCCTTTCAGTATCTTGTCAGGTCAGTGATCGAAGGCAGTGGACCCTTGCGCCGGGTCGTGGCCAGGGTCCGCCCGGGCGCTCGATCCGGGTTCAACGGCGCACGAAGCACCGAGGCCCCTGGTCGAAGCCACGAGCGCGGAGTGTAGCAGCGGCCCGAATTGAGTGTCAATCGGCCTCGCGCGGGACCAGGCTCTCCCCTCAGCCCTCCTCCGACGCATCGGCGAGGAACGGGTTGAACTCCGGTTTCTGCTCCTCCTTCTCCTCGTCCGGCTCGTCCTTGGGCTCCGACAGGAACGGGTTGGCATCCGCCCCGTCATCCTCGGCACCGGCGATCGTGGCCGCGAGCGCGAGTCCCGCGGCGTCGTCGTCCGACGGCCGCTCGCCATCCTCGAGGAACGGGTTGTACTCGGCTTCGCCGAGTCCCTCGATGGCCTCGCCGGCCAGTGCCTCCAACGCCTCACGACGCTGCCGTTCCTTGAGGGCCGCGATGTTCTGCGGCGCGCCCGTCCCGGCCGGGATGAGCTTGCCGATGATCACGTTCTCCTTGAGCCCGATCAGGTGGTCCTTGGCACCGTTGATGGCGGCCTCGGTGAGCACCCGGGTCGTCTCCTGGAAGGACGCCGCGGCCAGGAACGACGAGGTGTTGAGCGACGCCTTGGTGACGCCCAGGAGCACCGTCTGTGCGGTCGCCGGCTCGCCGCCCTCCGAGAGCACGCGGTTGTTGGCCTCCTCGAAGTCGAGCCGATCGACGAGCTCGGTCGGCAGCTGCTCGCAGTCGCCCGGCTGGTCGATCCGGACCTTCTTGAGCATCTGCCGGACGATGATCTCGATGTGCTTGTCGTTGATCGTGACGCCCTGGCTCCGGTAGACCCGCTGAACCTCCTTCACCAGGTAGCGCTGGACGGCGTCCTTGCCACGGGTCTCGAGGTACTCCTGTGGGTTGATCGGCCCGTCGGTGATGGCATCGCCGGCCCGGATCTCCCGGCCGTCCTCGACCAGCAGCTTGGCGCTGTGGGGGATGGCGTACTCGCGTTCCACCACGTCCTCGGAACGGACCACGAGCCCGTCGCTCGTCTCGGCGAGGAAACCCTTCTCCGCCACCACGACATCCCCGGCCTCGCCCTTGGCCAGGGTCTGGTTGGCCTCGACGAGATCACCGGGCGCGGCGAGCAGCTCGGCGCCCTTGGGCAGGACCACGGGAGTGTCGAACGCCTCGCGGCTGGTCACCTTGACCTTGCGCCCGGCCTCGCCGCTGATGACCTCGACGATGCCGTCGATATGACTGATCTCGGCCTTGCCCTTCGGAACACGAGCCTCGAACAGCTCCTCGACGCGCGGCAGGCCCTGCGTGATGTCCTGGCCGGCGACGCCGCCCGTGTGGAACGTCCGCATCGTGAGCTGCGTGCCCGGCTCGCCAATCGATTGGGCGGCGATGATGCCCACCGCCTCGCCGATCCCGATCATGTCGCCGGTGGCCAGGTTGCGGCCGTAGCACATTCGACACACGCCATGCCGTGACTCGCACGCCAGCGGCGAGCGAACCAGAACCTCGTCGATGCCTGAATCGTCGATCACCTTGGCGAGGTCCTCGGTGACCATGTCGTTGCGAGCGACCAGGAGAGGCGGGGTCTGGCCCTTCTTGACCTTCACACGGGGATCCGCAAGATCGGCCGCGGCGAGGCGCCCGACGAGCCGTCGCTGGAACGCGTCCGGCTCCTCCGAGGACTCGGCCCGGATGATCCAGCTCCCCTCCTCCGTGCCGCAGTCGTCCTCGCGCGTGATGACGTCCTGGGCGACATCCACCAGGCGTCGCGTCAGGTAGCCCGAGTCGGCGGTTCGGAGCGCGGTGTCCGCCAGGCCCTTGCGGGCGCCGTGCGTGCTGATGAAGTACTCGAGGACGGTCATGCCCTCGCGGAAGTTGCTCCGCACGGGCACGTCGATGATCCGGCCCGATGGGTCGGCCATCAGGCCCCGCATGGCGCCCAGCTGACCGATGTTGCCCTTGTTTCCACGGGCACCGGAGTCGGTCATCATCCGCACCGGGTTCTCGTCGCCCAGCGACGCCATCATCTTGTCGGAGACGTCCTTGGTGATCCGCTGCCAGAGCTCCACGACCTGCTCGTAGCGCTCGTCGTCCGTGATCAGGCCGCGCTGGAACTGGCGGTCGATGGAGGCCACGGCCTCGTCCGCACCGGCGAGCAGCTCCTTCTTGGCCTGGGGCACGACGATGTCCCACAGGCCGATGGTGAGCCCGCCGCGGGTCGCGAACTTGAAACCGACGCCCTTGATCCCGTCCACCATGTGGGCGGTCTCGATCGCCCCAAGTCGCCGGTAGCACGTGTCCACCAGGCGCTTGAGATCGGCGCGCTTCATCGGTTCGTTGGCGTAGCGCAGGGGCTCGGGGAGGATCCGGTTGAACAGGATCCGACCGACAGTCGTGCGCACGGGCTGGTCGACCAGCGTCTCCGTCTCCGGGTCCCAGGCCTTGACCACAACGTCCACGGCCTCGTGGAGTCCGACCTTGGCCCCCGTGTGCTTGACAGCCGACTCCTCGGCACCCTCCTCGCGTTCGGTCGAGATCCGGCTGGTCGTCTCCAGCCCGCGGGCCCCGAGCTCGTAGGCGATGATCGCGTCGTCCTCGGTCGCGAACGCGTGGACCGCGCGGCTTCGCACCGACGGCCCGTCCATGGTCAGGTAGTAGCAGCCGAGCACCATGTCCTGGGTCGGCGCCACGACCGGCGATCCATCAGCTGGCGACAGCAGGTTTGTGGTCGAGAGCATCATTGCCCGCGCCTCGTCCTGGGCGGCCGAGGACAGCGGGACGTGGACCGCCATCTGGTCGCCATCGAAGTCGGCGTTGAACGCGGTGCACACGAGCGGGTGGATCTGGATCGCCGACCCCTCGACCAGCACGGGCATGAAGGCCTGGATGCCGAGGCGGTGCAGCGTCGGGGCGCGGTTGAGGAGCACGGGGTGATCCTGGATCACCTCCTCGAGCACGTCCCAGACCTCGGGTCGCACCCGCTCCACGATGCGCTTGGCGCTCTTGATGTTGTGGGCGAAGCCCTTCTCCACCAGCTCGCGCATGACGAACGGCTTGAACAGCTCGAGCGCCATCTTCTTGGGCAGGCCGCACTGGTGCAGCCGCAGCTCGGGCCCGACCACGATGACCGACCGGCCGGAGTAGTCGACACGCTTGCCGAGCAGGTTCTGGCGGAACCGGCCCTGCTTGCCCTTGAGCATGTCGGACAGGCTCTTGAGCCGATGGTTGCCGGTGCCCGCGATCGCGCGACCGCGGCGCCCATTGTCGATCAGCGCGTCGCACGCCTCCTGCAGCATCCGCTTCTCGTTGCGGATGATGATCTCGGGGGCACCCAGCTCGAGCAGCCGCTTGAGCCGATTGTTGCGATTGATGACGCGGCGGTAGAGGTCGTTGAGATCCGACGTGGCGAAGCGGCCACCGTCGAGCTGGACCATGGGTCGCAGGTCCGGCGGGATCACGGGCAGCACCGACAGGATCATCCACTCCGGTCGGTTGCCGGAGCGCCGGAACGCCTCGATCAGGCGGAGACGCTTGATGGCCTTCTTGCGCCGCTGCCCCGAGCTTGTGCGAACCTCCGCGTGGAGCTGACGCGACAGCTCGTCAAGATCCATCCGGACGATGATGTCGCGGACGGCCTCGGCGCCCATTCCGGCCCAGAAGATGCGACCGGTTCGCGAGCCCGAACCGTACTTCTCGTCGAGCTGGCGGAACTCGAGCTCGCCGATCGTCTGGAGCGGCTTGAGGCCCTCGATCTCGTCGCGGGCACGGCGCAGCTCGTCCTTCTGCCCCTGCGCCTCGGCGGCCAGGCTCTCGCGCTCGGCAGCCAGGCTCTCGTCCATGGCGGCCACGAGGTCCTGGACCTTCTGCTCGGTGCTCGTCTCCTCGTCGGCCTCTCGCTGCTTGAGCTCGGCCGTCACCCGCTCTGTCTCCGCGGCAACGATCTTGCGCAGGCGGGCGGTGGCGTCCTTGCCACCCTTCTCGCCCGCGGCGACCACGACCTCACCCGTGGGCGCGAACGCGATCGTGTCCTCGGCAACACCGGTTCCCAGTGCCTTGAGGGCGGCCTCGACCGTCTGGGCCTCGCGTGCGATCTCCTCGGTACGCGTGGTGCGCTGCGCCTCGAGCTCCTGCCGCGTCGCCTCGAGGGCCGCCTTGAGCTCGTCGCGCTTGCTGTTGATGTCGGCCTTGAGGGTCGTCTCGAGCTCCGCCAGCCGTTCGCCGCCGGCACCGCCGCGGCCCTCCGCCTCCTCGTCGAGCGCCTTGAGCGCGCGCTGCCGGGCCTCCTCGTCAATATGGGTGACGATGTACAGGGCGAAGTACAGGATCCGCTCGAGGTTGCGGGGGCTGATGTCGAGCAGGATCCCGAGCCTGCTCGGGGTCCCCTTGAAGTACCAGATGTGGCTGACGGGGCTGGCCAGCTGGATGTGGCCCATCCGCTCGCGGCGCACCTTGGAGCGCGTGACCTCCACGCCGCACTTGTCGCAGATGATTCCCTTGTACCGGATCCGCTTGTACTTGCCGCAGTAGCACTCCCAGTCGCGAGTGGGTCCGAAGATCCGCTCGTCGAACAGGCCGTCCTTCTCGGGCTTGAGCGTCCGGTAGTTGATGGTCTCGGGCTTCGTGACCTCGCCCTTGGACCACTCCCGGATCTGGTCGGGACTGGCCAGCGAGATACGGATCGCCGAGAAGTTGTTGACCTCGAGCATCGGTCTCCTCTGCGCCGACGCGGCCTGGGCGGCGCGGTGTGCGGGTGGTGCGAGCGGGGTCGGGCCGGCCGGACGCCAACCCCGCGTGGAACGGTTGGTGGCGACTAGTCCTCGAACCCGGCGAGGTTGATCCCGCCGAGATCGGGCAGCAGATAGCCCGACGCGTCGTCCTCGGCCAACGGGATCTCCTCGTCGTTGTGATCGAGGATCTCGGCGTTGAGGCCGAGGCTGCGGAGCTCCTTGATCAGGACCTTGAACGACTCCGGGACCCTCGGAGGCAGGATCTCCTCGCCCTTCACGATCGCCTCGTATGTCTGGACGCGCCCGACGACGTCGTCCGACTTCACAGTGAGCAGCTCCTGGAGAATGTTGGCAGCGCCGTACGCCTCCAGGGCCCAGACCTCCATCTCCCCGAACCGCTGGCCGCCGAACTGCGCCTTGCCACCCAGCGGCTGCTGTGTGATCAGGCTGTACGGGCCGGTGGACCGGGCGTGGATCTTGTCCTCGACCAGGTGGTGCAGCTTGAGCATGTAGATCTGGCCGACGGTGATGACACGGTCGAACTGTTCACCTGTCCGGCCATCGCGAAGCGCGATCTTGCCGTCCTTGGGCAGACCGGCAGCCTTGAGCGCCTCCGCGATCTGCTGCTCCGACGCCCCGTCGAACACGGGGGTCGCGGCGCGGTACCCCATTGTCGACAGGGCCCAGCCGAGATGAGTCTCCAGGATCTGGCCGATGTTCATCCGGCTCGGCACGCCGAGCGGGTTGAGGATGATGTCGACGGGCGTGCCGTCCGGCAGGAAGGGCATGTCCTCCATCGGCAGCACCTTGGCGATCACGCCCTTGTTGCCGTGGCGGCCGGCCATCTTGTCGCCGACCGAGACCTTCCGCTTCTGCGCGACCGACACGCGGACCAGGCGGTTCACGCCCGGCTGCAGGTCGTCGTTCCACTCGCGGCGGAACTCGCGGATCTCGACCACCTTGCCACGCTCGCCGTGCGGCAGGCGGAGCGAGGAGTCCTTCACCTCGCGCGCCTTCTCGCCGAAGATCGCGCGGAGCAGGCGCTCCTCCGCGGTCAGCTCGGTCTCGCCCTTGGGCGTGATCTTGCCGACCAGGATGTCGCCGGGCCGAACCTCGGCACCGATGTAGACGATTCCCTCCTCGTCGAGGTCCTTGAGGGCCTCCTCGCCGACGTTGGGGATGTCGCGGGTGATCTCCTCGGGCCCGAGCTTGGTGTCCCGGGACTCGATCTCGTGCTTCTCGATGTGGATGCTGGTGAACAGGTCGTCGCGCACGAGACGCTCGCTGATCACGATCGCGTCCTCGTAGTTGCCGCCCTCCCAGCTCATGAACGCCACGAGGACGTTCCGGCCGAGAGCCAGCTCGCCGCCGTCGGTCGACGAGGAGTCGGCGACCGCGTCGCCGGCGTCCACCCGCTGGCCGACCGTCACGATCGGCCGCTGGTTGATGCACGTGCCCTGGTTGCTGCGCACGAACTTGCGCAGGCGGTACTCGTCGAGCTCACCGGAGTCGGCCTCGACCTGCACCCGCTCGGCGGTCACGCTCGTGACCACGCCCGGCTGGCGGGCGACCACGACCTGGCCCGAGTCACGCGCCGCGCGCGCCTCCATGCCGGTGCCCACGATCGGGGCCTCGGGCTCCAGGAGGGGGACCGCCTGGCGCTGCATGTTCGAGCCCATGAGGGCGCGGTTGGCGTCGTCATGCTCGAGGAATGGGATCAGGGCGGTAGCCACCGAGACGACCTGCTTGGGGCTGACGTCCATGTACTCGATCTGGTCGGGTCGGGCCTCGGGAAACGTGTCGCGGTATCGCGACGGAACCTTCTCGGCGGCAAAGTGGCCGCCCTCATCGAGCGGCGCGTTGGCCTGCGCGACGACGTGCTCCTCTTCCTCGTCCGCGGGGAGGTACTCGATCTCGTCGGTCACGATCGGCCGGATCGGGAACGCCTGCGCCTTCTGGCGCGCCAGCTCCTTGCGCGCGGCCTCGGTGAACGCCTTGCCTTTGGCCAGGATGACCTTGCCGTCCTTGCCGACGACGTCGGCACCCGCCTCGTACTCGAGCAGCTGCGGATCGCTGTGCGCCACCGTCCGCTTGACCTTCCGATAGGGCGTCTCGATGAACCCGTAGGCGTTGATTCGCCCGTACGTCGCCAGCGACCCGATCAGGCCGATGTTCGGACCCTCGGGCGTCTCGATCGGGCAGATCCGACCATAGTGGCTGTGGTGCACGTCGCGGACGTCGAACCCGGCGCGCTCGCGCGACAGGCCACCAGGACCCAGCGCGGACAGGCGCCGCTTCGAGGTCAGCTCGGCCAGCGGGTTGGTCTGGTCCATGAACTGCGAGAGCTGGCTGCCGCCGAAGAACTCCTTCATCGCGGCCACGACCGGCCGGATGTTGATGAGCGCGTTCGGGGTGGCCTTGTCGATCTCCTGGATCGTCATGCGCTCGCGGACAACGCGCTCCATGCGCAGCAGGCCGATCCGGAACGCGTTCTGGATCAGCTCGCCGTTTGCGCGGATCCGGCGGTTGCCGAGATGGTCGATGTCGTCCTTGGGATGGAGTCCGCGGTTGGACTCGATGAGGTGGCCGACGATGGCGGCGATGTCCTCGCGCGTGATCGTGCGTTCCTCGCGGGGAAGCTCGATGCCCATCCGTTCGGCGATCGCGTCGAGCTTCTTGTTGAACTTGTACCGACCGACCCGACCGAGGTCGTAGCGCCGGAAGTTGAAGAACAGGCTCTCGACCAGCTGGCGGGCGTTGTCGCCCGTGGGCGGGTCGCCCGGGCGGAGCTTCTTGTAGACCTCGATCAGCGCCTCACCCGGCGTCTTGGTGACGTCCTTGTCCAGGGTGTTGGCGACGAACGGATGCTCCGGGTCGATGTCGACCGTGCCGAACAGGGCCGAGATGTCCTCGTCGGTCTCGTAGCCCACCGCGCGCAGGAGGGTGGTCGCCGCGATCTTGCGCTTGCGATCGACCTTGACCCACAGCTGGTCCTTGTTGTTGGTCTCGAACTCCAGCCAGGCGCCCCGGTTGGGAATGACCTTCGCCGAGAACAGCATCCGTCCCGACGCGGGGTCCTCGACCTCGCTGTAGTAGACGCCCGGCGAGCGGACCAGCTGGCTGACGACGACCCGCTCGGCGCCGTTGATCACGAACGTCCCCATGTCCGACATCCATGGGTAGTCACCCATGTAGACGCGCTGGCGCTGGATCTCGCCCGTCTCCTTGATGAGGAGCTCGACGTTGACGTACAGCGGTCGGCTGAAGGTCAGGTCCTTGGTGCGGCACTCCTCCTCGGAGTACTTCGGCGTACCGAACTCATAGTCGAGGAACTGGAGTTCCATGACCTTGCCCGTGAAGTCCTTGATCGGGCTGATCTCGTCGAACAGGTCCCGGAGGCCCTTGTCGATGAACCACTTGAAGGACTCGAGCTGGAGCTCGATGAGGTTGGGCACCTCGAACTTGTCGACGCTGATCCCGTCGCGAACCTCAGCGATCCGGGCGTAGGAGAGACGGCCGGAGGGCGTGGTCGCAAGGGGGGCCGACGAGACGGACAGCATGAAGGACCGCTCCTTGACGGAGGTGGGAGGAGGGGGGACGGCCGCGCTCACAGAAGGAGTAGGATACCGCGTTCCGACCCTGTGTCAAGCGGGCCAGACGGCGACAGGCGATGACCGGTGGGTCACCGCCTTCGGGCCATGGGATGGTAGTCCCCACCGCAGCGGGACCAGGCGACGCTCTTGCGAGCGGTCGCCTGGGCGGCCTGCTCGGCAGCGAGCTACTTGATCTCGGCCTTGGCGCCCTGCTCCTCGAGGGCTGCCTTGACCTTCTCGGCCTCGTCCTTGGCCACGCCTTCCTTGACGGCCTTGGGCGCGGCGTCGACCAGATCCTTGGCCTCCTTGAGGCCCAGGCCGGTCAGCTCCCGGACGACCTTGATCACCGGGATCTTGTTGGGGCCGACTTCGGCGAGCACGACCGAGAACTCGGTCTGCTCCTCGACGACGTCTGCGGTAGCGGCAGCGGCGGGCGCGGCGGCGGCAACGGCCACCGGGGCAGCGGCCGTGACGCCGAAGCGATCCTCGAACTTCTGCTTGAACTCCGAAAGCTCGAGCACGGTCATCTTCTCGAACGCCTCGAGCAGCTGATCAGGGGTCAATGTGGCCATGTCTTGTCGTCACTCCTGGTGATGGGTGCCCGCATCGGGGCACGGGTGTCTCGAGGTGAGGGTCAGGCGGCTTCGCGCTGATCGATCAGGGCCTGGACGAGCCCCACAACGTCGCGCATCGGGGCGTCGAACAACCCGGCGGTCGTCGACATCGGGGCAGCGATGGCCCCGATCGCCTCGGCGAGGAGCACCTCGCGCGAGGGCAGCGCCGCGAGGCGCGTGACTCCGTCGGCGTCGATCACCTTGCCTCCGAGCACGCCGCCGGTGATCTTGACGATCCGGTAGGGGCGCGTCGCGTCGATCACCGCTTTGGCAGTCCCCGCCTCGTCCGTGCCGAAGGCAATGGCCGTCGGACCGGTCAGCATGGGCGGGAGCGCCTCGGCCACGGCAGTTTCCTGCGCCGCGATCCGCATCAGGCGGTTCTTGACGACCCGGTAGCTCACGCCCTGCTTGCGCAACGCGCGCCGGATCTCGCCGATCTCCTTCACCTTGAGGCCGCGGTACTCGGACACGATCATGGTGTGGCTCGCGTCCAGCTGGGCGCGCAGCTCCTCGACCGTCTCTCGCTTGGCCTCGGTCGGCATCTAGCCTCTCTCGACCTCCTTGCTACGGCGCGCAGCCGGCGCGCGGCGGTGGGTGCGCCGGTTCGACCGGTGCAAACCCCTGCGACGGGCCACGGGTGCAGGGGTCGCGACCCACCGGGAGGTGGCTCGATGTCCTGCCTCGGCGTGCTCGCCGTCGTCCCCGGCCGATCCCCTCGCGGGGCGGCCGATCCGTACCGGCGGATCAAGCCCTGGCCGTCAGCTCGATCTCGCGATCGCGCGGCGGCCGTCGGGCGCAGGCTGTCTGCGGCTGTCCGTCCGTGTTGATCTCGTCCCCGACCGGGATACCGGGCGCGACCAGGGTCGCGGACCGGCCCGACGGGGGCGACCGATGATAGCCCCTCTAGGCCTGTGCGGCCGCGAGGGCGTCCGCGATGTCGACCCGGATGCCCGGGCCCATCGTGGTGGCGATGCTGAGGGTGCGCAGGTACTGGCCCTTGGCGCCCGCCGGCTTGGCCCGGTTGACCGCATCGACCAGGGTGGCGAGGTTCTCGAGCAGCTGCTGCTCCTCGAAGCTCGACTTGCCGAACGGCACGTGGATGATCGCGCTCTTGTCGACCTTGAACTCGACGCGACCGCCCTTGACCTCCTTGACCGCCCGGTCGAGGTCGAACGTGATCGTGCCCGACTTGGGGTTGGGCATGAGGCCGCGACGGCCGAGGATGCGGCCGAGCCGGCCGACCTGACCCATCACATCGGGTGCCGCGAGCGCGACGTCGAACTCGAGCCAGCCGGCCTCGATCTTCTTGACCAGGTCCTCGGCCCCGACCTCGTCGGCTCCTGCCGCGAGCGCCTCCTGTGCCTTCTCGCCCTGGGCGAACACGGCCACCCGGACCACCTTTCCGGTTCCGTGGGGCAGGGCCACGGTCCCACGAACCATCTGGTCGGCGTGGCGGGGGTCGACGCCCAACCGGAGGTGCGCCTCCACCGATGCGTCGAACTTGACGTTCGAGGTCTGCTTCGCGATCGCGACCGCTTCCCCGATCGGGTAGGCCTGGGTACGATCGACCAGCTTCGCGGCGTCCTGGTAACGCTTGCCGTGTGCCATCGTTGCTGCTCTCCTTCGGTCCGTGGACCTGCCCCTGCTGGTGGACGCCGGTCCGGGGTCGCTCCCGGCGTCGTTGCTGGTCCGGCTGGAGGCCGACCTAGCCGACCACCTCGATGCCCATGCTTCGGGCGGTGCCCTCGACGACCTTCATCCCGGCCTCGATGTCGTTGACGTTGAGGTCGGGCATCTTCGTCTCGGCGATCGTGCGCACCTGGTCACGGGTGACGGTGCCGACCATCTCGCGCCTGGCGGTCGACGAGCCCTTGTCGATGCCCGCTGCCTTCCGCAGCAGGTCCGCCGCGGGCGGGGTCTTGAGCACGAACGTGAACGAGCGATCCTCGAAGATCGTGATCTGGGCCGGGATGACCTGGCCCGCCTTGTCCGCCGTGCGCTCGTTGTAGCTCTTGGTGAACTCGACGATGTTGATGCCATGGGGTCCCAGCGCGGTACCAACGGGCGGGGCGGGCGTCGCCTTGCCGGCCGGCAGCTGCAGCGTCAGGACGATGCGAATCTTCTTGGCCACGTTCTCGGTTGCTCCTGCCTCGTTACAGCTTCTCGACCTGAAGGAAGTCGAGCTCGACCGGTGTCTCTCGGCCGAAGATGCTCACGAGGACCTTGAGCTTGTTGCGCTCGGGGTTGACCTCGTCGACCGTGCCGATGAACTCGGCGAACGGCCCGTCGGTCACGCGCACGCTCTGACCCTTCGTGAATGCGACTCGGAACTTGGGCGTCTCGACGCCCATGTGCCGGAGAATTTGCTTGACCTCGGTCTCGTCGAGCGGGATCGGCTCGCTGCGCATCCCCGGGATGTTGCCGCTGCCGACGAAGCTCGTGACGCCCGGCGTGTTGCGGACGACGAACCAGGACTCGGGGTCGAGGATCATCTCGACCAGCACGTAGCCCGGGTAGACCTTCTTCTGCACCGTGTGTCGTTGACCCTGGCGGATCTCGATCTCGTCCTCCATCGGGACCAGCACCTGGAAGATCTTGTCCTCCATGCCCATCGACTCGATGCGGTGCTCGAGGTTCGCCTTGACCTTGTTCTCGTAGCCGGAGTAGGTGTGGATCACGTACCAGCGCTTCTCGGGCGCGCGCGTCTCCGTCAGCTGCTCCGTCATCCGACCGCGCTCGAGATGGTGCGGATGATCTGGTCGAACAGGGTGTCGGCCAGCGTGATGTAGAGGCCGACCACGAATGACACCACGAACACGAGCACGGTCAGGTTGCGCACCTGATCCCGGCCGGGCCAGGTGACCTTCTTGAGCTCGGACCACGATTCGGCGATGAAGGTGCGAAGTCGGTTCACAGATGCCTTTTCAACTTGCTGTCGATCCCGCGACCAGCCCGGCTGCGCCGCGGTCGCGGGCCGCCTGGCCGGCAACCGGGGGGCTGGCAGGGGCGATAGGACTCGAACCTACAACTCCCGGTTTTGGAGACCGGTGCTCTGCCAATTGAGCTACGCCCCTGCGGATGGCGCGCGACCTACTTGGCCTCCCGGTGCAGCGTGTGGCGCCGCTCCCGGGGGCAGTACTTGAGGAGCTCGATCCGGTTGGGATCATTCTTCTTGTTCTTGCGCGTGGTGTAGTTCCGCGTCTTGCACTCGGTGCAAGCGAGCTGGATCACCGGGCGCGCCTCAACCCTGGCCATGAAGCCTTCCCGTTACTCGATGATGCTGGTGATGGCGCCGGCACCGACGGTGCGGCCACCCTCGCGGATGGCGAACCGCTGGCCGACCTCGAGCGCGATCGGGGTGATCAGCTCGACGGTCATCTCGACGTTGTCGCCGGGCATGATCATCTCGGCGCCGTCAGGCAGCCCGATGGACCCGGTGACGTCGGTCGTGCGCAGGTAGAACTGCGGCCGGTACCCGTTGTAGAACGGGGTGTGGCGGCCGCCCTCCTCCTTGGTCAGCACGTAGACCTGCGCCGTGAACTTGACGTGCGGGGTGACGGAGCCGGGCTTGGCCAGCACCTGGCCACGCTCGATCTCGTCGCGCTCGATGCCGCGCAGCAGGCAGCCCACGTTGTCGCCGGCCTCGCCCTGGTCGAGCAGCTTCTTGAACATCTCGACGCCCGTGACCACCACCTTGCGGGTGGCCTTGACGCCGACGATCTCGACCTCCTCGCCGACCTTGACCACGCCGCGCTCGACGCGGCCGGTGGCGACGGTGCCCCGGCCCTTGATGCCGAACACGTCCTCGACCGGCATCAGGAACGGCTTGTCGACCGGGCGCTCGGGGGTCGGGATGTAGGAGTCGACCGCGTCCATCAGCTCCTGGATCGGAGCGTAGGCCGGGTCGTCGGGGTTGTCGGGAGCCTCGAGGGCCTTGAGCGCGGAGCCGCGGATGACCGGGATGTCGTCACCCGGGAAGTTGTTCTTGGTCAGCAGCTCGCGTACCTCGAGCTCGACCAGGTCGAGCAGCTCGGGGTCGTCGACCGCGTCGACCTTGTTGAGGAACACGACGATGTACGGCACCTCAACCTGGCGCGCCAGCAGGATGTGCTCGCGCGTCTGGGGCATCGGGCCGTCGGTCGCGGCGACCACCAGGATCGCGCCGTCCATCTGGGCCGCGCCGGTGATCATGTTCTTGATGTAGTCCGCGTGCCCGGGGCAGTCGACGTGCGCGTAGTGGCGGTTCTCGGTCTCGTACTCGACGTGGGCGATCGCGATCGTGATCCCGCGCTCGCGCTCCTCGGGCGCGTTGTCGATCGAGTCGAACGCGCGGTACTCGGCGTCACCCTTCAACGCCAGGTACTTGGTGATGGCGGCGGTGAGCGTCGTCTTGCCGTGGTCGATGTGGCCGATCGTGCCGACGTTGACGTGCGGCTTCGTGCGCTCGAACTTCTTCTTGGCCACAGGACCTTCTCACTCCACGCTTGGGGGCGGATCAACCGCCCCAGATGCATCGCGCCTGACGGGAGATGGAGCCCAGAACGGGATTCGAACCCGTGACCTCATCCTTACCAAGGATGTGCTCTGCCGGCTGAGCTATCTGGGCCCGCGGAGACGCCGTCTGTTTGCGCTCCCGACGCGTGTTCCGTGCCTATGGAGCCGACGACGGGACTCGAACCCGGAACCTGCGGTTTACAAAACCGCTGCTCTGCCAATTGAGCTACGTCGGCACGCACGCAGCGTCAAACAAGAGTAGGACTCCGCGAGCCGGGGAATGATACGGCCCGCCGGGCAGGGCGTCAAACCTCCGAACCGGCCGGTGACGTGCCCGATCCAGGGCTCGCGACGTCGTCCGCACCCCCTGCGACCGGACCACCGGGGTCACCCCCGGCGGCATTCTCATCGCCCGGCTCCGCCGTATCCGCCGCAGCCGGCTGCGCGGGTCGTGCTGACCGCCGCTGCGTGGTGGCCTCGTAGAGCAGGATCGAGCCCGCGACCGCGGCATTGAACGACTCGATCCGCCCATGCATGGGGATCCTGACCAGCAGGTCACACCGCCGTCGAACCGCGGATCCGAGCCCGCGACCCTCGCTGCCGACGACGATTGCGATCGGCCCCCGGAGGTCTGCCTCGTGTGCGGTGAGCGGTGCGTTGCCGTCGGCGCCGACGACCTGCAGGCCCCGGGCGTGAAGATCAGCCAGGGCGGCCGGCAGGTCGTCGACGGGAGCCAACAGCAGGTGCTCCACCGCGCCCGCCGAGGCCTTGACGGCCGCCGGGGTCAACGGCGCCTGGTGATGCGTCGGGAACAGCGCCCCGTGGACCGCGGAGGCCTCCGCGGTCCGAAGCAGCGTGCCCACGTTCTGAGGGTCCTCGAGGGAATCCAGCGCGAGCACCAGCGGCGGCTCAGCCCGCTGCGTCGCCAGCGCCAGGATGTCGTCGAGCCCGGCCCATCGGCGCGATGTCACCACGAGCGCGACTCCCTGGTGCCCATCGAAGCCAGCGAGCGCGGTCAGCGACCCGCCCTCGACCTCGACCACGGGAATGCGCAGGCTGGTCGCATGGAGCACCAGCCGCTCGAGGGCCTGCCGGCGATGTGGCACAACCAGCAGGCGGTGCGCCTCGCGGCGCGCCACAAACGCCTCCTCGACCGGGCGGCGCCCGGCGACCAGGTCCTGGCTCTCGGCGAGCTGCAGCTCCGGGCCCGGTGGTCGCGGTCGGGCCAGCGGCGCCGGAGGGCGGCCTCGCGGCGGCGGCCGCCGACCGGGCCCCCGGTCCGGGTACGACCTCCGAACCGGCCGCTCGGTATGGTCGTGGTGGACGGTCTCCGGCCGAGCTCCCGGTCGGTCGGCGCGACCGGGCTGCCCGCGCTGGTCCGACTCACCGGCGCGACCGGGCTGCCCGCGCTGGTCCGACTCACCGGCGCGACCGAGCTGCCCGCGCTGGGCTGGGCGGCCCGACGATCTCTGGGGCATCGCTGGGCTGCCCGGGTATCCGCCGCCGCGGTGACGACCGGGTTTCCCGCCACCGGGCTGCCAACCGCGGTCGTCGTTCGGCCGCAACGGATGGCGCCCGCTGCTGTGGTCGCTGCGGTACGGTCGGCCGTCCTCCCGGAACCCCGGGCCGCGATGGCCGCGGTCGTCACCATGCGGCCGGCCGTCGCGCGGCCCTTGGTTCAGACCGTCCGAGCCGTGTGATGCACCGTGGGAGCGGGCGCTCGTTCCCGATGGCCGATCGCCCGGCCGTCCCTCAGGGCCGGCAGCCCGATCCTTGGGCGGCCGCGGGACGTTCGGTCGGTGGACGCCACGTCCGCCGGGCCGCGGTTGGCCCTTCGGGTTGCCGCCGGAGCGGCGTTCGCGAGTCGGTCGCCTGTCGTCCCCGTGATCAGCCACCGGACCGTGCCAGCCGCCGCCACCGCTGCCCGTCCCGGGTGTCCTCGACCGCGATCCCGTGCTCGAGCAGCACGTCCCGCAGCCGGTCGGATGCCGCCCAATCACGAGACGAACGCGCCCCGGCGCGCTCGTCGAGCAGGCGCTGCAGGCCTGGCTCAAGCGCGTCGGCGGGCGGTGCCGCGACACCGAGTACCGTGTCCAGCTCGCGCAGTCGCTCGGCCGCTCGCCCCGCGTCGGCGGTCGACATCGACCTCGCGTCGATCCGACGGTTGACGTCGCGGACCCCCTCGAACAGCGCTCCCAGCGCGGCCGAGATGTTGAGGTCGTCGTCGAGCCCGGCCTCGAACCCGTCACGCAGCGCATCCAGGGCCGCGGGCAACGTCGGATCGTCCGGGTGGTCCTCGCGATAGCCGGCCAGGGCGGCAAGAAGAGCATCGATCCGATCGACGGCAGCCGCTGCGGCGGCGAGCGACTCGTCCGTGTAGCTGAGCGGCGCCCGGTAGTGGACCGAGATCAACGCATAGCGGAGCGCTCGCGGTGAGGCGCCCGCATCCACCAGCTCCGCGACGCGCGCGATGTTGCCGGTGGACTTGGCCATCTTCTCGCCGCCCACCCCGAGGTGTGCGCAGTGGAGCCAGCTGCGGACGAACGGCTCGCCCGTCGCCGCCTCCGACTGCGCGATCTCGTCCTCGTGGTGCGGGAACACCAGGTCCACGCCCCCGGTATGGATGTCGAACGACGTTCCCAGGTGCGCCATGCTCATCGCCGAGCACTCGATGTGCCAACCCGGCCGACCGGGACCGATCGCTGTATCCCAGGATGGCTCACCGGGCTTGGGTCCCTTCCACAGGGCGAAGTCCCGGACGTCGTCCTTGGCGTACTCGTCAGCCTCCACCCGCTCCCCCACCCGCATCGCCTCCGGATCGACCCGGGCGAGCTGGCCATACCGGGGCCAGCTCGCGATCCGGAAGAAGATCGAGCCATCGTCGGTGCGGTACGCATGGCCCTTCTCGAGCAGCATCGTCACCAACCCGACGATCTGGTCGATGTGCTCGGTCGCGCGAGGCAGGACGTCGGGTCGCGTCATGCCCAGGACATCGGCATCGGCAAGGAAGCGTGCGGTGAAGCGCTCGGTCAGCGCCGCAGTGGAGACCTCCTCGGCTGCTGCACCACGAATGATCTTGTCGTCGATGTCGGTGACGTTCATCACCCACGTGACGCCGTAGCCGCGGTAGCGAAGGTAGCGGACCAGCAGATCCGCGAACAGGAACGAACGGAAGTTCCCGATGTGGGCTGGTCCGTAGACCGTGGGGCCGCAGCTGTACACGCCGACGCGAGAGGAGTCCAGCGGCTCGAACGGCCGCGTCTCGCCCGAGAGCGTGTCGTGCAGGCGCAGCGTCATCGTGCGACCTCCAGCATCGCCACGGCCCTCGCGGCGATCGACCGGCCGGCACCCTCGTCGCCCTCGAGGTTTCCGGTGGACGCCTTGACGTTCACCCGTCCCGGATCGAGGTCCAGCGCGGAGGCGATCACGTCGCGCATCTCGTCGAGCCGCGGACCGAGCCTCGGCCGGGCGCCGATGATGATCACGTCGAGCGACACCGGCCGGAGGCCCGACGCGCGGACCCGCGCAACGCACTCGGCCAGGAGCTCCCCACTCGCGATGCCGGCAGGCGTGCGCGCATCGGCAGGAAACAGCCGGCCCAGGTCGCCGAGGGCAGCGGCTCCCAGCAGCGCGTCCGCGATCGCATGGAGCACCACGTCCCCGTCGGAGTGCCCGGCCAGGCGCGGAGCTCCCGACAGCTCGACACCGCCCAGGCGCAGGGGATAGCCGGGCCCGAAGGGATGGCTGTCGTGGCCGAGGCCAACCCTGGGTGCCGCGGGCCCCAGCAACTGCTCGACAGTGCGCAGGTCTTCGGGGACGGTCACCTTGAGGTTCGCGGCTTCGCCCGGGATCGCATGGACGGGGATTCTACAGGCCTCGAGCAGGGCGGCCTCGTCGGTGAACTCCGGGCCGGCATCCGGCGCGAATGTCGTCCACGCATCCAGCAGCAGCGCCCGTCGCACGCCCTGCGGCGTCTGGGCCGTGGCCAGGCTCGATCGATCGAGCGTCTCGTGGACGAGGCCGCCACGGAGGCGCTTCACCGTTTCCGCGACGGGCATCACCGGGATCGCCGCCCCATGACGCGCCGCGGCGGCAACGACACGCTCGATCAACGGCCCGGGAACCAGCGGTCGGGCTCCATCGTGGACGAGCACCGGCCGGTCGCGGCCGCCCGGATCGGTCCGGTCCAGGTGGCGGACGCCGAGGGCAACGGACTCCTGACGGGACTCCCCGCCGGCCACGATTGCGGCTCGCCCCTCGACCCAGGACGCCGCAGCCAGCTGGGCGGTACGGGCCTGGGACGTGACGATCACGATCCGGTCCACGACCCTCGAGGCTGCGAACGCATCGAGCGTCCAGGCGAGGAGCGGACGACCGAGGATCGGCGCCTGCAGCTTGTCAGTGCCGCGCATGCGGCGGGATCCGCCGGCCGCGACGATGACCGCGTCCGCCGGCGGGCGGCCGGCGAGCGTGGCATCCACGTCAGTTCTGATGCGGCTGCCCGAAGATCATGCGGCCCGCCACCGTCTGCAGGACGCGGGTGACGCCCACGTCGACCTCCTGGTCGATCAGGCGCGCCCCACCCTCGACCACGATCATCGTGCCGTCGTCGAGGAACCCGACGCCCTGGCCGGCCTCCTTGCCTTCCTGGATCACCTTGACGTGGAGCTCCTCGCCCGGCAGCACCGCCGGCTTCACCGCGTTGGCGAGCGAGTTGATGTTCATCACGCGCACGCCCTGCAGCTCGGCGACGCGGTTGAGGTTGAAGTCGTTGGTGAGGATGATCCGGCTGCGCTGCTTGGCCAGCTCGACCAGCTTGGCATCGACCTCGGCGATGTCGGGGACATCCTCCTCCGCCACCTCGACCGGCGTCCCGGTATCGCGCTGCATCCGGGCCAGGATCTCCAGTCCGCGCCGCCCTCGATTTCGGCGCAGCGTGTCCGACGAGTCCGCGATGTGCTGGAGCTCCTCGAGCACGAAACGCGGCACGACGAGAGTGCCGTAGATGAAGCCGGACTCCACGATCTCCGCGATCCGGCCATCGATGAGGACGCTCGTGTCGACCACGATCCGGGGGTCGCCCGCCTCGACGTCGGTCCGGGCATCGGGTCGGCGGATGATGCCCGCACCCTCGGCGGCAGCGATCAGGTCGAATTGCTTGGCGACCGTCAGGCCCATCATCCCGAGCCCAAGGAAGAGCGAGATGCCCAGCGGCAGCCAGGTGCCGAGCGGGCCCTGGATCTGGGACAGCGGCAGGCTCAGCAGAAGCCCCAGCACGAGCCCGACGAACAGGCCAAGGATGGCGGCCACGAACTCGGCCGTCGACAGATCCTGAACACGCCGGACCAGCCACGTGGCCGGGACGACGGTCAGGTACGGCAGCACCGCGAAGCCCACGATCATCCACGAGATCGTCCAGGCGGCGAGGATGAACCCCGCGTAGCTCGCGCCCGCGAAGAGTCCGTTGCCCGCAGCGGCGAGCCCGAGGCCGATGAACGCCCCGAGTGCCGCGCCGAGGACCCGGATGGTCCGTATCACGCCTCTCCTTGGTCGGTACGGGGCCCCGATACCGTGCTGGGCGCGGGGCCGCCCGAGCCTAGCATGCGCCGCGGCGGCCTCGCAGCGTGGTCAACGTGGGTACCACCGCAAACCCGTCCGGCTACCGGCGACCCCCACGAGCCGGGCGGTCACTGCCACCGAGGGCCACGAGGAGAGCGTCGGCGAGCGACCCGACCGGGCGCAGCTCGATCCCGGCCACGACCGGCACCGGTTGCCCGGCCAGCGGTCGTGGCACGAGCGCGATCGTGAACCCCAGGCGCGCCGCCTCACGGAGCCGTCGCTCCAGGCCGCCGACGGGTCGCAGCTCACCCAGCAGCCCGACCTCGCCGATCGCGACCGTCCCGGTCGCAACGGGTCGGTCGCGGAGCGATGACGCGAGTGCGATGGCCAGCGGCAGGTCGAGCGCGGGCTCGTTGATCGACAGACCGCCGGCAAGGTTGGCATACACATCGTGGCCGGAGAGCCCGACGCCCGCGCGGCGCCCGAGCACGGCGAGGAGCAGCGCCAGTCGGTTGCCGTCGATCCCGGACGCGGTCCGACGTGGAGACGGCGCCGCGGTCGGGGCGACCAGCGCCTGGACCTCGACGACCAGGGGTCGGGAACCTTCGAGAACGGGCGCCACGATGCTCCCCGGTGCGGGGTGTTCATGCTCGGCGAGGAACGCTCGACCAGGATCGCGCATCTCCACCAGCCCCTGGTCGCGCATCTCGAACACGCCGAGCTCCTCGGTCGAACCGAAACGGTTCTTGGCGGCCCGCAGCAGGCGCAGCCCGCCGGATCGGTCGCCTTCGAGCCCGAGCACGACGTCCACCAGGTGCTCGAGCGTGCGTGGTCCGGCGAGCGTGCCGTCCTTGGTGACGTGGCCCACGAGCACGACCGGCAGGCCCTCGGCCTTGGCGAGATCCATCAGGCGCAGCGTCGCCTCCCGGACCTGGCCGACGCTGCCGGGTGCCCCATCCAGCTCGTCCGAGGCGACGGTCTGGACGGAGTCGACGACGAGAAGCCCCGGCCGGCGCTCGCGCGCCAGCTCGACGATACGCTCCACACGGGTCTCGGCGACGACCTGGACACGGTCGCCAACGGGGCCATCCGCCATCCCCAGCCGACGCGCCCGCAGCCGGACCTGGCCCGCGGACTCCTCCCCTGTGGCATACAGGACCTCGGCCGGGGCGCCGGCACGGGTCCGAGAGCTGGTCGAAACAGCGGGGTGGGTCCCGTCGGCACCCGCGGACGCGTCGATGCCGCCAGCAACCCCGTTGGCAACCTGCAGCAGCAGCGTCGACTTGCCGATCCCCGGCTCTCCTCCCACGAGCACCACGGACCCCGCGACAAGCCCACCGCCGAGCACCCGGTCGAGCTCGTCGATCCCGACCCGGCGCCGGACCTCGGCTCCCGGATCGGCCGCGTCAGAGAGCGCGACCGGGTCGGCACCAACGACCGAAGCTGGCCTGGGGCGTGCGTTCTCGCGAATCACCGTCTCGACCAGCGTGTTCCAGCCACCGCACGTGCGGCACTGGCCCTCCCATCGGAGGACGGCGGCCCCGCACGATTGACAGACGTACCGGCTGTGCGCGCGGGTCACGGATTGCGACCGGCCGTCAGGCCTCGACCGGGGTCTTGGCCTCGATAGCCCGGATCGACAGTCCGTTGCCGTCGGGATCGACGTCGACCGCGATCGAGTCGCCCTCGTTGTACCGGCCCAGCAGCAGGTGCTCGGCGAGTGGATCCTCGATCAGGTTCTGGATCGTGCGGCGAAGTGGACGCGCGCCATATGCCTGGTCGTACCCGAGCTTGATCACGTGCTCCTTGGCCGCCTGCGTGATCTCGAGCGTCATTCCCTGCGCCCGCAGCTGGTCGTAGACCCGCTTGAGCATCAGATCCACGATGAGGCCGATCTCCTCGACGGTCAGGCTCCGGAACACGACAGTGGCGTCGATGCGGTTCAGGAACTCCGGGCGGAAGTTCGTCTTCAGCTCCGCCTGGACCTTCTCCTTCATGAGGTCGTAGGACGCAGCGGCTCGCGTCTCGACCGTGTCTCCCTGCTGGCGGAAGCCCAGACTCGAGTTTGTCTGGATCTTCGCCGCCCCGAGGTTCGAGGTCATGATGATGATCGTGTTCCTGAAGTCGACGCGGCGGCCCTTGGCATCGGTGAGATGCCCGTCCTCCAGGATCTGCAGGAGGATGTTGAAGACCTCCTGGTGAGCCTTCTCGATCTCGTCGAGCAGGATGACCGCGTAGCTCTTGCGGCGGACCGCCTCCGTCAGCTGGCCGCCCTCATCGAAGCCCACGTACCCTGGCGGGGCCCCGACCAGCCGGCTCACGTTGTGGCGCTCCATGAACTCGCTCATGTCGATCTTGATGAGCGTGTCCTCGGAGCCGAACATGAACTCGGCGAGCGCCTTGGCGAGCTCGGTCTTGCCGACACCCGTCGGACCCAGGAACACGAACGAGCCGATCGGACGCTTCGGGTCCTTGAGCCCCGCGCGGGCACGTCGAACGGCGCGCGACACCGTTTCGATCGCTTCTTCCTGGCCGATCAGCCGCTGGTGGAGCACCTCCTCCATCTTGAGCAGGCGCTCGGACTCCTCCTGTGCGATCCGCGTGACCGGGATCCCGGTCCACATCGCCACGACCTGGGCGATCTCCTCGTCGTCGACCTGGGGCGTCTCGCCCGAGACCGTTGACTGCCACTCGGCGCGCAGGCCCTCGACGGTCTCGTGGGCGGTCGCCTCCTGCTCCCGGAGCGTGGCCGCCTGCTCGTACTCCTGGGCGTTGATCGCGGCGTCCTTCTCCTTGGTGATCCGGTCCAGCTCCTTCTGCGCCATTCGCAGCTCGGGAGGCGCCGACGAGTGGCGCAGCCGGACGCGACTCGATGCCTCGTCAATGAGGTCGATCGCCTTGTCGGGAAGGTGGCGATCCGTGATGTAGCGGATCGAGAGGTCAGCCGCGGCACGGACCGCCTCGTCCGTGATCTGCACCTTGTGGTGCTCCTCGTACCGCTCCCGGATGCCGATCAGTATCTCGATCGTCTGCTCCAGCGTCGGCTCGTCGACCATCACCGGCTGGAAGCGTCGCTCGAGCGCCGCGTCCTTCTCGATGTACTTGCGGTACTCATCGAGCGTGGTCGCGCCGATGCACTGGAGCTCGCCCCGGGAGAGCGGCGGCTTGAGGATGTTGGCGGCGTCGATCGCACCCTCGGCAGCGCCCGCCCCGACGAGCGTGTGGAGCTCATCGATGAACAGGATCGCGTCGTTGGTGTTCCGCAGCTCCTCGATGATCTTCTTGAGCCGCTCCTCGAACTCGCCGCGGTATTTCGTGCCGGCCACCAGCGAGCCGATGTCGAGCGTCAGGACCCGCTTGTTGAGCAGGATGTCGGGGACGTCACCGGCCACGATCCGGTGGGCCAGTCCCTCGGCGATGGCGGTCTTGCCGACACCGGGCTCGCCGATCAACGCTGGGTTGTTCTTGGTCTTGCGGCCCAGGATCTGGATGACCCGCTCGATCTCCTTCTCCCGGCCGATCACCGGATCCAGCTTCTCGGCGCGAGCCGCCTCCGTGAGGTTGATGCCCAGGGCGTCAACGGTCGGTGTCTTGCTCGCGCGCTTGGTCTCCTGGGCCGGACCGACCGAGGACGACTGCGACAGCACGCGAATGACCTCGTGACGCACCTTGTCCAGGTTGACGCCGAGACTTTCCAGGACGCCGGCGGCAATGCCCTCTCCCTCGCGGACGAGGCCTAGCAGAAGATGCTCCGTCCCGATGTAGTTGTGGCCCAGGCGACGCGCTTCGTCGATCGCAAGCTCGATGACCCGCTTCGCGCGCGGCGTGAGGCCGACCTCCCCGACGACCGGGCGATCGCCGCGGCCGATGATGAACTCGACGGCCGTCCGCACCTTGGGCAGCTCGACGTTCATGTTCTCGAGCACGCGCGCAGCGACACCCTCGCCCTCGCGCACCAGGCCGAGCAGCAGGTGTTCCGTTCCGATGTAGTTGTGGTTGAACCGCTGCGCCTCATCCTGAGCCAGGGTCAGGACCTTGCGCGCGCGATCCGTGAACTTGTCGAAGCGATCCATTACGCGTGCTCTACCGTGCTCGGCCGACAGGGGCGACCGTTCGGCCATCCTAGCATCCAATCCTGGGGGGAGCGACGGAGCAGGGGACGCCCGCCGGAGCCAGAACGCGGGCGGAACATCCGCGATCGGGCATCGCGGGTCCAGGGCGTCGGACGTGAAACGACCCGCCGTGACCGGCGGGTCGTCCCTGCGCTGGTTCGATGAGGGGTGGGTCAGGCGGGCGTGTCGCCCGATTCCTCCGGCTTGGTCTCGGTCGTCTCGGCGTCGCCCTCCTCCGCCTTGGCGGCTGGGGCAGTCTCGGTCTCCGCGGCGGCCTCCGTCTCGGCGACGGCCTCGGTGTCGGCGGCGGCCTCCGTCTCGGCGACGGCCTCCGTCTCGGCGACGGCCTCGGTGTCGGCGGCAGCCTCCGTCTCGGCCTCGGCCGCGGCCTCGGTCTCGGCGGCGGCCTCCGTCTCGGCGACAGCCTCCGTCTCGGCGACGGCCTCCGTCTCGGTCTCGGCGGCGGCCTCCGTCTCGGCGGCAGCCTCCGTCTCGGCGGCGGCCTCCGTCTCGGCGACGGCCTCGGTGTCGGCCGTGGCTTCCGCCGCTACGGCATCAGTGGGCTCCGAGACAACAGCTGCGGGCTCGTCGGCCTCGGCTGCGGCCAGCTGATCCCGAACCTGGGCAAACGCCGCCGCAAGCGTGGTGTCAATACCGCCCTCAGGCTCGGACTTCGTGTCCGACGGCGAGTAGCTGCGATCGGGGCGTTCACGGCGGTCACGGCGCTCCCGCCGCTCTCCACCGGCGGCGGTGGGTGCAGGCATCGTTCGGACCGCGGGCTCCTCGGCCTGCTTGAGGCTGAGGCCGAGCCGGTGCCGCTCGGAGTCGAGGCTGATGATCTTGAGCTTGAGGACCTGTCCCTCGTGCACCACGTCGCCCGGATGAGCCACCCGCTGGTGCGAGAGCTCGCTGATGTGGATCAGGCCCTCGAGGCCCTCGCGGACCCGGACGAAGGCGCCGAAGTTGACCAGCTTGGTCACGGTGCCGTCGATGATGTCCCCAACCGTGAAGTCGGCGACTGTCGACTCCCACGGATCGGGTTGGAGGCGGCGGATCGAGAGGCTGATCCGGCCACGCTCATGGTTGATGTCGATAACCTCGGCCTCGACCTCGTCGCCGACCTTGTAGCCGGCCTCCGGGTTGTTGACCTTGTTCCAGGAGAGCTCGCTCTTGTGGACCAGGCCATCGATGCCACCCAGATCGATGAAGATGCCGAAGGGTGCGATCGATCGAACGCTGCCCGTGACCCGCTGGCCGACCTGCAGGCTGCTGAACAGCTCGTCTCGCTTCTCTCGCCGCTCCTCGTAGAGCGCAACCTTCTCGGACAAGATGAGCCGGTTGGCTCGCCGATTGACCTCGAGGATCTTGAGGCGCAGCTTGCGGCCAACATACGGCTGCAGCTTCTCCGCGATCTCCTGGGCCGCGTCGCGCGGCTGCTCGTTCTGCGGCCGGCGCGGGAAGTCAACGATCTGGCTGATCGGCACGAACCCGCGGATCCCGCAGTCGACGATCAGGCCGCCCTTGTTGTGGTCGATGACCGGGGCATCGATGATCGTGCCAGCCTCGAACAGCTCCTGCATCGAGCGCCACTTGCGCTCAAGACCGGCACGGCGGAGCGAGAGCACGACATGGCCCTCGGGCGACTCCGGCTGCAAGACGTAGACCAGGACCGTGTCACCGATGTTGAGCTCAGGCTGCGACTCGGCGTGGCGACCGTACAGCTCACGGTTGCTGACCACACCCTCGGACTTCGCCCCGATGTCGACCAGGATCTCGTCCTTGTCGATCCGGACCACACTGCCCTCGACGACGTCGCCGTGCTTGAAGCTCTTGATGTCAGAGTCCTGCTCGGCGAGCAGCTCCTCCATGGTGGTCGGCTCCGGGCCAAGGGGTTTGGCCTCAGCGGGAGTCTCCGGCTCCGTGGCGGTCTCGGCCTCGGCTGCCGCCTCCGGCTCGGGAGCCCCCTCAGCGGGAGTCTCCGGCTCCGTGGCGGTCTCGGCCTCGGCTGCCGCCTCCGGCTCGGGAGCCCCCTCAGCGGGAGTCTCCGGCTCCGTGGCGGTCTCGGCCTCGGCTGCCGCCTCCGGCTCGGGAGCCCCCTCAGCGGGAGTCTCCGGCTCCGTGGCGGTCTCGGCCTCGGCTGCCGCCTCCTTGGCGCTAGCGGCATCAGCCACGGTCTCGAGGTTGGCGGGCTCGTCAGCGACGGCGGTCGTCGCTGCGGTCTGCTCGGACGCCGGGGTCTCCGCGGGGGCGTCAGCCTCCGGGTTCGGCGCGGTCCCACCCTGCTGTTCGTCGGTCAAGGTGATCCAGTCTCCTGTTAGGGATTTCGCCCTGGAATCACGAACGGCCGCCGAGCACGCCCGGGGCCGTCTGGAGAGGGAGGTGGATCGTTGGTGACTCTTGTCGGCGGTCCGCTCCTTCGCGTTGACGAAGACCTGAACGTGGCTCTTCAACTGTCCGTGCCCGTGGGCCGGGAGAGTCTAGCACGCGGGTCCGCGCGGATACAATCACCGCCCCATGCCCGAGCTGCCTGATCTCGACGTCGTCGCCGACGCGCTCCACGCCTCTCTCGCGGGCCGTTCCATCATTGGCGCGCAGCTCGCGATGCCGCTCATCGTGCGCGGCACGCCGGCGGAGCTTGCAGCGCTGACCGGTCAGGTCGTCTCGCGCGTCGCGCGCGCAGGCAAGTTACTGGAGGTTCAGCTCGACCGGGATCGCATCGTCGTCAACCCCATGCTGACGGGCCGGTTCCAGCTGGCCGGGCACGGAGAACGGCCGCCTGCCGGGCTAGCGGTCGAGCTGTCCTTCGGGCCTCGCGAGAACCCGCCCTCTCGTCCAGCGGCCGGGTGGACCCGGGGCGCGTCGTGGCTGCCGGACGACACCACACCCATCCAGATCCGATACCGGGACCCTACACAGATGGGCAAGGTGTACCTGTTGCCCGCCGGCCAGGATCGTCCCGTGCCGGGCCTGAGGCCCGGCGAGCAGGGTCCGGACGCCCTCGATCCGGAGTTGACACCCGAGGCATGGCGCGCGCGGATTCGCAAGCATCCGGGTGAGCTGAAGAACCTGCTCCGCAACCAGGCATTCGTCGCCGGGATCGGCAACGCCTACGCGGACGAGATCCTGCACGCGGCCCGACTGCAACCGTTCCGAAAACGGTCGTCCCTGGCCCCAGAGGAGGTCGACGCCCTGTTCCTCGCGATGCGCCGCGTCCTGGAGGATTCGATCACCCTGTTGCGTGAGCGCGTCCCGCCGACCTTCGAGAAGCAGGTCCGCGATCACCTCGCCGTGCATAACCGGGGCGGCGAGGCGTGCCCGCGATGCGGTGGACGTATCACCCAGGTCACTGGGGGCGGCTTCCCCACCGCCTGGTGTCGCAGCTGCCAACGTTGACCTTTCGCACCGGACGCTCCGCCCTCAGATGAATCCGGCGACGGCCTACGGGATGATCAGGATCTGACCAACCCGGATCACGCGGGCGTCGGCGATGTCGTTGAGCTCCTTGAGCACCTTGACCGTCGTGCCGAACTGCGCCGCGATGCCGCTCAACGTGTCCCCGGACTTGACCTTGTACTGACGGGTTCCGCTGGGGGCGGGTGTCGGCGTCGACCGCGGAGTCGCCGACGGTGGCGCGGTCGTTGGCGTCGGTGCCGGGCTCGCCAGCGAGGTTGCTGACGTCGTCGGTTCGACGGGCGTCGTCGGCGGCTCGGAGGCAGGAGTGGCAAGGGCCGTGGGTGCAGCAGGTGATGCCGTCAACAACACGCCTGCCTGGCTGCTGCCAGGTTCGCCCGGCGAGGATCGAGCGATGACGGCAATCGCGAAGGCGACCAGCATCAACCCAACCAGCAGCGCCTGGCCCGCGGCGCGCGAGCGCCGAAGACCTGCGAGCAGCCCCAGGCGCCGAGCGGGTTCGAGCACCAATGGCCGCGAGCGAGTGGCTGGCCACAGGAGGGACCCGGATAACCCAGAGGCATCGGACCCCTGCTCGAGCGACGTCGCGGCCCGATACGTGGCACACGCATCATGCGCGGGCGTCAGGCACAGCTGCTCCTGCTTGGAGAGCTGCAGCTCGACGGCGGGTCGAACGGCACCGCATCGCTGGTCGCGCCGCGGCGTCGAGCTACGCCATGCGGCTCCCTCGGCGATCAGATACGGACAGATCCCGAACACGGCTGCCGACGCGTCGTTGGGCGGCCCGTGCGACCCCTGTGGTTCGGGTGACGGCTGCGAGACACGCGCGGAGCGCTCGCCCTGGGTCATGGCCGTCGAGGATAGCAGCGACGCTTAACGCAACAATCCCGGCGACGACCTATTTTCCCGAAAGGCTGCCCTCTCAGTATCTTCGGCGCTGGAGAGCTTAACTGCCGTGTTCGGGATGGGAACGGGTGTGGCCTCTCCGCTGGAGTCACCGGGATTGTCTGCGTCTGGACGTTGACGGCTGCGACCAGTTCGCGCGGAACGCGACTGGGCGCCGATCGGACGATCATGATCGTCGAGAGGGAGATCCGATCTCCCGGCACGCTGACCCCTGGTCAGGTGCTGGTAAAGAGGTCAAGCCCTCGACCGTTAGTACGGCTCAGCTTCATCCGTCACCGGACTTCCACATGCCGCCTATCAAACAGATGGTCTATCTGCGGTCTTACCCGGTTAACCCGGTGGGGAACCTAATCTCGAGGCGAGCTTCGCACTTAGATGCTTTCAGCGCTTATCCCAACCGAACATAGCTACCCAGCGATGCCCCTGGCGGGACAACTGGCACACCAGCGGTTCGTCCACTCCGGTCCTCTCGTACTAGGAGCAGCTCCTCTCAAGTTCCCTGCGCCCACGCTGGATAGAGACCGAACTGTCTCACGACGTTCTGAACCCAGCTCGCGTGCGGCTTTAATCGGCGAACAGCCGAACCCTTGGGACGTACTTCCGCCCCAGGATGCCACGAGCCGACATCGAGGTGCCAAACGGTGCCGTCGATGTGAACTCTTGGGCACCATCAGCCTGTTATCCCCGGGGTAGCTTTTATCCGTTGAGTGATACCCCTTCCACTCGGAGGTACCAGATCACTAAGCCCGACTTTCGTCTCTGCTCGACTTGTGGGTCTCGCAGTCAAGCTCCCTTATGCCTTTGCACTCTTCGGCTGGTTTCCATTCAGCCTGAGGGAACCTTTGGGCGCCTCCGTTACTCTTTAGGAGGCGACCGCCCCAGTCAAACTGCCCGCCTGACACTGTTCCGCGCCCGGCTTACGGGTCGCGGTTAGAAACGAAATCCAACAAGGGTGGTATTTCAACGTTGGCTCCACCGAGGCTAGCGCCCCAGCTTCTCAGCCTCCCACCTATCCTACACAAGCTGAACCCCAATTCAATGTCAGGGTGCAGTAAAGCTCCACGGGGTCTTTTTGCCCTAGCGCGGGTAACCTGCATCTTCACAGGTATTTCAATTTCGCCGAGTCCCTCGTTGAGACAGCGCTCAGACCGTTACGCCATTCGTGCGGGTCGGAACTTACCCGACAAGGAATTTCGCTACCTTAGGACCGTTATAGTTACGGCCGCCGTTTACCGGGGCTTCGATTCAGAGCTTGCACCCCTCCTCTTAACCTTCCGGCACTGGGCAGGCGTCAGCCCCTATACGTCAGCTTTCGCTTTCGCAGAGACCTGTGTTTTTGCTAAACAGTCGCCTGAGCCATTTCACTGCGGCTTCGATCGACCACTGCAAGCAGCGGCCGCGAAGCGCCCCTTCTCCCGAAGTTACGGGGCCATTTTGCCGAGTTCCTTAACGAGGGTTCTCCCGATCGCCTTGGTATTCTCTACCCGCCTACCTGTGTCGGATTGCGGTACGGGCACCTGAAGTCTCGCTAGACACTTTTCTCGCCGGCTCGGCTCACTCGAATTGGGCTGATGCCCTTTCATTCGCTGCTCGGGGTTGAATGAGGAGACGGATTTGCCTGTCTCCTCCCCCTACCGGCTTAGACGCGTATAGCCAAAAACGCGCTCGAGCTACCGTGCCGTGTCATGCCCTTGCTCTCACCACGGATCAGATCCTGGGTTCGACCGGCTGTGCCGGCCAACCCCCAGGCTCCTACCCCGGGGCGACACCTTGCGGTGCAAATGACCTTTTGGTGGTTCCGGAATATCAACCGGATGTCCATCGCCTACGACGTTCGTCCTCGGCTTAGGCCCGACTAACCCTGAGTGGACGAGCCTTCCTCAGGAAACCTTAGGCTTACGGCGTGTGGGATTCTCACCCACATCTCGCTACTCATGCCGACATTCGCACTTCCGCACGCTCCAGCCGTCCTCACGGTCGACCTTCACTGCAGAACGGAACGCTCCCCTACCACTCGCCTTGCGGCAAGTCCGTAGCTTCGGTGCCATGCTTGAGCCCCGTTGGATTTTCGGCGCGGATCCACTTGACCAGTGAGCTGTTACGCACTCTTTCAATGGTGGCTGCTTCTGAGCCAACATCCTGGTTGTCTGGGCGAATCCACATCCTTTACCACTTAGCATGAACTTAGGGACCTTAGCTGACGGTCTGGGCTGTTTCCCTTTCGACCACGAAGCTTAGCCCTCGCAGTCTGACTCCCAGGCTCTAAAATGGCGGGATTCGGAGTTTGGTTGGGGTTGGTAAGCGGGAAGCCCCCTAGCCCATCCAGTGCTCTACCCCCGCGATTAAACGCCTGAGGCTAGCCCTAAAGCTATTTCGGGGAGAACCAGCTATCTCCGAGTTCGATTGGCATTTCACCGCTATCCACAGGTCATCCCCCAGCTTTTCAACGCTGGTGGGTTCGGTCCTCCACGGGACATTACTCCCGCTTCAACCTGCCCATGGATAGGTCACTCGGTTTCGGGTCTACTGCATGCGACTGGGCGCCCTGTTCAGACTCGCTTTCGCTCCGGCTACGTCCTTCTCGGACTTAACCTCGCCACATGCAAGTAACTCGTCGGCTCATTCTTCAAAAGGCACGCCATCAGGCTACCGGTTTTGACACCGGCAACACCCTTTGACTGCTTGTGGGCACATGGTTTCAGGTACTATTTCACTCCCCTTCCGGGGTGCTTTTCACCTTTCCCTCACGGTACTCGTTCGCTATCGGTCGCCAAGAGTATTTAGCCTTGGGCGGTGGTCCGCCCGGGTTCCCACATGAGAGACCTTCCACGTGGTACTCAGGTGGTCGATCAGGAGGCCGGTTCGCTTTCGCCTACGGGGCTCTCACCCGCTCTGGCCCACCGTTCCAGGATGGGTTCAGCTAGCGACCGGTTTTGTAACTCCCTAGGTGCCCGGCAGGGCTCCTGTGTTCGACTCCTACAACCCCAGTTCAGAAACGGCTGCCGCCTATCACGCTGACCTGGTTTGGGCTATTCCCGTTTCGCTCGCCACTACTAAGGGAATGATCTCTTTTCCTCCAGCTACTGAGATGTTTCAGTTCGCTGGCTTACCTCCTCATGGCCTATGTGTTCAGCCATGGGTGACTGGGCATGACCCCAGCCGGGTTTCCCCATTCGGACATCCTCGGATCAACGTCTGCTCGCGACTCCCCGGGGCTTAACGCAGCCTGCCACGTCCTTCATCGGCTCTTGGCGCCAAGGCATCCACCTTGTGCCCTGTGTAGCTTGACCTCCGCCAGCATCTGACCAGGTGGCCAGTGCGGGACGGGGTCGGATCGGGTTCTCCTTGATTTCTCGACGAAATCATGATCTTTCGATCGTTTCTTTACTGCCGTCAACTATCCAGTTGTTAAGGTGCGCCGCCCGAGGGCGGGGCTGAAGTCACCGGCTCTCGCCAATGGCTTCCGCTCCAGCTTCCGCTGGTCGGTGGGCTCGAAAGCCTCGAGCACACTGATCAGAAGAGCTATCCAGTCCTCCGGACACGAGACGACGGCTCGAGGACCAGCCTGCGAACCGTCGATGCCTGTCGCGCGGTGGAAACCCGAAGGTCGTCCCGGGGCTTGACCCGGAGCTATTTCACTTTCTCAGTGCCTGTGAACCCGGTGCAGAGGTATCCCTCCGATTTGGCCGTTTCGTTGGTGGAGACGAGGAGACTCGAACTCCTGACCCTCTCCTTGCAAAGGAGATGCTCTGCCAACTGAGCTACGTCCCCGTGCTCGTGGGCGATGCAGAATGGTGGGCGTTTCTGGACTCGAACCAGAGACCTCTGCCTTATCAGGGCAGTGCTCTAACCAACTGAGCTAAACGCCCCGAGCACCACGCCTCGCCGGAACTTCCGACGGACTGCTGCACCATAACCCTTGAAGAGTGACAAGAACGCCGCCGTCCGATCGTACCCGGATTACGGTGTCTCACCGAGTCGCGGTCGATCTCCGGCTTGCGCCGGCGCACTCCACTCGGCTGGAAGTGCAAGCGATCGGGCGATCAACCTGGGAGCCATCAACGCCATGACCTCACCGTATGGCCATGGCTCGGATCTCCCTAGAAAGGAGGTGATCCAGCCGCACCTTCCGGTACGGCTACCTTGTTACGACTTCGTCCCAATCACCGACCCCACCTTCGACGGCTGCCTCCCTTGCGGGTTGGCCCACCGGCTTCGGGTGTTGCCAGCTTTCATGACGTGACGGGCGGTGTGTACAAGCCCCGGGAACATATTCACCGCCGTATGCTGACCGGCGGTTACTAGCAACTCCGGCTTCATGCAGGCGAGTTGCAGCCTACAATCCGAACTGAGACCGGCTTTAAGGGATTTGCTCCACCTCGCGGTTTCGCCGCCCGTTGTACCGGCCATTGTAGCGTGGGTGTAGCCCAGGACGTAAGGGCCATGCTGACTTGACGTCATCCCCGCCTTCCTCCGAGTTTCTCTCGGCAGTCCCGTGTGAGTGATACAACACACAGTAGGGGTTGCGCTCGTTGCGGGACTTAACCCAACATCTCACGACACGAGCTGACGACAGCCATGCAACACCTGTGGCCAGGCCCCTTGCGGGGCGCCGGCGTTTCCGCCGGATTCCTGGTCATGTCAAGCCCTGGTAAGGTTCTTCGCGTTGCATCGAATTAAACCCCACGCTCCGCTGCTTGTGCGGGGCCCCGTCAATTCCTTTGAGTTTTAGCCTTGCGGCCGTACTCCCCAGGCGGGACACTTAATGCGTTAGCTTCGGCACTGGTGGGGTTGATACCACCAACACCTAGTGTCCATCGTTTACGGCTAGGACTACCGGGGTATCTAATCCCGTTCGCTACCCTAGCTTTCGCGCCTCAGCGTCAAGAACAGGCCAGGAAGCCGCCTTCGCCACTGGTGTTCCTCCCGATATCTACGCATTTCACCACTACACCGGGAATTCCGCTTCCCTCTCCTGCCTTCAAGTCGATCAGTATCGAGTGACCCTCCCCAGTTGAGCCGGGGGCTTTCACACTCGACTTGAACGACCGCCTGCGCGCTCTTTACGCCCAGTAAATCCGGACAACGCTAGTCACCTACGTATTACCGCGGCTGCTGGCACGTAGTTAGCCGTGACTTATTCCTCAGGTACCGTCATCATCGTCCCTGAGAAAAGAAGTTTACAACCCGAAGGCCTTCATCCCTCACGCGGCGTTGCTGCTTCAGGCTTGCGCCCATTGAGCAAAATTCCCGACTGCTGCCTCCCGTAGGAGTCTGGGCCGTGTCTCAGTCCCAGTCTGGGTGATCGTCCTCTCAGACCACCTACCGATCGTCGCCTTGGTGAGCCGTTACCCCACCAACGAGCTAATCGGACGCAGGCCCCTCCCAAAGCGCCTCGCGGCTTTGGTGGTCTGAATGAACTGACCACCGTATGCGGTATTAGCCACCCTTTCGGGCAGTTATCCCCCACTTCGGGGTAGGTCACCTACGCGTTACTCAGCCGTCCGCCACTAACGAGCAAGCTCGTTCGTTCGACTTGCATGTCTCATGCACGCCGCCAGCGTTTATCCTGAGCCAGGATCAAACTCTCCGCGAAAACCCGACCTTTCGGCCGGGTCAAATCTCAAGAGCTTGGTCCAGGCACGTTCTTCGTGCTGAAGTTCTTGTCACTCTTCAGTTGTTAAGGTGCAGCGCCCGGCCTCAACCGTCCGGAGCGCGGACTGCCCATGATTGCGCAGTTCGCCCCCCGTGTCAAACGGAGATCTGGGGGTCGAGGCCTGCCGAAGCAGGGGGCTCGTCGCCCCGGATTCCGAGGCGCGGGGACGGATGGTACGGCCACCCCCAAGGCCTGTCAAACGGGCCCGTCTGGCCCCGCCACAGAGCTGGATACAGGGGTCCGCGTGGCCTCCGGGAGGGGTGTCGAGAGCGCTGTTCTTCCCGCCTGCGGAGCTCTCCAGCGATGGGTGAGATCAGATCGCGGCAATCGATGTCGGACACCGATGGACGCACGCGGCCCGACCCTCGCCCTGAGATTGCACGCGCGCGCACGCGAGGCAGCGATCCGGCGGCCGTGGCCCCAATCGGCAGGCAGCAGGCAGGGCAGACAACTCGGACCTGGGCGAGTTCGGCACCCCGCCAGCCCCACCCTGGACCGACGAAGGAGCGGCCGGGTTAGATCGGGCTCTCCTCGACGAGGAGGATGAACGCCGCCCCGCTGAGCCAGCACAGCAATGCCAGCGCCACCGACCCGTCGGCACCCAGCGGACCGACCGCGATCAGCCACACGACGAGGCCGAGGGCGGCGGCCAGGACAGCCTTGGCTAGCCGCAGCAGGATCTCGAACAGGAGCTCGCGCATCAGAGCGCTCGACGTCCCTGCAGGGCCCGGATCAGCGTCACATCGTCTGCGTATTCGAGGTCGCCACCGACCGGCAACCCCCGAGCGATCCGGGTGACGGACCCCACCCGTCCTTCGAGCCGTTCACCCAAGTACATCGCGGTCGCCTCGCCTTCGAGCGTCGGATTGGTGGCGATGATGATCTCCTCGATCCGCTGCCCGGCCGCTTGCGCCTCGTCCACACGTGCCAGCAGCTCCCGGATGCGCAGGCGCTCCGGGCCGATGCCGTCGATCGGGCTGATCGCCCCGTGGAGGACGTGATAGCGGCCTCGGAACTCCGCCGTACGCTCGATCGCCAGCACATCGAGCGGCTCCTCGACCACGCACATCCGAGTGTCGTCCCGGCCGGGGTCGCGGCAGATTGGGCAAAGCGGAGCGTCGCTGATGTTGAAGCATCGCTCGCAGAACACCACCTCGTCGCGGACGGCGACGAGCGCACGCGCGAGCGCACGCGCCTCGGCATCGGGCGCCCGGAGCAGGTAGAAGGTCAGACGCTGGGCGGTCTTGGGCCCGATCCCGGGCAGCCGGGCGAACGCCTCGATGAGGTGTGCGACGGGTTCGATGACGGCCGAGGACACGCAGCTCCGATCAGAACAGACCCGGGATCTTGAGCCCGGCGGTAACAGCGCCCACTCGCTCCTCGGCGAGCTGCTGCGATGCGCGAAGCGCGTCATTCACCGCGGCGATCACCAGGTCCTGGAGCATCTCGACGTCGTCGGGGTCGACGGCCGATGGGTCGATGGTGAGGTTCGTGAGAACCTGCTTGCCGGTAACGGTCGCCTTGACGACCCCGCCGCCGGCCGAGCCATCGACCGTCGCCGTCTCCAGCTCTTCCTGAACGCGCGCCATCTCCTGCTGCATCTGCTGCTGCATCTGCATCACCTGGCGCTGCAGGTTGCCCATGCTCATGAGCGGTGCTCCTCCGGTGCTGGTTGGCGGCGGCGTCGATGTTGGACCGCCAGTCTCACCCATGCGGCCGTCGGCTGCACGGGCTGGGCGTCAGGTGACCTCGGGCGCCTCGGCGAGATCATCGGCGAAGATGCGCTGAGCCTCGGCCAGGAGGTGTGCGCCTTCATCGTCTCCGGGCAGCGACGGCAGCAGCTCGAGGTTCGTTGCGACACAGCGCACTGCCACGGGATGTCCCAGGTACCCCCCGATCGACGCCTCGAGAAGTGGGCGGCGCCGCTCGGCGACATCCTTGAGAAAGCCCTGCTCCTCGGGGAACCCCAGGGTGACCATCCGCCCCTCGACCCCGATCGGACGGCAGGCGGTGATCAGCGGCTTGGCAGCGCGATTGCGTTCGGTGATGTCGGCAACCACGCCGGACCAGCCGGCTCGCAGCCGGTCGAGGTCGGTGCCGGGACCTGCGTCGACCTCCGTGGGTGAGTCACCACTGGCTTCGGTGGGCGGGCCATCATCTTGGTTGGGTGGGCCATCGGCTTGGTTGGGTGGGGCATCGGACGATGCCGCGGCCACTCCTTCCACAGCCTCCGGTTCGGCGGCAAGACCAGCGACAACGGAGGCCGACGTGAGGGTCGAAGGCTCGATGGCTCCGCCCGCGTCAGGCAGATCGGATGCCGTCGGCGGGACACCCTGAACGCGGGTCCCACGTGCCGCGCGCGTCGAGTCTGGACGTCGAGCGGGCTCCGGGACGGATGGTGGCGCGTGACGCTCCGCCACCGCTGATGCATGCGTTTCGGTGGGGGCTGTCGTCGTCGTCGACGATGGGCTCGACATGCGCACGGGCATTGCCGCGTCCGGCGCCGGCACACCAGCCAGCAGCGTCAGCTCGAGCTGGAATCGGAGCCCACCGGGTCCGAGCCGGGTCGGGTCGATGTCGGCGATGCGGCGCGCGGCGCGCGCGAGGTCGGGGCTGGCTGCGGTCGTCCCCGAGAGCTCCGAGAGCAAGCGGCCGCGGATCATATCCACGACCTGATCCAGGAACATCCGCAGGTCGCGCCCCCGCGTCTCGAGCTCATCGAGGACAGCAATACCGGCAATGGCGTCGCCGCCGGCGAGCGCAGCCAGGAACCGATCCACGAGCTCGGAATCCGCCAGACCGAGCAGCTCCCGGACTGCGTCCGACTCGATCCGCTCGCTGGTCGAGGACAGCAGCTGGTCCAGGATGGATTCAGCGTCGCGCATGCCGCCCGCCGCCAGGCGCGCGACGAGGTCAACCGCCTCCGGATCGGCTTCCCGCCCATCGACCGCGAGGATCCGCTCGAGCTTGCCGCTGATCTCCGGGACGGTCAGGCGTCGGACGTCGAACCGCTGGAGCCGTGACAGGATCGCCGGCGGGAACTCCTGGGGATGCGTTGACGCAAACATGAAGGTGACGAACTCGGGCGGCTCCTCGAGCGACTTGAGGAGCGCGTTCCACGCGTCGCGTGTGATCTGGTGTGCCTCGTCGAGGATGTAGACCTTGCGCCGGAGGTCGGTGGGCGCGTAGCTCAGCCGCTCGCGCAGGTCGCGCACGGCGTCGATGCCGCGGTTGCTGGCGGCGTCGATCTCGACCAGGTCAAGCGCCCGGCCCTCCCGGATGGCCACGCACGGCGGGCAGACGTCGCATGGATCGCCGTCAGGTCGGAGGTCCTCGCAGTTGAGGGCCTTGGCCAGGATCCGGGCGAGCGACGTCTTGCCCGTACCCCGCGGACCCGTGAACAGGATCGCGTGCGCAACGCGACCCGTTGTGACCGCATTGCGCAGGGTGGCCACCACCGCCTCCTGCCCGACGATCTCCGAGAACGTCTGGGCCCGCCAGCGGCGGTAGATGGCCTGGTGCGGGGTCCCTGCCGTCAACGACGCTCCTGTGGCACGCGATCAGTCAAATGCCGTGCACCCTCCTTCGATCCGGACACCCTCGCGCCCACCGGCATCCGCGGCTCGGACCAGGCCGTTCCGCGGCACCCGGCGGTCATCGCTGAGTGCTGCTTCCTTCCGGACCTGACACGGTTCACGAGCCACCGCTGCGCGGGACCCGATCCTCAACGTCGCGAACACCGTCGGCCTTCGAGCGCGCCGACCCTCTGGAGGGAATTCAGCCCTGCTGGAGCGGATTGCAGGTACAGGGCACCGCTAGTTCCCCGCCTAGCACGGCAGCCGCGATGATAGCAGGCACCCTCCGGGAGCCGGACGCCGCGATCTGGGGGGAGGGGATGGCGGAGAGGGCGGGATTCGAACCCGCGATGGGTTGCCCCATACCGCATTTCCAGTGCGGCGCCCTAGGCCTCTAGGCGACCTCTCCACGGGACACGATACGACCCGGCGAGGTTCGTCGCCGGGTCGAAGTCAGCGGTCGAGTGGCGGAGAGGGTGGGATTCGAACCCACGGTGCTTTCGCACACCGCTTTTCGAGAGCGGCACCATCAACCACTCGGACACCTCTCCGTCGAACAGAATAGCAAAGGCGTCACGCGATCCGGATCCGCTCGACCCGCCACCGGCCCCCGGGCGACAGGCTTGGTGGCTGCTGTCAGGCGCCCGAGCTGACCGTGTTGAGGGTGCCCGTGAGCTCCTCCGCCTCGCCCCGCCGGATTCCGGACACGACCTCGATCTGACGCCCCAGCACAGGGTTCTGGGCGAGCTGGACGACCGTGCCGGCCGCGCCGTCGATCGGGTTTGGAACCGCGTACACGAGCGCGGCCACATCGGAGGCCAGGAGAGCTCCGACGCACATCGGGCACGGCTCCAGGGTGGTGAAGATCGTCAGATCGGACAGGCGCGTCGCGCCGAGCTTGCGGGCCGCCTCGCGCAGCGTGACCACGACGGCGTGGGCGGTGGGATCGCCCGTCTCCCCTGTCCGGTTCGAGCCGCGTGCCACCATCGCTTCGTTCATGACGGCGATCGCCCCCACGATCGATCCGGATCCCGGCGCGGACTGACGCGCCTCCGCGAGGGCCTCTCCCATGAACAGCTCGTAGTTCATGCGTCGATGATAACGGCCGGCTGCGGGGGTAGGATGGGCTCGTGGTTGGGGGGACCCGGGTGCGTCTGTCCGCGCCCCTGATGGACCGACCCGGGAGCACCACGTCGTGCGCAACCCTCTGCCGGTCGTGTGCCGGTCCTCCAGCGGAGCCTCAGCATGCCCACTCCCCGACGCATCGGCATCCTCACCGGCGGTGGCGACGTCCCCGGTCTCAATGCGGTCATCAAGAGCGTTGTCTATCGTGCGACCGAGCTCGGCTACGAGGTGATCGGCATCCGCCGCGGTTGGGAGGGCCTCACCCATCAGCGTCGAGGCGCCGACCTCGATCCCGAGTACACCCGCGTCCTCGACCGCGTCAACACCCGAACGATCGACCGCACCGGCGGGACGGTGCTCCACTCGTCGCGCACCAACCCGCGCAAGATGCCGGTCGCCAACCTGCCCACCTGGCTCGACCCTGCCAGCATCGCCGACAGGCAGGTCGCCGACGAGGTCTACGACCTGACGGATCACGTGCTCGACACCATCTCGCACCTCGGGCTCAGCAACCTGGTGACGATCGGTGGCGACGACACGCTCTCGTTCTCGTCGGTGCTCCACGAGCGTGGCCTGCCCGTGGTCGCGATCCCCAAGACGATGGACAACGACGTCAACGGCACCGAGTACTGCATCGGGTTCTCGTCGGCGATCACGCGTGCCAAGGAGCTCATCAATCGCCAGCGAACGACGCTCGGCAGCCACGAGCGGATCGGTGTGTTCCGGATCTTCGGCCGCGATGCCGGGTTCACCGCGCTGTACACCGCCTATGTGACCTCGGTACGGTGCGTGATCCCGGAGTTCCCGTACGACGTCGACGCGCTGGGAGAGATCCTGAGCGAGGACCACCGCGACAACCCGAGCCACTACGCGGTGGTCATCACCGCTGAGGGCGCGATCTGGCAGGGCGCGCACGTGAACGATGTCGGCGACGCCGACGCGTTCGGGCATCGCCACAAGATGAACGTCGGCGAGGCCCTGGCAACGGAGCTCAAGGAGCGAACGGGGCTCGAGGCCGTGAGCTCGGAGCTCACCTACGACCTGCGATCAGGTGAGCCCGACATGCTCGACTCCATGGTCGCCTCGACATTTGCCAATGTCGCGATGGACCTCATCCGTGACGGCATCAGCGGCCGGATGGTCGGCATTCGCGATGGCAAGTACTCGCATGTGTCGCTTGCCGAGACGGCGAAGCCCCCTCGCCGCGTGCAGCTGGAGGCCTACTCCACGGAACGCTTCCGGCCCAAGTACGCGGACCGGCTGGGGGACCTGATGCTGCTCACGCCGTCGCTCGGACCGGTGGTCGACCCGCGCTGAACCTGGGGACCCCTCGCTTGCGGGCCGACGACCCGACTACCCCTCGAGACCCGATAGCGACCGGATCGCGCGGGCGAGGTTCGACATGTCCTCGTCGCCATAGCCGCGCGCGACCAGCCCCGCCTCGAGCTGGGCTGTGAGCGCGGCCACGGGCAAGGTCACACCGCTGGATCGCGCGAGGTCGAGCGCGATGGCGAGATCCTTGAGGTGAAGCGAAGTGCGGAACCCGAGCGGGTACTCGTTGGCGATCATCCGGGCGCTGCGGTTGGCCAGGATCCAGCTCCCCGCGACTCCGCCGCCCAGGGCACCGGCGACGGCTTCCGGATCGAGCCCGGCACGCATGGCCAGGACCATCCCTTCCGCGACGGCAAGGTAGACGCCCGAGATCACGACCTGGTTGACGGCCTTCACGGCCTGCCCGCTGCCGGCTGGCCCGAAATGGGTGATCGTCTTGCCCAGCGCCTCGAGGACGGGCCGCGCCCGCGCGACCGACGCCGGCTCGCCGCCCACGAAGATCGTGAGCGTCGCATTGCGCGCGCCCTCCGAGCCCCCCGACACCGGCGCGTCCACATACCCGATCCCGGCTGCCGCGAACCGCTCCGCGAAGGCGCTCGTCGCCTCAGGCGAGATGGTCGAGCAGTCGATCACCAGCCCGCCGGACGCAAGTCCATCGCTGATCCCCTCGGGCCCGAACAGGACGGCCTCAACGTCTGGCGTGTCCGAGACGCACAGGACGACGACGTCCGAAGCACGGCCCAGGTCCGCGGCCGTGGCGGTGTCCGCAGCCCCGAGCGCCACGACCTCGGCCGCTCGACCGGGCGTGCGGTTCCAGACCGTCACCTCGAAGTCTGCCCGACGCAGGTTCGCGGCCATGGCGGCGCCCATGGTGCCCAGTCCAGCGAAGCCGATCCGATCCACTCGAAGCCTCCTCAGTACAACGTCACGAGACTACCGCAGCAGCACTCGCCCGCACGGCTATGATCCTTCCCATGGAATGGCTGGGCGTGGGTCGCAAGCGACTGGGGACCGCCCTGCTCACGTTCGGCATGGTGGGCGTCGTGCTGGCCGCGCTGATCGCGGCAGGTCTGGTGAGCGGCGCCGTCGCCGCCCGCAACCTCAGCGATCGCCTCGAGAGTGACCAGACCCAGCTGGTTGCGATGCTGGGGCGGCTGAACGACACGGTCGACCACCTGGCGTCGAGCACCGACAACGCCGGTCAGACGCTCCGCACCACCCAGGCGGTGGTGGACGCGGTGGGGACCGTCGCATCCGGGCTGAGCGACACGGCGTCCAGGCTGGGCGGTGCGCTTGACGTCAACATCCTGGGACAGCGGCCGTTCTCGGGTGCGGCGGGATCGCTTGGGACCGTGTCGACGCAGCTCGACACCCTCGGGACGCAGATCACGACCCTCGCGTCGAACATGGAGACCAACGCTGACGACATGGGTGAGGTTGCGCGGCAGGTGCGCCAGATGAGCCAGGACCTGACCACGGTGACGACCCGGATCGAGGAGTTCGACCGGACCGGCGAGATCGTGGGCCTGCTCATTGGCGGAACCCTGCTCGGCGGCCTGCTGGTTGCATGGGTCGGCATCGCCGCCGCGTTCTGCGCCTGGGCGGGCTGGCGCCTGCGCAGCCTGGCCGCTGCGGACCCAACGCCGCGCGACTGACCAACCCGTCATCGGATCCGCCGTCCATCGTCGACGGCTGGTGTCAGTCCGAGGACACGCCTCAGTGGGCAGTCGCGTGCTCGTCTCCGAGAGCGGGCAGGATCAGCTCGTCCACGACGCGCTCGGTGGCGTGCCCGTCCGCCACGTCGAACGATGCCGCCGCAAACCGCCGAACACGCTCCAGGTCGAATGCGCCTGACGCGATCGCCTCGGCCAGCGACTCGGTCGTGGCATGGACCGGGCCCGGCAGGTCGGCGGGGAAGTCGAGATAGAAGCCACGCTCGTCGCGGTACGCGGCATCGTCGGGCGCCAGGAACAGGATCGGCCGCCCGAGCAGTGCGAACTCGTACATCACGCTCGAGTAGTCGGTCACGAGGACGTCGCTGACCAGCATCAGCTCGTTGATGTCCGGGTCAGAGGAGGCGTCGAGGGCGAACGCCGCGAGCTCGGGCGCGATGCTCACTCGTCGTGCGACGAACGGGTGGAGGCGCAGCAGGATGACGGACCCGTCGCCCAGGACCCGGCGCATGACGGCGAGGTCGAGCAGGCCATCGTCGCGCGCGGCGCCGATCGTGGTGCCGCGGAACGTGGGCGCATACAGGATGATCCGGCGCCCGTCGGGCAGCGCGTATCGCGCTCGTATCCGATCGAGCGCCGTGGATCGTCGCGTCTCGTCGAAGAACAGGTCGGTGCGCGGGATCCCGAAGCTCGAGCTGAACAGCTCGAGCGGCTGGCCGAACGCCTCCGCGTAGTGGGGCGCGACGGCCATGGAGGACACCAGCGCAACGCTGTAGTTGGAGTGGATGCGGACACGACGCACGTAGTCGTCGTCCGCCCCGAACCCCCGGTCCAGCACGCTCAGACCGAAACGCTTGAAGGCCCCGGCCGCGTGCCAGACCTGGAGCCGGATCGTTCCCGGCCGGGGCCGGATGACGTACAGCGGGAGGAAGTAGTCATCGACCACGAAGACGCGCGCCGAGGCCAGCTGGTAGCCCGCACGGACGGCGAACAGCAGGGCCCGGATCCGTCCGGCGATGCCTCCCGGGGGCCGGCTCGCCAGCCGCACGACCGGCACCTGTGGGTAGCGAGCGGCCAGGTCGTCGGCGATGAACGCGAGGTTGCCGGTCAGGTGCGCCAGGTGGTTGGTCGCCAGCACGACGCGGGCGGCCGGTGCCCGGATCGAACCGAGTGCGAAGCCGAGACGCACCGCGGCCGTACGCAGGGCGATTGTCAGCCGTCTCACGACCCGATGATCAGGTCGATGACGCGGTCCGTGGAGCCGCCATCCAGATGATCGAAGTGGCGACGGGCGAACGGATCGACCTTCTCGAGCTGGTAGTCCTCCCGCCGGATCGCGTCCAGCAGCGCGTCGAAGCTGCGCACGATACGCCCCGGTACGAACGACTCGAACGGCTCGTAGAAGTCGCGGCTTGCCACGTAGTCCTCCAGATCGTAGGCGTAGAACAACATCGGGCGCCCGAGGGTCGAATACTCGTAGACGATCGACGAATAGTCAGTGACCAGGAGATCCGCTGCGAACAGCAGGTCGTTGGGCTCCACGGCCGGGGCCGATGCGTCGATCAGGCGGTCCCGCAGCTCGGGCGGAATCCGCAGTGGCTCTCGGACGAACGGGTGCATGCGGACCAGGCACACCGCGTCGCGCTCCACGCACAACGCATGGAGCCGTGGGTAGTCGATTCGGCTGAGGTCATAGCTCGCAGACCTCGCTCCATCGCCGCGGAATGTCGGGGCGAACAGGATGGTGAACCGCCCCTCTGAGGCCGGGAACCGGGCGCGAACCTGGGCCAGCGCCCGCTCGCGATACACCGGATCGAACATCGGATCGACCCTCGGGATGCCGGTCGGCACGACCCGGGACTCCGGGATCCCGAACGCCTCGGCATAGACCGGGACGTCAGCGCTGGAGCTGACGATCGCCAGCGCGTAGTTCTTGTGATGCGAGGTATATGCATCGGGTGCCCCCGGCTTGCCGACCCGGCTGTAGCCCACGGTCTTGAACGCCCCGACCGCGTGCCACAGCTGAATGATCCGCGCGTCCCGGGCCGTGACGTGCCGGATCGCCGGCTGGTAGTCGTCGAGCACGATCACGTCGGCGCGCGCGAGCAGCCATGGCAGACGAAGGCGATCGGTGACCCGCCGACGCGTGGCGATCCCGGGCTTGAACAGCGTCTGTAGCTGATAGGTCCGATCCAGCCCGCGCTCGACCATTCGATCGTGCACCAGCCGCAGGTTTCCCTTGAGCGACCCGTGCCGGTCCGAGCTGAACAGGATCCGGCGACCCGTATGTCGCGTCAGCGCGCGGAGGACCCGGAACACAACCCGGAAGAACCAGACTCCGACCCGCCCGAGCTGGTACCGCACGTCCCGCGGATGCTGGCGTGCGTGAGCGGCGGCCCGTTCCTCGGCCGGCACGGTATGCACGTCAAGACACAGCGCGGGTGGGTCGCCGGCCATCAACGGCTCCACGATGTAGTCGTCGGTCCGGAGCTCGAACGTCTTCCCGGCGAGCGCTGCGATCCCGGATGTCGGGCGGATCGCCACCGCTGTCGGCGCCGCGCCATCTGCCCGCACCCACTCCAGCCGCCAGGATCCCGCATCGAGGGGCAGCTGTCCCGGACCCAGCATCACATTGAACCGGACGACCGAGACCTCTCCGGCCCCGCCCTCGATCTCCCAGCCGGTGGGGTGCATGGTCTGGCCGGACTCGCGATGGCGAAGACGCAGCGCCGAGGGCTCGAACGTGCTCGCGCCTCGCACCCGTACCAGCACCTGGATTCGTCGCCACCCCACCGACACCAGATCGAGCTCGAGTGCGTCCTGCGAGCGCGGCTCGGTCGGTCGCGTGACGCTCATACGTGCCGGATGATACCCGCCGTCGTCGCCCGTCCTGGCGTAGTCTCTAGCGGCGGCGGCCGGTCCTGTCCGGGACCCAGAGGGAGCAACATCGGTCCGATGCAGATCCATGCGATCGTCCTCGCCGGTGGGGACGGCAACCGCTTTGGCGGCGAACAGCCCAAGCAGTTCGTGCGCCTGGCAGGCGAGGTCATCCTGCTGCGCACCCTGCGTGCGTTTGCGGGCGCAGCGATCGACCGCGTGGTGGTCGTCAGCCATGCCAGCTGGCTCGAAGAGACGCGACGGCTGGTGGGCGAGGCGTCGCTCAGCGTTCCCGTCACGGTCGTGCCCGGAGGGGCGACCCGAAACGAGAGCACACGCAACGGGCTCCAGGCGCTCGGGGCGGCCGACGATGACGTCGTGGTGGTTCACGACGCCGTCCGCCCCCTGCTCCCGCTCGAGGTCATCCAGCGTTCCGTAGAGCCCGTCCTCTCCGGCCGGGCCGACGCGACCGACACGGTCATCCCGAGCGCCGACACGCTGGTCGTGGTCGACGGCGACGACGTCGTCGAGATCCCCGACCGCAGCCGGTATCGCCGCGGTCAGACACCCCAGACGTTCAGGGTCGGCATCCTGACCGAAGCGTACGAGGCTGCGGCGAGGGCTGGCGACCTGAGCGCGAGCGACGACTGCAGCCTGGTGCTGCGTCACGTGCCCGGTGTGCGTCTGATCGCCGTGGCCGGGGACGAGGTCAACGTCAAGATCACCACCCGCATCGACATGGTGATGGCCGACCGGATGCTCCAGATGCGCGTGATGGCCCCGATCCACTCGTCGGAGGTCACCCGCCCACTGCACGGACAGCGGCTGCTCGTGATCGGCGGAACCAGCGGGATCGGGCGGGCGATCGCCGACGAGGCGCAACTCCAGGGGGCCCAGGTCGAGGTTGACGGCGCCTCGATGGGGCTCGACGTGCGGGACGCCGGGGCCGTCGAGCAGCGGATCGCGGCCGCGGCCGAGCGCCTCGGCGGGGTGGACCACGTCGTGTGCACGGCCGGCGTGCTTCGGGTTGGCCCGCTGGTCGAGACAGAGGCCGCGACGGTCGCCGAGGTGGTCGACGTCAACCTGACCGGCACCCTGAACGTCGCGCGCTCCGCGTACCCGCATCTGCACGCCACGCGCGGGTCGCTGACGGTGTTCACATCCAGCTCGTTCACACGCGGACGGGCGCGCTACGTGGCCTATTCGGCGAGCAAGGCGGCGCTGGTCAACATGGCCCAGGGGTTGAGCGACGAGTGGGCGGACGACGGGATCCGTGTCAACGCGGTCAGCCCGGAGCGCACCGACACCCCGATGCGCCAGCGGGCCTTCCCGGCCGAAGATCGAAGCGGGATGCTCGACGCACGGACGGTCGCGCTGGCGACCCTGCGGCTGATCTCATCCGACCTCACGGGGCAGGTGCTGGACGTCAAGCGCCACGACGCGGCTGGCGACGAGCTGACTCCCGAGGCGGCGCGGCCCCCCGCGCGGGCACGCTAGGACCGCGTGACGCGCCGGTGACCCTGCTCGAGTACCGGCTGGCCTCGATCGTCCTGCGCCTGGTGGCGCTGGTCTGCCGGCTGGTCCCCGTCCGCCGGAACCGGGTGGTGCTGGCCACCGCCCGTCTCCCTGTCCTGGAAGGAAACCTGCGGTACATCCACGACGCGATCGGGCGGCTGCGGCCGGACGCGGACGTCGCCCTCGAGCTTCGCCCGTACTCGTACGGGTTCGCGGGCAAGGTCGCCTACCTGGTGCAGATGGTCCGCGGCACATGGCTCGTCCACACGTCGGGCCTGGTCGTGGTCGACAACGCATACCTCCCCGTCCACGTCCTGCCGCACCGGGCGGCCACGACCGTGGTCCAGGTGTGGCACGCCACCGGCGCGCTGAAGCGGTTCGGCGCCGACACGGTGGGGGGGCTCGCCGAGCCGGAGCGACGCTTCCTGCACCGCCACTATGACTACACGGTCACGGCCGGCGAGGCGTCGCGCGAGCCCTGGTCGCGGGCGCTGCGCACCCCGCTCGATCGCGTGCTCGCGCTCGGCACGCCGCGCACCGACGGCCTGTTCGATGCGCCGGGGCTGGCAGACGCGCGCGCCCGGGTCATCGCCGGCAACCCTTCTCTCGCCGGTCGGCGCATCGTGCTCTACGCGCCCACCTTTCGCGGCCGTGGCCGTCACAAGCACGGCACGCCGGCGCTCGACGGAACGCGCCTTCGCGAGCTGCTCCCCGCCGACCACGCGCTCGTCATCAAGACCCACCCGAACCTCGACCCGGCCACGCAACCAGGATCGGGGTTCGACATCGTGGCCGATCCCGGCAGCGACATGAACGACTGGCTTGCCGCGGCCGACGTCCTCGTCACCGACTACTCGTCGTCGATCTTCGAGTGGGCGCTGCTGGGCCGGCCGCTGGTGCTGCTGGTCGATGACCTCGAGCGCTACGAGCGCGATCCCGGGCTATACCTCGACTACCGGACCGAGATGATCGGGCGCCAGGTCCGGGACACGGCCGGGGTTGCCGAGGCGATCCTGGACGGCGTCGACGCCTCTGACCGCGACGCGTTCATCGCGCGCAATCTCGCCGCCTGCGATGGGCACGCGAGCGAACGGTTCGTGGACCGCTTCCTGCCGGACCGAGCCTAATGACCCTACCGCGCCCGTCGTCGGCCGGAAGATGATCGCCAGGGTTGACCCGGTTCGACCACCTGGCAAGGAGCCCGAATGACCGATCGCAAGAAGATGACCCTGCCGATGCTGTTCCAGAAGGTCGCGCAGGGCGTGCCAATCACGTGGCTGACGGGCTACGACTACCCGACGGCCTATCTCGAGGACCAGGCGGGCGTGGACATGATCCTGGTTGGTGACAGCCTGGGCATGACCATGCTGGGGTTCGATTCCACGCTCCCGGTGACGATGGACGACATGATCCGCCACGCGGCGGCCGTCCGGCGGGGGGCCCCCAACGCCTGGGTCGTGGGCGACATGCCGTACATGAGCTACCAACCGTCGGTCGAGACGGCCATCCGCAACGCCGGCCGGTTCATGGCCGAGGCCGGTTGTGACTGCGTGAAGCTCGAGGGTGGTGCGGAGGTGGCCGATCGCGTGGCCGGCATCGCCCGGGCCGGCATCCCGGTCATCGGGCACCTTGGGCTCACACCGCAGAGCGCCACCGCGCTCGGTGGGTTTCGCCTCCAGGGAAAGGACGCGGCCCGCGCGAAGAAGATCGTGGACGATGCGGCGGCGCTCGCCGACGCCGGCGCGTTCGCGGTCCTCCTGGAGCTGGTCCCCGATCGACTGTGCCAGCTGATCACCGAGCGTTCAAACGGAACGATCATCCTCAGCCTCGGGTCCGGTCCCCACGCCCACGGGCAGCTCCTGATCTACCACGACGCGTTTGCGCTGTACCCGAAGTTCAAGCCGCGCATGGCCAAGGTGTTCGCCGACGCCGGGGCCGTGATCGCCGAGGGCCTTGCTGCATACGTGGACGAGGTCACACAGCGCACCTTCCCGGCCCCTGCGAACTGGTTCGGGATGCCGGATGACGCATACGAGGAGCTGATCCGGATGCTGGAGGACGCTCCCGCACGCTGACGACATGGATCTGGCACGGCTGCCGGCATCCGCGAATCCTGGAGGAACCATGGCCCTCGCCGTCGACCCCCGCAACCTGCTGGCGATCCCCGAGGACCGCCTCGCCGAGCTCAATGCGTTGCTGCTCGACCCCAACACCCGGTTGATCAACGAGCTGCTCGAGGTTGTGGCCCGCTACGGCACCCCCGCGGAGATCAACCGCCGCGCACGGGAGTCGGGGTCACTGCCGGCGCTCCTGGCCCGCGTCCGCGAGATCAAGCCCGCCTACCTCGACGACCTCGAGTGGCTGGCCACCCAACGCGACGACGGGGCATTCGTGTCCGTTGCCGACTACCGCCGAGCGGTGCTGGGCGACGCCGCCGACGGGATCGCGTTCCGCGACAAGGTGGCGGTGACGCTCGAGGTCAGCTCGCTCCAGTACTTCCCGTGGGTCATGACCTCTGCGCGACGGGCCCTCGACGAGCGATCGCTGCTGCCGGGCCGCTGGATCCGGGTCCGCAAGATGGCGGAGCAGGAGGCCGACGGCGATCTCGCGGCCGTCCATGCGGCGATGACGATCATCGGCGCCAGCGTGGTCGAGACGCTCGACACCAAGGGAACCGACGGGTCCAACATCCACCTGGACGGTCCGGCGACGATCACCGGCTACTTCGGCGGCGTCGGCGAGCCAAACGACCATCCGCTGCAGTGGGCGGACGAGCTGCTGCGGTACTACACCACCTATGGGGTCCGACAGGTCCTCAACCTCAACCCGGGCACGGTCCTGGTGGGCTACCTGCTCCACCGGCTGGGTATCGACATCGAGTTCAAGATCTCGGTGTTCATGGGCAATGACAACCCGTATGCCGCGCTGTGGACGCTGATCGGCGCCAAGCTGTTCGAGCGCGACGATGGCTCCAGCCCGCTGGTCGGCTTCAATTGGAGCAACTCGGTCGACACGAGGTGCCTGGAGTCGGCCGCGGAGGTGCGACGGGCGCTCGGCTTCGAGCAGGTGGTCCGGTTCGAGCACCACATCACCGAGACGCAGAAGAGCATCGTCCGCCAGCCGTACGACCGCCGAAGCCAGCTCGTGGCGCTGGCTGATCACGTTCCCAACATCTCGGCCAAGCACGAGGGCGGCGACCCGGCCATCGATGCCGCGAGACCGCATCCCTCGGACATCCTCGACTACTTCAGGGACAAGTCCGACGTGATCGAGAGCGGAGACTGGCCGGCGCTCGAGACGAATTTCATGGACAAGATCGAGGCGACCAACCACACGGCTCGGGCCCTGACCGAGGCCGGCCTCTCGTTCATCGCCGCCGGGAACCTCCACCGCTGACCCAGCCTCTGGACGGCGACGTACCGTCCCGCTTCCAACAGATCCAGGCGGAGGAGACCAGCAGCACCGGAACCGCGCCTCCGGTCACAGGCCCGGCATCCGCTCGAACGGAACGCTCTCGTAGATCGCGGTCTGGACGATGTAGTCCTCGAGCCCACCGGGATCATCGTCCTTCACCACGTCGATCCTGAGCTCGTCGCCCGCAAGCTCGAACTCGTAGCGGACGCAGTAGTCGCAGTCGTCGCCGGCCTCGAACGTGTGGTCGTCGGTCACCCGGTACGGCCCGGGCCCCCACTCGTCCGTGCCGTTGATGTTGATCGTCAGCTCGGCGTCGAGAAACCGGAGCACGATCGCCGCCGGGCAGCCATCGACGGCCGGGTCAAGGCCGATGCTGCTGCGCTGCTCGGATGTGAACCGCGCATTCATGATCGCGGCATCCATCTCCTCGCACGTCACCGGTCCCCGTGTCGTCCACCTGCCGGCCAGCGGATCCGCGACAGCAGCAGACGTGGACGAGGGCGAAGGGGATGGGGACGGCGAGCCGCCGCAGGCGCCCGCCGCGAGCAGGCAGGCCGCCATCGCGCCTGTCATCCACCCGGCCGGACGGAACCGTGTCGCGACACCCATTGCCTGGACCTCCGCTCGCAGGACGAGTCGATCGACGGGCTCGCTGCCGCGGCGTCGATGACGTCTACGAATCAACTGACCCCGACGGGGTGCGGATGGTTGATCCCATCCATCCAGATCCATCCATGGGTTGGCGACAGACGCCCATCCAGGGATCAGCTGGCAGCTACTGGTTCCCGGACGGCGAACCCGTCCTGACCCAGGCGAGCGAGTCAGGCTCCGCCACGAATGGCAGGACGGGGCGAGCGCCCGAGCCATCTGCGTTCGCGACGGTGGTGGACCCGTCCGGTCCGAGGTACGCGATGAACTGCGAATCCGCCGACCACGTCACGGCCCCCACGCCGGGCAGCACGCTCGGCTGGCGCCCGTCGAGCGGCATGAGGACGGTCGTCGTCGTGCTCTGACCATCCAGTCCGATCGCCAGGATCCTCCCGTTCGGCGACCACCCCACGCCAGACGCGACTCCCGAGATCGGTCCCAGATCGAGCCGGGTCAACGAACCGTCGATGCCCGCCAGCCAGGCGGTGCCGTCGTGCACGATCGCCAGGTGCTGTCCGTCAGCCGACCAGGAGATCTCGCCGATGCCCCCGAACTCGAAGTCGGTGATCGGCCGGGCAGCGCTGCCGTCGATGCCGACCACCCACACGTTGCCGTCATGGACGTACGCGATCTGGCTGCCATCAGGGGCCCAGCCCGAGACGGACGGGACGTCCGGGCCGAGCGGTCGCGGGTCGCTCCCGTCTCCGCTCGCGATGAGCACGCCGTCGGGCGTCGCGAACGCCAGCCGTGCCTGGTCGGGCGACCAGGACGGTCCCGTCCCGTTCCGAACCGACAGCGTCCGCGGCTCCCCGATGCCATCCGCCGGCAGGATCGAGGTCGTGCACGACGAAGGGGTTGGGCAGATCGTCCACGAGAACCAGGTGCCACGCGGCGACCAGGAGTAGGAGTGGGCGTGGGCGATGAGCTGATCGCCAGGGGTGACCTGTACTCGCGACCCATCCGCAAGACGCTGGAGCACGAGGCGGCCGTGATCCACGAACAGGAGGTGCGCGCCGTCGGGCGACATCTGCGACCGATGGGCGCCCGACCCGCAGCTCGACAGCGGCCGCAGCGTGCCGGTCGAGAGGTCGCCGAGCGCGGCCATGTAGCAGTCCGAGGATCTGCCCGTCGTGATCATCAGGCCCCATCCCGCAGCGGCCGGGTCCGCCGGTGGGGCGGACGCGGGTGCCTCCGGCACGACGGACAGGGGAGTCGAGGATGACGGCGGCCCCGCGGTTGTGACCTTCGGCAGGCTGGGCAGCGGCTGGCTCCCGGGGACGGCCTGGATCGAGATCGAGGCGGCCGCATCAATGTCGAGCGGCCCCGCCTCGCCGCTCGCCACGTCCAGCTCCCACAACGCGCCGGTCGCATCATCGAGCTGCGCCATCTTCACGAAGGTGATCTGGCGCCCATCCGGGCTCCAGGTGAACGATCCGACCGGTTCCTGGACCAGGTCTCGCCGGTCGCTGCCGTCGGGGCGGACGATCGAGAGGCCGGGGGCGGCCCGGAACGCGACCCACTGCCCGTCGGGTGACCAGGCCGGCAGCAGCTGATCGCCCAGGTGGTAGAAGCCCTGGAGCGTGCCGCGACTCGGAGCGACAACCGTGACCGGATCGGAGCCATCCGCGCCCACGACGACGACCGACTGGGTCCCGGGCGTGTCGCCGTCGGGTCCGCTGCTGCCGGGTGTCCTGGTGACGTACGCCAGCCTCGTGGAGTCCGGAGACCAGGCGAAATCGGACGTGAACATGTCGTCGCCGACGTCCACGATCAGAGTGGCCGCACCCGTTCGGGTGTCGATTCGAACAACTCCGCGGCCGCTGCTCCCCACGAGCCAGCGCCCGTCAGGGGACATCGCAAGATCCGTGACCCCGGCGTTGTCACCGAGCGCCGGGTCGACGGGCACGATGCGCGACTGGCCGGTCACCGCATCGACGACCACGACCCGTCCGGTCGAGGTGCCGGTGTCCTGGGCGTACGCGAACGACCCGCCGTCGGCCGACCACGTCACGTCATGCAGCCAGTTGTCGTCGGCGCGGCGCTGGGTGCGCTCACCGGTCGCGGGATCGAGGATCGTGATCGCCGTTCCGTCCTCCACCGCGAGCCGACGGCCGCCGTCGACCCAGGTCACCCTGGTGAACGACACGTCGGGGTCGTCGAGGATCTTGATCGAGGAGGTCCAGCCGGGATCCGTGAGGTACACATCCCCGCCGGAGATGTAGGCACCGAGCCCTCCTCGGACCGCCGGCGGTTGCTGGCCGACGATCATGAGCCCGACGAACAGCGCGGACAGCAGGGCCACGACGGCGGCCCCGAGCAGCAGCCGCGTGCGAGGGCGTGCGAAGACGTCGGCCAGCGCGACCACCCACGGTCGCTGCTGGGACATGGTCGCAGTCTGTCCGATGATGGCGTTGCGGAGGTCGACGGCGTCGGCCCGCCTGGCGCGGCGCTCGAACGCATCCCGAATCGCCGCGTCGGAAAGGAGCTCGTGGCGGTTCATTGCGTCTCCTCCTCGAGCGCCCGCTCGAGCGACCGCCGGGCGGTGAACAGCCGGGACTTCACCGTGCGACTCGGGACTCCGAGCAAGTCTCCGATCTCCGTCAGCGTCAGCCCCTCGTGGTGATGGAGCCAGAGGATGGTTCGCTCAGCGGGGGTCAGACGATCCAGCGCGCGTTCGATGAGCTCGCCGCGGTCGATCCGCTCCTCGTCACGCGTGGATGGCATCACCAGCGACTCAGGATCGGCAGTCATGCTGCTCACCGCGATCTCCCGGACGAGCCGACGGCGCCGGCCCCGGATCGAGGTTCGACACGTGTTCACGACAATCCGTCCGAACCAGCCTGGAAATGTCGCCACGTCACGCAGCCCGGGCAGGTGGCGCCATACGCGGATGAAGATCTCCTGCGTCGCATCCCGCGCGTCGGCCTCGTTGCCCAGGATCGCTGTCGCCGTCCGAAGCGTCGCAGCCAGCCGCGCGTCGACCAGGGCAGCGAACGCGTCGTGATCACCGCGCCGGGCACGCTCGATCAACGCGGCCTCGGCATCGCCGATACTCGAGCCGCCAAGCGGTCGCGTGCGGGTCTGCAGATCCTCGATGGCGCCCATGAATCAGATGACTCCGGCCGGGTGCGCGTGGTTGATCCACAGGATCCCGGCTTGCTGACAGTACGCCCGCACCCGGGCGCGGGAGGTCACGAACCGGCAACGACCTCGCCGGCCCGAGCGGGCACCACCGAACAGATCGGCAGCACGCACGCGATGGACGTCGATGGGTCGAGCTCGATGGCGTCACGCGACAGGCCCGCAGGTCTCAACGAGCGCCGCGCCTCAGTTCAGCGAGGTTGGGTCCCGAAGGCCGTCGGCCAGGAGGTTGGCAATGGCCACGACGCAGCCGTGCCGGCCTGCGTTAGCCCGCCACCGCCGTGTAGGGGTGGCGACGCCGAGCAGACCAAGGCCCCCGGATCGCTCCGAGGGCCTGTTTGGTGCGTGGGATGTGGCGCGCCCGGCGGGACTCGAACCCACGGCCTTCAGGTCCGCAACCTGACGCTCTATCCACTGAGCTACGGGCGCGCGCGAGGTGACTGGCGGAGAGGGAGGGATTCGAACCCTCGGAGCAGGTTACCCCACTCGGCGGTTTAGCAAACCGCTGCACTAGACCTCTATGCGACCTCTCCGCACGGGCCTGCGGCGGGGATCCCCGACCGCCGCCGGAGGATACCAGATGCTCCCTGCAATCCAACCTGCCCAGGGGGCCGGAGGACGCCGGTCCGCTAGGCCGTCGGTGGTCGCGCTGACCCAGCGTCCGGCGCAGATGCCCGGATCGCAAACCGGTCGAGCACAGGCACCCACCCCTGCTCGTATCCGGCGCGGATCGTGGCCCCGTCGCGTCGCCGCTCCCAGCCGCGATGCGCCAGCTCCACCTGTGTCCCGCGCACCGTGGCGACGAAGCGAACCGTGACGTCGGTCGACTCCTCGGGATCGGTGCCCGGATGCCAGGTGAAGCCGAGCTCACGCCCTGGCTCCCAGGCTGTGATCGTGCCCCACCGCGATTCCTCGCCCCCGGCGCCGGTCTCGACGATCTCGGCGCCAACGCCGTCGCCCATGCGGACCGACGTCGACGCCTCGCCGTACACGGAATGGGTCGGGAGCGGCCACCACTCCCCGATCGCCCGCGTAAACAGCTCAAACGCTCGTTCGGGCGCGCAGGAGACCTCGACGGTCCTGACCACCGGCGGCAGCTGGGCGGTAACGGGCTCGGCTCTCATCTCGCTCACTCCCTGACCTCCATGCTCTCGACGTAGGCTGCGAATGCGGTCAGCGCGTCGCCCCACAGACCATCGAGCCAGGTCCGCAGCTCCGCGATCCCCTGCGGTCGCAGCGCGTAGAAGTTCCGCCTCCCCTCCCGGCGACGAGTCACCAGGCCGGCCTCGGCCAGGACGCGCAGGTGGATCGAGACGGCCGGGCGGCTCACCGGGAGCTCGCTCGCGATCGCCCCGACCGACTGCGGGCCGTGGCGCAGCCTGGACACGATCTCGAGGCGGGTCGGATCGGCCAGAGCGTCCAGCACGATGGGTAGCGGAATTGCCATATCGGTAAGCTACCACTTACCAGTTATCCGCGTCAAGCGCCTGTGTGGTCACTGCTCCGTGAGCCCAGGGCTACGCGATCGCACTCATCGCTCCAGGGCCGTGGCTCACCTGCGTGCAGCGGGCCTACGGTGCGCGTGTTGACGACGGCGCCCGTGGCCGAGTACCGTCCAGAGCACCGATGTGCGCCATCTATCTCTTTATCCGCCCGGCATGACCGCCCCCGGAGACTGACGACCCGGGACTAGCGGGTCTTGCCGGGTGAGCAGAGGTCACGGACCTCTGCTTTTTTGTTCCCCACTCGACGATGACGCGATGGCGACCAGCGAAGGACCAGAGACATGTTCGTGGTGATGCGCTCCGGGGCAACGGAGGCCGAGGTGATCGGGGTCAAGGGCCTCATCCTCGCCGAGGGCCTGACCCCGTTCGAGCGCTCGGGCTCGGATCGGACGACGATCGCCCTGGTGGGCGAGATCGGCCGTCGCCGGGAGCAGCTTCGCGTGATGCTCGAGGCCACCCCCGGGGTCGAGACCGTGACGCCGATCTCGAAGCCGTACAAGCTGGTCTCGCGCGAGTTTCAGCCAGAGGACACGGTCATCCGCGTCCTGGACGCGTCGATCGGCGACGGCTCGCTGACGGTGATGGCCGGGCCATGCTCGATCGAGAGCCGGGACCAGCTGATGGACACGGTCGACTTCGTCGCGGCCCATGGCGCAACGATCATCCGTGGCGGAGCGTTCAAGCCGCGGAGCAGCCCGTACAGCTTCCAGGGCCTGGGCGTCGAGGGGCTCCGCCATCTCGCCCTGGCACGCGAGCGAACCGGCATGCCGGTCATCACGGAGGTGATGGAGCCGTCACAGGTCGACATCGTGGCCGAATACGCCGACATCCTCCAGATCGGCACCCGCAACATGCAGAACTTCTCGCTGCTCCTCGCGTGCGGCCGCGCGGGCCGACCAGTGATGCTCAAGCGGGGCTTCGGGGCCACGATCGAGGAATGGTTGATGGCCGCCGAGTACATCGCGTCCGCGGGAAACTCGCAGATCATCCTGTGCGAACGCGGGATCCGGACGTTTGAGACGTCGACCCGCAACACGCTTGACCTGACCGCGGTTCCCCTCGTGCACCATCTGACACACCTCCCGGTCGTGGTGGATCCATCCCATGCAACGGGCAAGCGGTGGCTGGTCAAGCCGATGGCGATCGGCGGGGTCGCGGTCGGCGCGGACGGAATCATGGTCGAGGTCCATCCCCGCCCCGACGAGGCGCTGTCCGACGCCGACCAGCAGCTCGACTTCGCCGGCTTCGCCGAGATGATGGACGCAATCCTGGCAGTGCACGAGCACGTCAGGGACCTCCATGGTGACCTCGATCGTGGCGGCGGCGATGGTGTGACCGACTCGTCCGCGATGAGCCAGTCGGGCTCCACAACCACGGCCGCAACTGCCGCCGCACCGCCGGCCCGCTGAGCGATGGAGACACTGCCCGCGGGCGCAGCGCCCGAGCTGCCTGCTGAGCTGACGTTGTCTGGAGCACTGGCCGGGGACGAGGAGTCGATCGTCATCCGGCCGGCGGCCGCCCTGCGCGGCCGGCCGGCCCTCCCCGGCGACAAGTCGATCTCCCACCGGGCGCTCCTGCTCGCGTTGCTCGCCGAGGGCGATAGCCGCATCACGGCCGCTGGTGATGGCGCCGATGTTCGCAGCACGGCAGCACTGATCGCGGCGTTGGGTGCGGAGGTGGAGCGACTGGGCGAGCACGACGGCCGGGTTGACTACCGGGTTCGCTCACCGGGCGGCGACGCGCTCACCGAGCCCGAGGCCATCCTCGATTGCGGCAACTCCGGCACCACGGCGCGTCTGGCCAGCGGGTTGCTGGCGGGTCGCGCGTTGTTCAGCGTGCTCGACGGTGACGCGTCATTGCGGCGCCGGCCGATGGCGCGAATCGTGGAGCCGTTGCGCTTGATGGGCGCCGTCTTCGCGGGCCGCCACGAGGCGACCCGGCTGCCGCTCGCCATCACTGGGCGGCGCGCCCTGACGCCGATCTCGTACCAGACTCCGGTGCCCAGCGCGCAGGTGAAGTCCGCGATCCTCCTGGCCGGGCTGGCCGCCGAGGGCGAGACCTGGGTGACCGAGGCCGTGGCGACCCGCGACCACACGGAGCGGATGCTCCGGGCTCGCGGCGTCGAGGTTGACGAGGGGTCGGCACCCGACGGACGGCACACGGTGCGGCTCGCCGGGCCTGCCAGCGTGCGCACTGCCGACGAGACGGTGCCCGCTGATCCGTCGGCCGCCGCGTTCTGGTTGGTCGCCGGCGCGATGCATCCCGACGCGGAGCTGCTGCTCGAAGGGGTCAGCACGAACCCCACGCGGCGTGCCATCATCGATGTGCTCCGGCGCATGGGCGCCGACATCGAGGAGCACCATCGTCCCGCCCCCGGCGGCGTGGACGGCGAGCCCCTCGCCGATCTCGTGGTGCGGTCCAGCGCGCTTCGGGCGGTCGACCTGTCGCCAGCTGATGTGGCAGCGGCGATCGACGAGATCCCGGTCGTGGCGCTGGCCGCCACCGCAGCATCGGGCACCACGCGCATCCGCGGCGCAGGGGAGCTGCGCCACAAGGAGTCCGATCGCATCGCCGGGATCGCGGCCGGGCTCACGGCGCTCGGCGCACGCATCCGCGTGGACGGCGACGACATCAACATCATCGGGGGTGGACCGCTCACGGGGGCGGTCACCGAGACCCGTGACGATCACCGGCTCGCGATGACGTTCGCGATCGCGGGCCTCATCGCCGGCGGCGAGACCATCGTCGTCCGGCCAGGATCGGCGGGGGTCTCGTATCCGGGATTCTTCCGCGAACTCGAAGGGGTGCGAGCATGACGAAGCGTGTCGTCCTCATCGGCCATCCGGTGGCCCATTCGCTGTCCGGGGCGATGCAGCAGGCGGCCTTCGACGCGCTCGGCATCGACGCACGCTACGAGCTGTGGGACCGGCCACCCATCGAGCTCGCTCATGCGGTCGAGGAGCTCCGTGGCGACGACTTCCTGGGTGCCAACGTCACGATCCCGCACAAGGAGCGGGTGGTGCCCATGGCCGACCGGCTGACCGAGGAGGCGCATGCGACGGGCGCGGTCAACACGCTGACCAGCGAGGGTCGCAAGCTCGTGGGCCACAACACCGATGTCGACGGTTTCAAAGTTGCCCTGGACACGCTCGTCGGGCGGCAGAAGATGCCCCGGCTGGCCATCGTGCTGGGCAGCGGTGGCGGCGCTCGAGCGGTTGTCTACGGCCTGATCCGTGAGGGCTTCCAGCGGGTCGTCGTGTTCAACCGTCACCTCCATCGCGCCGAGGGCCTGGTGAAGCACTTCGCGCGCAGCGCGGCCCACATGGAGCTGCGGGCGATGCCCTGGCACGAATCGATCATCGAGGCCGAGCTGGCCAAGACGAAGGTGCTGGTCAACGCGACCTCGATCGGGCTCGATCCCGACGAGTCGCCCATCCCGGCCGAGATCCTGCCCCCGGACCTCCTGGTGCTGGACCTGATCTACGCGCGAACGCGCCTGCTGCGGGACGCCGCGGCGGCCGGCTGCACGGTCGACGACGGCAAGACCATGCTCCTCAACCAGGGTGCCTCGGCGTTCACGCTGTGGACGGGGCAGCCGGCGCCGGTGGAGGCGATGGCGGCGGCCCTGTCCGACGCCCGGGACCATGGCGTCCGGTCCGCGGAGGGTGAGCCCACCGGCGCCGCAGCCGAGGCAGGTACGACTGGCGAGGCGTCGCCCGGCACCGGTGGCACCGGCGACGCCGGCGACGCCGGCGGCTGAGGCGAGCGGCGAGCGCGCCCATGGATCGCTTCCGGTTCCTGACGTCCGGCGAGAGCCACGGTCCCATGCTGGGCGCCATCGTCGAGGGCGTGCCGGCAGGGCTCCCGCTCACCGAGGACGACCTCGAGACCGACCTGGCCCGGCGGCAGCGCGGGTACGGCCGGGGGGCTCGCCAGTCGATCGAGCACGATCGCGCCCGAATCCTGGGCGGGGTTCGCCATGGGTGGACGCTGGGCTCGCCGATCCTGCTCGAGGTCGATAACCGCGACTGGGAGAACTGGACGCGGGTCATGCAGGTCGGGCCGCTGAGCGACGCTGATGCAAGCGAGCTCGCGGCCCTCGGAGAGGGTGGCAACAAGCGGGCGAGGCCGATCACCAGGGTCCGGCCCGGGCACGCGGACCTCGCTGGCGCACTCAAGTACGGGTTCACCGACGTGCGAAACGTGCTCGAGCGTTCCTCGGCACGCGAAACGACGGCACGGGTCGCCGCCGGCGGTATCGCGCGTGTCTTCCTGCGCGAGCTGGGGATCGAGACCTGGTCGTTCACGGCCGAGGTAGGTGGTGTCGCAATCGACCCGACCCGCGCGACCCGCTCCCGCGACGAGGCTGACGCGTCGCCCCTGCGCTGCCCGGACCCGGATGCGGAGGCCGCGATGATGGCCCGCATCGACGAGGCGCGCTCGGGCGGCGACACGGTGGGCGGCGTGTTCGAGGTCGTGGTGCATGGGGCGCCCATCGGGCTCGGCAGCTACGTCCATTGGGACCGGCGACTTGACGCGGCACTGGCGTCGGCCGTGATGAGCATCAACATCGTCAAGGGCGTCGAGCTCGGACTGGGATTCGATCAGACGCGCCGGTTCGGCTCGGCCGTCCACGACGTCATCGAAGGCAGACGCGACGATGGCTCGTGGATCCACCGCACCAACAACGCGGGCGGGCTGACCGGTGGCGTAACCAACGGTGAGCCGATCGTCGTCCGTGGAGCGGTGAAGCCGATCTCGACCCTGGCCCGGCCGCTGCCGACAGCGGACCTGGTGACGGGCAAGCCCGTCGAGCAGGCGCACTACGAGCGGAGTGACATCTCGGTCGTGCCCGCGGCCGGCGTGATCGGCGAGGCGATGGTGATGCTGACGCTGGCCCGGTTCGTGCTCGAGAAGACGGGTGGCGACTCGATGGAAGAGGTGATCGACAACCTGCGCCGATACCGCGCGCGGGTCGCAGCGGTCGGGGGTTCGGCGGGCTCTGGCGAGGCGGGCTCGGGCGGCGACGACTAGCCAATGGACCTCATCCTGATCGGGCTTCCGGGCAGCGGCAAGAGCGCCATCGGGCGACGCCTGGCGGCGCGTCATGGGGCAGCCTTCATCGACCTCGACCTCGCGATCGAGGAATTGGCCGGGCGCTCCATTCCGGAGATCTTCGAGCTCGAGGGTGAGACGGGGTTCCGGCGGCGAGAGCGCGAGGCGGTCGAGTCGCTGGGGCAACCGGATCCGGATGCCCGGCTGCGGCGGGTCATCTCCCCCGGTGGCGGCGCCGTCGTCGACCCCGGAAGCCGATGGTCACTGTTCAGGGGCCGACTGCCGGTGTGGCTCGATGTGCGCCCCGAGGTGCTCGCTCAGCGCCTCCGGCGATCACCCAACGTGCGACCGCTCGTTCAGGGTGGCGACCCGCTGGGACGGCTCCGGCAGCTCGCCACCAGCCGCCAGCGCTTCTACGGTGCCGCAATCCGGGTCGACGCGGTGGTTCCCCTGCCGAGTGTCGTGAACGCGGTCGATGCGCTGCTCGACGATGGGGTGCCCGCCGGAACGACGCTGCTGCGGGCAACGACCCCGATCGGCCAGGTCTCGTTGGGTGCCGGAATCGCCGCCGACGCGGTGATCGGGGCGCTGCGCGACCTCGATGCGCGGCGGGCGGTCATCGTGTCCGAACCAGGGGCGTGGGCTGCCTTCGGGTCGAGGGTTGGTGACGCGCTTCGGGACGCGGGATGGCCACTGGACGTCGTCATGCTGCCCGCGGGCGAGGCAGCCAAGACCGTATCCGTCGTGGGCGAGGCGGCTCGCGAGCTGGCCGGGCTCCGCGTGGAGCGACGCGACCCCCTGATCGCCATCGGCGGCGGGGCGCTGGGGGACCCGGCCGGGTTCCTGGCGGCGACCTATCTGCGCGGCGTGCCCTGGATCCAGGTGCCGACCACGCTCCTCGCCCAGGTCGACTCGGCGATCGGCGGCAAGACCGGCGTTGATCTGCCGGAGGGCAAGAACCTGATGGGGGCGTTCCACCAGCCGGCGGCGATCGTGCTCGACGTCGAGGTTCTGCGGACCCTTCCGGAGCGACAGGTCCGTGCCGCGATGGGCGAGGTCGCCAAGGTCGCCGTGCTGGGCGACGAGACGCTGTTCGCGACGCTCGAGACCCGGGGCGACGGGATCGCCCGGGGCACCCCGGAGGCGATCGACACGGGTCTCATGGCCGAGGTCGTGGAGCGATCCGCCTGGGCGAAGGTGGAGGTGGTGACCGGGGACGAACGGGAGCAGGGCGCGACCGGCGGGCGGATCACCCTGAACCTGGGCCATACGGTCGCCCACGCGCTCGAGGCCACCGACGGCTACGCGAACCTGCTGCACGGCGAGGCCGTCTCGTACGGACTCCGGGCGGCGACGCGGATCGGCCTCGCCTTGGGGGTCACGCCCACTACCCGGGCAGAGCGGATCGAGCGCTTGCTCGATCGCCTCGAGCTCGGCATCGCGCCGCTCCCCTACCCGCTCGAGGCGGTGATGGCGACCACCGGTGCCGACAAGAAGCACAGCGGCGGGAGACTGCGCTGGGTGCTGCCGACCGCGAGTGGCGTCGTGGTCCGCGACGACGTCCCATCCGAGGCTGTCGTGGACGCGGTCGGCACCGTCCTTGCCGGGTCCGTTGCAGCGACGGCACCTGCGGCGCGACAGGGTGGCCGGGCATGACCCGCGTGCTGGTGCTCCAGGGCCCGAACCTCAACCTGCTTGGGACACGCGAGCCGGCGATCTACGGCAGTCGGACGCTGGATGAGATCCACGCCGGGATCGCGGCGCGCGCGGCCGAGCTGGGGCTGGAGGTCGAGACCTTCCAGTCCAACCACGAGGGCGCGTTGATCGACCGGCTTCACGTCCGCGACTTCGATGCGGTCGTCGTCAACGCGGCGGGTCTGACCCACACGTCGGTGGCCCTGCGCGACGCGCTGCTCGCGATCGAGCGGCCATTCTGGGAAGTGCATCTCTCCGATCCCTGGCAGCGTGAGGAATTCCGCCGCGTGAACTTCCTCCACGATGTTGCGGCGGGCACCTTCGTGGGGATGGGCGAGCTCGGCTACCACCGGGCGCTCGAGGCAATCGCCCAGCGTTTCGAGGCGGGGCAATGACGCGGGCACCCGACGACGAAGCGCCGCTCGAAGGTGGGCCCCGGCGCACGCACCGGCCGACCACCGCCGAGCGCGATGCGGCCGCCATCGAGCTGTCCAGAGTCCGGGACGAGATCGATGAGCTCGACGTCCGGATCGTCGATCTGCTCAACCAGCGGGCCGTGCTCGGGCGCGATGCGGGACGGGCGAAGCGCCTTGCCGCACGGCGGGCCGTCAAGGACCCGGAGCGCGAGCGAGAGGTGCTGCTTCGCGTGGCGATGCGCAATGCCGGTCCCTTGTCGCAGGCCGACCTGCTGTCCATCTACCGTCGAATTGTCGCCGTCACGCGGACCCTCGAGACGCGCGACCGGACCAGGAACCGCTGACCGGGTCGATGGCCGACGCGACGCACGCGCCAATCGACCCCGCGGTCGGTCTCCTCGTGCCGAATCCCACGGCCGCGGCCCGGCCCGAGGCGCACATCCTGCCGCGGGGCGCGGTCACCCGGTTCGCCCCGGCGCCGACGGGTGACCTCCACCTGGGTCACCTGGTCAATGCCGTGTACACCTGGGGGGTCGCTCGCGCCATCGGCGGCCACGTGATCCTGCGCGTCGAGGACCACGACCGGCAGCGGTCGCGGCCGGAGCACGAGGTGGCGCTCCTGGGCGACCTCGATCGCCTTGGACTCGTCGCCGACGAGCCGCCGCCCGGGACGTTCACCGGGTCGACGCCGTATCGTCAATCCGACGCGGGGGCGGTGTACGCCGCAGCCGTCGGCCGCCTGCGGGACGCGGGCCTCGTGTACGCCTGCGACTGCTCGCGGTCCACGTTCGCCGCCTTCGAGGCGGAAACCGGGCGGCCCTGGCGCGGGATCGGGTGCCCGGGCAGCTGTCGTGGTCGGGAGCTGCCCGAGGATAGCGCGCTGGGCCTGCGGGTGGCCGTGGGTGCAGGCTCGGAGCAGTGGGTAGATCTCCTGGCGGGACCGATGACCGACGAGGCGGCGGCAACGGGCGATCTTCTCGTCCGGGACCGCGTCGGCAACTGGACCTACGCCCTGTGCGTCGTGGTCGACGACCTGCGCCAGCGCGTGAATCTCGTGATCCGCGGTCGCGACCTTCTTCACGCGACCGCCGTTCAGATCCGGCTCGGCCGGATGCTGGGGCGCACAACCCCACCATCGTTCCTGCACCACCCGCTGGTCCGTCACGAGTCCGGACGGAAGCTGTCCAAGGCCGACGCCGATACCTCGATCCGATCGATGCTCGACGCGGGACGGACACCCGCCGAGCTCCTGGGAATGGCAGCGCGCCTGGCTGGGCTGCAGCAAGACGCAACACCAGTCGAGGCGGTGGCATTGGCGAACCTGTTCGCCTGAGGTCCGAATGCCCCTTGCGATGGGTCATCGCTGCGGCGACGATCGGTCAAGACTCCCGATCCGTTTGGACCCCGGAGATCCGCGAACGCCCACCGTTCAACACGGAGGACCATGACGTCATCGCACCCCCCGCTGCCACCAGCGCCAACGGGCCCGGACCGACCGACCATCCTCGCCCGCATCTATCCGGGCATCCACGAGGCTGCGGTCGAGCTGTTCCAGATGGACGCGGAGCTGCTCGCAGACCAGGGCTATCTGCCAGTCGGCCAGTCGTACGCGGAAGGTCGGTGGCGGACCAGCGTCGTGATCCTGGTGATCCTTGCGAGCGCTGTCGTCATCGGGCTGCCGTTCCTCGCATACATGATCGTCGTGCGGCCGCCGGGATCGCTCGCGGTCACCTACGAGCTCACCCGCCGGCCATAGCGCGGCGCGACACCGGTCGGGCTCCGTCCCCATCACCGCCAGGGAGCCGAGGGCCCCGGGCCCATTTGGGCTCCGGGAAGAGCTCGGGGCGATGCGTGAGAACGAGCAGGGTGCGATCTCCGGCCACCGACTCGAGATCCGCGACGAACGCCCGGGCAGTGGGCTCGTCGAGGTGCTCGGTCGGCTCGTCGAGAACCAGCAGCCGCACCTCGGCCAGCAGGGCCCGCGCGAGCGCGAGCCTCTGACGCTGGCCACCCGACAATCGCGCGCCGTGCTCGCCCACGGTCGTCGCCAGCCCGTCCGGCAGCGAACGCACCCAGTCGAGCAGGCGCGCTGCCTCCAGCGCTGCCTCAAGCTCGGCATCCGGTGCGCCGGGTCTGGCCAGCCGCAGATTGTCCGCAAGCGTGGCGTCGAAGATGTGGGGATCCTGTTCGCACAGTCCGACGGCCTCCCGCACCGCGCTGCCCGACGCGTTCCGGAGGTCCACGGTCGCCGTCGGCCCGACGAGCTCCAGGGAGCCCGTCGCGGGCTCGAGGAACCGCAGACACGCGGCCGCAAGGGTGCTCTTGCCGGATCCGCTCGCCCCCGTGACCACGACCCTCGACCCCGGGGCAGCCGCCAGGTCGAGGCCGGCGAGGGCGTCGGTCCTCGCGCCCGGATAGCGAACGCTCAGCCCGCGGGCACGGATCCCCAGCGGTCCCGGCGGGATGGGCTGCGGGTCCGCCGGCTCGTGAACCGGGTCGGGCCGGGCCATCACGTCCGTCACACGATCCGCCGACGCCTCGAGGCGGGGCAGCTGGCGCGCGGCCGGAACGAGCGGGGCCACGACCTCATGGATGGTGATCGGGGTCAGCGCGACGACGGCCAGGGCGACGACGTCGAGCTCGCCCGCACGCACGGCAAGGATCCCGGCCACGAGCGCGACCCAGGTCGAGGCGCCTGCGGCGAGGCCGGCGACAAGCCCGCCGACTCCGGCACCCAACGCCGACCGGCGCTCGGCCACGGCAAGGCGTCGGTCGGCCGCCCGCACCCCGTCCACGGCCCGTGCAGCAGCGCCCGCGGCAACGATCTCGGGTGCCCCGGCGATCACGTCCGTGACAGCATCGGCCAGCTCGCCGCGGGCCGGGGAGAGGGCGCGTTCCGCGCGGCGCGAGACGGCGCCCGCGACCAGGGGCGCCCCGATCGCGGTGACGAGCAACCCGGCGGCCACCGCCAGCCCCGCGGCCGGGACGAGCCATCCGATCAGCAGCACCGTGGCGGCGGCCACGATCAGCGCCGAGCCGTAGGGCAGGAGCACCCGCAACCAGAGGTCGGCCAGACCGTCGACGTCACCCACGAGCCGAGCGAGGAGATCGCCCGATCGGAGCTCGGTGAGGCCGGCCGGGGCGAGCCGGACAAGCCGGGCGTAGGCGGTCGCCCGCAGCTCACCCAGGACCCGGAACGCCGCATCGTGGGCAGCCAGCCGCTCGAGGTAGCGCAGCACGCCACGGGCGATCCCGAACGCGCGCACCGCCGTGACCGCGACGAACAGCGTCAGGATCGGCGGCTGCAGTGCGGCCTTCGAGATGAGCCATGCGGACGTCGATGCCAGGCCCACCGCGGCGCCGGCCGCCCCCGCGCCGGCAATGACCGCCAGGATCAGCCGCGGCGTCACGGGCCGACCGGCGCGCAGGATCGCCAGCAGGCCGGTCATCTGGCCCCCTCCGCGCCGGGAACGAGCCCCGGCGCGCCTCGGTCGGCACTCGCAGCCCAGCGGACCTCGACCGATCGGTCCGCACCTGCCACGGCTCCCGGCCGATGGGCGACCAGCACCACGATCGCGCCGTCATCGGCCACGCGTCGGATGGTGCCCATCACCGTCGCTTCGGCTGTCTCGTCCAGGCCCGCGGTGGGTTCGTCGAGGAGCAGGATCGGCGCTCCGCGCACGAGGGCGCGCGCAATGCCCACCCGCCGGCGCTGGCCGCTGGACAGCCCGACCCCGCGCTCCCCCACCGCCCGCTCGAGACCGACGTCGCCCAGCCGGACCGCCGCCAGGGCGGCCGCGACCGCCGAATTGTCGGCATCGGGCGCCCCCAGCCGCACGTTGTCGGCCACGGTTCCGGCGAACAGCCACGGCGTCTGCGGGACCCATGCAACCCGGGCGCCCCACGCCGCCCGGTCAAGCTCGCCGACCGGGATCCGCGAGTGATCCGATGGTTCATCGGGGAGCCCGTCGAAGAGCACGGCCACGCGGCCCCGGGTGGCCGGGATCGTGCCCATGATCACGCCCAGCAGCGTGGACTTGCCGGCCCCGCTGGGACCGACCACCGCGACCACCTCGCCGGGGTGGGCATCGAACGACACGCCGGCCGGTGCGAGGACCTCCCGGCCGGGCTGCTCGACGCCAACGCCCTCGACCGATATCCCAACGATCCCACGACCCTCGATCGGGCGCCCGTCGGACGCGCTCCGACCGGCCGCGTCGCCGGCCACGGCGCCGACGCCCGCTGGCGCGTCCAGGATCTCAAACGCGCAAGCGGCAGCCTCGAGGCCCTCCTCGCTGGCATGGAACTCCGCGCCGAGGCGGCGCAACGGCAGGTAGGCCTCGGGCGCCAGGACCAGCACGAACAGGCCGGTCTGGAGCGACAGGTCACCGTTGGCGAGGCGGAGCCCGATGCCCACGGCGACGAGGGCCACGGACAAGGTGGCGAGCAGCTCCAGCACGAGGGCCGAGAGGAACGCGATCCGGAGCGTCGCCATCGTGGTCGCGCGATAGCGATCGGTGATCCGGCGCAGGATCTCGACCTGTGCCTCGGCCCTTCCGTACGCACGCAACGTGGGCAGACCCGCAACGACGTCGGCGAACCGGTGTGCAAGCCGCGACAGCGCCGCCCATCGTTGCTGCCGATGGGCCGCCGACATGCGTCCGATGAGGACCATGAACACCGGGATCAGCGGCACGGTGAGCGTGACCGTCAGCGCCGCGACGAGGTCCGCCGTGAACAGGCACGCGACGACGACCAGTGGCACGATCGCCGCCAGCGCGAGCTGGGGCAGGTAGCGCCCGTAATAGCCGTCGAGCGCGTCCAGGCCACGGGTGACCAGCAGCGTCACGTCGGTCGTGGCGCGGCCGGCAGCCCAGCGAGGACCCAGCTCGACGGCGTGGGCGACGAGCGCCACTCGAAGGTCGGCCTTGACCGCCGCGCTGATCCGCTGCGCGGCGATCTCGGCTGCCCACGCAACCAGCGCCCGAATCGCAAAGACGGCAGCCAGGGCCACCAGCACCGGGGCGAGGTCATCGGGCGTCTCGCCGTCGAGGAACGCGCCGCTGATCGCCCTGGCCAGCAGCCATGCCTGAGCGACGGCGAGCAAGGCCGTTCCCACGCCCAGCAGCACGGCCGCGAGCAGCATGCCGGTCGCCGAGCGACCGGCGGTGAGCAGGCGCCGGTGGATCGCTCTCATGGTCGGCCGGGGACGCGGCCGGCGCTCAGGCCCGGCCCGTCATCGGCCGGACAGCGACCGATCGGCACACCCGGTCATGCCTCGGCCGATGTCCGCGGCAGCGTGACCCGCCTGCGGAAGACCCAGTACGTCCAGAGCTGGTAGCCGAGCACGAGCGGCACGAAGATGATCGCGACCACGGTCATGATCGTGAGCGTGTACTCGGTCGACGCGGCATTGGTCGTGGTCAGGCTGTAGGCGGGGTTGGTCGAGGACGGCATGACGTCCGGGAACAGCGCCCAGAACAGGCTGACGACGGCGAGCCCGATGGTCACCATCGAGCCCACGAACGCCCAGCCCTCGCGCCGCATCCGATTGGCGAGCAGGGCGCCCAGGAACACCACGGCTGCCACCACCGCGATCGCAGTCGAGATCGCGTCGCCGCGGATGGCGTTTGCCCACAGCAGGAAGGCCACCGCGACCACGGCCGTGACCAGGCCGACCGGCAGGACGAGCGCGTTCGCACGCGCCCGCACATCACCATCGGTCTTGAGCGCCAGGAACATCAGCCCGTGGGTCACGAACAGCAGCAGCGTGGTCAGCCCGCCCAGGAGCGCGAACGGGTTGAGCAACGTGAGCAGGTTGCCAGTGAACTCCTTGTTGGCGTCGATCGGTACGCCTGCCACGATGTTGCCGAACGCGACCCCCCAGAGGAGAGCCGGCAGGAAGCTGCCGAACGCGATCGCGAGGTCCCACCGCCGCCGCCATCCCGCATCCCCGCGCTTGTTGCGGTACTCGATTGCGACGCCCCGCACGATCAGCGCGACGAGGATCAGGAACAGGGCGAGGTAGAAGCCCGAGAACAGGGTCGCGTACCACTCCGGGAAGGCCGCGAACGTCGCCCCGCCCGCGACCAGCACCCACACCTCGTTGCCATCCCAGACCGGGCCGATCGTGCGCAGCATCTGTCGCCGCTCCGGTTCGGTGCGGCCCAGGATCGGGAGCAGGATGCCCACCCCGAAGTCGAACCCCTCGAGAACAAAATAGCCAATCCAGAGGATCGCAATCAGCGCGAACCAGACGGTCGTGAGCTCCATCGGTCTCCCCTAGTAGCCGAGTGCAATCGAGGGATCGGGCTCGTGCTCGAAGCCCTTGTCGTCAGTCGCCTCCGGCAGACCGGCTCGCACACGCCTCACCACGAGCCCGAGCATCACGATGGCCAGCGCCCCGTACAGCACGGTGAAGCCGACCACCGTGATCAACCCCTCCAGGACGCTCGTCCCGGGTGAGACGCCCGCGGCTGTGAACATCAGCCCGAACACGATCCACGGCTGGCGGCCGACCTCGGTGAACAGCCAGGCGAACGAGTTCGCGGCCAGCGGCAGGAACGGCAGCAGGAGTGCCGTCGCCACGGCGCCGCGACCCGGCAGCCGACCGCCTCGCATCGCGAACAGGAGCCAGGCCGCGGCGAGCGCTGCCAGCGCACCCGCACCGATCATCCAGCGGAACGTCCAGTAGGTCACCGGCGTGTTGGGCGTGTAGTCGGCCGCGCCGTAGGTCTGCTCATACTGCGCCTGGAGATCGTTGATCCCTTCGACCGCCCCGTTGAAGTCGCCGGTGGCCAGGAAGGACAGCACGTACGGGATCCGGATCGAGAACACGTCCTGGCTCCCGTCAAGGTTCCCGATCGTGAAGATCGAGAACGACGCTGGCTGCTCTGAATCCCACAGCGCCTCGGCCGCCGCCATCTTCATCGGCTGTTGCTCGGTCATGATCTTGCCCTGGATGTCGCCCGTGACCGCGACCAGCAAGCCGGAGATCAGCACCATCCAGCCAGCCGCCTTGGCGGTCGCCCGGAACGGGGACTCTGCACCCCGTGTGCGCATGAGGCGGTACATCGAGATGCCCAGGATCAACGCCCCGGCCGTCATAAACGCGGCCGCGATCGTGTGCGGGAACGTGATCAGCGCCGTGCTGTTGGTCAGGACGGCGAGGAAGTCCACCAGCTCGGCGCGGTTGGTGACCGGGTTGACGATGTAGCCCACGGGGTGCTGCATCCACGCGTTGGCGGCGAGGATGATGTAGGCGGAGATCGCGGTGCCGATGGCGGCGATCCAGATCGTCGCCAGGTGGATGCCCGGGCGGAGACGCCCCCAGCCGAAGATCCACAGACCGAGGAAGGTGGACTCGAGGAAGAACGCGAGCAGGCCCTCGATCGCCAGTGGTGCGCCGAAGATGTCGCCGACGAACCGGCTGTAGCTGCTCCAGTTCATCCCGAACTGGAACTCCTGGACGATGCCTGTGACCACACCCAATGCGAAGTTGATCAGGAACAGCTCGCCGAAGAAGCGTGTCAGCCTCAGGTACTTCTCGTTCTTGGTTCGGTACCACGCCGTCTGCAGGACGGCGACCGAGAACGACAGCCCGATCGTGAGCGGGACGAACAGGAAGTGGTAGACGGTGGTGATCCCGAACTGCCACCGCGCCAGCATCAGCGGATCCACTTCGTTGTCTCGCCTCCCTCTGGATGCCGGCCTCGCCCGCTCCCGTGGATGCGGGCTCGTGTAGCCAGGACGGGACGACCCCTGGCCGCCACCGGAGCAGAACGGGACGACGCGCCGGGGTCTCGCCTCGATTATCGGCAGCGCTGCCGACCCAACTGAAGGCTGAAGCGCCCAAACGCGGGTGCCAGGTGGACGACGACGGTGGGCCGATGGACAGCCAGCAGGCCGGTGCCGGCCCGACCCCCTCCCTGCCTAACCGGGACGGGTCCGGTCCTCGATCTCCCACGCGTGGTCCAGCGCGTGCCACGCGATCCGCCGCGCCGCATATCGAACCGGCCATTTCTTGCCACCCAATGGCGAGCCGTCCGACGGCACCCGCAGCAGGTCGAGCATCGCCATCCGAATCGCCGTGACGTCGAGGCCGCGCGTCCGGATGCCCATCACGCTCGCGTAGGCGGCATCCGCCCCGTCAACGTGGTCGACGATCTTCGAGCGATTCCGACCGCCTCCCCGGGGACCCTTGCGCAGCTCCTCGGGCGCCGCTGCCACGACCTCGTCGAACGCGTCCCACGACGCCCTCACGAGCGCGGCCAGCCGGGCCGCCTCCCGTTCGTCGGTGGGCTGCGCATCCGACAGCCCGATCTGTCGGGGCACCCCGAACTCGGTGTTGGCATCGCCGGGCAGCCGCTCGGAGACATCGATCTCGATCTCGCCAACATCGATGGGATACCCGGCCCGCTCGGCCACCGGCGCAAAGCGTGGCGCGGCCGCGAGGAGTGCGTCGACCGCAGCCTCCTCGGTCCTTCCGGCACGCGCCCAGCCGGGCCAGTCGAGCGCGATCAGGAACGTTCGCTTCGGGGCCGCCTCGACGGCCGCCCGCAGTCGGTGCGTCATGTGCTGGAGTATCCCGCGCGTCGAGCGATTCTGCATCGCTGCGGCACCGGCAGACCGCGTGTCATCGCCGTCCGGCCTCGCCGATCGGTGTCGCGGTCGCGATGCGAGAATGGCGCTCGATGTCCCCGTATCGCTGGCTGCTGTTCGACGCCGACAACACCCTGTTCGACTTCGACCGCGCCGAGTCCGAGGCGCTGCGCCGGACGTTCGATCAGCACGGGATCGACGTCGACGACGCCTATCTGCCCGTGTACCACCGCGTCAACGGGCAGATGTGGCAGCTGCTCGAGGCGGGCGAGATCACGCCGGCGGTGCTGCGCTCGCGACGCTTCGAGCTCTTGTTCGAGGAGCTGGGCATTGACGCGGACGCCCGGGCCTTCGGTGAGCGGTACCTGCCAAACCTGGCCCAACAGCCGCACCTGATCGAGGACGCGCTGTCCGTCGTCCGGTCGCTGTCCGCCGCGTACCGGCTGGCGATCATCACCAACGGGCTCGGCGACGTCCAGCGCCCGCGCTTCGATCGATCGGCCATCCGCGACCACATCGCCGAGATCGTGATCTCGGACGAGGTCGGATCCGCGAAGCCCGACCCGGCGATCTTCGACGTCGCGTTTGGCCGCATGGGATCCCCGGCCAGGAACGAGGTCCTGCTGATCGGCGACAGCCTGAGATCGGACATCGCGGGCGGGATCGGGTACGGCATCGACACGGCATGGTTCAACCCGCTCGGCCTACCGGGCGACGGGAGGTTTGCGCCTACCTACGAGCTGCGCCGCCTCCGCGAGCTGCTCGACCTGCTCTGACGCGGGAGCGTCTGGTGCCCGGCGCTTGGGTTGTCCACGCCGGGCAGTGGACGGCGTGCGGGTCCGGCCGAGGTTGCGCCCGGGACTAGGCTGGAGCCCACGGGCTCGGTCACCCCACGAGGGGTCGTCCCCACCCAAGGAGGTGCAGCCATGGCAGCCGGTTCGAACGACGCCCTGTGGCAGGAGGTCCGCGACGCATTCGCCGCCAACGACTTCGGGAGCTTCGCGAAGCTCATGACGCAGCGCGGAGCTCCCGACCTCACGGAGGAGTATCCGCAGTCAGGCGAGGCGTTTCGGGGTCGTGACCGGATCGTCGAGCTGAACCAGGCGTATCCGGCCGCCACGGGTACGGAACCCTCGTTCACGCTCCGCGAGTTCCGTTCCCATGGCGACCTCGCGATCATCGAGGGCGCCATCGACTATGGCAACGGCACGCCCGTGTCGTACGTTGGCGTCGTCGAAGCGACGGACGGCAGCGTGACCCGCGTGACCGAGTACTTCGCGGATCCGTTTCCGGCGCCCGAGTGGCGCAAGCGATTCGCCGGCGCCTGACCGCCCTCGCCGCCAGGGTGGCCCTCTCGGGTCGACCCGTCAGGTCGACATCAGGGCTGTCGCCGCCCGAAGCCGCGTGACCAGCGCCGACAAGGCGGCAACGTCGCGACCGTCCGGCCCGAGCGCATCGACCAGGGCCGAGGCCACGATCACCCCGTCGGCCCCGGCGCTGGCGATCGCGCGCACGTGAGCGGGACGCGAGACACCGAACCCCACCCCGACCGGAACCGGGGAGACCTCCTTGACCTCGCGGACCAGCCGGGCGACGGTGCGCGGCAGGGCGGCCCGGGCTCCGGTCACGCCGACCAGTGACACGCAGTAGAGGAACCCGCCGGTCCGCCCGGCGACCCTGGCCCGCCGGGCGGGGGCGGTGGTCGGGGCGACCAGGTACACCACCGCGATGCCCGCCTCCGCTGCCACGGCCTCGAACGGACCTCCCTCGTCGGGCGTGATGTCGGCAACGATGATTCCGGCGGCGCCCGCCGCGGCAAGGGCGTTGGCGCGATCGCGCCCATCGCCCCCGCCGATCAGCTGGTTCGCATAGCCCATTGCCACCAGCGGCGTGTCGGGCCTGGCCACGGCGAGCCGCCCGACGAGAGTGAGGGATCGGTCGAATCCGGCCCCGGCAGCGAGCGCGGCCTGCGAGGCGCGCTGGAGCGTCGCCCCGTCAGCGAGCGGGTCCGAGTACGGCAGCCCCACCTCGAGCAGGTCGGCGCCCGCGTCGATCGCGGCACAGCCGATGGCGAAGCTGGCATCGGCGTCGGGGTAGCCTGCAACGACATACGGGATCAGCGCGACACGACCCCCGGCGCGCGCACGCTCGAAGGCTCCGGCGATCCGGCGCGCGCCGGCTGTGCCATTGGTGCCGACCCCGCCAACCTCGCCGACCGGATCTTTGAGGGCGTGGCCGGGCATGACGTCGCGCGGCGCACCGCCCGGGGGCACGTTGCTCATCGCACCGCTCGGGGGCACGTTGCTCATCGCGTCGCCCGTGGTCGCGTCGCTCATCGCGCGTCCGCCCACGGCTCGACATCGGCGAACTGCTCGAGGGCCGCCACGTCCTTGTCGCCTCGACCCGAGAACCCGAGCAGGACCAGCGGCTCTGCGGGCAGCGGTCGGCCGGCGCCCTGGAGGCCGGCCAGCAGCTTGGGCAGCGCCGCCACGGCATGCGAGGTCTCGAGCGCGGGCAGGATCCCCTCGGTCCTGGTCACGGTTCGCATGGCTGCGACGGCCTCACGATCGGTCGCTGTCGCCACCTCCAGCCGCCCGGCCTCCGCGAGCGCCGCGAGCTGTGGCCCGACACCCGGGTAGTCCAGTCCAGCCGAGGCGGAGTGCGCCTCCACGACCTGGCCGTCGCGATCCTGGAGCATCAGCGACCGCGAGCCATGGAGGATCCCGGGCGATCCGCCGAGGATGGCCGCGGCGTGACGGCCCGTCTCGACACCGTCTCCCGCCGCCTCGGCGACGGCCAGTCGCACCGACGGCTCGCCGATGAACCGGCTCAGGAGCCCGATCGCGTTCGATCCGCCACCGACGCACGCCAGCGCGAGATCGGGCAGGCGCCCCTCGATCTCCCCGAGCTGCACGGCCGCCTCGTCGCCGATCCGGCGCTGCAGGTCGCGCACGATGGTCGGGTACGGGTGCGGCCCCATCGCCGAGCCGAGCACGTAGTGCGTGGTCTCGACGTTGGTCACCCAGTCGCGCATCGCCTGGTTGACCGCGTCCTTGAGCGTCGCCGTGCCGGACGTCACCGACCGGACGTCGGCGCCCAGCTCTCGCATCCGGAGAACGTTCGGGGCCTGGCGGCGGATGTCCTCCTCGCCCATGAACACGACGCATGGCAGGCCCAGGAGCGCGCACGCGGTCGCGGTTGCCACGCCGTGCTGGCCGGCGCCAGTTTCCGCGATCACCCGCGACTTGCCCAGCCGGCGCGTGAGCAGTGCCTGGCCGAGCGCGTTGTTGATCTTGTGAGCTCCCGTGTGTGCGAGGTCCTCCCGCTTGAGATAGAGCCGGATCCCGGGGATGGCCGGGCCACCCGGGCTGCCTGCCCTGCCTCGGTCATCCGCGAGCCGGCGCGCCTGACCGACGGCCGCCTCGGCCAGGCGGTCTGCTCGATAGAGCGCCGTCGGCCGTCCCGCATAGCTCGCCAGCAGCGCGTCGAGCTCCGCCCAGAACCGCGGATCGTGGCGGAGTGCCGTGTACGCATCCTCGAGCTGCTCCAGGGCAGCCATCAGCGTCTCCGGTACGTACCGTCCCCCAAAGTCGCGCTCCATCCCCCAGCGACCTGCGGCGTCGACCTCGAGCAGGCCCGGGTGCACAGCGGTCGGACCGAACGGAAGGTGCGGCCGGTGGCGTCGCGCGTCCCTCGCCCGTTTCACGAACAGGGCAACCCGAAGGGGGTCCTTGCTCGCTCGCTGGCCGGGCGCCCGGGGGCGATCGGTACCGCTCGCGACATCCGCGCCCGTGGCCGGGATCGACCGCAGTGCCTCGCCCACGTTGGCCGGATGGAGGCCGCCAGCGAGCGTGACGGGGATCTCGCGCGCCACGGCGCCCGCGAGGCCCGGGTCCACCCGCAGCCCGGTACCGCCAGGATGCGGGCCGCCTGCGGAATCGAGCATGATGCGTTCCGCACCAGCATCCAGGTATGCCTGCGACCGCGCCACCATCTCCTCCGGGCTCTCGCCGGGGCCAGGACGCAGGGCCTTCCACACCGGTCGTCCAATCCCCGCGATGGCGGACGGCGGTTCCTCGCCGCTGAGCTGGACCACGTCCGGCTCGATGGCCGCGATGACCGAGGCAAGGTCCGCAGCAGGGAGGTCCGCGGTGACCACCACGATCCTCGGCGCGGAGGATGCGGACGCGGCGTCGCGAGCCAGCCGTGCCAGCGCAACACCCTCGTGGATCGCCAGCGCACGGGGCGTGCCGGGTGCGAAGTTGAGCCCGATAGCGTCGGCGCCGGCGCGGACCGCGGCCAGCGCGCCGTCCGCATCGGTGACCCCGCAGATCTTGACCATCGGCGCACGCGCCGCGGCCACGGGGTCGACGGGGTCGCGACCCGCGGCCACGAACGATCGCGCAGCGGCCGCAGGATCGGCGGCGCGCATCAGCGCCTCGCCGACGAGCGCGGCATCGAACCCGGTTGCCCGCCAGCGCGAGATGATCGCGGCATCGCGAACACCGGACTCGGCGATCGCGAGCCGATCGCCCGGGATCGAGTCGTGGAGCGCGATCGAGCGTTCCGGATCCACGTCAAGCGTGCGCAGGTCACGGTTGTTGACCCCGATCAGGCGCGCGCTCGTGGCCAGCGCCGCATCGAGCTCCCGGGCGTCGTGCGCCTCGACGAGAGGCTCCAGGCCCAGGTCCAGGGACGCGGCGACGAGCCGGGCGAGCCGCTTCGGCGGGTGGAGCACGGCCAGCAGCAGGACCAGGTCCGCGCCAGCGCCGCGGAGCAGCTCGAGCTGTCGCGGATCGACCACGAACTCCTTGGCGAGCACGGGCACGGTGACGCCCGAACGCACGGTGCGCAGGTCATCGACGGAACCACCGAACCAGTGCGGCTCGCACAGGACGGAGATCGCGGCGGCACCGCCGTCCACATACGCGCGCGCACGGGCCAGCGCGTCGTCATCGGCCTTGATGACCCCGGCGGACGGCGACCGCCGCTTGACCTCGGCGATCAGGTGCAGTCCCGGCGCGGCCAGCCGTTCGGCTATGGGACGAGGTGCGGGGGCAGCCCGGAGTGCTCGTCGCAGGCCGTCGCGACCGAAAGCGTCGAGCTCTGGGCGGACATCGGCCAGTCGGCGATCGGCGATCTCGCGGACCACTCCGCCACGCCGGGAGGTCTGCCGAGACGGCACGGCCGGGGCCGTGGCGGTCACGAGGCGCCTCCGCCGTCGGCGGCCGCTGCCTTCTCCGCGGCCGCTGCCTGCTCGGCCGCCACGCGGTCGGCACGCAGGGCATCCAGGAGAGCCATCGCGAGACCCGAGTCGATCGTCAGCGAGGCCTGATCGATCCCGTCCTCGAGGCGATCAACCGCCCCGGCTACCAGGAGCGCGGCGCCTGCATTGAGCAACACCACGTCGCGCCGAGCACCCGACTCGCCGTGAAGCACCGCAACAATCATTGCGGCGTTCTCGACAGCCGTGCCGCCCGCGAGCGCCCGGGTCGGGGCGACCTTGAGGCCCAGCTCGGAGGCACGTATCTCTTGCCGCTCGACGACGGCGCCCTCCACGCGATACATGACCCCCGAATCATCGAGCGGCAGCTCGTCCACGCCATCGCCGTGGATCACGAACGTCCGGTCGGTCCCGAGCTGGGCTGCCACGTGCGCGATCCTTGGGGCCATGGCAGTGTCGCCGACGCCGATCAGGGCGCGAGTGGCACCGGCCGGGTTGGTGAGCGGACCGAGCAGGTTGAAGGCTGTTCGGACGCCGATCTCCCGGCGCGTCGGGCCGGCATGGCGCATGGCCGGGTGGAACGCCGGGGCGAACAGGAACGCGAATCCGTGGTCGTGGATCGAGCGACCGGCCGACTCGGCATCGTGATCGATCCGGACGCCCAGGGCGTCGAGCACATCCGCGGACCCGGAGCGCGACGTGATCGCACGATTGCCGTGCTTGGCAACCGGGATACCCGCGGCCGCGACGACCAGCGCCGAGGCGGTCGAGATGTTGAACGTCCCGGACCCGTCGCCGCCGGTGCCGACGACGTCGATCGCCCCTGCGGGAGCGTCGACCCGCAGCACGCGCTCACGCATCGCGCTCGCGAAACCGGCCAGCTCGTCGACGGTCTCGCCGCGCATCCGAAGGCCCATCAGCAACGCGGCCAGCTGGGAGGGTGTCGCCTCGCCGTCCATCACGGCACCCATCGCCAGGCGCGCCTCGTCGGTCGTCAGCGTCCGGCCCTCGACGATCGCCGCCAGGGCTGCCCGAACCTGGTCGCTCATCGCGCGGCCCCGGCGGTCTCGTGGACGTCGGCGCTGCCGGCGTCCTGCTTCTCGGCGCTGGACGCTGCATCCGCCGGCATTCCACGCGTCGCGAACGAGCCGGTGGCCGCATCCAGACGACCTGCCTCTCCCTCTCCGGCCTGGCGCAGGAAGTTGGCCAGCAGGTGGGGGCCATCCGGCGTGAGCACGGATTCCGGGTGGAACTGGACGCCCTCGAGCGGCAACGATCGATGGCGAAGCCCCATGACAACCCCGTCCTCGGGGCTGGTGGCGGTCACGTACAGCTCCTCCGGCAGCGTCCCCGCGTCGACGCACAGCGAGTGGTATCGCGCGGCCGGGAACTCGCTCGGCATCCCGTCCAGCAGTCCCCGGCCGTCATGCTCGACCTGCGATGCCTCGCCGTGCACGAGCGTCGGCGCCCGCACGATCGACGCCCCGAACGCGGCGGCCATCGACTGCATACCCAGGCACACCCCGAGCAGCGGGATCTGCCGCTCCACCGCGATGCCGACGGTCGCCACGGAGACACCGGCGGCATCCGGGTCGCCCGGACCGGGCGAGATCACGATCCCGCGGAGGTTTCCCTCCGGATCGGCAGCCAGCGCATCGACCTCGTCGCGTGTCACCGCGTCGTTTCTGACAACGCGCACGTCGGCACCCGCCGCCTCGAGCGCCTGCACGAGGTTGAACGTGAACGAGTCGTAGTTGTCGATGACCAGGATCATCGCGCGACGACCTCGGGGTCGGTCGTGGTCCCGGGGGATGGACGGTCGCCTTCGCTCATCGTGACGTCGGCCGTCGCCGGTGGCGCCCCGGTCGTGGGCGATGCCCCGGTCGTCGCGGCCAGCTCGAGTGCGCGCCGCATCGCCGCTGCCTTGTGCTCGGTCTCCTCGAACTCGAGCTCGGGCACGCTCCGGGCCACGATACCGGCACCCGTGTGAACGTGTGCCTGCCCATCCTTGAGCACGGCGCTCCGGATCGTGATCGCCGTATCGAGGTTGCCGTCGTAGCCGAGATAGCCCACGGCCCCACCGTACAGGCCCCGCCGCTCGCCCTCCGCCGCGGCGATCAGCTGCATGGCGCGGACCTTCGGAGCACCGCTGAGCGTGCCAGCAGGGAACACGGCCCGCAGCGCGTCGAGCGCGTCAAGATCGGACCGCAGCCGAGCCTCGACATGGCTCACGAGATGCAGCACGTGGCTGTAGCGTTCCACCTCCATGTACTGGCTGGTGGCGACCGTCCCCGGTCGCGCGACTCGGCCCAGGTCGTTGCGGCCGAGATCGACCAGCATCACGTGCTCGGCCCGCTCCTTCGGGTCGCCGCGCAGCTCGTCAGCCAGGCGGTCGTCGTCGGCCGGCGTCGTCCCCCGAGGGCGCGTGCCAGCGATCGGGTGGGTCGTCATGCGGTCTCCGACGACCTGGAGCAGCAGCTCCGGGCTGGCGCCCACGACCTCGAAGCCCGGCGTGCGCGCGAAGAACAGGTAGGGCGACGGGTTGACCCGGCGGATGGCGCGATAGAGCGCCACACCGTCGACCGGCCGTCCATCGGGCCCCAGCGGCAGGTCGAACGACTGGCGCCGGGCCAGCACGACCTGAATCGCCTCTCCCGCGGCGATGGCATCCTTCGCGTGCTGCACCGCGGCCACGTACGCGTCTCGCCCGAGCGAGGTCTCGACCTGCGCGATGTCGGGCTGCGTCTCGCCGTCGCTCGCGCTCGACCGCCCGAAGGTGGCGGCCATCTCCGCCTGGCTGGGCCGGGCCGTCCGCTCAAGCGCCTCGAAGATGGCGCGCTCGGCGATCCGGTAGCGACCCTCGAAGTCCGGCGCCTCGGTGTGGAGCGACGCGATCGCCGACAGCTGGTGGGTGAGATGGTCGAACACGATCACGAGGTCGGTCTCGATGAAGGCCGCCAGGGGAACGCCCACGGGGTCGTGCGCCGGTCGTGCGACCGATGGCTCGAACGACGACGCCGCGTCATAGCTGAGGGCGCCCACCGCGCCGCCGGTGAAGCGCGGCATGCCATCGACCGGGACCACCCGACGGCGGGGGACGAACTCGCGCAGGGCGGCCAGCGGATCCGGCGTCTCCGCCTCGATCACGGGCAGGTCCGGCGCGTAGTCCACCACGCCCACGGGCCGCGACGTCGTGCGGGCGAACCCGTCGTGCACCTCGAGCAGCCGTCGCGGCCCAACACCGAGGAAGCTGTACCGCCCCAGGCGCTCGCCGCCTTCGACAGACTCCAGCAGGTAGGCCGGCGTCACGCCGTCGTCGAGGCGCAGAAAGGCGCCGATGGGGGTCTCCAGATCCGCCGTCCGGCTGGCGCGCAGCAGAACCGTGTCGGCGGTGGTGGCGAGTCGCCTGGCTTCGCCGAGGCTCAGCGGATCTGTCATTGCGGTCTCCATGCCATCGAGGGTCGGCTCGGGGCCTCCTGGCCCCGGGAATCGAAAACGGCCTTCGTCTGCCGGGACGAAAGGCCGTTGAACCTTCCGCGGTGCCACCCTCATTCGGCGGTGTGCCGCACTCTGACCGACGGATCCGCTCATCCGGGCCGATGCCCTGATGGCTGATCGATCGGCGCTGCCCTGTATCGCTGGCGCTCTGCGCCGGAGCCTACTGGTCGCCCGCTCCGTCCGTGGCGTGGTCTGCGCCTCGGTCGTCGCCTCGCGTTCGGTCCGGGGGCTCCCGGGTCCATTCACCGCCGCCGCCATCCCGGCTCGCACCGTCCGCCGGGTCTCTGGTATGGCGCTCGAGGGGTACTCGTCCCGATCGATGCCCGTGTTCAGTTGTGGCGCGGAGTCTAGGTGGCGGCTCATGCGTGCGTCAAGCGGCCCGGTCGCACGTGGGCCCGGTTGGCGGCGCGGGTGCCTGGAACGCCCGGCGTTCGATGCAGCGGCCAGGCGGGCCTGGCGGAACATGCCACCCGTTCGACACGCTCAACCTGCTCCAGATGGGCCTCGCAGCGCGTTCCGCGGGGCCCGGCGCGTCCGCGGGGCACCTGCGACCGGTCCGCCCGCTCGCAAACCGCCCCAGTGAACGCCCAGCGATCCAGGGGCGGTCGGAAGAGCCCCCGCCGCTGTCATCGACATCACATGGTTGGGTGCCATGCTGATCGACATGGATCTGACAGTGACCGCCACCGATTCCCGGAGGAGGGCCGGGCTTGCCCGGTCGATCCGGGCTCGTGGGCGACGATTGGTCTTTGCGCAGGGCATGGACGCGCTGACGTTCGTGGCCTTCTACCTGTTCGTCGGGCCGTCCATCCACGCCGAACGCAACCCGGTCGTGCTGCTCTTGATGGCGCTCGGGGGAGTCCAGCTCGTGGCGCTGGTCAAGGTTGGGCTGGCCGCGATCATCGCGCATCGGATGCGGCAGCCGACGAGGCCGTCGGCGCATCGACTCGCGAGGGCCGCCTACCCAATCGCCAGCCTCCTGCTCGTGAGCCTGGCCGTCGCGAGCGGGATCGTCGGTGCCGGCTTCAACACGGCCGCGCTGGTCGAATCGCTGGCGCACGTGTCCTGACAGGCCTCAGCCCGGGTGGCTCGACGGATCGCCATCCGGCAGGGGCGGTCGGGCGTCTCGTCGCGTGTAAAGATCACCCTCGCGATCCGCCCGTCCCGTCCGGGCGTGGCTCAACGAGCCCGGCTGCCACGAGCGTGTCGAGGTGCCGCCGGACGGACGGTACCGGCTGGCCGGGCTCGGCCGCGAGCGTGTCCGCATCGGCCGGCCGGGTGGCGAGGCGTGCGACGATCCGCAGCCGGTCGGCGTCCACCAGCGCGCGCAGCCCGGTGAGCAGGTCGGCATCCAGTAGGCCGGAGTCTAGCGGCGCAGCAGCCCCCCTCCGAGGCGCCTCGGATGATGCCCCGCGACGGCCGGGCAAGAGCCGCCCCGGGTCATGGCGGAGCGGGAGGGATTCGAACCCCCGAGAGCTTGCGCCCCTGCGGTTTTCAAGACCGCCGCCATCAACCACTCGGCCACCGCTCCGCGCGCGAGGATACCAGCGCTGCCATCTGCGACCAATTCGGCGTGAGGCACCAGCCGAGGAATCAGGCTGGGTCGTGGATCATCCACACGTTGGGCTCCTCGTGCACGCCTCGATCCCGGGCGACCTCCACCAGCACGGGCGCCGCGGCGCCCTCCGGCTGACTTGCGACCGGGTCGTGATGCATGAACTCCGGCCACGCCGAGGCGTTGAGGTCGCACGGCGGATCCCACGGCGTCGGGCGATCCGCGACCGAGACGAGGACGTGGCCTGCGAGGAGCGCCGGCCCCTGGCTGGCCAGGCGCTCCCCTACGGTGCCAAGGTCTAGGCCTCGATCACCACGGTGCCTGCAATGAGGTCGAACCAGCCGCGTCGGCGCCGGTCCACGAACACCCACAGGAATCCGATGTAGAAGACCATCGCGCTGATCCAGAACCCGATCAACCGCAGCAGCGCCGATCCCCAGCCGACCGGACCACCGTCCGCGTCGCGCACGACCCGGATGTGGAACAGCCTCATGCCGGGCGTCTGACCGCCGTGCGCCCAGAAGTACGGGAAGTAGAGCACCGTGATCAGGAAGCCGACCACGATCCAGACGGCAATGCTGGCACCTGCGAGGGCAGTGGCGTCCGAGGTCGCAGCCCCGACGCCGATGGCGAGCAGGATGATCGACACAAGCGAGAACACGACGCCCTGGATGAGGCCGTCGATGATGTACGCGACAAGCCGACCGCCGTAGCCGCCGAAGCGCACGCCGGGTGCCGGCCCATCCTCGATGGGTGGGCCCTGCCACGACGATGGCGGTGGCGTGGTCCCAGGCGGCATGGCCGACTGGGCCGGGACCCCGGCCGGCGGTTGCGGGGCCGGAGGCTGCGATGCCGCGGGCGGCGGCGGTGTGGCCGCCGACTGGGGCGGCGCAACCGGCCCCGGTTGCTGTGGGTCCGGGCCGGTGGGCTGCTGTGGGTCCATGAGAACCTCCCTGCCGGTGCGCGTGGCGTCCGGGCGAGTCGCGTCAGGCCGGCGGCGCCGTCGAGGCGACGACAGTGTCACCGCGACGACGGTGTCAAGCCGATGTCGGCGTGCCAATCGTACTGGTCCCAAGGTAAGGCTGGAGCACCTCGGGGACCGAGACCGTACCGTCGGGCCGCTGGTAGACCTCGAGAATCGTCGCCACGATCCGGGCCAGTGCCAGCCCCGAGCCGTTGAGCGTGTGCACGAGCTCTGGCTTGGCACCCGGTGACGGTCGGTAGCGGATCGCCATCCTTCGCGCCTGGTAGTCACCGAAATTGGAGCAGCTGCTGACCTCGAGCCATCGCTCCACGCCCGGCGCCCAGACCTCCAGGTCGTACGTCTTGCGCTGGACGAACCCCATGTCGCCGGTGCTCAACAGGACCACCCGGTAGGGCAGGCCCAGCCGCTGGAGCAGCACCTCGGCGCGGGCGGTCAACCACTCGAGCGCCTCGAGACTGTCCTCGGGCTTCTCGAACAGCACCATCTCGACCTTGTCGAACTGGTGGACACGCAGGATCCCGCGGGTGTCCTTGCCCGCGGCGCCGGCCTCGCGGCGGAAGCAGGGCGAGTAGGCCGCGTACCGGATCGGCAGTTGGTCGGCCTCGAGGATCTCGTCGCGGTGGAGGTTGGTAACCGGGACCTCGGCAGTCGGAACCAGGTACAGCTCGTCGCGGGTGACGACGTACATCTGGTCTTCCTTGTCCGGGATCTGGCCGGTCCCTCGGGCTGACGCGGTGTTGACCACCGCCGGCGGCCAGACCTCGGTGAAGCCGTGCTCCGCGGTGTGCACGTCCAGGAACCAGCTGATCAGGCTCCGCTGAAGGCGGGAGCCCAGGGCCTTGTAGACGGGGAACCCGGAACCCGTGATCTTCGCGCCGCGGGCGTTGTCGATGATGTCGAGCGCGTCGCCGATCTCCCAGTGCGGCCGTCGCTCCCAGGCGGGGCCGCCGGCGTCGTCCCCGCCCACCTCGCGCGTCCCCGGCTCGCCCCAGGTGCGGACGGTGACGTTCGCCTCCTCACCGCCGACCGGGACCTCGGGGTCGGCTGGGTTCGGGATCCGGAGCAGCAGGTCCTCGAGCTCGGCCTCGGCGGCGGCGAGATCCGCGTCGATGCGGTCGATCTGCTCGCCGGCCCTCGTGGACGCGACCCGCAGATCGGCGACCTCGGGACCATCCGGGCTGGCACCGCCACGAATCGCCTCGCCGATCCGCTTGGATGCGCTGTTGCGTTCGGCCTTGAGCCGATCCGACTCTGCCTGGAGCTGCCGGCGCTGCGAATCGACCTCGAGTGCGCGGTCGACGATCCTCGGGTCTTCCCGCTTGTCGATCGCCCCCTGGCGAATGCGATCGGGCTCCTCGCGAAGCCGCTGCACGCCAACGCTCATCCCGCCGCCTCCGCTGTCGTGCCTGCCGCACGCAGCCTATCGATGACGAAGCTTCTCTCCAGGCCGGCGAGCAGCCAGCCTGCCCGCGGTCCGTTGGGTCGGCCCAGGAACGCAAGGTACAGGGCGTTGAACGCCGCCTTCCCGTCCAGACCACGCTCTGACGCCACCGCGAAGATCGCGGCCTGCCACTGCGCACCGCTGCTCGGCGCGTCGCCGTGGACGGCGTCGGCCAGGGCGCGCAGGAAGCCACGTTGCTCGGGTCGCAGCAGCTCTGCCGCCGCCGGCAGGTCGTCGTGCTGGACCTCCATTCGAGCCCGCTCGGGAGCGTATGCCTCCAGCCAGCCCCGCGCGGCCGCGAGCCTTACCTCGAGCTCATCCCGCTCGGCGCCGGTCAGCGGCGCGCCCTTCTCGGCCGCGATCCGCTCGGCAATGTCTGCCCCCGGGATCTGGAGCAGGAGGGCGAGATGCGCGAACGCCGGCCGGTACGCGGCGGCGATCGCCTCGCCGTCGGCCTCGGCATCGAGCAGCGAGTAGCGAAAGATCGAGTCGAACCCCGACGGCAGCTCTCCCTTGACCTCCTGTCCGGCGGTCGCGGCGGCGAGCCGATCGAACTCATCGAACAGGCGCGGGATCGCGTCGGTGCCCTCGGGATCGAACTCGATCGCGGTCTCTGGCCTGTTGCGCACGAACAGGAAACGCAGCTGCTCCGGCGGGATGGCCGCCCCGATCTCGTGGGCGGCGGCGCCACGACCCCTGGACGTGGACATCTTGCGGCCACCGATGTTGAGGAACTCGTACGGGAAGTTGATCGGCGGCTCGCGGTCGAATACCTCGCGCGCGATGGCATCGGAACGATCACGAGAGCCGCCAGCCGTCGCGAGGTCCTTGCCGTTGGGCTCGATCGTGACGCCGAACAGGGCCCATTGCGCCGCCCACTCGAGGTTCCAGGGCAGCTTGGCCGCCCCACCGAACGGAGAGACGCGTCCCGCCCAGCCGCAGCCGGTCGCCCACTCAACCAGGTCCGGGCGGCATTCGACCGCGACCGTCTCGCCATCCCAGTCGGAGGCGATCGTCGTTCCCACCCTCCCGCAATCCGGGCACACGACGCCCAGCGGCAGCCAATGGTCGGGGTGCTGGACGTTTGCCACGCGCCGGTAGACGTCGCGCACGACCTCGGCCCGATCGAGCGCGGTGCGGATGAAGGGGTCCATCTCCCCGGTCGGGTAGATGTCACTCATCCAGTAGTAGCGGTCCGGTCGAATTCCCAGGCCGTCGAAGGTGTCGATGAACGTCTGGGCATGGTGGCGCGCGTACGACGCATGACAGTCGCCAGCCAGGTCGGGGATGTGCGCCAGCGGCACGCCCATGTAGCGCTCGACGGCGTCTGGTGTCAGCAGCGCCTGGGCGTCCATGGCGTCCAGGTCGTCAACGCCGTACAGGAGCGTGGTCTCGAGGCCACGCGCGCGCAGGGCACGGGTGATGACGTCGAGGATGACAGGCCCGCGGAGGCTGCCGACGTGGACGGTGCCGGAGGGTGTCTTGGAGTCGTTGACGACCTGCGGACCATCGACGGCAGAGGCAAGCTCGTCAGCCCAGTCCACTCGCGCTCTCCTCCTGTCGGGCCTCACCACCGTGGCGGTGACCCCTGTCGGGCCTCACCACCGTGGTGGGCCACCGATGCTGCCGCTGCCCCTGCCCTGCGACGGTCGAGGCCGGCGATCGCCGATCAGGAGTGGCGCGGGTGCCTAGCGGATCTCCAGGATCTTGTACGAAAAGTCCCCGGCCGGGACCTGGACGACCACCTTGTCGCCCTTCTTGCGGCCGAGCAGTGCCCGGCCGACGGGCGACTCGTTCGAGATCCGGCCGTCGGAGGGCTTGGCCTCCGCCGAGCCGACGATCATGAACGTCTCCTCGCCATCCTCACCGGTCACCTTCACGGTGGAGCCGATCTGGACATGGTCGGTCGAGGTGTGCTCGTCGATCAGGGTGGCGTTCTTGATCATCGATTCGAGCGCCTGGATGCGGCCCTCGACGAACGCCTGCTCGTTCTTCGCGTCCTCGTACTCGGCATTCTCGCTGAGATCGCCGTGCTCCTTGGCGTCGTGGATCCGTTGGGCAACCTCGGGACGGCGCACGGCAAGCATCTCGTCCAGCTCCTGGCGCAGCTTGTCGAGACCGTCCTTCGAGATGTAGGTCGTCTTGGTGTTCACGCGGGGTGGTACTCCGGAGGCGCGGACGTGGCGGGCGGTGCCACCCGCCGGTCGCCGTTGGAACAAAAGAACCCCGGGCGCGCCCCGCGCCGACGAGGTTCAGGAAGTCGGCGCAGATGGTATCCACGGTGGCACCGGTTCGTCAAAGGATGGCGCGAGAACCGTTGACGCTACGCGTCGAGCCGGCCGAGCTCAGCCAGGCGACGCCGAACCCGAGCCATGCCTCCTCGGTCGCTGAACGCCACGAACACCGTGTCGTCGCCAGCGATCGAGCCCATCACCTCCGGCCAGCGGGCACGGTCGAGGGCGGCTGCCAGCGGGTGCGCCGAACCGGGCAGCGTCTTGAGCACGAGCACCGTCCCCGCCTCGCGAATCTCGACGGGCATCTCCAGCAGCAGCGCCCGAATGCGCTCTTCCCCGCTGGTCTCCGCCTCACGCAGGCGGGGTGGGATCGCGTAGGTCTGGGTGCCGCCGCGGCCGGACTTGATCAAGCCCAGCTCGGCGACATCACGGCTGATCGTCGCCTGCGTGGTGCGGAAGCCGCGCTCACGCAACGCAGCGGCCAGCTCCTGCTGGGTTCGAATGGGTCGCTCCTCGACGAGGTCCCGGATGGCCCGCTGGCGGAGCTGCTTCATCACTTCCATGGCCACGCCTCCAATCGGCGCGTCAGCGCGTCAGGAACACCACCAGGACGATCGCGGCGAGCACGAAGCGGTACGCGACGAAGATGTTGAAGGACCGCGTCCGGACGTAGCGCAGCAGCACCTCGATGGCGAGGATCCCGGACAGGAACGCCGACACGACCCCGACAACCATCGGCCCCACCTCGACGCCCGTCACGTCACCTCGAACGAGCTTGAACCCCTCGTAGGCGACGGCGCCTGCGATCACGGGCATGGCCATCAGGAATGAGTAGCGCACGGCGGCGGTCCGGTCGAGACCCGCAAACAGGGCGGCGGAGATCGAGATCCCGGATCGGCTGGTGCCGGGGATGAGGGCAAGCGTCTGCGCGAGGCCGATCCCAAGGGCGCCGCGAAAGCTCAGACGCTCGATGGCGTGTATCCGGGCACCCCATCGATCGGCGATCCACAGGACGACGCCCGCGATCACCAGCATGACGGCGACCAATCCCGGCTGGCGCACGTTCCGCTCGACGAAATCGTTGAGCAGCGCACCGGCGATGGCGGCCGGGATCGTCGACACCACGAGCAGCCATGCGAGTCGACGGTTCGGGTCGCCCCTGAACGACCGATCGCGGATGGTGGCCAGCCCGGCCGGGATGAGCCGCAGCCAGTCGTCACGGAAGTAGACCAGCAGCGCGAGCAGCGTGCCCCCGTGGAGAACGACCGAGAAGGCCAGCGAGTCGATGAACGGATCGTCCCAACCGAACAGGTAAGGGACGAGCAGGAGGTGGCCCGACGACGAGATTGGCAGGAACTCGGTAAGTCCCTGCACGATCCCCATTACGAGCGCCTGGAACAGCTGATCCATCGCTCAGTGCCCGCGGTGCTGGCCGGTCGGCCTAGCGGATGAACAGCGGGGCGAGGACCAGCGTGATCGTCGCCAGCAGCTTGACGAGCACGTGGAGCGACGGACCGGCGGTGTCCTTGAACGGGTCACCCACCGTGTCGCCCACGACCGCCGCCGCATGGGCATCGGTCCCCTTGCCCAGCACGTTGCCGTCGTCGTCCTTGAGGTTGCCGGACTCGATGTACTTCTTGGCGTTGTCCCAGGCACCACCGCCGTTGTTGAGGACGGTAGCCAGCAGGACACCGGCGATGGTGCCCACCATCAGCAGGCCGGCCACGGCCTGGTAGCCGAGCAGCAGCCCGACGACGATCGGCGTCCCGACCGCGACCAGTCCGGGCGCCACCATCTCGCGGAGCGCGGCCCGGGTGGTGATGTCCACGACGCGCGCGTAGTCCGGCCGCTGGGTGTAGTCCATGATCCCGGGCATCTCGCGGAACTGACGGCGAACCTCGACGATGATCGACTGAGCCGTCGTGCCCACCGCGCGGATGGCCAGGCTGCTGAAGAAGTAGGCGAGCGTTGCCCCGATCAGGGCGGCGACGAACACGCTGACGTCCGCCATGTTGACCGAGGTGAGCAGCTCCTCGCCACGGTTGGTCTGGATGAGGTTGACCTTGTCGATGTATGCGCGGAACAGCAAGAACGCGGCCAGCGACGCAGACGCGATCGCGTACCCCTTGGTGAGGGCCTTGGTCGTGTTGCCCACGGCATCCAGTCGATCGGTGATCTCGCGGGCGCCGGCCTCCGAGCGGCTGAACTCCGCCACGCCGCCAGCGTTGTCGGTGATCGGGCCGAAGGTATCCATGGCCAGAACGTAGGCGCACGTCATGAGCATGCCCATCGTGGCCACGGCCGTCCCGAAGATGCCGCCGACGTTCTTGCCGTCGGCGTTGGTGAGGTTGGCCTGCGATCCCAGCCAGTGGGAGGCGATGAGCGCGATGCCGATCGAGATCGCGGTGACGGCAGTGGTCTCGAACCCGACCGCGGTCCCGCGATGATGTTCGTCGCCGGGCCTGTCTTGGATGCCTCGGCGATCTCGCGCACGGGCCGGAACGAGCCGGCGGTGTAGTACTGCGTGATGTAGACGAACGCGACCGAGGTCGCCAGGCCGACGATGCCGGCGCCGAAGAACCACAGCCATGCCGGCAAGCCGTTGGCACCCGTCGTCGTGTCGGTGCCCATCATCACGTAGGTCGAGATCGCCAGGCCGAAGACCGACAGGATCGTCGTCACCCAGTAGCCGCGGTTGAGGATGTTCATCGGATCCTCGTCCTCGCGGCCGCGGATGAAGAACTGCACGGCGACGATCGTCGCCAGCAGCCCGAACGCGCGGACGACCAGCGGGAAGAAGATCCAGGACTCGGGATTGGGCCAGCCGGCAGCGATGGCAATGCCATAGACCGCGACGCCCAGGATCATCGCGCCGATGTTCTCGGCGGCGGTGGACTCGAACAGGTCGGCTCCACGGCCGGCACAATCGCCGACATTGTCGCCCACGAGGTCGGCGATCACGCCCGCATTGCGGGGGTCGTCCTCCGGGAATGCCTGCCTCGACCTTGCCCGACCAGGTCGGATCCGACGTCGGCCGCCTTGGTGTAGATCCCGCCGCCCAGCTGGGCGAACAGGGCCACGAAGCTGGCGCCGAACCCGAAGCCAACGATGACGAACGGGGCCTGGTCGACGGCGATGTCGCCGATCAGCGTGGAGTAGAGGGTGAAGATGCCCCACACGCCGAGCAGTGACAGGGAGACCACCAGGAAGCCGGACACGGCGCCGCCGCGCATGGCGACCTGAACGGCCTCCACGAGGCTCCGACGAGCCGCGGCCGCGGTGCGAACGTTGGAGCGGACGCTGATCGTCATGCCGATGATGCCCGAGGCCATCGAGCACGCGGCGCCGACCAGGAACGCGAACGCGGTCAGCGCGCCGATCGGCAGTCCCGCCAGGCTCGGCACATCGGCCACGTCCTTGGTCTCGACCATGGCTGATGACGACGCCGATGATCACCGCAGCGACGAGGGCCAGCACGGCGATCGTCGTGTATTGGCGCTTCATGAACGCGTCGGCGCCCTCCCGAATCATGTCGCCGACGTCGCGCATCGCCTGGGTGCCCGTGTCGCGGGACAGGACGTCGCGCGCCAGGTAGAGCGCGAACAGGATCGCGGCGATGCCGGCGATCGGGACGATCCATTGCAGCGCGTCGGCCATCGGGTTCTGCAGAGCCTCCTTGGGGCGGTCGTTGCCTGTACGGAGCGATCGTTGCCAGCAGCGGTTCTGGGTCTGGGCGCGGTCCACGCGACGGGCGGTATCGGACGCCGCGACCGTTAAAGGGCGTTTGCCGGCGGGGTTTCGGCACACACCGGAAGCCCGCGCATCGGCGCAGGGAGTGTATGCGTGTGCCAATGCATGGGTCAAACGGATCAGCGAGCGTGGACGAGCCGGCGCCGGGGATCGGGGTGACGACCCCTATACTCCACCGTCGTGAGCCGACGTTCCACGATGGGGTGCCTGATCGAGGTCGCCGAGACCCTCGTCCTGACGCTCGTCATCTTCTTCGTCATCCAGAACTTCATCGCCCAGCCATACCAGGTCCAGCAGAATTCCATGGAGCGGACCCTCGAGCCCGGTCAGTACGTGCTGGTCGACAAGTTGACGCCGCACTGGACGGGCTACAAGCGGGGCGATGTGGTCGTCTTCAACCCGCCCCGCTCCTGGACCGAGGACCCGACCCCCTTCATCAAGCGGGTGATCGGTGAGCCCGGCGACACGGTTGAGATCGGTGACGATGGCCTGGTGTACGTCAATGGCATTCAGCTCCAGGAGGCCTACACGTACGCCAACGAGCAGGGGATCCACCAACCTACGACATCGTCCGGACGGCGACGCTGGGTGGTCCCGGCGGGCGAGCTGTTCGTGATGGGCGACCATCGAATGGCGTCAGCGGACTCTCGCCTGTTTGGCACGATCCACGAAGGCAACGTCATCGGACGGGCATTCCTGCGCTACTGGCCGATCTCGTCGTTCGGCCTCCTCTCCTCACCGTCCTACCCGGACGTCGTCCCGGCGACACCCTGAGTCGGGCCGCCGCGTCGTGACGGTCATCCTCGTGCTCCTCGCCACAATCGTCGCCGCAGCCGGCGTCGTGACGGTCAGCGCACGGGAGCCCAGGCTCGCCGCGCTCGGGGCGCTCGTGGTCATGGCGGGCTCCGCGTACGTGGCGGATCCGTTGCCGGACCTGCTGGCCATCGCCGCACGCCTCACGGGCGCCCTGCTCGCGGGCTACGTGATCTGGGTCTCACTGCGAGGGGCCAAGACGCCGACGACCGGATGGCGGATCGGCTGGGCGGGATCGGCTGCGATCGCCGTTGCCGCGTTCACGATCGGCTGGCTTGCCGCCACCGCGCTCGGAAACGATCTGGCGACGGTCGCCGGCGAAGGGCCGTCGGCGGCCGGCGTCGCCACCGCGCTGGCCGCCGGATCGCTGGTGCCTCGCGCAGGGATCGGAGCGGCGGCGGCGCTGGTCGCTCTTGGCGCAGCTCCGGTGCTGATCGCTCGTGACGTCCTGCGGCTCGGCATCGGCCTGCTGCTCATCCTGAGTGCGGCGGATCTGCTCCGTCACGCGCTCGGCTCCGAGCCAGATTCCGTTGTCGAGCTGGGCATGGCGGTGGTGGTGGCGATCTCGGGGGCAGCGGTCGCCGGGCTCGTGAGCGGCTCGCTCAGGAAGCACGGCGACCTGGTGATCCGCCCGGGCATCGGCCGCGGGTTCGCGATTCGCCACCGGAGCGCCGACGAGGCTCATCCACGGCGCGTCCAGGAGGACGTCGTCCGGCCCATCGAACCGGATGCGGCCCGGCACGTCCCGGAAGACGCCAGTCCGCAGATCAGCCCGGACCCGATCGAATGACCATCCTGTCGGCGCTGCTCGTCATCGGCTCGCTGGGTGCGGTCGGGTCCTCCTGGGGTCTGTCACGCGGCGGGCGTGCGGCGCAGGTCGCCGCCGCGGGTGGCGTCGTCGCGCTGATCCTGGTGGCGATCCTGGCACTGGCCCTCGACGGGTCTCCAGGACAGTCGATTGGCCGACCGGCGTTCGACGGGCTGCTGGCGCCCAATGGCTACTTGCGCCTGGTGGTCGCTCTGTGGGCGATCGATTCGCTCCTGATCGCGGCCGTTGCGGTCGTCTCGGACGGCCGGGAGGGATTGCGAGGGGTGCTGCCCGCGACGCTGACCGCGATCGTCGGCGGCACTCTGGCGTTCGCCGCCAAGGACCTGACCCTCGCCGCGGCCGCGGCAGGTATCACCGGCCTCGCCGCAATGGTCGTGCTGGCCGCGGCCACGGGCGCGGGCGTCATCGCCGCCGGCGCGCGGGAGCTTCGCGTCTCGCTGCTGGGGCCGGCGCTCCTGATCGCGGTGGCGGCCGCGGCACCGGTCGCTGCGGCGATGGTGCTGCGCGGCGTGGCCGCCGGTGCGGACGAGATCGGCGTGGCCGACGAGGCGGGCGGGGCGCTCGGCCTCCTCGCGCTGACGTCGGCCGTTGCGATCGCGATGCGCTATGGCGTCATCCCGTTCCACGTGCGCGTGCCGCGCCTGGCCGATGCAGTTCCGCGGCTCAGCCTTCCGCTGCTGCTGGCCTGGATCCCGCTGCCGTTCGCGGTGGTCGGCCTGACCATCATCGATCGGGTGATCACGCCGCTCGCGCTCCCGCTTGACGGCGAGCGGCTGATCGTGGTCGCGGTCGTCCTGGTCTCGCTGATGGCCACCGCGCTCGGTGCCTTCTTCCAGGACGATCTGCGGCATGCCGTCGGCTACCTCGTGATCGCGGACGGTTCTCTCGCGCTGCTCGGGATCGCGGCGTTCGACAGCGAGGCATGGGGACCAGCGCGCACGTGGCTCGTGATCGTTGCGGTATCCAAGACCGCGCTCCTGACCTGGGCGGCGGTGGCCGAAGCGCGGTTCCAGACGCGAAGCATCCCCGATCTCCGGGGATGGATCCGCGCATCGCCCGTCCTGACCGCCGGCCTGCTCGTGATCACTGTCGCAACGTTCGGGATCCCGGGCTGGAAGGCGCTCACCGCGCGAGCCGATCTCGCGAGCTTCGCCGCGGACACGCCGTGGAGCTGGCTGCTCATCCTCGCCGGCCTGGCGACCCTGCCGACCTACATCCGTCTGCTGGTCATTGGCGCCGGGTCTGCCACGAGCGCGGTCAGCCGGGCGGCACCCGAGCGGATCGCCCGTGGCTGGCGGCCCGACGTGCTCCCCGTCGAGCACGAGCTCGCGTCCGCGTCCACGGCACGATCCGCGTCCACGGCACAGGATGAGACGGCACCGAAGGCGGACGATGGGTCGGTGCGCGGCGCCGACGGCCGCGAATTGGGTGACGGATCCGGCGACCAGGCACCAGCGCCCGGCGGCGAACCGACCGAGATCACGAAACCGGCAGCCAGCGCCCGGCGCCGGCTGCCGGCTCGCGCCGCGGCGACGTCACGGGGCGCGGCCGAACGCGCGCGCAGGCTGGCAGCGGCAATCCGGCGGGACAGCGCTCTGCTCACATCGTCGGCCGTGCTCGCGCTGGCGATCCTGGCCGCGCTGACCTCGGCCGGGGCGCTCGGGATCTCGTCCGCGGCGGCCGAGCCGACCGTGATCGTGTCGAGCCAGTCCTCCGACTGAGCGACGCCTCCGGTCAGCCGTCGGCGGCCAGCACCCAGCGATCGATCTCCCGCTCGTAGCTCAGCAGCTCGGCCGGCTCGAACCACAGGGCAATCTCCGAGGCGGCGGTCTCGTCGCCGTCGGACGCGTGGACGAGGTTCTGCGCTGTCTCGACGGCAAAGTCGCCGCGGATTGAGCCGGGGGCAGCCTCATGGGGCCGGGTCGCGCCGTTCATCGCGCGCACGATCGCGATCGCATTCGGCCCCTCGAGGACGGCGGCCACCAGCGGGCCCGAGGTGATGAACGCGACGAGTCCGGCGAAGAACGGCTTGTCGCGGTGAACCGCGTAGTGCTGCTCGGCCAGGGCTCGATCGACATGGACGAGCTTGAGACCGACGAGCTTGAGACCGCGCTCCTCGAACCGCGTGAGCACGCGGCCGACGAGCTGGCGCTGAACGCCGTCGGGCTTGATGAGCAGGAGGGTGCGCTGGACGTCCGCCATGAGCAGGTGCTGGCCTCTTGGATGGGCGGCCGAGGCCGCGGGGGCTGAGATCGACGATCGGTTGCTCAGGGTACCGTCACGCGTCCACGATCCGCGCGTCGCCCTCGTCGCCGAGGCTCGCATCCACAGGTTCGGCATCTGCATCGACCGAGGCCGGGCTGTGGGCGCGCGCATCAGCTGCTGCGGAATCGGCCACCAGCGCGGCAGCCCCGCGCGCGATGTCGAACGCGTTGAGCGCCTCCTGTTCGCGACCCAGGATCCGCAGCGCGTCGCCAGCCACCAGCACAAGCCCGGGCTCGGTGGCCCGCGTCCCGATGACGTCGAGCACCTCGGTCGCGAATCCCGGGTCCAGGCGCAGCGCAACGCCCATCTCGAGGGCCGCACGTGCTGCGTCACCGGCGGCAAGCGCCGCTCGGCCGCCCGCGTACGCCTCCGCGGCTGCGGACGAGGCCGCTCCGGAGGTGGCGACCGCCGGGGGCTCGGCTGGGTCGATCCGCGCACCGTCAGGCGGCGTCACCACCGGCCAGCTGGCGCGGCGCGGGAGGCCTGCGAACAGCGTGTCCAGTGGAACGTCGATGGCCTCCATCGCTCGGCTCGCGAACCGACTCGCCTCGCCCGGTCGACCCTGGGCCGCGACGGCCTCGGCGGCGATCACGAGGACGAGCGGGCGATCCGACCCGGCCTGCGCAAGCGGCACGGCGACGGTGCCGGCGGCCGCGAGGTCCCCGGTCCGCCAACGGGCCTCGGCGAGCGCCTCGAGCCCGTCGTCGTCGAGCGACGCAAGGACCCGCAGTGCCTCCAGCTCGGCCCGGGCCAGTGTGTACATGCCCACCGTGAGATGCAGCCGGGCCAGGCGTGCCACGGCCGCCGGATCGATGGTCGGCGTCGCATCCAGCGTGCTCGACGGAGACTCGGCGGACTGCCCGGCACCGGCGCTCGGCCCGGCTGAGGTCGTCGACTCGGCCGCGCGGACGGCGTCATCGGCCGGATCGACCGGCTCCGCCGGATCGCGGGCGGAGCCAGCGGGTCCCGTCGCGGATGTCGGCTCGGATTGCGCCGGCGTCACCCCGCCTGCCTCATCGGAATCCGTCGCCTCGTCGGGCGCCGCCGCGTCGCTCATCAGGACAGACGGAGATGGCGATCGAGACCCCGCAGGTAGCGGCCCGGCGCGACGACCGCCATCCGCAGGTGCTCCTCGCGGAACAGCTCGCCAGCCAGTCGCGCGACGTCGTCGGTCGTCACGGCGCCCACGGCGTCAAGCGCCTCGTCGAGCGTGTAGACGCGATCGTGGAGCGCTTCCTGGCCGCCGATCCACGAGGCAAGGTTGCGCGTCTCGTCCATCCGCAGCTCGAGCCCGCCGGAGAGGTACGCGCGAGCCTTCTCCAGCTCGCGCGTGGGCACGGCCTCATCACGCAGCCGGACCAGCTCATCGAGGATGGCCTCGATGGCCGCGGGCAGGGCGTCAGGATCGACGCCGGCAGAGATCTCCAGCGCTCCCGTGTCCGCGTACTCGACGATCCCCGAGCTGACGTCGTAGGCCAGCGACTTTGCCTCGCGCACGCTGAGGAACAGGCGGCTCGACATCCCGTCACCCAGGATGGCGTTGAGCAGCGCGAGCGCCCAGGCGTCGGGGTGATCGCGCCTGAGCGCGGGCACGGCGATCGCCAGCTGCGCCTGGGACGTGTCGCGCCGACCTGTCAGCACCCGGGGCCCGGCGGGAAGGTCCGGCGCCGGATCGAATGTGGGCACGACGCCGTTTCCCTCACCAAACGCAGCCGCCGCCAGCTCGACCGCCTCCAAGTGGTCGACATCGCCGGCGACGGCGACCACCGTGTTCGCCGGCCGGTACATGGTCTCCCAGAACCCGCGGATCGACGCCGACGGCATGGCCCGGATGCCATTCTCGTCGCCGCAGATCTCACGACCCAGTGGACCGTCCCCGAACAGCGCCTGCTGGATCAGCATCTGGGCGAACTCGGAGGGATCGTCGAGATACGAGCGGATCTCCTCCACGATGACCGTCCGCTCCTGGTCGATGTCCAGCTCATCGAGGCGCGGCCGGACGACCAGCTGGCCGAGCACGCGCATCGCCGTCATGGCCTCACGGCGTGGGACACGCGCCCAGTAGACGGTCGACTCACGATCCGTGGCAGCGTTCGCCGAGCCGCCCACGCCTTCGACCGCCTCCGAGATCGCCCGGCTTGACGGATAGTCGGCCGTGCCCTTGAAGGTGAGGTGCTCCATGAAGTGCGCGACCCCGGATTCCTCGGCCGATTCCAGTCGCGAGCCCGCGAGCACGTACGCGGCGATCGACACCGACCGAGCGCCCGGCAGGCGCGCGGAGATCACGCGTGGGCCGTGAGGAAGCTCGGTCCGTTGGAACATGGCGACCGATGGTAGCCCGGAATCGACGACCGGCGACCGCATGGCCGCCGGTCGGCCGGCTGGAAACGGCCCGGGTCAGGCCGGTGCGGCGCCGAAGGCCAGGATCCAGTTGCTGAGGAAGAAGATGATGAACAGCGCGGCGACCAGCCACATCAGCGGGTGCACCGAGGCCGCCTTGCCCCTGACGATCTTGATCAGGACCCACGAGATGAAGCCCGCGCCGATGCCCACGGTGATGTCGTAGGTGAGCGGCATGAGGATCATCGTCAGCAGGGCCGGGATCCCGTCCTCGACGTTGGTGACGTCGATGTCCTTGATCTGCGTGAACATGAGGTAGCCCACGAGGATGAGGGCCGGTGCCGTCGCCACGGCTGGCACGATGCCGGCGATCGGAGACAGGAAGATCGCGGCCAGGAACAGGACTCCGGTCACAAGGGACGCGAAACCCGTCTTGCCACCCTCGGCTACCCCGGCCGCGGACTCGATGTAGGTCGTGTTGGAGCTGACACCAGCCGCGCCACCGACCACGGCGGCCACCGAGTCAACGAACAGAACCCGGCCGACACCCGGCACCGACCCGTCATCGCGGGCGAGGCCGGCTTCGGCGGCCACGCCGGTCACGGTGCCCATGGTGTCGAAGAAGTCCGTCAGCATGATCGTGTAGATCACGGTGATTGCCGTCAGGATCGGCAGCACCGAGAACACCTGGGTCATGTCGAACTGGCCGAGCGTGGTGAACGACGGCGTGAGCGCGAAGGTGTCCGGCACCTTGGTGACGCCGGCAATCAGTGCGATGACCGTGGTGGCAAGGATGCTGATGACAAGGGCGGCCCTGACCCGAAGCGTCCACAGGACGACCGTCAGCACCAGGCCGATCCAGAACACGAAGTCGGCGGCCTCGGTCGGCAGGTGGAAGGTGACGGGGGTCGCTGGCGGGTTGGCAACCACGAAGCCGCCGTTGGCGAAGCCGATGAACAGGATGAACAGGCCGATGCCGACACCGATGGCCTTCTTGAGAGCCAGCGGAACGGCGTTCATGATTGCCTCGCGGAAGCCGACCAGGACCAGCACCGTGACGACGATGCCCTCCCACACGATCACGCCCATGGCGCCCGCTGGCGACAAGCCCTGGCCGGTCAGCGAGAACGCCACGATCCCGTTAATGCCGAGGCCCGCGGCCAGCGCGAGCGGGTAGTTCCCTGCCGCGCCCATGGCGATGGTCATGATCCCGGCGACGAGCGCCGTACCGGCGGCCAGGGCGGGCGCCGTGAAGTTGGGGTCGGCGTCCCCGAAGCCCGCCATCAGGATGGACGGGTTCAGGAAGATGATGTAGGCCATGACCATGAACGTGGTCAGGCCGGCTCTCGTCTCTGTGGCGAGGTCGGTCCTGCGCTCGCCGAACTTGAAGAAGCCCGCAATCCCGCCTTCAGTTGCGGCCGGCGCGTCCGATGCCTGGGCACTCATCGGTGGTCTGGGTCCTCCTTCGGTTTTCTTCCTGCCTCGAAAAGGCCCCGGCTCGCCGGGGCCGCCCCCTCCGCGTGAAGTGCCGTGCGCCTCGACCGTCTCGGCCGTGCCCGGCTCCCTCCGCCGGTACCCAGCCTCCCGGACGACCTACTCCTCGGACCCCTCCAGGCCCTGGAGCTCCATCTGCACGAACCCGCTCGTGTCGAACGCGAGCTGGCGCGGCAACGTTGGGTTGTCGTCCTCGTCGACAGGCGCCGGGATGAACTCGATGACCACGCGCTCATCACCCTGGACGAGGGTGTAGACGAGCAACTGGTCGGGACGCGTCTCGAACTCGAGGTGCTCAAACGAGTCGACGTTGATCGTGATCGCGATCGGCGTGAAGTACGTCGACACCCCCGGCTCGTCGGTGACGATCCGCTCCACCCAGCCCGTGCCATGCGCAACCAGCTCGTTGCCCCGGTGGTACCGGTACGAGACGGTCTGCTTGAGGATCGGGCGCAGCAGGTGCTGGAGGTCAGCCCGGCTGGTCACGAGGCCGTGATTGACGAAGAACTTGGCGGGCGGTTCGCTCGACACTGGTGGCTCCCACCTGCGGCTTCGATGAGCACTGAGCGGCACGCCGCGCCGCTCTCCCGGAAGCGGCCCGACACCTGCGATCCTAGCGGACCCGGTGGGTTGCGCGTCGGTGACGACTGCATCGGGCCGCTGGCCACCCGGTCCTCCCCCTCGCCGAGCGGGCCGTCCCGGCCAACCCGCCGTCCGGCGCTTGACTCCCGACACTCCGGGCGGTGTCTTACGTTGTACGACTTACGCTGTAAGATCGCGCCGCCCGTTCGGTGGCCGGAAGGGGCAGACATGGATGAAAGCGTTTGGGCGCGATCGCTGCCCGGCCGGATGCCCTCCGTGCTCCATCGTGCCTGGCCTTGGCTCATCGCCGTGGGCCTCGCCCTGTGCGGGTTCGCGCTGGAGATCGCCATCATCGGCGACGTCCCGGGCGTGACCGACCCGGAGCTGGCGCTGAACATCTGCTGGCTGGCCCTCGCTGCCAGCCTGCTGGCGCAGCTCGGAGCGCTCGTCGGTGCCTCCGCCCCGAATCGTGACGACCGGCCGGATCGCATGCGTGCCCGCCCGGTAGCGGCGACCTGACGGTGACACGACGCAGGAGGTCGCGGCCGCTGACCCGCGACGAGGTGATCGAGGCCGCGCTCGGCATCGTGGACGACGATGGCCTGGAGGCGCTGTCGATGCGCCGGCTCGCGGCCACGCTCGGGGTGGAGGCGATGTCGCTGTACTACCACGTCCCGAGCAAGGACGTGCTTCTCGACTGGACGGTCGATCGCATGCGAACCGAGATGCGGCTCCCGGACGACATGCCGGACGACTGGGCGGACTCACTCGAGGCCGTTTTCGTCGAGTATCGCCGCGTGCTGACGGCGCATCCCAACATGCTGCCGCTTGCGGCCCGCCGAACGGGGGCCGAGGGCATGTCCGGCCTGGAATTCCTGATCGACCAGGGACTGCCGGTCGATGACGCGGTGGACCTGTACCAGTCGCTGGTCGGGTTCACGGTTGGGTACTCGCTGCTCGGGTCGGCCGCGATCGAGGCCGCGTGGTCCGGGCTGCCCCCGTCCCTCCGCGATCGGCTGCGCGAATGGCGTGATGACACCTTCCGCCGGACCCTCCGGATGCTGGTGGACGGGTACCGGCATCGCGAGAGAGGTGCGTGATGGTGCGAACGATGGCAGGAACCCTTCCCTGGGCCGTGGTCCTGGTCGCGGCCGGAGGCGGCACCTGGTGGCTGCTGTCGCGGGAGATGGCGGGCGGCCGCTGGCTGCTGGCCGCGCTCCTGGTCGGGCACGGGCTCGTGCACCTCCTGTTCGCGGTGCCGGCATCGGCGGCGAGCGAGGGCGGCATGGGCAGCCTGGCCATTCGACGTCGGCCGGTCATGGGCCGTCACCGGTGGCCAGCTCGACGCCGGAATGGTCCGCCTGGTCGCGACGACGCTGATCGCGGTCACCGTTGCCGGTTTCGCGTTGGCCGGGCTCGCGACCCGTGGCATCGTGGTGCCCGCGAGCTGGTGGATGCCGATCGTGACCGTGGCGGCGATCACGTCGATGGCGGTGCTGATCATGTGCTTCGATCCACAGCTCGTGCTCGGCCTGGGCATCGACGCGATCCTGCTGTGGATCGCCGTCACCCGGGCCTGGGCGCCCTGACGGGCGGCCGCCGCCCGGCACGGATCGCGACCCCGCGCGAGCAATGCGCGGCCACGACGGCTCCGGTCCATGGGGCACGGGCACCCCGCCCACGTATGATCCGTCCATGCTCCTCGCGATCGACATCGGCAACACCAACCTCACCCTCGCCCTGGTGCGGGACGGGGCGCTGCGGCCAGCGCGCCGTGCCACGACGATCCCCGGGGCCACGACAGACGAGCTGGAGCTGCTGCTTGCCGACATGGTCGGCCTCGACGGCGGGACGCTTGCGGACGTGGACGCCATGGCGCTGGCGTCGGTCGTGCCCTCCCTGACCGCGGCAGTCGAGAGGATCACGTCCCGCCGGGGAATCGCGCTGCTGGTCGCGGCAGCGGGCACCGTGCCCCTCGCCATCCGGGTTGACCGACCCGGCGACGTCGGCGCGGACCGGATCGTCAACGCGCTCGCGACGGCGCGCCTGCACGGGACGCCGGCCGTGGTGGTGGACGTGGGAACGGCAACCACCCTCGACTGCATCGGGCCCGACGGCGCATACCTCGGCGGCTCCATCGCGCCGGGCCTGGAGCTGGGCCTGGAGGCCCTTGCGGCCCGAACGGCGAAGCTGCCGCGGATCGAGCTGCGCACGCCCGACCGCGCGATCGGGCGCGACACGGTGAGCGCGATGCAGTCGGGCACCGTGTTCGGCTACCAGGCCCTGGTGGCAGGCCTCCTGTCGCGGGTGCGGGACGAGCTCGCCCAGACGGTCGGCTGCCGGCCCGAAGCCGTGCATACCGTGCTCACCGGCGGGCTGTCGCTGGCGCCCTGGGCAAAGGACGTTGAGGGGGTCGACGCGATCGACCCCGACCTCACCCTCAAGGGACTCGCCATCCTCTATGCCGAGGTCGCCGGCGGCGATCCGATCGAGTCGCTTCGGCCATGAGCGCAGACGGCCAGCAGCGTCTGCGGGGACGCCTGATCGGGCTCGGCGTCTGCGGGTCGATCGCCGCCTACAAGGCGGTCGAGCTGCTGCGTCGCCTGAGCGCCGAAGGGGCCGACGTGGTGGTGATGCTGACACCGGCCGCGGCCCGGTTCGTCGGCCCACTCACGTTCGCCGCCCTCTCCCGGCACCCGGTCGAGACCGACGTCCTGGGCCTGCTGCCTGATGAGCGAATCGGGCACATCGTGATCGCCGACTCGGCCGACGCCGTCGTCGTAGCGCCGGCAACTGCGCGCTGGCTGGGTGCCATGGCGAACGGGCTCGCCACCGACGCCGTGGTGGCCGCGTGTCTCGCAACGTCCGCGCCGGTGGTGGTTGCCCCGGCGATGGACGGCGACATGTGGACACACCGGGCGACGCGCGACAACGTGGAGCGCCTCCAGCGGGACTTCGGCTATCGGCTCGTTCCGCCGGAGACCGGGTCGCTGGCGTCCGGCCAGTCCGGCGTCGGGCGGCTCGCCGAGGTGGAGCAGATCGTGGACGCCATCGTCGCATCCATCGGCGATCGCCCGATCCGCCAGCCGGACTCCGCGGTGAGGCCGCCGCTCACGGAGACCCGCCACGACGCCGACCTCGACGGCCGCCACGTCGTCGTCAGCGCCGGTGGGACCGCCGAGCCCATCGACCCGGTCCGCTTCATCGGCAACCGCAGCACCGGCCGGATGGGGGCGGCCATCGCGCGGGCCGCAATCGACCGGGGCGCCCGGGTGACCGCGGTTGCGGGACGAACCGAGGTGCCGCTTCCGGACGACGCGCGCATCGTTCGCGCCGAGACGACGTCCGCCATGCGCGACGCCGTCCTGGGTGCCGTTGTCGATGACGAGGCAGACGCGCTGATCATGGCCGCGGCCGTGGCCGACTTCCGCCCAGTCAACACCGCGGACACGAAGCTGACCCGTGACGGCCCGCTCACGATCGAGCTCGAGCCCACCGAGGACATCCTGGCCGAGGTCGGGCGCCGGGCGGCGGTGCTCGATCCTCGCCCGTTCGTCGTCGGGTTCGCGGCCGAGACCGGCTCCCTTGACCGAATCGCAGACAAGCTTCGTCGCAAGGGCGCCGATCTGCTGGTGGCCAACGACGTCACGGAGCCGGGTTCGGGGTTCGGCAGCGACACCAACCGGGTGGTGATCCTGGCTGCCGACGGGACCCGCGAGGAGCTTCCGCTGCTCACCAAGCGCGAGGTCGCGGACCTGCTCCTCGATCGGGTGGCCGCTGCGTTGGACGAGCGCGACGCCCGGGCGCACACTGCGAGGACCGCCAGGGAGACCCGACCATGAGCGCCCAGACCGCGTCCATCCGCCGCCTGACCGTCGCCGATATCGCGCGCATGCACACCAACGGCGAGCGGATTCCGATGCTCACGGCCTACGACTTCCCGACCGCTCGCCTGCTCGACGAGGCTGGCGTCCCGATGCTCCTGGTCGGCGACTCCGTGGGCACGAACATGCTCGGCTACGACAGCGAGATGCGCGTCACGATGGCAGACATGCTCCACCATGCCGCAGCCGTGACACGCGGTGCACGCCGAGCGCTCGTGGTCGGCGATATGCCGTTCCTGGCATACGCCTCGCCCTCCGAAGCGGTCATGAATGCCGGGCGCCTGCTCCGGGAGGCCGGGGTCGGCGCGGTCAAGGTCGAGGGAGGACGACGGACCGCGCGGGTCATCGAGGCTGTGGCGGGCGCGGGGATCGCGGTCCAGGGCCACATCGGCTGGACCCCGCAGTCGCAGACGAGCATGGGCGGCAAGGTCCGGGTCCAGGGCAAGACGCGTGAGGCGGCGCGACGCCTGCTGGACGATGCGCTGGCGGTCCAGGAGGCGGGTGCATTCTCGATCGTGCTCGAGCTGGTCCCGGAGCAGCTGGCGGCTGAGATCACATCCCGGCTGCAGATTCCCACCATCGGCATCGGGGCCGGCGCCGGCTGCAGTGGCCAGGTCCAGGTCATCACCGACGTGATCGGCATCGGGACGTTCACCCCGCGCCATGCCCGCCACTATGCCGAGGTCGGCGCGACGATCGAGGCCGCGGCCAGGGCGTGGGCGGCTGACGTCATGGACGGCAGCTTCCCCGGTCCCGCTGAGACGGTCCGAATGGACGACACCACGCTGGACGAGGCGCTGGGCAAGACGCCGGACGATCGCGCGGAAGGCATGCCGACGCTGACGGGCATCCCTCTCGACCGCGACCTCTAGCGGACCGCGACAGCCGGATCGCGATCGGTGTCGATGCACGTCGTCCGGACCCGAGCCGCGCTGCGAGACGCCCTTGCCGCCGCACCGCGACCCATCGGCCTCGTCCCCACCATGGGCTGGCTCCACGAGGGCCACACGTCGCTCATCGCGCGTGCCCGCGCCGAGGCCCGGACCGTCGTCGTGTCGATCTTCGTCAATCCGCGGCAGTTCGGCGAGACCGGCGACTTCACGCGCTACCCGCGCAACGAGGTGCGCGACCTCGCGATCTGCGAGACGGGCGGCGTGGACATCGTGTTCGCGCCATCGGTGGAGGAGGTCTACCCGCCGGGGTTCGATACCACGGTGTCGGTGGCCGCGATCGCCAGCCCGCTCGAGGGCGCAGCCAGGCCGGGCCACTTCGATGGCGTGGCCACGGTCGTGGCCATCCTGTTCGCGCTGGTGGGTGCCGAGCGCGCCTACTTCGGTGTCAAGGACTACCAGCAGATCCGTGTGATCGAGCGAATGGCACTGGATCTCGCGCTGCCCACCACGGTCGTCCCCTGCCCCACCGTCCGTGAGCCGGACGGTCTGGCGCTGTCGTCGCGGAACGCCCGACTGTCGCCGGCCGGACGTGCAGCGGCGCCGGCCCTGCACCGGGCGCTCGTGGCGGGCGCAGAGGCCGTCAGGGAGGGCGAGCGCCGAGCGGAGGCGGTGCGCGACGTGATGCGACGCACGCTTGCCGCTGAGCCGCTCGCCGAGGTCGACTATGTCTCGGTGTCGGAGCCCGACACGCTCCAGGAGCTGGAGGCGATCACCGGCGGCGCGCTGCTGTCGCTCGCGGCCCGGATCGAGGGCGTACGCCTGATCGACAACGAGTTGGTGCCATCGGCCGCGTGACACGCACGAGCCGGCGAGCCCAGCGGCGTTGCCGGGACGGGCGATCGATCCCCGGGAGAACCGCGACGACCCGCTCAGTCCAGACGCGCCTCGGTGGCCACACCCAGCACGCGGTCGATGTCGAGGAACTCGCGCACGAGCGCCTTGATCAGGGCGATCTTCTCGACATCGGCAGCGTGCGTCTTGACCAGCAGATCGTGGATCTCGGAGGCGACCCGATAGGTGTCCTCCTCGACGAGGACCGCGAACAGGCCCGCGTGTCGGATCGCGTCCACGACCTCCGGCCGGGGCTCGTAGCCACCGGTCAGCACGAGACCGATGGCGGCGCCCTCGGGCCCGGCCTCCACGGCACCCGGCGTCCCGCCCACCAGCGCGTCCAGGTCCGCTCCGCGTGGACGTCCGGCGAGGTGGGCCGTGGTGACGGTCAGGATGACGTCCTCGCGGTCACCGGGCACGATCAGGAGCGTCCCGGGGCCCACGCGGCTGAGCATGTGGTTCGGCTCCATGGCCCCGATCGCCACGTTGGTGATCACACGATCCATGTCGGGTCCCGGGTGGATCAGCCGACCACCCACTCCCTCCAGGATCATCTCAAGGGTGGGGTTCGACAGGATCGGCCGGTACGGCAGGACACCCAGCAGCGGGATGCCGTGCCGCGCCAGCCCCTGCTCCAGCGTGCGTGCGAGCCCGGGCTTCTCGTCGAGCCTCACCTTGTTGACGATGGCGCCCGCCACGGGCACCCCGTGGGCCTCGAAGTGCGAGGCGTTGAGCACGATCTCGTCGATCGGGCGCCCCACGCCGCCCTCGGACACGATCACGGCCGGGGCGCCCAGCATCGACGCGACCACAGCGTTCGACAGCCCGATCACCGCGCCAACGCCAGCATGTCCCGTGCCCTCGATCAGCAGCAGGTCGCGATCGACGAACTGACGCTGCGCCTCCATGATCCGCGCGCCCAGGTCCTCGACCACCTCGCCGGCGATGTAGCGGCGCGTGAAGCCGCGTGGGATGTGCACGGGGCTCATGGTCGGATACGGGTCCGGCAGGTCGAATGTCGTCCGCATCAGCACGGCGTCCTCGTCGGCCGGATGGCCGTCCTCGATCACCGTTCGCTGGCCCACCGGCTTGGTGAACCCGGTCCGGTAGCCGCGGCTGACGAATCCGTCGAGCAGACCCAGCGAGACGGTGGTCTTGCCCCGGTTCTGGCCGGTGGCCGCGAGGTACAGCTGGCGCATCAGCTCAGGCAACCTCCATGTCAGCCGCTCCCCGCCGTCGGACGACCGGGGCGACGCCCCTGCGAGCCATCGGCCGGAGGATTTAGCCGTTGGTCGCCGTCTTGCGCTCGATGAGCTGGACCGCCTCGCGGAGACGCGTCAGCGCCTCGTCGTCCACACTGTCGGGCTCGAGGTAGGGGCCTAGCCGCTCCATGATGTCGGTCACCAGACCCAGGAAGACCGCGGCGTCGGCCACGAAGAACTGCGGCTCGTTGTTGTAGCGAACCATCGTGAGCCGGCCCTGGAGGACGCGTCGCTCCTCGACGTGGGCGACCTGTGTGCTGAAGTTGTGGCCCTGGATCCCATCCGGGTTGTTGAGGAAGTTGAGCGCGTTGTCGATCGCCAGTCCGAACCGGGCACGCCAGGCGACCAGCCGCTCGTGGATCTCGGGCGGGATCCGGACCTCGGCGACCTCCTCGAACACCTCGGGGGCGACGGTGACCAGGCCGACCAGCGTCGTCCCGGCCCGCGCCCCTAGCATCACCTGCAGGCTCCGCTCGAGCGTGAACACCTCGGAGTCGAACCGGGGGCTCGTGATGACGTCGGTGAGGAGGTCCTCGACGTTGTCGAGGCTCCCTGGCTCGCTGAGCGCGCTCGTCAGGTGGAGGATCTCCTCCTTGAACAGGAACTTCTCCTCGTGGTCGAGCATGGCCGGACTCTAGCAGACGGGAGACACGAAACGGCCCGGCTCCTCCAGCCGGGCCGGTTCGCGCGTTCGCAACCGGCTCGCCGGCGTGCCGGCGAGCCGCGGAATTGACGTTCTACGGGTAGAGGCCCCGGATCGCGGTGGCATCGGCCACGCGCTGGACGGCGAGCAGGTACGCCGCCGTCCGCATGTTGACCTCTTCCTTGGCCGCCTCGGCCAGGACCTCCTCGAAGGCCTGGACCATGATCAGCCGCAGCTTGGCGTTGACCTCGACCTCGGTCCAGTGGTCCCGGTTGAGGTCCTGGACCCATTCGAAGTAGCTGACGGTCACGCCGCCGGCGTTCGCGAGGATGTCGGGGATCAGGAAGATGCCCCGCTTATACAGGATCTCGTCCGCGTCCGGGGTGGTCGGGCCATTGGCGGCCTCGGCCACGATCTTGGCCTTGATGTCGGCGGCGTTCGCGGCCGTGATCTGGTTCTCGAGCGCGGCCGGGATGAGGACGTCGCACTCGGTCTCGAGGACCTCGGCGTTGCTGATGTCCTCGCTGCCCGGGTAGCCGCAGACGGTGCCGTGCTCCTTCTTCCAGGCGACGACGCCGTCGATGTTGAGTCCGGCCATGTTGCGGATCCCGCCCTGGGAGTCCGAGACGGCCACGACCGTGGCGCCTTCCTGGGCCATGAGCTGCGCCGCGATCGAGCCGGCGTTGCCGAAGCCCTGGACGGCGACCTTGCAGCCGGGGAGCTCCAGCCCGAGGTGATGGGCCGCCTCGATGACGGTGTACACACAGCCGCGCGCCGTCGCCTCGTTGCGACCCTCGGACCCGCCGAGGCTGATGGGCTTGCCGGTGACCACGCCGGGCACCGTGTAGCCCACGTGCATGGAATAGGTGTCCATGAACCACGACATGACCTGCGGTGTCGTGTTCACGTCCGGTGCCGGAATGTCGCGCTCGGGTCCCACCAGGACCTCGATCTCGGTGAAGAAGCGACGGCTCAGGTGCTCGAGCTCCTTCATCGAGTAGCCCTTCGGGTCGACGATCACGCCGCCCTTGCCACCGCCGTACGGGATGCCGACGACCGCGCACTTCCAGGTCATCCACATCGCGAGGGCCTTGACCTCGTCGAGGCTGACGTCCTGGTGGTAGCGGATGCCGCCCTTGGCCGGGCCGCGGCCGAGGTTGTGCTGGACCCGGAAGCCCGTCAGCACCTTGACGCTGCCGTCGTCCATCTGGACCGGGAAGTGCACTGTCAGCTCACGGCGAGGCTCTCGGAGCACCGCGCGGAGACCGGAATCAAGTTTCAGCATATCGGCGGCCAGATCGAACTGCCGCTGCGCGACTGCCCAAGCGTTGATGGGCGCCGTGGCCTTTTCCGTCGTCATGGAACGGAGGATCCTCGTTGCGGGACGGGCGAGGCCGTCCTCGAGTCGATAGGTCGTCTTCCGGACGACCCCACGGAGCGCGCGTCGCGTGCTCGACCATGGCATGGCCGACGGGCGTGGCGCGCCGCCTCGGGTAGCGAGTATAGCCATCTTTGGTGACCCCCCACGGGCCGCTCGGCACCCGCCCGTAACCTGATCGTCACCTGTTCGGCCCTGATGAATGGCAGGGGTTCGCCGGATGCGCCCTTGCCCGGGGCCGGATGCGCCCTTGCCCTGGAGACGTCTGCGCGATCAGTGCCGGCGGATGATCACAGCGCCCACGCAGCCGGGACCCAGGTGCGGCCCGACCGAGGCACCGATCGTGAGCTCCTGGACCATGGCGGGATCGAGCCCGGACCGGTCGAGGAACATCCGGTGGAACTCGTCGACGTCGGCCCTCGTGGTGTGGAGGATCGTCGCGCGCTCGATGGGCGCCGCGGTCAGCAGCTCCAGGGTTCGGTCCCGGGCCTTGAGACGGGTTCGGACGCGGTCGGCATTCTCAACGACGCCGTCCCTGACGGTGATGATCGGCTTGATCGAAAGCATCGTGCCGACGGCGGCGCGCGTGCCGCTGATCCGACCACCGCGCTTGAGGTACTCGAGCGTGTCGAGCGCGACGTAGAGATCGACCTGGGCCTTGCGGTGCTCGATCACCCGGGCGATCTCGGCGGCGGATACCCCTTCATCGGCCAGCTCAACCGCGATCTGCGCGAGCATGCCCTCCCCCATCGACGCCGTGCGCGAGTCCACGACGTGGATCTCCCGGTCGGACAGCATCCCGCGCGCGACATGCGCCGATTTCAGCGTCGCCGACAGCTCGCCCGAGCAGTTGATGCACACGATCGCGTCGGCGCCGCCTTCGAATGCGGCGTTGAACACCTCGACGAAGTCGCCGGGTGAAGCGGCGGCCGTCGTCGGGAACGGGGCACCGGGCGCGGTCATCCGCTCCCAGAACTCGTCCGTGGACAGGTCGACGTTGACCCGGAACGACTCCCGACCGAAGCTCACGGTCAACGGCACGACGGTGATCCGCTGGCGGGCAGCGAGCTCCGGCGGCATGTCGCTGATGGAATTGGTGACGATCGCGACGTGTGACACGAGGCCGGCTCCTCCATCCTCCCGCGCGTCGCAGGGTCGGATGCCCGACAGCGACGAAGCGTGGGCCGCCGCAACGGCAGCGCGACGGCACCCGGCCCGAATCATACGAGCCGCGTCTCGCGACGATCGTGGACTTGCGCACGGCGGCCGGTCCGGAGCGGCTACGATCCAGCGCATGGCGCGAGCGGTGATGGCGGTGGTGTTCGGCACCTTCACCCTGCGGCTCGCCACGGGCATCACCGGCGCGATGCTCATCTACTACTTCGCGGCATTCCCGGAGTACGGTGGCGAAGCGGTCAGCGCCCGCGAGGTTGGCCTCCTGGCCGCGCTGTTCTACGCGAGCGAGCTGATCGGCTCGCCGCTGTTCGGAATCCTGTCGGACCGTATCGGTCATCGGCGGGTGATGCTGTTCGGGCCGGCCTTCGGAATTGTTGCCGTGGTGATCACGGCGTTCACGATCAGCCTCCCCGTCATCGGCCTGACGCGCCTCCTTGAAGGAGCCTCCACCGCAGCATCCGTGCCCTCGATCCTGGGCTTCATCGCGTTCGCGACGGCCGCCGACGAGCTACAGCGAGGCCGCGCGGTCGCCCGCTTCGAGGCCGCGACCCTTGCCGGGTTGATGACCGGGTTCGTGATCGCCGGGCCGCTGTTCGCCGCGCTCGGACCCGCGGCCTTCCTCCTCAACGCCGCGGTGTACATGGTTTCGTTCCTCATCTACCGCTACGGCGTGCCCCGGGACGCGGAGCCCGAGCCGGCGGCTGCTGCCCACGACCCAGCCGAGGGCCTGCGTCGGTACGTGCGGATCATCCGGGGCAGCCACGTGTGGCTGCTGGCCCCGACCTGGATCGCGATCAACGCAACGCTCGGGCTGTATACCTCGCAGACGCTGTTCCAGCTGGTCCGCTCCCCGGACCCGAGGTTCGCCGAACAGCAGCTGATGGGCGGCTTCAACGAGGTCCAGGTGTCCCTGGCGCTGGGGGTCGGCGGGCTGCTGTTCCTGGCCGGGCTGCTGTACTGGGGCGGCAGGTTCCGGACCATGCGGCGCACCACGATCATCCGCTACGGGATCGCGGGCGGCGCGGTCATGATCGTGGCTGGGATCGCGATCAACCACGCGGCCGACGCGCCGTTGCTGCTGCTGATCGGGACGACGGCGATCGGTGGCGTCGGGCTGTTCGTCCTGGCCGGGGCGACGCCCGCGGCGATCGGGCTGCTGGCGGACATGACCGAGGCATACCCCGACGACCGGGGCGCCATCATGGGTCTGTACTCGGTGTTTCTCGGGCTGGGCCAGATCATTGGCGCCCTGCTTGGCGGCGAGGCGGCGCAGCGGGCAGGTCTCGACGGTGTGTTCCTGACCTCGCTCGTGCTGCTGGCCGTGGCCCTGGTGCCCCTCGGCCGGCTGCGCCGCTACGAGCACCAGGTTGGAGCGCGGCCGTCGGCTGCCGCGGCCGAGGCATAGACGTGCCGGCGGCCCGCGACGCGGATCGAGGCCGACCGTCCACACTGGTGCGCGGTGGGCACGCTGCTGTCGTCGCCCCGCATCAGCTCGCGAGCCGGGCCGGCCTTGCCGTGCTGGCGGCGGGTGGCCACGCCGTGGATGCTGCGATCGCGACCAACGCTGTCCTCGGCGTCGTCATGCCCAACGGGTGCGGGATCGGGGGCGACGCGTTCTGGCTCGTGTGGGACGAGTCGGCAGGCGAGCAGGTCGCGCTCAACGGATCGGGGCGAGCGCCGCTGGGTGCCTCGGCCGATGCCCTGCGTGCGCGGGGGATGTGGCGTCTGCCGACGCGGGGCCCGGACACCATCACGGTGCCCGGTGCGGTCCGGTCCTGGGCCGACGCGCACCGGCGTTGGGGTCGCCTCTCGCGCGGTGCGATCCTCGCGCCGGCGATCGAGCTCGCCGGATCCGGCTTCCCCGCCTGGAATGGCCTGGTCGATGCGATCGAGGGGATTCTGGCCGACACATCCAGGATGCCCTGGGCCGCCGGACTGCGTGCGGTCTGGGGAGTGGATGGCCGGGCGCCGCGTCCGGGCGAGATCGTCCGCCTGCCCGCGCTCACGGCGACGCTCCGGGCGCTGGCCGACGACGGCTTCGACGCCTTCTACGAGGGCGGGCTGGGCGAACGCATCGCCCATGGCCTGGCGGCGGTCGGTTCCCCGTTCACGGTGGACGACCTTCAGCGGCATCGGTCGTCGTGGAGCACCCCGATCGAGACGCGCTATCGGGGCGTCCGCGTCACGACCCATCCGCCGAACAGCAGCGGGCTGGTGGCGCTCGAGACGCTCAACGTGTTGTCCCGGTTCGCCGCGCCCACCGACGCTCGCTTCACCGACCGCGGCTGGACAGATCCCGGCTGGCTCCACCTCCAGCTCGAGGCCGCCAAGCTCACGCTCGCGGACCGGGACGCCGAGCTCACCGATCCTGCCTTCCGCGAGATCGGGGTCCAGCGGCTGCTCTCGGGCGCGCAGGGCGATGCCCTGGCCTCTCGCATCGATGCGGGGCGTGCCGATGCGGAGCCACACCCGGTCCGAACGCTCGTCGGGGGCACCGTGTACCTCGCGGTCGTGGATCGAGACGGCAACGCCGTGAGCCTGATCCAGTCGAACGCGGCCGGGTTCGGGTCGGGAGTGCTCGACCCGGTCACGGGCGTCCACTTCCAGAACCGCGGGGCGTCGTTCTCGCTTGATCCGGACCACCCGAACGTGCTTGCCCCCGGCAAGCGAACGGCGCACTCACTTCTGCCCGGGATGCTCTTCCGCGACGGAGAGCCACGACCGTGGGTCGTCGCGGGTTCGATGGGCGGCGATATCCAGCCCCAGATCCACGTCGCGTTCGTGTCGGCGCTGGTGGATGGTGGCGCGGACGTGGCCACCGCCATCGCAGCGCCGCGCGTGGCCGTCAGACCGGACGGCTGGCTCGCACCACCGGTGGACGTGGTGGCTGACGGCAACCTGGCCGCGGGCGTCGAGGCGGGTCTCGTCGAGCGCGGCCATCGGGTTCGGCGCGTGCCGTTCGATGGGTCCCTGGGTCATCAGCACGCGATCGAGCTCCTGAACGGCGGACCGGCCGCGGGTGGATCGTTGGCCGCCGCAACCGACCCCCGGAGCGCAGGGCTGCCGGCCGTTCACTGACCAGGGCGCATGGTCGTGGGGCACCGGCGCCGGGCTGGAATCGGGGGGCGGGAAGGAAGCTGGATGGTATCCTCGGCCGGCCGGTGGCAGGCTGCGCTCACACCGATCTGCCGCCGGCCTCGTGTCAATGGGAGGGCGAGGGTGACCTCGAACGTCGGCCAGAACTACCCGTACACCAGCGAGACGAACGCGGAGCGCTCCGCCCGGATCGACGCGCTCCTCGCCGAGCGCGAGGGGCTGTCCGACACGATCGCGGCCGAGACCACGCCGCTCGACGAGAACGATCGGTGGTGGGTCTGGAAGTGCCCCACCACCGGCTGCCCCGGCCTGCTCCATGCCGCCGGGTATGCGCTCGAGAAGCACGCCACCTTCGTCGTCTGCGACGGGACCTGCGCGAAGACCTTCCTGCGCTAGTCGCGGCGGCCGCGCCGTGACGCCTGATCCCCGATCGTCGACAACGCCGGATTCCATCGCCGCCGCGCGCGGTGGCACGGGCAACGACGGCACGGGCAGCGATGACCCGTCGCCGGATCTCCGGGCCGCCCGCAGGCAGCTCGGGCTCGACACCGTGGGGATCGCCGTCTCGGTGGCCGGGTTCGGGCTCGTGTTCGGGCTCGCGGCGCGGAGCGCCGGGTACTCGCCGATCGAGGCCAGCGCGATGAGCGTGTTTGCGTTCGCCGGCGCCGCCCAGTTCGCCGCCGTGGGCTATGTGGCGGCGGGCCTGCCGTGGATCTCGATCCTCGTGCTCACCCTGGTGCTCAACGCGCGACATCTGCTGTACAGCGCGTCGCTCGCGCCCTCCCTGCGCAGCCAGCCCGGGGCGACCAGGGCCGCCATGGCCCACGTGCTGACCGACGAGGCATTCGCGCTTGCCGCCGCGCACTTCCACCGCCTGGGACGCGTCGACGTCCCCGGCTACTGGATCGGCGCGGTCATCGGCGTGTTCATTCCATGGAACGTCGCGACCCTGGCTGGCGTGCTGCTCGGGAGCGCCATCCCGGATCCGACGGCCTTCGGCCTGGACGTCGTGTTCCCGGCGGCCATGGCCGGGCTGGCAGCAGGACTGGTCACCGGCCGCCGTGCGCTGGCGGCCGCCGGGTCGGGTGCCGCGCTGGGCGTCCTGGTGTCCCTCGCGCTTGGCCCATCCGTCGGCGTGATCGCCGGTGGCCTGATCGGACCGCTGATCGGGATGGCCGTCCCCGCGGGGACGATGCGGCTGCCCGAGGAGTCAGATACGACCGCCCATGCGATCGACGTCGAACGCGCCGTCGCGGATGCGGCGACCATCGGAGACCCGCAGGACCCGAGCTCACTGTCGGGCGACGCGCCATGAGCACCGACCTCGTCGTCCTGGCGCTGCTCATGATGGCCGTGACCTATCCGTCGCGCGCCGTTCCCCTGCTGCTCCCCGGCGTCGAGCGCCTGCCATCGAGGGCTCTCCTGTACCTGCGTCTCGTCGGACCGGCGATGCTGGCCTCGCTGGCGGCTGCCAACACGTTCGTGGTCCGCGGACCAGCTGACACCTGGGTGCCCCACCTGGGCGTTGAGGTGATCGGGGTGCTGGTGTGCCTCGCGCTCACCGTCTGGCGCCGGAACCTGTTCCTGGGCCTGATCGTCGGCGTGGGGCTCGTCGCGATCCTGCGTCTTGCGGGCGTGGGGTAGGTCGGCGGGGACCGACCGCCACGGCGCATGTGGCGACCGACCGGTGCCGTTCAGCCTCGGCGGGCCTCGGCCTCGACCTCCACTCGCAGGCTCGGCCTGAACAGCCGAGCCACGACGACCAGTGTCGAAGCGGGTCGAACGGCACCAAACACCTCTCCGTGGACGGCCGCAACCGCTTCGGCATCCGCCGGATCGACCACATACATCCGGGTCCGAACCACATCGGCGAGTGCGAAGCCCGCCTCGACGAGCGCTCCCTCGACGATCGCCCACGCTTCCCTCGCCTGGGCCGCCGCGTCGTCCGGGTGGCGCGTTTCCCCGTCGGGCCCGGCGTCGGTGGTGCCGCTCACGAAGCACGTGTCGCCGACCGCGACCGCCCGCGAGTAGCCGACCGCCGCCTCCCACGGACCGTTGCTCGACACCCGGTGCCGGGTCACCACGAGCTCGACCCGGTCCATGCTCGCTCCCGGTCCGCTTCTCGCTCCCGGTCGCCTTCTCGCTCCCGCCGCCACTCGCGGATGAGAGGATCTCGCCCGATTGCCGCGATGACGGCGGCGAGGAGCGTGGTCCGGGGCACGATCGAGGCGACCTCGAGGTACTCGCCGGGGGCATGGTCCAGGCCGCCGATGGGGCCAACCCCGTCGATGGTCGGCAGGCCCATGTCCGCCGTGGTATTGGCGTCGGACGCCCCGCCGGTCGCCGTGTCATGCAGCACGAAGCCGAGATCGTCGGCCAGCCCGGTGGCCAGATCCACGAGCCGCGAGGATCGTTCCAGCTTCTCCATCGGCCAGTGGGTGCTCGTCGCAGTGAGCTCGATCGTCGCGTCGGGCACGGCGCGTGGCTCGGTCAGGTCGTGGATCGCCGCGTCGGCAGCCGCGAGCTCATCCCGACGGATCGCCCGCAGGTCCACCTCGAGCGAGCAACGCTCGGGGACCACGTTGGACCGCGTGCCCCCCGCGATGACGCCGACGTTGACGGTCACGCTTGGCCACCGACCATTGAGCGCGTGCAGGTCATTGACCAGGCGCGCGGCCTCGACGATCGCGCTGCGGCCCTTCTCGGGCTCGATCCCCGCGTGCGCCGCCCGACCATGGACCGTGATCGTGTACCCGATGCTCCCCTTGCGCGACGAGACGATGTCGCCGTTGGCCCGTGCGCATTCGAGCACCAGGCAGGCATCGGCCTCCCTCGCCGCCCGTCGGATGTGCTCCCGGGACACCGGGGATCCGATCTCCTCGTCGGGATTGGCGACGAACAGGAGCCGCGCCAGCGGCGGGCCACCGAGCACCTCGGTGAGCGCCGCGATCGCGTACAGGCCGCTGAGCAGCCCGGCCTTCATGTCGGTCACGCCGGGTCCGGTCGCGATGCCGTCGCGGATCGCGAACGGACGCTCCGCGACGGTGCCCGGGTCGAACACCGTGTCCATGTGTGCGATGCACAGGAGCGTCGGGCCTGCCGGATCGGCGCCGTCGAGCTCGGCGATGAGCGTGTCCCCGAAACCTCGATCGTTGGGGATCGGTGTGACCCTGGCGCCCAGGCGGGTCAGTCGCGCCGCGGTCCACCGAGCGATGTCGTCGACGCCGTCCTTCGTGTAGCTCCCGCAGTCGACGTTGACGAGCCGCTCCAGGTCGGCGAGATAGGCGGCGTGGTCGCGATCCAGCTGATCGCGGAGCCGGGCGAGCTCGGACGGCGTGACGAGCGTGATCGGGGAGGGCGTCATGGGCCGAGTCTACCCACCGTCGTCGCCGGGCAGGTGGGCCGGTCGGAGGGTGACTCGCGGCTCCGATCTCGCTCGATGTCCGAGACGACGGTCCCGGGCCGGTTCCGCGAGCGTATCCTGCCTGAACCGTGCGTCTCGTCGAGATCCGCCTGCTGGAGGGACCCAACGTCTACCGGCTCGAGCCGGTGGTCAAGGTCGAGGTCGCAATCGGCCGCTCCCGACAATGGTCAGGGTCCCGGTCCGGCGCGGATCGCGTGCTGGTCCACCTCGGCAGGACCGTTCCAGCCCGCGAGTGGCCCGACGCCGTGGTCGACCTGGTCGCCTGGACGCGCCGGCTGCGCGTCGACCATGAGGAGCACGCGGGACCCGTCGAGGTCCACCGCGGCTCGGACGCGGGGCACTGGGTCATCACCTGGCCGTGGCACGGCGCCGAGCGCGCCCGCACGATCGCCGAGGCGGCTGTCGACCTCGCCGGGCGTTCCGTCTCCGCCGGACGGCGGGTTCGTCTGACCAACACCCAGGCAGATGCGTTGCGCCGCTGGGAGACGCGCATCGGGGAGGCCCTGGCCACCCCGCCCACCTGGATCCGGAACGAGGATCGGACGATGCCGGCGGTGTCCGTGACCGGCACCAACGGAAAGTCGACGGTGACGCGACTCATCACCCACATTCTGGTGCTGGCCGGGCGTCGCGTCGGCTCAACCACATCGGACGGGATCCTGGTCGACGAGAAGCTGGTCCATGCGGGCGACTGGACCGGTCCGGGCGGCGCGGCCGCCGTGCTTGGCCGGAGCGATGTCGCGGTGGCGGTGCTGGAGACCGCGCGGGGCGGCCTCGTCCTGCGCGGCCTCGGCTACGAGTCGAACGATGCGAGCGTGTTCACCAACGTGTCCGCGGATCACCTCGATGTCCAGGGGATCCACACGCTGGCTGAGCTGGCCGAGGTCAAGTCGACGGTCTGCCGGGTGACTCGCCGCGACGGCTGGGTCGTGCTCAATGCCGACGACCCGCTGGTGGCCTCGGTGGCTCGACGGACCCGCGCCCGGGTGGCGCTGTTCTCGCTCCGCCCGGATTCCCCGGACATCACCCGCCATCGCGCACGCGGCGGTCGTGCGTATGTCCTCCGCCGAGATCTCCTGGTGGAGTGCGATGGCGGCGTGGAGCGACCGATCGTGGCCATCTCGGAGCTGCCGATCGCCCTGGGCGGGCTGGCCCGCCATAACGTGGCCAACGCGCTGGCCAGCGCCGGTGGCGCCCGGGCGGTCGGCGCGACGGTTGAGGAGGTCGCCGCCGGGCTCCGCGATTTCCTGCCCTCACCCGACCTCTCGCCCGGTCGCCTCAACCTCTATCGGCTCGGCCGCCGAACCGTGATCATCGACTTCGCCCACAACGAGGCAGGGACGACGGCGATCCTGGACACGGCGGCCGAGATCGCGAGCGGTGCCGCCGGCCGGACGGTACCGATCACCGCGATCATCGGCACGGCCGGTGACCGACCCGACGACACCCTGCGCGGAATCGGACACATCGCCGCGTCGATGGCGCAGCGCGTCGCGATCAAGGAGACCCCCCGCTACCTCCGAGGTGGTGACCGTGACCACGTGATCGAGCAGCTTCGAGCCGGCATCCATGCCGGGGGCATGGACCCCGCCTCGGTCGCCGTCTATCCGACCGAGACAGAGGCGCTCGAGGCCGAGCTGGGGACGAAGGGCGCGGTCGTGACGGGCGACGGCCGAGGTGACGCTGCGCGTGTGGTGGTGCTGTTCTGCCACGCCGAGCGCGAGGACGTGTTCGCGCTGCTCGAACGCCTGGGCGCACGCCAGGTCGACGTCAGCGACGGGATGCACGAGCTGTCTCCCCGACTCGCGGACCACAGGCGGCGCTGACCCGTCTCGCTCGGGGCCTGGTGAGGGGACCGCCGCGCCGCCCCCGGGGCTATCCCTCCGGGGCCTCGAGCTCGCCCGGATCGGCGAACGCCGTGGCGCCATCTGCCCGACCTGCCAGCGCCATCGCCTCGCGATAGACCCCCACCGCATCGTCCGCACAGACGACCACGAGGTCACCGGGCACCGAATGGCGAAGCGCCGCCCGGACAGCCGCGGCCTCGTCGAGCACCTTCTGAACCTTCATCGCCCGTGCGCGCCCCTCGCCCCGCACAGCGCGCACGCCGTCAACGACGTTGCCGGCCGACTCTCCCGGCTCCCGGCCGCGAAGGTTCTTGTCCTCCCGGACAAGGATCTCGTCGAACGCTGTGGCCGCAAGCGCGCCGTACTCGCGCTGGTCTTCGTCCCGCCGATCCCCCGGGATGCCGATCACGCCGATCGCCCGCCCGGTTCGCGCCGCCCCGGACGGCCTGGCTGGCGCCCTGCCACGCGCGCCCTTGGGAGCCGGGCTCTGCTGCTCGACCATCATCCTGTTCACGAAGTCCGCCAGCTGGCGCATCCCGTCCACGTTGTGGCAGTAGTCGATCACCACGCGTGTGCCGGCCACCTCGACCAGGTTCAGCCGGCCCGGTGCCTGGAAGAACGAGGTTGTGAACGTCCGCAGGCCCTGGCGGATATCGTGCAGGTGCGCGCCGGCTGACCAGGCTGCGGCGGCGGCTGCCAGCGCGTTGGCCACGTTCATCCGCGCCCGGCCTCCGAACGTGCCGGGCATCAGGTGCGTGTAGAGCACGGGCATCTTGCGCGGCCCGTGCTTGAGGACCATCAGCTCGCCCTCGGGCGTGTCCTCGAGGCAGAACGCGGCGTTGCCGCGCGCGGTGTGGCCATCGACCCGGTCGTAGCCGTCCTCACCCCTTGCCTTGGACATCGAGAACAGGACGATGCGGCCCGCGCAATGGCGGCCCATTCGATACACATGTGGGTCGTCAGCGTTGAGCACCGCCGTCCCGGAACGCGGCACCGCCTCGACCAGCACCGCCTTCACGTTGGCCAGCTGCCCGATGGTGTCGATGCCGCCCAGGCCCAGGTGGTCGCCGGTGACGTTCGTCACCACGGCAACGTCGTTGCGATCGTAGCCCAGACCCTCGCGCAGGATGCCGCCCCGGGCCACCTCGAACACGGCAGTGTCAACGGTCGGGTTCTGGAGCACCATCTGCGCCGACCGCGGCCCGGACATGTCGCCCCGCCGCATGAGGCGGCCATCGATCACGATCCCGTCGGTCGAGGTCATGCCCACCCGGCGACCCATGAGCTTGAGAACGTGGGCGACCATCCGGACGGTGGTCGTCTTGCCATTGGTGCCGGTGACCGAGATGATCGGGATCCGGGCGGGCGGTCCGGACGGGAACAGCAGATCGATCACCGGCTTGGCGACGTACTGCGGCTCGCCCTCGGTGGGGTGCGTGTGCATCCGGAACCCGGGTGCCGCGTTGACCTCCACGATGCCGCCCCCGGTCTCGCGGACCGGCTCCTCGATATCGGGGCAGATGAAGTCGATGCCGGCGATGTCGAGGCCGACGACGCTCGCCGCCGTCTCGGCGATCTCGACGTTGTCGGGGTGCGCCTCGACGGTCCGATCGATCGAGGTGCCGCCGGTGCTCATGTTGCCGGTGAGGGCGAGCTTCACGAACGTGCCGTCCTCGGGGACGCTGTCGAGCGTGAGGCCCTGCCCGTGCAGCACGGCCACGGCGTTCTCGTCCAGGCGGATCTTGGTCAGCACCTTCTCGTGCCCGATACCCCGACGCGGGTCCTCGTTGGTCGCCTCGACCAGATCGCGGACTGTGTGCTCGCCGTCGCCGGTCACGCTGGCCGGCACGCGCTCAGCGACCGCAGCGAGCTTGCCGCCGATCACCAGGCATCGGTAGTCGCGACCGGTGATGTAGGACTCGACGATGACGTCGCGCGAACGGCTCTCCGCCATCGCGGTGGCGAACGCCGCCCTGACGGCCGGCTCGTCCCGCAGGTCGAGCGCAACGCCTCGGCCGTGGTTGCCGTCGAGCGGCTTGAGGACGCATGGATAGCCGATGCGCCCGGCGCTCTCGACCGCCTCGTCCTCCGTCGCCACCACCTCGGAGCGCGGAACGGGCAGGCCCGCCGAGTCGAGGAGCCGGTTCGTGAGCTTCTTGTCCGAGGCGATGTCGACCGCGATCCCGCTCGTGCGGCTGGTCATCGTCGCCCGGATCCGCTGCTGATGCACACCCTGGCCGAGCTGGACAAGGCTGTACCGATCGAGCCGGATGAATGGGATGTCCCGCCCCGCTGCCTCGTCGATCAGCGCCTGCGTGGACGGCCCGAAGGCGAGCCGCTCGGCAAGGCGAATGAGGCGCTCCAGCTCCTCCGTGTAGTCGAACGCGACCGCCGCGTTGTCGGGGGCGACCAGGTGGTTGACGAGGGCAACCGCCATCTTCCCGGCCGCGATTCCGACCTGCTCCTCGCGATACTCGAAGATCACGTTGTAGCGGCCGTACTCCCCGGTGCCGCGGGTCTTGCCGTGGCGGACGTCGGTGCCGGCGAGGTTCTGGAGCTCGAGCGCGACGTGCTCGGCCACGTGCCCCAGCCACGTCCCATCGCGCAGTCGGGTCACGAAGCCGCCCCGGCGCCCCAGCGAGCAGGCATGGTCCTCGAGCGTCGGGATCAGCCCGATGAGCGCGTCGACAAAGCCCGGGATCGTGTTCGACGGGTAGTCCTCGAGCACGCCCAGGTCCACGACCTGGCGGATGACGGGCTCGCGCGCCCAGTAGTTCGGGCCGCGCAGCACGCGGGTCTGGAGAATCTCGAGCGTTGGCCGAGGGCCGGCCGTTGCTCTCCGGCGGGTCCTGGCCTGGGTCCCGCCGGTGGCGGCCGACTTCCCGGTGGCGGCCGACTTGCCGGTGGCGGCCGACTTGCCGGTGGCGGCCGACTTGCCGGTGCCCGCTGGTCGGGCGGTACCGCCTGGTTTGGCGGCGGCAGTCTTCCGTGCCCGAGACCGGGGTCCGGGTTGTGCCTGGGCCACGTCGTCCATCCTCCTGCGCTGGATGTGCAGTGTACGAGCGGGACCGGGACGCGTGTCCACGTGGACGTCCGGTTGGGCCCCCGCCGCGCCCGCGGCATTGGCAGGGCTGCGCGGTCATGAGCCGGTGGCGCGGCACATCTCGCGCTCCAGTCTCAGCTGGACGCTGCTTCGCCGCCCTCGATCGCGTGGAGCAGCGGCACCCGAACGCGACGCCGGAGGTCGAAACGGTAGCCGGCGGGCAGCGAGTGCAGCACAACGCCGCTGATCATCAGCGGTCGATGGCCGCGAATCTCCCATGAATCGGTTTCGGACGCCGCGCCGTCGACCACCATGATCGACCCCCGACCGATGACCTCCATGACCTGGTCAGGGCCGACGACACCGGCCGTGTCCTCGTCGACGCCGAGGCCGAGCAGGCTCGGGTTCTGGGCGATCAGCGAGAGCAGCCGGCCCAGGCGGTTCCGCTGTTGGAAGTGCTGGTCGACGATGACCCCGGGCAGCAGGCCCAGCCCGGCCGCGATCGCGGCCATCCGGTGCTTCGGGGTGGCGCCCGATGCGCCGAACGCGATCATGTGCGACGAGATGGCACTGGCGCCGGCCGACGTGCCGGCCACCACGGCTCCGGCCTCGAATCGATCCGTGATCGCCTCGGCGAGCCGGGTGCCACCGATGGTCGAGGACAGGCGGAGCTGGTTGCCTCCGGTCAGAAACACCCCGGTCGCGTCGTGGACGGCTCGAGCCACGTGCTCGTCGTTGGCCTGCGGTCGCGTCATCGCGTGCAACGGCACGACGTGCTCCGCCCCCAGCTCGGTGAACACGGCCCGGTAGCGCTCGCCCACCTCCGGCCCCAGGGACGAGGCAGTGCTGAGCACCGCGATCCTGGCCTCCGGCCCGCCGGCAAGCGCCACGAATCGACCGAGGATGACCCGGTTCCGGACCTTGTCCTCGGCGCCGCCGATCACGATCACGGTGCCATGCGACATGTTTCGCGGAGTCTAGCAGCGCCATCGCGAGTGAAGACAGCACCAACCACGGTGCGCTGCGACGCGCGAGAATGCAGCGGATGAGTAGCGGCGCGACGATCCTGCGGCGCCCGGCCCGCCGTGCCGGCGTGTTCCGGCGCGCCCTCCGTCGGGAGGCGGCGCGTCTCCGAGCACCCAGGCGGATGCTGGCGATGACGCTGCTGATCATCGTGTTCGCGCTGGCGCTGGCAGGAATGGCGGCGCGCGGCGACAACGCAGGCTCTGACGCCCAGGCGTACTGGGCGGCTGTCCGGATCTGGCTTGAGGGCGGCAACCCATACCATCCAGAGGGGCCTTTCCTCCCCTACGTGTACGCCCCGTGGATGCTGCCGCTGTTTGCGCCGTGGGCAATGCTTCCCTGGGAGGTCGCCTGGTTCGCGTGGCGCGGTGCGACGATCCTGCTGCTGCTGTGGTCGATCCGGTGGGCGTACGCCCGACACCCGCTGCCCACCGCGATCCTGGTCACCGTCCTCGCGTTCCCGATGGCGGCCAACCTCGACACCGGCAACATCAACCTGCTGCTGGCGCTGGCGCTGTTCGGGGCCCAGTTCGTGGACGGTCGCATCGGCGGGCTGATCTGGGGGATCGCGACCTCGATGAAGTGGATCCCGGCGGTGCTGTGGCTGGTCCTGCCGCCTCGCGCCCGCGGGTGGGGCCTCGTTTTCCTGGCCCTGGCCGGACTGCTGTCGATCGCGTTGCTGCCGCTCACGATCATCCAGTTCCAGGCCCTGTTCGGCTTCGGCCAGCGTCCCTTCCGCGCTGACTACCTGGTGTTCGTCTGGTCCGCCGTCCCGTGGTGGTGGCGTCGCCAGGACCCGTTCGCCTTCCTGCGACCGTCATCGTGGCGCGAGGCGACCGCGTTCCAGATCGCGCGCCTCCGCACGTGGGTGGGAGCGCTCCGGGCGCGACCGCGCGCGACGATCTCAAGCACCTCACGGGAGCTGGTCGCCTCGACGCGTCGGTTCGTGGGCCTGGACGCGCCGTTGGACGACGCCGGGGACGCGGCGGCGGACGGCACGCAGACGCGGGCCGCGCACACGATCGATATCGGCGACTGAGGCCGGTCGTCGGGTCCGGTCGCACCGGATCCGCCACGCCCTAGCCCTGGCGGATCGTCCGGTCGTACTCCGGGAAGTAGCGCCCGATGACCGGGAGCTCGAAGCGGCGCAGGATCGACTCCTTGGGCTCGCGCGCCAGGAGGAACTCGACGGAACGTCGGACGAGATCGTCGGGGGCGGCGGAGCCGGGCGCCAGGCGGGCGATATCGGCATCCGTCACGATCACCTCGTGGCGGGTTGACGTCGAGCCCTCGCTGACCGTCACGCCGCACGTCCAGCGGTCGCTCGCACGTTCACAGCTGACGTCGATGCGCGCCTCCATGCGTCGAGCATCGCAGGAATCCACGAACGGCGCCGGGACGCCAGCGCCGTTCGTGCCGCTGCAGGCGGCTGAGGGACCGCCTGCCGCATCGGCGAGGCCCGCCAGGGGCAGGGCGGCCGTGGCCGGAGGGGGTATCGATGGGCTAGGCGGCCCTGGGCTCGGCCTCGACCACCGCGGCTTCGCCATCGGCCGGCTGCCCGAGGCGCATCAGGAACCGGACGAACACGAGGCCGCCAGTGATCGCCACGAGCGCCAGGCTGACCCACAGGATCGGGCGCGCGAGGTCGATGTTGCCGGTCGAGATCAGGGCATTTGGCAGATCGCCCAGGTACTCCTGGTCAGCGGCCTCCATGCCGTAGACCTGGGGCACGATGTACAGGACCGAGGCGATGACCAGCAGGATGCTGAACAGGCGGAAGTCCGACGCGTTGTCGTCCGTGTCGCGGTTCAGCTTCACCAGCGTCGCCCACAGCAGGACCACCGTCGCGAGGGGTGCGGTGATGGGCAGGCCGACCTTGAGGTACAGGTTCGGGAACAGGAAGACCGCGCTCAGACAGAGCGTGATGACCAGCAGTGCGTCGCGCAACAGGACGTAGCTCAGCCACCACACGTCGCCGCCGAAGCGGAGCGTCAGGCGCTGCAGGAACCGAATGATGTACGGCCGGGCGAAGTGGAGCGAGAGGGTGAACGCCCACACGATGGGCAGGACGGCGGCGATGGACAGCACCATCCATTCGGAGCCGCCGGACGTGAAGGCAGCGGCGAGATCGTCGGCACTCATTGGGAACCTCCTACGCGGCCGTCGGCCGTCGGGTCTGCCGGAAGTTGTAGACCACGGCTCCGACGCCCATGACCCCGATCAGGGCCGCGGACAGGTAGCACAGCGGAAGCGCAAGATCCGTGTTCTTCGAGCTCACCAGGAACGGCATCACCTGGTCGGTGATGTTGCCGCCGAGCATCGTCATCTGCGTGCCGAAGAAGTACGGCGTGATGTACAGGGCCGCACCGAGCCCGACGAGGATGACCTGGAGCCGGACGCTCCGCAGGTTGGAATCGCCCCCCGTCATGAGCTTGAGCAGCAGGGCGCCGAACGCGCACGCGGCCGCGAGCCCGCCCGTGATGGGCAGATCCTGTCCGGACACAACGTCCGGGTACAGGAAGATGAAGCTGCCCAGGAACACCTGGAGCAGGATCAGGTCACGCACCGCGACATAGATGATCCACCACAGGTCCGCGCCCAGCCGGAGGGTGAACTTGCCGGTGTTGCGGACCATGTACGGGCGCGCCAGGTGGAGCGCCACCGAGAGGATCCAGAGGATCACGAGCACCGCGGCGATCGTGCCCTCGACGAACCCCTCGCCGGCGTCGAAGAAACCGGAGACCTGGTCGGCGGTCACCGAACACCTCCATTCGTAGGGGCGGCTGCGTCCGCCCGTGCGGGTGTGGATGGGAGCGAGCCGGCTCGCAGGTCCGGGTCGCCCGTCGAGAGCGGCGTGGCGGGGTGATGGCTGTCGGCCGGACCGCGACCGGCAAGGACGGTCACCGAGGGGCATCCGTAGACGGCATCGCAACGGAAGCAGCGGGACGCCTCGGCGCGCGCGGTCGCCTCGTCAAAGCCGGCCTGGCCGGCGGTGAAGGTCGCGAGCTGGACCGTTGGCAGGGGCGGATGGGATCGCGCGCGCACCGCCAGGTCCACGCTGAGCGAGAGCTCCGGCGGGGTCCGATAGCGCACCGTGGCCAGGATCTCAGCCTCACCGTCAGCCGCACCGGCCAGGTACTCGTGGATCGAGGCCGCGGCCCGCCGCCCGGCGGCGACCGCCTCGATGATCGTCTTCGGGCCGGACACGACGTCGCCGCCGGCGAAGATTCCGGCGCGGCCCGTGGCCAGCGTCCGCGAGTCGGCGACGATGCCGGCCCAGCCGCTGACCTCGATCCCCGCCCCTTCCGGCAGGATCGATGGATCCGGCTCCTCGCCGATCGCCACCAGGATCGCCGACGCCGGCAGCTCCCGGGTCTGCCCGGTCGACTCCCAGCGCCCCCGCTCACCCGATGCCGCCGCGCCGGCGCGTTGTCGCACGTCGCAGCGCAGCGCGACCACGGTTCCGTCGCGCTCGACCACCTCGGTGGGCGCCAGGCCCTCGAGGATCGTGATCCCCTCGCGCTCGGCCGCATCCACCTCCTCGGCCTGCGCCGGCATGTCACGCCGACCGCGCCGATAGGCGATGGTGACGCTCGTCGCGCCACTGCGCATTGCCGATCGTGCGGCGTCCATCGCCGTGCTGCCGCCCCCGACGACGATCACGTCGCCCGAGAGGTGCGGGTGCTCGCCGAGGTTGACCTCCTTGAGGAAGCGTGTGGCGGGGATGACGGCCCGAAGGTCATCACCCGGAACCCCGAGCCGGCGGCTCTTGGATGCCCCGGTGGCAAGGAAGATCGCGCGGAAACCCTCGACCTCGAGATCCGAGAGGCCGAAGTCGCGACCCATCGCGGCGTCCAGCCGCAGCTCGACGCCGAGATCGAGGATCCGCTGGATCTCCTCCTGGAGGACATCGCGCGGGAGGCGGTACTCGGGAATGCCGATGGCCATCATGCCGCCCGGAACCGGCATCGCCTCGAGCACCGTGACCGGGTAGCCGAGCCGGGCGAGGTAGTACGCGGCCGACATACCGGCGGGTCCACCGCCGACGATGGCGACCTTCTCGGAGCGCCGGACGGCCGGCGGCTCGATCGACGGCAGCGTGCCGTGCTCGGCGGCGAACCGCTTGAGGGTGCGGATCGAGATCGGCTCATCCAGGACGCCTCGCCGACACGCCGCCTCGCATGGGGCGGTGCAGATCCAGCCGCACACCGACGGGAACGGGTTGACCTCGGCCGCCACGGCGTAGGCCTCGTCGTACCGACCCTGGCCGATCAGACCGACGTACCGGCCGGCATCGGTTGCCGCGGGACACGCCTCCTGGCAGGGTGCGAGGGGTGACGGAGGCGTGTCCTCGACCATGGTCGTCCAGGTCTGCCACGGCTGCGGGCGCGATCGGGTCTGCCATCGGAACAGGCTGCCCCATGGCGAGTCGTGGACCGGCTTGAGCGCCTCGCGCGTCACCTCGGACAGCGGTACCCAGCCGGCGACCGCAGGAGTGCTGGCAGGCCGCTCGATCGGGCCCTGTCGGGCTTCCAGCGCCACCGCGCCCTCGACTGTGGCCAGGGTCATCACGTTGGGCGGGCATTCGCGGATGCAGATGCCGCACCCGATGCACTCGCCGACCTGTAGCGGGCGTTCCATCATCCACGGCAGGGACCGCGCGCCCGGACCTGGCCCCGTCTCGATCCCGGGCAGCTCCGGTCGCGACATGTCAAGTGCCTCGACCGGGCATACGTCCATGCACACCCCGCAGGTGATGCATCCGCTCCGGTCGATGTCGATGCGATAGCCCATGGGCCGCCTCCTTGTGGCGATGTCGAGCATCGATCGACCACGTGCTGGAGGCCACACCCCTTCAGGCAGGCTGCCGCCCCATCATTTCGGGTAGGTGCTCAGGGTCCGATGGCCCAGGCCATCCGGACCTGGGCAGGCGACGGGCGGCGCTCAGCCGTCGGTGACCAGCCCGTCCCGCACGGCGCGCGCCACCATCTCGGCCCGGCTGCGCGCGTGGAGCTTGTCCAGGATGTTCCGGAGGTGGTACTTGACCGTGTTCTCCGAGATCCGGAGCTCGGCGGCGATCTCCTTGTTGCGCTGGCCGTCGACGACGTGCTGGAGCACCTGGAGCTCGCGCTCGGTGAGCTGATCCGGGTCGGACGCCACATCGCCCGACGCTCGGGTACCGCCCGCAAGCTCGCCCAGGATCCGGGTCGCGATGTCCGGTGTGATCGCCGCCTCGCCACGCGCGACGGCATCGAGCATCGCACGCAGCTCGTCCGACTCGAGATTCTTGAGCAGGTACCCGCGGGCCCCGGCCTTGATCGCCGCGAACACGTCGTCGATCGCCTCGCTGGCGGTCAGCATCACGATCGCGGGCGCCGGATCCATGACGGAGATCCGGCGCGTCGCGTCGAGCCCGCCGCCAGCCGGCATCGCCACGTCCATCAGCACCACGTCCGGGTGCAACGCCTCGACCGCCGCCACCGCCGCGTTCCCGTCCGAGACCTGTCCGACGACCTCGTGACCCCACGGCACCAGCAGCGATGCGACCCCGTCGCGGAACAGCGCATGATCGTCGGCAAGCAGCACGCGCACCTCAGCCCTCCTCGCCGATCGCCGCCGGAACCCGCGCTTCGTGCCCGCTGACCTCGAGTCGCACCCGTACCTCCACCCCGCCGGTGGGTTGCTCCCCGACATCGAGCGTCGCACCCACCGAGGCAGCCCGCTCTCTCATCGAGCGCAGCCCATAGTGCGGGACATCCGCGGCGGGGCTGGCCGCGGCCAGCCCGCGGCCGTCATCCGAGACGATGCACTCCAGGTACCCGCCGATGACCGCCATCGAGATCCGCACGCGGTCGGCTCTGGCGTGCTTTCGGACGTTGGTCAGTGCCTCCTGCACGATCCGATACAGCTGCGCCTCGACCTGGGGCTGCAGGCGACACTCGCGCGCGGCCGGCTCGATCGTGACATCGAGCCGAAACTGCGACGCCGTCGCGACGCGTTGAGCGTGCGCCTCGATCGCCGGTCCCAGACCCTGACCTGGCTCGATCGGGCTGCGGAGGCCCAGGATCGCCTCTCGCACGTCGAGGTACTCGGCCCGGGCCGCAGCAGCGAGCTCCGCCAGCTGGTCGCGCGCCTCATCGACGCGTCCGGCGTCCAGGAACCCGTCGACCGCCTGCGACTTGGTGTTCACGTAGCCGAGCACCTGGGCGATGCCGTCGTGCAGCTCGCGCGCGATTCGCTCGCGCTCCTCGATCACCGCGAGCTCCCGGAGCCGGGCCTCGAGGCGCGCATGCTCGAGCGCGATCGTCGCCTGGTTGGCCAGCGAGGCGAGCGTCTCGACCTCCTCGGTGTCGAAGCCGCGTGGCGAGGAGACGCCGATGGCGAGCAGCCCGATGGTCTGACCGCCGCGCTGGAGCGGCGCTGACAGGCGCACGCTCGCGGCGGCCGGGTCGACGAATCCGAGGATGGCATCCGAGCCGTCGGCCGACGGCATCTCGGCGTCGGAACCGACCTGGCCGGCGGCCTTCGGATCCGCGATTCGATCGGCGTCAGCATCGATGCCGGGCTCGCCGCCAGGGTCGGTGCCAGCGCGCACCGGGGCCGACCTGATCGCGTCGGGCCGGCCCGCTGAGGCCCTGAGCTGGAGCTGTCCCTGCGGATCCTCGAGCAGCAGGACGGCAACGTCGGCGCCCAGCAGCTCCCGGGCGTGGGTCACGACCGCCTGCAGCACCTTGTCGACGTCGGTCAGGGAGGCGATCTGGACGCTGACCCGATGAAGGGCACGGGCCGACGCCCCGCGTGCCTCGAGCTCGGCGTTCCGCGCCCGCAGGGCACCGGTCAGGGCGTCGATCCGCTGGAAGGCCAGCCACGCGAGGCCGATCCCGATGACCAGCACCGCGACCGTGACCAGGATCGTGTCCCATGGGAATGGCAGCGCCTCGTCGAGGACGGTGTCGCTGAGCAGCTCCAGGACGAGCACGACCACGGCCGGCACCGCCACGAGGAGCCAGCGCATGCCGAATGACCGGCGGGATGCCCGGGGGCTGACTTGCGAGACGGGACCGGATGATCTCGAGGCCACGGTGTCGGGAGCATAGCCCCCGGTCCCGGTGACGATCAGTCGAGATGCCGGAACTCGGGCCAGGCATCCGTCCAGCGGGCGGTCATCTGGGGGCACACGGCGACGACCGTGCCTTGCTCGTCGTTGGGGACACCGAGCCCGTTGTCCGCGACTGCGCGCGGCTCGCAGGAGCCCAGCATCGTCTCCCAGCGCTCGGGATCCCAGCTGCCGACCAGCACCACCGTCGTCCGTGAATCATCGGGCGGACCCCAGTCCCAGTAGCCGTTGTGCCCCGAGGCAACGGGCAGCCTGCCCTCCCCGAGCAGCTCGATCGCGCCTGCCTGGCCGTAGTTGGCGGTCACGATGACGGCATGGTCCCGCTCCTCGGGCGGGAGCTCGTCGACGACACTCTCCACCGTGGCGACGAGCTGCGGCCAGCCGACCTGGGCGCCGGCCTCGTGGTAGATGTCCGGGATCGGCGTGCTACCCAGCGATTCGGCGGGAACGATCGGCAGCGCGATCATCGCCGTCAGGACGCCGGTGAAGGCGATGGCCGTCCCGACGATCGCCATCCGGATCGGGGCATGCGACCGTGCCAGCCAGCCGTCGAGCACGATCGCGCCGGCGCCCGCAAGCAGGGGCGCGAAGCCGACCGCGTAGTAGCTCTTGCCCCCGGTCAGGACGACCAGAGCCAGGACGGCGATCGGTGCCCAGCCCAGCAGCCGCCATCGTTCGGCGGTGCGGGCGCGGAGCAGCCACCAGTCGCCCGCCAGCAGGATCGGGAACGTCAACAGGCCCAGCAGGAGCACCAGCTCCAGCACGAGTGTGCCGCGGTCCTCGCCGGCGTTGCCAGCGATCCGTGACGCCATCTCGAGCTGGGGAAGGCCATGCTCCACCTGCCACGCGAGGTTCGGCAGCCAGAGCAGCACGGCGATGACCAGAGCGAGCCACGTCCATCGCGAGCGGATGAGATCCCAACGACGTGCCAGGAGAATTCCAGCGGCGAGGCCGAAGCCGAGGAACAGGACGGTGTGCTTGTTCTCGAGCCCGAGGCCCGCAACGAGGCCGACCAGCAGCCACTGACGTGGATCGGCACCGCCGAGGAGCCGCACCACGAGCCAGGCGACCAGCGCCCAGACCACCAGGTCATAGGTCGTGGTGCTGTCGAGGTGCCCGGCGGCCAGCATCCCGGAGACGCCGATCAGCAGGGCCGCCAGAAGCTGGGCGCGACCCGAGCCGCCCAGCTCGCGGGCCATCAGGCCGGCCAGAACCACCAGGGCACCAGCGCTCAATGCGGGGAGGATGCGGACCGACAGCGGCGACAGACCCAGGAGCTCCACGACTGCCGCGGACACCAGGGGCGTGAACGGCGGCTGGTCCGGGTACCCCAGCGCGGGGTGGCGCCCGGCCACGATGAAGTAGAGCTCGTCACGGTGCAGGCCGTACTCACTGGCGAATGCGAGCAGCAGCGCGACGACCGCGCCGGCGACAGCCAGGATCGGCAGCCACGCGATCCCGGTCCGATCGCCGGGTACCGAACCCCCGCCAGGGACGGACGCGTCCTGCATCTTGGCTCCCTTCCGCGATTGCACCCACAGCGCGATCACATGCTGTCGGGCGGGTTCCTGCCAGGCAAAGGAGATTCGGCCATCAACATCGGTACCGGCTGGCACATCGGGCACCAGAAGGTGAGGCGCGGCAGGTCCCGTCCCTGGTGCGCGACGCGCACGATGGTGCCGCAGCGCGGGCACGGCCGGCCGGCCCGACGATACACGCGACGCGGCCTTCGTCCCGTCGCGGCGCCCACCCTGAGCATCCACCGGGCGCCCAGGATGAGATCGCGCAATGCGACATCGTCGAGGTCCCCCGTCCGCGTCCATGGCGAGACATGGGCCTCCCAGAGCACCTCGTTCCGCACCTCGTTGCCGATCCCGGCCAGCACCCGCTGATCCAGCAGCGTCTCGGCGATCGGGCGGCCGGCGTGCGCGGGATCATGGAGCCGGCGCATGGCCTCCTCCACGTCGACCGGGTCTTTCACCAGGTCGGGTCCCAGCCGCGACAGGGACGGATGCAGCCGCTCCGTCCGTTGCTCGAACAGCTCCACGACCGGGGCGTCGAAGCAGACGACGACCGAGCCCGGGACCTCGATCACCAGCCGCGCCCGGGCCGGCGCCCGGCGCCACCGCTCGCCCGGCTGGTAGCGGTGCCACGACCCATGCATCCGCAGGTGGGTGCGGACTTCGAGGCCGTTGTCGAACCGGATCAGGAGATTCTTGCCTGCGGCCTCCACGGACCGCACCTCGGCACCAACCAGTCGATCGACGCGTGGCCCCGGCGCCCGCGCGCTGGCCGCGGTGACGGTTCGCCCGACCAGGAAGGGCCGGAGGCCGGATGCCGTCCGCGCCAGCGTGTCACCCTCGGGCATCGTGCTCGGCCTCGCTCATGCCCGTGTCACGAATGCGACGATCCGACTCGTCGGGTGGCGACGGGACGGGCAGCCCCCGCGTCGGGCCGAACCCGGCTGCGCAGCGCGTGGCCGCGGTAGCCGGGCACGAACCCGGCCCCCTGGAGCGCCTCGCGCCAGCGGGATGTCGCGATCGGTTCGCCGTCGACCTTCGAGATCACGAGCTCGCGCACGCGACCATCGGCGACCAGGTCTTCGAGACTCGTGAGCGCCAGTGCGAGCAGCTCGGGGTCGTCGCCCGCGGGAAGCAGCTGGAGCGATGTCCCGCCACGGTCGAGGTAGAGCACCGCCTCACCGTCGACCAGCGCGACGTAGGCGCCGGCAGCTCGCTGGAATGGACGCCGATCGTCATCGCCGCGTCGTGGCCATGGGAGCGCGGCGCCGTACGGGTTGGCCGGATCCGCGGCTGCAAGCAGACGCACGAGACGCCCGTGCTCACCGCCGATCTCGCCCGGCTGATCGCGCAGCGCCCGCAGCCGATCAACGGCGCCCGGCAGGGCGAACTGTGCCGCACCGAGGCCGTCCACGAAGTAGCCCCGTCGGACACGTCCCGCTTCCTCCATGGCGCGGAGCACCGGGTACACCGCGGGAAATCCCCCATCGATCGGCTCCGAGGCAACGGCCTCGCGGGTCACGATGCCGTGGCGCTCGAGCAGGACGAGCGCGACGGCGTGGAGCCGCTCGGTGCGGGAGGCCGCACGGGTGGCGTGCGGGGCTGAGCCGGGTCCTGTGCCTGCAGCACCATCGGCGGTGGCGTCGTCCGAGCCGTCGGCAGCCGCGGCATCGGCCACCGGGGCATCGGTCACCGGGGCATCGGTCACCGGGCCATCGTCCACCAGCGACCAGCGGCCGGCTGCCTCCGGCGGGCCGAGCGAGGTCAGGCGCCCCGGACGCGGCCGTCGATCCCGGGCCGGTCGCTTCCAGCGCAACGCTCGCAGCGGCGCGAACGTGTCGTTGGTGACCTCTCCCGCCCAGACGAGGTCCCACAAAGCGTCGAGCACCTCCCGATCGGCCCGTCCGCCGACCGCGGCAAACAGCTCCCGGTAGAACGACGCGCCGCGGCGGGCCAGGTGCGTGCGGATCCGCTCGTGCAGCTCGTCCACAGGGCGCTCAGCGCCATTGACACCGCCCGCGGGTCGCAGCAGCTCGCGGCCCGGCCGATAGAGGACCACCCGGCCGTCGTCGCGACCCAGGCTCCCCCGCCCCATCCATGCGACCTCGCCCATCGCGCCGAGCTCGTCCAGCAGCCGCGGCTGGTACCCGGGGACCCGCGCGGGCAGCACGTCGCGCTCGAGGACCGAGGCCGGAATCGGCAACCCGGCCAGCTGATCCACGACGTCGGCCAGACGCTCGAGGGCGGCGGGACCGCGAAGTGGGGGCGACGCGGATCCGGTGATGGACGCCGACGCCGCGACGCCCTGCCAGGCGGGCAGGAACCGGGCGAGCGTGACCGAATCCACGGGCTCGACCTCGCGCCGCAACCTGGCCAGCGACCGGCGCCGGAGGAGCCGCAGGACCTCCTGGTCGCAGTACTCCCGCTCCGCGCCACCTGGCCGGAACTCACCCGACAGCAACGAGCCGGCGGCGACCAGGCGGTACAGCGCGTCCTCGACGACGCCCCGCGGCAGACCCCAGCGGCTGGCGGGCTCCGGACCCAGGAACGGACCATGCGTTCGCGCATAGCGTGCGAGCAGGCCGTCGAGGGCCCCGACAGCGGGCTCGAGAAACGCCTGCGGGACGCCGGGCGGTGCCGCCACGCCCACGCCGTCCCGGTACCGGGCCACGTCCTCGATTGCGATCCATCGCTGCTCGCCGCCGATCCGGGCGCGGACGGCCCGCCGTGACGACGCCAGCTCCGCGAGGTGGAGCGACGCCTCCACGCGGCCACCGACAGTTCGCGCGCCGGCCTCGTCGACTGACAGGTCGCCGAGGCGTCGAAGCAGGTCGTGCACCTGATCGACGGTGCGCGCCTGCCGGTCCTCGGCGAGCGCCTGGAGGCTGAGCTCGAGATCGGCAAGCGCATCCGGGTCGAGCAGCTCGCGCAGCTCCTCCTGGCCCAGGAGCTCGCGCAGCAGGTCGCGGTCAAGCGTCAGCGCCTGGGCACGCCGCTCCGCCAGCGGCGTGTCGCCGTCGTACATGTACGCGGCGACGTAGTCGAACAGCAGCGAGCTGGCGAACGCTGACGCGCGGGCCGTCTCCACCGAATGGACGGTGATCTCGCGGCGGCGCACCCCGTCGAGCACCTCGCGCAACGCCGGCAGGTCGAACACGTCGGCCAGGCACTCGCGGTATGTCTCGACCAGGATCGGGAAGCTCCCATAGCGCGACGCCACGGCCAGCAGATCGGCGGCCCGCTGGCGCTGCTGCCACAGCGGTGTGCGCGTCCCGGGTCGGCGACGTGGCAGGAGAAGCGCACGTGCAGCGTTCTCGCGAAAGCGCGAGGCGAACAGGCTCGACTGCCCCACCCGCCCGACGACGAGCTCCTCGACCTCGTCCGGGTCCGGGAACAGGAGCGCCTCCACGCCGTCGAGGCTCGCGTCGCCCTCGGGCAGCCGGATCGCGATCCCGTCGTCCGACCAGATCGTCTGGACCTCGAGGCCGCGGTGCTCGGCCAGGCGCGCCTCGAGCGCCATGGTCCACGGCGCGTGCACCCGCCCACCGAACGGTGTCAGCACGACCAGCCGCCAATCGCCCAGCTCATCGCGGAAGCGCTCGACGACGATCCGGCGATCGGTTGGCAGCGCGCCCGCCGTCGCCTGCTCATCCTCCAGGTACGCGAGCAGGTTCTCGGCAGCGAGGTCGTCGAGATCGTGATCCCTGCGCAGCCGGTCGGCCGCGCGAGCGCGACCTCGCGCGCCCTTCGCCAGGTCCTCCTCGATCTCGCGCACGAACGACCCGATCCGCCGACCGAGCTCGACGGGGCGCCCGATGCTGTCGCCTTTCCAGAATGGGAGCTTGCCCGGCACGCCAGGCGCGGGGTTGACGATCACCCGGTGAGCCGTGATCTCGGCCACCCGCCAGCTGCTCGCGCCCAGCACCACCACATCGCCGTGCATGCCGGCCCGCAGCTCGTACACCATCTCCTCGTCGAGCTCACCGACGCGTCTCCCCGGGGTGCCAGCCTCGCCTTCGAGAAAGACCGGAAACAGCCCACGATCGGGGATCGTGCCGCCGCTGGTGACCGCCACGGTGCGCGCGTCCCGCCGTCCCTCGATGACATCGGTCAGGCGGTCCCAGGTGATCCGAGGCTTGAGCTCGGCGAACTCGTCGCTCGGATAGGCCCCGGCCAGCATGCCCAGCACGCCCTCGAGCGCCTCGCGGGTGAGCGTCTCGAACGGGGCCGCTCGGCGGACCAGGTCCAGCAGCTCATCCACCGTGAACCGCTCGCCGATGGACATCGCGACCAGCTGCTGAGCAAGCACGTCGAGCGGGTTGCGTGGCAGCACGGTCGGTTCGATCTGCCCCTCGTGCATGCCCCGCACCACCACCGCCGTCTCGAGGAGGTCGCCGCGGTACTTGGGGAACACGACGCCCTTCGACGGCTCGCCCACCTGGTGGCCGGCACGGCCGATCCGCTGCAAACCGCGCGCGACGGAGGTCGGGCTCTCGACCTGGATCACCAGATCGACCGCGCCCATGTCGATGCCCAGCTCGAGGCTGCTCGTCGCGACGAGCGCGGGCAGGCGTCCGGCCTTGAGCTCCTCCTCGATCTCCAGCCGCTGCTCGCGCGCGATGCTGCCGTGGTGCGCCCTCACCAGGTCCTCGCCAGCGAGCTCGTTGAGGCGCTGCGCCAGGCGCTCCGCCAGGCGGCGGCTGTTGACGAAGACGATCGTGCTGCGGTGCTCGCGGATCAGCGCCAGGATGCGCGGATGGACGGCCGGCCAGATGCTGGTCCGGACCTCGCCCCCGACGACCGGCCCACCCGGCTGCTCGTCCATCGGAAGCACCTCGCCCAGGCGCGCCATGTCCTCGACCGGCACCACGACCTGGAGCTCCAGCGGCTTGCGCGTGCCAGCATCAACGATGCTCACCTCGCGGCCAGGGCCGAGCCCACCCAGGTACCGCGCGATCGTCTCCAGCGGGCGTTGCGTGGCGCTGAGCCCGATCCGCTGCAGTGGCGGGGCGTCGGTCGCCCGCAGACGTTCGAGTCGCTCGAGGCTGAGCGCGAGATGGGCACCCCGCTTGGTGCCGGCGACCGCGTGCACCTCGTCGATGATCACGTGTTCGACGCCAGCCAGGATCTCGCGAGCCTGGCTGGTCAGGAGCAGATACAGGCTCTCGGGCGTGGTGACCAGGATGTCCGGCGGGTGGCGGACGAGGTCGCGGCGCTCGGCGGCAGGCGTGTCGCCCGTCCTCGCCCCCACGGTGATGCGCGGAGGGTCATCACCCAGGCGCTGCGCAGCCAGCGCGATGCCGGCAAGGGGGGCGCGCAGGTTCCGCTCGACGTCGTAGGTCAGGGCCTTGAGCGGGCTGACATACAGGACGCGAACCGAGCCCGGGTTGGCACGCGTTGTCGCCGAGCCCGGGTTCGTCCGCGTTGTCGCCGGGCCCGGGTTCGTCCGTGTTGTCGCCGGGCCCGGGTTCGTCCGTGTTGGTCGGCGACGGCGCCGGCCCGGGTTCGTCGGCGACGGCGCCGGGCCTGGTTGCCGGACCAGGCGATCCAGGCACCACAGGAATGCCGCCAGCGTCTTGCCACTCCCGGTTGGCGCGTGGATCAGCGTGTGGCGCCCCCGGGCGATCGCCGCCCAGCCCTCCGCCTGGGCTGGCGTAGGAGCCTCGAACGTCGCCTCGAACCACGCCCGGACCGCGGGTCCGAACGGCGCAAGGGGGTCGCCAGACGAGATTGCGGGACGGGGTGCTCGACGCGTGGCCACGGGAGCGCGAGTATAGGTCGCGCCGGATGTTTCGTACAGATGTTCTAGACCCCCACGCGCACTGTTCCCTGGAGGCGCCACCGGGCTCTGCGGCTCATGCCAGGGGCGCTGCGCGGCCACGCCCAAGGGCTCTACGCCCAGTGCTCAGGGGCTGCGCGGCCGATCGGTGACAACGAACGGTTTGGGGCCGAATCCGGCCCACGCGCCGTGCACAGCACGGAATGATCGGCAGGAGCTATCAGAAGCCGCGGAAGAGCGTGCGTCCGCCGGTTGAGTCGCGGTTGAGGCACGAAGTGTTCACTGGCAGCGATGCCCTCGACGCCCGTGAACCATCGCCGCCTCCGGACCCGACGCCGGGACCTGTTCCGGGCAGTCGGCCTCGAGCTCCGGCGAGCCCGCGAGGATGCGGATCGGTCCCAGGCCTCGATCGCGAGGACGGCAGGTGTCGCCCAGTCGCATCTGTCCACGATCGAAGCGGGCACTGCGCAACCGAGCGTTGAGGTGCTTCTCGCAATCGCCGATGCCCTCGGTGCCGATCTCTCCGTGCGCCTCTTCTCGAACACTGGTCCGCGCATCCGCGATCGCTTGCAGCTCGCCATCGCCGAGGCGCTGATCGGCGAGCTGCATTCCCGATGGGACGTGACGCCCGAGGTGCCTGTCTACCGTCCGGTGCGCGGGGTGATCGATCTCGTCCTCAGCGACACGGCGGGGCCAGATGTGGTGGCCATCGAGATCCACAGCCAGCTGCGACGAGTGGAGCAGCAGATCCGGTGGGCTGCCCAGAAGGCGGATGCCCTGGCTGCGCTCCCCGAACAGGGTGGGCGTCACATGCATCGGCTGCTGGTGCTGCGGAACACCGCGGCGACGCGCGAGGTCGGACGGCTGGCCGCCGGGACGCTCGGGGCCGCCTACCCCGGTCGGGCTGCCGATGCCGTGGCTGCGCTCCGTGGAACGACGCCCTGGCCCGCCGACGCCTTGGTGTGGGCCGACGTCACCCGAGGAATGGCGCACCTGCTTCAACGACCGCCGCGTGGTGTAGCGGTGGGCCGATGATGCCCCGGGCCGCCACGTGGTCGATCGGCTGGCGCACGGTCTCGCTGCTCGGGCAGTGGCGCTGGCGACAGGGCGCCGGCGCGGCGGCGGGTCAGCCGAGGCGATCCCTGCCGCGGTCAGCCGAGGCGATTCCGGACCACGGCGTCCAGCGTGAGGCGATTCCGGACCACGGCGTCCAGCGTGCGCAGCGCTCGATCGGCCGTCTGGAACACGGGAATGCCGGCGTCCTCGAGCACCTCGATGAATGGCCCATACAAGGGACCGCCGTCCACTATCGCGACCCATGGTTTGCTGGTGCGCCGCCAGAGGTCGATCAGGCGGGCAGCGACGGCGTCGGGTGCCGCGAGGTCTTCGTCATGACCCGGACCAGGCGGCAGCGTCCGCAGCGCAGCGGTCAGAGGCACGATGCCCACGACGCCCACATCGACCCCCGGGTCTTCGATCACGGCATCGGCCAGCTCGGTGAATGCCGTGTCGTCGGCCATCGGCGTGACGTCGAGCGGGTTGTGGACATCGACAACCCCACCTGCACCCGCCCTCTCGAGGATCGAGCCGAGGCGCGCCGCGGTTGAGCGATCGAAGTGGGTCAGCTCGAGCGACCCCAGGTTGTCACCGATCGCGACGCATTCGAAGCCCGCGTTGGACATCGCGCCCAGGCGGCGACCCTCGACGCTCCGGTCGACCAGCAGCGTGGCGGTCCGCACGAGATCGTCGAATTCGTCGAGCCTCTCGGCGATCAGCACCCCGGCCTGCTCGGCAAGCGCCCGCGTCACCGTCACGTCGCCGGCGATCGACGCCGTGTGGCTCGCGGACGCGGCTGCGCCGGCCGCCGTTCGGCCGGCCCGGTACAGAACGACCGTCCCGCCGCGTTCGCGAATCCGTCGCGCCGCCACGAGCAATCGCCGCGCATCGAGCGGACGGAACCCCTCCACGTACACCCCGAACACGCGGATCGAGGGGTCATCAGCGAGATAGGTCAGGTGGTCGCCCACCGTGAGGTCCATCTGGTTGCCGACCGTGATCAGGTAGCGCGGATGCAGATCGAGGATTCGGCCCAGCCTGCTGATGGCGAACGCCCCGCTCTGGGCGACGATCGCGAGCGGCGCCGACGTTCCGGCGACACCAGGGAGCTTGGCGGCGGGGATGAACATCGTGTCGATCCGACCCGGGACGGATCGGAAGCCAAGGCAGTTGCCGCCGTTGAGCAGGGGGCCGCCGTCGGGCCGCGACCGGGCTGCATCCAGGGCGACGCGCATGCGGCTGACGATCGCCTCGCTCCCCTGCTTCTCCTCGAAACCGCCGGGGATCACCAGGATCGTCTCGGCCGCGTCCCGCTCGACGACGTCGGCGACCACCTCCGCCGCCCGCCCGGCGGAGACGGCGACGACGAACATGTCGACGGGTGTCGGCAGCGATGCGACATCGGGGACGCAGGCGCAACCGTCGATGATGTCGACGCCGGGCTTGACCACTGTGATCCGGCTGGCATCGAACCCATCTCTCAGCAGGTTTCGCAAGATCACGTGTCCGGCATTCATCCCGCTCGACACGCCGATCAACGCCACGGATCGGGGCTCGAGCAGCCGGGCGATCCTGCCAGTCGGCCGGCCCGCCGAAGGATCCACGGCCGGCGATCCGGTGCCCACCTCGGCCAGCACGTCGAGGGCGACGAGCCGTCCGCCGCTCGCGGCGCCGTCCATCGCAGCGCCGCCCGTCGCTTTGGCGCCGGAGCTGGTGGCGCGACTGTCGGCACCGGTGCCACCGCCCGTCGCGATCACCAGCGGGTTCACCTCGAGCGAGGTGAGATCGCGCGGCATGGACGCGTTCGCGAGCGCGAGAAACCGCTCGACGGCATCGACCAACGTCGACATCGAGACCCGCGGCGGCCGACCACGGAGCGGATCGGTCGCCAGACGAACCGCGGTGGAGGCACGGAGCACCCGTTCGACATCGCCGGACGGCGTCAGCGTCGGCGCGAGCAGCACCACGTCACGACCCGGGCGAAGGTCGGCAGCGACAGCCTCGGCATCGACGCCGCCCACCCCGATGGTCACGACAGCCCCGACATCCGCTGTCCATCGCGCCGACACCAGCAGCGACCCGCCGAGCGACGGATCGTGATCGACATAGTCCGCCACGATGAACCCGGCGATGTCGCGATCCGGGAGCCGGGCTCGCATCTCGGCCATGGCGGCGAGGACGGCCGGCCGGGCGCGAGGCACCACGACCACCCCGCCGACCTCGGTCTTGTGCGCGAGATCGGGCGCGACCAACCGCACGACCACCCGGTCGCCCACGTCGTGGGCCCCAGATGGGGCGGCGGCGGCATGCGTGGGCGCGGTTCCTGAGCGGCGACAATCCGCCGCGGAGCCGGGACGAGCCGCCCCGGAGCCAACGGCTGCCGCGAGCGCGCCCTCGTCCGGATCACCGTCGACCAGCGGCACGAACGTCGCGGCCGGAACCTCAATCCCCATCGCGGCCAGCACCGCGCGGGCCTCGGGCTCGAGCAGCGAGCCGCGACCCTCGTCCCGTGCCCGATCGGCGATCAGGCGGATTGCGGTCGTGTCAACGGCGGCGCGTCGTGTGGTCGGCACGGCCACAGCGTACGCGCCGTCAGGCCTCCGGGATGGGCACCGGCTCGTGGGCCGTTCGGTCCTGGAGCGGTCGAGCCGGGAGCAGGAGCGAGAACAGCACGCCAAGCAGGACGAACCCGGTCGCGACCATCCCGGCGTTGCGCGTCGCATCCACGAACGCCTGCTCCACGGGCCCGGCGGTCGACGGCAGCGCGGCGAGGAACGTTGGGTCACCGAAGCACGCGGCCTCGGCCGGCGTGAGCGACCCGGCTCCCCCGGCGAAGTCGGCCCCCGACGCCAGCGACGGGTCGCGCAGGACCGGTAGCACCTGGCCGGCCGTCTGGTTCACGATGTCGGCCACCAGCACCTGGCACGAGGGATCGATCTGCGGGAGAGCGGCCGCGATATTGTCCTCCGTGTCGCTCACGAGCGTCGCGAACAGGATGGTCCCGAGGATGGCGATGCCCAGGGCGGAGCCAACCTGGCGGAGCGTCGAGTTGGCGCCCGAGGCGATCCCGGACAGCGAGACCGGGATGTCGGACAGGACGATGCTCGTCAGCTGGGCCGTGGCGAAGCCCACGCCGATGCCGTAGACGAACAGTGGCGGCGCCAGGAGCCACCCGGTCACCGTCGGCGAGATGAGCAGCGTCGTCACCGCGATCCCGATCGCCTCCAGCAGCATCCCGATGGTGACCACGCGCCGTGGCCCGTAGCGGCGAGCCAGGGTCGCGGCGCCCGGGGCTGAGAAGAACGCGCCGATGGCAAGGGCGAGGAACACGACCCCGGTATCGAATGCCGAGTAGCCGAGCACGCCCTGGAGGAACAACGGCAGCGCGAACAGCAGCCCGAACTCGCCCAGCGACACGATCGTCCCCGCGAGGTTGCCGAACCGGAACCCGCGGTAGCGCCACAGGGTGAAGTCGAACAGGTAGAAGCGACCATGCGAACGCCGCCACGACTCGACCACGCCGAACAGCACAATCGCCAGCAAGCCCAGGCCGATCGCGAACGGGATCACCGAGATGGTGTCGGAAGGCCACGTCCAGTTGCCGATGGTGAACGGGTGACGTGGATTTGGCGTCCACCAGCCGTAGGTGCGACCCTCGATCAGACCGAACACGAACGCACCCAAGCCGCCTGTGATGAGCAGGAAGCCGGGCAGATCGAAGCCGGGCTTGGCGTGCTCATCCCTGGACTCGCCGATGTAGTGCAACGTCCCCGCGATCGCGATGAGACCGACCGGCACGTTGATGAAGAACGCCCAGCGCCATGAGGCGTAGGTGGTCAGGAAGCCACCCAGCAATGGCCCGACGGCAGCGACGCCGCCAATGACCGCGCCCCAGATCCCGAACGCGATCGCCCGGTCACGGCCCTGGAAGTTGGAGTTGAGGATCGCCTGCGTGGTGGGCAGGATCATCGCCCCGCCAACACCCTGCAGGACGCGAGCCAGGATCAGGATGTCGCCGTTGGGTGCGAGGCCAGCGAGGACCGACGCTGCCAGGAACAGGACCAGGCCGATCAGGTACAGGCGGCGACGCCCGAACACGTCGCCGAGGCGCCCGAGCGTCACCAGCAGCGCCGCGAAGACCAGGGCGTAGATGGTGTTGATCCATTCCGCCTGGGTCGAGTCGAGGTCGAGGTCCCGGATGATCGACGGCACCGCGACGTTCACGATCGTCGCATCGACGATGATCATCGCGACGCCGACGCTGAGCATCGCGAGGCCTACCCAGCGCCCGCGCCCCGAGGCGTGGATCGCCGGGGCGTCGGGCTGGCGGTCAGCTGTCACGTCCCTCGGTTCCTCCGCTGCGGTGCCGGGCGAGGTCGAAGGATCGTCCCGGCAGCCTGATCGCCGACTCCTCGCGACCTGATCGCCGGACTCGCTGCGACCTTCTCGCCGGACTCGGCTGCCCGACGTTCCTTGACTCGCGAAATGTTTTCGTTAGGCTAGCAACGATGTCCAGGACCGTCGAACCCGATCGCAGGCCGGCCGCCGCGAAGACGCACGCGGGCTCGAGCGCGACGCCCGCCAGGAAGGTTGTGGATCCGGAGATCGGAGCCCGCGCTGCGCCGGATGACGCACTCGAGACCAGCCGCCTGCTGCTCGAGCTCGTCCACGTCATCTACGCGACGCGCGCGGCTGAGGCGGAGACGGCGGCGGGGACCGACGAGCGGCCCGACGGGCCGGCGCGCGACGGCGTTCACGTCGAACGCCTTCACGCGTCCGGCGAGGCCCGCGTGGCGCCGCCCCGGAACGAATTGCCGGCACACCGCGACGCGCCGTCAACCCACGCCATCCGCGCGGCGGTTCATGTCCACCAGCATGGGGGACGCACGATCGGCCAGCTCGCCGAGGGCCTCGGCATCTCGTACGGCTGGGCGAGCCGCGTGGTGACCGAGCTCGAAACGGGCGGCCTCGTCGACCGTCACGTCGATCCATCGGATCGTCGCGTCGTCCACGTGCTGCTCACGCCCGAGGCGGCGGACATGGTTGAGCGAACGTATCGCTGGCGGGGCGAGGCCGTGCAACGAGCCCTTGCCGGATTGAGCTCGGCCCAGCGCGATGGCGTCCGGGCGTTCCTGCGCAGCGTGACCGAGGAGCTGGCCCGCACGGGGCGCGAGCACCAGGGCTGACGGCCGGGATCAGGCCCCCGACGCCGGGGAATGACGAACCGGCGGGCCGTGGGTGCCCGCCGGTTCGTGTGCCCGTGTCGTCGATGCGAAGGAGGGGAGGGGAGGGGAGCCGCATCGACGGCCGTGTTTCATTGCGGTCAGTCTCGGCCCTGGGTCGCAGTCAAGAGACGTGCTCAACGGCCCTTCGTTGCATGACGCTGCGGGACCAATGGCCCACACGACCTGCATCCAAGGACCCCCCAAACCGCCCCAACGCACTGCCATCTCGCCCGACCAGGCGGTAGCCGGAGGACGAATTCGGCGGCGACGAACGGGTGGGTTCGGATCGCTGTTACCATCGGCTCCGTGGACCTGATCGTCGTCCTGATCGTCGTGCTCGTCATCGTCATCGTGTGGCGTGGACCCAAGACCCTGCCGCTGCTCGGCAAGGCGTTCGGGCAGGGTGTCCGCGAGGCGCGCAAGGAGATCGAGGACATCAAGGCCGACAGCGACCAGGACGAGGACGCGACCCCCTGACGGTGACCGCCTGACGCGACCCGCCGGGCTGTCTCGTCCCCCAGCCGTCCCCGGTCAGTCTCAGTCGTGTGCGGCGAGGTGCGTCGTGCGATCGAGCCGACGGACGCTGGCTCGCGACCGAACGAGCTGCAGCTCGTCCACGGGTTCCGGGATCGCCCTCCCGGCGCGCGGGCCCTCGAGATCACCCACCAGGACCGCATCAGCCACGGGCACCTCGAACGCGAGGTGGTCGGGGTGGGTGCCGGGCGTCGCGTGGATCACGATCGGCACATCCGCGAGGTCCAGGGTCTCCCCACCGGCGATCGGTTCGACGCTGCTCGCCAGGAGGCGCCGGGAGCCCGAGCCCGCCAGGATCGGCACCCGCAGGCGGAGCGCGAGGCTCTCGACCCCGGCGGCGTGCTCGGGAACGGGCGCGGTGAGCAGGACGGCCGTGATTCGACCGCCGCGGTGAGCCACAAGCTGAAGCAGGCGATCGATGGCAGCGTCACCCGGGTCACCGGGATCGACGACCACGACCCGCCGCTCCCCCACCAGGTACGTGTTGACGACCTGGCCGTCGATTCCGCCGGCGCCGTCAGCGCGCACGCGCGTCACCGCCACCGCCGGGCGGTCGACCCGCTCCGCCACTGCGACGGCGTCGTCGCGGGGCGTCGGCGCTGCGCCACCCACGCGGATCGGCGTGAGGTATCGCCGCACGTCCTCGATACCGCGGGCCGCTGTCAGCTGCTGCAGCGTCGTGCTTGTGGGCGGCCACAGTGAGATGCGCCCGTCGGCCATCGCAGCCAGCGCGTCGCGCGGCGTCATCCAGGCATGACCCACGACCTCGCCCGGGTCGAAGGCCGGCACAGCCCCGAGTGGGAGCTGGGCGACAAAGAACCGGGCATCGAACCGCCGGGCCACGACGGGTGGCGTCACCCAACGCGACAGCGGCACCAGCAAGTCCCCGCGAAGCTCGAGGTCAGAGGCGATGACGGCATCGACGAACGACTCTCCGGACGTCATCGCCGACGCGGGCGTTGGCGCCCCGACGAGCGCCGCCTCCAGCGCTTCTGAGGTGCGGGCAGCGGCGCCACGCGGCGTGGCGAGGAGAACGCCCGCTTCCTCGAACAGCTCGCGAATCGCAGCCACCATATGGGCATCGGTGTGCGACGCGGGCTCAGCACCCCCGGTTCGCAATCGGGCGAGGACGCGTGGTTCCGAGTCCGCCGGATCCAGCGCGCCGCCCGGAAACACGTGGAGACCGGGGCCAAACGCCATGGTCGTCGGTCGCTGGGTCAGCAGCACCTCGGGGCCATCGGGACCGTCTCGCATGACGACGACGGTCGAGGCCGGCCGGATCGGTGCCGCGGTCCCCGGGTGTTCGGCACCGGAGACGTCGCTCACGAGACCGCGTCCGCCAGCGGCCGCACGAAGGCCCACAGGCGGACTCCGACAACGGGCTCGAAGTCCCGCTCCGGGGCGCGCCGGAAGCCGGCCCGCGCATAGAGCGCGTGTGCACGGCTCATCGACGAGGATGTGGCGATCGCGACGGCCGTTCGGCCATCGCGTCGCGCGAGGTCCAGGCATGCCTCGACCAACCGGCGCCCGATCCCCCGACCCTGCGCATCCACGGCCACGCCGAGCATCCGGAAGCCCGCCTCGCCCGCCTGGACGACATCGGCGAAAGGGTTCTCCGCGCCGCCGACGTAGCTGACCGATCCCAGGACGCGACCATCCTCGACCGCGACCAGGATCGTGCACGCCGTGGCACGTCCGACCGCGTCGGCCACCCGCTCGAGATAGGCGTCGCGCCGAGCGCCGGGCAGGGACAGGTACGCGTCGGCGACCACCTGGCCAGCGGCCAGGAGCTCGGCGGGCTCCGCTTCGCGTACCTCGATCACCGGGAGGTGAGGGTCACGAGCTGGCTTCGAGCAGCAGCGCCTGGAAAGCCTCCGGCTCGTGCACCGGCTGGCGGCAGGCGAAGTCGCGGCACACGAACGCCGTGGAGCGGCCGCCCAGCACGAACCGGCCGCGCAACAGGGGCACGGCCGACAGGGCCGGGTTCGCCGACCGCGCGAGGACCCGGAACGGGTGGTAGCCGGCGTCTGCGACCGCGAGCAGCCGATCGTAGCCGGGGTCATCCTCCGCGCTGACGATGGCGACCTCGGTCATGCGGGCGCTCGCGAGCTCCAACGCGCACAGCCATTGGGCGAAGGCCGTGGGATAGTGGCCCATCAGCTCGCTCATCGTTGCCAGCGCCGCCTCCGCCGACGCCCGATATCGGGCGTCGGCACTCAGCGCCCCGAGCCGCAGCAGCACCGTGGTTGCCATCGCCGATCCGGATGGGATCGCGTTGTCCTGGGTGTTGCGTGGCCGGAGCACGAGTCCCTCACTGTCATCGGGGGTGTCGAAGAATCCGCCCGCCGGGTCGGCGAACCGGGTCAGGATCGCCTCCGCCAGCACCACCGCCGCCTCGTACCACCGCTCATCGCCGGTCCCCTCGTACAGAGCCAGCAGCCCGTCGGCCAGGCAGGCGTGATCCTCGAGCACGCCATCCGCCGTCGCCCGGCCGTCCTTCCACGAGCGTCGCAATCGTCCGTCGGACCCGCCGAGCCCGGCCAGCACCGCGGTCGCCGCGGACCCGGCCGCATCCAGGTAGCGGGCGCTCCGCGCGACGAGATCCGGATCGCCGGAGGCACGGAAGGCCCGGGCAGCATCGGCGAGGGCGGCGATCGCGAGACCATTCCAGCCCGCCAGCACCTTGTCGTCGCGTGCGGGCTGGGGGCGCCTCGACCGATGGTCCAACAGGGTGGCGCGCGCCTGGGTCAGCCGCCGTCCCACCTCATCCTGTGCAAGCTCGAACCGAGCGGCAAGCGTGGCGTCGTCGGCGACCCGCGACAGGATCGTCCGGCCCTCCCAGTTGCCGGCTTCGGCGACCCCGTATCCGGCGGCGAACAGCGGATACCCGTCTCCCAGCAGCGTGCGGATCTCATCGGCCACCCAGGTGAAGGTCGCGCCCTCGACGCCGTCGGTGTCGGCATCCTGGCTGGCCGCGAACCCCCCGTCACCCGTGCGCAGCTCGCGCAACAGGTAGTCGAGCACGCCGATCGTCGTCGTCAGCAGGCCCGGCTCGCCCGTCAGTGCCCACGCGTGGGCGTACGCGCGCCCGAGCTGCGCGTTGTCGTACAGCATCTGCTCGAAGTGCGGCACGAGCCACGCGGCGTCGGTGCTGTAGCGATGGAAGCCGCCGCCCAGCTGGTCGTGGACACCGCCCGCGGACATGGCATCGAGGCTGCGGAGGGCGATCGTCAGCCATCGGTCCTCGCCCGTCGCCGCGTATCGACGCAGCAGGAACTCGATCGTCATCGGCTGCGGGAACTTGGGTGCCGATCCCCAGCCGCCGTGCACCGGATCGAACGCCTCGGCCACGCGCGTGGCGGCCTCGTCGAGGATGGTCCGGGGCTCCGGCGCGTCCGCGCGCGAGCCTGCCGCCGACCCGCGTTCCGAGCCCTGCGCCGCGACCAGGGCATCGACCAGCCGCGAGCCGGACCGCTCGATCTCGGGTCGCTGCTCGATCCACGCACGGCGAACCCCCTCCAGGACCTGGCGGAACGACGGCATGCCGTGTCGCGGTACGTCCGGGAAGTAGGTGCCACCGTAGAACGGGCGGCCGTCCGGGGTCAGGAACACGCTCATCGGCCAACCGCCCTGACCCGTCATCGCCTGGACCGCGCCCATGTACAGCTGATCGAGGTCGGGCCGCTCCTCGCGATCCACCTTGATCGCGACGAACGCATCGTTGAGCAGCGCCGCGGTGGCTTCGTCCTCGAACGACTCGCGTTCCATGACGTGGCACCAGTGGCAGGCGGCGTAGCCCACCGAGAGGAACACCGGTCGATCGAGCTGCTTCGCCCGCGCAAGCGCGTCCGGACCCCACGGATACCAGTCCACGGGATTGTGCGCGTGCTGGAGCAGGTACGGGCTGGTCTCACCGGCCAGCCGGTTGGTGTGCCGCGGTGGTTCCGACGGGCGGGCCATGCTCCGATGGTACCCGCCGAGGCGTGCACGACCCCACACCTCGACCGCCGGCGATTCGGTGCGTCCTGTCAACACTGACCGCGTTCGGCCCGAACGACCCCCTCGATCGAGGGGCGGTCGGTCTGTTCACGCGCGAACGCGGGGGTTAGGCTACGCACGGTCACCGTCGGGATCGGATCAGATCTGGAGCTGCATCGCTGAACCGCCTTGTCCGGGCGACGCTGGTCGCCCTCCTCGTCGGCATGCTCACGACGGCGGGCGCGATTGCGCCAGCGCTGGCGGCTTCGTCTGTGCCCCGCGTGGCGCTGATCGTTGGTCCCGTCGGATCGCTCACCTCGACCTACCGGAGCCTCGCCAACACCGCGGCCGCGGAGGCCCAGGCAGCCGGTGCCGAGGTGGTCAAGGTGTACTCGCCGAACGCCACCTGGTCGGCTGTCCAGCGAGCCACAAAGGGCGCCTCGATCGTGGTCTACCTGGGCCACGGCAACGGCTGGCCCAGCCCGTACCGGAGCTCGCTCTATCCGCCCACCCAGAACGGCTTTGGTCTGAACCCGGTGGCCGGCGTGGACGACTCCGCGCACCAGTACTTCGGCGAGGCATCGGTCAAGGGCCTGCACCTGGCCGATAACGCCGTCGTCGTGCTCAGCCATCTCTGCTACGCCTCCGGAAACAGCGAGCCCGGGCTCGTCGAAGGCACGACCGCGATGGCGATCGCGCGGGCTGACAACTACGCGGCTGGCTTCATCCGCGCCGGTGCGAAGGCCGTGGTCGCCGAGGGCCACATGGGTCCCGCCTACTACGTGCGGCAGCTCCTCCGGACCCAGCTCAGCATCGAGCGCATCTGGCAGGCCTCGCCCAGTGCCCATGGCAACACGTTCAGCGTGATCAGCGCACGCTCGGCCGGGTACACCGAGCGCCTCGATCCCGATCGCAGCACCGGCGGCTACTACCGGTCGCTCGTGTCCCGTGGCGTGACCGCGGGTGAGGTGCGCTCCGGCGCCACCGGCACGTTTGCCGGCGTCATCTCGCAGCGATCGAGCCAGCCGTCGCTGGCCTCGGCCGGGATCCGGTTCGGCACCCTCAGCCTGCGGGACCTGCCCATCACCAGCAGCCAGACCGTCATGACCCTGCCCGTCGCCAGGAACGGGACCAAGGCGATCCCTTCCGGGGCCAGGGTTGGCGTGCGCTGGGATCCGATCCTGCTCGACGCCGGACCGGCGGCCGGGACGGTGCCCGCTCCCGCAGCGGACAGCTCCGGGATCTCCGTCGGGACCCTCGCCGCGCCGGGCGCGTCAGGCGCGCCCGACGCCACTGGTACCGATCCGCTGAGCGTCGATCTCGTGGCGCCCGAGCAGGTGGGTGCGATGGTCGAGGTCGGGCGCGTCAAGCGGACGCGTTCGACGCTGACGATGGTCGTCACCTACCCCACCACGCCCGGGCTGTACCGCCTGGTCCCGACGCTGCACGCACCGACGGGCGTGGCCTATGACGCTGCGACCCAGTCGCTGCTCACGCCGGTCCTCGTGCGGGTCGGGGGACCCGTCGCCGCCGCGTACGGGGCGCCGGACGCGGTAACGATGGCCGCGGGCGAGCGGGCGGACATCAACGTCCGGGTCGTCAACGCCGGCTCAGAGGCGTGGGACGGACCGTCCGCCGAGCCGCCGCCGGGCGGCGCCGCAGCCCTGCTGTACTGGCTGCGTACCGGGAATGGGCCGGCGCGGCTGGTCGCGACCTGGGTGTCCGTCGCCGGCAACGCGGTGCCCGATCCGGTCAGCACCGTGCTCGATGCGGCCAACGCTGCCCCGGGGGGTGACGCGATGGTCGATCTCAGCCTCGTGGGACCATCCATCCCCGGTGACTATCTGCTGCTGGTCGACGTGAGCTCGCCCGCGCATGGCGCCCTGTCCGCGGTGGGCACCGCGCCCGCGCTGATCCGGGTCTCGGTGTCGTCGATTGGCAGCGGGACGGTGCCGAAAGCGGATGGCGGCACCAGCCTCCCCGTGCCGTCCACCGCGCCGGGCACGTCGCCCGACGCGGGATCGGGCCCGGTCTTGCCGGGCGCGAGCCCGGTGCCCACGGGCCAACCGTCCGCGAGCCCGCCCGTCGCCCTTCCGAGCACTGGACCGAATGCAGGTGTCCCGTCGGTGACGCTGCCCGGCGTGCTCGGCCCGATCGTGATGCTGCCCGGCGAGACGCCGGCCCCGACGAACGCACCGGGAACGTAGCCCCGCTCCTCGTGGGTGCGGCTCGATTCCTCGTGGGTGCGGCTCGATCCGCGACAGACCGACCGCGGACACATCCGCCGAACCACCCGTGTGCCGTGCGCTAGGCTGCGGCCATGGTGCACCGACCTGCCGACGATCTTGGGGCGGCTCATGACCCGGGGCCCGACACCGCCCGTGAACGTCTCGAGGCCGCCGGCCTCGAGGACGCGGCCAGCGAGCCCATCGAGCGCTCTCCGGGCCACCAGATACGGATCGGCACGGCGTCCTGGACCGATCCCACCATGACCGCCGCCGGCGTGTTCTACCCGTCGGATGCCGGCACCGCCGAGGAGCGACTCGGGTACTACGCATCGCACTTCCCGGTGGTCGAGGTCGATGCGACCTACTACGCGCTGCCGTCTCGGCGGTTGAGCGAGCTATGGGTCGATCGAACGCCGCCCGACTTCGTGTTCGACATCAAGGCGCACGCGCTGCTCACCGGCCAGCCCACCGAGACCCGGCGCCTGCCCAAGGCGATCCGCGAGGAGCTGCCGGCCACCGTCGCCGACAAGAGGAGGCTGTACGCGAAGGACCTCCCCGGCCCGCTGCTGGCCGAGGTCTGGCGCCAGTTCGCCGATGGGCTCGCCCCGCTCGCGGAGGCCGGGCAGCTGGGCGCTGTCTTCCTGCAGTACCCGAGATGGTTCTTCACCTCGTCCGAGAACAGGGAGGCGATCCGCGAGGCACGGGCGGCGCTGGAGCCCGAGGGCCTGCGGGTGGCGGTCGAGTTCCGCAACGGCAGCTGGCTCAACGAGAAGAACGCCGAGCGGACGCTGCGGTTCCTCGAGGACGAGGGCATCGCGCTCGTCATGGTTGACGGGCCGCAGGGCTTCACGTCGTCGATCCCGCCCGTGGTCGCGACCACCTCCCCGACGCTGGCGGTCGTCCGGTTCCACGGACGGCGGACCGCCACCTGGGAGTCGATGCGCGGGCTGCCGACGGTCGAGCGGTTCCGCTATCTGTACGAGCCCGGTGAGCTCAGCGAGTGGGTGCCCCGGGTCATGGAGGCTGCGACGCACTCGGCCGATACCCACGTGCTGATGAACAACTGCTACGCGAACTACGGCTCGACGAACGCGCGCGAGCTGGCGGCGATGCTGGCCGAGGAGCTGGCGCAGGAAGGTGCGGGATGACTGGCCGGGTATGGCCATGAACGGGCGGTAGGCGGGCGATGACCGCAGCCGCCGTCCCCGGGTTCCAGCCGAGCGTCAACGGGTTTCCGTTCCCCAACGCGTGGCCGCCCGGCCCGACCCTCAGGCTGGGGCCCATCCGGACCCCCATCCTCGGCTTCGGCGATGCGTCCGCGGGCCTGTGCGGCGGCATGGTGATGACCGTCCGCGACCTGTTCGAAGCGCGGATCCCGATGCCGGCCGAGCCACAGCCACCGAACGGCAGCCCGCGGTTCGACGCCATCGTGCGGCGACAGGTCGAATCGCTCGACTGGCTCCGCGTCCCGCTCCGGTACTTCGACCTCCAGGCCGTCCGGCCGGATCCGCCGACCCGCCTCGCCGCCATCCTGCGTCGCGAGCCGCCGCGCGTCATCGCGATCCGTGACGAGTGGCCGATGATCCGGGCGGAGATCGACGACGAGCGACCATCCCCGGTCGGGCTGATCCGCCTCGCCGGGGTGTCCCCCTGGAGCCTGACCCGCAACCACCAGGTCCTCGCGTTCGGGTACGAGGAGACGGGGACGACGATCCGCCTCCGCATCTACGACCCGAACCATCCCGGCCGCGACGACGTGGAGCTGCGTGGCGAGGTTGATCCCGACGCCTCGCGTCCGTGGCGCGACCGGATCCGGCTCTCCCAGTCGACCGGCGAGCCGCTGCTGGGCTTCTTCCGGCAGCCCTATGCGGCGCCCCACTCGCTGCGCGCCTGGCGCTGACGCCCCTACGGGGCGGCCGACACCGTGACCTGTCTCGCGCACGCCCACCTGTCCGAGCTGATCGAGCCCGCCCGCACGGGGTGGCGCGGGTCCTCTGGGCCGCGATCAGAGCGGCGGCAACGTCTGCCGATCCTCCTGGATCCCGGCCCACAGGTCCCCCACCTCGGCCACGCGGTCCGGGAGCGTGCGGATCGTCCAGCGGTCCGGTCGGAGCTCCGGTTCGTCAAGCTCTGCCCAGCGGATCGGCGCCGATGCGGGCGCGCCGTGCCGTGGCCGGACGGCATACGGAGCCACCAGCGTCTTGATCCCCGCGTTCTGGGTGTAGTCCAGCCTCGCCCTGCCGCCCCGCTCCGACTTCGCCCACTCCCATGACACGAGGTTGGGCACCGACGCGCCGACCGCCCGCGACAGCTTCTCGACCCAGGCGGACGTCTCGGCGTAGGAGTAGCGGCCACGCTCGATCGGGATCCACGCCTGGATGCCGCGGCTCCCGGTCACCTTCGGGTACGCGCGCACGCCGAGGTGCTCCAGGGCCGTCCGGTACAGGCGGGCGATCAGCAGGGTCTCGTCCCAGGTGGTGGCGGTCCCCGGATCGATGTCGATGAGGGCGAAGGTGGGCATCCACGGGTCGGCGATCGTCGAGGTCCACGCGTGCACCTCGAACGCGGCCTGGTTGCCCAGCCAGCACAGGGTCGCGGCGCGATCAGCCACGAGGTGGTCATTGGGACGGCGATCCTCGCGCTCCCGAAACCCCTGCTCGTGCCAGATGGTGAGCCACCGTGGCGCATGCGACGGGATGTCCTTCTGCCAGAAGCCGGGCTTGTCGACACCGTTCGGGAATCGCTGGAGGTTGAGCGGACGGTCCGCGAGGTGCGGCAGCATCGCGGGCGCGATCAGCGCGAAGTAGCGGATCAGGTCCCGCTTGGTGAGGGCCGGTTCGTCGATGCCCTCACGCGGCGGAAACAGGACCTTGTCCAGGTTGGTGAGCTTGAGCGACTGCCCGCTGACGGACCAGGTGCCTTCGGCCCTGACGGCGTCGAGCGCGTCGATCTCGGCATCGGAGACGAGCCGGGAGGGATCGGGCGCGTCCCGTGTCGTCGGGGTTCCGGCGATGGCCGGCGCGGGGGATACGTCCACCGCGTCGGCGCCCGATGCGGCGACCACCGCCTTCGTCCCGATCGCCCGCTCCCGGACCACCTGCCGCGGGTCGCGCCCGTGCTCGAGACCCTTGTACGACGTCTGGCGCACGTGCCCGTCCCGTGTCCAGCCGCCGATCTCGGCACGGATCACGAGCTCTGGACGCACCCAGTGGATGCCGGCAAGGTCCCCGCCCCATCGGCCCCGGTAGTCGGGCGGCGGCGGGGGGTCGAACGGCGGCGCCTCCGCCTCGAGCTCGTCCAGCAGCGTGCGCAGCTCACGTCGGGTCCGGTCGCTGAAACCCGAGCCCACCTTGCCCGTGAACCGCAGCCGATCACCCTCGTAGACGCCGACCGCGATCGCGCCGAGCGCCGCGGCACTCCCCTCCCCCGGCGTCCAGCCACCGACCACGAGCTCCTGCTCCGGGCGGACCTTGACCTTGAGCCAGTCGGTCGATCGGCGCCCGACCTCGTATCGCGAGCCACGCCGCTTGGCCACCAGCCCCTCGAGGTCCTGACCCTTGACCGCGTCGAAGAAGGCCGTGCCCTCGGTCTCGACGTGCCCCGCGTAGCGCACGCGGGCGCTCGGCCGAAGCACGAGCTCCAGGAGCCGCTTGCGCTGCTCCAGCGGTACGTCGACCAGGAGCCGGCCGTCGAGGTAGAGGAGATCGAACGCCTGGTAGACGAGCGCACCACGATTCTTCGTTCCGGAACCGTCCGCGGTTGCGACTGCTCGACCACCTCGGCCAGCGCTGATGCGCTCCTGGAGCAGGTTGAAGTCCGGGCGTCCGGCATCGTCGAGCGCTACCACCTCGCCATCGATGATCGCCTCACGCGCGTCGATCCAGGTCGGCGGCGTGAGCAACCGCGGGAAGTAGGTGGACGCGTCGTTGCCGTTGCGGGTGAACATGTCCACGCTTCCGTCGCGGACGACCGCCTCCACGCGATAGCCATCCCACTTGACCTCGTAGAGCCAGCGCTCGTCGCGGAACGGCTTCGCGGCCAGGGTTGCGAGCATCGGCTCGAGGTAGCGAGGCATCGGCGCCTCACGCGCACCCGAGAGATCGATCTCGGCGCTCGCGGCAGGCATCGCTGACACCCAGATCGCCGGCGCGTTGGCCTTGACCTCGTCGTTGGTCCTGCCCGACTTGACGCTCTGCGGGTGGTCCTCGGCATCCCACCCCGGAACCGCGTTGGCATCGCGCTTGTGGATCAGCAGCCACTGCTCCCCCTGATCATCTTCGAACGCCGTCCGGGGAGCCGAGCCGGGCCGCCGGCTGGTGCGCACGATCGTGAACCGGCCTCCGAGCTTCTGGCCCTGGAGCCTGAGCTTCAGCTCACCGTTGACGATCGCCGCAACCGGGTCCGGCGTCTCCGCCTCGGGCTCCCATGTGCCCCAGTCCCACACGATGACGTCGCCGGCTCCGTACTGCCTGGCCGGGATCACCCCTTCGAAGTCGAAGTACTCGAGCGGATGGTCCTCGACGTGGATCGCCATCCGCCTCGCAGCCGGATCCAGCGACGGCCCCTTTGGCACGGCCCACGAGACGAGGACGCCGTCGACCTCGAGCCGGAAGTCGTAGTGGAGGCGGGTTGCCCGATGGCGCTGCACCACGAACCGGCGGTGCGCGCCGACCGTTCGCCCCAGCGTGCCGCCCGGCTGCGCCCCCGGAACCGGCGCCGGCTCGGGCGTCCTGTTGAAGTCGCGCTTGCGGCGGTACTCCTCGAGAGGCAAGTTCCAGATTCCAAGCTGCGGAGGGGCGACGATTCGACGAGTGCAGAACGTACCCTACATTCGGCGTTCCTCCCGGATCCCGGTGCGACCCGGATGGCCTCCCGCGTGAGTTCCAGATCGTGAAGGTCCGGACGCGGGCCGGGTCCGACAACTGGCGAATTCCGTCGCTGGGCCGTGTCGATCCACACGATGGACTGCCCGCGCTCGAACGGGGACGGTTGCGGCGGCGGCTGATATTCACGGCCCACGCGGCGCTGGGCAGACGATCCGCCAGCCGATGAAGGGAGGTTCAGCGATGGGGCGTCCCTGGTCGAGATCCGTTCGTGGCGGGTCCCTGCTTGTCATGGTGCTGGTGACCGCCTGCTCGGGGAGCGGAGCATCGCAGGTGACGATCGATTCGCCCACGCCGACGACCGCGGCGTCGGCCACCGTTCCCATCCCCACTCCAACCGCGACACCGGCGCCGTCGCCAACCGGTGCCCCTTCGCCCTCCGCGAGCAGCGCAACCGGCAGCGGGCCGCTGGCCATGGCGAGCTGGAGACACTGACGTGGTTCATGCAGCTCGAGCCATCGATCCGGACTCCAACCTCGTGACGGCAACCGTGGACGCCAGATCCCGAGGCGTCCCCGGTGGAATGGCGCGGAATGGCCCTCGCCGACACGGCCATCGGCAACGCCGCTGGGTGACAGATGGCGGATGGCCGGAACCACGGTGGTCGGCACACTCCGGCGTGCATCGGGCGCAGTACCCGGCGAGGGAGGTTCATCCGTGCACGCTCAGCTCCTGCCCGCGGCACAGCCGGTCGAGCGGCGATCCTACGTGTGGCTCGCCGTCGTGCTCGAGGTGTTCACGGCGATCCCGGCCATCATCGTCGGCGTCCAGCTGATCGCCGACACCACCGGGACGAGCGTCGGCTTCCCGGCCGGATGGATCGAGGCAACGCCGTTCGGCTCGTACCTGATCCCGGGCATCTACCTGTTGCTGGTCAACGGGTTCGGGATGCTCATCCTCGCCGGGCTTAGCGTGATCCGCCACTGGACCGCGCCGTGGCTCACAGGGATCCTCGGCACCGGCCTCGTGATCTGGATCCTGGTTCAGCTCGTGGTCATGCCCGAGTTCTCGTTCCTGCAGGCGATCTTCGGTGTCGTCGGCCTGGCCCTGATGGCGATCGGCGTCACCTGGCTGCGCTCCACCGGACAGCTTCGCGCCTGGTAACCGGGCGCTCGACGGCCGCCGGCGGGCGCCGGCGCGCTCGGGGGATCCACCGGCGACCGGGGAGAAGCCTAGGCGCTCTTGCGGCGCCGAGCGGGCCTGCTATCCGCCGCCTCGGCGTCTTCGGCCGCCGCGGCCTTGCTGCCGGCGGTCTTGGCCTTCGACCGCGTCGTGCGTGACGAGCGCGCCTTCTTTGCCTCGCTCACGGACACGGGCTCCTCGGCATCCGCAGACTTGGCGTCCGTGGCGGCCTGGACGCTCGCCTCGAGCAGCTTCATGAGGTCGACGATGCTGGCGCTCTCCTCGACCGGCTCGGGCTGCGCGATCTCCACGCCTTCGACCTTGGCCTCGATGACCTTGAGCAGCGCCTCGCGGTACTCGTCCTTGTAGCTGGCGGGATCGAACTCCTGGGTCATCGCCTCGACCAGCTGCTCGGCCATCTTGACCTCGGCCGGCTTGAACTCGAACTCCTCGCTGGTCAGGTCGAGGTCGGCCGTCGAGCGGATCTCGTCCGGCCAGTGGAGGGTGGTGAGGAGCATCGTGTCCTCGAACGGGTCGAGGGCGGCGAGCGCCTCGCGATCCCGGATGACGACCTTGCAGATCGCGGTCAGGTTTCGTTCGGCAAGCACCTGGCGCAGGAGGTAGAAGGCCTTGCGGCCGATCTTGTCGGGTTCGATGTAGTACGCCTGCTTGATGAACCGCGCGTGCTCCGCCGTCGCTGTGTCGCGAGGCGCGAACTGTTCGATCTCGATCGCGCGGACCGTCTTGAGCGGAACCTTCTCGAGATCTTCGTCGGTGATCACCACGTACTGGTCGGGGGCGTACTCGTAGCCCTTCACCGTGTCGCCGCGCGAGATGACCTGCTCATCCTCAGGACACCAGACCTTCATCTGGATTCGGGACAGGTCCGTCTCGTGGAGCATGTTGAACCGGATCGTGTAGCTCGACTCGGTCGCCGTATACAGCTTGATCGGGATGGTGACCAGGCCGAACTGGATGGCCCCCTTCCACATCGAACGCGCCACGGGAGATCGGTACCTCGCGTCTCCCGGTTGCACCGTGGCGGCTCCCGGCGCCGCCCGCGAACCGGGACGTTACCCTACCACCCGATCGCAACGCCTCCGGCGCCAGGCGCCTCCGACGGCATCCCGAGTCCGGGCTACTTCGTGACCACGAAGGCGTCCACGTTCACCCGTGGATGCTTCGCGGTCCCGACCACCACGATCCTGATCGTGTGCCTGGCGCTGGTGGCCCACGTCTTCGCGAACACCACCCGCCGCGGCTGCAGCGAGGAGCGGTGGAGGTGGATGTCCGCGACATGCGTGCCGTCGATCCAGATCTGTGCCTTTCCCCGGCTGCGGCCGCGGGCGGCGATGACCGAGATCCCGCGGCCCGTGAACGTGCGCCAGACGGCGGCACCCGCCTGCCTGGAGTAGAGCGACGAGCGACGTGACCACTTCGCCGACCAGGAGCGATGCCACGTGCCGCTGCGGTGCCATGTCGAGCTCCGGTCCTGCGAGACATTGACCGTGAACGGGTCGGCCGTGACCCAGGGGCTCCAGTTGCCGGCAGCATCGCGAGCGCGGACCCGAAGCGCGTAGGCGTGGCCCGTCCTGAAGGTCCGGTCAACGTAGCGCCGGCTGGCCGCGAGGCCGATGGAGCTGCTCCATGACCCACCATCAACGCGCCATTGCGCCTGGTAGCGGGTGATCGCGGAGGTCGCGTCCGTGGCTGCTGGCCACGAGGCCCGCGCGGTGAAGCTGGTGGTGTCGAACCGGCTGCCCGGGCGCGCCTTGAGCCGTGGCGCGGACGCGGTCGGCGGATCGGCGTCCACCACAAGCGAGAGGGTGAGCGCTCGGACATCGTTCGCCCGGGACCCGGTCACCGTCACGTGGTAGGTGCCAGATGGGGTGGCCTTGGGAACCTCAACGGTAAGGGTCGCTCCCATTGGACCGGTCGCCGTGGAGACCGTCGGCGTCACGGTCGCCGTGACGGGAGTGTCCGCGGTCGCGGCAAGCTCGATGTCGTCGGTCACGTCCTCGGCGCGGTAGGTCGTGACCGGGATCGTCAACGACGCACCGGCCGGGCCGACGACCGTCGGCGGCGATTCCCCGTCCAGCATGAAGTCCCCGAGCGACACCAGGTGCGAGACGTCGAGCAGCGGCTCATGGGTACTGTCCGGGTCGCTTGACACCTTCCAGTCGAAGCTGCCCATCGCGCGCAGCGCCGCCCTGACGTCGGCCGGCGTGGCCATGGGTCGGGACGCCTTGTACAGCGCCACGGCACCGGTGACGTGGGGCGCGGCCATCGACGTACCGGACAGGTAGCCGTACCGGTTGCCGGGCAGGGTTGACCAGATGCACTTGCCGGGCGCGATCAGGTCGATGTCCCCCCCGTAGTTCGAGAAGTTGGCGAACGTGTCGTCCCGGTCGTACGAGCCCCACGAGTAGCACGCGGCGCCCCCGAGCCCGCCGGGCCGGCCGTCCGTGTCCGCCAGCGCCGAGACAGTGATCACCTCGTCGTAGCTGGCAGGGATCATGCGGGCCGCGTTGAAGCTGTTGTTGCCGGCCGCGGCGACAACCGTGACGCCCGCGTCCACCAGCCGGCAGATCGCCTGGTGGATGACGTCTCCATTCGTGAGGCCGCAGTTATGGTCGTCAGAGCCCGAGCGGGCAACCGACATGTTCACGGCCTCGATGAGCGGCAGGTCAGGATTGGCCGCGTCCCGCTGGGCGGCCATCCAATCGAGCCCGCAGACGTACCACGACACCAGGCCGCTGCCATCGCTCCGAAGGACGCGCACCGACCACAAGCGAACGCCGGGCGCGACGCCCACGACCCCGCGCCCGTTGTCGATCGCGCCGATCGTTCCGGCGACGTGCGTCCCGTGGCCGTTCCCGTCCTGCCAGGCGTCGGGGTTCGACGTCGTGCAGTTGTGGCCACCGACCACGTTGAGGTCCGGATGGCTGGGATCGATGCCCGTGTCCACGACCGCGACGTCCGCGTCCACCCGCGCGTCCTTCCCGTCGATCGCGGCGATCGGGTTGGTCTTGCCACCGACCCGGCGCACCCCGGTGGGCACGCTCTGCGCCTGCAGGCTGATCACGGCGTCGGGCACCACCGCCGCGACGTCGGGGTCGGCACGGATCGCCGCCAGCTGCGTGCTGTTGAGTGTCGCGGAGTAGCCGCGGATGACGCTCCGGAACGTGCGGTCGGCTGCGACGCCCAACCCCTTCGCGTGCGCCGAGGCCCTGGAAACGCTCGCGCCGCGGCGAAGCACGACGATCCAGCGGTCCGTGACATCGAGCGGCTTGTGGTCTGCGGCGGCGTCGGGGGTTCCCGTGTGGTCCGCGCCGATCGAGGCGCCGGCCGCCACCGAAGCGGCGGTGACGGTCGCCGGGGCCGGCGTTGCCACGGTGGCAAGAAGCATGATCAGGGCGGCCAGGGCGGCGAACCTGGATCGCGGCATCCAACCTCCGTCGGGGCGACCACCAGCAACCCGGCGGTGCTGCGCATAGGGTCGCCGATCCGGGGCCGATTGTGAATGGTCCTGTTGTCAAGCCTCGGCCGTGACCATCCGTTGGGGCTTCAGGCCGAGCGGCGCTGCCCCGTCGGCTGCAGCTCGGCCTCGGCCTCCGCCACTCGCCCGAGGATCCCTGTGCGAAGCTGGTCGAGACCCGCCCAGACCGCCTTGGTCGCGTTCGAGACCGAGGTGAGCTGTGCCTTCAGGGCACGGATCGCCTCCAGTTGCTCGCGCACTCCGATCAACGCCCGTGAGATTGCCGCCGCGTCCACCTCGACGTCGTGCTCGTCGAGCGTGCCCAGCGCGAGGAGGCGAGCCAGGCGGATCGCCGCCTCGAGGTAGGGGCGATCGGGCGCCTCGGGATCCACGACCACGTGGACATCGTCGCCCAGCAGCGAGAACGGAGCGATCCCGCTGGGGGCATGTGCCGGCGACCACGTGACCACCGCGATGGCAGCGGACCGGTTCTCGCGCGCCTCGCGGAGCTCCTCGCGCATTGCCCGCTGGGACATCGCCCGATCCTTGGCCTCGATCACGATCCTCAGGTCGGCGCCGCGCGACAACCGGGGGTCGATCGTCAGCACGAAGTCTCCCTTCTTCGAGCCCATGACCGCGCCCGTCTCATTCGACGTCCGGTCGACCATGTCGCCGGCACCTCGCGCGATGTCACCCAGCAGGTCCTCGAGCAGCGCCTCGAAGTCGCCCCCCTTTGCTGCCGACCGCGATCGCTCATCCGCACGAGCCCGCGATGCCGCCTCGAGCGCGGCGAGTCGCTCGTGGAGGCCCTTGAACCCATCCGCGATCTCCTGGCGGAACTGGTGCAGGGGCGAGCCGAGTCGCGTCGGGTCGAGGAGCTGGGCTAGCCTCGACTGGTCGCCATCGAAGTAGCGGCCCAGCAGACCACCGATCCGCCCGATCGCGGAATCACGCTTGGTCTCATCGAACAGCTCATTGACGAACTGCTGGAGCGCGCCGCGGTCACCGAGGAACCGCTCCAGCGTCCGAGGCAGCCGGCCGTCGTCGTCCGCGAAGTTGGCGCGCAGCACGTCCTCGACGGCGCGTGCCGCCTCCTGGTTCACGGCCGTGGTCTGGGCCACCAGCTTGTCGAACTCGCGCCGAACCACGTCGACATCCACCGTCATCGTCGCGTCCTGGAGCGCCATGAGGCCGATGCGGAGGGCTCGCTCGACCACAGTTCCTCGGTCGGCCGCGTCCCGGTCCCCGAGCGAACCGGCGAGCACCGCGTCGGCCACCTCGAGGTGGTCCACGATGACCCGGTCCCCCTCCACGCGAACCTGCGCATCGCGAGGGGCAGACGCTCGCCGCCCGCCGAGGGGCGAGGCTGAGGTCGGCATCGGGAGGAGTCGGGCTTCCATGGGTCGCATCGTCGACCAGCCCCGTGACAGCTTGGCTGTCACGGGTGCTCGACTTGGCTGGAACAGGTGCACGACGGGTGCGGGTCGACGCGCGACGCCGCGCGGTCAGGCGGTGGCGACCCGTCGCTGGTGGGCGATCGACGGCTCGCTCGCGATCAGCTCGGCGACGATCGTGCGCGCCCAGCCGCGGATGCGGGCCTGGTTCGCGGGCTCGAGATGATCGAGCGGGTCCGGGCCCGCGGTCGGGTCGATGGCACCGAACGTCGCCGCGCCTCGAGCACCGATGCCGCGCGCGACGCTCATCACCCCGGTATCCTCCGGCGCCACGCTCGTCCCGGATCGCACCGGACCGATCGGCCCGGCGGCGAACAGCCACACGCGCCGAGCGTGGAGCGCCCCGGCATGTCGGGTGAGAAACCCGCCGCCATCGGACATCCGACGAGCCAGAAACACGCCACTACCGAGGACGATCGCCTGGTACCCGGTCAGCTCGCGGACGTCGCTCGCCGGCCGGCAATCGACCGAGAGCCCCGCTGCGCGCAGCTCGGTGGCGATGGTGGCGGCGATCCCGGCCGTCGATCCCGACTGGCTGGCGTAGGCGACGAGGACGCTTCCGTCCGACATCAGGGTGCTCCGCTTACAGTTCCCGGATCGTCGCCCCCAGGGCCCCGTCCTCGCGAGGGCCGAGCGGCACCCCGTTCGGGGTCGGGTCGCCTGCAACAAACCGTGCGCGTCGGCCCGGTCCGAACCGGCATCGTCCTCCGCAACCCCCTTACCCGGAGCGGCACGATCCGGATCGAACCGTGTGTCGGGCAGCAGCGAAGGCAGGGGTGGCGCGGCCGACTACCATCGAGATCGTGCGCACCCACGGACGCGTGATCCGCCGCCTGGCGGCCACGGCGCTCGCCGTGGCGCTCGTTGGCGCCACGGTCCCCGCGGCCGTCGGCATCGCCCCGACGGCGGCCGAGGCGCCGATCGTGGCCACAGCGTTGCCGGCAACCGGAGAAGCGGCGCCAGATGTCGCGGCCGCCTCCGCCTCCGCCTCCGCGGCCGCGGCCGCGGCCGCGTCGGCCATCATGCCGGGCGCGGTCCACCGGACCAGCCTCGCGGTCCGCGCCATGTACGACGCCAACGTTCGGCTCTCGTACGCCAGACGAACGCTCAATGGTCGCGTCGCCATCACCGCGCGAAATGATTCAGGCGGAGGCATCGACCGCCTCGAGCTCAACACCGTGATGGCCAGGCTCGGGCGGCTGCGAGTGCGAGCGGTCACCGTCGACGGAACCGCCGTCACACCGATCGTCAGCGGTCAGACGATCGTCGTCCCGCTGGGCGGCGTCCTGCCCGACGGCGCCACGACCGTCGTCGTCGTGCGCTTCGCGGCGACGCTGCGCGCCAATCTTTCGGGCTCGAACTGGCTGTTCACGAGGGCCAACGGCATCGTCGACCTGTATCGCTGGCTCCCGTGGGTCAGCCGCAAGCGGCGGTTCGACCGGCCGAACTACGGCGACCCGTTCGTGACCCCGGTCAGCCCACGGGTCACGGTCACCATTCGCAGCGATCGCAAGCTGCGATATGGCAACACCGGCAACCTGATCGCGAAGTCGGCAGACGGCCTCACCCGCACCTTCCGCGCGACGAACGTGCGCGACTTCGTCGTCACGGCGTCGACCGGATATCGATCGAGGCAGGTGCACGTCGGCGATAACATCGTGCGCGTCGTCTACCGCCCGGGCTTCCCCGCCACAGCCGCGCTCCGCGCCGCGAAGAACGCGCTGGCCAGGATCGAGGCCAGGCTCGGTCCCTACCCGTATCGCGTGCTCAAGGTCGTGCAGTCGGCCGGCGCCTACGGCATGGAGGGTCCCGCCATCGCCTGGATCCCCACCGGCACCGGATCGAACCTCGCCTACCTCGTCACCCACGAGATCGCCCACCAGTGGTTCTACGGCATGGTGGGCAACGACCAGGCGCGCGAGCCCTTCGCCGATGAGGCGGTCACCGACTTCGTGGCCCGCGACGTGCTCGGGACGCGGCGCGGCTCGCGATGCGCGAAGGCCACGCTCGACCGATCCATCTATACGTACTCGTTCACGTGCTACTACGAGGACATCTACATCCAGGGTGGCAACCTGCTCAACCGGGCGCGCAAGAGGATGGGCTCGGCGGTCTTCTGGGCGGCGCTGCGCGGTTACGTCGCCGACCATCGCTGGGGGCTGGTCCACACCCGGACGCTGCTCGACGCGCTTGACGACGCGACCCCGCTTGACCTCGCGTCCTGGTGGCGACCCCGGTTCCCCAGCCTGTACTAGCCCGATCGAGGAGCCTGTCATGCCGACTACCACCGATCTCACCATTCGCCTGGCGACGCCGGCCGACGCTGCCGCCTGTGCTGCCATCTACCGACCATTCGTCGACCACAGCGCCATCTCGTTCGAGGCAGTCGCGCCCGATGTCGACGAGATGGCCCGCCGCATCACGCGCGTCATGGAACGAACGCCCTGGCTGGTGGCCGAGGTCGATCGGGAGATTCGTGGCTACGCGTATGGCATGCGACACCGCGAGCGCGCCGCCTACGACTGGGCGGTCGAGACCACGGTCTACGTCGACCAGACGATCGCGCGCCGGGGCGTCGGCCAGGCGTGCATGAAGTCCCTGCTCGCCATCCTCCGGCTCCAGGGTTTCCACCTCGTCGTGGCGGGGGTGACGCTGCCCAACGTCAGCTCCGTCGCCCTGCACACGGCCCTCGGGTTCCGGCCGATCGGGACCTACCCGGCGATCGGCTTCAAGGACGGCCAGTGGCACGACGTGGGCTGGTTCGCCCTTGAGCTCGGACCGCGCTCGAGCCGGCCGTCACTCGTCCGGCCGATCTCGGAGCTGGTCGGGACGCCGGAGCTCCAGCAGGCGCTCGCCGTCGGCGAGTCGGCGGAATAGGCCGCAGCCCGCAAGCGCGAAGGCGAGCGGGATCCAGCACGGCCGTCGCAACGAGCTCACCTACGACGCGCGGCGTGCGGGTGTCGAGTCCGCCTCACGCTCCAGCAGCACGGTCAATGGTTCGCGGTCATGAGCGGCATGGGCTGCGAGGTCGATGCTCGCGACGTGCCATCCCTGTCGCCCAAGCTCGGTCAATCGCTCGACCAGGGGGAGGAGCCGCGGCTCGTGCCCGCTCACCGGGATGCGCTCGATCCGGTACTCAACGTTACCCATCCGACCTCTCCCCGGCAGGACCTCGAACGATCGCCGATCGTCCGCGACGACCATGCGGTAGGGTGTGGACAGGCGGTGCGGCACGGTGGCAGATCCGTTTGGAGAATCCTGGATGCCTGCTGGCAGCGACCCGATCAGGGTCGGGTTTCTCGGCACCCTGCCGGAGGCGGCCGCCTCCGAGCTGCTCTCGGAGGCGCTTGAGATCGACGTCCCGGCGGGTGGCGAGGTCTACCACGCCGATGAGCAGCCGCGGGCGATCGTGGTGCGACAGGGGCTGCTCCGGCTGTACGGGGGCTCCGAGGATGGGCGCGAGGTGCTGATCCGATACGCCCGGACCGGCGACGTGCTCGGCCTCGCGCAGGTGCTGGGTGGTGGCCGTCCGCCGGTCGCCATCCAGGCGCTGACCGGCGCCTCGGTCCTGGCGCTGCGGATCAGCGTCCTCCGTCGACTGTTCGAGACCGACGCGGCGGTTGCGCGAGCCTGCGCGACAGAGCTCGCCCGCCAGCTGATCCGGGCCTTCGACGAGATCGCCGAGGAGGCCTTCTTCACGGTACGCCAGCGGGTCTCCCGGCAGCTCCTCGATCTCTCCGGCTACCGTTCGGACGGAACCCTGGGTGCCAGCGTCACGCAGCAGGAGCTCGCCGATGCCATCGCCTCGAGCCGTGAGGTCGTGGCGCGGGCACTGCGTGAGCTGCGGGAGGCCGGACTGATCGGGTCCTCGCGCAGGGGGATCATCGTGCTCGACCCGATGGCGCTCCGCGAGGAAGCGGGCGGCACGTCCCGCGACACCCTTGGCGGCGTTCCGGTCAACCCGCCCGACGACGGGTCGCGCGGCGCAGCTGGCTAGCATCTCGGCAGCACCGACCACGGGCGAGGCAGACACCACGCCCGTGAGCTCGCAACCTCCCCAGCGCGCGGCCTCAGCGGCGCGCTGGACCGGACGCGACCCGGTGCGGCCCGCCGGTCCCCCAAGCCGGCGGGATATGGGTGCCTAGTCGCTGACGACCCGCATCAGGAGCATCGGGACCGGGCTGCTGGACTCCCAGCCACCGGTCGAGCGGTTGAGCGGGTTCAGGGTGACGAGCTGCCAGCCATCCTTGCCCAGCTCGCTGAGCCGGGCGAGGAACTCGGCGCTATGGGTCACCTCGTCCTCGTGGTACGGCATCGGCTCCATCTTGTACTCGACATGGGTCTTGGTCGCGATCGCGGTCATGCTGTAACTCCTTTCGACGCACAGCGGTACATGGTTCGTTGATCGGGGCAGGCTCGGCGTTCGTGGCAGCGCCACCGCCGTGTGGGCGAGGCTCCCCACCCGTTCGAACCTGTCGCAACACACCCTACGGCCGGCCAGCGACACCGTCTGTGACTTATGTCGGGGCCGAGTGCGTGACTGTCGTCACTGGCGGCGGGATCCCGGGGCGGTCTGGGACCGGCCGGAGTGCTCGAGGCCGATGTGCCTGCTAGCGCGCGCCGCCGCCGACACCTGCCGGAAGCTGGACGCCCGGCCAGCCGAAGGGCAACGGGCCGAACAGCCCGTGGATCCCCAGCACGCCGCCGATGATGTAGGCGGCGATCCAGATCACGACGATCAGGGCGATGATGGCGGTCAGCCGCCGGCGGAGGGGTGACCATGGGATGTCGTCCGGCGATTGCCCGGCCGCGCGCCGGAGGTAGTCCTGCTCATGACCGATCACCACCGCCGGGAAGGCACCGAGCAGCAGGACGGCCGCGGTGAAGTCGGGCCCGGCGAACAGGGACTCCGCGAATCCCACCACCAGCCAGGCGGCGATCAACGGCGTCCAGGGCCAGGTCACCCGTGACGCGAACCGAATCCGGATCGCCGTGACGGCCACCAGCGCGAGCGGCACGCCGAAGGCGATCGTGGCCCGCAGGGGGTCGAGCCCGGCCTCGACGACGAGCGGGGGGACGGTCCCCCGATTGGCCAGGAACCCCGTGACGAACAGGCTGCCGACCAGCCAATACAACAGGATCAGCAGCAGGCCCAGGAGATAGAGATCGACGAGGAGAAGCGATCTGGGGCGGCGCGATGCCGGCTTGTACCGGCGCGAGACTGCCGGCCTCGACGCTGAGATCCTCATTCGCTCAACCCCATTCGGTGCGCGGATCATGATCCCGCGGAGGTTGTGTGCACCCCGTAGCGCAGCTTGCCCGCGCACTCAAGGCGAGGACAGGCACGCGTGCGCCAATGTCACCCGGCGGCGTTCGCTCGGTCGAGGCTCACCGTCCACGGGCCGCAGCCGGTCGCCGTCGTGGTGATCGCGTACTGGCCGTCGGGAAGGTCGACGCTCCAGGTCGACGCGCGCTGCTGACTGGTCGTGGCCCAACTCGGGAAGGAGTGCTCCTGGGCATCGGATTGGTAGCCGGAGCCGCCAATCGCGACCCGATACGCGCAGCCCGCCTGGCCGGAGATCGAGATCGTCACCGCGTAGCTGTCGTGAAGGTGGATCTGCGGGCCGGTCAGGGTGCCCGAGCCCGACAGCTCGGCGTGGTTCGCAACCGGTGGGGTGCTGAGCACGGTCGGGAGCGCCAGGAGCACGATGAGCGCCAAGGGCGCGCCGACGAGCAGCGCCGCCCGGCGCCCGTTGGCCCAGCCCAGATCCCGCCACAGGTAGTTGACCTGGTTCAGGAACATCGCGCCTACCCCACCAACAGCCGGCCAGCTCCGCCTGCCGGGATTGTGGGCTCCCACCTCGATTGAATCAAGAGGCAGTCGGCCCCCCAGGCGACCCGCGGAGCTCGGCGCAATGCCACATCTTGTCGGGTCTTCACACCCGCAGCGGTGCGGCGCCCGCTCGTGGGCGAGGCGTAGCGAGAAGCGTTGACTCGCGTCCGATCATTGAGCCCATGTCCGGAGCGACAGCGACGGTGCGCGGCATCCCGATCCACTACGACGAGCGCGGTGAGGGGCGCCCAGTCCTGATCCTCCATGGGCTCACACTGGAGCATCGGATCATGACCAACCGCTGTGAGCCGATCTTCGGCGCCCGCGCGGGCCGAATCGACCGGATGGCCTGGAGGCGCATCTACCCGGACATGCCCGGCCATGGCGCGACCCCGGCCCCCGACTGGCTGGCGAGCCAGGATGAGATGCTCGAGATCCTGGTCGAGTTCATCGTCGCGGTCGCAGGAGACGAGCGCCTCGTCGTCATCGGTCATTCGTGGGGTGCCTACCTGGCGTCCGGCCTCGCTAACCGAATCGCCGAGCGCATCGACGGCCTGATGCTGATCATCCCGATGGTGCGTGCCGAACGGTCCCGCCGGGACCTCCCGCCCCACACGATCATCGTCAACGACCCGAGCGCAGTGGCGGCCGCCCGACCGGATGAGCAGATGTGGGTCGAACTGTCCGTCGTCCGAACGCATGACACGCTGGCCCGCTACCGGGAACGAGACGCCATGACCCCGCCGGACGACGCCTTCCTCGAGCGGCTCGAGCCGCGCTACGCGTTCAGCTTCGAGGGCGAGCTCCGCGCCCGGATCGACGCGCCCGCGCTCGTCCTCACCGGGCGCCAGGACTCGATCGTCGGCTACCGTGACGCCTGGTCTCGGCTGGAGCACCTACCGCGCGCCACCTTCGCGGTTCTCGACCGGGCCGGGCACGCGCTGGAGAGCGAGCAGCCCGGCCTGTTCGCCGCCCTCACCGACGAGTGGCTGGACCGCGTTGAGGAGTGGATCGGCCGCTGAGAAGGGCAAGGCCGACCACATGCCGAGGAGGTGGCTCATGCCCGGTGGATCGAGGTACTCGGGACCGCCAGAGGCGCTGGAGCTCTATACAGAAGCGGTGACCGCTAGTCGAGGCGACTCGGTCGTGAAGGGAGCGAAGACCCCGTACACGTCCCACGCCGGACACATGTTCAGCTTCCTGGACAGCGACGGCAGAATGGCGCTCCGGTTATCGGACGAACTGAGGGAAGCGTTCCTGGCGACATATGACAGTGGCCCGGTGGTCCGGCATGGAAGCGTGATGCAGGGATACTGCTCCGTGCCGGATGACCTCCTCCGAAACACCGGGGAGCTGGCTGCCTGGCTCACAAAGAGCCACCGCTGGATCAGCACCCTGGTACCGAAGCAGACCAAGAAGTAGGGGCGCTCGGGCGCGTCAAAGCCACCGAGCCGGGGCCAACCGTGTGAACTGCGGCTGATGGAGACAGCAGCGTCCGCGTTCCAACAATCAGTCCCCGGTGCGGCAGCAACGCGTCTGACTCGTCGACTTGGCACGCTTGACGGGCCAGAGGCATCGGTCTCAAGATCCGGTCTTCTCCGGGCCTCGATACGGGATCCGACACGAAGCCGGTGCGGCGAGCGCGCCACGGCAACGGTCAGAAGGGGTGGGGGCATGACACGAAGAGCTGTCGTGTGGATCGTGTTGGCGATCGTCATGGCTGCCTGCGGATCCGACGGAGCGACCGGGACCCCGACGACACAGGCCTCGCCGGCGGCGTCGGTGTCGACCTTCTGCGGCAATGGTGTCGAGGAGCCGTTCTGCGCGGACGCGGCTCGGGTCGCGCTGGCAGGTGTCGCCGACGCCGCTCGCACGCCGACGCAGGTCTGGATCTACAGCGGCGAGCTGAGCCCGGTTCCCGACCTCCTGTTCGACCCCACGGCGAACTTCCCGCTTCCGGAAACGCCCGAGGGCGGCACGTGGATCGGGAGCGCCGAGATCGCCTTCGCTGGAAGCGACGAACACGCCGGGCTCAACATCGCCCAGGTTGGATCGAAGCTCGTCGCGGTGCTGGTCGGCTACCGGACGCCATCGCCGGGCTGGTGCTCGGGCGTGTGCCCCTGAGCCCTTGCGCTCATGTCGTGACAGCGCTTCTATGGCACGGACAAACCAACTTGTCAGCCGCGGTTCACACGGTGGGCCGGGGCGGCCGCCGCCGCATCCCAGAGTCTTATCTCACTCTGCGGGGGATCCGGCAACGCGAGCATCGGCGGCGAGCGCCTGGGGGAACCAGCGAAGCGTCGTTGGCAGAACCGGGCGCGACGCGCGCCACGCCGCCACCAGCCACGTGCTGAGCGCCTGCTCGCGACGCCCCCATGCGAGCCCGTACTCGCGACGCACCTCGGGCGGCAGCAACCCCACCGCGGGCACCAGCAGCCAGTCGACTGCGGGCGAGGGCACGCGACGGAGAGCGGCGGCGATGCCCGGCGCCAGCGACCCGAGCCGGCTCGCCACCGGGCCGCGCTCGGCCAGGGGCGCGAGTGGCGGATGCAGGATGACGGCGGCCAGGTCGCGCGCGGTGGCCGATGGGTGGACCGGCCCGGACGGCGCGAGCATTGACGCGACGTAGGTGTCGAAGGCGTCGATGTCGGCCGGCAGCAGGTCCCCGGGCACACCGAACAGGCGACCGACGGGGAGCGTCTCGGCGTAGAAGCGGGCGCGTCGATCCTGCGAGAGGGGCTCGAGCCAGGCGTCGACGGTCGCGAGCGTGGCGTCGATCAGGGTCGCGTGGACCCAGAGCGAAAGCCCGGGATCACGCGCCGCATAGGTGCCGCCGAAGCGGGCGACCGCCCCCTGGTCCCGGATCGGGCCGGTCACGGTGCGGTGAAGGCCGTTCAGACGCCGGATCTCGGAGCGTGCTGCGCTCCCCGTCCCGTACACGATGCGCAGGTAGCTCCGAAGCGTGCCGGCCAGGCGCGCCCACGGATCGGCCCGGAAATCAGAGTGCTGGTCCACGCCCTCCGCGACCAGCGGGTGCGCGATCTGGAGGAGCAGCGCCCGGGGCCCGGCGCCGAGCAGCAGCGATGCCTCGCGATTGAGCCGCCATGCCTCGGAGCGCGGGCCGTACAGGCCAGCTCGCTCGGTCGCGGGAGCAAAGGCGAGACGGTCGGTTGATCGGGCCATGCGCCTGGTGGCCTTCGGTGGGACCCGTTCAGCGCTCCGAGGGCCGCCGCCCGACGACCCACCAGGCAACCGGGAACACCGCCGCGGCCGCGAGCAGCTTGACGGTGTCGACAACCACGAACGGCACGAGCCCCACTGAGATCGCCTCGGCGAGCGACATCCCGGTGACGGCCGCGAGCCAGGGAACGCCGACCAGATAGATGACGGCCGTGCCCAGCAGCGTCTCGCCGACCGCGCCGCCGATCCGGCGGTCCCAGCCCAGCTCGGCCAGCCGCCCGACCACCGCACCCGCCAGCACGAACCCGATCAGGTAGCCGCCGGTGGCGCCCCAGATCACGGACAGCCCGCCCTTGCCCTCGGCGAAGAACGGCAGCCCGACGACCCCAAGTGCGACGTACAGCAGCGCCGCGATCCCGCCGCGGCGGAAGCCCAGCGCACCGCCAACCACCAGGACCCCGAAGTTCTGGAGGGTGTATGGAACCGGGTTGCCGGGGATGACGAGCGAGGCGCGCGCGGTGAGGTAGATCAGCAGCGCGCCTGACACCGTGAGCAGGGCGTTGCGCAGCAGCGGCGACACGCGCTCGCCAACGCGAATCGGGACCAGGAAGTCGGCGATGGTCACGCCCTTCTCGGTGGCTGGCACCCGCGTCATCGACGGGATCGCGATCGACATCCTCACCTCTCCCCGGCGCATCGGTGTGCGCCGGTGTGGGCGGAGTCTATCAATCGGGCGCGCGGCTCACCAGCGCGATCACTCCCCGCGAACGGCCGCGACGATCGAGCGCCGTCCCGCGACCCTCGCGGGTTGGGCGGCAGCCAGCATCGCCAGCGCGATGCCCAGCACGATCGTGAGCCCGATCGTCGGCCACGGCAGCCGGATGCCCGCGCTGCCATTTGTCGTCGCGATCAGCAGCCACCCGACCGCGACGCCAGCCGCTGACCCGACCAGTGCCCCGACCGCGCCCAGGATCCCGGCCTCGACGAGCACACTCCGCCACACCTGGCGTCGGCTCATCCCGACGGCCCGCAGCATGCCCAGCTCGCGTACGCGCTCGAGCGTATCCATCGACAGCGTGTTGACGATGCCCAGTGCCGCCACCACCACGGCGGCCAGCGCCAGCAGATCAAGCAGGTTGAAGAGGTGGTCGAGCGCGTCACCCACCGCGCCCTGAACGTACGAGATCGGCGCTGGCGTCAGGGCCAGCTCGCGTGCGACGGATTCGATACCCGCGGCGGCGTCGGTCTCATGACCGGCATCGAAGCGGATCGCAAACGCGTCCGCGCCTGCGACACCGAACCGGTCCAGCGCGTCGGGCCAGCCGACCAGGAGAGTCTCTCCGGCCTGGCCCGGGAATGAGTGCTCGACGATCCCGGCCACGGTGAGCTCCAGGAGCCCATCGGCCGTGGTCACCGCGATCACATCGCCGGTACCGACGCCCAGCCGCTCGGCCTGCGACAGTGGCAGGATCACCGTCCCGCCGTCGTCGAGCCCGGCCAGGGCCGTGTGTCGGTCGCCGGACCTGAACGTCAGCCGGCCATCGGCATCGAAGTCTGAGCCACGAATCGCCGTTGCATCGAGGCGGGCGCCATCGAACGCGAGGCCGAACGAGGCGATCGGGGTCACGCGCGCGACGCCATCGACCGCGCCGAGCTGCTGCTCCGCGCCGTCATCCTCGAGTGGGACCGGGGCGATCGCGGTCACGATCTCGTCGCCCGGCACCACCCCCGCGAGCCACGAGGTCGCCGAGGCCCGGGCGTTGGTCGCGACGGCACCGAGCGCGACCACCATCGCGAGGGCGACGACAAGCGCGCCCACGGTGACCGTCGTGCGGGCGCGGTCCCGCGCGATGGCGGCGCGGGCCAGTCGTTCCTCGAGCCGCAGGACCCAGCCGAACGGCAGGCCCACGATCCGGGCCAGCGGTCCGAGCAGGAGCGGCATTGCGAGGACCGCCGTCAACAGGATGACGTAGATCGCCGCGGCGCGGACGGGTCCGGCCGGGGTCCCGGTGGCGATCGGAAGCAGGACGATCGCGAGCAGGCCGGTGAGCGCGATCACGACCACCAGCCATCCGGTGCGACCACGGACCACGTCACCTGGCTCGGAGCGGGCCCGCAGCGCCTTCACGGGGCTTACCGATGCCGCCCGTCGCGCCGGTTCCAGCGCGGCGGCGGTGGTGACGGTCAGGCCGGCAAGCAGCCCGGCGGCGATCACTCCGATCGTGAACGATGGGCCGTCGATCGTGACGTCGCCCGTCTGGCGCAGCCAGCCGGCGGCCAGCTCGGCCAGCGCGGCACCGAGCGCCAGGCCTGCGATGGATCCTGCCGTGCCGAGCGCCAGGCCCTGTGCGAGCACCAGGCGCACGACCTGGCCCCGTCCGGCGCCGGCGGCCCGGAGCAGCCCGAGCTCACGGATCCGCTCGACGACCGTCATCGAGAGCGTGTTCAGGATCAGGAACGCCGCCGCGAACAGCGCGATCGCGGCGAGCAGCGCGAGCGTGGAGCGGACGTCGGCAGTCGAGCTGCGCAGCGAGTCAGCGATATCGGCGGGCGCGGTGATGACGTACGTCTCGTGGGTCAGACTCTGCTCGAGCTCGGCGGTGACGGCCGCGGCGCTGGCACCGGGAGCGAGAACGATATCGATCCGCGACAGGCCGCCAGGGACCTGGGCGGCCGTCGTCGATCCGGCGTCGGTGCTGGGATCTGCATCGGGAACGTTCAGCTCGGACGCGGTCAGCAGCGGCAGGATCACGGTGCGTCCGCCGGCACCCGGGATCGGGCCCTCATCCGCCAGGACGCCGACCACCCGCACGTTCACGGGCGCTCCCGCGCCGAAGATCGTCAGCTCGCTGCCCACGTCCAGCCCGTCGGTTGCGGCCATCCGCGCGGTGATCAGCGCCACCGGCTCGTCGAGGGCGCCGAGCCCAGCACCACGGACCAGCGTCAGGTCGCGGACCTTCGCCTCAACTGTCGGATCGATCCCCAGGACCGTGATCGGATCACCGGGGGCGGCACGACCCGCCTCAGGCGCGAGGTACGACTGGCGCTCGATCGCGGGTGCGGCGACCGCCACCCCCGGCGCCTCGTCGATCGCCGCCAGCGTCTGGGCCGAGAGACCGGTCTCGGTGAACGCCCCGACCCGGAGATCAGCACGCCCGACAAGACCGGACACCATCCGGTCGACCGTGGCATCGAGCCCGGCGTTGATCGCGAGCGCCGCGACAAGCACGCCGACACCGATCGCGATGCCGAAGATCGTCAGGGCGCTGCGAGCCGGCCTGGCGACCAGGCTCCGCCACGCGTACGGGAGGAGGCCGTGCATGACGGTCGCTACATGCCCAGCGGTGCGAGGCGCGCGATGAGGGGCGCCGCCGCGTGGTCGTCCCGCCGGCCGAGGTAGATCTCGTCACGAACGCGGCCATCCTCGATCACCAGGACCCGGTCGGCGTATGCAGCAGCCTTCGCGTCATGGGTGACCAGGACGATCGTCTGGCCACGGTCGACGCAGGCGCGCCACAGGGCGTTGAGGATGTCGATGCCGGTCTTGAAGTCGAGGTTGCCGGTCGGCTCATCGGCCAGCAGGAGGGCGGGCCGGGTCACGATCGCGCGCGCGACGGCCACCCGCTGCTGCTCGCCCGCCGACAGCTGCTCGGGCCGATGGCGCTCCTTGCCGGTCAGCTCCACGAGCGCGATTGCGTCGCGGATGCGCTCCGCCAACTGCCCGGAGCGCGGGTCCTGGCCGGCGATCGTGAACGGGAGGCCCACGTTCTCGACGACGTTGAGCAGCGGGACGAGATTGAAGGACTGGAACACGAAGCCCGTCCGCTCCCGGCGAAGTCGGGTCGCCTGGTCGTCGGACAGCCGCCCGATCGACTCGCCTTCGAGGATGACCTCGCCGGCGGTCGGCCGATCGAGGCCGCCGAGCAGCTGGAGCAGCGTGCTCTTGCCGGAGCCGGACGGTCCCATCAGGGCAACCAGCTCACCGGGCATCACCCGCAGGCTGACCCCGCGAACGGCCTCGATCGTCTCGCCGGCGAGACGGTACTGACGGGTGAGATCGCGGGCCTCGAGGATCGGTGCGGGTGCGCTCATCGGGTTCGGGCCTCCAGAAGCCGCGGTCGCGGGCTCGATGTCTGGCGCGGCGCCGAACGGGCGCTGGGGAAGCTGAACGGTCATGGACGGAGGGGCTCCGTACGGGGTATCGGGGCCGTGCACCGCTGGGGTGGTTCACGACGGTCCGTACGCTACCGGTGCGGTGTGGTGCAGTCACCCGCCCGATGGTCCTGGGTCCCCGGGGCCGTGGGGTACCGTCGGCCGTCCGTTGTTCGCGCCCGCAACCGCGGGAGGCGTGGTTCGACTACGTCCCGAAGAACTGCCCGAAGACGCCGTCGATGATCGAGTCGACCAGCCCGGTGCTGGTGCGCCGATCGACGACCCGGTAGCCACCGAGGGGCACGACGCCCAGCGTCTCCGTCGCGACGTCGCTCGGCTCGGGCGTTGGCGTCGGGGTCGGTGTGGGTGTCGGCCTGGGGGTTGGCGTCGGGGTCGGTGTGGGTGTCGGGGTGGGTGTCGGGGTCGGTTTGGGGGTCGGCTTCGGGGTCGGCTTCGGCGTGGCCTTCACCGGCTTCGGGGTCGGCTTGGGCGTGGCCTTCGGCCTCGGCTTGGGCGTGGCCTTGGGGGTCGGCTTCGGGGTCGCCTTGGGTGTGGGCTTGGGGGTCGGCTTCGGGGTGGCCTTGGGCGCCGTCGAGCCGCACTTGTCGACGAACAAGGCCGTCCACATGTAGGTGTCAGCGTGACCCTGGAAGTTGCCCTTGTAGGCGCCGACCGCGACCACGTCCCACGACTTGCCCATGATGTTCGCGCGGTGCCCTGACGAGCCCATGAACTGCTTGAAGATCCACTTCGTCACATCTTCGACACTCGCGCCGGGCCAGGTGACGAAGCCGATGTTCTCGCCCGCGGTCTTGAAGCAGTAGTTGTACTTGTGCTGCATGTACCAGAACACGTTGCGAGACGTGCCCTTGATCGTATGGCTGAAGTAGTCGCGGCCGACCATGTCCTTGGACCGCCAGCGCGCGATCGTCCTCAGCGCGGTATCGAGCTTGAGCGACTTGCGACCGGCCGACGCTCGAGCCTGGTTCTGGAGCGAGATGAGCAGCGATTCCGAGCTCGAGCTGTAGCTGTTGTTGTCCCACGCGTAGACGGCCCGCGGCGCGGTCAGCAGGCCGACCGATGTGAGCAAGAACGCGAGGGCGACGATGATGGCGAGGTGCCGCGTCTGGACCAGCGGAGCAATGAGGCGGGAGATGAGGGACATTCGGGCTCGCAGCTTGGTTCGGTGACATGAGCCGGGGACATCGGCTCGCTGCTGATACTGGGATGCCTGTCCGTTCACACCCGGGGTGCAAAGGTCCCGACCGGACCTGCGCGGGGTACCAGTTTCCGATCCCAACCGCACCATTCCCTACTACGCCGCTCACCCGTTCACTGCGGAACGGGGCGGCGGCAGGCGGTCGGTAGCCCATCGGAGGCCGGCCGGTGCGTTCGGACCGGCGCGTCCGGTACACTCCGCTGGCCCCTGGCTCGGCGCGACGCGCGCACCCGGAGCCGGGCGAGCCGCGGTGGCCTTAGCTCAATCGGCAGAGCACTGGATTGTGGCTCCAGAGGTTACGGGTTCGAGCCCCGTAGGCCACCCCACTCCCCCGCACGATCAAGCGGCATGGAGCGGCACGCAGCGGCACTGAGCGGCACCAAGATTGCTACAGAGATTGCTGCAGTAGAGGGTGGCGTGTCGGGTCTAGCCTCGGTCCACCAAGTCGTCGATGTCGATCCACATCCACGCTGCCTCGAGCTCACCGGTCAGTGCCGCGTAGTGTCGCTGGCCCTCGGGCGATGAGCCCGAGAGGCGCAGCTCGAACTCGGCGGTGAGGAGCTTGACCAGGGCGTCGCGGGCACCAAGGGCGCCCGGGCTTGAGAACGTGACGCGGCCCAGCTCGGCGATGATCTGTTCCGTCGCATCCGTCCACGCGCCAGAGGCGACCGGGGCGTCGATCGGCCCAGACGGAGTCAGCAGGCGAACGTCGTCGAGGTAGGCGCGGAGGACAACCTGCTCGTCGACGGGACCATGCGTCGCTCGTACCGGAAGCATGCGACGCGACTCGAGATCCGCCAACCAGCGGGCCGCTGCTCGCTCGAACGCCCGTTGCGGCGTGGGCGAGACCCGGGGCTCATCGCGCTCCAGGCGTTTCGCCCAGGCACGGCGTTGGACGCGCAGGCCAGCGCGCCACTGGTCATCGACTCGCGCCGTGGCGAGCAGGCCGTCGACCGCGGTTACAGCATCCCCCACGCCCTCGTTCCCCGCGCTCGAGAGCCTGGCTCGCACATGGTCGAGGGTTCGCGCAACCCGCAGCTCGTCGCCCGTCATCGACCCGATGCCGAAGGACTCGGGCGTGAAGAAGGCGATGCCGACCACAGCGGTCAACAGGAGGCGCACCAGAGTCTCAACGGCTGGAGAGAGCCAGCCGGCGCCGACGAACGCGATCGAAGCGATCGCAAGGCAGCCCAGAAACCGCCGGTTGCGGTAGGGGCGGAGCGCCAATGCGATCGCCCAGAGCAGGGCCAACAGGCCGGCGGTCACCAATGGCGTCACGACGCTCGCCAGCTCAATGCGTCAGGCCGATGGCCCGGTTCCAGCTTCGATCAAGCTCGGCCACCTGGGCCGCCAGCGCCGCATCGGTGAGCGGACCGGACATCGGTGCACCGGGGCCGGGTAGACGCGCTCGTGCGTCGGCCGCAGCAACGTAGGCTCGCAGCTGTTGCGTCGTCTCCTCCCACGCCGGACCGGGCGGATCAAGGGCATCGATCGCCTCGAGCGCTCGCACATACACGTCGATCGCGGCCGACCTGGCGGCGGCAATCGCGTCCGGGTCTCCTCGTGCGCGGGCGCGAGTCCAGTCGGCATGTGCCCGACGCGCATCGCCGAGGATGGCCCGCAGGCGCTCGTCATACGCCATCTCACGACGCGAGATCCGGGCGAGCCAGCGCGGGAACCAGATCAGTCCGAGCAGGTAGCCACCGATCGCAACGGCCTTGATGGCGAGCTCCATCTCGGCGTTGGGCGCCAGGTTCGCGACGAGCAGCAGGCCACCAAGAACAGCGAGGAAGGCGACCGACCGTCGGTTTCGGTATGCGGGCACCGACAGAACAACCACGGTACCGACCGCGATCACGAGCAGGTCGAAGGGGATCACGGCTGACTCAGGTGCATCGGGAACGGATACGTCGGATCGAGCGTCGGCACTTCGTCCCCCACTTGCCATGTCCTGGGCCCCAGCCCGTGCGGATCGCGAGATCCCTCCTCAGAGATCAGCGTAACGCCCGGTGTCGCCCGTGTTCAGGCTCGTGGGCCGGTTGCCCAAGGCCGACCAGGCATGCGAGTCGGCGCTCAGCACGGCGGCTCGGCACGTGCAGGATCGATGGCCAAGCGAGATTGCCCGACGGCTCTTGACCCACCCTCGGCGGGGTCATAGGCTGCGGCCGCCAGTTTCCCTGGGCTGTGGATGGCAGGCTTGCCTCCGCTGGCTTCGCGGGGGGTCGATCACATGCCGAGATCGAACTCGATGCGGCGGGGCGCGTTCGCGCTCCTGGTCGCGGCGACCGTGGTTGGATGCGCCCTTGCGCCAGGCGCGACCGATCCGGCCGCGGCCCATCAGCGCGCTCAGTCCGTGCTCGCCGCGTGGGCAGTTGCGGTGGCCAGGGCGGGTGAACACGCGACGGTCACCCCGGTCGGCGAGCTGACAGGTCAGATCGGCGACTGGGAGGAAGCCGTCGGCGACAACAACAAGCGCGCGCTGATGGCCGGGATGGTCGGCGCCGCCAACGACCTGTCCGAGGTGGCACCACCCGACGGGGAGGTGACCTGGCCGGACGGCACCACCACGAAGGTGCCCCTCATGTCGGCGATGGACGCCATCGTCGGAATCGAGAGCGCGACCGAGGCACCCTGCGCCGACTGCACGATGCTCCTTGCGACCGCGGCAGAGCTGACTGCGGGGCCGATCCAGACGTCGCGCGGCCCGGCAACGGCCCCCATCTGGGAGTTCACGCTGGAGGGAACCGACGTCAAGGTGACCCGCGTCGCGATCGCGAACCCGGTGGTTGTCGTGCTGCCCGGTGAGGGCGACCCGGCGCTTGGGCTTGCCGTCGACTCGGCCAGCGGGTCGGTCAGCGGGACCGAGCTCACCGTTGCGTTTGTGGGTGCCCCGGGTGCGGGGAATGAACCGTGCGGGGAGGACTACACCGCGGAGGCTGTCGAGTCCGATCTCGCGGTCGTGATCATCGTCACCCGCCATCCCCACCTGACGATCGGTGCCTGCTCCGCCGTCGGGGCACGACGCACGGCCACCGCGACGTTGGCCGCTCCGCTCGGCGATCGGGTCGTGCTCGATCTCCAGCAGGGAACGCCGGTCCCCGTCGTGCTGGCGCCCTGACGCCCATCCAGCGGGTGGCGAGCTCGGGTCAGCGCCCCTCGATCTCGATCGAGCACGTGCCGCCGAAATCCAGCTCGTTCGGGGTGAAGGTCACAACGGCGGCAAGCGCCTGCGACCCCGTCGTGACATCCGCGAGCGCAGTGCACCGTGACAGCAGGTCCGTGGCGAGCGTTCCATCGGGGTTGAACGACGCCGTGTCGTAGGCGCCGACCAGCGACACGACGACGAGGTTCCGACCAGGTGCGAGCGTGGGGACAGCGCCGGATGGCTCTGGGAGGAAATGGTCCGTTGTCCCGCCGTTGCTGTAGTCGGGCACCCAGTACGGGTCGGTCGCCGGAGGTCGCCAGGCATCGGGGACCTGGGCATCTGGCGGCAGGACGCTCACGGTTGCCGTGCAGCCATAGGGGAAGGTGGCGCAAGCGATCCTTCCGGTCATGCGGACCTCGAGAGATACGTCCCCGTCAGGTGGCCTGGCACTGCTCAGCGCCCCGGCGGTCGCCGGGACCTCCGCCGCAGGGACTGGATCGGGCGCGCCCGGATACACGCCGAGGATCTCGCCCGTCGCGTCGTCGATCACGATGTTCCCGCTCGGGTAGGGATCGCTGATGCTGCTCCACGGCAGGTCGTGCAGGTCAAGGAAGTCTCCGGTCACCGAGGCGACCCAGACGACTCGCCCGGGATCGGCTGCCACCGCGGAGGTCGGAATGCCGGGCTCGAGCGTCGTCGCATCGCCCGCACGGAGGGCCGACACGGAGTGGACGATCGGGTCGATGTGCGCGTTTGCGGCGACGATGTCGGGCGTCTGGACATCGAGGTAGTGACGCGCGATGGCGGCAGCCCGGTCGGCGGACGTGTTCGGCGTGATGGCTGGACCGATGTGCACCACGTAGCCCGGGGCGGCCGGGGGCAGCTCGCTGCCCCGGGCGACGACGAACGTCGCGAGTGCGATCGCGGCCACCACGAGGGTCCCGAGCAGCAGGATCCAACGCCGGTCGATCCTTCGACGCCTGCTGCTGTCCATTCCCCCACCCCCTCAGAGACCGGTACCAGCGTGACGTGGCCGGAAGCTCCATTGTGAGGCTGGTGGTCCGCCCTTGACGGCCTGAGCCGGTCACCGGAGCGAGTCAGTCGTCAGCTCAGCGCGGTCAAGTCGGCGCGTAGGGTGTCGAGGTCCCGAGGATGATCGACCCCATAGGGCTGTTCCGACATGTCGCCCACAACTCGTCGGAGGAGCTCGGCATCGCCGGTCGCCGCCGCAAGCGCGCCCGCCTGCTGCAGCCGACTGGGCGATCCGATGGCCCCGCCGTACATTTCCAGGAGCACACCCCCGTCACCGTACACGTTGGGCTTCTCCATCAGGGATCGGATCGCCTGGGCCGGATCCGAAAGGCGCTGGAGCCAAGGGAGACCGTGGCCCATGACCTGCTCGGCTGCGTCGCGGACACATGCCGCCACGTTCGAGCCGTCAGGGAGGATCAGCCAGACATCGGGCCGATCCTTCCACTGCCCTAGGGTCGGCACCCTGGGATCGAGTCCGGCGATCGGGCGCCGGTGATCGATCGGCTGCGGGAAGCCCTTGGTGAGGATCCTCCGCAGGTGGCACTGATGCTCCTTCGGGCGTTCTCGGTCACCGACATGGGCCCCCATCTCGCTGCGCTCGGCGATCGCCGGAAAGAAGACCCCGAGATTGACGCCGATGGAGTAGGTCGTTGCGCCCATCACATCGGCCAGGTGGGCGTTGAACGACCGAACCGACACGCACTGGACGGCAACACCCTGGTCCCGCCAGGCCGTTCGCCCGGTACGTCGGTCGAACCCGGCCGCCTTCAATCTCGGCCAGAGATCCTCGCGGAGCACCCGGTCGACGGCCTTCGAGTCCATCCCTCCGTCGCGCATGCTCCAAGCGTAGCCGCGGCGCCGGGCGTGGGGTGATCCGGTTCCCGGGACGTCTGTCTTGCGTCTCCAAGGGTGCGTGAATATCACCCGACGAGCCGGGTGCGCTGCGGACCCGACTCGGTGGGCGTGTGGTTCTCCTCCGGCGAAGCACGGAGGGAGCTGTGCCAGTCCGCCCGCCTCTTCCTCCCGAGTGTCCGCCATCTCACATCATGCGCGGAGCGACCATGGCCCGGGGGGGACGAGGTTCATGGACGCGGCCGCGCTTCAGGCCGTGGGTGGTCCCTGTTGGATCCGTCGGAGCAGAGTTTCGAACGACTCGTGAGGCTGCCAGCGACTCTCGATCCACCAGGTGGCCCCGGCGTCGATGAGCGGCCCCAGCAGACTGCGGTTCGCTGCGTGATCGGTGCCCGAGGTCTCCCCCTCGACGACGATCTCGAACGGACCGTCGTGCTCACGGTGCTCGTCCATCCAGGCCTTCACCCCACGCACAGTGTCCGCCGAGGCCGGGTGCTCGTCCCTCGCGCCCGACATGTCGTGGATGATGCAGCCATCCCATCGCGCCGACCGGGCCAGGGATCTCGGATGCGGCCACGCGCCGACGGTCCAGACCGGGATACGAGGTCGCTGGACAGGTCGAGGCTGGAACAGGAGATCCGTCATCTGGTAGTGGGTGCCGCTATAGCTGACCGTCTCGCCGGTCCAGGCGAGCGCCAGGATGTCCAGGCACTCGTCGACCTTCTCGGCCCGTACCCTGCGATCCGGATCGTCGGTGCTCACGCGCGAGTAGCCGCCATCCCAGGTTCCCCCGAGGCCCACGGGGATGACGAGCCGGCCGCCGGACAGGTGATCCACGGTGATCGATTCGCGCGCGACCTTCCACGGGCGCCGGCGTGCGAGCGAGAAGACCATGGCGCCGATGGTGATCCGCTCGGTCGCGACCGCCATGGCCCCGAGGATCGCCCATGGATCGAACACGTCGCGAGGCTCGACGGCGATGTCGTCCCAGGCGAACACGCCGTCCCAGCCGTGCTGCTCCGCTTCGCGCGCGAGCGTCACATACTCGGTCGCGCTGCCGAACGACGTGACGAACCCGTACTTCACGACACCTCCGCCGATCCGGGGCTACCAGCCCTGCCCACCGCTGATTCTAGGCCGAGTCTCCCCTCCGGTGGCCATTAGCCGTCGGCCTGAGCTTTCAGTGAGCGTGTGATCTGCCGGCAACCGGAAGCTTGAGGGTCAGCCCGTGATGCCGCCAGGTCGGTCATCCCTCGACGGGTAGCAGTGTCTTCCGTGTCACCAAAATGCCTGATGCTGCACGCCGCGGGTCATCGCCCAGGCATGTGGGGGGGCCCAGCCGACGTCCAATCGAGCTGGACCCTCGCGCGAGATGGGTGTCGGTGATCATGCGGATCGCGCCTGTGGCTCCGCCGGTGAGGTATGAGTCGCTATGGGGCTGGTCGAGCGCGACCTTCAGCGGTGCGTCAGATTGCTGGGACCCGGACGGTGCGTCCGGTCTCGGGGGACTGAGTGATGATGGGGCTGTCGTCCTGGGCGAGCTGCGCCAGCGGCGACTCGAAGGCTGGGACCCGGACGTTGCGTCCGGTCTCGGGTGATTGCACGATCATCGTGCCGTTCACCGGGTATGAGTAGGTGCCCGTGGGCCGCCCGGGGCTGGGAGGCAGGATGCTCTCCGCTCCCGAGGCGGTCGTCGTGTCCAGGGGTGCCGGGACGGCCAGGACGCTGGTGCCGCTGAGCGCGGTGGCAGCGAGGGCCAGAGTGAGGCCGATCCCCAGCTTATGGCGGGACGTGTGCCGCATTGGTTCGTTCCTCCTTCGGGTTGCCCGAGCCCGTTTCGGTGCGGAACCTACGTCGACGGCTCGGCCCGCCGGGACTCGGCTCCGCGGTGGTGGTGCCCGGCCGAGGGCACGCCCCGAACCTACGGCGCAGGGGGTTGCCGCGCACCGGGGGTATCCCTAGAGCTGACGTCCCAGCAAGTGGGCCGGGCCCCGAGGCGAGCCAGCGGCCGAGCGGCCCTGATCTGCGAGCGGCCCGATCCGGTGCTGCTAGACCTGGAGCGTCGCGTCGCCCGAATATCGAGCGGCCAGCTCCGCTCGCGATCGGACGCCCACCTTCTCGTACACCTTGGTCAGGTTCCACTCGACGGTCTTGACGCTGACCACCAGAGCCTCGGCCACCTCGCGGTTGGTCTTGCCCGCTGCGACGAGCTCGGCGATCTGCTCCTCCGTAGGAGTGAGCGAGAAGGCGTTGCCGGGTCGATCGCCGAGCCGCGCGAGCTGCTCCTCGGCTCGAGCCCTCCAGGACGCCGCACCCAGGGTCGCGAACCCCTCGCGGGCCTGCTCGAGCATCGCCCGAGCCTCGGTTCGGTGGCGCTGACGGCGCAGGACTTGGCCCATCACCAGCTCGGCCCGGGCGCGCAGGAACGGGAGCTCGGCAAGCGCATCACCGTCGAGCCAGGGGCGAAGGCGCCTCGCCGCCTTGTCGGGCGTGCCCTCGGTCAGCGCCAGGACCGCCTGTGCCCGGGCCATGCCGGCCCGCTGCAATGGGATCTCCCACCGTCTGGTCCGGCGACCGCTCTCGGTGGCCAGGGCACGCGCATCGTCCCCCTGGCCCGCCAGGGCCAGCGCCTCGACCGCGTCCGGGAAGAACTGGGCTTCGGCCAGCATGACTACCGCATGCTGACGCTGAGCCTCGATGCAGCGCTCGAAATGGGTGGCCGCAGCTGGGGCATTTCCTTCACCGAGCCACCAGAGGCCAACCGAGGCTTCGGCCATAGCACGGGTCAACACCCAGCCGCTGGCCTCGGCAGCGCCCGCGACCTCTCGAGCGAGCCTCGGGCTGTCCGGATCGCCTCGATGCGCCCCGATCCAAGCCTCGAATCCCAGCATGTTCGTCATGCCCAACTTGTCGTCCACGGACTCGTAGATGTGCTCGGCGATCGCGATCCGGCGCAAGGCCGACTCCCAACGTCCCGTGCATTCATCGACCTCGGCGAGGCGCAAGTTCCCAATCGTGACGATCCGCGCATCCGCGCCGCTGAGGGGCACCGGCTGGGTGTCGGGTCCTGGGTTCAGCGTGTTCAGAAGACTCGTCGCACGTTCGAAGTCACCGGCCCACGTGAGCATCCCCGCGAGGGTGTTGATGGTTTCCGGCCATCTCTCGTCCATCATCGATCCCCGCGCTTGATCGCTCGTGTCGCCAGAATGGGTGACCTCGCGCAGCGCTAAGACTCGCTCGATCAGCGCTTCGTCGAGCCTGCCGACGCGCTGGAAGGCATGCCTCCCCGCAGCCGCAAGACAATTGGCCAGGAGAGCTTGATCCCCGCTTCGTTCGGCATCTCGGACAGCAAGCCGAGCCTCGCGGATCGCCCCCGAGTGCTCTGTCCACTGCAGGCTGCCGACCAGCCAGAGACGGATCCGGGCTCGCAGCGCATCGGAATGGGCGGCTCGGAGCGCCTCTCTCCAGCGCTCAAGGGGATAGGGACCCCCGCCCATGAGTTCCAGACGTCCGAGCTCAAGCAACGCTCGCGCTCTCTGATCCCCATCGGGCGTTTCGGCGATCGCAGACTCCAGCAGTCGGTGGGCGGCATCGTGGTCGCCAGCGTCGCGGTGAAGAATGCCGGCCAACAGCGTGCGCTCGAACCGCTCGGCCCGAGCATCGGGATCTGTGAGCGCCAAGGCTCGCGCCGCAAGGTCGGCACCTTCGAGAGGAGCGCCACGGCGGTTGGCCTCCCTGGCGCCGGCTTCCACAATGGCCGCTGCCGACTCGTCAGGGATGGTGGCCGATCGAGCGGTGTGCTGCGCCCGCTCGACGGGATCGGTGACGAGCTCGGCCAGCCTGGCATGGACGGCGCGTCGCTCGACCGTGGTGAGCCGAGCGGCCGCTGCCGAGCGGATGAGCGGGTGGGCGAACGCCCAGCGACCGTCAACCTCGGTCAGCAGCCCGGCATCTCGTGCCCAGCGCAGCCCCGCGGAATCGAGCCCCAGGGCACCGAGCGCCTCGTCGGTCGGGCCGGTCATGAGCGCGACCGTGGCAAGGGTCGTCGCCTGCTCATGTGACAGGTCCGCCACGCGCTGGCCGATGATCCGCTCGGCCTGGCCCGACAGGCGATCGGGATCGAGGTGCTCGAGCCTTCGCTCGTCGTCACCCGCGAGCTGGGCCAGCTCGAGGGCGAGCAGCGGGTGCCCGTCGCTCAGCTCGACCACCCGGTGGAGGACCGGCGGCCGCGGCCGGCGACCAAGCCGGTCGGCGAGCAGGTCGGCCAGCTCGTCGGGCGCGAGCGGTCCCAGCTCAAGGGCGGTCAGCCGCCGGTCGGGCCACACCGTCCGCAGCCGGAGCGGCAGGTTCCGGGCCCGACGCTGGGTGGCGACGACGGTCAGCCGCGAGACCTTAGTCCGGCGCAGGGCGAAGGTCAGCGCCCGGCCCGACGCCGGATCGAGCCAGTGCACGTCATCGAGGACGAGCGCGAGTGGCCAGTCTTCACCCAGTTGCTCGATCAGGTCAAGCGTCGCGAGCGCCACCGTCCTGGGTTCGATCGTGGCGTCATCGCCGCCCCGCCCAAGGATCTGGCCGACGACCCGTCGCTGGGACAAGGGCAGCGTGTCCGCGAGACGCTCCACCTCACCCGAGAACAGATCGCCCAAGGCGGTGTGCGGCAACTCGCGCTCCACCTCGCCACCAGCCGCACGGAGCACTCGGTAGCCCATCGTCTCTGCCTGTTCAGCTGCATGTCGAGATAGCGCGGTCTTGCCGATCCCCGCCTCTCCGACGAGTAGCAGTGCAGCCTGGCCCGACTGCCCGGCCGTCAGCACTTCGTGGATCGCGGCGCGCTCCCGCTCGCGCCCAACCAGAGCGTCACGATTCGGCCCGGACACGCCGAGCTCGCCAAGGTTCGTGGATCCTGCGGGACGCTCCAAGCGCGGAACTCCCCTTTCCGCCACGGCTGGAACACACGATCGTCACCCCGGCCGCCACCACTCGGATGCTAAACCAGCGGGGCTAGGGTCTCGTGACACAGGATTCCACCCTGGACCGAGGTGAATTGTGAGCTCCGTCTGCGGTTACCGAACCCAGTGCGCTCGCTGCCGAGGCTCAAGATTGCTGCAGTCTGCAGCAATGTTGCGCCATCAGAGGGCGATTCCACGCACGACTCGCCGCGTCTCCTTCGGGTTGTGGCTCCAGAGGTTACGGGTTCGAGCCCCGTAGGCCACCCCACTCCCCCGCACGATGGAGGACGCGCATCCATGATTTCGCGTCGTCCCAAGAATCACTTCGCCTAAGTGCAGCGACCAGCTGCTCACGGCGGACCATCTCTGCATCCGACCGAGCATGCTCTTCAGCTTGTAGAACGGCGGGGATCTCATGTCTCTGACCGCCCAACCCGAGTGGCGCGGCGCGGCGCGCTTGCGCGTCATGGCCGATTGGTAACCCTTGCTCGCACCCAGCGGTGGCTCAGACAATCAGGCCATGGATGCGCTGACGCCGCCCCACCTGGTGGGACCCGATGGGCGTTGGACCGGTGGCTCTCGAGACGAACAGGGCCGCCTGTACCTGGCCGTGCACTGCTCGGCGTTCGGCGGCGAGGCCCGCCTCACCGCAGGTGACTGCCGCGACTGGATCGCGCACGGGTGGCCGGAACGCTACTCGACGGCAGACGCAGTCACACCCGAGGTTCTCCGCGAACGTCGTGGGGGCCGGCTCCACCGCTGGTTCGGGATCGGGCCGCACCCCGCGCGCTGCGTGCACGACACGCTGCGCTCGTTCACGGGCGAGCCACTACCCGGGGACCCGGCGGAGTGTGAGTGCGCCTGCGGCTGCGCGTGGCACGGCCGCTGGTCAGAGGTCGATCCCACGGGCGGCGTCATGCGCTGTGCCGAGTGCGTCGCCTGGGGCCATCCGCCGGTGGACCGATGGTCAGCCCCAGGCAGCGGAACGGGGTCCAGTCCCGCCTGACGCCTCTCGGCGCACCCGACAGACTTGCCAACCCCCGACGTACAACCACGCGCCTGCCGCGTGACAGGGCCCCCTGGTAGAACGGGACGAGCGGCCAGTCATCCCGCGAGATCAGCAGCGAGCTTCTCGGGCGCAAGCCGGAGAACTTCGACCTCCCGCTTCTCCACTCCAATCCCGAGATCGACGAGTAGCTCCACAAGCTCGGGGCCGTTGATCAGTGCGATCGGCTTCAAGCCGCTCATCATCGACTCGACGCGAGCGTTCTTCGTGAAGTCGCTGGTTGTGATCACGATGCCGTGGGCTTCAACTGGAAGCGAGCCTCGGAGGCGACCGATCACTGCGCCGTCCACGTTGTTGCCGGCGGCGTACCGCTTAGCCTGCACGTACGTTGGCACGTCGGCAACCCCCCGATACCGCAACACCGCGCGCACGTCGATACCGTGGTCGCCGGCTTTGCCGGTGACGATGGTGTCTTCGTACTCCAATGCCTCGAGGAGGAGCAGGACGACTTTCTCGAACTCATCGGGCTTCATTCCCAGACTTGGTGTCACAGCGGGGCTGTGAACGAAAACGGCCACCACGTCATCCTCGCCAGGATCGACCTCAGCCTCACACGGTGATGACGACCTTCCCTTGAGCGCGTCCTCCCTGCAGGTACCGGAGCGCTTCAGGAACGTCCGCCAGCGGATACCTCCGGTCGATCACAGGGCTGATCTTCCCGGCCTCGATGAGCTCCTTCAGAAGGACCACGTCTTCCTTCTTGAAGACCTTCCACCACAGCATGAGACCCATCCGCCTGCTCCCGGCCAGCGAGATCAGCGGGCCGAGCAGCAGGGCGCCGAGGATTCGGCTTGTGGGACCGCCGACCATCACGTAGACGCCCCCAGGCTTCAGCGCCCGCCGGCACTCGAGGATCGAACGGTTGCCCGCGACATCGACGATCCAGTCGTACCGCTGCCCGCGCCGGGTGTAGTCCTCGCGCGTGTAGTCGATCACCTCGTCAGCGCCGAGCCCCCGCACCATGTCCATCTTGGCGGTGCTGCAGACGCCGGTCACGTGGGCTCCGAAGGCCTTCGCGATCTGGACGGCGAACGGGCCCACGTTGCCTGACGCACCGTTGACGAGCACCCTGGATCCCGGCCTGATCTGCTCCGCTCGCTGGAGGCCCTGCAGGGCCAGGATGGCCGCCTGGGGGAAGGTCGCCGCCTCCTCGAAGGTCAGGCCCGCGGGCATCCGCGCCCAGGCGTCCTCCGGAGCGCACGCGTACTCGGCGAATGCACCGTAGCCGAACGCAGTCAGGTCCCCGAACACGTCGTCGCCCGGCTGGAACGCCGTCACGTCGGTGCCGATGGCCTCCACCTGCCCGGCCACATCCAACCCCAGGCCACGGTTCCTGGGCGTCCGAAGCCCGGTGCCCATCCGCGTGAGGAAGGGCTTGCCCTGCAGGTAGTCGAGGTCAGCCTGGTTCAGCGACGCCGCCCGGACGCGGACGAGCACCTCATCGGCTCTGGCGACGGGCCTCTCGATGTCCCTGAGCTCCAGGACGTCGGGTGGCCCGTACCTGTCTCGGCGGATCGCTTTCATGGCCTTCTCTCGCTCTTTGGGGTTGGCTCCTGGCCGCCCGATTGGGCTCGCGACCGCGGGGTTGGTGAGTGGCGGCGGGGCTACTCGCCCCCCGATCCCGACAACGTGGCTCCGATGGCAGCACCGATGGCGATACCCACGCCGATGCCAACGGCGACGTTGCCGACGGTGCTTCCGATGGCGGCGCCGATCCCGGCACCGATGGCGACGCACGCCCCCTGGCTCGATCGCCTGTCGCGCACGGTCAAATCCCCCTCCGATCTGTTGCCGCCACCACGACCGGGCGAAGGGGCGCGTGTTCGGCGGACGAGATTGCGCACGAGGCTCATGACGCGATTGCCGGCGCCACCGTGATCGCCGGAGCAGACGCACCCTTGGGCGGCCGGGCGACGGAAACCACGACCGTGCCCCGGGCGTGTCCCGCCCCGACATGACCGATCGCCTCAGAGGTCTCAGCCAGTGGGTACGTGGCGTCGAGGACGGGCGTCACCTTCCCGGCCTCGACGAGCTCCTTCAGCGCGACGAGGTCGGCTCGGTTCGGGAACTTGATCGACGGCTTTCCTTGCTGGCGAACGAACATGGACACGATCGTGTGCCGGATCACGCGCCCGAGCTTGCCACCCGAGTGTGCACCGCCATTGGAGAGGAGCGTCCCATTGGGTGCGAGTGCTCGCCTGGTCGCCGACATCGAGTGGTCCCCCACGTTGTCGAGGATGAGGTCGTAGCGCGGTCCACCATCCCTGAAGTCATCCCTGGTGTAGTCGATGACGTGGTCGGCCCCGATGGAGCGGACCAGCTCCACGTTCTTCGTGCTGCAGACGCCGGTCACCTCGGCGCCGAACGCCTTGGCGATCTGCACGGCGAACGTGCCCACGCCGCCGGACGCCCCGTTGATGAGGACCTTCTGCCCGGACTTGAGGTGCCCGTCATCGCGCAGGAGCTGGAGGGCAGCGGTCGCGGACACTCCGATGGCGGCAGCCTGCTCGAAGGTGAGGTTGGCCGGCTTGAGGACGAAGTGGTCCTCACCTGCCGTCACATACTCGGCGAAGGCGCTCGTGCACCACCCGAACACATCGTCACCGGGGCGCAGCCCCTTCACGTCATTGCCGACCGCCTCGACCGTCCCCGCGATGTCCGTCCCCGGAACGCGGTACTTCGGCCTGCGCAGTCCCGTCGCCATCCGCATGAGGTACGGCGAGCCCGTCATGACGACCACGTCACCGACATGGATCGACGCCGCGTGGACGCGGACCAGGACCTCACTGTCCGCGATCTGGGGCTTCTCGATGTCTCGTGGTTCCAGGACCTCGGCCGAGCCGTACCGGTCTTGAACAATGGCCTTCATCGGTGGATCTCCCCGCGACTTTACGGTGTAAGGTTCGTGCCATGACTGTACGGTGTAAAGTTCGGGGTGTCAACCCCCGGTTCCACGTATCACGGGAACGGAGCAGAGGCCCATGACGGCGGAGACGACCAGGCGAGCGCAGCCTCGCGACCACCTGAGCCGGGAGCGGGTGCTGGACGCAGCCATCAAGCTCGCCGATGCGGGGGGGCTCGGATCGCTCAGCATGCGCAAGCTCGGCCATGAGCTCGGGGTCGAGGCGATGGCCATCTACTACCACTTTGCCAACAAGGAACAGATCCTCGATGGCATCGTCGATCTCGTGTTCGGCGAGATCGAGCTGCCGGTGGCCGGCCCCGACTGGAAGACGGCGATGCGCCGTCGGGCGATCTCGGTCCGCGACGCCATGGCTCGCCACCGATGGGCGATCGGCATGATGGAGTCGCGGGTCAATCCCGGTCCGGCGAACCTGCGGCACCACGATGCGGTGATCGGCAGCCTTCTCGCTGCCGGCTTCGATATGACGATGGCCGCCCACGCCTACGCGCTCCTGGACGGCTACATCTACGGCTTCGCGCTGACCCACATGAACCTGCCGTTCGGGACCGCGGACGAGGCTGCGGCAGTTGCGGAGAGCATGGTGCAGCCATTCGAGCCTGGTGCCTTCCCCAACCTCGTCGCGATGATCGAGCACGCCATGCAGCCCGGCTATGACTATGGCAGCGAGTTCGGGTACGGGCTCGACCTGATCCTCGACGCGCTCGAGAGGGCGCGGGATCCGGTCTGAGTCCTGGCCGCCTCGTGCGAGCGGGCCGCCGCGTCCAGGTCCTCATCCACGCCCTCGCACGACCTGGCTGCGCCCCTTGTGGCGTTTCGCCCAGAGCTGCGCAGCACGATCCCACGGGCGGGATCGTGCTTGGGTGGGAGCGGCGCGTAACCATGATCGGGGCCATGCTTACCCCGATACCCTGCGCTCCGTGGGAGGCCCGAGCACGACGTCCGCGAATCCTTGGACTCGTGCTGCCAGCCTTCCTGCTGGGCCCGTCGCCCGGAGTCCGGCGTTATCCGCTGGGCGTCAGGTCAAGAACGAGCGCGCCGTTGTTCGCCTCGAGCTCCGTCCGGCTGACCTGGCGCGAGCCGAACTCCTCGCCACGCGACGAGCCACGCCGCCTGGACGGCGTCGGCGGCAAGGTCGCGGTCGCCGCAGGCGGCGAAGGCGACCCGGGCCATGTCGGCGTGGTAGGACGCGACCAGCTGGGCGAAGGCCGCCTCGTCGCCCGCCCCGGCGAGGGCGACCGTGGCAGCGACTGTCGGACTGCTCATCGCCTGACCGTTCATACCCTATAGATGCGTCCAGTGGCAGATCCGCAACAAGAAGACTCAGGCATCGTCGCAACGGCGCGGGTCGGCCTCGCCAGTGGGCTCGGCGCGGTCCCGGCAGCTGGCGCGTGGGCCGCGTCGAGGCCTGCCGCGTGCCGCTGACTGTGGGCGACGGGCGGGGCACCGGACCAGAGGCAAACGGCCCCGCGACGCCAGGTGCGCTCCGAGGGTGGCCTCGCAGGCGTAGCACCACGGGCGAATAGACCGCGCCGCCCATCCCATCGATGATTCGCGGGGGAAGCTGTGCACGGTCTGTTGTGTCGTCACCAGCCGCGCCTACACTCGTCCACGATGTCGTGAAACATGCGTCCGCGATGTCCCGAGAGAGGACACTGGTCGGGGCGAGAAGGATAGCCCCGCCACCAACGACCTTCCGATCACGATGCGCCTCGCCGAGCCGCCGGAGCCCGTCGATTGGCTGCGGAGCGCATGACGCGCAGGTCATCCCACCCAGCCGCACGTGCCACCGGCCGTGAGATCGGGGTCGTTGCGGCCGTGCTCGTCGCCGGATCGGAGAAGGCGGCCGCCCACCGGCTCGGCCTATCGCACTCGACAGTCAAGCACCACCTGGCTAGCGCGCGGTCCAAGGTTGGCGCCACGACGACGGCGCAGCTCGTGTGGATCGTGGCGGCGCGGCTGCCGGGCCCGGAGGGTGGGGCGGAGGTGAAGGAATGATCGCCTGCTCCGCGAGCGACGAACGCGCCGGCGCTGACACCGAGGGCGGCTGCGGGCCGAGGCGAGCGCGTCAGCCGGCAACCATCGCCGCGAAGGCCGCGGCGGGAACAGCGCGACGACGGATCCACTTGACCAGCTCCTCGGCCCACAGCACGACCGAGGCCATCCCTGTCGTCGCCAGCCACTGGCCGAGGTCGAGCGGGGCGGTGCCGAACGCTTCCTGGAGGAACGGCATCTGGACGACGAGCACCTGCAGGACGGTGCCGAGCCCCAGGGCGCCCCACAGCCATTTGTTGGTGAACAGCCCGCGGAACGCGCTGGTGGTCTCGGAGCGGGAGTTCAGCGAGTTGAACAGCTGCGCGAACACGAGGGTCGTGAAGCCGGCCGTGCGGGCGACCTCAAGGGAGTCGGTGCCCGGGATGATGCCACCGGGCAGGAACATGTCGATCGTGAGCAGCGTCGCCGCGCCCATCACGACGCCGATGAACATGATTCGTGTCCACATCGCGCGGTCCATGATCCGGTCCTCGGAACGGCGCGGCCTGCGGGCCATGACGTCGTCGATCTCGGGGTCCACCCCCATCGCCAGCGCCGGGGCCGAGTCCGTCACGAGGTTGATCCACAGGATCTGGGTTGCGAGGAGGGGCACGACCAGCTCGCCACTGCCGGTGGCGGCGGTGAGACCCAGGAACCCGGCGAACACCACGCCGAAGACGACGGTGACGACCTCGCCCATGTTGGACGACAGCAGGTAGCGCAGGAACTTCTTGATGTTGTCGAAGATCACCCGGCCCTGCTGGACGGCCGCCACGATCGTCGCGTAGTTGTCGTCGACGAGGATCATCTCGGCGGCTTCCTTGGTGACCTCGGTGCCGGTGATGCCCATGGCGACGCCAATGTCGGCCGCCTTCAGCGCGGGGGCGTCGTTGACCCCGTCGCCGGTCATCGCCACGACATGGCGGTCAGCCTGCAGCGCGGCGACGATGCGCAGCTTGTGCGCGGGGGCGACACGGGCGAAGACGGACACCTCCCGGGCTGCAGCGCGCAACTCCTCCTCGGTGAGCTTGTCCAGCTCGGCACCCGTGATGGCCCGAGCGTCGGGGCCGACGATGCCGAGGTCCGACGCGATCCTGCGGGCGGTAACCGGGTGATCGCCCGTGATCATGATGGTGCGGATGCCCGCGCGATGCGCCTCGCCGACCGCCGCGGCCGCTTCCACGCGCGGCGGATCAATGATCCCGACGAGGCCGAGGTAGATGAGACCGTGCTCGGCGGACTCGTCGAGGTCTCCGGCAAGCTCTCGACCGTCGACGTCCACGGTGCGATAGGCGACCCCGAGCGTCCGGTAGCCCTGCCCTGAGAGGCGCTCGACCTCGGCCAGCGCCGCGGCTCGCCGAGCCTGGTCCAGGTCGAGGGACTCCGTTCCCACCTGGATCGCTTCACATCGAGCCAGCAGGATGTCGGGAGCGCCCTTCGTGAACAGACGGGTCTTCTCGCCAACCTGATCCTGGGCAAGAACGGACATCATCTTGCGTTCGGATGTGAACGGGACCTCGGCCTGTCGCGCGTACTCCGCGACCCTGCCAGCCGCGCCTTCGAGCTTGTGCTGGGCGACCAGGAACGCGGCTTCGGTCGGGTCGCCCTGGATCCGCCACTCGCCGTCGACGTCGGTGAGCTGGGCGTTGTTGGCCAGGGCCCCGCCGACGAGAACGCGCCGTGCCTCGAACAGCAGGGCCTCCTCGGCCTCGCCGCTCAACAGGGCCTCACCCACGGGTCGGTAGCCGGTCCCGGTGAGCTCGACCTCGCCCGAAACGGTCGCCACGATGCGCAGGGTCATCTCGTTCCTGGTGAGGGTGCCCGTCTTGTCGGAGCAGATCACCGACGCCGAGCCCAGCGTCTCGACCGAGTGCAGGTTCCTCATCACCGCGTTGCGATGGGCCAGCGCACGCACGCCGACGGCGAGCACCAGCGACAGGATTGCCGGCAGGCCCTCGGGCACGGCGGCGACGGCGAGGGACACGCCCATGAGGAGGATCCCGACCAGGTCGCCGACCGAATTGACCCCGTTGACCAGGACGAGGGCGATCATCACCGCGGCGGCGATGCCGATCACGATGAGACCGAGGGCCTTCGAGACCGATGCGATCTCCTTCTGCAGCGGCGAGTCGACGGCCTCCGTCCGGTCCAGCATCTCCGCGATGGCGCCCACCTCGGTGTGCATGCCGGTCCCGGTCACGACGGCTCGGCCGACTCCGGAGACGACGGCCGTGCCCTTGAACACCATGTTGAAGCAGTCGCCGATGGACGCCTGGCCGCCGAGGGTTCCCGGGTCTTTGACCGTCGCCTCCGACTCGCCGGTCAGCGAGGCTTCCTGGACCTTCATGCCGGTCGCGGTCAGCAGGCGCGCGTCCGCACCAACCGAGTCGCCCTCGGATAGCACGAGGATGTCGCCCCGCACCAGCTCGAACGACGGCACCGTGGCCAGGACGCCGTCGCGCAGCACCGTCGAAGTGGCTGCCGTCATGACGGCAAGCGCAGCGACAGCGTTCTCGGCGCTGCTCTCCTGGACGAAGCCCAGGGCGGCGTTGGCGATCACGATGATCGCGATCACGATCACGTCGACAGGGGCACCGTGGGCACCTTCGGCGAGCCACGCAACCAGCGAGATCACGATCGCGACCAGCAGCAGGTACACGAGGGGGTCCTGGAACTGGGCCAGGATCCTGCGCCACACAGGGACCGGCGGCTTGGCGCGCAGTTCGTTCGGCCCGTCCCGCGCCAGGCGGGCCGCCGCCTCGGCGGCCGACAGCCCGACCGTCGGGTCCACGCCGACCTCGATCGCGACGTCCTCGGCATCGCGCAGCGACGGAACCGCGTGAACGATGCGTGCCGTGTCGTCCATATATCACTCCGGGCCGGGGCTGCACGCTGCGGGTGTGTGCGTCACCGCCAAGCGGCGTGGGCCGGCCGATCCCGACTCTCTCGCTGCCTGGCGTCGCTGGACCTGTCGTGCCAAGGAGTGTGCACCAGGCACTGCGCAGGGTGTCGAGGACGCCCGACGTACGACCAGGGGCGAGACCGAGGCTCGGCGTCGGTGGGTTCTACAGAGGACGAGGAGCGGTCGCGGCTCCGGTCGTCCGCGGGCTCCTCGACGGTCGTGCCGGTTCCTCAAGAGACTGTCTGGTCGGCGCCAAGGTGAACGAGCACCTCGGCGATCCCGAGATCGAGACGGCGGATCGCCGACTCGACCTCTTGAGCGATCTCGTGGGCCTCGACGATCGTCAGCTCCGGGGCAACGTGGACATGGAGATCGACGCGCACGTGGCCTGCTTCGCCCCGCGAGCGCACGGCATGGCAGTTCCGCACGCCGCGGACCGCCAGGGCCGCCGCCCGGATCGCTGCGGTGTCCACGGCGGCCGCATCGGTCAGGACGTCGGCCGCGCCGCGAACGACAACCCAGCCCCGCCAGGCGACCACGCCGCCGACACCAAGAGCGACGATCGGGTCGAGGCGCGGGAAGCCCAGCGCGGACACGCCGATGGCACCCATCACCCCGATCGAGATGAGCGCATCGGCCGCTGCGTGGATCGACTCGGAGCCGAGCACACGACTCTGCGTCTGTCGACCCTTCCGGCGCAGGTACAGGGCGAGGCCACCCGTCGAGGCCGCGGAGACCGCCATGACCGCGAGCCCGACTCCGGTCGCCTCGCTCGGCTTCGGATCCACGAGTCGCGGCATGGCGCTCGACACGATGACGCCCACGGCGACCAGCAACAGCATCCCGATGAGCAGCGAGGCGAGGGCCTCGAACCGTTCATAGCCGTATGGGTGGCGCGGGTCAGAGGGCCGGGTCGCCAGCCACACGCCGCCGAGCGCGACGAGGTGGGCAGCGGTGTCGACGCCCATGTGGAGAGCGTTGGCGGTGATCGCCACGCTGCCGGTCAGCACCGCGGCGAACGCCTGAGCGGCCAGGAGCGCGAGGTGCAGCCCGATCGTGACCCCGACAGCGATCAGCAGCACACGGCGGCGGTCAGTCACGGCGACGGTTCCCCGTCCCATCATTCGGGAAGCGCGCCGAGGTCGGGGCCTGTGCGCGCGTGCGTCTCGGAATGCGGCGCCACCCGTGGGCGGTGGCCCGCATCGTCGACGATCGTGCGACCGCCTTCGGTCACGAACGACATGCCGTACGCCTCGGACAGCCGCGCCGGCACGAGGACCTCGTCGGGCGGCCCGGCTGCCACGACCCGGCCGGCCAGCAACAACACCCAGTCGGCGGCTGCGGCATCGGCCAGCTCGTGGGTGGTCAGGATGACGGTGACGCTACGTCGTCGTTCCTCCTCGATCGCGGTGCGGATCCGCTCGGTCGACGGCAGGTCGAGCCCCGTGATCGGCTCGTCGAGCAGCAGCAGGTCGGCGGCCTGGGCAAGCCCCTGGGCCACGAAGACACGCTGGCGCTGTCCGCCGGACAGCTCATCGAGGTGGCGCGACGCAAGCTCCGTGATGGCCAGACGGTCCATCGCAGCCGCGCAAAGCGCCCGGTCCTGGTTGGTGAACCGGCGGAACAGCCCGAGGCTGCCGTAGCGGCCCATGCCGACGACCTCCCGGACGGTGACCGGCATCGCCTCGTTGACCGCGGTCGACTGGAGGACGTAGGCGATCGCCGCCAGCCGGCGCGGGCCCGCCAGCACCGCGAGCCGTCCCGAGATCGGTTCGAGGAGCCCCGCGATCGCGTTGAGGATCGTCGATTTCCCTGAACCATTCGGCCCAATGAGGGCGGTCAGCGCGCCGGCCGGGATGTCGAAGTCCGAGGCCGTGAGGGCCACGCGCTCGCCGTAGGCGAGCACGAGGCCACGAGCCATGACGGCCGGCTCACGCACCTCAGGAGCCACCGTCGACGACCGAGGTCCGGCGCCTGGAGCGGAAGACGGGATCAGCCACGTCACGCGCGAGGAGGACGGCGAAGAAGACGGCGACCGCGACGGCGGCGACCGTCGCGCCGGCGGCGGTACCGAGGTGCCAGCTCAGCAGGAGCCCGATCACGACCGAGGCGCAGCCGAGACCCGCCGCCGTGAGCATCATCGTCGGGACGCTCCGGGCCAGCAGCGCAGCCGTCGCGGGCGGGGCGATGAGGAGGCCGAACACGAGCAGCGTGCCGACCGCACGGAAGGAGGTGACGATCGCAAGGGTCAGCAACGTGAGCATCGCGATGTGGGCCAGCGTCGGGTGCAGGCACAGCACCTGGGCCTTCGCCTCGTTGAACGATAGGACGAGGAATGGCCGGTAGAGGACGACGATCCCGACGACGGCGATCGCGGCGGCTGCCGCCTGCACGAGCAGGTCCGACGATCGCACGCCGAGGATGTCGCCGAACAGGAAGGTCGTCAGACTGGTCGTGAACGACGGCAGCCGCGAGACGATGATCACCCCCAGGGCCAGCATCCCGACAAAGAGCAGACCGATGCCGGTGTCCTCGCGCAGGCGGGCCTTGCGGTGGACGAACGCAATGCCGGCGACCATGACGAGCGCCCCGGCGACGGCGCCGAGGGTCAGGTCAACTCCGAGGACGAACGCCAGCGCGATGCCGGGCAGGACACCGTGGGCGAGCGCGTCGCCCATGAAGGTCATCCCCCGGATGACCACCCACGTCCCGATGAGCGAGGTGGTCACCGCGGCCAGCAGGCCGCCGAGGAGCGCCTGCTGCATGAAGTGGACCGAGAAGGGGTCCGTCAGCCAGTCGAACATGACGGTCAGGTCAGGGCCTCGGCGATCCGCTCGGCGTCCGTGCGGAGCAGCCCGACGTAGGTGTCGGCGCCCGAGCCGGGCTCGCCGAGCGAGCCGGTATAGAGGACGACCACCCGGACCTCCTCGCCGACCTCCGCCGCCAGCGCGTCGGCCACGTTGGTCGGCAGCGTCGTCTCGCCGAAGATCGCCGGCACGGCTGCGGTGCGGATCACCGACGCCAGCTCGGCGAGCCGTCTCGGATCCGGCTGCGCCTGGGTCGAGCCACCAGGGACGAGGACCCCGATGACTGTGAAGTCGTACCGCTCGGCGAAGTAGCCGAAGGCCGCGTGACTCGTGATCAGCGTTCGTCGCGAGCTCGGTATCGCGTCGAGGGTGGAACAGAGCTCGTCATCGAGGGCCGTCAACTGGTCGGCATAGTCCGTCGCCCGTGCCGCCCAGCCGCCTGCGGCGATCTCGCCGAGGCGCTCGCCGACGAGATCCACCGCCCGCGTCGCACGGATCGGGTCGAGCCACCAGTGCGGGTCCTGCACGCCAGGGTCATCGCCCAGCGGCCGTGGGTCGAGCGCGGGACCGAGCTCGAGGATCGGCGTCCCCTCCTCTGCCGCCGCTTCCAGCGCGTCGGCAAGCCCGATCTCGAGGCCCAGACCGCTGCTGACCACCAGCGCGGCGTCGCGCAGGCTGGCCGCCTGGCGCGCGGACGGCTCGAAGTCGTGCGGATCCGCGCCGACCGGCATCAGGACCTCGACCCGGGCCTGGTCGCCCGCGACGTGCGCGACGAGCTCACCGACGATCGTCGTGGTCGCGACGATCAGTGGACGCCCGTCGTTCGCTGGCTCGCCACCGCAACCGGTGACGCCGAGGACCGCGGACAGGAGCGCCAAAGTGACGCCCCGCGGAGTCATCCGCATCCGTCCACAACCGCTCGGCGGCCAGGTGATCGTGCCCCGCCAAGACGCCAGCAACGGGGCACGGAGCCATGCCAGGAATGCCGTGGCGAAAACCCCCTCGCCGATCGAGCGGCGAACGCCGCGCATGAGCGTCCCGGTCACGGCATGTCCCCTTCCGCGGCGGGATCCGCCGCAGAGGCCGCCGTCCGACCCTGGCCAACGACGCGGGCGACTGCTGCCGTTACCTCGGCCGGCTCGCCGAGGTAACGGTGATCGATCGGTCGGAGCTCGGCAGTGAGGCGGTAGACGAGTGGGATCCCGGTGGGGATGGTCAGGGCGGCGATCTCTTCCTCGCCCAGTCGGTCGAGATACATCACGAGCCCACGCAGGCTGTTCCCGTGAGCCACGACCAGCACACGCTGACCGGCCCGCAGCGCGGGGGCAATCCCCTCGTGCCAGCAGGGCGACACGCGCGCGATCGTGTCGGCCAGCGACTCGCCGCGTGGCAGCTCCGCGTCGCCAAGCGCCGCATAGCGAGGGTCATCTCGCTCCCAGCGGGGGTCGCCCGGCTCGAGCGGTGGTGGTCGTACCCGGAAGCTCCGCCGCCAGCTGTGGACCTGTGCCTCGCCGAAGCGCGCCGCGGTCTCGGCCTTGTTGAGCCCCTGCAGCGCGCCGTAGTGGCGCTCGTTCAGCCGCCAGCTGCGGTGAACCGGCACCCACATCCGGTCGAGGTCGTCGGCCACGATCCAGAGCGTGCGAATCGCCCGCTTGAGGACCGAGGTAAACGCGACATTGAAGTCGAGGCCGGCCTCGCGCAGGAGCCTTGCCGACGCGTGAGCCTCGGCGTTTCCGGCCGCCGACAGGTCGACGTCGGTCCAGCCTGTGAACCGGTTCCCCCGGTTCCAGGCGCTCTCACCGTGCCGCAGCAGGACCAGTTGGCGTTGACCGGGTGGCGCGACGCGCGACTGCAGAGGCTCTGAACGACGCACGCATCACCCCTCGCGGTCGAGCGCAACCACGGGTTCGGCCTGCGGCGAGTACATCCCGCCACAGGCTGCCCCCGTCTGCGCTGCCCGACCGGCGAACACGCCCTGCGCCGCCGGCGCGTTGCCCGGATCGCCGGCCCACACCTTGAGCGCCGCTGCCTGGAGGGCCCGGCCGAACGAGAACGACAGCCGCCATGGCTGTCTGGCCATGCGATTGAGCGCGTCGAGGTTGGCGGTTGCGTCCTCGTCGCTCTGACCGCCGGACAGGAAGACGATGCCGGGCACAGCCGCCGGCACGTGACGGCGGAGGGCGCAGATCGTCCGCTCGGCGACCTCCGCGTGCGTCGCCTGTTCCGGGCACTCGTAGCCGGCCAGGACCATGTTCGGCTTCAGCAGCACCGCCTCAAGCCGCACCTGCTGGGCGTAGAGCTCGCTGAACACCGCCTCGAGCGTGCGCCCGGTGGCCTCGAAGCTGCGTTCGATGGTGTGCTCGCCATCCATGAGCACCTCGGGCTCGACGATCGGGACGAGGTCGGCCTCCTGGGCCAGCGCGGCGAAGCGGGCCAGTGCCTGGGCGTTGACCCGGATCGCATAGTCGGTCGGCAGGTCGGAGCCGATCCCGATCACCGCCCGCCACTTCGCGAACCGAGCACCAAGGTCGCGGTACTCCGCAAGTCGCTCGCGGAGTCCGTCGAGCCCCTCCGTGACCTTCTCGCCGGGCGCCCCCGCCAGCGCCTTCGCGCCACGGTCCACCTTGATCCCGGGAATGACTCCCCGCCGCGCCAGGAAGTCCGGGAACGGCGTGCCGTCATCGGATCCCTGGCGGATCGTCTCGTCGAACAGGATCGCCCCACTGATGTGTGCCTCGACACCGGGCGTCGTGAACAGCAGGTTGCGGTAGGCCCGCCGAGTCGCCTCGGTCGACTCGATGCCGACGGCGCGGAAGCGCCTCCCGATCGTGCCGTGCGATTCGTCGGCGGCGAGGATGCCCTTGCGGGGGGCGACGAGCAGCCGGGCGATGGACTCGATATCCGACGGCCATTCGGCCATGGTGCTTACCCCCCGGCCGCCGTCGCGCGGAGCGTCCAGAGCGTCTTCTCGTGAACGGCGATCCGCTGCGTCGCCAGATCGAGCGACGCAGGATCACCGATCGCCTCGGCCGCCCGGACGACCGCGCCGGCCGTCCGGATGACGACCTCGTTCGCATCGATCAGCCGGCTGACCATCTCCATCGCCTCGGGTGCGCCCTCCTCGTCACTCACGGACGCCAGGGCCGCCATCTCCCGATACGACCCCGGGGCGAGCGGGCCGAGGGTGCGGATCCGCTCGGCGATCTCGTCGACGGCGTCGCTCAGCTCCTCGTACTGCTCCTCGAACATCAGGTGGAGCGATCGAAAGTTCGGCCCGACCACGTTCCAGTGGTAGCCCTGTGTCTTGAGGTAGAGGGTGTACGTGTCGGCCAGTAGCCGCGCCAGGTCATGGACAACGAGCCCCTGCGCGGGAGCCGTAGGCTGGTCCTTCTCCTCGATCATCATGTTCTCCACCAGTCCCTCTCGTGACTTCGCGTTCCGCCCCGCCAGGCCAAGGGGCCGCTTTCGTCCAGCGGCCTAAGTACCACGTGTCGTGCGCCCCGCTGTCGCGGAGCACGCGCGTCGCCTCGTCGACGCCATCGAGGCTCCGGGTGTGGACCGCCAGGACGACATGACCGGCGAGGCCGGAGGATGCGTAGATCTCCTCCATGTTCCGCTCGTCGTTCAGGAAGGCCGCCAGGATCGACACAAGGAATGCCGGCCCGTCCAGGTGTCGTGCCCAGGCGCGCGCGAGCACGACGATCTCCGCTCGCCCTCGGAAGACGTGGATGTCCGCCTCCGAGAAGCCCGCGGCGCGCAGGGCGCGGATCGTCGCGTCGGCACGCTCGGCGTTGTCGACGACCACGAAGACGTCGTCGGTGGGATGCGCCACCGGCGGTGTGTGGATCGCTGCGATGGTCATGTCCCTGCCTCCGTCCTCGGTCCACGGGTCCGCTCCCGCTTGTGCTTCGCGAGCCAGAGCCGGTAATGGCCAGAGCCCTCGCGGAGCATCTCTCCGCTGCACTTCGGACAACGCTCCTCCTCGCACCGGACACCCCGCGGGTGCGGGACCCGCATTTCGCATTTCGGGCAGACGCAGTACCCGCCGGGCCCAGATCATGGCGGCGCTCGTTCCCCGTCATCGATTCACCTCACTCGCCTCCTCACGCGGCCAGGGCGTCTCGGGGACGGTGCCGTCGACTCCGGCCGTTCGAGCACACCACGCAGGTATGTCTCGTCCCCATGCCGGACCGTCTGGATCAGGCCGTCGCGGAGCAACCGCCTGGCGACCGCCCAGTCGGCGCCGGCCCGGGCAAGGTAATCGCGAGCAGCAGACTCGGTCATGGGGTGCACGGCGACGATCCCGAGCAGACCCTGGGCGGGATCTCCGGCGACTGCGAACGGCGCCTCGCTCTCGTCGATCTCCTCGACCAGGGACAACGTCAGGACGTCGTACGTGCGGAAGATGTCGGCCGCGCGGCTGGCGACGTCCTCGGCGGGTGCCAGCACCCACGGCTCGGCCGGCGGACGGGTAGGAATCGCGACGTATGCCCGGAGCGGATCGAGTGCGCTGACGAAGGCTGCCGTCCGGCGGATCGAGGCCTCATCGTCGTTGAGGCCGGCCACGAGCATCGTCTCTGTCACGAGGTCCCCGCGATACTCCGCGGCGAAGCGCCGCATCCCGTCGAGGACCGCCTCGAGGCGGAGGTCCCCGATCGGACGGTTGAGCCGTCGATAGGTCGCGTCATCGACCGTGTCGACCTTGCACGACACCCAGTCGGTGGGCATCAGCTCCGCTCGGACGTCGTCCCGCCAGAGGAGCGAGCCGTTCGTGATGACGGCCACCGTGACGCCGCGTGCCGCGACGCCGCGAATGGCCTCGCCAAGGTGGCGGTCGAGGGTGGGCTCGCCGTCCGGCACGAACGTCGCGTAGTCGACCGGCTGGCCGGTCGCGCGGCACTCGGCGAGGCGCTCACCCACCGCCGCCACGATGGCGTCGGGTTCGAAGAACACTTCGCGCTCAAGACGCGCCCGGTCGGTCGCACCGACCTGGCAGTAGACGCACGAATAGGTGCATGTCTTGGGCGGGACGTTGTTGATCCCAAGGCTCCACCCGAGGCGACGGGAGCGGACGGGGCCGAAGGCGATCGGCAGGGCATGGGTCGCGCTCGTCCAAGCGCACGAGGTCTGGATCACGGCCACCCTCCTCCGATCGCCCGGCTCGACGTCACTAGGTCGTCCCGGAAGCGGCCTCGTGCGAGCCACGCAGGCTCACGAGCTCGTTCTCCACACGACGGATCTCGTCCCGCAGCTCGTCCAGCCGCATCTCGAGCTCCTCGGGTGCCGTCTCGCCCTCGGGCCGGCGGTAACCCCGCGAGCGGCGTCGGATCGGCCGGTCGGCTTCCTCGTACCACTCTGCAGGCTCGTACCAGCCCCCGCCGTAGGGCGGACCGTACCAGTGTCCGCAACCGTGCCAGCCATGCGCGCAACCCATGTCAGTCTCCTTCGCCTCGGTCGAGGCGCTCCGTTCCATCCAGAAAGGCGTCGATCAGCCGAGCCCGCTCGTGCATCACCGCGATCCACTCGTGGAGTGCCCGGCGCCCCATCTGGGTCAGGCGGTAGGTGCGCCGAGGCGGTCCGTCATCTGTCACCCATGTTGACTCCACGAGTCCCTCGCCTTCGAGCTCGCGCAACGTTCGGTAGGCCATCCCAACGTCGACCCCATCGGGCGCGAGGCAGAGCTCGTTCAAGCGTGTGATCAACGCCCCGCCGTGAGCCTCGCCGTCGGCCACGAGACGCAGCAAGAAAGGTTCGAGCCACCGGCCACGCCGGCCACCAGGGCGGACCCAGCCGCGGTAGCCGTCGTCGTGGTGATGTGGATCGACCTGATGGTTGACCTGGGTATCGGCATCCATATGCCAATAGCATCTATATGCCAATAGCGAGCAGCTAGTGCCGAACGGCACATTCGGGGGGCGACCTTCGTGGGTCGCGGCGTCCGACGCGACTGGCTATCCCGGTCCGGCGAGCAGGCCGAGCGCAAGCACGATCCCGCCCAGCAGCCCGACCGCAGCCTCCCGCGCATAGCCATGGCTGAAGGCCTCGGGGATGAGCTCCAGCGCCGCCAGGACGATCATCGCGCCCGCCGCGAAGCCCACCAAGCCGTCGAACACGCGATGCGGCAGCCGACCGCCGAGGAGGACCGGGATGCCGCCGATCCCGGTCGCCAGGCCGGCCAGCAGACTGGCGATCAGACCCTGTTCGTACGGAGACACAGGCTGGCCCTACCGATCCCGCACCCGGTGGCGGCGCGCACCGGCTCGGTCGTATGCACAGTGGACGACACCGAGCCAGACCCTGGAGATCGTATAGGACTCGGTCGTAGGTCCGAACCAGAGACTGGCCAAGGGTCGTGGCACTGGCGTCCAGCGCACGTCGACACGGAAATTCGACTGGGATAGCCCGGGAGCCCATGTTCACTGACTGGCGCGTGCTTCACGCCGGGTGTAGTTGAAAGAGCCCGCGACCACGATGACCGAGAGGGCAGTCGCTGCCAACCACCCAAGGAGAGCCACGATGACCGATCAACAGACGACGGCAACGGACCCCGTGTGCGGCATGACCGTCGACGTCACGCACGCGCACGAGGTGGGCCTGACCAGCGAGCACGAGGGCCAGACCTACACCTTCTGCGGCAAAGGGTGCAAGCTCGACTTCGAAGAGGATCCGGCGAAGTACCTCGATCCGGCCTACCGGCCGTCGATGGAGATGTGACCGGGTGTCGGAGGCGCTGCCTCCGCGTCCCAATCGCGGCGGGCGGGCGCTGCCCTTGAGGCGTAGCACCACGGGCGAATAGACCGCGCCGCCCATCCCATCGATGATTTGCGGGTGAATCTGTGCACGGTCTGTTGTGTCGTCACCAGCCGCGCGGTTAGCCGCTGCACCGACCACGCCCGGCAGTCCAACAGGAGCCGGTACAACGCCCCCGTCCAGCACGCGGGCCTGGCAGCGACTCAGCGCCCACGTGCTGCGAGCGTGGCTTGGCGAGCACTGCAACTGGTGCCCCGGCTACCAGCGCCACGCCCACCGCGCCGCCGACCCGACCGTCGACCACGTCGTGCCGCTGGCCGCTGGCGGTGCACCGCTCGACATCGGCAACACCGCGGTGCTCTGCCGCTCCGGCGTGCTGACTCTGAGACCGTGCGTTCGACCTCGGGCGAATAGACCGCGCCGCCCATCCCATCGACGATTTGCGGGTGAAGCTGTGCACGGTCTGTGGTGTCGTCACCAGCCGCGCGGGTAGCCGCTGCACCGACCACGCCCGGCAGTCCAACAGGACCGGTCGACGCCCCGTCCAGCACGCGGGCCTGGCAGCGACTCAGCGCCCACGTGCTGCGAGCGTGGCTTGGCGAGCACTGCAACTGGTGCCCGGGCTACCAGCGCCACGCCCACCGCGCCGCCGACCCGACCGTCGACCACGTCGTGCCGCTGGCCGCTGGCGGTGCGCCGCTCGACATCGGCAACACCGCGGTGCTCTGCCGCTCCGGCGTGCTGACTCTCTGAGACCGTGCGTTCAACCTCGAGATTGCTGCAGTCTCCAGCGATCTTTTTCACCTACCGGCTGGTTTCACGCACCAAAGTGGCGGCTCCTAAGGGTTGTGGCTCCAGAGGTTACGGGTTCGAGCCCCGTAGGCCACCCCACTCCC